>NZ_VZBE01000052.1:0-52332 GCF_009494835.1 Segatella copri
CTAAGGTTGGCGGACCATCAAAGGTCTCGCCAGATTGTGCGGGATGGGACCGCCTGGGTGCTACTTGTTTGCGGGCTGCTGATGGAGTTGGCGATAGACTTGCTGATACTTGCTTGCGAACTGGTGATGGACTGGGGGCTACTTGCTTGCGGGCTGCTGATGGGGCTGCTCCTATACAAGTATTGGTGAATGTGGATATATTCTCGGAGGGATTTGACTGCCCGGATGTGGAGTTTGTTCAGTTGGCTCGACCTACATTGTCACTTGCCAAGTATCTGCAAATGGTGGGACGTGGATTGCGAGTGGCTAAGGGAAAGAAGAACTGCGTAATTATAGATAATGTGGGACTATATCGGGTGTTCGGGTTGCCTTCGCAAGTATGGAACTGGAATGCTATGTTCGAGGGAAAACTGAAAGTTGGCAAGAAGAAGGAGACTCCGAAGGATAGAGAGTTTTTCCTGATGAACGAGAAGCAAGACGATATTCAGATTCATCCAGACTCGGAAATGATGATGGTGATGAGCCATGAAGAATTGCTCCAAACGATACAGTATCGTGAGTTTGTGGACAGTAGAGGGGAGTTTGCCATCATCAAACTGCCTGATGGAAAGATGACGGTCGTGAACCGGCAGGGAGAACAAGTCTTGGAGCCAGGCGATTACCGTGACATGAAGCTGTTGGATGGCAACATCCTGTTCTACCGACATCGCAGAAAGGAGGTCTGCTATTATGACCTGTTGTCTGGAGCTATTATTGACGATGGTCCCAATGTTTACGATGTTCCAAAGGTGGTTACGCTAGAAGGTTGGGAGTTCATCAAATATGGAGATGTTTATATGTCTCGCACCTACGAACATTTCTCTTGGCCATATTGCCCTTCCAAATATGACCTGTTCAATTTTGGGGATTACCTGATATATCGTTATAATTATTTAGTAGATAGCGGTTGCCAGGAATGGTACTATTATGAAGGAGGCAATGGCTTGATGATGAAGGCTACTATAGATAGTAATCGAGTATGTTTCTTGCGTGGTGATTATGAACATGTGTATTGGAAGTGTGCCACTCTTCGTTGTGGTTGTATCGTGGTTATGGACAGCAAGCAGGACTACTACCTGGTGGATTCAAATTTGAAGAAGACTTATATAGGATGCAATAATCCAAAGAATGAAAATGAAGATTTGAATTTTGTGATGCCTCGCCTTGGCAAGAAATACTATGATGAGATGATGTTACAGGAGAAGAAAAAGGAAGCAAGCGAGATGATTCTTTTGCATGAAAAGTCTGTAGCAGGACATGTGGAATTATATCAGGCTGGAAAGAAATGGGGCATTAAAGTGGATGGCAGAGTTGTCGTGCCACCCCTTTATCGCAGCATAGCGCAACCTGTTGGTGCCTATTGCGCCTTTGAGCAGATTCCGAGACATTGGGGTATTATGACCTTAAAAGGCAAGGTGATAGTTGATGCCAAATATGAGAAGGTCGAGATTCGTGATGGAGGGATCGCCGTGGTAACTGATATCACGGGGAAAACACAGACCATCCATCTGAAATGATCTATTATTGGGGCGTCAGTCTGAGAATATTAACAAAAAAGAGTGTGTCATGAATTTATGATACACTCTTTTTTTATTCTGTTTAATTACATCTTCTTTATCCGTTTGCGATATTTCCGAAGAAATCGAATGAGGCATCCCAATCCTTCCAGACAGGCTCTCTGCCCAATTCCTTCAATCTCGCATTGATTACCTTGGCGGTACGCTCATCGCTTACGGTGAACTGCTCCAGCGCCTGAGGATAAGTATGGTAACCACCAGGATTTACCTTTGATTCTGCCGACATGGTGGTGACACCCAGTGTTGCCATGTTGTCACGGATGTAGGCTGGCTCACGGGTAGAGTAGGAGATATCTACATCGTGGTCGAAGATACGCATGGCGAAAGTAGCCTGTGCCAACTGCTTGTCGGTCATGAAGCAGTTTGGCTGGAAACCTTCGTTCTGTGCAGGGCGCATACGAGGGAAGTTCACGCTGTACTTGGTCTTCCAGTAGTGCTTCTGCAGGTAGCGCAGGTGATGAGCCATCATCACAACATCCGTGCGCCATTCCTTCTCCAAGCCGATGAGCACACCCATACCGATGGAATGGACACCTGCCATACCCATGCGGTCAAAACCATCGCAGCGCCACTCAAACTTGCTCTTCATGCCACGTGGATGATAGAGATTGTAATGTTCGCGGTTGTAGGTCTCCTGGAAACAGATGACGCCGTTCATACCGTGGTCGGCGAGGGTCTTGTAATCCTCTGTAGAGAGCGGCATCACCTCTATCTTCACGTTAGAGAAATACTTCTTGGCGATATCGATTGCCTTGGCAAGATATGGAGTGCCAGCCTTGGCTGGGTTCTCGCCCGTAACGAGAAGGATGTTCTCGAATGGAGCCAGCTGCTTGATAGCCTTGTACTCGTTCTCAATCTGCTCTGGGGTGAGGATGGTACGAGCCATCGGATTCTCACGATGGAAACCGCAATACACGCAGGAGTTAGAGCATGAATTGGTGATGTAGAGAGGAATGAACATCGACATGGTCTTGCCGAAGCGCTCCTCGGTATATTTGCGGGAAAGGCGTGCCATTACCTCCAGGTATGGCTCGGCTGCCGGTGAAATCAGCGCCATGAAGTCGTTCACATCGCAATGGTCCTTGGCGAGGGCACGGCGCACATCGTTATCGGTCATTCGAGCAATGCGCTCCGTGGTCTCTTCCCAACTGATATTCTTTAATTCGTCTGAAAACATTTTCTTACTTTTTAAACTTTCTCAAATCGTGTGTCAACTTGGCTGCGCAGAAGTTTGGACCACACATGGTGCAGTACTCACCATCTGTATGACCAGCCTCCTCGAAATACTTCAAGGCGAGCTCTGGGTCGAGTGAGAGGTGGAACTGGTCTCTCCAGCGGAACTCGAAACGGGCCTTGGAGAGGGCGTTGTCGCGGATGGTTGCACCTGGATGACCCTTAGCCAAATCGGCTGCATGAGCGGCAATCTTATAGGTTACCACACCTGTGCGCACATCTTCCTTGTTAGGCAAGGCGAGGTGCTCCTTTGGTGTTACATAGCAGAGCATGGCAGTGCCGAGCCATGCTATCTGGGCGCCACCGATGGCTGATGTGATGTGGTCGTAACCTGGAGCGATATCGGTAACCAATGGGCCGAGGGTGTAGAATGGTGCCTCGTGACAGTGGTCGAGCTGGCGCTCCATGTTCTCCTTGATCTTCTGCAATGGCACATGACCAGGACCCTCGATGAATGCCTGCACGTTCTTGTCCCAGGCACGGGTAACAAGCTCGCCCATGGTATCCAACTCGGCAAACTGGGCTGCATCGTTGGCATCGGCAATACAGCCTGGGCGCAGACCATCGCCCAAAGAGAGGGCTACGTCATACTGTGCCACGATGTCGCAGATATCGTCGAAGTGCTCATAGAGGAAACTCTCCTGGTCGTGGTAGAGACACCACTTGCTCATGATACTACCGCCACGGCTCACGATACCGCAGAGACGGCTATCGGCGAGATGCACGTTGTGGCGACGGATGCCGGCATGGATGGTGAAGTAGTCAACACCCTGCTCGCACTGCTCGATGAGGGTATCACGGAATACCTCCCAGTTCAGATCCTCTACCTTGCCGTTTACCTTCTCCAAAGCCTGGTAGATAGGCACGGTTCCTACTGGTACAGGACAGTTGCGCACAATCCATTCACGGGTTTCGTGGATGTTGTCGCCGGTAGAGAGGTCCATCAAAGTATCGCCTCCCCACTTGCAAGACCATACAGCCTTATCTACCTCTTCCTCGATGCTAGAAGTAGTGGCAGAGTTACCGATGTTGGTATTGATCTTCACGAGGAAGTTGCGGCCGATGATCATCGGTTCGCTCTCCGGGTGGTTGATGTTGGCAGGAAGAACGGCACGTCCGCGTGCAATCTCATCACGCACATACTCAGGGGTGATATGGGTATCGATGCCCAACTCCTGGCAGTTCATGTTCTCGCGGATAGCCACATACTCCATCTCTGGAGTGATGATGCCCGCCTTGGCGTATGCCATCTGGGTGATGTGCTTGCCAGCCTGTGCACGGCGAGGCAACTGGATGTGCTCGAAGCGGAGGTGGTCGAGGCTATGGTCAGCAAGGCGCTGCTTGCCATACTCGCTGGTAACCTCCTTGAGCTGCTCGGTATCGTTGCGGTCGAGAATCCACTGCTCGCGCATTCTTGGCAAGCCTTTCTTCAAATCTACCTGATAGTTAGGGTCGCTGTAAGGACCGCTGGTATCGTAGATGTAAACCGGAGCGTTTGGCTCAGTATGAGGAATGCCGCGTTCATCCTTCACAACAGTAGGAGTGAGGTTTACCTTGGTCATTCCAACCTTGATCTGTGGGAAGAGTTTTCCCTGCATATACGCCTTTTCTCTCTGGGCGTAAGCTTTCTTATCGTTTGGCATATTTTTTTAAAGGTAAAAAGGTAAAAGGGTAAAAAGGTAAAAAGAACATTCTGCTTCTTTGCCTTCATCCTTCATGCCTTTGTATTATCTATATTATAATTAGTCGTTGAGGAATGCGGTGAGAGGAGAACTTGCCTCAGCACAATCGCTGATGGCTCCGAGACCTGCCTCGTAAGCACGGCGACCGCATACTACAGCTTCCTTGAATGCCTTAGCCATCTCTACAGGGTCACCGGCAACGGCGATAGCTGTGTTAACCAAGCAAGCGCTGGCACCCATCTCCATAGCTTCGGCAGCATGGCTAGGTGCACCGATACCTGCATCTACTACAACAGGAACGGTAGCCTGCTCGATGATAATCTGCAGGAAGTCCTTCATTCTCAATCCCTTGTTGGTACCGATAGGTGCAGCAAGTGGCATTACGGTAGCAGCACCAGCCTCTTCGAGGTGCTTGCAGAGGGTAGGGTCTGCCTGGCAATATGGCAATACCACGAAACCGAGCTTTACCAGTTTCTCGGTAGCCTTCAGCGTCTCGATAGAGTCTGGAAGAAGATAGCGAGGGTCTGGGTGGATTTCGAGCTTGAGCCAGTTGGTTCCGAAAGCCTCGCGAGCCATCTGTGCAGCAAAGACAGCCTCCTCAGCGTTGCGCACTCCACTGGTATTAGGGAGGAGCTGGATGCTAGGACTCTGTACGATATGAGTAAGCAGGTCGTCCTGCTTGTCTTCGAGTTCGATACGTTTCATAGCAACAGTAACCATTTCTGTTTCTGATGCTTTGATGGCTTCAGCCATGAGGGCATTGTTGTTAAACTTTCCTGTGCCCAAGAAGAGGCGTGAGTTAAACTCTCTGCCTGCGATTACTAATTTTTCCATTGTTTTATTATAGAGTTGTTATTTTTGTTTTCATTTCTGTAGGAAAAGTACTTTTGGATGATTCTTTTCCGCAGTATTCTGGGACTGTTATCCTCCACAGAATGCTTTTACGATAACGATGTCAGCTCCCTCTGCGATGAGTGTGTTTTCCCATTCATCACGAGGCACCATTTCGTTACTGATAGCTACTGCAACTCCTGTAGCTGGCAAATCGAGTTCCTGAGCTAACTCCCTGATGGTTTTAGCCTGTGTCTCGGTCTCTTTGTTGTTGATAGTTACTTTCATATTCTGTTCGTTTTATATGATGAATAATCCGTTTGTTTACGCTGTTTCTATCGCCGTAGAGCGATGATATCATAATATGTAACCAACACGGTGAACTTCCAGATGAAAGCCTTAAGAGAAAAATAAAGCGCTATCAAATATCCCTGCGACAGCATTACCTGCATCAGGTTCAATGGGTATTATCTCAGCCGAATCTTTCAGCACCCCGTGATAATCGCTTGCAAAAGTAATGATAATATCGGAAAAACAATAGAATTTCAAAAATATTTATGCTATATTAACGCTGAAGCATCTGTCGCTTTACTGGTGTTTCTTTCTGCATTCCGGGCATTCGCCTTTGATGACGAAGGAAATGGAATGGGGGTAAAAGCCTTCGGGCAACTCGAAACTTGGAATATGGATATCCTCCATACAGAAGGAGCGCTGGCAAGATTCGCAGTAGAAATGGATGTGCCCGTCGTGATGATCGCAAGCTCCTTTTTCTTCGCAGAGTTCGTAGCAGAGTACGCCTCGCCCATCTTCGAAGGCATGCACCACATCATGTTCCAGGAAGAGGGTAAGGGTACGGAAGATGCTCGACTTGTCCATCGAAACCATCTTTCGTTCCAGATTGCTCAGACTCTGCGGGTTCTGTTCGCCCATCAGGGTCTTCATTACGAGTATACGGTTGGCGGTTGGTCGGATGCCTTTCGATTCCAGTCTGCTAATAATATCTTGTGAATTCATCTTTGCTTCTTTTTAAAATTAGTACTAATCGGTTGCAAAGATACAAAAAAAGCGTGTAAGTATGGTAACTTACACGCTTTTTCTTTATTTAAACGTAATTACTTTTTGCTTTCAATCTAGTCAATGCCGCAGCATGAAGGGATTGGAACCCTTATGCGCAAGCACAACCACGGCTTCTGTTCAAAGCCTCACCATACATTTCCATTGCGGTCATGTAATCTGCAAGAATAGCCTTCAAGACCTTCTTGATGTTTGCATACATTGTTTTCATAATCGTTATCCTTTTTAAAAAATTAATACTCGGCATTTCTGCCATTTCCTTTTGTTCATGAATAATGGTCAATTTTACTTGCCCATCTCCATGTTGTTGTTTACAGTTACAGCCTTGGCAATCATAACTGCCACAACTGCTAGAATCATTACTGTCATCATCATAATTTGTTTCCTTTCTTTCTTTGTGGAGCCTCCATGTGAGGTCTCCTGTTTTACATTATCCTTATTACAATCTCACTGTTTTCTGGTGCAAAGGTAATGCCTTTTTCTTGAATATCTGTCACAAAGACATGACAAAATGATGAAAAAGGGGCTTTTTTTGATACACGTCAACTAAACAGCAATGGCGGCTTGATATACGTCAAGCCGCCATGCTGTCATATTGAGAAATGTGTCATATTTCTTATGTTTCCTTGGATTTCTGATGCTAAATCAGTTCCAGAATCTTGTCGAGAATCTTTTCTACGGTAGAAGAATCGGTAGCCTCATCTAACTTTTGGTTTATCTTTTCTTCTATTTTCTTGCTTACCTTGTCGGCAGCCTTATCCATGGCCTGGTTTGCCTTGTCTTCCAGTTTCTTCTGAACGGAAGCGCCCAGTCCGTCTTCTTCTGAACCATCGCTGTTATTATCGCTTACCGAAGGGGATTCTTCGGTTGATGAGCTGGTGGTTTCTTCTATCTGCAGATTGTCGGCACCTTCTAGCGCCTTCACCATATCATCAGCATTCATCGTGTAAACGCTGCCAAGGATTCCGAAGCTTACGGTGTGCTGCTTGCCATTAAACTCAACGGTTCCCTTAGAGCATACGATATAGTTGTGGTATTCGAAGAGCTGGTTCATCACTTCATCGATAGCGCTTCCTGCCATCATTTTGGCAATGGAACGGATGCTTTGGGTGAAGAAGTTGTTATCACTGGTTTCTGTAGCCTTGTCGATAGCCTTGGCTGCCTCAGTCTTTACCTTTTCTTTGTGGGCATCAGGTCCTGGATTGGTTATTGCGAAAACCAGGAAGAGAAGTACGATAAGCCCTAAGATGATTTTCCAGAGGGCCTTGCTCGATTTTTTCTTTTCCGGTTCCTGTCTGTAGCCCTGGTTCATTGCTGCGCCGTGCTGAAAGCCTTGCTGGTAAGCTTCCTGCTGTGCCTGCTGGAAACCCTGCTGGTTTGCAGCCTGAAAGTTTGCTGCTTCTGTCCCGTTGTTGCCGGCTGCATCTGCTGATGTTCCTTCTGCATTTTCTTTGTTGGCTGTATTAGCCTTGATTGCTTCTACAGTTTCAAGAACAGTCTTCAGTTCTGCTATTTTCCAAGCAGGTGTCCAGTCTTTCATACCTTGTGCCCAAACAAGGGTTTCGGGTGTGATAGCCTTCTGGACGAGTTGTTCCTGGCTGAATGGACCCGCTTGCTGTCCGTTATTCTCAATGATAAAATATTCCATCATGTATTCTTTTATATAATATTTTTCTTAAAAGCCAATAAGGAGTTTCTTTCACTCTCAATTGCTTATTAGTGTGTAGCCTTCCACCATGCTGTTTTCTCTCTGCCCTTGATAGCTACGCTGTGCTGGCTAGGGTCGGAGATAGAAAGACCGCAATAGTTCTTTACTTGAAAGATAGAACCACTGTAAGGGTTACTTATCATTTCACAAGCCTGTTCGGTATGAGCTGCTGCTTTGATTGTGAGTTTCATCTGTGAATTAAATTTGTCTTTCAGAGAGCCGCTCGGTACAAGACTGTCTACGTATACACTCATGTCGTAGAAGAGGTTGGGAGAGAAACCATCCAGAGACTGTATGGAATCTAGCGGAACGGATGAAGAGAGGGTATATTTGCTATTGATTTCCTTCATCACTTGGGCTAGATTGTCCATCTGTCTGCAATCAATGGTCGCCATGTTGCAGTATGGATTGCTACTATTCTTGTAGAAATTGACAACTCCATTGACAAATCCTGAATAATTAGGTGCTGAACTGTTGAGGTAACTCCATATGGTTTTGTATGGAACGCCGGCTCCCATTATTTCGCTACTTGAACTGATCATGAAATTAGTGACGTCTTTCAGTTCGTATGCAGTCTCTACATTGCCCATGTAGCATGCATCGAATAGGATGTATTGCATCTTGGTGCCGCTGAGTTTGATTCCTTCGGCTAGGGTAGGAACGTCGAGAGCGTTCTCTTCTAAACTTACGCTTCCGAAGAAACGAGTGACAGGTTTGTTGGGATCGGGACCATACTGTATTCCGCAGAAATTGCCGGTAGCGGTAGGGTCGCTGGTGTTTCCTTTTTGGGCAAAACCGGTATTTGGTCTAGCCATATAAGGATAGTTAACCCAATCGCTGCTATAGGTCCATCCGCAGCCATGAGCTCCGATGATGAGCGAATAATTCAGGGCTTCAGCACGGCGTTTCACCTCATTCAGAATCTCTGCAAATCCTTCTGCTGTAGTATATGTAGCTTCATCGTATGTCTTCAACGTGTCGCGGATGACGGCTTTCTTGTTGCCGTCATACTGAAGATCAATGAGATAGCTCTTCCTGTAATTCTGGCTCATGAAGACCATTACACGCGAATTATTCAAGCCTTTCTTGGCAACGATACCTTCGCAGATACTGTCAACGTTGTTTTCCAAAAAACTTGTGAGACCGGAAGTGTTGGTTCCACCCGTCCAAGGATAGAAGACGAAGATAGTCTGCTTATTGACGCTTTCTACATCAATAGCTTCATCGCCACAACTGGTGAAAGTTGCTGCTAGAGATAGCGTACATATAAATAAGGTGAAAAGCTTCTTGATCATAATTAAAAATGTTGAATGTTGAATGTTGAATGTTGAGTTGCAATCTTGCTAACGAATCAGCTTGACTAATTCAACATTCTACACTCAACATTCAACATTAAATATAATACTATTATTTCTTCTTGAGTTCCTCGATGGTTGCCTTGAGGGCAGCAATCTTCTCAACAGAGTCGCTTTCCTTCTTGCGCTCCAGGGCTACTACCTTCTCAGGTGCGTGAGCTACGAAGTTCTCGTTGCTGAGCTTCTTGCGTACGCCCATCAGGAAGCCTTCCAAGTGCTTGAGCTGAGCCTCTGCCTTCTCAATCTCGGCAGCTACGTCGATGAGGTCGCCCAATGGTACGGCAAACTCGTCGGTACCTACCATGAAGCTTGATGCATCGGCACTCTTCTCAGCGATGACCTCAATCTTATCAAGGTTCGCCATCTTCAGCGTTACGTCGTTGTAAGCCTCGAAATCGTTCTTGCCTACTACCTGGAGAGACAACTGCTCCTTCTGGGCAATGTTCTTCTGGTTGCGAACGGTACGAACACCGGCGATGATCTGCTTTACTGCCTCAATGTCGGCTGCCAACTTCTGCTCCTCAGCTGTAGGTGCAGGAATCTCCAGCTTCTCGCGCATGATGCTCTCGCCATCCTTGCGGTCGTAGATGTGCTGCCACAACTCCTCGGTGATGAATGGCATGAATGGATGCAACATCTTCAGGAGGGCATCGAAGAAACGGAGGGTAGCATCGTAGCTCTTCTGGTCGATAGGCTGACCGTAAGCTGGCTTCACCATCTCCAGGTACCAAGATGAGAACTCATCCCAGAACAGCTTATATACAGTCATCAATGCCTCAGAGATACGGTAGTCCTTAAACTGCTTCTGCATCTCCTCGTTCACCTCCTTGAGCTTGGCATCAAACCACTTCACGGCGATTTCTGCACTCTTAGGCTGCTCGATATCTGCAGTCTCCCAACCCTTCACGAGGCGGAAGGCATTCCAGATCTTATTGTTGAAGTTACGTCCCTGCTCGCAGAGGCTCTCGTCGAAGAGGATGTCGTTGCCGGCAGGAGCGCTGAGCATCATACCCATACGAACACCATCGGCACCAAACTTGTCAATCAGAACCAGTGGGTCTGGTGAGTTACCGAGACTCTTGCTCATCTTGCGGCCGAGCTTATCGCGAACGATACCTGTGAAATATACGTGCTTGAATGGCATCTTGCCACGATACTCGTAGCCAGCCATGATCATACGTGCTACCCAGAAGAAGATGATATCCGGACCAGTTACGAGGTCGGAAGTAGGGTAGTAGTAGTTGATCTCCTCATTGTCAGGATGCTCGATACCATCAAACAGAGAGATAGGCCACAACCATGAAGAGAACCAGGTGTCGAGGCAGTCGCTCTCCTGCTCAAGATCCTCAGCCTTGATGTTGGCATTCTTCTCCTGAGCGAGTTTCAGAGCCTCCTCTGCAGTCTCAGCTACCACGAAATCCTTCTTGCCGGCATTGTCGAAGTAGTAGGCTGGGATGCGGTGACCCCACCAGAGCTGACGGCTGATACACCAGTCCTTGATGTTCTCCAACCAGTGGCGATAGGTGTTCTTGTACTTCTTAGGATAGAACTCGATATCATCGTCCATTACTGGAGGAAGGGCGATGTCGGCAAAGTGCTGCATCTTGAGAAACCACTGTGTAGAGAGCTTTGGCTCGATAGGCACATTGGTACGCTCAGAGAAGCCCACCTTATTATTATAGTCCTCAATCTTCTCCATCAGACCGGCGTTCTGAAGGTCGATGGAAATCTGCTTGCGCACGTCCATGCGGTCCATACCTACATAGAGACCTGCTGCCTCGCTGATGGTACCGTTGTCGTTGAAGATATCGATGGTCTCCAAACCGTGCTTCAAACCGAGGGCGTGGTCGTTGATATCGTGAGCTGGAGTTACCTTCAAGCAACCAGTACCGAACTCGATATCTACGTATGTATCCTCAATGACAGGAATCTCGCGGTTTACGAGAGGCACGATCACGTGCTTACCCTTCAGCCAGGTATTCTTCTTATCCTCTGGGTTGATACACATGGCAGAGTCACCCATGATGGTCTCAGGACGGGTGGTTGCTACGACTGCATAGTATCCCTTCTCATCCTTGTGTATCACGTTCTCCTCATCCACCTGCTGGCAGTCCTGCTCTACTACATAATACTTCAAGTGGTAGAGCTTAGAGTGCTCGTCCTTGTAGATAACCTCCTCGTCAGAGAGCGCAGTCTGAGCCTTAGGATCCCAGTTAACCATGCGCACGCCACGATAGATGAGTCCCTTCTTGTAAAGGTCGCAGAATACGTGGATGACCGCACGAGAGCGGGTCTCGTCCATGGTGAATGCTGTGCGGTCCCAATCGCAGCTGGCACCGAGTTTGCGGAGCTGCTTGAGGATGATGCCACCATGCTCGTGAGTCCAGTCCCAAGCGTGCTTGAGGAACTCCTCGCGGGTAAGGTCGGTCTTCTTGATGCCCTGCTGAGCGAGGCGGTTTACAACCTTTGCCTCGGTAGCGATACTGGCATGGTCGGTACCTGGTACCCAACATGCGTTCTTGCCCTCCATGCGAGCACGGCGAACGAGAATATCCTGGATAGTATTGTTGAGCATGTGTCCCATGTGGAGCACACCCGTTACGTTTGGTGGAGGGATAACCACTGTATAAGGTTCACGA
The DNA here is from genome assembly GCF_009494835.1 of Segatella copri. Lineage (GTDB taxonomy): Bacteria > Bacteroidota > Bacteroidia > Bacteroidales > Bacteroidaceae > Prevotella > Prevotella copri_F. The sequence continues at coordinate 12,139 of NZ_VZBE01000052.1, forward strand.
CCATCTGGCTTAGAGCTGAAAAGTTTGTTGTCGAGCCAGTACTGATACCATTTACTTTCCACTGCTTGTGGATCGTATTTACTTGCTAATTCCATTGTTTATATCTAATTTTTATTCTTTTTCTTTCTTTTTCTTTAAAAAACGGTGCAAAGATACTAATTTTTGGGCGAAAAATACTATCTTTGCATCAAAATTATTAATTTTTGCACAAAACGATGGTTAGTAATACAGGAAAAGGACATACGAAAGAAGAAAAACTGGCGGCGTTCAGCCGCTTGCTGGATGTGCAGGACCGTTTGCGCCTGCAGTGTCCATGGGATAAAAAGCAGACATTCGAGAGTCTTCGTCCGAATACGATCGAGGAGACTTTCGAGCTTTGTGACGCCTTGATGAAGCGCGATTACAAAGATATCAAGAAGGAGTTGGGCGATGTGTTGGAGCACGTGATGTTCTATAGCATCATCGGCAGAGAAGACGGCGAGTTCGATATCTGTGATGTTTGCAATCAGGAGGCAGATAAATTGATGTTCCGCCATCCTTTCATCAACTGGAAGGAGGAAGGAAATTGGACGGTTTCGAATCCTGATATGTATATCAACGATGAGGGACAGGTGGTATATAGAGAGTCTGAAGAAGCAGAAACCGGGAAGGCTGGAACTGCTAGTTCGGAAGAAACCTTGGCTCTTGGCGCCAGCAAGCCGAAAACTGCTACTTCTGTTGAGAAAACCTGGGAACAGATCAAGCAGCAGGAGAAGGATGGTAATGAGCGGGTGTTGAGCGGTGTCCCAAATTCTCTTCCGTCTCTTATCAAGGCTTATCGCATTCAGGATAAGGCTAGAAATGTAGGCTTTGACTGGAAAGAAAAAGAAGATGTGTGGGAAAAGGTACAGGAGGAACTGGAAGAACTCAAGGTGGAACTGGCTAAAGGCGATAAGGAAAATTCTACTCTGGAATTGGGCGATTTCCTCTTCTCTGTAATCAATGCAGCACGTCTCTATAAACTCAATCCGGATAATGCGCTGGAGAAAACCAACCAGAAGTTTATCCGCCGTTTCAACTACGTAGAAGATCATAGCTTAAAGCAAGGTAAAAACTTGAAAGATATGAGCTTAGAAGAAATGGATAAACTATGGGATGAAGCAAAACTTCAGGAGAAAAAGGATGATAAATAACGGTGAATCAGATAATCTTATCGACTCATCAATATAATAATAAAAACTAAAGTGTTATGAAGAAATTAGTTTATGTAACAATAGCTTTGGTGGCGCTTTTCGCTGCCAATAGTTGTAAGAACAAAAATAATGTTCCTGTTATCAGTGCAGCAGATTCGGTAGAGGTAGAGGATGCAATGAACGATTCTACCATCTATGGTGTATGCGGTGAGGGAACCTCTATGCATAGCCTGGAGCTGATTTCTGATGATGGTGACACCCTTTCGGTGTTTATTGACGATGAGAATCCTGATGTTGTTCAGGGAGGATTGCTGGCTGGCGACCGTATTGCTCTTATCGGTTATAAGGCTGAGGATGGAGAGATGATGGCCCAGAAGATTATCAACCTGACATCCCTCTTGGGTAAATGGACTTCTCTGGATAAGAATTTTGATATCTTGGAAGGTGGAGAGGTGAAGAACAATGTGAAGGCTGAAACTAATCCTTGGACTAGCTGGAAGATACTCAATGGTAAACTTTTGCTGAATAAGGATACTTTTGCCATTGACAAATTAGGTTCTGACAGTCTTATGTTGGAGAATACTCAGGGTATCTTTGTTTTCAAGCGCCAAGAGTAAGGTCATCATGTTGAACCTGTAAATTATGATTTAGTTTTGGAACCATTTAAAGTACATATATTGGGGTGTGGCAGTGCTTTGCCCACCCTTCAGCATAGTGCCTCGGCCCAGATTATTGAGATGCGTGGCAAATGCTTTATGATGGATTGTGGAGAGGGTGCCCAGATGCAGTTCCGTCGCACTCATGTTCACTTTGCTAAGATAAATGCTATCTTTATTTCGCATCTTCATGGTGATCATTGCTTTGGCTTGCTGGGACTTCTTTCTACCTTAGGCATGCTGGGCAGGACGGCTAAGTTAAAGGTGTATGCGCCAGAAAGTTACGGAGATTTATTTAAGCGTCAGATTGATTTCTTCATGCAGGGAATGGAATATCAAATCGAATTTGTTCCTGTAGATACCGAGAAGTCGCAAGTTGTATATGAAGATCATTCTGTAACCATAGAAACCGTTCCTCTGCAGCATCGTGTGCCTTGTTGTGGTTACATTTTCAGAGAGAAACCGACATTGCCTCATATCCGTCGTGATATGATAGATTATTACGAGATTCCTGTAAGCCAGATTAATAACATCAAGAATGGAGCTGACTGGACAACGAAGGAGGGGGATGTAATACCTAATGCCAGATTGGTAATGCCTGCCGCTACTCCCCGCAGTTATGCTTATTGCAGTGATACCCGGTTTGTTCCGGGGTTGGCAGAAAAGGTAAAGGGGGTTACGGTGCTTTATCATGAGAGCACCTATACTTCGGAGAATGAGGACAGGGCTAAACTCTATTATCACAGTACGGCTCGACAGGCAGCAACTATAGCCAGAAATGCGGGTGTAGGCAAACTTCTTCTGGGACATTATAGTGCAAGATATAATAATGAAGAGGTATTGTTGAATGAAGCTAAAGAGGTGTTTACGGAAAGTTATCTTACTCAGGAAGGTAAAGTGTTCTCTATAGAATAATGTAGAAATATAAAAAAAAGTGCCTTGCATCAAAAAAAAGTTCATTTTTGATGCAAGGTTTTCTCTTTATATCGTTTAATCTTTAAAAAGGATTTGAAATTGGAATCGGAAAAGAAACTCTTAGACGACATCAATAGCGGCAGTCGGGCAGCCATGCACAGATTGTACGAACGCTATGTAGGGTATGCCATGGCCGTAGCGCTGAGGTATGTCCCTATGCGCGATGATGCTGAGGATGTAGTGCAAGATAGTTTTATAAAAGTCTTTTCCGGCATTTCAAAGTTTGAATATCGGGGTGAGGGCGCTCTTCAGGCTTGGCTCTTGCGGATAGTGACAAATGAAGCTGTCAACTTTGTAAGGCAGCAAAAGCGCTTCACTATCGTGGACGAAGTTCCCGATGATATTGAGGATGAAGAGCCTGAAGTAGAAAGAGTTCCGCCTGCAGAACTGACTAGAATGATAGGAGAATTGCCTGATGGGTACAGACTGGTTCTTAACATGTTTGTTTTTGAACAGAAAAGCCATAAAGAAATTGCACAGCTGTTAGGCATCAAAGAAAGCAGTTCTGCTTCACAATATTTGCGGGCGAAAAAGCTGTTGGGCAAAAAGGTGAAAGATTATCTGAGCCAGACAGATAGTAGTGATAATAAAGAGTTGAATCATATAAATGAGAAAAGTAATGAGTAACGATTGGACAAATAAACTTCGAGATCAGTTGGCAGACTACCAAGAGCCTGTCAGCCACGACTTGTGGGCTGAGATAGAACAATCGCTTGCTCAGTCTAAAAAGGTTGGTGATGAGGAAACTGATGTAAAAAAGACCCCACAGGCTCGTTATGTTGTCTTGAAAAGATGGTCAGTAGCTGCAGCTATTGCTTTATTGGGAGTAGGAGGCAGTTATGTTTATCTGCATGATGACGAACCGGGACAGGCTAACTTAGCTGTTCAGAGTTCTTTCTCTACAGCATCAGGTTCAAGCAGGATTTCTTCTGCTGTCCGTGCAGAAGCACAATCGGCAGGAAGTGAAAATGCTATCTTGCTTGCAGAAAACAATGCATCTGCACATCAGGTGAATCGTCATTCATCGGGGCGTCAATTGAACCATAGTAAATCTTCTGTCTCTTTCCAGGAGCGGACTGTTGCTGCTGATAATGAAGTAATGCTTGCAGCAGAGGTAGAAATGCCAGAACAGTCTGTTAATGCAGAGGTAAATGGTCGGGAATTATCTGTTTTGCAAAAGCAAAATGAGGATTCAGAAAGACAGATGGCCATTTCTTCTAATCATGCAACCAAGCCGTTGGAAGCAGATGGTGGGCAGAAGCTTTATGCAGGCAGGGCGCAGGATGGTCATTTTGAACGCAGTTATAAGGACAAGTATGAACAGAACTGGACCATGAACCTGTATGCAGAGAATGTAAGTCTGGGCTCTGGCAGTGATGGTATGTCAAACGGCATGTATGCGTCTTCAGATCCTCTTGCTGGTGGCGGCTTTGCTGATCATGGCGTTTTCCTGGCTGCTGCTTCTCCTTTAAGATATGCAATACCGAAATATGTTGAAGCGAAACATCATGCTCCTTTGGCTATAGGTGCTCAGGTTGGTATCGGACTTGCGCCTCGTTTGTCTTTGAGTACCGGTGTCGTATATACGCGTGTTGCTTCTGATTTCAAATCTTATGGTGTTTCAGAATTTGATACACATCAGGTTTTGCATTATGTGGGTGTTCCACTTGGTTTAAACTATGAGGTTTGGAGCACGGGAGGCTTTCATGCGTACGTAATGGCGGGTGGAGAAGCCGATTTCAACGTAAAGAATGATACAAAGGTTTCTGGTCATAAAGAGGACGTGAAACGTGATGGCGTTCAGTTCTCGGGTAAGGCTTCGCTTGGTGCACAGTATGATGTTACACCACAAGTGGGCTTCTATATTGAGCCAGGTGCAAAATATTATTTTGATAATGGCAGCGAAATAGAAAATACGTTTAAAGATAAGAAGTGGAATTTTAATCTCCAGTTCGGACTCCGTATTAATCTGAAATAGTGTTTGAGTCCAATTATTAATAAATATATGTACGAACTACATTTCATTTTATAACATTACATACGAGAAAAGGAAAGGGCAGTCTGCGTGATGCATGGCTGCCCTTTTATTTTTTCCCGTATTTCTTATTTATTCAATAATTTTTCGCTCATATTGAGAGCGGCCTTTCTGCCGTCTCCCATGGCAAGGATTACTGTGGCTCCTCCTCGTACGATATCGCCGCCAGCGTAGATTTCTTCGATGGAACTCTGCATCTGGTCGTTTACGGCAATGGTGTTCTTCCGGCCGAGTTCCAAGCCTTCGATACTCTGTGGAACGAGTGGATTAGGACTTACTCCTACGGCAACAATTACCTGGTCGCACTCCAGCGTGATGGTCTCGCCTGTAGCTTCTGGACGACGACGGCCGCTGGCATCAGGTTCGCCAAGCTTCATCACATCGAGGACTACAGCCTTTACTGCGCCCTTATCGTCTGCCTCATATTCTTTAGGATTGTGTAATGTAAAGAAATTGATTCCTTCTTCCTTGGCATGCTTCACCTCTTCGAGTCGGGCAGGCATTTCTGCCTCCGAACGGCGATATACCAAGGTTACGTCTGCTCCGAGTCGTTTTGCAGTACGGCAACTGTCCATAGCTGTGTTTCCGCCGCCTACAACAACCACCTTCTTACCCAAGTTGATAGGGGTGTCGCTATGAGGATTGGCTGCATCCATCAGGTTTACACGGGTAAGATATTCGTTAGAAGACATGATGTTCAAGGCATTCTCTCCAGGAATATTCATGAAGTTTGGCAGACCTGCACCTGAGCCAACGAAGATTCTCTTGAATCCTTGTTCTTCCAGATCTTTTACGGAAATGGTCTTGCCAATGATGCAGTCTGTAATGAACTTTACGCCCATTTTCTGAAGATTCTCAATCTCTACATCTACGATAGCATTAGGTAAACGGAATTCCGGAATACCATATTTCAATACACCGCCAATCTCGTGTAATGCTTCAAAGACGGTAACGTCGAATCCCTTCTTTGCCATATCGCCTGCAAAACTCAATCCGGAAGGTCCTGAACCAACTACGGCTATCTTGATGCCATTAGGTTCATCGCACTTTGGTACAGAGATGTTTCCACTCTGGCGTTCGTAATCGGCAGCAAAACGCTCCAGGTATCCGATAGCTACAGCAGGCTCGTTCATCTTGAGATGTACACACTTGCTTTCACATTGCTTTTCCTGTGGACAAACTCGTCCGCAAACGGCAGGTAGGGCAGAGGTGTTCTTTAAAACCTTGGCTGCGGCAAGGAACTGGCCTCGCTCAATATTCTTGATGAAGGAAGGAATGTTGATGCTTACCGGACAACCTTCCATACAGGTAGGCTTAGGACAGTCGAGACAGCGCTTGGCTTCGGTCAAAGCCATTTCCTTGGTTAAACCGATATTTACCTCTTCTGTACGGGTTGTGGCACGATAAAGAGGGTCAAGTTCTGGCATCTTTACGCGCTCTATAGCTGTACGTTCTTTTGCTTTCATCGAAACGCGTAACTCCTTGCGCCACTCAGCGTTACGGTCGGTCAACTCTTCGATGCTTGCATCTGTAGGTTCTACGTCCATGATTACATCCGTAGTTTCTTTCTTCTTTCCTGCGTCTACAGTTGCAAGGTGCTCTTCGAAGTGTTCCATCTCTTCGCGTTCAACATCCTTGAAAGTGCCCATGCGCTTGAACATCTCGTCCCAATCTACCTGGGCGCCGTCAAACTCAGGACCGTCGATGCAGACAAACTTGGTCTTGCCACCGATGGTCAGGCGGCAGGCACCGCACATACCGGTTCCATCCACCATGATGGTATTGAGCGAAACGTCTGTGGAAAGATTATATTTCTGGGTTAAGAGGCAGCAGAACTTCATCATGATAGGAGGACCGATGGCGAAAACCTTATCGATATGCTCCTGATTGATAAACTTCTCGATTCCTACGGTTACAACACCCTTCTCGCCGTAACTTCCGTCATCGGTCATGATGATGAGTTCATCGCTAGATGCACGCACTTCATCTTCCATAATCACGAGGTCTTTGTTCCTACCCGCAATTACGGAAAGGACTCTGTTTCCTGCGGCTTTCAGTGCCTTGATGATAGGGAGCATAGGAGCTACGCCTACACCACCTCCGGCACAAATGACTGTTCCGAAGTTCTCGATATGTGTAGAATTTCCAAGTGGTCCCACCACATCGTGAATCTCATCACCTTCATTTAGGGCGCAGAGTTTGGTAGATGAAAGACCTACCTTCTGCACAACCAGTGTGATGGTTCCTTTCTCAATGTCAGCATCAGCGATGGTCAGCGGCATACGCTCGCTGTTGTCGTCTACACGGATGATAACAAAGTTACCTGCCTTTCGGCTCTTGGCTATAAGTGGTGCTTCTACATCGAAGCGGAATACTTTCTCTGAGTATTGTACTTTCTTGATAATCTTGTTCATGGGCTATTAAATTTCTTAATGCTGATATATTAATATTTCTGGTTAGCTGTTTAGAGTTTGCTTCATGGTACATAAAAATGCAAAAGGATAACATCGGCTACCTTTGTGGCAGTCGAAGTTATCCTCGTACAATATATGTTATTTTTGTTTTTCGAATGTTTTGTATAATCGAGAAAAACTGAAAGTCTTACCGATACTTCAAATTAATCGAAATTTTTGTCATCAAGCATCTCGAAACCGCAGTATGGAACCAATACCTTAGGTACGCGGATTCCTTCTGGGGTCTGATTGTTCTCCAAGATGGTTGCTACGATGCGTGGCAAGGCAAGTGCTGAACCATTCAATGTGTGGCAAAGTTCAATCTTCTTGTCATCTGTATGGCGATAGCGGCAGTGGAGACGGTTAGCCTGATAGCTCTCGAAGTTAGATACTGATGAAACTTCCAACCAGCGGCCCTGTGCAGCACTCCATGTCTCGAAGTCGTAGCAGATAGAAGAGGTGAAGCTCATATCACCACCGCAGAGACGGAGGATATGGTATGGCAATTCCAACTTCTTCAAAAGACCTTCAACATGGTCGAGCATCTCGTTCAAGCTCTCGTAAGAGTGACCTGGCTTATCGATGCGAACAATCTCTACCTTGTCGAACTGGTGCAGGCGGTTCAAACCGCGAACGTCCTTACCATAGCTACCTGCTTCACGACGGAAACAAGCTGAGTAAGCACAACGCTTGATAGGGAGATCTTTCTCATCGAGAATAACATCGCGGAAGATGTTGGTTACAGGAACCTCAGCAGTAGGGATGAGGAAGAGATTATCCAGATTAGCATGATACATCTGACCTTCCTTGTCTGGCAACTGACCGGTACCACGACCAGAGTCCTCGTTTACTACGTAAGGAGGCTGAATCTCCAGATATCCGCTCTTACGAGCCTCATCGAGGAAGAATGCCTCAAGCGCACGCTGGAAACGAGCCATCTTGCCGATATATACAGGGAAACCTGCGCCAGTAATCTTAACGCCGAGGTCGAAGTCAACAAGATTGTATTTCTTCAAGAGATCCCAATGGCAGAGAGCATCCTCGCCGAGATTTGGCTTTTCGCCGCCTTCTTTCACAACAACGTTGTCGGCTGCGTCCTTACCTTCAGGAACCTGCTCGCAAGGGATGTTAGGAATTTCGAGCAACTGGTTGGTCATATCGTTCTGCGCCTTCTCCATGATCTCTTCAAGAGCCTTGGCATCAGCCTTGAGCATAGCTACCTGAGCCTTTGCGCTCTCAGCTTCCTCTTTCTTACCTTCCTTCATAAGGGCACCAATCTGCTTAGCAAACTGGTTAGCCTGCTGCTTGTTGTTATCCAACTTCTGCTGAGCTTCACGACGAATCTTGTCGTACTCCAAAACTTTCTCTACGGCCTCACGAGCATTTGGAAAATGCTTCTTTTCGAGACCCTTAACTACACGTTCAGTTTCCTCACTGATAAGTTTAAGTGTAAGCATAAAATGTCTTTTAATTAAATAATTTACTATTTGTAGGCAAAAGTACAAAAAATATTTGTGATAGCGTAAAAAATTGCTGACTTTTTTACAGGGAAGGGTAGAATTAAAGTTTTTTTGTGGTTTTACAGGGTTAAGGAGCTTAGAGAAAGGGGGTGTGGTGTAATCCTTGCCTAAAAACTTATATAAACGAAGAAAGCCTGCTCTAGGTATGAGCAGGCTTCTATGTTGTTTGTTTGGAATAGTTTTTTCTAAAACTTTAAAAATTAAGCGTCAGCTTTTTTGGTCTTCTCAGCGTAAACCTCTGGAGAGAGAACAGAAACTGTACTCTTGTCCTTGCGGCCCTTGTGGAAGTAAACGATACCATCTGCCAAAGCATACAATGTATCATCCTTACCCTGAGCTACATTCTCACCTGGGAAGTGCTTGTTACCACGCTGGCGAACGATGATGTTACCTGCGATGATGCTCTGACCACCCCAGATCTTAACGCCTAATCTTTGTGAAGCTGATTCACGGCCGTTCTTAGAACTACCAACACCTTTCTTATGTGCCATTTTCTAATTCCTCCTAATTTTAAGCGATTACAGATTTGATTGATACTTCAGTGAACTGAGCACGATGACCGTTCTTCTTGCGATAGTCCTTGCGGCGCTTCATCTTGAAGACGATTACCTTGTCACCCTTTACGAGTGGGTTCACTACTTCTACTACTACTTTTGCACCCTCTACAGCTGGTGCACCGACAGTGATTGAGCCGTCTTTGTCAACGAGCAAAACCTTGTCGAACTCAACAGTCTGACCTGCCTCAACATCCTTGATGTGATGTACGAAGAGCTTCTTGCCCTCCTCAGCCTTGAACTGCTGACCGTTAATTTCTACAATTGCGTACATTAAATTAATTATATAAACGGGTTTCTTCGGGAGGCGTCCTGCATTGTGCCGGATCTTCTTTGAGCCCCTTCGAACTAAACTTTTCTGTAACATTTGCCCAATCCATGAGCATTCGGGGTGCAAAATTACAAATTATCTTTGATATGAACAAAATGTTGGGGAAATAAAGATAGCTTTTTAGAAAGATTTAACAGAAAAGTCTGTTTTTTATAAGAATACCGATTATTTGCTACCAGATAAGGGGCTCGTGAATAGTATAATGTTCTTTATTGGGTTCAATAATATACTTCCTTAGGTTCAATGATATGGCTCCTTTGGCTCAATGATATGTCTCCTCTGGTTCAAGGAGATGTCTCCTTAGGTTTAAGGATACGACTTCTCTGGTTCAAGAAGATACCTTCGCTAAAGTTATGACTAGTGTCAGCAGCTCTGCTGAGCCTAGTCAGCAGGTCTGCTCACTATAGTCGGCAGGTCTGCTGACTGCAGTCAGCAAGTCTTCCGACTCAAGTGATATTACCTTTTAATTGTATTCTTTCTTCTTGGGAACAATATATGCTATATGCTATTTGATGGAGGAGGTGTATAAAAAGAAAAAAGCGATGACCTTCACAGGCTACCGCTCCAAATCTTCAATAGGTATTAGTTTCCATTAAGGTAAAAAGATTGTTTTCAGGATAACTGGTTGCAAAGATACACGATATTTTTCAAATCACCAAATATTTATTTGATTATTTTTATTGTCATTCAGTTGTGTGGGCACACAATGGTATAAATTAACTTATTTTAGTAAGAAAGGCTGCGTAATCGATTGCAATTCTGTTGTTTTTTTTGTTTTTGTTTAGATATCTTCAAAAGTATAAAGAGACGAACTTTCGAGACGAGTAGTGAAGTAGAGAAAATAAAAACAGGTTGGCGCAGAAGTGCCAACCTGTTTATGGAAAATACTATTATCTTATTCTGTTTGTTCGAATCAGGAAAAAGAAGTGATTACTTCTGCTTCTTGATTTTCTCTACGTAAGCATCAATGACAGCTACTGCTGTGATGTTTACGATATCCTGTACACTACTTTCTGAGTCAGTGAAGTGGATAGGCTTATTCAATCCCATCTGGATAGGGCCGATAATCTCTGCTTCAGGATTCAACCCCTGGAGAAGTTTGTATGCACCATTGGCGCTACTCAAGTTAGGGAACACCAAAGTGTTGACGTCTTTGCCCTTGAGGCGGGAGAATGGGTACTTCTCGTCGCGCAGATCCTTGTTGAGTGCATAGTTTACCTGCATCTCACCATCGATAGCGAGTTCAGGGAACTCCTTCTGCATCTCAGCAACGGCTTTCTTTACCTTAACAGGTGAGCCAATATTGTCTGTACCGAAGTTCGAGTAGCTTAACATGGCCATAACCGGCTCTTCGTTGAAGAACTTCACTGTACCTGCAGACAGCTTGGCAACATCAATCAGCACATCTTCGTCTGGGTGGCGGTTGATGAGCGTATCTGCGATATAATAAATACCCTTCTGGGTGTTAAGGATATGCATGGTACCGAAAGTCTTGTATGGCTCACGGATTCCGATTACATCTTTTGCCACCTTAATAGTATTGCTGTACTTTGTGTAAAGACCAGTGATGAATGCGTCAGCATCACCCTGTTCTACCATTGACATACCGAAGTAGTTGCGCTCGTACATTTTATCATAAGCTTCCTCGAAGCTGTAGCCCTCGCGAGCACGCTTCTCTGCCAGATGCTTGGCAAACTTAGCACGGCGGCCCTGTTCGTTATCGGCACGCATATCTACAATCTCAATATCTGAAAGGTCAAGTTTCAAACGGCTAGCAACACGGTTCAGACGGTCAGGGTTGCCCAACAGAATTGGCTGGCAGATGCCCTCTTGCTTTGCCTGGACTGCAGCCTTCAGCATAGTTGGGTTGCCACCTTCAGCGAATACTACACGCTGTGGGTGAAGGCGCGCTGTATCGTGGAGCTTGCGGGTCAGTTTGGTCTCCTGACCAAGCAGCTGGCGCAAATCCTGCTTGTACTTCTCCCAGTCTGTGATAGGGGTGCGAGCCACACCACTTTCCATTGCAGCCTTAGCTACGGCAGCAGAAACTTCTGTAATCAAACGTGGATCTACAGGTTTCGGAATGAAGTATTTAGGACCGAATGTAAGGTCGTTAACGTGGTAAACATCGTTTACAACATCAGGAACCGGCTGCTTAGCCAAATCGGCAATTGCATGAACAGCAGCCATCTTCATTTCTTCGTTGATAGCACGGGCGTGAACATCGAGTGCACCACGGAAGATGTATGGGAAACCGATTACATTGTTAATCTGGTTAGGATAATCTGAACGGCCAGTTGACATCAATACGTCAGGGCGGCTGTCCATAGCGTCCTCGTAGCTGATCTCAGGTACTGGATTGGCAAGAGCGAAAACGATAGGGTTGTCTGCCATAGAGCGAATCATATCCTTGGAGAGCACGTTACCCTTGCTGAGTCCAACGAATACATCGGCGCCTTTCACAGCCTCTTCGAGTGTATGGACATCGCGGCGGTCTGTTGCAAAGAGCTTTTTCTGCTCTGTCAGATTTTCGCGGTCGCTGGTAATGACACCCTTAGAGTCGAGCATAATGATGTTCTTTACCTGTGCACCGAGTGCTACGTAGAGTTTTGTACAGCTGATAGCAGCTGCACCAGCACCATTTACGACAATCTTCACATCGGCAATGTTCTTGCCAGCTACCTCAAGAGCGTTCTTCAAGCCTGCTGCAGAGATGATAGCAGTACCATGCTGGTCATCGTGCATTACAGGGATATCGAGAGTTCTTTTCAGGCGTTCCTCGATGTAAAAACACTGAGGAGCCTTGATGTCCTCCAAGTTGATTCCACCAAATGTAGGAGCGATTTTCTCTACGGTTTCACAGAACTTTTCTGGGTCTTTTTCATCGATTTCAATATCGAAGACATCCACACCACCGTAAATCTTGAAAAGCAATCCCTTACCTTCCATCACTGGCTTTCCGCTCATGGCACCGATATCGCCAAGTCCGAGCACTGCTGTACCATTACTGATAACAGCAACCAGGTTACCCTTGTCAGTATACTTGTATGCATCGTCTGGGTTCTGCTGGATCTCAAGACATGGGAATGCCACGCCAGGAGAATAAGCAAGGCTCAGATCCGTTTGTGTGTGATAAGGTTTTGTTGGCTTAACCTCAATCTTGCCAGGACGGCCAGTCTCGTGATAACTTAAAGCCGCCTCTTTTGTAATTTTTACCATAACAATATATTGGTTTAAAGTTTATTTTTCTTTCATATTCGTGGATTTTACGTACGAAATTTAAAAGTTTGTGCAAAGGTACAAAAAAACTTAGTAAAAAAGAATGGTTTTTTGATTTTTTTTGTATCTTTGCACAAAAATAGTCTTCAAACAAGTAAAATGGCAGAAATCAATCAATATAGACAAGAACTGAAAGACAGAATCATCTCTTATGCGATGCCTGAATTCTATAAGCGTGGGGTAAAAGCTGTCAAGATGGATGAAATCTCACAGGGACTTCATGTATCTAAGAGAACTGTGTACGAGATTTTTGGTGACAAAGAGGAATTGTTGCTTGCTGGTATGATGCGTCAGCTAGAAGAAAATCGTTCGAAGTTAGAGAATTTCGCCAAGACCCAAGCGAAGAATGTGATAGATATTATCAGCTATGTCTATAAATTGCAGATGGAGCGCAATGGGATGGTGGGCGTTCTTTTTTATGAGGAGGTTCATAAGATGCCTCGTGTAGTGAAATTCTTCCAGGAAAATCATGCTCATGAACGGGAGGAGAGTGTGCGTTTCTTTGAGGCTGGTGTCAAGGAGGGGCTTTTCCGTAAGGATGTAGACTTCAATGTTGTTATGGACATAGGACATGTGATGATGGAGGAAATCATGCATCATCAGCTCTATCGTGTTCATTCGATGCAGGAGATATACGACAATTATATTTTGTGCCTGATTCGTGGATTCTGTACAGAGCGCGGTTTGGAGCAGCTAGACCGTGCTCTGAAAGAGTAGAGGTGTTGGCTTTAATATACAAAATGTACTTTTTGAGCGTATGTGTAATTACGCTTAAAAAAGAGAAAGAGGTTTCGGAGATGCTTTATATAGGCTCACGGAACCTCTTTTCCTTAATCCTTGTATAGCCAGTGGAGGAGCAGGTTTATAACTTTTGGATAGAAGCGGAACCAGCGAAACTTGGTAACAGGTTTGCCTCCGAAACCGAGAATGAATTCACGGTAGAGATTACTCTTAAGCGGAAGTCCTGCGTCCATAAAGTGGAGGTGTTGGGCATCCTGCTCCTGTGCATCAGAGAGTGCTTGCCAGATGGTCATTGTGTCCGGATGCAGATGGATGTAAGTCTTTCTCTTGAATGCAGAAAACCAAAGAAAGGCATTGCCTTGGTTGTAGATGCAGGTATAGCCGCCAATCACTTTGTCCTTATAGGTGATGATGACGTTTCGGGCATTACTACTTGTACTCAGTTTCTGAAAGAATGTTTCGTCAGGAACAAAACGGCGAAGTTTCAGCCGATAATAATTTTTGAGCAACTGGTGATAACGATGGATGTCTTCGGGTGAAGTTGCCTCTCTACAACTTATTCCCTTTTTCTTCATTTTTTCAATCATAGCAATTTGTTTGTCTGAGAGTCGCTCTTGGGGAAGTTTGCTGTGTAGGGAGTTATGTATCTCTTGCCAGGCAATAGGTACATAGCCCAATTTTCTGAATTCCCGGTAACCCAGCATCTTTTTGCTCATTCGGGAGAACTCGATGTAAAAGCAGAGTCGTTTGTGTAAGTGGATAGTTAGGCTGCGGAGTAACAATGGGAAAATAGCATTCTGTTCAGCATCGGGTGCATAAAGTCCCTCTCCATACGCGTGCGCGTGCGTATATAAATAAGGTGGAAATAAAGATTTGCGGTGATAGAGGATGACGAGCATTTGTCCTACCACCTTGTTCTCCTGTGTGGCGACAGCCATAAAGGGGGTTATGCCGGGTGTTTTTTCAAGAATCTGAAAAAGCTCCAAGCTATGAAAAAAGTCGCCTTCCAATAAATGCGGCATTTCTTCCAGTTTACCATATATTTCTACTTCATATTTTCTCACGAAGGCAAAAATAATAAATTTATCATAAAAAAGCAAGAAAAAGGGCTCCTCTATCGTTATTTTTTAGTATTTTTGCATAAAAAGTAGAACTTTAAACAAAATTACGTATGAAAATAGTGTTTATTGGGGCAGGTAATCTTGCTACCAATCTTGCGCTCGAAATATCGCAATCAGAACATCAGATTGTGCAAGTTTTCAGTAGAACTAGGGAGTCGGCCTCTCTATTGGCCGAGAAGGTGAATTGTGAGCCTGTCAATGAGATGAGTAAGGTGGTCTGTGATGCAGATTTGTACATAGTTTCAGTAAAGGATGATGCGCTTGAAATGCTTATTCCTGAACTGTGCAAAGGAAGAGAAGATAAGATGTTTGTTCATACAGCTGGTTCCATGCCGATGGATGTTTTCAAAGATTATGCCCGTCATTATGGCGTATTTTATCCGATGCAGACATTTACGAAAGATAAAAAGGTTGCATTCGAAAATATTCCTATTTTCATTGAGGGATGTGGTGCTTTCGAAACTTCTTTCCTGAAGAGGTTGGCAGAACAGATTTCTCGTAGTGTCTATGAATTGGATTCTGATAATCGTAAGTATCTGCACCTGTCAGCTGTTTTTGCTTGTAATTTTGCGAATCATTGCGTAGCTATAGGTCAGCAGATTCTCGAAAATCATCACATTCCTGGCAGCGTTCTCCGTCCTCTGGTTATGGAAACTATGGACAAGACTTCTTCGCATTCGGCAGCTGAAGTGCAGACTGGACCGGCTATTCGTGATGATCGGAACGTAATGGAGAAACAAATGCAACTCCTTGAAAAACAGCCAGAACTACAGCAGATTTATGAAATGATGAGCAAAAGCATATTCTACTTCAAGAGATAAAACGGTTGTCGGTTTAAGTTTGCAGTTAGGAATTTAAGTTCTAGAAACAGAAATAAATATGATAAATTACGATTTAAATAAGATAAAAGCAATCATCTTTGATGTTGATGGAGTACTGTCAAGACAGACCATCACGCTTTCCAGTGCTGGCGAACCTTTGCGTACTGTTAATATTAAAGATGGCTATGCCATTCAGCTGGCTCAGAAGAAAGGTGTTCGTATCGTAATTCTGACAGGCGGTAATTCTCATGCCATACAGGTACGCTATGAAAATCTTGGTGTAGAGGATATCTTCATGGGGTGTTCTGTAAAGATAAAGACTTATGAGGAGTTCAAGCAGAAATATTCAATTACAGATGAGGAAATAATATATGTAGGTGATGATATTCCTGATTATGAGATTATGCGTCGTTGCGGATGTCCATGTTGCCCAGCAGATGCATGCTCCGATATTAAAGAAATTTCTACTTATATCTCGGCTTGTAACGGAGGTGATGGTGTGGGACGTGATGTCGTAGAACAGGTACTGAGAGCCAAGGGTTTATGGCTTTCAGATGCTAAGGCGTTTGGCTGGTAGAATTTAGTTAATAGTTGAAAGCTGATAGTTTATAGTAGAAAGTTTGCAACTGAATTTTAATCATAAAGTTCAAAGTAATAAGGTTTAAAATAGATGAATTATAAGATCATTTTGGCGAGTAATTCGCCTCGTCGCAAGGAACTTCTGGCAGGTTTGGACATTCCTTTTGAGGTGAAGGTGATTAGTGGTATTGATGAAAGTTATCCTGCTGACCTCGATGCTTATCAGGTTGCAGAATTCATCTGCAAGAAAAAGGCTGAGGCTTACCGTCCGCTTTTGAACGGAAATAATAGTGTCGGAGAGTTGGACGAGTCAGAAACTTTGATTCTTACAGCAGATACGGTTGTGATTGCGCCAACAGCTGGCGAACAGAATGACCAGGAAGGAAAGGGAGTCATTCTCGGGAAACCTCGTGATGCTGAAGATGCCAGACGAATGCTGAAGATGTTGAGCGGAAAGACGCATCATGTAGTTACAGGTGTTTGTCTTACTACCCAGCATAAGCAGCGTTCCTTTTCAGTAACAACAGAAGTGACGTTCAAACCGCTTTCTGATGATGAAATCAGTTATTATATAAATCATTATCAGCCGTTTGACAAAGCTGGCGCCTATGGTATTCAGGAATGGATTGGCTACATAGGTTGTACGGGGTTGAAGGGGAGTTATTTTAATGTGATGGGGCTTCCGGTTCAGCGTATCTATGAGGAATTGAGGCAAATTTAGATTTTTTAAAATTAAATATTGTTCTATGTCGTAGATAATGAGTATCTTTGTGCGTTTTATGTAACTAACAAGGATTATGAGTGAAGAAATTTTAGCAAAAGCTCATGAGGTTTTGGACAATTATATGGAGAGCAATCATCACCGGCGCACTCCGGAGCGTTCCACTATCCTCGACACCATTTATTCTATGGGAGAGCATTTCTCGATAGAAGATTTGGGCAGAGAGCTACTGAAAAAGAATTTTCGCGTTAGCAGGGCTACGCTTTATAACACATTGCATCTGTTCCTGGAACTGAGGCTTGTGGTAAAGCACAGTCTGGCAGACGGCACCAAGTATGAGGCCAGTTATAGCGAGGACAATCATGTGCATCAGGTTTGCACGATTTGTGGCAAGGTAACCGAAATTGTAGCACCGCAGGTTACGGCTGCAGTGAAGGATATCAGGATGCAGCGCTTTCGTAAAGATGCTTATGCTCTTTACATTTATGGCGTATGCAGCGGCTGTCAAAGCAAGATGACTCGCAAACGAAAAAAAGAATAAGTATCAAGATAAAAAGATAAAAAATGAACACAGGTAAAGTAGATGTCCTGCTGGGTTTGCAGTGGGGCGATGAAGGTAAAGGTAAGGTGGTTGACGTGTTGACCCCTAAGTATGATGTCATTGCTCGTTTCCAGGGTGGTCCTAATGCTGGACATACATTGGAGTTTGAGGGCGAGAAGTATGTGCTTCGCTCTATCCCTTCTGGTATTTTCCAGGGTGGTAAGGTGAACATCATCGGCAATGGTGTGGTTTTGGCTCCAGACCTCTTTATGGGTGAGGCTAAGGATCTTGAGAAGAGCGGTCATGATTTGAAGAGCCGTCTCTACATCTCTAAGAAGGCACATCTCATCATGCCTACTCACCGTGTACTCGATGCAGCTATCGAGGCTTCTAAGGGAAAGAACAAGGTAGGTACTACTGGTAAGGGTATCGGTCCTACTTATACTGACAAGGTTAGCCGTACCGGTCTTCGCGTAGGCGATATCCTTGACAATTTCGAGGAGAAGTATGCTGCTCACAAGGCTGCTCATCTCAAAACCATCGCAAGTCTCGGTTATACCGACTTCGATATTACAGAGGTTGAGAAGACCTGGATGGAGGGCATCGAATACTTGAAGCAGTTTAAACTTATTGATAGCGAGGTAGAAATCAATAAGGTGCTCCGTTCTGGCAAGGATATCCTCTGCGAGGGTGCTCAGGGTACTATGCTCGATGTTGATTTCGGTTCTTATCCATTCGTTACTTCTTCTAATACCATCTGTGCAGGTGCTTGCACCGGTTTAGGTGTCGGTCCTAACCGCATCGGCAATGTTTATGGTATCATGAAGGCTTACTGTACACGTGTTGGTGCAGGTCCATTCCCTACAGAGCTCTTCGATGAGACAGGTGCCAAGATCCGTGACCTCGGTCATGAGTATGGTGCTGTTACCGGTCGTGAGCGTCGTTGTGGCTGGTGCGACCTCGTACAGCTCAAGTATTCTGTCATGGTGGACGGTGTTACCGAGCTTATCATGATGAAGAGTGATGTGCTCGATGGTTTCGATACCGTTAAGGCTTGCGTGGCATATAAGTTGAAGGATGGTTCTGTTACAACAGATTTCCCATACGAAATCGATGATGTTGAACCAGTTTACAAGGAGTTTAAGGGCTGGAAGACAGATATGACAAAGTTCACATCAGAAGATCAGTTCCCACAGGAGTTCAAGGATTATATTGCTTTCATAGAAGAGTTCCTTGAGACAAAGATCGGTATCATTTCTATCGGTCCAGACCGTGCTCAGACTATTGTACGCAAGTAAATTATATAGTGTTTAATGTTTAGTGTTTAATGTTTACTTTGAGGGGTTTACATGGCGCTAGACATTAAACATTTAACATTCATATTAAACATTAATAAATGGCTCAGAAACCAAGTATACCAAAGGGCACGAGAGATTTTGGTCCTGTTGAGATGGCGAAACGCAACTACATCTTCAACACCATCAAGGAAGTGTATGCTCTTTATGGATTCCAGCAGATTGAAACCCCTGCCATGGAAACCCTTCAGACTTTGATGGGCAAGTATGGTGAAGAGGGTGATAAACTGCTTTTTAAGATATTGAATTCAGGCGACTATATGAATAAGGTGAGCGATGAGGATATTCATTCTCTCGGTTCACTCAAATTAGCAGCGAAACTTTGTGAGAAGGGTCTTCGTTATGACCTGACTGTTCCTTTCGCACGTTACGTAGTGCAGCACCGCGAGGAGTTGCAGATGCCTTTCAAGCGTTATCAGATTCAGCCAGTATGGCGTGCAGACCGCCCTCAGAAGGGACGTTACCGTGAGTTCTATCAGTGTGATGCTGATGTGGTTGGCTCTGATTCTCTCCTGAATGAGGTCGAGTTGATGCAGATTGTTGATACCGTGTTCACCAAGTTTGGTGTTCGTGTATGCATTAAGATTAATAACCGCAAGATTCTTACCGGTATTGCAGAGGTTATCGGCGAGGCTGAGAAGATTGTAGATATCACAGTAGCCATCGATAAGCTTGATAAAATCGGACTTGACAATGTAAACGAAGAGTTGCGCAATGACGGCATTTCTGAAGATGCCATTGAAAAGTTGCAGCCAATCATCTCATTGTCAGGAACTAATGATGAGAAACTTGAAGTGATAGCGAAGGTTCTCGAAGGTTCAGAAGTTGGTTTGAAGGGTGTAGAGGAAACCAAGTTTATCCTCGATACTTTGAAAACTCTTGGCTTGAACAACGAGATAGAACTGGATCTCACCCTGGCTCGTGGCTTGAACTATTACACAGGTGCAATCTTCGAGGTGAAGGCGCTTGATACTCCAATGGGAAGTATTACAGGTGGTGGTCGTTACGACAACCTCACCGGCATTTTCGGTTTGCCAGGTTTGAGCGGTGTAGGTATCAGTTTTGGTGCTGACCGTATTTATGATGTGTTAGGTGCGCTCGACCTTTATCCGAAGGAGGCAGTAAATGCTACTCAGGTACTGTTTATCAACTTCGGTGAAAAGGAGACAGCTTACTGCCTGCCTATAGTAAGTGCAGCTCGTGCAGCCGGTATCCGTACCGAAATCTTCCCTGATAAGGCGAAGATGAAGAAGCAGATGAGCTATGCCAATGCCAAGAATATTCCGTTTGTGGTGCTTGCAGGTGAGAATGAGATGGCTCAGGGCAAGGTTACGCTTAAGAATATGGAAACTGGCGAACAAACCTTGGTTACTGCCGAGGAATTGATAGCCAAAGTAAATAAATAATACTCTCTTTCTCGTCCTCTCGTGCTCGTATATGTGAATATGCGGTGCGGCAGGGCGAGAGCTTTTTATGTGTTAGCGTGTATGCCTAACTATAATTTTAGTAACTTCTAAAAACTACAGACAAATGAAAAAAATAAAAGCTATTTTATGTGTATTCATACTGGCGTTGCTGATGACATCCAGCACAAAGACAACAACGATTTTTGTAATAGGTGATTCTACTGCTGCCGAGAAAGGTGGTTTTAGAAATAATCCAGAGCGAGGATGGGGGATGGTATTGCAAGGCTTTTTTGATGACAAGGTGATTGTTGACAATCATGCTGTTAATGGTCGTTCTTCTTTGAGCTTTATCAATGAAGGAAGATGGAAAAAGGTTTTGGATAGAATAAAGCCAGGTGATTATGTGTTTATCCAGTTTGGGCATAACGATGAGAAGTCTATGCCTGACCGTCATACTGATCCGGGATCTACTTTTGATGCAAACCTTGCCAGATATGTAAATGAGACCCGTGCCAAGGGTGGTATTCCTGTATTATTTAATGCGGTGGTTCGTCGCTGCTATTATTCTGCAGAATTAAAGAATGATGATGACGAGAAGCTTCGCAATAAAGTATATGATGGAAAGGAACAGATTAATAGTGATACGCTTATCGACACCCACGGGGCTTATGTGATAGCTCCCCGCAATGTAGCAAAGCAGCTGAATGTTCCGTTTGTTGATGCTACCAAGATTACCCACGATATAGAAACGGGCATGGGTATTGAAGGCAGCCGCAAATTACATATGTGGTTTATGCCTGGCGAGAATCCGCAGGTTCCTAAGGGTAAGAAAGATAATACTCATTATAATGTATATGGTGCACGTGTGGTTGCCGGTGCGCTTGCTGATGCTGTAGCTGAGCAGGTGCCAGCGCTGAAGTCTCATGTCTGCCATTATGATTATGTAGTCTCTGCAGAAGGTCGAGGCAATTTCATGGATTTGCAGAAGGCTGTAGATGCGGTTCCTGTAGGCAAGAAGGCTGTTATCCGTATTTTGGGTGGTGAATGGAAGAAGCCAATCATCGCAAAAGGCAAGAAGATTAAGTTTGTAAAGTCATTTGGTGCTAAAATCAAATAGTAACAGGCTTTTTTAAAACTCCCGATATCTTTGAAATTACATGGCGATGTAAAAGTCTGTGCGTCGTGACATAGAACAAAATGCATCGCCATGTAGTAAACCAATACATAAAAGGAGTACTTTCACAAGCACTCCTTTTCATATTATACAAAAACATTATGAATTATTTCTATTAGCGAACAAGATTTTAATTTCTATCTTTGTCTCAATTATCTAAAAGTTTCAAACGTTCACCAGAATTACTTTTGGCAAGGGGCAATTCCTACTCGTAGGATAACCTCAGTTCTGATGTTTATCATTTACGGTTGCAAAGGTACGAAGATTTTTATAATTGTGCAATACCTAAAAATGGGGGTTTTGATGAATACCTAGAAATGAGGAATGAAAATGGGGGAGAGTAGATATGAAAAAAGGAAGTCCTTATTGAAGAACTTCCTTTTTTATGAGGTGTCTAGCGGAGTCGAACCGCTCTACACGGTTTTGCAGACCGTTACCTAACCGCTCGGTTAAGACACCTTGTGTAGAACAATCATTTCTGATTTGCGAGTGCAAAGGTACTACTTTTTATTGGTTCTACCAAATTTTTATGCAACTTTTTTAATTAAAACAATCACTTTCTTTGTATCTTGCTCATAATGAACGGGTTCTGAAATGCTTTAATTTTTGTCTGGTTTCCTCGCTGCATGACAGTAAAAGTAGTTTTAGCAGCTCTTTTATGAGAGCTACTCTTGTTCTTTCCGCTGAGTAGCCTCTTTCTTTTTATTCTTTTGGCATTTCTCAACGAACGGGCAACCTGAACATTGATAGTTTTTACACTCTCTTGCTTGTTTGATGGAGCGGTAGATACAAATGGCGGCATACGTGATGCATGCCGCCAATATGATTGCTATGATGATATACTGTATCATAAGCATAGGTAAATTAACATAATACTAACCTACGGCGTTATAACCATTGGTTGAGTTTTTGCGCATGATGTCGCGGATGTTCATCTCCTTGAAACCCTCTGCGCGTTTCTGCTCTTCAAGCTCTTTCTCTTCCTCGATGTCCTTTTCTGAACGGGTGAAAGTGAAAGCCTTGTACTTAAATTCTGCAATCGCCCAACCTACGAGGCCCACAGCGATTAATGCAACAAATCCAATTAATGCGTTCATTTCTCTTTATATTATAATAATGTATAAACTGAATTAATAATCATCGTCGGCTACGTCTTCTGCATCATCAAGACCGAGGTTCTCCGGGTCTTCGAAGGTAGTACGGTAGCTTTCCTCAGTAAGCTTGTCGTCATCGAATGCATCGTCATCCTCATCTGGATCGTTGTAGTGATCCTCGATTTCTGGTGCATCCTCGTCTTCATCCTCGTCTGGGTCGAGCAGGTCGTCATTGCGTTTCAAATCATTCTCATCTTCGAATCTCATGCGAACCTTTTCTACCTTTGGCTTCTCCTTGGCAAAGATAGCTTCTACCCAAGAACCTTTTGGTACAACGAGCACTTCGTAGTCATCAGCGAGCTTTTTCTCGTACAGACCTCCTGGCTTTTTCAGGCGGTCAGCAGGAAGAGTAGTTGTGCTGATGTCGAAATTACTTTCGATGATGTCCTGGATGCTCTGAGGCAGACTCTCCCAGCCACCACCAAAGTTGCGCTCCAAGAGTTCGATGAGCTTATTGGCGGTGATGTGACTTACATTTTCGTAAGTAAGATCAGTAACACGCATGATAGGGCGCTTTTTGATGGCATACTTCTCCTTCTTGTCGTTGATACGGAAAGTGCCAATCTTAAAGCCGCGTGCCATCAGTTTGTCAATCACTTCAGGACGGTCTACCGTCACTGGTTCCATTTCGAATGCGCTGCGGATCACTGCGATATACTTGTTCTGGTAATCCTTGAGGTCAGCATCCTTTTCTGCTGCTTCCCAAAGACGGAACACATCGTTCTCCTGCAATTCCCAAATGCTACTTTTAGTAACATTCTTCAGTGTTAATATTTTATCTTTATTCATCTTCAATTGTGTTTGTGTGTGCAAAAGTAAGTACTTCTTTTTATATATCCAAATTTTCTTGCTGTTTTTTTGTGTTTTTGGTCACTTTTTTATTTGGAATTCGATTTTTTTCATTACCTTTGCACGTACTATGAGTGAACCATTAGCTGAAAGAATGAGACCTCACACGCTTGCTGACTATGTAGGACAGCAGCATTTGGTAGGTGAGGGGGCCGTGCTGCGCAAGATGATTGATGCAGGGCGCATATCCTCTTTTATCCTCTGGGGACCCCCTGGAGTGGGCAAGACTACCCTTGCTCAAATCGTGGCACAAACCATCAAGGTGCCGTTCTTCACCCTCTCTGCGGTGACCAGTGGCGTAAAGGATGTCCGCGAGGTGATAGAAAGAGCAAAAAGTGGTAGATTCTTTAATTCGGCTTCTCCTATATTGTTTATTGATGAAATTCACCGTTTCTCCAAGAGTCAGCAGGATTCGCTTTTGGGTGCGGTAGAGAAGGGTATTGTTACGCTGATAGGTGCTACCACCGAGAATCCTTCATTCGAGGTGATTCGGCCGCTGTTGTCCAGATGTCAGCTCTATGTGCTCAAACCGCTCGAAAAGGCTGATCTTGAAGGGCTTCTGCATCGTGCCATTACGCAGGATGTAGAACTCAGAGAAAAGAATATTAAGTTGGAAGAGACGGGCGCGCTGCTGCGATATAGTGGTGGAGATGCCCGAAAACTACTCAATATTCTGGAACTGGTGGTAGAATCTGCCGGATCTTCAGAGATTGTGATTACCGACAAGATGGTAGAAGAGCAGTTGCAGCAGAATCCGCTGGCTTACGATAAACAGGGTGAGATGCATTATGATATTATCTCAGCCTTTATCAAGAGTATTCGTGGAAGCGATCCCGATGCTGCGCTCTATTGGATGGCGAGGATGATAGAAGGAGGAGAAGACCCGCAGTTTATAGCCCGTAGGGTTGTGATTAGTGCCTCTGAGGATGTGGGACTTGCTAATCCGAATGCCCTCCTGCTTGCCAATGCTGCCTTCGATACGGTGATGAAGATAGGGTGGCCCGAAGCGCGTATCGCCCTTGCTGAGGCTGTGGTGTATCTTGCCACGAGTCCGAAGAGCAACAGTGCTTATCTGGGCATTAATGATGCGCTGGCTACTGTACGGCAAACGGGTAATCTGCCTGTTCCGCTGCACATCCGCAATGCTCCTACCAAACTGATGAAAGATTTGGGCTATCATGACGGATATAAGTATCCTCACGATTATCCTGGACATTTCACTGAGCAGCAGTATCTGCCAGACGAACTGAAGGATGCCCGCTTCTGGCATGCGCAGCATTCGCCTTCCGAGGAGCGCCTCTACAACTGGATGGTTACCTGTTGGGGAGAAAGATTCAAGAATTAGTGATTAGAAAGAATAATTAGAAATTGATATTTAGAGCAACTAACTGATACGAGAAAATGATGATACATGGCGATCCTGAATTCGTGCTCACGCTTCATAGCGTGATAGAATTCATCGGAACATTTGCTTTTGCCCTTTCGGGCATTCGTCTGGCAGCAAGTAAGCACTATGATTGGCTGGGCGGTTTTGTTTGTGGTGTGGCTGTAGCCATAGGTGGTGGAACCATACGAGATGTGATGCTTGGTGTGCGTCCGTTTTGGATGTTGAGCCCTATCTACCTGATTTGTACGCTGTTTGCGCAGTTGGTAGTGATTGCTTGCCACCGCTATCTCAAGCGTCTTGACAATACCTGGTTTCTGTTTGATACCTTGGGCTTGGCGCTTTTCAATATTGCGGGCATCCAGAAGTCGCTCGAATGTGGTTTCTCTTTTTGGGTAGCCATCATCATGGGCTGTATTACGGGTGCTGCAGGCGGTGTTATCCGCGATGTACTTCTTAATGAAGAGCCGGTCATCTTCCGAAAGGAGATTTATGCGATGGCTTGTGTCGCCGGTGGTTTGGCTTATTGGGGATTGAGCTATCTGGGTGTGAGCCTCTATATTACGGTGATTGTAGCTTTCAGTGTGGTCTGTGCCATCCGATTGCTGGCTGTAAGATACCATATTTCACTCCCGAAGCTGAGGGATGAAGAACAAACTGTAGAATGAAAAGGAAAAAAAGAAATTGATAAATAACAGATAACAGATGAAAAGACTGAAAGCGATTTTGATGCTCGTTGTTGCAATGATGCTGATGTCGTCGGCAACAATGAAGGCTCAGAACAAACGAGAGTTTCGTGGAGCCTGGATACAGTGCGTTAACGGACAGTATCTGGGTAAGAGTACGCAGCAGATCCAGGCGATGCTTACCAGACAGCTTGATGAACTGCAGAAGGATGGCGTGAATGCAATTATCTTTCAGGTTCGAGCCGAGTGTGATGCTCTGTATAAGAGTGATTTAGAGCCTTGGAGCAAGTTTCTTACGGGGGTGCAGGGAAAGGCTCCTTCTCCTTATTGGGATCCGTTGCAGTGGATGATAGAGCAGTGTCATAATCGTGGCATGGAGCTTCATGCCTGGATTAATCCTTATCGTGCCAAGCATAGCGTAACTTCCTATGAGCAGGTTTCGCCGAAGAATATCGTGAAGAGGCGTCCTGATCTCTGTTTTCAGTATGGCAAGCTGACGCTGTTGAACCCTGGGTTGCAGGCTGCAGCCGACTATATTTGCGAGGTGGCTGTAGATATAGTAAGCCGATATGATGTTGATGGATTCCATATTGATGATTATTTCTATCCATATCCAGAGGCCGGACGTCAGATTCCTGATCAGCAGCTCTTCCGCCAGCAGTCGCGCGGCATGCGAAACATAGGTGATTGGCGCCGTGATAACGTGAGCCGGTTTGTAAAGCAGCTCAGCGAATCCATTCATGCCGTTAAGCCTTGGGTCAAGTTTGGTGTTTCTCCATTCGGCATCTACCGCAACAAGCGTACCGATCCTAATGGCTCTGAAACTTTCGGCCTCCAGAATTATGATGATCTTTATGCAGATGTATTGCTTTGGGTGAATAATGGTTGGATAGACTATTGTGTGCCTCAGATTTATTGGGAGATAGGCAATCGTGCTGCCGATTACAAGACGCTCATAACCTGGTGGAATAAGCATGCTGGCAACCGCCCATTATATATAGGTGAAGATATAGAGCGTACAGCCAAGTTTGCTGACCCAGTCAATCCGCGCAGTCATCAGTTGCCTGCCAAGCACCGTTTGCATCAGCAGATGAATAATGTGAAGGGCACTGTGCTCTGGTATGCGCAGACTGCTGCCGATAATGTAGGTAATATCGGACATACACTCCGCAATAATTATTGGAAGTATCCAGCATTGCCACCTTCTATGCCTTTCCTTGATAATAAGGCGCCAAAGGGGGTAAAGGGTGTCAAGCTGATGTGGACCGAGAAAGGTCCGCTGCTGGTATGGAAGGCTCCTAAGGCTAGCAAGAAAAAGTGGGGCGATCAGGTGAACCGTTTTGCTATCTACCGTTTTGAGAAAGGTGCTAAGGTAAATCTCAATGATGTTTCTGCACTCCAGGCAGTAACTTATGATAATTTCTATCGTATACCTTATGTGAGTGGCAAGAAATATGTGTATGTAGTAACTGCTCTCGACCGTGTAGGAAACGAAAGTAAAGGTAAGAAAAAGAAAATTTCTTTTTAGATTGGTTAGATGATATAAACGGAAAGACCGTTAAAAACAGAAAAACCGTTGTACTCGATAGGAAAGAGTGCAACGGTTTTTTATTTTGTTGGGATGGGGGGAGCGGGTAGTCCTTTCATCCTGTATTTTTTTATTCTTTCAGCAGGTCGTTCAGGAAGTTATCCAGGTCGTTGTCCAGATTCTCCATCAAGTCACCACCTACGATGATTGTATCATCGTCAGCAAGATAGAGCTCGCCAATATGCTCTTTATCCTCATCTTCGAGCACAAAGCTGTATGGCTTGAGAATGCCGAGATGATCTATGGTATCAGCCTGTTTGCGCAATACATCGCGAAGCAGCTTTGCTACCTCGTCGTAGAAGTCTTCATCCTTGTTTTCTATCCATTGCTCAACAACGCAGCGGGTAATCTCGTTGTCATCGTCGTCAAAGGCCAGGAGTTCGCCACTGTCTTGCGAAACCCTAACGTGGATGTCGGTCATTTGAGAAGTCTCGTCGTCAGATTCTGGCGCTGGGAACTTTTGAGCCACTTTTCTGATAAAGCGCTCTACTTGCATGATTGTTTGCTCTAATGTTTCCATATCAATTCTTTAATAATCAATGCAAAGATACATAAAAAATTGATATCACCAAAAGAAGTTGCTAAAAAAAAGCATTTTTGCTTTTAATTTGTTTTCAAATACCCCGATTTTTAGGGCATAGATAACGTTTACGCTCCTTTTTCATATTTTCTTTTCGATTTTGTTTGTCATTTCTAAATAATGTAGTATCTTTGCACTTGAATTGCAAAAATGCAATCTCAACATTACAAATGAATAACAAAATAAAACATTCTGGCATCGTAGAGAGCGTAGAAGAAGGTTGTGTGTGCATTCGCATTGTACAGTCGTCAGCCTGCAGCGCTTGCAAGGTGGCTGCTCATTGTACTGCATCTGAATCGAAAGAGAAGATGATTGAGGTTTCTACCTCAGAGGCATCTCTCTACCACAAAGGCGATAGCGTGGTGGTGACTGCTGATTCGGCTGTAGGCTTCAGAGCCAGTTTCTATGGCTATCTCTTGCCGCTGATACTGATGGTGATCGCTTTGGTGGGTGTACTGAAAGCTACTCACTCAGAGGGAGCCGCAGCGCTCTCGGCATTGGGCATTCTCATTCCATACTACGTGGTGCTCTACTTATTCAGAAACAAACTTAAAAACAAACTGAGCTTCTCTATAGAAACATAGGGTGCGTGATGTGCTCCTGTGGTTTCTGCGATGAGCCTTTATTTTAAAACAAAGAAAAAATAACAAAACAAAACACAAAAAATTATGAATTTTATTTTGATTGCTGTCTTGGTTCTCGGAGCAATCGCGCTGATTGCAGCGCTGGTTCTCTTCGGAGTATCTAAGAAGTTTGCCGTCGAAGAAGACCCTCGCTTGGGCCAGGTAGGAGAGATTTTGCCAGGTGCCAACTGTGGAGGTTGCGGTTTTGCCGGATGTTCCGGTATGGCTGCAGCTCTGGTGAAGGGTGCTGATGCCGGTTCTATCGATGGACTGATGTGTCCGGTAGGTGGTGCTGACGTGATGGGCAAGGTAGCCGACCTTTTAGGTATGGCAGTAGCCAATACCGAGCCAAAGGTGGCTGTGGTTCGTTGTAATGGTACTTGCGAGAATCGTCCTCGCATTGCCGAGTATGATGGTTTGCACACTTGTGCAGCTATGAATTCATGTGGCGCTGGCGAAACAGGTTGCGGATTCGGCTGTCTGGGTTGTGGCGATTGCGTGGCTGCCTGCCAGTTTGGCGCAATCTCTATCAATCCTGAAACTGGCATTCCTGAGGTTGATGAAGAGAAGTGTACGGGTTGTGGTGCTTGCGCCAACGCTTGTCCACGTCATATCATCGAGCTCCGCAAGAAGGGTCCTAAGGGCCGTAGAGTTTACGTTCAGTGCGTAAACCACGACAAGGGCGCTGTTGCCAAGAAGGCTTGTAGTGTTGCTTGCATCGGATGCGGTAAGTGTCAGAAAGTCTGTAAGTTTGATGCTATCACCATTGAGAACAATGTGGCTTATGTTGACTTCAATAAGTGCCGCATGTGTACCAAGTGTGTTGACGAATGCCCAACAGGTGCTCTAGTAAAAGTAAATTTCCCAGTTAAGAAAAAGGAGGAATAATCATGAATTTGAGAACTTTTAGAATTGGTGGAGTTCACCCAGAAGAGAATAAGATTACTGCCGAGATGGCTACTCAGGTAGCTCCTCTCCCTAAGCAGGCGATTTTCCCACTTGGTCAGCACATCGGTGCTCCTGCCAAGCCTGTGGTTGCCAAGGGCGACAAGGTGAAGGTGGGTACACTCATTGCTGAGGCTGGTGGCTTTGTGAGTGCTCCTATTTACAGTTCCGTATCAGGAACTGTGTTCAAGGTAGATACATCTATTGATGCTACCGGTTATCGCAAGCCTTGCATCATTATTAATGTAGAAGGCGATGAGTGGGAGGAGAGCATCGACCGCTCTGAGAAGCTTGAAACGCTCGAGGCTCATACTGAGCTTACTCCAGAGGAAATCGTAAATCGCATCAAGGTAGCAGGTGTCACTGGTATGGGTGGTGCAGGTTTCCCAACTTTCATCAAACTTTGTCCTCCTCCTGGAGCCAAGGCAGAGTGCGTGATTATCAATGGTGTAGAGTGCGAGCCTTATATCACAGCCGATTATCGTCTGATGATGGAGCATGCTGATGAGATTCTCGTTGGCTTGAACCTCCTGATGAAGGCTGCCAAGGTAGAGAAGGGCTACATCGGTATCGAGGATAACAAACCTGCTGCTATCAAACTCTTCGAGGAGAAGACAGCCAATGATTCTCGTATCGAGATTGTGCCTCTTGCCAAGAAGTATCCTCAGGGTGGTGAAAAACAGTTGGTTGATGCGGTTATCCGCCGCCAGGTTCCTGCTCCTCCAGCTATCCCTGTCAACGTTGGAGCAATTGTTCAGAATGTAGGTACTGCCTTCGCTGTTTATCAGGCAGTTATGAAGAATAAACCTCTCTTCGAGCGCTATACTACCGTAACCGGTAAGCAGGTGAAGAATCCAGGCAACTTCCTCGTACGTATGGGTACTCCATTCTCTCAGATGATTGAGAATTGTGGAGGTTTGCCTGAGGGCGACAACAAGGTGCTGGCTGGTGGTCCGATGATGGGTAAGGCTGTAATCAGCCTCGATGTACCGGTAACCAAGGGTACCAACTCCATCACCGTATTGACCGATGCTGATGCTCATCGCAAGAAGGCTCAGCCATGTATCCGCTGTGCCAAGTGTGTGGATGCCTGCCCAATGGGCCTGGAGCCATACTTGCTCGCTACCTTGAGCGTAGTGAAGGATTATGAGCGTCTGGAGGCAGAGGAGGTAACATCCTGCATTGCCTGCGGTTCATGCCAGTTCACCTGTCCTTCACATCGTCCTATCCTCGATAATATCATCAACGGTAAGGCAGCAGTAATGGGCATCATCAGAGCTCGCAATGCCAAGAAGTAAGCTTTCACGTCAAGAATGAATTTCATTTAAGAAAGAATTTAAAAGATAAAATGGGAAAATTAATCGTTTCATTATCGCCACACGCTCATGGAAATGAGAGCGTAGAGAAGAACATGTACGGAGTGATTATCGCTCTAGTGCCTGCCATCCTCGCATCTTTCTATTTCTTCGGCTTGGGTTCAGCAGTCGTACTGCTTACCTCTGTGGCAGCCTGCGTCTTCTTTGAGTGGGCAATTACAAAATATCTCCTGAAGGAGGAGACCAGCTTGCTCGATGGTTCTGCCATCATCACCGGTCTCTTGCTCGGCATGAACTTGCCTAGTAACCTTCCTCTCTGGATCATCATCATCGGTGCCCTGTTCGCCATCGGTGTAGGTAAGATGAGCTTCGGCGGTTTGGGTAACAATCCTTTCAATCCCGCTTTGGTAGGCCGTTGCTTCCTGCTCGTCAGCTTCCCTGCCCAGATGACTTCATGGCCTATAGCCGGACAGATGCTCAGCTATACAGATGCAACAACCGGTGCTACTCCGCTGGCTATCATGAAGACAGCCATCAAGACGGGTGATGCTTCTGTTCTCAACCAGTTGCCTGATGCGATGAGCCTGCTCTTCGGTGCCACTGGCGATACCTTCGGTGCCGGTACTACCGGTGAGGTTTGTGCATTCGCCCTCTTGCTCGGTTTGGCTTACATGCTCTGGAAGAAGGTCATTACCTGGCATATTCCAGTCAGCATCATCGCTACCGTATTCGTTTTCAGCGGTTTGATGCATTTGGCTAATCCTGTTTATGCCAATCCTCTGGCTGTCATCTTTAGCGGTGGTCTGATGCTCGGTGCCATCTTCATGGCTACTGATTATGTAACCTCTCCGATGACCCACAAGGGCATGCTTATCTACGGTGTATGCATCGGTCTGCTGACCGTCATCATCCGTAACTGGGGTAGCTATCCAGAAGGTATGTCGTTCGCCATTCTTATCATGAATGCGTTCACACCTCTTATTAACACATACGTTAAACCAAAGCGCTTCGGTGAGAAGCCTGTTAAGAAATAAGGAGGACAGAGACATGCAGAAATTAGAATCATCATTAAAGAACATGGTGCTTGTGCTGGTGGGCGTAGCGCTCATCGTAGGTGCCGTGCTTGCATATATCAATCATCTTACATCTGGTCCTATCGCCGGGAAGGCTGCACAGAGTCTGGCTACCGGTATAAAGAGTGTGATGGGTACAGAAGAACTCCAGGTAGCTGAGCCTGAAGAGGTGAAGCAGGAGTTTGGCGGTAAGGAATTCTCTTTCACCATCCACAAGTGCTCAGACAAGAGCGGCAAGCAGCTGGGTGCTGCCGTAGAGAGTACTACCGGTGGTTTCGGTGGCGATCTGAAGGTGCTCGTAGGTTTCGATACTGAGGGCAAGATTATGGGTTATACCGTGCTTCAGGCTTCAGAGACTCCGGGTCTGGGCGCCAAGGCTGCTACCTGGTTCCAGAAGGACGGAAAGGGTAGCATCATCGGTAAGACTCCAAAGGATGGCGACCTCCACGTATCTAAGGACGATAAGAGTGGCAATGCCGTAGATGCCATCACCGCTTCTACCATTACCAGCCGCGCCTTCCTCAAGGCTATCAACCAGGCTTATGCCGTTTATGCCAAGAAGGATGTTGACGGCGAGAGTGGTGCATCTCAAAAAGCAGATGCAGAGAGTGGTGCATCTCAGAAAGCAGATGCAGAGAGTGGTGCATCTAAAGTTGAACATAACGAAAAGAAAGGATAAACCGATATGAGTAATGTTAAGATTTTGATGAACGGACTCATCAAGGAGAATCCAACCTTCGTGTTGCTTCTCGGTATGTGTCCTACTTTGGCTACAACAACCAGCGCCATCAACGGTCTCTCTATGGGATTGGCTACCATGGCGGTGCTGATCTGTACCAACTTTGTTATTTCCTGTATCAAGAAGATTACCCCGGATATGGTTCGCATCCCTGTTTTCATCGTAGTGATTGCAGCCTTCGTAACCATCCTTCAGATGTTGATGAGCGCTTATGCTCCCGACAGCATCAATCAGGCGCTGGGTATTTATATTCCGCTGATTGTAGTAAACTGTATCATCCTGGGTAGAGCAGAGAGCTTTGCTGCCAAGAATTCGCCTATTGCCAGCCTCTTCGATGGCATTGGTTGCGGTTTGGGTTTCACCCTCGGTTTGACCATCCTGGGTAGTGCTCGCGAGATTCTCGGTGCTGGTAGTGTATTCGGTATCACTCTGTTGCCGGAGACTACCAACATTCTGATGTTCATCCTGCCTCCTGGAGCTTTCCTCACCTTGGGTTACATCATTGCTATATTTAATAAGGTAAAGAAGTAAGCGTAGGCATCGCTTCAAATCAATGAAATAAAATAGAAATTATGGAATATTTATTGATATTTATCTCTGCGATATTCGTCAACAACATCGTCTTGTCGCAGTTTCTCGGTATCTGTCCATTCCTGGGCGTATCGAAGAAAGTTGATACAGCCATCGGTATGGGTGGTGCCATCGCTTTTGTCTTGACCCTGGCAACCATCATTACCTGGTGTGTTCAGAAGTATGTACTCGATCCGTTCGGATTGCAATATCTCCAGACCCTGGCGTTCATCCTCGTGATTGCAGCCTTGGTTCAGATGGTAGAGATTATCCTGAAGAAGGTTTCTCCTGCACTATATCAGGCACTCGGTATCTTCCTGCCTCTGATTACTACCAACTGTGCCGTGCTGGGTGTAGCCATCCTGGTTATCCAGAAGGATTACAATCTGCTTGAGAGCGTGGTTTACGCCTTCTCTACAGCTCTCGGCTTTGCCCTGGCTCTCATTGTCTTTGCCGGCATTCGTGAGCAGCAGGCTTTGGTCCGTATTCCTAAGGGCATGCAGGGCGTAGCTATCGTCATGGTAACTGCAGCGCTCCTCAGCCTCGCCTTCATGGGATTCTCGGGCGTAGATGGCGGTTTGAAATCGCTCTTCGGATTGGAGTAAAACTTTTACTGAAAAGTTGATAAAATAATAATGGGAATTTGCGAATGGTATGAACCGATGCAAATTCCCATTTTTTGTACTTGATTTTTCTTTCTCTCTTACTTGAGGTCTTGATTTTTCTTAACTCTCTGTCTTTATAAACTTGAAATTTTAACTCTTTCTCTTTTCTTATCTTCTGTGTCCGAAGCTTCCACCGCCATTGTTCTTGCTTGGTGTAGAAGAGCGAGGGGTGAATCCGCCGCCACGGTTGCCAGACCCGCTGCTGAATGAACGGCTCATGCTGCTGCGGTTGCCCCCGAAGATATTACTTCTTCCGCTTCCGAAGCTGCTGTTTCCGAAACCACGGCTGCTGTTTCCGAAACCACGGCTGTTGTTTCCGAAACCACGGTTGTTGCTGGTGCTGCTGTTGCTGCTGCCGAACCCGCGGTTAGGGCGACTGTTGCTATTGCCGAAACCCCGGTTGCTGCTGTTGCCGAAGCCTCCGTTGTTATTTCCGAATCCTCCGTTTTGTGGTCGGCTGCTGTTTCCGAAGCCAACGTTGTTGTTAGGGCGGCTTGCATTACCGAAACCACGGTTTGGGTTCATCTGAGGTCTGTTCTCGCGGTTCAGATTCCCGAAAGATCTTCCTCTGCCGTAATCACCACGGTTGAATCCGTCTCTCATACCTACTCTAGGATATCCACCTGGGTGAGGGCCGCCAAATCTTCTTCCGTGATACCAGCTTCTGTTTCCGTTTACTCGCCAGCTATGACCTCCACGGTAAGATACGTAGAAGTGAGGGCGACCGAAGTAGAAATAGTCGCGGCGCGGATAGCGGGCGTAGATGCCGAAGTGCCAGTAGCCCGCATTCCAGTAGAGCGGACGGTAGAAATAGGTGGCATTGAGATATGTTCTATACTGCCAGTCGAGCAGGATATAGCTCAAATCCATATTGCGCTGGCGCCAGTAAGCACCATACAGGTCATCGTATGTATCTACACTCATCAGGTAGTCGAGGTTCACCTCGTAAGCTGCCTCATACTGGTCTTCCGTAAGATTGAGCTCGTAAGCCATCTTGTCTGTCAGGAAGAGAGCCTGCTGTCTTGCCTGCTCATAACTCATTGCTGAAGCGGTAGTGAATGTCATCATGAACATGGCTACCAGAGCTATTATCATTCGTTTCATAATCGTATATCTTTAAATTGTTATACTTCATGTTTCTTTTTTCTGGTGCAAAGATACGATGTTTTTTGCTTCCACGGTCGGGATTTCCCCTAAAGGGGTGGGGGAAAATCCCTACTTCTTTATTTTGTGCCTGCGCAGTTCTATATATAATAAGGTATAGAACCGGAGTGGAGCGTAAAGGTTTGCGTGAAGTTTTTCGCTGTTTTTGGAACAATCAAACGAAATATTTACTACCTTTGCACTCAGAAAAAAACAATCTGATGAATAGATTGGAATTTAAAACGGAAAGTAAAAATAATAAAGACAAAATAAACAAATCATGAAAGAGCTAAAAGCATTAAACAAGCGCACTGCTCCTAAGAGCGTCGCTCCAGAGAAAATCATTCAGTTTGGTGAAGGTAACTTCCTCCGTGCATTCGTAGATTGGATTGTATGGAATATGAACAAGAAGACCGACTTCAACGGTTCTGTCGTTGTAGTTCAGCCATTGGCTGGTGGTATGGTTGACTGGCTGAACGGTCAGGACTGCCTCTATCACGTAAACCTTCAGGGTAAGGAGAACGGCCAGGCTATCAACACATTGGAGCGTATCGACGTTATCAGCCGTGCACTGAATCCATATTCTCAGAACCAGGCTTTCATGGCTTTGGCTGAGCAGCCAGAGATGCGTTTCATCATCTCTAACACTACAGAGGCTGGTATCGCATTCGATGACTCTTGCAAGTTTACAGATGCTCCTGCAGCTTCTTATCCAGGCAAGTTGGTTCAGCTCTTGTTCCACCGCTACAAGTTCTTCGAGGGCGACCCAACCAAGGGTATGATCCTGATGCCATGTGAGCTGATCTTCCTGAACGGTCACCACCTCAAGGAGTGTATCTATCAGTATATCGAGCTCTGGAAGGGCGATATGGGTGCTGATTACGAGGGCTTCAAGGAGTGGTTCACAAACCACTGCTACGTTTGCGCTACATTGGTAGACCGCATCGTTCCTGGTTTCCCACGCGATACCATCAAGGAGATTCAGCAGAAGATTTGCTACAAGGACAACCTCGTAGTTAAGGCAGAAAGCTTCCACCTCTGGGTTATCGAGAAGGCAGAAAATATGACAGTAGAGCAGATGCAGGAGGAGTTCCCAGCTCATAAGGCAGGTCTCCACGTGCTTATCACGGATAATGAGAAGCCATACCACGAGCGTAAGGTTACCCTGCTGAATGGTCCTCACACCGTATTGAGCCCTGTTACATACCTCAGCGGTGTAAACATTGTTCGCGATGCCTGCGAGCACCCGGTATTGGGCAAGTACATCCACAAGGTACAGTTTGAGGAGTTGATGCAGACGCTGAACCTCCCAATGGATGAGTTGCAGAAGTTTGCTTCTGACGTATTGGAGCGTTTCGAGAATCCATTCGTAGATCATCAGGTAACCAGCATCATGCTCAACTCATTCCCTAAGTTTGAAACTCGCGACCTGCCTGGTGTCAAGATTTATCTTGAGCGTAAGGGCGAGTTGCCACAGGGTTTGGTATTCGGTCTCGCTGCTATCATCACTTACTATAAGGGTGGTGTTCGCGAGGATGGTGCTCCTATCCAGCCAAACGATGACCAGAAGATTATGGACAAGCTCACCGAGCTTTGGGCTACCGGCGATACCCAGAAGGTAGCTGAGGGCGTATTGGGCTTCGACTATATCTGGCACGAGGATTTGAACAAGACAGTTCCTGGTCTTACCGAGTTGGTTAAGAAGGATCTTGACCTTATTCAGGAGAAGGGCATGCTGGAGGCTGTTAAGACTATCCTCTAATTAAAAAAAATGTTCGTTCATAGGTTCAAATAACGATTAAGATTTGAAAAACAGTTATAAGGTTTTGTGTTAGTTGTTAGCTAAAATCTTCTAGCTAATAGGTTAAAGGCGGGGAGCTTGAGAAAGCGCCTCGCCTTTTTGTTTATTGTCTGCTTTGTGATGTTTCAGAATCCTTAATGACCTTAATGACCTTGTCCTTAATGACCGGATGGTTGATGATGAGCGGCACTCTTTCTACCACTACCATGGAAGTGTCGAGGCCCAATGCCTTAGGCTCGTCAATACCTATCTTGCTGATAAGAGCGTAGATACTCATCAGCAGGTTCTGTTGGCGATTATCTGAACTCTCCGGGTAATATACGCGGTGAATGATGATGAATCGGAAATCGCCCGGAATTCCGTATTTGCGCAGCGAAGGATAGGTGCTTTGCAAATCTACCTTTCCGTCTGCTACCAGATCTTCCACTACTTGTCGCAGATAGAGACTCACCCTAGGCTCTATGCGGAAACCAATGTGCATGGTTACGCTGTAGAGGGTGTCGGGAATCAGGGTCTCGCAGTTGTACTCCAGCGTGTCAGGAGTGTCAACAAACTCCATGTTGATAAGCCAGTAATGGTCAGCACGTTTCGGCTGCTTGTTGATGATGGAGTAGAGCAACTTGTCATCTACGGCACCTTCCTTGTCGGCGTGGTTCACATAAACCAGGTTGGAAGCGTACTTAGGGATGCTCTCGTCGGCCTTGATGTCGGAGATAATCTGATAATAATCATCCAGCGGTTTGGTGCTGATATAATGGCGGCGTATCTTCATGGCTTTCACCCACACGTACATCATCAGGAACAGGATTCCTCCAATGAGCATCGTACACCATCCACCTGCAAGAAACTTTGACAGATTGGCAGTCAGGAAGATGGCTTCGATGATGCAGTATGCGCCCATAAACAGCATCGTGAAAATCCGTGCCACTCCCTTGCTGTGCAGGTAGAAACCGAGCAGCAGGGTAGTCATCAGCATGGTGATGGTGATGGCGAGTCCGTAGGCTGCCTCCATGTGCGAGGAGTCGCGGAAGAGCAGGATGATGAGAACCACGCCGATGTACATGGCGAGGTTGATCATCGGGATATAGAGCTGCCCCTTAACATGGGTAGGATGCTTGATTCGCATGCGCGGCCAGAAGTGCAGGTTCATGGCTTCGCTCAATATGGAGAAGGTTCCGCTGATGAGTGCCTGGCTCGCAACGATTGCTGCACCCGTGGCCATGATGATGGCGAAGAACAGCATGCTCTGCGGCATGATGGCAAAGAACGGATTCGCTGCCAGTGCCGTATCTGCATGATTCAGCACCCATGCTCCCTGTCCCAGATAGTTGAGAATGAGCATGGTCTTTACGAAGCCCCAGCTGATGGCGATGTTCTTTCTGCCGCAATGTCCCAGGTCGGAATAGAGAGCCTCTGCACCGGTAGTACAGAGAAATACGGCACCCAGAATCAGAAACCATTCAGGCGATTTTGCCAGCAGCATGGCTGCATAATAGGGGTTGAAAGCCTTCAGTATCAATGGGTAAGACGTGATGCTGAAAGCTCCCACCACGCCCAGCAGCAGGAACCATAGCAGCATAAATACGCCAAACGATTTGCCAATACTCTCTGTGCCAAACCGCTGCACGAAGAAGATAATGGTAATGATGGCAAGGGTGATGGGGATAACTGGCAGGTTGGGACTGATGCTTTCGAGTCCTTCGATGGCTGTGGTCACGGTGATGGCAGGGGTGATGATTCCGTCTGCCAGCAGGGTGCTTGCGCCAATGATGGCCAGTAGGTAAATCCACTTGTACTTGAGTCGGCGCAGCAAGGCATAGAGGGCGAGGATGCCTCCCTCGCCATTGTTGTCGGCACGCAGCGCCACGCATACATATTTGATGGTGGTCTGGAGGGTGAGTGTCCAGATGATGCATGACAGTGCGCCCAGGATGGTGCTCTCGCTGATGCTTTCGCCTGTATGCAGGATAGCCTTCATCACATAGAGAGGTGATGTTCCGATGTCTCCGAATACAATGCCTAATGTAACGAGCAATCCCAGGAAGCCTACTTTGTGATGATTGCAGGCTACTGAACTTTCTGCTTTTTCTTTCATTTTTCTTCTCTTATTTAAATTAAATATTATCCTTTTTGGGACACGAAAATGTCCTTTGTGATTATAAATTTGCGTGCAAAGGTATAAACATAAGAGG
This sequence comes from Segatella copri, assembly GCF_009494835.1. Taxonomy (GTDB): domain Bacteria; phylum Bacteroidota; class Bacteroidia; order Bacteroidales; family Bacteroidaceae; genus Prevotella; species Prevotella copri_F. Next base: position 50,881 of record NZ_VZBE01000052.1, read on the forward strand.
TAAGATAGAATTTGTTTAACAAGATTTATCGGATTTAACCTTTATTCTTTTGAAGATATGAAGAGCCGAATAGAGGCGAATGCCGATAAGACTACTCCCGAGAAACTTCTGAACCTTGTGAAACTTGAATAATTAATAAAGGCGGGGAGCTTGTGAAAGCGCCTCGCCTTTTGCGTATGTTTTGTAAGTTCCTTTTCAAGTGACTGTTGTAAAGAAAAACAGTTATTCAATGATGTGGTTGATGACCATTCCTGCGATAGCCATTCCGAAGGTTGCGGTGATGTGGCAGAGCGAACCATTGATCTGTGCCTTAGTAGAGCACCATTCGTGTTCTACCAGTTGCTGGTCGCCCGGAGCATCATATACGGCAGTATCGGTACCCCTCTCTCCGCTAATGAGTTTGGCTTTCGGGCATAGGCATCCGCCCGTGCCGCAGGCTTTGTTTACCCCCTGGTTCTGCATCGGTTTTTCTTCACTGTATACGCACTGGAATTTTCGTCGTGGGAAGGTTTTGTTCTTCTTGAATTTCTTTCGCAGTGCTCTTGCCAGCGGGTCTCCATCCACCTTCCAGAATTCAGATTTTCTTACCATGAATGGGTCGGTGCGCAGGGCAGCTCCCATAGAAGATATAAAGGTGATTTCCTTAGGCAGGGCAGTGGCACGCAGAATGAGGTCAGCCTTATCCTTGAGCGAGTCGATGGCATCGATGATGAAGTCGTATTGCTCCATGTGGAATTCATCGGCAGTTTCTGCCTGATATATTTTCTGATAGGCTGTGATGTTGGCATCGGGGTTGATTTCGAGCAGTCGGTTGCGCAGCGCCTCTACCTTCACTTCGCCTAAGGTTCGGCTTGTAGCCATCAGCTGGCGGTTGCAGTTGGTTACGCATACCCTGTCGCTGTCTACGATAGTGATGTTTCTCACGCCGCTTCTCAGGAGTCCTTCTGCGCACCATGATCCTACTCCTCCGATACCGAAGATGAGCACTCTTGCCTTCTGAATTTTCTCAAGATTATCCTTTCCCAGGAGCAGTTCGGTGCGTCGCTGCATTCCCCGCTCCATTTTCGTTATTTTATTCTCCATTTTATTGTTTGTAAAGAATTCTAATGTATATATCTGATGCAAAGTTAGTGAATAAAATCCGATGTCGGCTGATATGAATAAATGTTTATAATTCTTTAACTCATTTAACTTCTGAACTTGCGAAACTTGAATCAACTTTAAAAAATAAATATGATGAAATCCTTTTCCATATTTTTTTTGAATTTCTCTTCTTTACACAATAATTAAAGCCCGATAGGAGAGCGTTGCTGCTTCCTGTCGGGCTTGAATCAACTTAAAAAATAAATATGATGAACTCCTTTCCGAAATTCGGCTAGATGTGGAAATCTACCAGTTTCAGCCATCGCTTGACATCAAACGACGGACAGTCTTTGTGAACGTTCGGCAAAT
>NZ_VZBE01000020.1:0-50835 GCF_009494835.1 Segatella copri
AACCGCTTCTTGTACTACTTGTCTGTTTATGTAAAATCTTTCAAAGAACTCTTTCTTTAGTTGCTAAGAGAAACCGTATTTCTCAAAAGCGAGTGCAAAAGTACTAACTATTTTCCATTCCACCAAATCTTTTCGCAAAAAAGTTGCTTTTTAGTCAAATATTTAACAGTCGTAAACATTTAAGCTATTTTTACACCTTATTATATATATAAATAGACTGAACTTTTGGCTATTCCAATATTTCTTCGTACTTTTGCCCTATCAATCAGTTAGGTTTAACAGAAAACGGAAATTCATCATGAAAATTATTGTATCAGAAGAAATCGAATCGGTATGTCCCACCTTTGTGGGAGCATGCGTGGAAGCCAATGTGGTAAACACCCCTTATTGTCAGGAACTTTGGGATGAAATCAATGCCCTCGGTGAGAAATACAGACAGACACTGAACACGGAATCGCTGAAAGAGATGAGTGGAATTGCCGCCACCCGAAAGGTGTACCGTGCCTGCGGCAAGGATCCATCTCGCTACCGTCCTGCATCAGAAGCCCTTATCCGCAGAATGCTGCAGGTCAAGGAACTCTACCAGAGAGATACGCTGGTGGATCTGGTGAATCTGGCGAGCATAGCCTACGGCTACAGCATCGGCGGATTTGATGCAGACAAGTTTGAAGGCGACACCCTGACCCTGGGCGTAGGCAAAGCCGGCGAACCATACGAAGGCATCGGCAGAGGCATGATTAATATAGAAGGTCTACCTGTTTACAGAGACAAGACAGGTGGCGTAGGAACCCCGACCAGCGACAACGAGCGAACCAAAATGAGTATTGACACCACCCATCTAGTGGTTCTCATCAACGGATATGACGGAGACGAACAGCACGTTCGCGAGAATGCCGAATACATTATCCAGCTTCTGAAGAAATATTGCCAGAGTGATGGAGGCAGCTACTTCATCTACAAATAAAGAGGATGTGTCATAAGTTTATGATTCACCCTCTTCTTGTCGTTGGTAAATATGGGTTATGTTGCTGGAAGAGATAGGATATGTTGCTGAAAGAGATAGGATATGTTGTTGGAAGAGATAGGTCATATTGCTGGAAGAGATAGGATATGTTGTTGAGACAGTCAGTATCTTCGATCGCACAACAGCTGTTGTGCGCTTGCATAACAGCTGATATGCGCATGCACAACACCTGTTGTGCATGCGGTAGTCAACTGTTATACACCAACTATTATCCAGACTTATGACACACCCTCATTAACCAAGAAATCTCTCTTATAAATTCAAAAAGGGGACTGGCCACCGCCAGTCCCCAAGACGAGAGAGATATAAGTGTTGACTTTGTCAACAACGAGGCAAATCACTTTGCCTTATATCTTTAATATTATTCCTAGACAATACCATTAGAAACATCATCTAGGAATAATTCATGTATAGCAAAAGTATATTACTTATTATCCTCAGCCCAACCAGTAGACTTAAATCCTGTTACTCTATAATGATATCCAGGCTGGTCAGAACGGGAATAGGTGAAACTGATCGCATCTGTCACAGTACCAGATACAGTAGTATAAGTATTATGACCACACTTACCGCTAACAGTTACCTTGTCGGTAGCTGTAGCAGAGTTACCAATGAAATCATCCACATTCTCACCACCGAAAGTATAAGAACTCATATCAATAGATACCTTAGCATTGATGGCGTAAGCTGCCTTAGAGGCAGCTGAGCCTACACGAATCCACGCCTTATCCTTATCATAATCGGTAGTATTGCTGAGATAGGCATAGAGAACGCCCTCATTGGTTCCTGTACCATCAGTCTTAAAGATGAATTCAGCATCTGTTGGATTAGAAGCCCAATACTCTGCATCTGTCTTAGAAGCATCATAACCTCTCTCCACATTGATTCTATACTCACCACCAACAGGAGCAATAGGAGTATAATCGATATCGAAATCGTCTCCCTCAGAGCATGCAGTAAACAATGCTACGAAAACAAAGCTCAAAAAATATAATATTTTCTTCATGACTTTTCGTTTATTACATTAATAATCATTACTTCTCCCACCAAAGTTTCTTGGTCAGCGAGTTTCCATTCTCTTCTACATACTTGGCAGCAGCAGAGTTATACAATGTAGTAGCTGTAGGATAAAGCAATCGCATAGGATACTCACCGGCATTCATATTGCTAGCACCTGGATCAACCAAATTACCTAAAACATAACCATCAGACAATTCACGCTGCAAAGCAGTTGTTGATTTACGAACAGTAATATTAGCCTGAACCTCAGGAATACCCAAACGGTTACGGGTCATCCAACCATCATAAGCATTCGCACCAGCATAAGTTACCCAATACTGCATGGCGATACTATGAAGCATATCGGCCTTATCAAACTTGTAAGCACCATCAACGAATGCTGTACCATCAAATCCCCAACGGCTGAAGCCAGCAAGAACACCCTTATTATAATATTCCTCTGCCTTTTCAGTATTACCCAGACGAGCATAAGCCTCAGCAATCATCAATTCGCATTCAGCCTCGTTCATCAGATAGACAGCATCATCATAAGCCTGTTTCATACGAGAAGACTTAGAGATTCCAATACCACCATCTGTAGTTTCATCAGTAGTTGGCTTATCTCCGCAAGGAAGGCCCTCGTAGCATTCATCCATGTGAGCTATCAGTTCCTCATCAGAAGAATAGCCGAGAGTATTTTTGGCATTAGCAGTTACCTCATATAACTTGATGATACGAGGATCCTTCTTATCCAATAGATACTCTAAGAAAGTATGGCAAGCACGAATATTCTCAGTAGTATTCAACTGACGGATATTAAACTCATAAAGAGGATTGCCCTTATTAGTACCATCTTCCCAATTTACCCAAGCACAATCCTGCTCCAAAAGACCACCTGAACTAAGTAAAGCCTGAATATCAGATTTATGAGCGTCGAAGTCTTTGAGATACATCTTCAACTTCAAACTCTTTGCAAAGCCTGCCCAGCTATCCATACTGCCTCCCAAGAAACAGTCAGCAGTTCCTAAAGGTGAAGCTTTTTCTGCAGCTTTAGCATCATCGAGTTTGGCAATGGCAGCATCCAGCATCTCCAGAATACCCGGATATACTACGTTTTTGCTATCATCAAATGCAGCATGTGGATTGTTTTCGACATCAAGAGCACCTGTAAACGGAATATCACCATAAGTATCAGTCAATACCAAGAAATTATAGGCCTGAAGAACCTTGGCAACCATCCAATAGTTCCAAGCCTTACTTTCTTCAGCAGAAGCCAAAGCCAGCTTTAAATCTTCCAGACTGTTGGCATATGTATTCTGCCAAATCGTAGTAACAGGAGGAATTGAACCTGATGTTGTTACAGCATAATTAGACAATGTATTATACTGGTTTGTACTATTACCCTGTGTTACATACTGGCACCAAAAGTCACCAGTAATTTGCTGATAAAGACCACTGACAGCTACGATAGAACCTTCGGCAGCCGGAAGCAACTGCTTGTAGGAAGCTGTAGAAGGATAGTTTGGGTTGTAGTTGATATCCAAATAGCCAGAATCGCTACAAGAAGTAACAGTACCCATTGTCAAGACAGCTCCCAGCAATGCTGCGCTTAAAAATTTATATCTTTTCATATAAGAAATCTCCTTTAATTAAAATACAACCTTCAAGTTAATACCATAGTTGCGAGTTGACACAGAACCCATAGTCTCACCAAACTCAGAACTGATATCATTACCAAAGTTAGAAGACTCAGGGTCGATATAATTCTGATGCTTTGGAGTGATGAGCAACAAGTTGTGACCAACGAGACTCAAAGACAACTTCTGCATCTTCAATGCACTTGTGATTGTCTTAGGAAAATCGTATGTCAAAGCCAACTCACGGAGTTTGAAGTAAGAACGGCTTACAACGAAATCACGACGCACCTCCGGGTTGTAGCTATAGTTACCCTGAACATAATTCATATAATTGGAAGTTACAGGAATATTATTCTCAACATACTCTCCACCAACAATCTTTACAGAATGAGGATAAACAAAAGCATCACGCTCATTGAATACGGTCTCTGTAGAGTTACCATTGAAGTGAGTAATATAAGATGTCTCAGAATACATCAATCCACCCTTATGCCAGTCGCCCGTTGCAGCAAGACTCAAGTTCTTCCACTTCAGATGTGTGGTGAAGCCCATTACGAAATCTGGCTGAGAAGAACCGAGATAATCATAATCTGTAGTACTAGACTGCAAGAAACCATTACCATTTACGATTCTATAACCATAATATGGACTGTTTTTATCTGTTACCTTCTGTGTTGCTGGCAACTTGAAGATACCGATAGGCTCACCAACCTTCAATACGTAAGATACACCACGCATAGAAGAATACAAACCAGTACTTGTAGTACCTACAGGAATGGTATATTCATCAAGACCATCCCAAAGTTCCTTCACCTTACTCCAGTTCTTAGCGTATGTAGCACCTACACTCCACTCCCAATCCTTAGTACGGATAGGAGTAAAATTAACCATCGCCTCAATACCCTTGTTCTGAAGTTTACCTACATTACGGGTGTTAGAAGTATAGCCTGTCTCAGGAGCCAAAGTAGCAGAGATAATCTGATTTTTGGTTGTACGATCATAGTAAGCCACATCGAAGCTCAAACGGTTGCCAAAGAATGTACCGCTCAAACCAAGCTCATACTCAGTTGTAATCTCAGGCTTCAATGACTTATTTGGCAAACGGTTATACTCTGTCAAACCAGAAACACCGGAAATTGGCAAATATGTATAATAAGACTGGAATGGACGATAATATGAATTAGTCATATATACATCAGCATCATTACCTGTCTGACCTATAGCTGCACGAACCTTCAACAAGTCGATTTGCTTGACATTCTTCAAAGCAGGAATAGCCTGATTCAGAAGCACAGACACATTGGCACCGCCATAGAAGAAGCTGTTATCACCCATAGGAAGAGTAGAAGACCAGTCGTTACGGGCAGAAAGGTTCAGGAAAGCCCAATCCTTATAACCCAATTCAACCTGTCCCAAGAGACCCAACAATCTTCTATTCCATGAGTCAGTATCAGTAATCGAATAGGAAGATGTATTACTCAAGGAATTCCAACCTGGAATATCCAACTGCTCATTATAACCACCTACATTATCATAGTTTCTCTGATTCAAGTTCCAACCTAAGGTTGCACCTACCGAGAAATCACCGAAAGTATGATTGCCGGTCAGCAAGAGGCTGGCGTCAATCTGTCCGCGCTGAGAACGATACTTAGAATAGTAACCCTGGTTACCTACAGTTGTACCATTACCAGTTGCCTGATAAGAACCCTCGGTATAAATAATACGTGGTTCGATGCGCTCGGTCTTATAATTGGTATAATCACCACCGAAACGGCCAATTACTTTGATATCCTTGGTAATATCGTATGACAACTCCAGCTTACCATAAATACGGTCGTCCTGGTAAGTAGAATAGTAGTTATCTACCATATAATATGGGTTGGTAGCATACAATGTATAGTAGTTATCTACATTGTTTCGCTCAAGGTTGTAATCCTTCATATCTGTGAAACGAACATCAGAAGCACCCTGAAGCAACTCCATATACATATCACGAGAACGGCGCATATCCTTGCGAACATAGTTCAGGGACATGTCCAGATGGAATCTGTCGATATTGGCGTAACCACGGAGTGAGAAGGTATTACGATGATATGTATCACCATCATTAGGAGTAATACCATTAGAACTTACATTACCGTAAGATGCAACAATACCTACTTTTTCATCACCATAGCGGAGAGATACGTTGTTGTTCCATTCCTTACCTACCTGATAGAAGTCACGGATATTGTTCTTAACATAAGAAAAAGGCTTGGTTAAAGTCTCGCCGTTAGAAAGACCGGTAGAACCATACCAGTGCTCACGACCATCGAGACGAGGTCCCCAAGAACCGTTCTCCTCATTAGACCAGGAACCCCAACCTTGACCAAAGAGATTCTGAGTCATTGGCACACGGAGCACATCAGTAAATGTCAAAGAACCATCGTAAGTGATAGAAGCCTTCTTGTCACCCTGTGGCTTCTTTGTAGTAATCATGATAACACCATTGGCTGCACGGGAACCATAAAGAGCGGTAGCAGAAGCACCCTTCAATACAGTTACCGATTCAATATCCTCTGGGTTGATGTCGCCTGCACCACTACCAAAGTCAACAGAGTTATCACCCAAACGGTCATTGTTGATAGGCACACCATCAACAATATACAATGGGTTGTTGCTAGAAACAGAAGAAATACCACGAATTACGACTTTCTGAGAGGTACCTGTAACACCACCACCAGAAATCTGCACACCAGCCATCTTACCCTGAAGACCACTCATCAGGGAACCAGACTTAGCAACAGTCAACTCAGAAGCGTTGGCTGTACTGGCAGCATAACCCAAAGTTTTCTCTGAACGTTTCATACCCAAGGCAGTAACAACTACCTCGTCAAGATTTCTTGCATCAGAAGCCAAAATGATCTTCATCTTAGCAGATGCTTTCATTGTTTTAGTCTGCATGCCGAGGTAACTGATTTCCAAGACAGCATCCTTGCTGGCATTAGGAAGCGTAAAATTACCATCGACATCAGTCGCCGTTCCAGTTTTAGTTCCTACAATTCTAACTGATGCACCAATAACCGGTTCACCGTCTTCCTGAGAAACAACCTTACCTGTAACAGTAGTTTGAGCGAGGGCTATTCCTGTTGAAAGAATAAGCCCCCCCCATGAGCATGGTCAATCTTTTTACCATAATTCTCTCTCTTAAAAATTAAACAACTTACAAATATCGGGTGCAAAGATACATACTTTTTGCTAATTAAACAAATTTTTAGTAAACAATTTGATGTAAAATACCAACTTTATGGTACTTTATGTATATTTTTCGTATATTTTATTACTTTTCGTAAGCATTTATAGCGACTATTATCCCAAAACGTAAATAACGAGAAAAAACTGAATACAAAAGGGAGGTTTAAAAACAGAAAGGCAAACACGCCATTTATTACAACAAATGACACGTTTGCCTTTATTATTTTATCAAAATGAAACTCGCCTATCAAAAAGGCTTCATCAGGATTACACCTTATTATATATAGGGAGTTATGAAAAAAAAGTCAATAACGCTGGGAATTTAAATCACGCCAAAATGGAGGAGCGCATTCTTAACACCATCTTCATCCACATGAGTCGTAATGTAATCGGCTACCTGCTTGAGATTATCTCCCGCATTGCCCATCGCAACACCGGTGCCTGCCTCCCGGACAATGGAAATATCATTGCCGCCATCGCCGAAAGCCATGGTTTCCTCTATGTTCAAACCCAGATAATCAGCCATTGCATGCAAGCCCTTGCCTTTATCAGCATCAGCAGCCGTAATATCCGTAAAGGCAGGATGCCATCTGCCCGAGGTGCAGTTGCGGAGCGTAGGCATCAGGAGCGCCTCCTGCTCTACCGAACAGAAAGGAGTAACCTGCAGAACCTGCTCATCTCCCAGTTCATTCACATCGGTCAGGAAGATTTCGCAATCCACTCCCAGTCCCTTGGCAAAGATTTCATAAACCTCGTCAGTATAATGATGGATAGCGAGATGATGCTCTCCTACGACGATTGCCGGATAATCATCACGGTCGGCTGCCTCGATAATCTTCTTTACATCTTCAGGAAGGATGGCGTGCTGGCTCACCACCTTATCGCCTACAAAACAGCGGGCTCCATTGGTGGTGATGTAACCGTCGATGAGATGTTCTATCTGACCGAGGTTGTTGATGATGAGTTGCGGACGACCGGTAGAAATATACACCTCTACCCCATTCTTCTTAGCCTGCTCCAAGGCATCTACCGTGCTCTGCGGAATCTTGTGGGTCTTGAAACTCACCAGGGTGCCGTCAATATCGAAAAACAATGCTTTTATCTTCTTATCCATACCAATATCTTCTATACCTTATTATAAATATAATGCAAAATCGGCTCTGTAAGTACAGAAAAACCGATGCAAAAATACGAAAAAACAGATAAATGACAAAAAATATAAAGATTTATTAGATTTTACTTGCATCGAAAAGAGAAAAAACGTATATTTGCCACATCTTTATGCCCGAGGAAACTCCGAGATAACGCATAGAGCAACTAGTAAATAAGAACGGTTATGAGTAAGAAGCCCTATCGGTTACTGGCATCCCTGTTGCTGATGCTCGTAGCGACGCTTACTTCATGCGAGAAGTTTTCGATTGACGAAACAACCGGAAAATCACGTGAGGCAAACGCCAATGTAACTATCCATGTGCAGAAAGTAGAAAACACCAATCTGTTGACGACCAAAGCTGCCGACAAGCAGATGGCTCTGAGCGATGTGTGCACCAGACTGACGTTTGCCATCTTTGACGGAGAGGAGAAACTGGAGTCGGCGAACCAGCTTTCTACCGACAACGGGTTCGGAACTGCCCATGTGAGTCTGGACGAAGGAGAATACCGCCTCGTGGTAATTGCCCATAACGGAAAGGGAAACTGCTCTATCAGCGCACCCGAGAAAGTAAAGTTTGCGAGCAACAAACTTACCGACACCTTTTATTATTACGGCAGGTTGAGCGTAAACGAAGAGGGCGCCACCACAGACATCAACCTGAGGCGAGCAGTTGGCGCCTTCAAGGTACATATTACCGACGAAACCATTCCCGAAGAAATCAGGAGCATCAAGTTCTATTATACCGGCGGCAGCAGCACCCTGGATGCAACCACCGGATTCGGCTGCGTGAACAGCCGTCAGACCGAGAATTTCAGTATGAAAGATGGCGGCAGAGACTTTACCGTCTACACCTTTCCACATGAAGAAGAGAAGAACATCAAGATGAGTATCAGCTTTCTGGATGCCGATGCAAAGGTGGTAAAGAGTTTTGAAAAAGCCGATTTGAAAATCCATCAGAACAAGGCAGCCTATACCGAGATTTCCATTGCTGACGGATTCGGTGGCGGAGACGACAGTACGGGTGGTGGAATAGGCATTACCGTAGACCCTACCTGGGGCGAGACAGAACGGGTGAATTTCTAAGAAACAGACGATTAAGGGATTACGGAAAACCAGAAGGTATGTTCTATTTTTCCACAATGCAATATATTTTTTGATTCTTAAAGATTTGATAAACAAAATTTCTTTGTCATTTAAGAATAATTCCATAATTTTGCATCCAATATTATATAATATTATAAACAAAGGATGAAAAAATATATAACTCTTATCATGCTGATGGGAGCATTGATTCCTGCCGGGGCTCAGGCACAAACGCTGAGCCTTGACAGTTGCCGTGCCATGGCGCTGCGCAATAACAAGCAGCTCAATGCCTCGAAGCTCAAGAAAGACGTGGCGTACAACATGAAGAAATCGGCACGTACCAAATATCTTCCTAAAGTAGATGCTTTAGGCGGTTACGAATGGTTCAGCAGGGAGATTTCGCTGCTGAACGACGGTCAGAAATCAACATTCAGCAATATCGGCTCTACCGTTACCGGAGGAATATCGGGAGGAGCCAGCAATCTGATGAGCCAACTTGTAAGTCAGGGAATGATTACCCCGGAGATAGCGCAGCAGATAGGCGGACTGATGAATGAGAAACTGGGACCCCTGCAGCAGCAAGGCAATGCGCTGGGAGAGAAACTGGTAGATGCTTTCCGCACCGACACACGCAATATCTGGGCAGGAAGCGTGATGGTTCGCCAACCTATCTATATGGGTGGAGCCATCATTGCAGCCAACAAGATTGCCGACATCGGAGAGCAGATTGCCGAGAATGATCTCGACCAGCAGACCCAGAGCACGCTCTACAGCATAGACCAGGCTTACTGGCTCGCCGTTTCGCTGAAGCAGAAGCAGAAACTCGCCATCAGCTACCGCGACCTCGTAAAGAAACTGAACGAGGATGTTCATAAGATGATTCAGCAGGGAGTAGCCACCAAGGCAGACGGACTGAAGGTAGACGTGAAAGTGAACGAGGCTGAGATGCAGATTACCCAGGCAGAAGACGGGCTCGCCCTGTCGAAGATGCTGCTCTGCCAGCTCTGCGGCATTCCGATGAACCAGGAAATCACACTTGCCGATGAAGATAAGGAAACCCTGGCTTTATCAGGAACTCCTGTTGACACCGAGCAGCAGAAAGTGGCAGCACAGGATTCGGCGATGAACACCCGTCCGGAACTCCGCATGCTGCAGAATGCACTCGACATCTCTAAAGAAGCTACCAATATGGTTCGCGCCATCAATCTGCCTCACGTCATGCTGACAGGCGGCTACATGATTTCGAACCCGAACGTATTCAATGGTTTCCAAAAGAAGTTTACCGGTGTCTGGAACGTAGGCGTGATGGTTCATGTTCCGGTATGGAACTGGTTTGACGGCGCCTACAAGGTGAGAGCCGCCAAGGCTGCCAGCAATATCGCCCAGATGAACCTGGATGATACAAGAGAGAAGATTCATCTGCAGATTACCCAAAGCCAGTTTAAGGTAAAGGAAGCCCAAAAGAAGCTCAACATGGCAATGAAGAATATCGCCAGTGCCGAAGAGAACCTGAGATGCGCCAACCTCGGTTTCAAGGAAGGCGTGATGGAGGTTACCGACGTGATGGCTGCACAGACTGCCTGGCAGAAAGCACAGAGCCAGAAGATTGATGCAGAAATCGACGTGAAGCAGACTCAGGTTGGACTGAACAAGGCGCTCGGTATCCTGCAGTAATAATAATAACAAATTTAAATTCAGATTAAGGAAATGTCTAAGAAATCACAGCATAACAACATATTGCTCGCTGTAATCGGTTTTACAGCAGTAGTCATTCTCGTAGGCGTCATCGGTTTCTTCACTTTGGAACAGAAGGATGACACCATTCAGGGCGAGGTAGAAGTATCAGAATACAGAGTATCCTGCAAACTGCCGGGGCGCGTAGTAGAACTCCGCGTTCAGGAAGGCGATTACGTTCATGTGGGCGATACACTCGCCATCCTCGAAGTGCCGGAAATGAAATCGCAGGAACAGATGCTCCAGGCTACCAACGCTGCAGCCGAGGCGATGAAGGACCTGACGGATGCAGGTGCACGCAAGGAGCAGATTCAGGGCGCTTACCAGTTGGTTCAGCAGGCTGAAGCTGCCGCAACCATCGCCAAGAAGACCTACAACCGCATGCAGAACCTCTTCAACGAGGGTGTAATCAGCGGTCAGAAGCGCGATGAGGCTTACGCAGCCTACAAGGCTACAGAGGCTCAGGTGGCTGCTGCCAGAAGTCAGTACGATATGGCGAAGAATGGAGCCCGCGAACAGGAGAAGCGCATGGCTGCCAACAACACCCAGGCTTCGAAGAGCGCTGTGGATGTAGTGAAGAATCTTCTGAAAGAAACCGTTCAGATTGCCCAGTGCGAGGGCGAGGTAAGCAATGTCTATCCTAAGGTAGGCGAGCTGGTAGGTCTCGGCTCTCCTATCATGAGCATCTCTATCATGAGCGATATGTGGGGAACCTTCAATGTTCGCGAAGATCATCTCAAGGGTCTGAACAAGGGCGATGAGTTCACCGCTTACGTTCCTGCCTTCAACAAGGACATCAAGATGAAGGTTTACTACCTGAAAGACCAGGGCTCTTACGCTACCTGGAAGGCAACCAAGGATAATGGCGACTACGACCGCAAGACATTCGAGGTGAAGGCACGTCCTGTCACCAAGCTGGAGGGATTGCGCCCGGGAATGTCACTCATCATTAAATAACATCTATGTTTAAGAAATTATATCATATAGCCCTCAGAGAATGCGGCATCATGTGGAAGAATCCCATTTATCTCTTCTGCATGGTCATCTTCCCCATCGTGGTGGTAATTTTCTTCACCACGCTGATGAAGGGAGGAGTGCCTACCGACATGCCTGTGGGCATAGTAGATCAGGACAACTCCGCCACATCGCGCCAGCTGGTGCATAAGCTCGATGCCTTCCAGACCACCAAGGTAGTGGCCCATTACGAGAACATGGCAGAGGCAAGACATGCTATCCAGAAGAACGAAATCTATGCCTTTATGGTGATTCCTAGCGGAACGGAGGCAGGACTGATGGCACAGAAGCAGCCTAAGATTTCATTCTATTACAGCAGCGTATCGCTGGCAGCCGGCTCCCTGCTCTTCCGCGATCTGAAAACCATCTCTACCCTGGGAGGTGCGGCGGCAGGAATGGCGAAGCTGTCGGCGCTGGGAAAGACGAACGATGAAATCATGACCTTCCTGCAGCCTATCGCCGTAGATCTGCACATGATAGGCAACCCATACGCCAACTACAACTATTATCTTTCGAGCGTAATGGTGCCGGGACTCATCATGCTGTTCATCTTCCTGATTACACCTTATTCTATAGGTACGGAACTGAAGTTCAACCGGGCAAGAGACTGGATGCGGATGGCAGGCAACAATCCTTATCTCGCCATTGCGGGTAAGATGTTGCCACAGACGCTCATCTTCCTGAGTATCTTCCTGCTGTTCGAATTCTACATCTATTATGTATTGCAGTTTCCACATCCGGGCGGCGCGCTGCCTATCATCCTGTTAGGCGTTCTGAGCGTACTCTCCTGCCAGTGTTTCGGCATCTTTGCCTTCGGGCTGATGCCTTCATTGCGCATGTCGATGAGTATCTGTTCGTTGTGGGGCGTGGTGAGTTTCTCCATCTGCGGAGCCACCTATCCGCTCTTCTCGATGGATTCACCGATCCAGTCTATCGGTCAGCTCTTCCCGATGCGCCACTATTATATGATTTACCAGATGAACATCTTCAATGGTTTCCCGATGGGCGATGCTGTGCTCCACTGGGGCGCAATGGTGCTGTTCTGTGCCCTGCCGATGCTCACTATCTGGAACATCAAGAAGGCAATGCTGGTATATAAATACTTACCGTAATGAAGAAAAGTAGTTTATTATATAAGATTATCAATGGCATCTGGGACATGTGCTACATCTGGAAGACGGAAATGCGCAATGTTTTCCGCGATGAGGGTGTGCTCATTTTCTGCATTCTGGTGCCGCTGGGTTATCCGCTGCTCTACTCTTGGATCTACAACAACGAGGTGGTGAGAGAAGTGGATACGGCGATTGTGGACCTGAGCCACAGTCACAGTTCTCGCGAGTTTATCCGCGATTATGATGCTTCACCAGATGCCAAGGCTACCTATTACTGCAACAGTCTGGACGAGGCGAAGGAACTGGTGCGCAGACAGGCGGTTCACGGAATCCTTTACTTCCCTGCCGACTTCGATACGAAGCTGAACCGGGGCGAACAGGCGCATGTGGGAGTTTACTGCGATATGAGTCTGATGCTGACCTATAAGGCGATTTATCAGACCTCGCAGGCCGTAGCCAGCCACATCAACTCGGGCATTCAGATAACACAGGCTGGAGGATTTACGGATAGAGACGACGAAATTACCACCGAGCCGCTCGCCTTTGATGAGGTTCCGATATTCAACACGACAGGAGGTTACGGAAATGCCATTCTGCCAGCTGTGCTGGTTCTTATCCTGCAGCAGACGATGCTGCTGGGCATAGGAATGTCAGCGGGAACATCAAGAGAACTCAACAGAAACCGCGAACTCATACCGGTAAGCGAGCATTATGGCGGTATTTTCCGCATTGTTTTCGGCAAGGCATTGGTTTATTTCATGGTTTATGCCGTGATGGGAATGTATCTTACGCTGGTGGTTCCCAAGCTGTTCAGTTTTGTAAGTATGGTAACGTGGACCACCATTCTCGGTTTCCTCCTTCCTTACATTCTTTCATGTGTTTTCTTCGGTCTGATGCTGTCGTGTCTGGTAAGATATCGTGAAAATGTGATGCTTCTGGTGGTATTTACCTCCGTTCCGTTGCTTTTTATGACGGGAGTTTCATGGCCATTGAGCAATATTCCGGGCTTTTGGCAAGGATTTTCGTGGGTTTTCCCATCCACTTTCGGCATCCGCGGGTTCCTCAGAATCAGCAGTATGGGTGCTTCTCTTTCAGATATTCTGCCGGAATTCAGAGCACTCTGGATTCAGACCGGTGTCTATTTCCTCGCTACCTGCCTGGTTTTCAGACAACAACTGCGCTCAGCCAGACTCAAGGCAAACCTTACTGCCGAAGTAGCAGAAGAAGAGGATGAGGCGGAAGAAATAGTTGATAGTTAAGAGTTTAGAGTTAAAAGTTTATAGCAATCTTGCTAACGGCTAAGCCCTATAAATTATAAACTTTCAACTATAAACTATAAAAAATGGGCTGTTAACTGTTAACCTGTTAACTCCTCTGATAAAAAAAGCTAGGACTGCTTGAGGGCAATCCTAGCTTTTTATTTTATATGACCTTTCCAAACAGGTCATTTACTTATGAGTACTAACAATCTTGGTTGGAGCCTTCTCGGCATTTCTGCGGTTCACCACCGTTACTACGCTTTGGGCAAGGCTGAGGAAAGCCTGACCGGTAATGGAATCAACCTTGGTAGCAGCAGGCGCACCATCATCACCACCCTCGCAGATGCTCTGAACGATAGGAATCTGGGCGAGCAGAGGCACATTCATCTCCTTGGCGAGATTCTTGCAGCCCTCCTTACCAAAGATATAATACTTGTTCTCAGGCAGCTCGGCAGGCGTAAAATAAGCCATGTTCTCGATAAGACCGAGGATAGGCACATTCACCTTATCATTCTGATACATGTCAATACCCTTTCTCGCATCGGCAAGCGCCACCTGCTGAGGCGTACTTACGATAACTGCACCCGTAATGGAAAGCGTCTGGAGCAGCGTAAGATGAATATCGCTTGTGCCAGGAGGCGTATCGAGGATAAAGTAATCCAACTCACCCCAGTCAGCATCAGCAATCAGCTGCTTCAGGGCAGAACAAGCCATTCCGCCGCGCCACAGAGTAGCCGTAGTAGGACTTACGAAGAAACCGATACTCAGGAGCTTCACGCCATATTTCTCGACAGGTTCGATGAGGTCTCTGCCGTCCTTGTGAACAGAATAAGGACGCTCCTCCTCCACACCGAACATCTTAGGCATGGAAGGACCGAAGATATCCGTATCGAGCAAGCCCACCTTGTAGCCCAACTTAGCCAGGGCGATAGCGAGATTGGCAGAAACGGTGCTCTTGCCTACTCCACCCTTACCAGAGCTCACAGCGATGACGTTCTTCACCTGTGGCAGCATCTTTCCCACCTCAGGACGAGGAGCCGACTTGAACTCAGTAACGATTTCCACCTCTACATCTTTCGAAATATGATAATGGATGGCAGCCTCAGCCGCCTTTACCGTACTCTTGAGGAAAGGATCCGTATCGCGAGGAAAGAGAAGAACCACCTTCACCTTCATACCATTGATGCTAGGCGTATCTGCCAGCATCTCGCTCTCTATGAGGTTCTTCTTGGTGCCTGGATAAATCACCGTAGCAAGCGCCTCTTCAATCAATTTTGGATATAATGTCATCATTTCTTTTTATTTATTTGGTGCAAAAGTAACAATAAATAATGTAATAAGCAAATAAAAACTAAATAATTTCAGATATTAAACACTTTTATGTATCTTTGCAAATTGCAGAAATGTGTAGTTTCAGCAAAAGCGAATCTACAACTGAACAGACAAAAACGTAAGAAAAATGAAATATAAAAAGATTATATTAGGCGTAGCCTTGGCTCTGGCCTGCTTCTCTAGCCTGAATGCCAACGCGCTGACCGAAACCAAAGTGAAGAAGACGGAAACTCAGACCGCAGCACCCAACGTTTACTGGACAGACGGCTACGGAAGAGTATCTTATACCACCAACTCTATCATTTCGCCTGTAGTGAAGATTGCCCTCAAGGAGTTTGCGGGCGATATGAAAGCCGTAACCGGATTCGATGCGAAAGAAAAATCAGGTGCTCCGATACAGATTTACCAGCTCGACCAGCTCACCAACAAGGAGTTTTCGGCAGTAGAAAAACTCGGTGCGCCGCTGCATCTTATTATCACCGCAAAGGATGCTTTCTACATCGGTACGAGGAAAGGGAAACTCATCGTTATCGGAAGCAACGCCCGCGGAACGGCTTACGCCATCATGAAACTCTCTGAGCTGGCTGGCGTTTCGCCTCTGGCGGCATGGAACGACCTACAGCCTGCTCAGCGCAAGAGCCTCTATACCCCCGTAGACCAGCAGTGGATAGAGGTTCCGAGAATAGAATTCAGAGGACTTGCCCTGAACAACAGCCAGTGGATGAAGCCGCAGAACTACAGCCGCATCGCCCGATTGATGCTGCGCCTGAGAGCCAATACGCTGTGGCAGGTAGACGGCAGGCACGAGGCTGCTTACAACAAGGCTGTGGTAGACAGTTTCGACATCTGCGTGGCGGAAAACTACAAGGTGACGGAGTTCGTGGGCAAGAAGCACAAGAAGAAACACCGCAAAACCATCGAGAATGTGAAGCTGGTATGCTCGGATGCACAGATGGAAATGAGCAATCTCTCGCCGGGCCTGCTGCTCGAAATGCTCAACAGCAAGGATTATCTGGAGAGCAAGAATGCCCAGCACGGCAAATCGCACCGCTCTGCCGCTCACAACGACGAAGACTGTGCCTGGATAGCCAACATTACCAATCCGAAGCAGTCAACCTTCCAGCTAGCCATGATGATGAACCTGGCGTGGAATAAAAACGCCCTGAAAGCAGGTTGCAAGACGTATATCCAGAACACTCTCAACGCATTCTTTGGCGCCATTACGGGCAAGAAAATCATGCCTCTGATGGAAGAATATTACCGTCTTACCAGCATCCGCCATTCCGCTTATATGGCGATGCCTTACGGCGATACTGAGTTTCATTCAGGCGAATTCGGCAACGAACTGGAGCGTTTTCTCTACCGCTACGACCTGTTGAAGGCGAAGACAGAATCCATCGAACGCATGCTGCCTCAGAACCAGAAAGACGGTTTCTTCGAGGTAGTGAAATATCCGATATTCCTGGCTGCCTTCGTAGCTGAAAAGGAGCTGGAGGCACAGGAAGCAAGACACATCGCCCGTCCGGGACTGTTTAATAAAGACGATGAGGCGAAGGCTGCAGCGGCTGTGAGCATCGATGCTTACAACAAACTGAAGCAGCTCAATGCCTACTACAGTCGCATCAGAAACGGCAAATGGAAGGATTTCATCCTTACCAACGGTGCAGAAATGCAGGCTCCGCAGATTCCGGGCACACTGCCTGCTGCCGACATCAAGCGGCTGAAAGCAGATGCCTTCGACCGCAGCAACGATCTCAAGCCGCTCTCTGTAGTTACCGGCGACATCATTGCCAAGAATGCCTACGAATGGAGCAAGGCTACCGAATCGCCGCTTGCCCAGGCTGCCGTAAAAGGAGCCGAGAAGATTACCGTCCGTCCGCTGTTAGGCCACAGCAGCAAGGCTGTGAAATTGCCGAAGGGAGCCAGTCTGAGCTATGATTTCTACTGCGACAAGAGCGGTGATGCGCGTTTCACCATCGCCGTTATTCCTTGCTTCCTCAACGCTGTAAAGAACATGAGGGTGAGTGTGAGCATAGACCGTGGCGAACCGGTAATCTGCCAGCTGAAGGAGGTTTACAACTCTAAGGACTGGAAGTTTGACCTGTGGCGCGGACAGACGCTGAAGAGCTTCTACGTTACGCTGCCTGGCGGCAGTCACAACGTAACCATCAAGGCTTTAGACGATAATGTGATGATTGACCAGTGGGTTCTGGATTACGATGTAGACAGAGAATATTACGTATTCCCAGTTGCAAAATAAGAGGCTTTTCTGCAGTTTTTCAGGCTTAAATGAAGACTGGGCTGAGGCTTAAATGAAGACCGGGCTGTGGCATAAATGAAGACGGGGCTGTGGCATAAATGATGCCGGGGCAGAGGCTTAAATGAGGGCTGTCATGAGGTTTTCACGTAGCTTTTCATGAGGCTTTTATGATGCTGAAATGTGTTAAGAATCCTAACTCATAGCTTCTTCCCCTGCAACTCTATGACTTATGCCCCGCAAAGCACATAAACGGGAAAAAAGAGCGAGGGGTTAACAGGTTAACAGTTAACACCCCAAAAATGCATGGTTCCCCCCATACACATATAAAAATAAGTATATATATATTATATTATAATAAGGTACGCGCGAGGGGGAGTATCGAAAAAACAGCTGTTAACTGTTAACTCTGTTAACCCCCAGGCATAAAAAGACATAAAAAAAGCACTCCAAGGAGCGTGAACTCCTCAAAGTGCCCTGATCATAATTATATTTCTAATATTGGTTTTTACGCAATAAAGAAGTCATTGATTACTCAATAACTACGGTTGTCCAACCATGCTTATCCTCGATGGTACCATACTGGATTCCACGGAGGGTATCATACAGGTGCTTAGAGATAGGACCTGGCTTCTCACCGAAGTTGTAGCGCTTGCCTGTATCCAAGTCATCAATGTAGCTGATAGGACTGATTACGGCAGCAGTACCGCAAGCACCAGCCTCCTCGAAAGTATCCAGCTCATCCTCAGGAATCTGACGGCGCTCCACCTTCATACCGAGGTCCTCAGCCAACTGCATCAAACTCTTGTTGGTGATAGATGGGAGGATAGATGTACTCTTAGGAGTAACGTATGTATTGTTCTTGATTCCGAAGAAGTTGGCAGCACCACACTCATCCATGTATTTCTTCTCCTTAGCATCGAGATAGAACTCGCAGGCGTAACCCTTCTCGTGAGCGATATTGTTGGCTCTGAGAGAAGCAGCATAGTTTCCACCTACCTTATAGATACCTGTTCCGAGAGGAGCAGAGCGGTCGAAATCACGGATGATGACGTATGGGTTGGTAGAGAAACCACCCTTGAAGTATGGACCTACTGGAGTTACGAAGATAAGGAAGCAATACTCCTTAGAAGGATGAACACCCACCTGAGCACTTGTACCGATGAGCAGCGGACGGATATAGAGCGTAGCACCACTCTCGTAGGTAGGAATCCACTCTTGGTTGAGGCGAACCACCTTCTTCACCATTTCCTCGAACATTTCTGTAGGCACCTCTGGCATCAGAATGCCGCGACATGTGCTCTGCAAGCGCTTAGCGTTCTCGTCCATACGGAACACGCGCACCTTACCGTCTGGGCAACGATAAGCCTTCAAGCCCTCGAATGCCTCCTGACCATAGTGCAGACAGGTTGCAGCCATGTGCAATTTCAAATACTCATCAGAGCAAACTTCTATTTCGCCCCATTTGCCGTCGCGATAGTAACAGCGAACATTGTAGTCAGTCTGGCGATAGCCAAATGACAAATTAGACCAATCTAAGTCTTTCATAACATCTATATTTTTAATGTTCTACTAATATTTTAGATGCAAAAGTACAAAATAATCTATTAATCTGCAACTCTTTTATAATATTTTTAATGAAAACGTTATCTTTTTATTCATTTCTGCCATTTTGGGGCATCATTTTACCATTTTAGGGGGTTCTTTTATTCTAATTGAGAGATTGTATTTCTGAAAATGAAAAAGCTGCACCCATTCTTCGCGAACAGGATGCAGCTTACTAACTAACATTAACTTTAAATCAACTATTCTTTAAACCTATCATCTTATATTGTTATATAACCAATAGGGGAAGCGGGGTTAACGGATGTATTCCTCAGGAATCTGAGGCATCGCTCCATTCTGGGTACAAACGTAGGCACTTACCTTTACGGCAAGTTCGTGAGCCTCTTGAATGCTCTTGCCCTTCAGGATGCTGGCACAGAATGTACCGGTAAAGCTGTCGCCTGCACCTACTGTATCAGCCACCTCAACCTTTGGAGTCTCCTGGAATGACTTCACACCCGGAGCAAAGACATAGCTGCCGTTTACACCGCAGGTCAGCACGAGCATATCGAGATTGTACTTGCCGAGAATCAACCAGCACTTGTTCTCGATATCCAAACCTGGATAACCAAAGAGACGGCCGATGGTAATCAACTCCTCATCGTTTATCTTCAACACATTGCAGCGCTTCAGACTCTCGGTAATCACCTCAGGAGTATAGAAATTCTGACGGAGATTGATGTCGAAAATCTTCAGACAATCCTCTGGAGTATGGTCGAGGAACTGATAGATGCTCTTGCGGCTAACCTCACTGCGCTGAGCCAGAGAGCCCCAGCATACGGCTCCAGCATTGGCAGCAATCTCCTTGATATCATCGGTGAATGGGATATTGTCCCAAGCCACACCCTTCTTGATATCGTATGTAGGAACACCCTCCTTGTCGAGCTGCACCTGAACGGTACCGGTAGGATAATCTACCACTGGCATCACATACTTCAACTTCTTCTCATCGAGAATGCGAAGGGCTGTTTCGCCCAAGACATCCTTACCAATCGCACTGACGGCTACAGAATGCAGACCATGCTGACCGGCATGATAAGCGAAGTTGGCAGGAGCACCGCCGAGTTGAGAACCACTAGGGAGAACGTCAAAGAGGATTTCGCCCAAACCTACACAATATTTTGTATTCAAATTCTTTGTTTCCATAACTACGTCTTAAATATATGATTGTTTATTACAACTTGCGGATATAAGTGAAGAGATAAGCGACTCCCACAGCCATGACAGCCACAGCACCCACCTGACCCATAGCATCGCTGGCAAAGCCCATAATCAAAGGGAAGACGGTACCACCGAAAAGACCCATGATCATCAGTCCACTCACCTCGTTCTTCTTATCAGGCATAGCAAGAAGTGCCTGAGAGAAAATCATGGAGAACACGTTAGAGTTGCCATATCCCACCAGGGCGATGGCGATATAAAGCATCATCTTGCTCTCGCCTACCCACATGCCTATCATACTCAGAGCCATCATCACTACGCTGATGACGAAGAAAGTGCGGGTCTTCATCATGCGGAGGAAAACGGTACCGGTGAAGCATCCGATGGTACGGAAGATGAAGTAGAGCGATGTAGCGAAGGCAGCCTCGTTCAGCGTCCATCCCAGACGCTCCATCAGAATTTTAGGAGCTGTGGTATTGGTACCCACATCAATGCCTACATGACACATGATACCGATGAAGGAAAGCAGCACGATAGGTTTGCCGAGCAACTTGAAGCACTCACCAAAACCAGACGCCTTACCCTCGTTCTTCTCCTCCTCAATAGGTGTACCTGCCAAGAAGAAGGTAGCTGCGATTCCGATAACCATATAGATTGGGAAGAGAACTCTCCAGCCCAAACCGAAGGAAGGAATGCTTGCCATGGCGCCCCACATAGCGATGTATGGAGCCAGGAAGGAAGCTATCGCCTTGACAAACTGACCGAAGGTCAATGTGGATGCAAGGTTCTGACCTGATGTCACCACAGAAACCAGTGGGTTCAGGGAGGTCTGCATCAAGGCATTTCCGATGCCGAGCAATGAGAACGACACGAGCATCAGCTCAAAGTTTTCGCCGAAAATGGGCAAAAGGAGGGAGATAACGGTAACGAGCAAAGACAGAAGTACAGTCTTCTTTCTACCTATCTTATTCATCAGGATTCCCGTAGGAACCGAGAAGATGAGAAACCAGAAGAATACCAGCGATGGGAACAGATTAGCTGTTGCATCATTGAGGTTGAGATCTTCCTTTACGTAGTTGGAGGCAATACCTACCAAATCTACAAATCCCATGGCGAAGAAACAGAGCATCACCGGGATGATTGATAACTTTGATGATTTATTCATAATTGTTAGCGTTATTGTTTCTATTTTGCTGGTGCAAAGGTAGCGATAAACGATACAATATATCATAAAATATCGTTCATCGGCTACCATTTATGTTGCATTGTTACATCAGTAACACGCTAAGAAACAATAGTGTTATAGATATCATCAAAATAAAAAGTCCTAAGACATCATAGGATTATACTTCTTCCATCCGTTTAAGTTCCCACCCCTCAAACTGCATGATGATGAGATGGAGTTTTGTACCTTGGCGCAAAGCCTCAACCCTTGGAGCCTCGGCATATCGATGAATCTGATCTAGAGCCTCACGCCACTGTTTCTCTGCCTTGGTCATAGGCTTGCCATCTTCCGTGAACTCACCTTCAACTATCGCAGAGAAATCTTTCTTCGAAAGAACCTTCAACTCCAGAATGTAGCTATGCTGACTGGCATAATGGGTAAGGTCTGGCAAAAGGAAGAAATCACAATAGCCATGATTCAACTCCAACTCTGGAGCCGTGATATAATAATCATTCAGATTCAGATAAGCCATAAAGAATCCCTGCAGGTTTCGCTCAGCCTCAATGCCATCACGCACCGAAGAAACCTTGGCATAGGCATCCGCCATAAAGCGCAATCCTTCTTCCCACTTACCATCATATGCCATATCATAATAGTAATCGGTGAGCTGGTTGACATCCACATAAGCCTTTGCCTGATACTCCTCTTCCAGATAACCATAATACTGCTTGCGGACATTATTGTTTGGAATGCCCAGAATGAGCTTGGAGCCACGAGTTCCCTTGATGGTCAACATGCCATAATAGAACAGAAGACTTGGGAATATCTCTGCCTTTGGAATCTGATACGCAGAAAACGACTCATAAAGCTGCGTAACAATCAGCTCCTCTTCTGCTATCTTGCGGATAATGCCCTTACGCTCTCCATCCAGCTTGTCAAACTGCAAGAGTTTCTTCATCTTGCCGTAATCGGTACGGGTATTCGGGTCAATCATCTCTTCAGGCGGACATCCGGCATCCATATAATTGCGAAGGTAATAAAGAACCATATCACAATTAAACATACGAGTTTTCTTCTTCAATGCCTGTTTAGCAAAGCAATAGTTATCATACCATGGCTTCATATCATTGACGATGGCATCAATATCACTATCGGCAGGAATACTACCATGTTCTTTATAATAGGTAAACATCTCCACCACATCAGTGGTAGAGAAGCCCAGCATCTCATCAAACTCCGGCTTGATAGAAATATTCCAACCTATATTGAATCCACTCGTCACATCATCCAGGGTTACAGGGCTCACACCCATCATGAAGATACGCTCAAAATTACCCTTGAACTTTTTGAAGACATCACGATAAAAGCCGTCGGCATGGGTAATCGCATGATACACATTCTCACCACGTTCGTTGAGTATGACATTCGTGAAGTTGTCATACTCATCGATGATGAGATACAGATGATACTGGTGCGCCTTGGCAGCCTTGAATATCAGTTCCATCTTTTCCTCGAAATCTTCCTGCGCCAGGATTTCTTCCATCTCTGCCTGATAATATTCTGAGTATTGACGGACAAAAGCATCGAGGTTGATGCTGAGATAAGAATTAAACTTCGTCTCAAGCTTGTCGATATTACCCGTAATCTGGGAGAAATCAAGGAACAGCACCTGATACTTTCCCTGCAAAGGAGTAGGATGCTGGCCTATCCACAGATTTCCAAAAAGACTCTGGAACTTATGGCTCTGCGTACAGTCATAGTAAGAATAGAGCATACTCAAGAATATGCTCTTACCAAAACGACGAGGGCGGATGAAGAAGAGATTGCGAGGCTGCTTCTCCAGCTCCGGGATAAACATCGTCTTATCCACATAATATAGATTCTGCTCTATTACCTTAGCAAAATCTGCCACCCCATAAGGTACTTGTTTAACTTGCTGTTCCATCATGATCTATCCTTAAAAACACTATCTGTGTGCAAAGATAGCATAAAAAAACGAAAAAGCCACAGTTTGCGTTTACAAACTGCGGCTTTTATTATATTTTATCCGAAACACACGTTCCTACCATACGACTTTCTTGTTGCCCATAATATAAATGTGTCCTTTTTGTGGCACAAGGACTTTTCTTCCCGAGAGGTCGAACAGAGTAGGATAAATGCTTCATTACCAAAATAAACGTCTCCAAAAGTGCGTTTCTCAAATTTTATTTGTACTTTTGCAGTGTCATTCAGAACTTTGTTTTATTTTTACAGCACGATAATAAACAAAATGTCTGGATATGGCAAGCATCCCGGTGCACCAACAGAGTAGCTTAGGTACACCCTGATAAAGAAGATAAATGATAGTGCTGCGTTAATTAAATAAATCAGATTCAACATGTCGTTTCTAACTCGAACATATCCTTTTAAACAGAGTAAACACTTGCTAAAAGATAGTAGCATCTTTGGCTTCATCATTTGGGTAATTTTATATTTTCTGCAGCCATTTGGACTCTGCTTATATCAAGGTAACAAATGCTTTGTTGCTACATTATTCGGACTGGTAACTTTTGGATGCCACATAACATACGCTGCAACGATATTGAAGTATTTGCATCAAACTATCAAGCCCTGGCGTATCTGGCATGAAGGAGTAGCTATACTCGGACTGATTTTCATCATTGCCTTCGGTAATTTCCTTCTATTCTCATACTTGTTTCATTATACGATTACATTCAGTCTGTTTCTCTTGTTTCTAAATTGGACTATTATCATAGGCATATTTCTTACGACATTATCTATCGGAATGCAATACAACAGAACATTACGAGAGAGAATGGAAGAGTTGTTGCGCAATACAACAAAGGAACAGGAAGACGTATCTATTACCATCCATGATACTAACGTAAGAGGAAACAATCTGTCGATTGCCATCAACGATCTACTTTATATGGAAGCACAGAAAAACAATGTATCCGTCTGTTTTCTAAAAGAAGGTAATGTTGTTGCTGTTGATATCCATACAACACTAACCCATGCTCTTGAAGAGTTGAAAGAGTTTGAGAACATTTTCCAATGTCACCGTTCTTTTGCAGTCAATGTGAATAATATCACTTCGGCACGAGGCAACTCAAATGGTTATCAACTGACTCTCGGAAATTGCACAAACATCATACCCGTTTCCCGAAGATTTGTGCCCAAGTTAAAGACTTATCTTACATAGTTATTTGTCCTTCAACTTAGTTATTCGGCATCTTAACTAGCTTTCTATCATAAGTTTTAGTTGTATATCCTAAGAATTTGGTAACTCCAGTTTCATGCAGTATCTTTGCGGCATGAAACATCGAATAATACATATCGCATTGCTGCTGACTTCAGTCTGCAACCTGGCTGCACAGACCATCATATCAGGCATGGTAAAAAGCGGTCAGGAACCGCTTGCTGGTGCCAATGTTTTCATCATGGGCACAATTGATGGATGCCTGACAGATTCTCTGGGCAGGTTTTCCTTTTCCACATCAAAAACCGGAGAAGCGTCTATCAAGATTACCATGATTGGTTTTGAAGAATATATGCAGACTACAGATGCCTGCAAGTTACATAATCTTTCTATCCAAATGAAAGAAAAAGCTACGGCAATCCAAGAAGTTGTAATATCTGCCAGCACTTACAGTTTCGGGAAAAGTGACAACTTCAAGACTATGGATGCCTTAGATGTTGTGATGGCAGGTAATTCATGCGGGGACATTGTTGCAGCCCTGCAAACTTTACCCGGCACTCAAAAAGTGGGAGAAAACGGAAAGCTCTATGTCCGTGGTGGAGAAAGCGAAGAATGCCAGACTTTCATTAACGGAATGCACGTCCTTGTTCCATATAGTACAAACACAGAAAATACTGCTGTACGTGGACGATTCTCTCCTTTTATATTTAAAGGTATCAACTTTTCTCTTGGTGGATATAGCGGAGAATATGGACAAGCACTTTCCTCCGTTCTCCCTATGGAAACATCAGATGCTGCAACTAGTGACAAATATGGAGTCAGCGCATCATTGGTTGACTGGAACATCGGTGGCACCAAGGCATATTCCCACAGCAGCTTATCCTTTAATGCCGCACTGACAAGTTTGGGAATCTACAATCAGTTATTTTCAGAAAGGCTTGATTTCAACAAGCCTTATCTAAAACTATCTGGCGAATCACAATACAAGAATGAGTTCCGAAATGCCGGAATATTGAAAACATACGTTGGCTATGATTATACATCTGTAGGACAGCATATAGACAACCAAAACCTTTCGCTCAAAGAGAATAATATCTATGCCAACACAACCTATAAGGCACAGTGGGGTGCTGGCTACACGCTCTTTTGCGGTATGGCAAGCTCATCGGTATTCAACGATATAGAAGATGCGAAGATTGCTGGTGACCGATATTACAACTTCAGGAATGAGATACATCTGAAAACAGAAATACGCAAAATTTGCTCGGATGCACTAAAAATATCGGCAGGAATGGAGGACTATCAGCGAAACAGCCTCATGGAGTACGAAAACGATTGCTACAAGTTGGATTATAATATTCTTGCTGCTCATATTGATGCCCAATGGAGGATGATGCCCCATTTGTTCCTGAATATTTCGACAAGGACAGAATATATGGCTCATGCCAACTGGCTGTTTATGCCAAGGGCTACACTATGTTATATTCCTAACAAGAATTTTCAGCTTTCATTTGCTACCGGTCGATATAGCCAGACTCCAGAAGATGACTATCTTGCAACAAACAAGAAATCTCTTGGACAAAGTACGGCAGATCATGCTATCCTATCCATACAATATAAGTCGCCTGGTACACTCATACGAATAGAACCCTACTGGAAAAAATATCAGCGATTGCCTTTATGGAAAAAGGGTATTTACCAACCGAAAGGATATGGAAAGAGTAAAGGTATAGACATTTTTGTAGAAGAGCATTCGCTTTTCAAACATCTGACCACAGCATTTTCATATTCCTACAACGATTCCAAGCGATTCTATCACGAATACACAGAAGAGCGAATACCTGACTACGCCTCAAGGCATAATCTGAGATTGACAGCAAAATATTCATTCGGCAAAGCAATCATCGGGCTGACTGAATCGTATGCAAGCGGACGTCATTTTCTTATTGGCAAGACACCACATTATAATAGCGTAGATATAAACCTTACTTATCTGCTAAGTCCCAAGGTCATTATCTATTCTTCTCTGAACAACATCCTCGGCCGTACAAACATTTTCGGATATAATACTAACGGACGTTCGATAGTTCCATCTAGAGACAGATTTTTATATATAGGCATATTTGTTTCACTTAAAAATAATAAAGCATATGACATTTCAAACTTTTAAACGATTCGTATTGATGTCAGTCTTCTTCATGACAACATCTGTAGTTATCTATGCCCAGCAATTCACAATGCAGGGACTTATCGGACAGTCGCTTGCTAAACTTCAGCAACCGACATCAGAGAGCATACTTAATTGTATTGCAGAGATGAAGCGTATTGATGATATGTTTCCTGATAGCATCCAGCCCAAGTTTCAGATAGCTTTGCAAAGTCTCAATTATTCCGTGATGAATCCGCATGCTCCACAAACAGAAAATCTTCTAAAAGAGACAGAAGAAACTATTGCCAAGATGGAGAATATAAAGCATGCTGACCCGTCTGACATCTGTACCCTGCGCGGTTTTCTCTATATGGTACGCATCGTACAGAATCCTGGGCAAAACGGTCAACGCTATTATCTGGAAGTGATGCAGGATTACGAGAAAGCTCTCAAACTCAACCCTGATAATCAACTGGCCAAACAATTGCAACAAAAGTTTTTTGAGGGAATGAAACAGCAAACCGGTAAATAAGAAACAGAGGTTGTTTTATCCACGGA
The DNA here is from genome assembly GCF_009494835.1 of Segatella copri. Lineage (GTDB taxonomy): Bacteria > Bacteroidota > Bacteroidia > Bacteroidales > Bacteroidaceae > Prevotella > Prevotella copri_F. The sequence continues at coordinate 27,676 of NZ_VZBE01000020.1, forward strand.
CAATCTCCCCTGAGCCGAAAAAAAGAGTCGCAACCTAAAATATTATCAGGTTGCGACTCATTACTATTTACATTTAAACCTACAATTCGACCATACAATATCTACGTGATTACAAACCAAGTTTATGAACCTTCAGATTTTTGAATTCAGCCTTGCCATCCTGGGTGTAGAGCTTCACATTCTCGTATGGAGCTACAGGGAAGACGAGGTTGGTCATGGCGATACGGCCGCCATCTACGAAGAGCTCTACAGATGACTTATCTACGAAAATATCAACATGATAGGTCTTCTTGCCATCCTCGCAAAGGCTCAATGGAGCCCAGGTAGCCAGCGCAAAATCGTTCTTGTAGTTGATGGAGTTGGCGATGCGGGCAGGCTCCTTGCCTTCTGCTGCACGCTGCTTGTCCCAAGCCAGCTCGATATCGTGAGGAACTGACTGCTTACCAAAGTCAGAGAGACCGCTCTCTGTTCTATCCATCACTACCTTGCCCTGCTTCATATCGAAGTAGATCATGGTGCGCTCACGCTTGTTGTTTGAAATCTCAATACCGGCAATACCGTTGGCATCTGGAGTTACATCAGCCTCGATCTCGAAGGCACCATTCATATTGGCTGCAACACCCTTCAGATCCTTGGCATCGGCTACAGAAGCATCTGCCAGATTCTTGGTATCCTTTCTCAAGGCATATACCTCAGGAGCTACATCCTCTGAAATATAGTACTTGCCATTCTTCTCGTAGAGCTTCAACTCTCTTGGCAAACCATTGGCACCACGATTCTGCTTAAACGGAGTGAGGTTGGCATACTGCCAGTTGCTCATCCAGGTGATTCCCAATACTCGGTCGCCTGTGTTGGAGAAGGTAACGGTAGCGTAATGATCCTTACCCCAATCGAGCCACTTCACATCGTGGGCATCAGGACAGGTGAAGTTCTTGCCGTCGAAATCGCCTACGAAATACTCGGTAGCACTGCCACCAAACCAGCAGCCTGGGTTGATATTCATCGTCATCACCCACTTCATCTTCTTCTTATCACCATTTACAGGCAACTGGAAGAAGTCTGGGCACTCATACTGGCATGGCTGCTGACCCAATCCTTTGCCGAAAGCGCTTACATAAGTCCACTTTTTCAAGTTCTTTGACTTATAGAAACGGGTCTCCTTATCGGCAGAAACTATCATGTACCAGCACTTTCCCTTCTCATACCAGAACACCTTAGGGTCGCGGAAGTCCTTCAAACCGTCGAATGGAGTCAACACTGGATTGCCCTCGTACTTGGTAAAGGTACGACCATTATCGTTGCTGTAGGCGATGCACTGTACCTCATCGTGATTTACACTGTTGTTGGTATAGATGGCGATGATGGCATTCTTGCCAAAACCGGCAGTATTCTTCTTATCTACCACAGAACTACCTGAGAAGATATGACCTACTGGGTCGCGGGCGATGGCCGGGTCGAGATGCTCCCAATGAACTAGGTCCTTGCTTACAGCATGACCCCAGTGCATATTGCCCCACTTGCTTCCGTATGGGTTATACTGGAAATAGAGATGATACTCACCATCCTTATACACCATACCATTAGGGTCGTTCATCCAGCCGTAGAGCGGAGTGAAGTGATAAGATGGGCGATAGTAATCGGTGTTGGTAGTATCGAATGTATCGCTGAGCTTGAGCAAGCTGAGTGCCAAGGCATCCTTCTTCAAACCGAGAATCTTGACGGTAGCGGTCTTACCCTTGCCCAATGCAAATGGCACGAAGTAATCAGAACCATTCTGAGCCAGGCGAACGTCCATCCAGGTATCATCCTTAGAACCTGTATCGAGCAAAACCTGGGCCTCATCCTTCTCTTCCTGGATAGGGAGAAGAAGATACTTGGTAGGATTCTCCACCTTGATGATAGTAGTATCACCCTTGTGTTCGATGTTCATCTTCTGTGCAAAGGCAGAAGTTGTAGCTGATGCCATCAACATGAGGCAGGCAGCCTTGGTAATCATTGAATTGGATTTCATGATCGTTTCTTTTTTAAATTGTTAGCATTATTGTTTAAATCTGCTGCAAAGATAAGAATAAAGCAGGAATTATCATATAAATCTCGTTTCATCCGATACAAAAAATCGTTCATGCAACATCTTTTGCAGTGCATGAACGATTCTTTTCCTCACACTTCCTTGGAGACAACAAGACTATACTTCCCCCATCAGCCATTTCAACGCATTGATTCGCTTGATACCATCATAATCTGCCGTCGGGTCTTCATCGAGCGTCAAGATATACTTGGGATATTGGTCCTTGATTTGTTGAAGCGAAGCGAGTTCACGCTTCAAGGTCTTTTCATCCCTTACCGTTGCAGCTACCTGATAATAGGTGATGTCATTCTCGTCGATAGCAACAAAATCAACCTCCAAGTTATCCATCTTGCCTATATACACTTTCTTCTGCCGACGCAAGAGTTCCAGAAAAACGATATTTTCCAAAATACGCCCTGCATCAAAAGAGCGAGAGCCAAGCAACATACGTCGCAAACCAATATCCACCAGATAGTATTTTCCCAAAGTTTTGAGGAGTTGCTTACCCTTGATGTTATATCGCTTCACTTCATACAAGAAGAAAGACTCGCAAAGGGTTGACAGGTATTTCTCCACGGTCTTTTGGTCAATCTTTCGCCCATCAGCCGACATCAAGTCTGCAATACGTTTCGTCGAGAGAATATTGCCGATATTATCTGCCGTGAAACGTATCACGCTCTCCAACATCATTACATCGGAAAGTTTATTTCGACTCATGATGTCCTTTACCACTATCGTATTGTAAACAGCATTCAAGTAATCGCTAATCTCATTCGCCGTATCCAACTCCAATGTATATGGGAAACTGCTCTTGCTCACATATTCTATATATGTCTGCGGAAGATGATCCGTACCACCGATACCTTCCGCATACTCCTTGAAAGACAACGGAAGCATCGCAATCTCTACATACCTGCCAGACAAGAGTGTAGCTATCTCGCTAGAAAGCATGTAGGCATTCGAACCCGTCACATATAAATCAACTGTTGGCTTCAAATTAAGACTATTGATGATATCCGGAAAATCCGTGACATGCTGTATCTCATCAAAAAAGATGTAAGTCATCTTATCTTCCTGTATCAAAGGTTTGACATAAGAATACAGTTTTCTTGGGTCTCGCAATTCAAAATAGTCATAGTCCTCAAAATTGAGATAGATGATTTGCTCTTGCATTACTCCATGAGCTATCAGCCAGTCACGATAAATCTCCATAATGGTCGATTTACCACAACGGCGGATGCCTGTTATCACCTTGATAAGCTTTTTATCCTTGAAAGCTATCAGCTTTTGCAGATAGTTATGTCGTTCTATTCTCTTCATTTTTGTATTTTTACATGTCATGCTGCAAATATACATATTTTTTAGGAATCTACATACTAAAAGTACGATTATTTAGAAAGTTTTAGGAATTGATTCCTAAAACTTTTCTTTTGCGGACGCTTTTAGGAAGACAAACACTAAAACTCCTCTATTTTATTAATCATGACTGATAAAAACACTCTTTTCACCTATTTTATTATGGAAAACAGCGTTTTCTCCAAAGTTCAAAACCCAAACAAGAAAAAGGCAGCACTATACATTATCATATAGTACTGCCTTATCTTATTATGTTTGAACTAATTAGAACTTCAGCGAAGCTGTGAATTCTACAGTGAATGGACGAAGATAGCTACCCGTCATAATCTGATTCTTGATTCCCTTAGCCTCATCCTTAGTAATCAGCTCGGCACCTGCGATACTACCCTTGGCACCAGTCTGGTTGAGGAAGTTGACTACGGTGCAGCCGAGAGCCAGACGCTTGGTTGCCTGCCAGTTCAAACCTCCGAAAGTCTCCCAGTGACCGTTGAAGTAATATGCCTCGTTGATGTTGGCGTATGTCTTACTGAAGTAACGGAAGCTGGTCCAGAGCTTGATGTCCTTGGTAATCATGTAGCTTGGGTCCAACTCGATGAGAATCTGAGGAATCTCTGCTACGATATTGCCAGTGGCATTGATGTTGCCAAGGGTACCATCACTGAAGGTAACCGATGTCTCATATTTCTTGTAAGTTGGCTTCTGATAAGTGAAGAGAAAGTGGAAATCGAATCCCTTGAAAGGATGAGCCACTGCATCAGTTGTCCAACCCCATGTCTGAATATCGAAAGCCATTGGCGCAGCCTTGATCTCACTGCCATGCTGAAGATTCAATGTTGCATTGTTGTTGGTCTTTGAGATGTAAGAGAACAACGATGTCAAACTCAACCATGAATTATTGTAGTAGATACCTGCACGACCGAGTGGTACAGAAATCTTATCCGTATTTGGCAATGTAGCTGGGGCAAAAGCCTCGAACTTAGGATGCTGAACGATGTAAGTGAAATCGCCAGTGAAGCCGAAGTTATCGGTCAACTTATAAGTTGCTGCTACAGAGAAATCGTAGTTCAACCAGTTGTAACTCAAGTCTGCCGGAGCAATCACGGTTCCATCTGCTGCCTTAGCACCGAGATGGTAATCGGCAAAACGGCCTACGAATTCACCCTTTGCATTCTTCACTGCTGCGTTTTCACCCTTCAGCTTCTGCCACTCCAGACGGGCACCATAGTAGAGATTGAACTTCTTGGTGATGTCCCAATCGTGGGTGAAGTAGAGAGCCAGCTTGTTTTCGCTTCCCTTGTAATACTCAGAGGCATTCTTGTTGAAATCGTAGAAGTAGCTGTCGCGCTGTTTTGCATCCCAAACTCGCAGGGCATAACTTCCATCAGCAGGTACACTCTGATCATACATGGTTGTATTTGAGCAATAATCAATATGATAGAACCACTCATTCACGCCGAGGCGGAAGGTGGATGTACTGAATTTCTTGCTAAGCTCGGTGGTGAAGAGAGCCTCATCTATCTTACCGGCATTGAGACATGACATACGGGTCTGAATGTACTGACCATCGTAAGCCTTGGTCTTTCCTTCGATGTCGCGATACATATAATTATATACGCCCTGATTAGCAGCGCTCTTCAAATCGATGATAGACATTGGAGTCTGGTAGACCATCGCACCACGTGAATGGTCGTACTTCAAGGTAGCCTTCCAGTTCAAGCCATTGTCAAAACGGTAGTTATTCATCAGAGTTACCTCGCTTGCCTTGTTCAGACAGGCATCGTAGAGAGAAGTCTGCTCCACCTTACCGGTACGCATATTGCGGTAAGTCATCTCGTTATCGATAGGAAGATAAGAGGTGGTACCGAGCTTGAAGTCGCCATATTCCTTTACGCTTCCATCGCCTACATAGATGAATGGAGCACTCTGGGTAGCGTAGTTATACACGTTGTGGCTGTTGGCATACTTATACATGGCAGTGAACTCACCACGGTTGCCGTTATACTTCTTGGTGAGGAGAGCCTTGTAAATCTGAGTACGGTCCTGATAAGGAGTTGACTTGATCTTGAAGGTTCCCGGGTCGAAATCCTGATACATATTAAAGCTGTAGTACCAGTCCTTACCCAAATCACCATTCATATTCAGAGAGAATTCCTGCAATCCGAAATGATTGCTCTTATAGTTCAGCGTACCATTGAATCCTTTCTGTCCCTTCTGGGTGAAAGAGTTCACGGCATAACCGATATTACCGGTAGTGATGGCAGTCTCGGCAATCTTGAGCAATCCCTGATGGCTCAAACTTGCATCACCACGCCAGATGGTATTGACAGAATGAGGATTGGTAGCGTAAGTAACAGGCAAACCATTCTCCAAAACGTTGACATCGGCAGAAGGCAAGCCTATCTGAATCTCACGAGGACCATTCGCACTGGCTGCATTGAGCATCACATTACGATTACCCTCTTCCTTAGCACTTGAATTATCATCCTGTGCAAAAGCTGCTGTAACATTTACCAATGAAAGTGCAAGCATCATAGCTGCGCTCTTTCCATTTAATAAGTTGTTCATACTTTAAATGTTTAATTTGTTAGCGTTAATGTTTTGATTTCTGCTGCAAAAATACATAAAGGTCTGAACAGCGGCTTAAAAAATCATTTCATCGAATAAAAAATTCCGTTCATTGTAACATAATTGCTATTACATGAACGGAATTTCACACTTTTCTGCTAGTTTCTACTTCTTAACTAACTCTTTTCTATTTCAGACAAAGGGAGTCATATAGATCACTACAGACTATTAAGAGCGTGTCATGATGTACTTGAGTTAATAAGTTCAAGTGCTTGAATCAGTGAGGTCAAGTGCTTGAATCAGTGAGGTCAAGTGCTTGAATCAGTGAGGTCAAGTGTTTGGTTCAGCTTACCCAAGTGGTTCCGTAAGCTATCGGAGACGACTCCGGAAGCAGACGCAGATAGCTTCGTTGACTAACGCAAGTACTTGAGTTGGCTAACGCAAGTACTTGAGATGCTCAACGCAGCCTGTTTCGATGGGCCATGTAGGCTAATACCCGAAAACGTTAACGAACAATAAAAAACAGCTTAGATTTTGTGGAAACGCATCTTTTTTGTACTTTTGGGAAAAATAAGGCAGGAATGACTGAGCGAAAGATCATACATATCGACATGGATGCCTTCTTTGCTGCGGTAGAGCAAAGAGACAATCCGGAACTTCGGGGCAAACCGGTAGCGGTTGGCTTCGACGGACCTCGTGGTGTTGTTTCTACAGCCAGCTACGAGGCTAGGAAGTATGGCGTTCACTCGGCGCAATCCATCGCTCAAGCCAAGCAGCGCTGCCCTAACCTCATCATCGTGCCCTGCCGGCATGATTATTACGCTAAAATATCCCATCAGATACATCAGATATTCCAGGAATATACCGACCTCATCGAACCCATCTCCATAGATGAAGCCTTTCTTGATGTAACGCAGAATAAGAAAGGGATAGAACTGGCGGTGGATATTGCCAAAGAAATCAAAAACCGTATCAAGGAGGCAACCGGACTCACCGCCTCGGCTGGCATCAGCTACTGCAAGTTTCTCGCCAAAGTGGCTTCTGATTACCGCAAGCCCGACGGCATCTGCACCATTCATCCCGACAAGGCGCTCGATTTCATTGCCCAGCTGCCTGTAGAGGATTTTTGGGGTGTGGGCAAGAAAACACTGCAAAAGATGCATTTTATGGGTATCTTCAACGGAGCTGACCTGAGGAAAGTATCCGAAGAACATCTGGTAGAAGTGTTCGGAAAAGCCGGACACATCTTCTATGATTTCGCAAGGGGGATAGATGAACGACCTGTCATCACCTACCGGGAACGGAAATCGGTAGGCTGCGAACAGACTTTTCTGGAAGATATCTATCTAAAAACGGCTGTGATTATCGAACTGTACCATACTGTACTCGAACTGCTGGAGCGCATCGCCAAAAGCGGTTTCGAAGGAAGAACCCTGACGCTGAAGGTGAAGTTTGCCGATTTCACCCAGATAACACGAAGCATCTCACAAGAAAAGGTTCTGAAAAAGAAGGATGATATTCTACCTCTTGCCAAACGGCTACTGAAACTGATAGATTACTCCTCTGCTCATCCCATCCGCCTGCTTGGTCTGTCCGTAAGCAACGCCTCATCAGAAGAAGCCAGGAAGCAAGATAAGGAGAACAGCAGTTTCAAACCCGAATACAAAGAACTGGAACTGGAATTCGAAGATTGGGAATAAGCCTCCTTTAAAAAGCTATAGTATGCCCGCTTAAAAAGTAACAAACCAGATAATACGCGAAAAGCAGCTGTCAGACATCCCGTCTATACAGCTGCTTTCTCTCATTACTACTTATTTCCCAAAACAAAACTTTTTACCTTAAAGAAAACTACTTACCTTAATGAATACTCAATCCTATAACCTTAAAACATAAAACCTAAACCTATGAAAATGCAACTATTTCTGCATGAAACAATTTATAAACTTCTAAATTCTGGTGCAAAGGTAGTAAGTTTCGGCGAAACTCAGGTATAATTATCGTTCAAATAGTGACAAAAATGATACAATGTACCTTTTATGCTAGGAAATGAACGATTTTTATCCATATATTCACAGATTTTACACTTCAGGTATAGCGTATTTCTCTCTATTTCATCACATTACCGACATCACCAGGTAACATTCCATACTCTTCCTTGAAACATTTTGTGAAGTAAGACGGCGCTGAGAAGCCCACTTCATAGGCTACTTCAGAGACACTCATGCTCCGGGTTTCGAGCAAACGCCTAGCTTTGGCAAGGCGAGCCTTACGGAGTAAGTCAACAACAGAAGAGCCTGTCATCGCCTTCACCTTGCGATAGAGCTGCACACGGCTTAAGCCAATCTGCTGTCCCATATCCTCAACTCCAAACTCGCTATCAGAAAGATTCTTCTGGATAATAGCTTGAAGCTGCTTGAGGAACTGCCTGTCACGGTCTTCCAGATGAGCCTCAGAAATCTCCTTCTCAGCCTCTTTAGAACCTTGATAAAGATTCTTCAGGAGCTGACGCTGTCGCAAGAGATTCTCAATACGGGCGAGAAGCACCTTGCTGTGGAATGGTTTGGTAATATAGGAATCAGCTCCATGCTCATAACCCTCTGCGCGATGCTCCTCCAGGTTCTTCGCCGTAAGCATAATAACAGGAATATGGGAGGTAGCCGTATTCGTCTTCAGCTGTTCTGTCAACTCCAATCCGTCCATAACAGGCATCATCACATCGCAAATCACCAGGTCAGGCACCTCTTTCAAGGCGACAGCCAGACCCTCTTTACCATCGGCGGCCTCAAGAACAATATACTCATCCTGCAAAAGAGTACGCTCATACTGACGGATATCAGTATTATCATCAATAACCAGAACAGTAGGACGATTGGTATTCTCGCTTACCAACCGCTGAACTTTTCCACGACTTCTGTCTCCATCGTCAATATATTGCAAAACAGATTCATCTACAATATTCTTACCAGTTGACGCAGAAGTATTTACAGAGTTATCCACAATATCCACATCATTGTGGATAACTTGTGAATCACCCTCCTGCTCACGAGGAATGACAACGATAAAATCAGAGCCCTTTCCCAGTTCACTTTCTACCCTAGCCTCACCATGATGCAACTCTACAAATGATTTCACCAGAGCCAGACCGATACCCGTACCGCTGGCAGCACCCTTGGCCTGGAAGAAGCGTTCAAAGATCTTATCAGCCTCATCCTGCGAGATACCCTTGCCCGTATCTTTCACATCAAGACGGAGATTGGCACCTTCATCTTTCAGCGAAACAAAGATTTCGCCACCAGCAGGCGTATATTTCAAGGCATTGCTCAACAGATTGAACACGATACGGGAAATCTTCTCCTGATCGGCAATCATTTCATGGCTGCCTTTCAAGTCATCAACATCCAGATGCAATCTGATCTGCTTGCGCTCGGCAGCAAGCTGGAAGTCGCCCACCCACATCGTCAAGGTCTTCACAATGTCGAAGCGATAGAGTTTCAGTTCCATCTTGCCATTCTGAATCTTACGGAAATCAAGAATGTTACTTACCAACTGTTGGAGGGCAAGGGCATTACGCTGCACCATTTTCAAGAGTTCGCGGCTCTTGCCCTTGAGGCCGGTATCTTCGAGCAGCATCTCTACCGGGTCGGCTATCAGGGTTAAAGGCGTGCGAAGTTCATGACTGATATTGGTAAAGAATACCAGACGGGAATGAGTGAGTTCCAAGACCTCCTCATTCAATCGTTTCAATTCTCCATTCTTTTCACCCAATTCTACATTCAGTCGCTTCAGTTCGCCATTTGTCTTAGCCAATGTTTCGTTCAGTTTCACCTTTATCAGATAACCTCTGAAAATTAAAGCCGCAGCTGCAAGGCAAACTAGCAGGAACAGACACAGACCTATGAGCATGACTTTCTGTGAGTTATAATCAGACAGATACTGATTTACCTGCTTATGCAAAGTCTTCAGATTGTGCGCCTGGCGCTCGGCATCTCTAGCCTCCATCAATGTAAGGGCAGCATTTGCCTGGGTTATGATAGAAGTGCTCAGATAATTGTCGCGTTCATAAGGCTGATGCTTCAATATCTTCATGGCAAGCGCTATGACCTCGTCACCCTTGGTAGGATAAAGATAAGAGGCTTCGAAAATACCATCGCGCACAAGTTCCAAACCACCACCTTCGGTAGCCATGCCGTCTACTCCGGTATACTTATAGTTACGCTTTACCCTCATCTGGCGGGCAGCCACATAAGCTCCCCAGGCAAGACAGTCATTATGGGCAAAGACATAATCAAAGTCCTGTGTCTGTTTCAATATGCGTTTCATCGCCTGGATTCCACCCTCTTCTTTCCAGTTTCCTCCCTCAGAGGCTACAACCTGTAACCCAGGATAAGGCTTGATAGCATCCATAAAACCACGATGACGCTCCAAAGCAGGCGAAGACCCCTCTAAGCCTCTGATTTCAACGATGCGGCCCTTTCCCTGAAGCTGCTGGGCGATAAAAGTTCCCATCGATTTACCTATCGTATAGTTATCGCAGCCGATAAATGCCGTATACTTATCAGAATTGGTCTTCCTGTCATAGAGAATCACAGGAATACCTTTATCGTAAGCACGCTCTACCGACTTGGATATAGCACTCAGCTGATTAGGAGATACGATAAGCAGATCTACGCCCTCATCGATAAACTGGTTAACCTGCTTATTCTGCAACACATTATCATCGTTGGAAGAAGCCAGTTTCACGATAAGCGAATCGTTGAGATACTCGCCCATCTTCAGTTCATCATTCAGTTTATCGCGCCAGATATCTTCCGAACACTGGGATACGCCAATGACATACTTCCTAGGCTGCTGAGCACAACCGGTCATCAACACGATAATCGCTACATATATAATAAGGTGTAATTTTCGTTTCATACAGCTTATACAATTTCTATGTTTATAAAGAAGAGGCATTCAACAAATGCCTAAAAATAAAACTTTACCGCTGCAAATATACAACTTTTTTTTTGTATTTTAGCCCCATTGGTCAGTTTTTTGCAAATATTTTATTCTGAAAACACCAAGAAAAACATAGGAAAATCTTTCATATTTATCTTTTCCACATCAGTTACCAACAGGAAAAACATCTGATAACCAACGAAATAACATAGTTATCAACACATATGTGGATAACTTATCTATGAGAAGTGAATAAGTGTGGAAAAGTTTAGAGCATAAAAAAGACATCAACTAAAAAGTTGATGTCTCTCATCTTGTAGCGGGAGGGGGCCACGATCCCTCGACCTCCGGATTATGAATCCGACGCTCTAACCAGCTGAGCTATCCCGCCATCCAAGCAATTGATTTCTCATTTGCGGGTGCAAAGGTAATACATTTATTTGAATTGAACAAATTTTTCGGCAGAAATTTTCAAAAAAAGTTTTATTTTCTCATTTTTCTCACATTCCAGCCCCACTTTCACCTAATTATATATATAAAAAAAACGAAAAATAAAGGTTTTCTTATTTTTTTATATTACCTTTGCACGCTGAATAACAGACCTGCTATTATTTTAAATAAAGAAAAGGTCTGAAACAACAGAATATTGAAATGCTTAGAATTAAGAAATTAGACATATTTATTGCCAAGCAGTTTGGTCTCCTTTTCATGGGAACTTTCTTCATCTGCCAGTTTGTGCTGATGATGCAGTTCTTGTGGAGATATATTGATGATCTCATCGGTAAGGGACTCACGATGGATGTGATGGCTCAATTCTTCTGGTACATGGGCCTGATGCTCGTACCGCAGGCTCTGCCATTGGCTATTCTCCTGTCTTCACTCATGACGTTCGGTAATCTCGGCGAGAGTTCGGAACTTACAGCCATCAAGGCTGCCGGCATTTCACTGATGCAGGCTTTCCGCTCACTTATCGTCATCACCGTCATCATCATGTTTGGCTCATTCTATTTCCAGAACAATGTGGGACCTAAGTCGAACATGAAACTGGCACAACTTCTGATTTCCATGAAACAGAAAAGCCCGGAACTGGAAATTCCTGAAGGAATCTTCTATGATGGTATTCCAAACTGCAACCTTTATGTGCAGAAGAAGGATTTGAAAACCGGAAAACTTTACGGCATCATGATTTACCGCATGACCGACAGCTATGAAGATGCCGCCATCATATTGGCAGATTCCGGCATGCTCCAGAGTACAGCAGAAAAGAAGCATCTTGTTCTGAGTCTCTACAGCGGAGAATGGTTTGAGAACATGCAAAGCAGTGCACTTGCCAATACTGCTGCCGTACCATACAGACGAGAGACTTTCGTTTCAAAAAAAATCATTCTCGACTTTGATGGAGACTTCAGTATGACCGATGCAGCTTCGCTTTCAGGAAATGCGAAGGGTAAAAGTCTGGAGAAAATCAACCACGACATCGATTCGCTCAACCAATTATATGATTCAATCGGAAGAATCTACCTGAACGAAGCCAATGCGAGATTCTATGGAAGTGCACAGCGCATCAACAAAAATGATTCACTCAAAGAAATCAAGAAGGGCGAAAAACTCAATTTCGACACCTTATATAATAAGTTGCCACAGGACAAGAAACTCATGGCGGTAAACCAGGCACAGTCTACCGTACAACAGGAGCTTTCTGACCTTGATTTCAAATCGATGTCAACGAGCGATGCAGACTACATGATAAGACAGCACAAGATTGAGGCTATCAACAAGTTCACCCTAGCCCTTTCGTGTCTCATATTCTTCTTTATCGGAGCACCATTAGGAGCCATCATCCGAAAGGGAGGTCTGGGTTTCCCTGTCGTCATCTCCGTACTTGTATTCATCGTTTTCTTTATCCTCGACAACACAGGATACAGAATGTCGAGAAGCGGAATGTGGGCCATCTGGTTCGGTAAAGGTCTTGCACCGGCAGTATTGACGCCTTTGGCTATCTTCGTAACCTACAAGGCAACCAACGACTCTTCCGTATTCAACATGGATGTTTACAAAGAGTTCTTCATGAAACTGCTCGGTTTACGACAGAAACGCCATTACTTCGGCAAGGAAGTTATCATCACCGATCCGGATTATCAGACGGATGCAGAGAAACTGGAAAGAATAAACCAAGACATCACCTTATATAATAAGGAACACAAACTGGTTCATCTTCCAAACGTCATCAATGTATTCTTCAAATACGAGCCTGATCATGAGATAGAAAGAATCAATGCAGAATTGGAAGAGGTTATAGAAGATTTGACCAACACCGCCAACAAGTATATCCTGCACGACATGAACCAATATCCGGTTCTTTCTGTCAAGGCACATACACGCCCATTCGAGCGGAAATGGCTCAACATCATTGCAGCCATCATCTTCCCTGTGGGCACACTGTTGTACTTGAGAATGTGGCGATTCCGACTGCGACTGTTCCGTGACCTCAAGGTCATCAGTCAGACCAATACGGACATCATCCAACGGATTAGAGAACAGAAAAAGAAAAATGTAACTATATAATAAGGTATCAAACATGTCAGAAATCAAATTAAATAGCATCGAAGATGCAGTAAAAGACTTCAAGGAAGGAAAGTTCGTCATTGTTGTTGATGACGAAGACCGCGAAAACGAAGGCGACCTCATCATTGCCGCAGAGAAGATAGACGCAGAAAAAGTAAACTTCATGCTGAAACACGCAAGAGGTGTACTCTGTGCCCCTATCACCCTGAGCCGCTGCGATGAGCTCGACTTGCCTCATCAGGTTTCAGAGAACACCTCTGTATTGGGAACACCATTCACCATAACCGTAGATAAACTGGAAGGCTGCTCTACCGGTGTTTCTGCACACGACCGTGCCGAAACCATCAAAGCACTTGCCGACCCGAATTCTACCCCACAGACTTTCGGCAGACCGGGTCACATCAATCCGCTCTACGCACAAGATAACGGAGTATTAAGAAGAAGCGGACACACAGAAGCAGCCATCGATCTTTGTAAAATGGCAGGCCTCTATCCAGCAGGCGCACTTATGGAAATCATGAATGAAGACGGCACCATGGCACGTCTGCCAGAACTGATGAAGATGGCACAGGAATGGAACCTCAAGGTTATTTCTATTAAAGACATGATAGAATACCGACTCAAGAAAGAATCACTCATCGAAGTGGGCGAAGAGGTTGACATGCCTACAGAATACGGCCACTTCCGCCTCATTCCGTTCCGCCAGTCTAGCAATGGTCTGGAACACATGGCACTCATCAAGGGAGAATGGAAAGAAGACGAACCTATCCTGGTCCGTGTTCACTCTTCTTGCGCTACTGGCGACATTCTGGGCAGCAAGCGTTGTGACTGCGGTCAGCAGCTCCACAAGGCCATGCAGATGATAGATGAGGCAGGAAAGGGAGTTGTTGTCTACATGCAGCAGGAAGGACGCGGCATCGGTCTGATGAACAAGATTGCAGCCTACAAGCTTCAGGAAGAAGGCTACGATACCGTTGACGCCAATACCCATCTCGGTTTCAAGCCAGACGAGCGCGACTATGGTTGCGGTGCACAGATGCTCCGTCATCTCGGTGTACACAAAATGCGTCTGCTCACCAACAATCCGGTAAAGCGCGTAGGTCTCGAAGCATACGGTTTGGAAATCGTAGAAAATGTACCTATCGAAGTTGTACCAAACAAGTACAATGAGCGTTATCTCAAGACCAAGAGAGACCGCATGGGGCACACTTTGCACCTCGGATAATAAAATTATGTTATTATTTCAATACAAAACATGAAATAATGCTCAATTTTCTTCCGAAAAAGAAATAATTTGCTTACTTTTGCACACGATAAACAAATATAAGAATAAAATTATGGCACAATTATCTGATCGTTTAAACAGATTGGCACCTTCAGCAACGCTGGCGATGTCACAGAAGAGTAGTGAAATGAAAGCTCAAGGTATTGATGTAATCAACATGAGCGTAGGTGAACCAGACTTCAACACTCCTGACAATATCAAACAGGCAGCAAAGAAGGCTATTGACGAGAATTACTCCCGTTATTCACCAGTACCAGGTTATCCTGACTTGCGAAAAGCAATTGTAGCCAAATTAAAGAACGAGAATGGTTTGGAGTACACTACCAATGAAGTAATCGTTGGTACTGGTGGTAAGCAGTGCGTCTGCAACGCTGTATTGGCACTCGTAAATCCAGGCGACGAGGTTATCATTCCTGCACCATATTGGGTAAGCTACCCACAGATGGTGAAATTGGCAGGGGGTACTCCGGTCATTGTAAATGCCGGTTTCGACCAGGACTTTAAGATGACAGCAGAGCAGTTGGAGAATGCCATTACAGAGAAGACCAAGATGCTCATTCTCTGTTCTCCAAGCAACCCTACCGGTAGCGTATACTCTAAGGAAGAACTGGCTGCACTGGCAGAAGTACTCAAGAAGCATCCTGAAGTATTTGTGTTGGCAGATGAAATCTACGAGCACATCAATTATATCGGCAAGCACCACAGCATTGCTCAGGAACCGGGCATGAAGGAGCAGGTTATCATTGCCAATGGTGTATCTAAGGCTTACGCCATGACAGGATGGAGAATCGGTTTCCTGGCTGGTCCGGAATGGATCATCAAGGGCTGCAACAAACTCCAGGGACAGTATACCAGCGGTACATGTTCTGTCAGCCAGAAGGCAGCAGAAGCAGCCTACACACTCGACCAGAGTGCAGTAGAGGAAATGCGCGTAGCTTTCGAGCGCCGACGCAACCTGATTGTAAAGTTGGCTAAAGAGGTTCCAGGCCTTGAGGTAAACATGCCACAGGGTGCCTTCTATCTCTTCCCTAAGTGCAACAGCTACTTTGGCAAGAGCAATGGTGAGAAGACCATCAACAATTCAACCGACTTTGCCATGTACCTTCTCGAGGAAGCACATGTAGCCACCGTAGGTGGTGACGCATTCGGTGATCCAGACTGTTTCCGCATGAGCTATGCAACAAGCGACGAGAACATCGTTGAAGCTATCAAGCGCATCAAGGAAGCTTTGGGTAAGTTGAAATAAAAATGGCTCAAAGACCATTTTCAAGGGTCAAAATGTAAGAAAAAAGCGAGATATTGGTATAAAATAAGCCAATATCTCGTTAAAACTTCTTAATTAGGCTGATAGTAAACTTTAATTTATTATCTTTGCCAATGCAAAATAGATAACCCAACTGTGTTTATTGACAAACGACACATTCAAGGTCTACGAAGCGAGAAAGAAAAAAAAGAAAATATTAATAATTTATTAACTAATAATTTAAAAAAAGTAAAATTATGGCAACTACAAAACAAGCAGCCCCAGCTAAGAAGTCTGAGGGCTTTCAGGGAGTAAGAGGCGCATTCTGGATCATCGTGGTATGTGCTATCATCGCATTCACATTGTTCTTCACATGGTTCGGTAATGACATGCACTTCCAGGATCCAGGTGTACAGGATCACCCAGCAGACATTTGGGGTACTATCTACAAAGGTGGTGTAATCGTACCAGTTATCCACACATTGTTGCTCACAGTGTTGGCTATGACAATCGAGCGTTGGTTGGCTCTTAAGACCGCTACAGGTACAGGTGCTCTTCCTAAGTTCGTTGCAAACATCAAGGCAGCTTTGAACGCAAATGACTTCGCTAAGGCTGAGCAGCTCTGCAACAAGCAGCGCGGTACAGTAGCTAACGTTGTTATGGCTTCTTTGAACGCTTACAAGTCTATGGAGTCTGGTGCTAACGCATCTTTGAAGAAGGCTCAGAAGGTAGCTAAGATTCAGCAGGCTCACGAAGAGGCAACTCAGTTGGAGATGCCAACTTTGACAATGAACTTGCCTATCATCGCTACAATCGTAACACTTGGTACTTTGACAGGTCTTCTCGGTACTGTAACCGGTATGATCAAGTCATTCCAGGCCATGGGTGAAGGTGGTGGCGCTGACTCAGCAGCACTTTCTGTAGGTATTTCTGAGGCGTTGATCAACACCGCATTCGGTATCTTGACATCATGGTGTGCCGTTGTATCTTACAACACATTCACCAACAAGGTAGATAAGTTGACATACGCACTCGACGAGGTAGGTTACTCAATTGCTCAGACATACGAAGCTAACCACGCAGAAGAGGCTTAATTTTTGCTAACCCTTTAAAATTTTATCGCTATGGGTAAAGTAAAAATTAAGAAGAGTGACGTCTGGATCGATATGACGCCTATGTCAGACGTTATGACCCTGTTGCTTACCTTCTTCATGCTCACCTCTACATTCGTAAAGAATGAGCCTGTAAAGGTTAACACACCAGGATCTGTGTCTGAGATTAAGGTGCCAGAGAACGGCGTCTTGACTATCTTGGTAAGTCCTGAAAAGGACAAGGCTGGTAATCCTACCGGCGAGGGCCAAGTATTTATGAGTATTGATAATACTGATCAGTTGGGAGCTACACTGAGCACAATGACAGGAGCATTCGGCGTGTCATTGAATCCAAAGCAGATTGAGACATTCAAGAGCGAAGGTACATTTGGTGTACCAATGAACGACTTGAGTACTTATCTGACAATGAACGCTTCTAAGCGTCCACAGTATCTCCAGACTAAAGGTATTCCTCTCGACAGTATTAAGGGCGGTATGAGCGAGTTCCAGCAGTGGGTTGACGCAGCTCGTAACGTAAACGAAGACATCAAGATTGCCCTCAAGGCAGATGCTTCTACACCTTACAAGACCGTTAAGAGAGTGATGAACGAACTCCAGGATATGGACGAGAGTCATTACTATATGATTACACAGTTAAAAAAACAGGGGGACGAATAAATGGCAAAGAAAGAAAGCAAACAAAAGAAAATGAATGTCCGCGTAGACTTTACGCCTATGGTGGATATGCTCATGCTGCTTATCACGTTCTTCATGCTGTGTACATCTTTGAGCAAACCTCAGACTATGGAGCTGACTATGCCAAGTAATGATGAGAATACTCAAGAAAATCAGAAGAACGAAGCAAAGGCTTCTGAGACTGTGACACTCTACGTAACAGCAGACAACAAGATTTATTATGGTGCAGGTATTCCTAAGTACGATGACCCATCATGGATCAAGGAGACTACATGGGGCAGTCAGGGCATCCGTAAGGTCTTGAGAGAACACGCTACAGAAAACGGCACACGCCCTGTAGAAAGAATCGCACTTGCTGTCAAGGAGTTGAACATGGACCGTCAGAAGAATCCTAAGCAGTATCCTGATAGCATCTATCAGAAGAAGTTGAGCGATTTGAAGGCTGGTAACTTGAAGGACGGAAAGATTCCTACTCTTACCATCGTCATCAAACCTACCGACAACGCTTCTTACAAGAATATGGTTGACGCTCTCGACGAAATGCAGATTTCAAACATTGGTACTTACGTCATCGATAAGATTAACGCAGACGACGAGAAACTTCTCAAGTCTAGAAACGTTAAGATGTAAGATGAGTAACAAACAATTTTAAACAAGAAAGAAATGGCAAAAATAGATCTTTACGATCCTAAATGGGTCGATATGGTTTTCGCCGGAAAGAACAAGGAGTATGGTGCATACCAGCTCCGTAAGGGTACTTCTGGCCGAAACATCAAGGCTCTTCTGATCTTGGTCATTGCTGCAGCTCTCGTGGGTGGATTCTTGGCTTGGAAAGTCATCGAACAGAAACAGGCCGAAGAACAGCAGGCATATATGGAAGCTATGGAGTTGGCTAAACTCCAGCAGCAGGCTAAGAAGGAAGAAAAGAAGAAAGAGCCAGTGAAGCCAAAGATTGAACCAAAGAAGGAGATACCTGTGGCTCGCGAAACTCAGAAGTTTACCGCACCTGTCATTAAGAAGGATGAACTCGTAAAAGAGGAAAACCAGGTTAAGCAGATGGATAAACTGGATGACAAAGTTGCAGTCGGTACTGAAAACAAGGAAGGTGTGAAGGACCGTACAGTGGAAGCTGTGAGAAATGATATTGCAACGGTAGCTCCACCTCCACCACCAGCACCAAAACCTGAAGTTTCAACTAAGGTCTTCGATGTTGTAGAGGAGATGCCTTCATTCCCTGGTGGAAATGGAGCTTTGATGTCTTACCTTGCAAGCAACATCAAGTATCCTGTCGTTGCACAGGAGAATGGTGTACAGGGTCGTGTTATCGTTTCATTCGTGGTAGAGCGTGATGGTTCTATCTCTGATGTTAGGGTAGCTCGTTCAGTTGACCCTTCACTTGACCGTGAAGCACAGCGTGTCGTTAAGAGCATGCCTAGGTGGAAACCAGGTAAGCAAAACGGTTCTGCTGTACGTGTTAAATATACTGTACCAGTTGTATTTAGATTGCAGTAATAGAATGAAAAGAACATCTTATATTTTTTTAGGTATAGGATTAACAGTACTATCAATGGCTTTCTTCTCGTCATGTGGCGAGAAGAAAGCCAAAGATGGTAGAACTGATACTCCTACTTCAGGCACAATTGAATTTGTGGCTGACGAGAGTTTGAGTCCTATCATTGACGAAGAAAGAAGTCAGTTTGAGTATGAGTTCCCGAAAGCTAAACTCAAGCCGAAGTATACAGATGAAGTCACCGGACTTCAGATGATTAAAGATTTCAAAACAGCGCTTTTATTCACTACACGTAATTTGAAAGATAGTGAAATAGCCTACTTGAAGTCTAAAAGCAATGTAATTCCTTCTGTTTTCCCTATCGGTTACGATGGATTGGCCTTTATTGTAAACAAGCAAAACAATGATACTTGTATTACGGTAAAAGATATCAAACGTATCCTTACAGGTAAGGCAACTAAATGGAGTGATATTGTAAAAGGTTCAAAGAGAGGCGACATCGAAGTCATTTTCGATAATACCCGCTCTGCAACAACCAATTATGTAGTAGACTCTGTGCTGCACGGAGCTAAAATGGGTGCAAAAATCATGGCCGCAAAAACTAGTAAAGAGGTTATCGACTATGTGGATCAGAACCCAGGCTCAATCGGTGTAATTGGATCTAACTGGCTCAACGACCGCCGTGATTCAACCAACACTACATTTAAGAAGAATATTCATGTCATGCGAGTATCTATCAAAGATGTGGCAACACCATATAACAGCTGGCAACCATATCAGGCATACTTGCTGGATGGAAGATATCCGTTCGTCAGAACATTATATGCTATTGTAGTTGACCCTCACAAAGCATTGCCTTGGAGCTTCGCAAACTACATTTCAGGTCCAAGAGGACAGCTCATCCTGTTCAAGACCGGTTTACTTCCATACAGAGGTGACATCACTATAAAGACCGTTAATGTAAAACGCTAAAGAAAACGCTGAGAAAGAGACGCATATAAAAAAGTAGAATTATGAAAGCAATTAAATATTTAGTAGCAGGTTTGCTCGTCATGGGTTTGGCAGCACCTGCAATGGCACAGGATGTCAACTATAAGGACATGCTGAAACCTATAGAGACTACATTGAAGGCTGGTAATGCAGACCCTAAGGCTTTTGCCAAGGAAATCAAGGAATACCAGAAGGAGTTCAAAAAGGATCCTAAGGCATTGGTAGCTTTGGGTAACCTTCTTGCAATGAACAAGAGCTATGATCAAGCTAATGCCGTTGCTGATGCTGTCATCGCTAAGTTCAAGAACTATGGTGACGCTTACATTCTGAAAGGCGACATCTATGCAATGCAGGACAATGGTGGTGAGGCTGCTACATGGTATGGTCAGTGTATGACAATGGATCCTAAGAATCCTCAGGGATACATCAGCTATTCTAACGTTTACCGTAAGATTGACCCACAGGCTAGTGCTGAAGCTTTGAACAAACTGAGAGAAATCAACCCTAACTACCCTATCGAGGCAGAAGCTGGTCATAACTTCTTCAGCGCCGGCAACTACGAGAAGGCTTATGAGTATTTCTCAAAGGCTAAGCCAAACACACTTGAAGAGTATACTCAGTACGAATATGCTTTCACAGCTTATATCGTTGGAAAGAAGGAAGAAAGTTTGAGCCTTTGCGAAAGTGGTATCCAGAAGTTCCCTAAGGATGCAGCTATGCAGGTTTTGGCTATGCGCGCAGCTGTTGACGTAAAGAACTTTGAATCTGCTCTCAAGCATTCAAACATCGTAATGAACACAGATTCTATCAAGAAAAATGCTAGTATCGTTGCTTATTATGGTTTGGCTTTGGCTGGCAACAAGCAGTATAATGAGGCTATTGCTCAGTACCAGAAGGCATTGGAGATGAAGGCTGACGATCCTAAGCCATTGCAGTATATCTCTGAGGCTTACAAGGAGTTGGGCGATGAAGACAAGGCTTTGGAGTACAACCAGCAGTACATGGACAAGAATCCAAATGCTGCTCCTACAGACTTCATGAAGCTTGCTGAAATCTATATAAACAAGGCTAAGAAAGATCCAGCCAAGAAGGTTGAGAATATCGACAAGGCTATCGGCGTATACGCTAAGTTGGCAGAGAAGTATCCTACATTGAAGCCATTTGCTAAGCTTCAGGAGGGTAATACAGCTTTCCAGAACGAGTTGGACGACAAGGCTATTGCTGCTTATACAGAAGTAATCAATGAGCTGGAAGCAAAGCAGTGTGATGAAGATGAGCTCAGCTACCTGAAGACATCTTACCAGTATATGGGCTTCATCTATACCTACGACAAGCAGGACTTCAATACAGCTAAGCCATACTGGGATAAGCTTCTGAAGCTTGATCCACAGAACAAGTTGGCTAACGATGCTTACGAGAAGGCAGGTCTCAAGCCAGGCGAATAAGCATAACATTATTAACTACAACATATTGGGGATTGCATCAGATATTGATACAATCCCCTTTTAGTTTATATGATTTGTACAATAAGCAAATAAAAGGATATAACGATAAAACAAAATCTTTAAACAATAGAAAAAGAAAAGAGCGATTCCCATGGGAACCGCTCTCAATGTTTTATGTAACTAAAAGTATCTATCCTTATAGATTAAGGAAGACTGATTGCCTCGTTAGGGCAAACATCAGCACAAGTACCACACTCTGTGCAGACGTCTGGGTTGATAGAATACTTCTCGCCCTCAGAGATTGCACCTGATGGACACTCATCAATACATGTACCGCAAGCGATACAATCGTCACCAATTACGTATGCCATAATTATTAATGTTTAAATGTTTATAATGTTTTTGTATAATATGCTTTTAATTTGTCTTACTTCATAACATCAGGTATATTACCTAATAATTATGGTGCAAAGATAATAATAATTTCTGAAATACCTACAATTAGGTATGAGAATTTTCAAGAATTAGATTAATTTATACATAATCGAAATAAAACGGAAAGCAATATGAAGAGGAATATTCCGTTATAAATATATGAAACAGAAACTATTGACATTCATCATAAGCCTTGCCATCACAATCCAGGCTGGCGCACAGGAAAGAACGGTAGAAAACCGTCCTTATACCGATTTGCGCCCATTCCACTTCGGTGTATTAGTAGGCACCCACTTCCAGGATATAGAATTCCAGAATGCAGGACCGGTGACTTATCTTGATGCTGACGGCATTGAGCAGCAAAGCTGTGTAACAGTAGACCAGGACAGATGGGATACTGGATTTACAGTAGGTGTACTAGGAGAATTCCGCCTCAACACCCACTTCCAGCTACGCATAGCACCAGCCATGTATTTCGGTACCCGACATCTCTCCTTCTACAACATGCTGGAAAAAGATGGAGTCGGTAATCCGATCCAACAGAAACAGGAGATGAAGACGGCTTACATTTCCAGTGCCCTCGACCTGATATTTGCAGCACAGAGATTCAACAACCACCGCCCATACATCATGGCAGGAATCAACCCGATGATGAATCTGAACAGCAAGAACGAAGATTATATCAAACTGAAGAAAACAGATCTGTTCCTAGAACTGGGATTGGGGTGTGATTTCTATCTGCCTTATTTCAAACTTCGCCCAGAACTGAAGTTTATGTATGGAATAACAGATACATACGATAAAAATCACATCAAAAATATAAAAGACAAGAGTACACTTCCATATACACTATCAGCTAAGTCAGCACATAGCAAGATGATAGCTCTTACATTCTATTTCGAATAATCGAACAATATCAATCGAGTAGGAGGAAAACGAAGTAGTTTTCCTCCTACTTTCGTTTTCCGACCTC
>NZ_VZBE01000024.1:0-48617 GCF_009494835.1 Segatella copri
AGGTCGGAAAACGAAAGTAGGAGGAAAACTACTTCGTTTTCCTCCTACTCGATTTTTGTATCTCAAAGAAATTACTTCTTGTTGATAGCGAGGTCGATAGCTACGGCGATAGCAACAGTAGCACCTACCATAGGGTTGTTACCCATACCGAGGAAGCCCATCATCTCTACGTGAGCAGGAACTGAAGAAGAACCTGCGAACTGAGCATCTGAGTGCATACGACCCATAGTATCAGTCATACCATAAGAAGCAGGACCTGCAGCCATGTTATCTGGGTGCAAAGTACGACCTGTACCACCACCAGAAGCTACAGAGAAGTATGGCTTACCAGCAGCAATACGCTCCTTCTTGTATGTACCAGCTACTGGGTGCTGGAAACGTGTAGGGTTTGTAGAGTTACCAGTGATTGATACGTCTACATCCTCGCTCCAGTTGATAGCAACACCCTCGCGAACGTCGTCAGCGCCATAGCAGTTAACCTTAGCACGTGGACCGTCGCTGTAAGCGATGCGGTTAACAACCTTCAACTCACCTGTATAGTAGTCGAACTTTGTCTGTACGTATGTGAAACCGTTGATGCGGCTGATGATCTGAGCAGCATCCTTACCAAGACCGTTCAAGATAACGCGCAATGGGTTCTTGCGAACCTTGTTTGCCATCTCAGCAATCTTGATAGCACCCTCAGCAGCAGCGAAAGACTCGTGACCAGCCAAGAAAGCGAAGCACTGAGTCTCCTCACGGAGCAAACGAGCAGCCAAGTTACCGTGACCGAGACCAACCTTACGGTCGTCAGCTACAGAACCAGGGATGCAGAAAGCCTGCAAACCGATACCGATAGCCTCAGCTGCATCAGCAGCAGTCTTAACACCTTTCTTGATAGCGATAGCAGCACCAGCTACATACGCCCACTTAGCGTTCTCGAAGCAGATACGCTGAGTATCTTCACACATCTGATAAGGGTCAACACCTGCGTCTTCGCAGATTTGATTAGCCTCTTCCAAGCTCTTGATACCGTTAGCATTAAGAGCAGCAAGAACCTGCTTCTCGCGACGTTCCTGACTTTCGTAACTTACTTTTCTAATCATATCTGTATCTCCTTATTATTCTTTACGTGGATCAATAGCTTTAACAACACCCTGCTCAGCAGTTGTACGACCGTAGCTACCTGTGAACTTCTTGACAGCCTCGTTAGCGTCCATACCGTTCTTGATAGCTTCCATCATCTTGCCGAGGTGAACATACTCATAACCACAAACCTGGCTGTCCTTATCGAGGAACTGCTTTGTGATGTAACCCTCTGTCAACTCGAGGTAACGTGTACCCTTAGCTACAGTACCATAGAGAGTACCAGTCTGTGAACGAAGACCCTTACCCAAGTCCTCAAGACCTGCACCGATAACGAGACCGCCCTCAGAGAAAGCGCTCTGGCTACGACCGTAAACAATCTGGAGGAAGAGCTCGCGCATAGCTGTATTGATAGCATCGCATACGAGGTCAGTGTTCAAAGCCTCAAGAATAGTCTTGCCTGGGAGAATCTCAGAAGCCATAGCAGCTGAGTGAGTCATACCAGTACAACCGATAGTCTCAACAAGAGCCTCCTGAATAACGCCTTCCTTGATGTTCAAAGAGAGCTTGCAAGCACCCTGCTGAGGAGCACACCAACCCACACCGTGAGTATAACCAGAGATGTCTTTGATCTCTTTTGCCTGAATCCATTTTCCCTCTTCAGGAATTGGAGCTGGTCCGTGGTTAGGACCCTTAGCGACAACGCACATGTTGTCTACTTCTTTAGAATAGATCATATTCGCTAAATTTTATATTAATGAATATTATAAGTATAAAGTTCTGTACTTAATTCATATTGTTTTGCTGAAACATCGGTGCCATCACCTCAATTCCGAGCACAAAAGTACAAAAAAAATCCGGAAAATACCTAAAAATGGGTATTCTTTTTAACTCTTTAACCTAATATTTAGATTTTTTCTTGGGTTTATGCACAATTTCATGTATCTTTGCAAACTGAAAATTGCAATTTTGTAGATTATGATCGAAGTAAAGATAAACGATGCCAAGCTTCAGCAGGCTGCCGAGGCAGGCATGGATGAATTCGTAAAGGCTTTCGTGGATGCCATCCGCGAAGCGATTGGTGGCGAACTGACAGCCGAGACCATGGCGCAGCTCAACAGCGACCAGATTACTCTTCTGGCTTGGGATATCCTGCATGAGGAGATGATGGATGGCGGAATGGTTCAGCTCATACATAACGGTTACGGTGCTTTCCTCTGGAAGAACCCTACCGACAAGGCGTTTAAAAACTGGGGATTGACAGAACTCGCCAAACTCATCAAGAAGAGTCATTTCCTGTATAAAACAAACCATGAGGAGATTGAGCGCGATCTGACCGATGAGGAGTTTATGGCGCTCTACGAAAAATTTCCTGAGTTTGATGATTTTGACGATGAGTTCGTTGAGAACGAAGAAGAGTGGACCAGCAAGGTTGCCTTCTACATCGATGATCATATCGACAATTTCTGCGAAATTGTCAAACTATAAACTTATAATACATTATTATATATATATGAACAAGCAAGAACAGGAACTCCGTAAGAAGAGTCCGATACAGATACGCAACAAGAAGGCTTCGTTCGAGTACTTCTTCGTTGACACATATACCGCAGGCATTGTGCTTACGGGAACAGAGATTAAGTCAATCCGTGGCGGAAAGGCTTCGCTGGTAGATTGTTATTGCGATTTCTATCAGGGCGAACTTTGGGTCAAGGGAATGAACATCTCTCCTTATTTTTATGGTTCTTTCAGCAATCATGAGGCTCGCCGCGACCGCAAGCTTCTTCTCACCAAGCGCGAATTGCGCCGTCTTGAAGAGGACAGCAAGCAGCCTGGTTTCACCATTGTTCCAACCCTCATCTTTATCGATAATCACGGAAGAGCCAAGGTGGATATTGCTCTCTGTAAGGGAAAGAAGGAGTATGACAAGCGCCAGACTCTGAAAGAAAAGGAAGACAGAAGAGAGATGGATAGAGCAATCAAGCACTTTTAGACAATGAAGAATTTAAGAGAGATTGTAAAGGAGAAAATTCTGATTCTCGATGGTGCCATGGGTACTGAGATTCAGAAGTATAATCTTACAGAAGAAGACTTCAGAGGCGAGCGGTTCCGCGATTTGCCGGGTATGATGAAAGGCAACAACGACATGCTCAACATTACTCGTCCTGATGTGATATCTGATATTTACCGACGCTACCTGGAGGCTGGCGCCGATATTATTACCGCGAATACTTTTTCGTGCCAGCGCATTTCGCAGGCTGATTATCACCTGGAGAACTGCGCCCGCGAAATGGCATTCGAGGGTGCCCGACTGGCACGTATCGAATGCGATAAGTTTTCTACGCCTGATAAACCACGCTTCGTTGCAGGAGATGTGGGACCAACCAACAAGACTTGCTCCATGAGTCCGGACGTCAGCAATCCTGCCGCCCGCGAGATTACCTACGATGAGCTTTTCACCGATGTATGCGAACAGGTGGACGGACTTATCGAAGGCGGTGCTGACGTGATTCTCATCGAAACCATCTTTGATACACTCAACTGCAAGGCGATGATAGATGCAGCGCTCACCATGATGAAGAAACATGGAGTAGAGTTGCCTGTCATGATCAGTCTTACGGTAAGTGATCTGGCGGGCAGAACGCTCAGCGGTCAGACCGTAGATGCTTTCCTTGCTTCGCTTTCTCCTTATCCTATCTTCTCTGTCGGCATGAACTGCGCCTTTGGTGCTCCTCAGATGAAACCTTTCATCGAGCACATGGCTCAGGTTGCACCTTATTATATTAGTGCGCATCCTAATGCCGGTTTGCCTAACGAAATGGGCGAATATGATGAGACAGCCGAATCGATGGCTCCGCAAATAGCCGAATTCATCGATGAAGGCATCGTGAACATCATAGGCGGATGCTGCGGTACAAGTCCTGAATTCATCGCTAATTACGCCCGTATCGCTGAGGGTAAGAAGCCGCATCAAGTGGTAGAGAAACCTAAGTATATGTGGCTTTCGGGATTAGACCTTCTGCAGGTCGATGATTCCGTACATTTGCCGGTTGACGCCAGCCGGTTTGTCAACGTGGGTGAACGCTGTAACGTAGCAGGTAGCAGGAAGTTCCTGCGTTTGATTAACGAAAAGAATTATGAAGAAGCCATCGGTATTGCCAGAAAGCAAGTGGCTGATGGAGCGGCTGTCGTTGACGTGAATATGGACGATGGTTTGCTCGATGCGAAAGCCGAGATGGTTAACTTCCTGAATATGATTGCTGCCGAACCAGACATTGCGAAGGTTCCGGTGATGATCGACTCTTCCAAATGGGACGTCATCGTGGCTGGCTTGAAGTGCTGCCAGGGCAAGTGTATTGTCAATTCCATCAGTTTGAAGGAGGGTGAGGAAGTATTCCTTTCTCATGCCCGCGATGTGTTGCGCTATGGTGCGGCAGTCGTTGTGATGTGTTTTGATGAGGTAGGACAGGCTACCACTTTCGAGCGCCGCATCGAGATAGCAGAACGTGCTTATCATCTTCTGGTAGACAAGTTGGGCATGAATCCGCTCGATATCATCTTCGACCCGAACGTACTTGCCATAGCTACCGGTATGGAGGAGCATGATAATTATGCCGTTGAGTTCATCCGCGCAACGGAGTGGATTCATCAGAATCTGCCTGGTGCACATGTCAGCGGAGGTGTCAGTAACCTCTCGTTCTCATTCCGTGGCAATACTTATATCCGTGAGGCTATCCATTGTGTTTTTCTGCATCATGCCCAGCAGGTAGGTATGGACTTTGGTATTGTAAATGCCAAAGCCAGAATGGATTACAATAAAATTCCTGAAGAACAGCTTCGGCTCATCGAGGATGTGGTGCTGAATAGGAGAAAAGGTGCAGCTGATGAACTCATCGAGCTTGCGGCAGAGATAAAAGCCCAGGCTGATGCTGCCAAGGCTGCAGCTAAGGCAGGCGGTGTTGCTCCCAAGAAACCGGCTGCTCCTGAATGGCGAAAGGAGAGTGTGGAAGAACGTCTGAAGTATGCGCTGCGCAAGGGAATCACCGATTTCCTGCAGCAGGATATTGATGAAGCACTTGCCAAATATCCTCATGCAGTAAACGTAATTGAGGGTCCTCTGATGGACGGCATGAATCTGGTAGGCGAACTTTTTGGAAAAGGCGAAATGTTCTTGCCGCAGGTTGTCAAGACGGCTCGCACGATGAAATCGGCAGTTTCTATCCTTCAGCCTCATATCGAGGCAGAAAAACAGGGTGGAGCAACAACTGCCGGCAAGATTCTGATGGCAACCGTGAAGGGCGATGTTCATGATATCGGAAAGAACATCGTCTGCGTGGTTATGTCATGTAACAATTACGAAATCATCGACTTAGGTGTGATGGTTCCAGCCGAACAGATTGTACAGAAAGCTATCGATGAAAAGGTAGATGCAATCGGTTTGAGCGGACTTATCACCCCTTCGCTTGAAGAAATGGTTCATGTGGCCCGGGAAATGCAGAAAGCTGGTTTGCGCATTCCTATCATGGTAGGTGGGGCAACGACGAGCGAACTGCATGTGGCTCTGAAGATTGCACCTGAATATGACGGACCGGTCATCTGGGTGAAGGACGCATCGCTCAATGCCGGAATATGTGCCCGCTTCCTCAACGAGACTGAATGTCCTAAGTTTGAGGCGGAACTGAAGGAACGCTACGAGAAACTTCGCCAGAACTATCATGAAGAGCAGGCTAAGATAGCCTCGCTCTCAGAGGCAAGAAAGAACAAGCTGGAGCTGTTCTGACAAGATAAAGAATACAACGTTTTTAGGATAATTATATGATTAAAACTGTGATTTTTGATATGGGTGGTGTCATCATCACCCTCGACGAGAGTGAGGCAGGCAAACGTTTCATTGAGTTGGGTATGAAGGAGTTTGCGGAGAAGATGGACCCTTATAAGCAGGTTGGCTTAAACGGTCAGCTGGAAGAGGGCAAGATTTCCGAGGAGGAATACCGTCGGGAAGTGTGCAAGAAGATTGGCCGCGAGGTAACCTTCGAGGAACTGCAGCATTGCTGGCTGGGCTACATGAAGGAAATTCCAGAACGCAATCTGGTTACTCTCCGCAATCTTAAGAAGCAGGGCTACCGTGTAATCTTGCTCAGCAATACCAACCCTTATGTATCAGCCTGGGTAGACAGCGAGGCATTCTCTGCCGACGGTCATCCTATCGGCGATTATTTCGATGCGATGTATCGTTCTTATGAAGTAAAGTATATGAAGCCGGATGAGAATTTCTTCCGATATGTCCTTTCTCAGGAGCAGATTATGCCAGAGGAGTGTCTGTTTATTGATGATGGTCCCCGTAACTGCTGTGCAGCCTCTGAACTGGGACTGTTTACTTATTGTCCGCAGAATGGCGAAGACTGGTGCGATAAGATTTACGAGCATTTGAAGTAATTATTTGTGGTGATTATTTGCACTAAAATGCAAATAATTGCCATTTTATTTTGTGCTCTGCAATAAAAAATGTACTTTTGCAGTCGCAAATATTAAATACATAATACAATGGTTAAGAAGAAAAGATGGCATTGCTTGCCAGGTCAGCCTCTTACAGAGCTCGACAAGCAGGTAATGTTTTGGGAAAACAAGGGTAAACTTGTTCCTACCCGTGACTTGATTAAAACTCCAGAACAGATAGAAGGCATCCGCAAGAGTGGTGTCGTAAACACCGGTTGTCTTGATGCGGTAGCCGAGATGATCCGTCCGGGAATCAACACCCAGGAGATTGATGATCTCTGCATGCAGTATTGTAAGGATCATAATGCCATTCCTGCGTGTCTCAATTACGAAGGCTATCCTAAGAGCGTTTGTACCTCTATCAACGAAGTGGTTTGCCATGGTATTCCTAAGGAAGAGGATGTGCTCGAAGAGGGCGATATCATCAATGTGGACATGACAACCATCGTAGATGGCTATTACGCTGACGCCAGCCGTATGTTCATCGTTGGCGGCAAGACTACTCCTGAAAAGGAGCAGCTGGTTCGCGTAGCCAAGGAATGTCTGGAAATCGGTATGGAGGTTGCCAAGCCATACTCGTTCGTAGGTGATATCGGTCATGCTATCGAGAAGCATTGCAAGAAGTATGGTTATGGTGTGGTTCGCGATCTTTGCGGTCATGGCGTAGGTTGCCAGTTCCATGAAGAGCCTGAGGTTCTTCACTATGGTCATAAAGGCACGGGCATGCTGCTCGTTCCGGGCATGGTGTTCACCATCGAGCCAATGATCAACATGGGCACCTGGCAGGTATTCCTCGATGCGGACGATCCGTACGGATGGGAAGTAATCACTGGCGATGAGAAACCATCTGCGCAGTGGGAGCACACGCTTGTGATGACAGAGACAGGTGTGGAGGTTTTGACATATTAACGTTAAATGTTAAGAAATGAAGGATATATATATATTAGGTATAGAGAGCAGCTGCGACGATACCTCTGCAGCAGTGCTCAAGAATGGTGTGCTGCTGAGCAATGTAACCGCCTCTCAGGAGGTTCACAAAGCTTACGGCGGTGTTGTTCCGGAGTTGGCTTCCCGTGCCCACCAGCAGAATGTGGTTCCTGTCGTTGACCAGGCCATCGCGCGTGCCGGCATCAAGAAGGAAGATCTTTCTGCCGTAGCCTTCACCCGTGGTCCGGGTCTGATGGGCTCGCTTCTCGTGGGTGTAAGTTTTGCCAAGGGATTCGCCCGTTCGCTCAATATTCCGATGATTGATGTAAACCATCTGCAGGGTCATGTGATGGCTCATTTCATCAAGGAGAGCGATGATGACCAGAGTGCACCTCCATTCCCGTTCATCTGTCTTCTCGTGAGCGGTGGAAATTCGCAGATTGTAAAGGTGAATGCCTACAACGATATGGAAGTGCTGGGACAGACCATCGACGATGCGGCTGGCGAGGCTATTGACAAGTGCGCCAAGGTGCTGGAGTGGGGCTATCCTGGTGGTCCTGTCGTAGATAAGTATGCACGCCAGGGCAATCCGAAGGCTTTCAGTTTCTCTGAGCCTCATATTCCGGGTTTGAACTACAGTTTCTCAGGCTTCAAGACCAGTTTCCTCTACAGCTTGCGCAAATGGGTGGCTGCTGATCCTGATTTTGTTGAGAAGAACAAGTACGATCTGGCTGCCAGCATAGAGTTTACCATCGTTGATATTCTGATGAAGAAACTCCGCATGGCTGTCAAGCAGACCGGTATCAAGCATGTGGCTGTAGCTGGAGGTGTGAGCGCCAATAATGGTTTGCGCAACGCTTTCCACGATCATGCCAAGCGCTTCGGCTGGACTATCTACATCCCAAAGTTCAGCTATACTACCGATAATGCGGCGATGATAGGCTGCGTGGGAACCTTCAAGTATCGTGATGGCGAGTTTGCAACCATCGACTTGCCAGCCTATAGTAAAGTAACATTTAAGTAAGAAATATGGAATTTGAAACAAAGATATTGAGCAAGGGCATCCAGGAGATGCTCTACAATAGTGACAAAACAGTAGGCACAGCAGAGAGCTGCACAGGCGGTCGTATCGCCGAGGCGCTGATTTCTTTGCCAGGTGCCAGCAATTACTTCAAGGGTGGTGTAGTAAGCTATACCAACGAGGTAAAGGAGAATCTTCTGGGCGTGAGCCATGAGGTTCTGGAGGAGCAGACTGCCGTTTGCGAAGAAGTGGCAAGGGAGATGGTGCTCGGCACAATCAAGACCCTGAATGTAGACTTCGCCATTTCAGCAACGGGTGTGGCTGGTCCAACGGGTGGAACTCCAGCCATTCCTGTGGGTACAATCTATGTAGGTTATGGCGATAAGAACGATGTTCGCGTGGTAAAACTCACCGAAGATTTCGGACGCGACATCAACCTTGCAATTGCCACAAATACAGCGCTTAAAGGCATGCTCGAATTCTTGAAAGAACATGCTGAAGAACTTAAAAAAGAGGCTTAAATTGCTAATTTAAGGCTATCAAATATTAATAATCCTTAAAAGACAGCGTTCTTTTAGGGATTATTTTGTTATTACCAAATTATTTTGTAATTTTGCACTCTGTTTGGAATAGGTATCAATTAACGAATTACAAAATTAAAGATAGAAATGTCTAAGATTTGTCAAATTACAGGTAAGAAGGCACAGTTAGGTTGCAATGTGTCTCACTCAAAGCACCGTACAAAGAGAAGCTTTGATGTTAACCTCTTCAGCAAGAAATTCTACTATGTAGAAGAGGGTTGCTGGATCAGCCTCAAGATCAGTGCTGCTGGTCTTCGTCTTATTAATAAGGTAGGTCTCGATGCTGCTTTGAATCAGGCAGTAAAGAAGGGCTACGTAGATTGGAAGGACATTAAAGTTATAGGAGAATAAATATCATGGCAAAGAAAGCAAAAGGTAATAGAGTACAGGTTATCCTCGAGTGCACTGAACACAAGAACAGTGGTATGCCAGGTACAAGCCGTTACGTGACTACAAAGAATCGTAAGAACACTCCTGAGCGTCTTGAGTTGATGAAGTACAACCCAATCCTTAAGAAGATGACTCTTCACAAGGAGATTAAGTAAGCTTAGCTTACAAGTTTAATAATTTTATCAATTTAAATAGACTATGGCAAAGAAAGCGGTCGCTACCCTCCACGAAGGTAACATGGATGGTCGCGCATATACAAAGGTTATCAAGATGGTTAAGAGCCCTAAGACTGGTGCATACGTTTTCGATGAGAAGATGGTACCAAACGAGGCTGTTAAGGATTTCTTCAAGGATTAATTTCCTTGCAGATGATGCATCGTTGAATTTAGATTACATCAAAATTCAAATATAAAGATAAAGGTCGCTACCCAGATAGGGGAGCGACCTTTTTTTTCTTCTTTTTCTTTTCTAAGGTCAAGAAAACAGCTTTTGGCCTTTTACAATACTACTTGAAGCTTCTTTCATCGTCTCTTACGAATCTTCTTAGCGTTTGCTTCCTCTTATCATCGTTTGACACCTCTCACGGCCTGGCTCTCTAACGGATTCTCCGGCCAAAAATGCTTAGGGTATCGGCGCTTCAGTTCCTTGCGGACTTCGAAATAAGTGCCTTGCCAAAAACTTGCGAGATCCTGAGTAAGCTGAACGGGCTTGAAACCGGGAGATAACAACTCAAGCAGAAGGGGCTGTCTGCCTGCATCGACAGTGGGAGTTGATGTCATTCCGAAACACTCCTGAAGCCGCACACTCAGAACCGGGGCTTCGGCCCCCTGGCGGTAATCGATGCGGATGTTGCTGCCCGATGGCACACGGATGTGGGTGGGAGCAAGGCGGTCTATCTCCTGCTGAAGGTCGTAAGGAAGGATGTTCCAAAGGATTTCGCACAGGTTGAGTTTCTTCAGCTCTGTAACAGAAGTCTTCATCTTACCACCTTCTTCGAGATAGAAAGGGAGCCACGCTCGGGCTGTTGTCAGGAGATGCTCCGTTGACAGGTCGGGAATCTCCTTTTCTGGATGCCATTCAGCTACTTGCGCCACGCGCTGTTGCAGACGATGAACCGATTCGTTCCAATCGAACATGCTGAGTCCGTCTTTTCTGGCAGCTTCGCAGATAATATTAGAAACAGTCTCTCGGCTGGCATTCTGTATCGGCTTGCTGTCTATGACGAGTGCTCCTATCCGTGTTTCCTGTTGCATCTTTACTGCCAGCGCTTTGCTGTCCCAGGAAATATTCTCGCAGGTTTGTGCCGGCAAGTTCTTCCAGTTGACGGGGGCTGAGAGAAATACCCTTCCTTTCCGTCCCTGCCCAGAATTGGATGATGAGGTTGAAGATAGGTTGAGTGATGCGATGGCAAGCCATTCGTTTGCTGCCATGCTGTCGCACGGGTCGATGAAAATCGTGTTGCCATTCGACATCTTGAAGTTGCCCGCATGGTCGGTGGCATGGGCGATGCGCTCAGGGTAGGCTAGGGCGATGAGATGGCCCACTTCCTCAGCATCAATTGGCTCGTTGTCTTCCCTGATACGCAGCATCTTCCTGTATTCCTGGGCAATCTGAGCGATACGGTTCCAACGCCCCAGATTCTTCTTGCAGCGTGCGGAACGGAGGATAGAAAGGCGGAGCGTCATGTCTGAATCTTCATTTTCGCCCATCGGGTCTTTCTCTTCCAGCAGAGCAGCAATGTCGCAGGCAAGGGCTTGGCTCGCCGGAGAATCGCTGCTGATCATCATCTTGGCAATGCGCGGATGACAAGGAAGTTGAGCCATTCTGCTGCCTTCTGCGGTGATGCTGCCACTGAGAGCGTGAGTATCATGATCAGGAGTGAGGGCGTTGAGCGACATAAGAAGTTGCTGTGCCAATACGAGGTTGCCCTTGGGAGGAAGGGTGAGCCAAGGCAGCAGTTCCGGTTTGTTTTCGCCGAAAGCAGCAATGTCGAGAACCATGGAAGAGAGATCTGCATCCAGTATTTCGGGCAGCCGTTGTTCTGGCATCAGATGTTCCGAGGTCTGTGTCCAAAGCCGGTAACATACGCCTGATGTGATTCTGCCCGCACGCCCCCTTCGTTGCGTAGCCATGTCCTGACTGATACGAACGGTTTCGAGATGGCTCAAGCCTGTACGGGCATCATAAACCAGTTTTCGGCAGAGTCCGGAATCCACAACGATTCTTACTCCTTCGATGGTGAGAGAAGTTTCGGCTATAGGAGTGGTCAGTACGATTTTCCGTTCACCCGGTTTGGAAGGAGCGATGGCGAGCCGCTGCTTTTCTGGCGAGAGGTTGCCATAGAGTGGATAGATTTCCGCTGAAGGTAAGGAAGAACTAAGCATTTCTTCACATTTCATGATTTCTCCCTGTCCCGGCAGAAAGGCAAGAATGTCACCTTCCTGGTTTCTGAAAGCCTGACAGATAGTAGCTGCCATTTCCTGAGCTACCTGATATCTGTCGATGTCGTGGTCTGCATAAATGGTTTCTATCGGAAACATTCTGCCTTTACTCTCGATAAGCGGAGCCTGAAGTGCCTGACAGATGATAGAAGCATCGATTGTTGCTGACATGATAATGAGCTTCAGGTCGGGGCGGATGATTTCCTGTGTTTGCCGGGCCAGCGCTAACGCCAGATCGGAATTGATGCTGCGCTCATGAAACTCATCAAAGATAAGGCACGAAACGCCTTCGAGTGTAGCATCATTGACCAGCATTCGGGTGAGAATGCCCTCGGTAAGGACTTCGATGCGTGTATCATCCGAAACCTTGCTTTCGAATCTTACCCGATAGCCGATGGTTTTGCCCACGGGTTCTCCCAGAATCTGCGCCATCCGTTCGGCTATCTGGCGCGCTGCCAGACGGCGCGGTTCGAGCATCAGAATCTTACCCTGACTTTTAAGATGATCATGGATGAAGCCTTCCAATGCCTGATCACTCATGCCCCGCAGAATGGTGAGCGGGAGGAGGGTAGATTTACCGGCTCCAGGAGGAGCTGTAATAACAAGGTTAGCCGACTCCATCAATGCTTCATTGACAGAGTCGGCTATCTGGTAAGCTGGCAGATGACCAGCCTGCTGTTCTATTCTATCTAAGTTCATTTCTTCTTATTTCACAAACTTCAGAATCTCTTTACTCTTTCTGCCCTTTTTGGCAGGAATCGGCATGAAGCCTTCTGTGAGTCCTGTTTTATCTGTCATGGTCTGGAAAACGGAGGCGGCATAGGAAGAGAGTTTCTTCTCTGCCAGTTCTTGCTTGATAGCATCCTCATCATAATCATCAGCATAGAGGAGAGTGTGTAAATCGTCAAGATATTTTTGCGGAATATTCTGATGCGGCATGCGGCTTTTTATCTGCATAATCTGTGCGATGATTGCCTGTTTGGTTTGGGCAGCGATGGCTTCTGCCTTTTGCTGCTCGAAGACTGCCAGCGTCTCCTCATCCGTCTCCTGCCAGTTTTGCATCATGGCTTCAGTGTTGGTAAGATGACTGTAGCCTGCATAGCGAATCAGGGCGATACGCTTGTTCCAACCTTTCTTTTCCAGATAGTTTTTCTCCATAGGGGTAGTAGCTACTATGAGGTTGGCTTTGGCGTACATGGCTTTCTGATACATAGACTGTTGCAGTGAACGCTTCAAGTAAGGGTTCTTGCAGTTTCTCTCAGAAATATCACCTAGTGGACAAACGATGTAGGGAATGTCCATCTGCTTTGCTTTCTTGGCTATCTGGGCTCCCTGCCATGTCCATGCTCCTATAATCAACACAATGTCGGCATCAACCAGGTTGTTGGTGATGTCGAGCTGCTTATTCAAGGCTTCGATGTATGGAAGATACATCTTCAGCAACTTCTTATGGTTGGAAATGAACAAATATACTTTCATCGTTCTGTCGGTTATTTTTAACTGTTATTATTCTGATAGACTGTTACTTCCTTTTTACCCTGTTTAGAGTTTATGAGAAGTGAAATCGTTTTTGTCAGCCCGCCAATAGCGCAATTTGGTAGCCAGATTTCTCCAGATAATTCCATATTCGAAGAATGGCAGTTTGAACATCGCTATTCCGTCATCAAAGTGTTTGATGGCCTTGTTGGCTATCAGCATTCTCACGATGAACAGCAGGAGAAAACTGAAACCTGCGCATCCTGTAAGAATCCAATTCTTCATGAGGATAGAGTAGGCTGCAACGGCCAGTGTTGCTATCAGGCTGAGATGTGGCATGAGATGGTCAAAGAACATGAGGGTTCGCATGGAACCGGCTCTTTCCAAACTCTTGCGTGAAGCCTGCAGATAGAGGTGGGCATTGTGCCAGCTCTTGTTCGATGGTGCTTCGCGGATGAGCCATGCATCGCAATCCAGTTCTGTAGCTGTATCGCCATAAAAGGCATACTTGTTGACGAGAAAATCGTATTCGCCGCGAACATATTCCAGGTTGCCCTGATAGCCCTGTTCCTTCATGAAGTCGCTCTTGCGGAACGCTACGTTTGGCATGTGGCTGCGATAACCATAGGTCTGCTGGGCACGACGCAAAACATAGTAAGCCTTGCGGATGCTGTCGAAACGGCGTACGCTCTTGGTTTCCTCATCAAGGGCTACATATCCCAATACCAGATGGTTTGGGTCCTGACATTGACGGACCATGGTTTGCAGCCACTTGTCGTTGCTTGGGCGGCAATTAGGTTCTGTCAAAATAATCCATTCATGTTTGGCTGCCTTCACACCCAGTGTAATCTGCAATTTCTTGCGGCTCATGTAGCGTGAACTCTCAGGAATGTAAGTATAATACAGATGAGGGTTCTCGGCTGCTGTTCGCTTCAGAAAATCCTGTGTCTCGCCATCTGTACTCTGGCAGACTACGATTACCTGATAGTCGGCAGCGTACTGCTGACGCAGGAACATAGGGAGATTCCTCTCCAATTCAGCAAGATTATCGTGTGCGGTAATGAGTATACTGACAGGAGGTTGATTCTCTGCCGTTTCTGTTTTTTGAAAGCGCAACGAGCGCAGAAATGGATTTATCAGCGATCCGAGAACCGCCAATAAAACCACCACTGCGCCTGCTATTATAGTAGTTGTACTAATGATCATCATATTCTTTTTCTCGTAATATAGAAAGCTAGAGAAAGGAGAATCCTATAAACTCTTAACTTTTAACTTTCAACTATATTAAAAGTCTTCTGTAATATACCCCTTTGGCAACTGGCGACAGTTATACTGGCTCGCCATGATCTCACCATAGGCTCCGGCTGAGCGGAGGGCGATGAGGTCGCCGCGATGGGCTTTGTTGATGTCGACAGCCTTGCCGAAGACATCGCTTGATTCGCAGATAGGACCTACTACGTCGTAAGTTTCTACAGGTTCATCGCTTGAGATGTTCTCAATCTTATGGTAAGCCTGATAGAGTGCTGGACGGATGAGGTCGGTCATTCCTGCATCCACAATGGCAAACTGCTTGGCTGTGCCCTGCTTGATGTAGAGTGTCTTGGTGATGAGAGAACCCATCTGACCCACTACAGCGCGACCCAACTCGAAGTGAAGCTTCTGACCATCGCGCAACTTCAGTTTCTTTGCGTATGTATCGAAATAATCCTTGAAATTAGGGATTGGCTGGCGGTTTGGATGATTGTAATCAATGCCCAGTCCGCCGCCCACATTGATGTTCTTCACAACGATGTGATGCGCTTCAAGCTGGTTCTGAAGTTCGTTGATACGGTTGCAGAGTGCCTCGAAATCACCCATATCGAGAATCTGGCTTCCGATGTGGAAGTGCAGTCCGAGGAACTGGATGTTCTTCATCTTGGCAGCCTCTTCGATTACGGCTTCCATGTCGCGCATGGCAATTCCGAACTTGTTTTCTGCCAGACCTGTTGTGATGTTAGCGTGCGTATGGGCGCCGACATCCGGATTGATGCGGAAACAAACCTGCGCAATCTTATTCTGTTTTTCAGCCAGCTCGTTGATGATTTCCAACTCCGGAATGCTTTCTACATTGAAGCAGAAGATGCCTTTCTCCAATCCGAGGTTGATTTCCCAATCGCTCTTGCCTACACCAGCGTAAACAATCTTGCTGGCTGGGAATCCGGCTTTGATGGCTGCCTGAATTTCTCCTCCGCTCACACAGTCAGCTCCTAAACCAGCCTGACAGATGATATTGAGCACCTTAGGGTTGGCATTTGCCTTTACGGCATAGTGCACTTCAAATCCCTCGTGCTTGCCAGCCTCTTCATTGATGTTTTTCAATGTCTGGCGCAACACATTGGTGTCGTAATAGTAGAACGGAGTCTGTATCTCCTGAAACTTATCTATCGGAAATGTACCTTTCATTTCACTTAATCTTAAATTAATACCTTATTATAGTTAAATCAGAATATCCAATTTATAGTAAATCAGAATATCCAACGAAGAGTGGATAGGAAGCATTACATACGAATTCTTCACTT
Organism: Segatella copri; assembly: GCF_009494835.1. GTDB lineage: Bacteria > Bacteroidota > Bacteroidia > Bacteroidales > Bacteroidaceae > Prevotella > Prevotella copri_F. Next base: position 15,956 of record NZ_VZBE01000024.1, read on the forward strand.
TTCACTCTTCGTTTTCATCTGCATTACTTCTTCTCGAACAATACGTTGCTCAAGTTCTGTAATGCCTGCTTCTTATCTTTCTCTCTGATGAGGAATGAGATGTTGTAGTTAGAACCACCATAAGAAATCATGCGTACAGGAATGTTCTTCATCGCATCGGTAGCGATGGTCTCGAAGCCAACGTTGCTCCAGTCCAAATCACCTACAACGCAGATGATGCACATATCAGAATCTACAGTTACTGTACCATATTTCTTCAGCTCGTTTACGATGTCGTTAAGATGAGAATCATTATCAATACTCATGCTGACACCCACCTCAGAAGTGGCAATCATATCAATTGGAGTCTGATAGCTCTCGAAGATTTCGAATACCTTGCGGAGGAAACCTGTAGCGAGCAACATGCGGCTACTCTTGATCTTGATGGCTGTGATGTTGTCCTTGGCAGCAACAGCCTTGATCTTGCCGCGTACGATGACATTGTCGATGATTGTACCGTCGGCCTTAGGATCCATGGTGTTCTTCAAGCGTACAGGGATGCCTGCATACTTAGCTGGCTGAACACAGGTAGGGTGGAGAATCTTGGCACCGAAGTAAGCCAACTCAGCAGCCTCCTCGAAGTTCAACTGGCGGACAGCTTCAGTGTGCTCTACGACACGAGGGTCGTTGTTGTGCATTCCGTCGATATCGGTCCAGATCTGAATTTCGTCAGCTGGGAGAGCTGCACCGATAAGAGATGCGGTGTAGTCGCTACCGCCACGCTGCAGATTGTCAACCTCGCCGTATGCGTTGCGGCAGATGAATCCCTGAGTGATGTAAATCTGATAGCCCTGGTTCTGCTCCATGATAGCAGCCAACTTCTCCTTGATGTACTGAGGATCCGGTTCTGCGTTCTTGTCAGTGCGCATAAAGTCTAATGCGCTGAGCAATACGGCCTTTACGCCCTGTTCCTTCAAGTAGTTTACAACCATGTTGGTGCTCATCATCTCGCCCTGAGCCACGATGCTCTTCTCCTCGAAAGAAGTGAAGAGGTCTTTGGTAAATGAGCGGAGATAGTTGAATTCGCCCTGCAAGAACTCACGAGTCGTATTTTTCATCTCCTCGGTAGAGTAGAGTTCTTCTACATGCTGCATGTATTTCTTCTCCAAGTTGTTGATTACCTCGTTGGCGCCCTCTGGATTCTTCTTGTAAAGATAGTCAGAGATCTCAACGAGAGAGTTTGTTGTACCGCTCATCGCAGACAATACGATGAAAGTTGGTTCACCTGATTCTGTAACCAAAGAGGCTACTCCCTTCATGCGCTCTGGTGAGCCTACAGAAGTACCTCCGAATTTCATTACCTTCATAGTCGTAATTTTATTTAATTATTTCACTTAATTATCTTCTCCATCCTCTGTGAGGTCGATGTGGTTGTACTCGTTGGTTACGTCGTAGAGCACACCTTCCTTACAGCGGTAAACGATGCCTGGGAATTTGTCGAGCATCGGGATGTTATGGGTTGTCATCACAACAGCTGTGCCTTGTTTGGTGATGTCTTTCAGCAGACTCACGATGTTGCTGGCTGTCTCTGGGTCGAGATTGCCTGTAGGCTCATCGGCGATGATGATTTTTGGATTATTGAGAATGGCGCGGGCGATGGCTACACGCTGCTGCTCACCACCTGAGAGCTCATGAGGCATCTTGTCGATTTTATCAATCATGCCTACTTCGTTGAGCACCTCTTCGATACGCTTTTCTCTGTCTTTTTTGTTTTTCCAGCCTGTTGCCTTGAGTACGAATTCAAAGTTCTTGCGAACGGTGCGGTCGTGTAGCAGCTGGAAATCCTGAAAGATGATTCCCAATTCCTTACGCAGAGCCGGAATCTCCTTTCGCCTGATAGTTTTGAGGTCTCTGCCGAGAATTTCAGCCTTCTCGGTTTCGCCTTCTACAAGGTCTAGTTCGCAATAAAGTGTCTTTAATAGCGAACTTTTACCAGAGCCGACTTTTCCAATAAGGTAGGCGAATTCTCCTTCGTCAATATGGAAATTGATGTTTTGGAGCACGCACTTGTCGGCCTGATATATGCTGACGTTCTGATAATCTATTAACATCTTCTATTTTTTTCTCCTTAATGTTAGTTTGTTATTTCATTTCGCCCTTGCTCTTGGCAACGCGGCGTTTCTTATCCCATTCCGGATCGTGACGCATCTGAAGTTCTTTCACAACATCTTCTATTCTCAAGCCTTTGCTTGTGAGCAGAACGATGAGGTGATAGAGAAGGTCTGAACTCTCGTAAACGAGTTTCTCGTTGTTGCCATTTGTGGCTTCGATAATGGTTTCAACAGCTTCTTCTCCAACCTTTTGTGCCATTTTGTTAACGCCTTTCTTGAAGAGGCTGGTAGTGTAGCTTCCCTCTGGCATTTCTTCGTGGCGCTTGTTGATGAAGTCCTGAAGCTCTGAAAGGAAGAGGATTGGGTTGAGTGTATTCTCTTCTGCCCAGCAGGTGTCTGTACCTTTGTGGCAGGTTGGACCATCAGGGTGAACCTTAACCAGCAAGGTGTCGTTATCGCAGTCGTTCTGAATGCTAACGAGATTCAGGAAGTTGCCTGATGTTTCACCTTTTGTCCAGAGGCAGTTGCGTGAACGGCTCCAGAATGTTACCTTTTTGGTTGCTATTGTCTTATCGTATGCTTCCTGATTCATGAAGCCAAGCATCAAGACGTTCTTTGTAACTGCGTCTTGGATGATGGCAGGAACCAGTCCGCCTAATTTTTCGAAATCTATTTCCATTTTATCTTGTTTTTATTTTCTTACATTATTATATTCCCCGTGTTCTATATTCTCACGTTGATTCCTTCTTCTCTCAGGTATTTCTTGAGGTCAGGAATGGCAATCTCGCCAAAGTGGAACACGCTGGCTGCCAGGGCAGCATCTGCCTTGCCTTGGGTGAAAGCATCGCGGAAATGCTCCATCTTTCCAGCACCTCCTGAGGCGATGATAGGAATGCTTACTTCTTCGGCAAGACGGGCGAGGGCCTCGTTTGCGAATCCCTGTTTCACACCGTCATGATCCATACTGGTAAAGAGAATTTCACCGGCACCCCGGTCGGCTACTTCCTTAGCCCAGTCAAACAATCCTAGTTCCACCCGTTCTCTTCCGCCTTTTACATAACAGTGCCAGCCGTCAGAATCGAGACGTGCATCAATGGCGCATACGCAAACCTGTGAGCCATAATGGTTGGCAATTTCATCGATGAGCTCCGGATGTCGGATGGCAGCACTGTTGATGCTTACCTTGTCGGCTCCTGCGTTGAGCAGGCGGTCAACATCTTTGAGTTCATTGATTCCACCTCCCACAGTAAATGGGATGTTGATTTCGGCAGCCACACGGGTTACCATATCCGTAAAGGTTTTGCGCTCTTCGAAACTCGCTGTAATATCTAGGAATACGAGCTCATCGGCTCCAGCATCGCTATAAGCTTTTCCCAGTTCTACCGGGTCACCAGCGCTGCGAAGGTTCACGAAATTGGTTCCCTTTACCGTCTCGCCATTCTTCACGTCAAGACAAGGAACGATTCGCTTAGCTAATCCTTTGTTACTTTGAACTTTGACCATTGAACTTTGAACTTTATGATTACTTAACTCCTAACTATAAACTTTTTGACTGTCAACTATTTAACTATTAACTAGTTTCTTAACATCGATTTTCCCTTCGTAGAAAGCTTTTCCAAATACTACGGCAGGAATTCCTGCAGATTCCAATGCTTCGATGTCTTCGTTGCAACTCACTCCGCCTGAGGCGATAAGATGCAGTTGAGGATAGGCAGCCATTACTTCTTTGTAGAGTTCTATGGCAGGTCCCTGCAGCGTTCCGTCTTTGCTGATTTCTGTGCAGAGAACATAGCGTACTCCTTTATCGATGTACTTTTTCAGGAAAGGAAGGAGATCTTCAGAAGAATCTTCTTTCCATCCGTTGATAGAAATCTTACCGTTTCTTACGTCGGCTCCCAGAATCAGGCGGTCGGCTCCATACTTGTCCAGCCATTGCATGAAGAGTTCAGGATTGGTGACGGCAATGCTGCCCACTGTAACCATGCTTGCTCCCGCAGCAAAAGCTTTTTCAATATCTTCTTCGGTCTTGATTCCGCCACCGAAATCAACCACGAGAGAGGTTTCTGTGGTAATGGCCTTCAACACCGCATCATTTACGATGTGCTTTGACTTGGCTCCATCGAGGTCTACTACATGAAGGCGTTTGAAGCCCATCTGCTCAAACTGTTTTGCAACCTCGGCAGGATTGTCATTGTAAACCTTCTTCTGGTCGTAATCGCCTTTGGTAAGACGAACACACTGGCCATTTATCAAGTCGATAGCTGGAATTAATTCTATCATATTAGTATTTCCTCTTTTATTTTATCTCTAAAAAGTTCTTTAAAATCTGTTCTCCCACTTTTCCGCTCTTTTCCGGATGGAACTGGCAGGTATAGAAATTGTCTTTGTGGAGCGATGCGCTATAAGGAAGAATGTATTCTGCCTTGGCAATGGTCTCCTCGCAGAGTGGCACATAATAACTATGTACGAAATAGGAGTAGGGATGAAGCAGCGCATCAGCGGTAGACTTGTCTGAGTCAGAATCCATTCTGTTCCCGAACCCCTTATAAAGGTCAGTCTTCAAATCATAGATTTCATTCCAGCCCATAGCAGGCACCTTGTCTTCGTGTTTCTGAGGCTGGAATCGCTTTACATCTACATCAAAGATTCCTATACAATCTACGTCACCTTCTTCCGAATGGCGGCACAAGAGCTGCTGTCCTACACAAATGCCCAGGACGGGTTGCTTCAAGTTCTTGATTACTTGATCAAGCTGATGAGCCTTCAGATATTCCATTGCTTCTCTTGCCTGGCCTTGTCCTGGGAAGAGAACGCGGTCTGCCTTTTGGAGCATTTCTGCATCATCTGTAAGTACAGGTTCGATGCCTAAACGCTTCATGGCGTTGACTACGGAATAGATATTTCCGGCATTATATTTTACGATTGCTACATCCATAACCTAACGTAATTCATTTCTATTTCTTATATTCCGATGCAAAGGTACACATTTTCTTTTAATTTAAAGAAAATAAAAGCAAAAAGATTACGAAATATAGTAGATTTCTTTCAGAAAGTTAGAAATATGGCGTGTTTTTACGTTTTCGTTAAGTGAAAAAGGAGCAATTGGATGTAAACCAACATCTAATTGCTCCTTTTGAAGTGTTTATTTTGATAATCGAAACTTCTTAGTTTTCTTCTTCACTGTCTGCTGTGCGGAGAATGATAGAAGTTGCTCCGATGGTGAACAGGGTTCCGTCTTCGATAACGCGGCGTTCTCTGTCGCCCAGAATCTCATTGTCAACGAAAGTTCCTGTATAACTTGGTCCATCACGGAGTACATATTTCAATTTGCCTTTCTTGTCGCGGCTAACGTTGATTACGCAATGGTTCATGTCAACGCTTGGGTCTACGGTTTCGATAGGGCAGTTGATTCCGCTGTTCTTCATGTAGCGGCCGATGATGTTGTCGCCTAACTGCAGCGGGATGACCTGTTTGTAAGCGAATACGTTCTCGATGACAACGATAGAACCGTATCCCTTCTCGTTGGCATTCTCGTCAAGTTTTTCCTCCTTGCGAGTTTCGCGGAGCTTGGAAACTCCCATTCGGATGCCAAACTGCTTATTGCAATTAGGACAAACGAAAACGAGACTCTGACCTGCCTGATACTTGGTCTCATCGAAGGTGATAAAATTATCGCATTTAGGACAACGTACTCTTTTCATATTCTTTTTCTTACTTTTCTGTCTTTATTATAATAATGTGTTGTAGAAGTTCCCGATACTCCTTGCTCTTTGTTCTAGCTATAAACTCTTAACTATCAACTATTCTTTCACTTTCGTAATCCAGCCGTCAGTAAAAGCATCATAGTTGTGTAAACGGTTGAGAGCAGTATAAGCTTCGCCCTCGGTAGAGTATGTTCCGTATATAACTTTCACATTATTATCCGTAATCAACACTCTGGCTTCCTTGAATCCCTTGTTCTGGAGGAGTTCAGCATAGCAGGCAGCATTGCGCTTGGTAACACGACTTGCCAAAACGATGCTGTAGTAAGAAGAAGCTGTTTGCAATTCGTTGTCCTGAGTCATGTTGACAGACTTGGCAGGAATGCTCTCTTCTGCCTGTGATTCTGTACTAAGTACCAGTTCTTGAGGTTGCGCAACCTTATTAATCTCCTTAGGCATGATGCGGTTCAGCATGCCTGTATCGATTTGGCTCTTCTGAACGGTTGGGGTTCCCAATGGAGAAGAGTAGGTGAAGAATGCAATGAGAGCGATGCAGGCTGCTGCAATATTGCGCAACCAGCTCTTCTTGATGCTGATGAATTCGGCATTTGATTCTTCTTCTTCGTTAACGAACACAGAATTGTTGACAGAGAGTCCACTCTCCATCTTCTGGTTACTATCCTGATTCTTGACTTCGCTTTCTGTACGATTGTTTTCTACTGTCTTTGCTGGCATTTCAATGATTGAAGCAGCAGAATCTTCAGCCTTCTGAACCTCTTCTGCAGAAATCTGCGCGAGTGGGAGCATGTTTAAGCCACCTAAGCCATACAACTCAGGTGTAAGAATGCCTGCCTCACATGGTTCAAAGGTGTAGTTTCCGTCTTCGTTCAATATGATGGTGCCAATATCATTCAGTTCAAATTTTCCTGAATTCTCCAGAGCCTGGCGCATCTCTGTCACCTCATCAGCAATGCGGTTCAAAGCTTCCGGATAGCTGATGTCGTATGCTTCAACATACGAAAGTGCAAGGAGAGAATCGTTCATCTGGAGCTGTGGGTTAAAGCCAATAGTTCTCAGCGGTGGCAAAAACATGCTGTCTCTGCCATCGTAACGCGCATCTACATGATGAGCCATGAAGCCACCAAATCCTGGGACAATCACGCAATCGTTGCTCAAAAGTAGGATCTCTATATGTCTTTCTAGTCTATTCACGTTTGCAAAGGTAGTGATTTTTTCGGAAATGACCAACAGAAAATAGAGAAAATTTTCGATGAAATCATAAAAAGTCTAATTTGTTTTGTCGTTTCGGGAAAAAGTATTACCTTTGTGCCTAAAATAAATAAGGTATAAATCAATGAAATATACAGAGACAGAAATTGAAGGAGTCTGGCTGATAGAACCTCGGGTATTTGAAGATGCTCGCGGCTATTTCTTTGAAGCTTGGAAGCAGGCTGACTTTGATGCTCACGTTGGAGGGCATGTGGAGTTTGTGCAAGACAATGAATCTATGTCGGCTCGTGGTGTGCTCAGAGGTTTGCATTATCAGAAAGGTGAATTCTCGCAGGCTAAGTTGGTGCGTGTCATCAAAGGCCGCGTGCTGGATGTAGCTGTTGACTTGAGAAAGGGCAGTAAGACTTTCGGTAAATATGTAATGGTTGAACTGAGTGGAGAGAACAAACGCCAGTTTTTCATTCCTCGCGGTTTCGCCCATGGTTTCCTGGTACTGAGCGATGAAGCAATCTTTACTTATAAGGTTGACAATGTTTATGCTCCTGAACATGAAGCCAGCATTCATTGGGATGATCCTACCATTGGAATCAAATGGCCTATTGATGGAGTTGAGGTGCTTACGTCAGAAAAAGACAGAACCAAGGCAAAGTCTTTCGAAGAGGCTGATTATTTCGAGTAAAATTGGCACAGACTTTTACCGATTAATTTATTTAAAGAACTCATCATGAAAAAGATAGTTAATTTATGGCTGCTCAGTTGTATCTTGACTCTTGTTGCTTGTGGGCAGAAGGTCGAAAAGCAACAGGAAGTGAAGGAAGATACTGCGGCTAAGAAAATGTTGCAAGGCATTTGGCTGAACGATGACGATGAGGATGATGTGGCGTTCCGCGTAAAAGGCGATACGATTTATTATCCTGATTCAACCAGTCAGCCTGTCTATTTCTACATTGCTGGCGATACGCTTGTAATGAAGGGTGCTAATATTGCAAAATATCCGATCGTAAAACAGGCTGAGCATATTTTCCAGTTTAAAGTGCAGAATGGGGATGTGGTTAAGCTGGTGAAGACGGAAGATAAGTCTTATTTGCAGCAGTTCATCCACAACCATGTTTCCGTGGCGCTGAATCAGAATACGCTGATTAAACGTGATACTGTGGTTGTAAGGGGCGATGAGAAATATCATCTCTACGTACAGGTTAACCCAACAAGTTATAAGGTCTACAAGAGTTCTTATAATGATGATGGTGTTGAGGTAGACAATGTTTATTATGATAATATTGTGAACTTGCATGTTTATCATGGTGCCAACTGTCTGTTCTCTCGTGATTTTCATAAGAAGGATTTCGATAAGCAGGTTCCTGCTTCTTTCTTGGACCAGTCTATATTGAGCGACATCGTATTCAATAAGATAGATGAATCTGGCATTCATTATCTTGCTGTTCTGGCAATGCCTGACAGCAGTTTGAGTTATCAGGTTGAGGTTATCATTTCCTTTGAAGGAAAAATGAGAATGCGGGTTAAGAGCTAAAAAAAGAAATAAAAAAGTCGCCCTGAAAGGGAAAGCATTGGATGTAAGATGCTTTGTCCTTTCAGGGCGATTCTATTTTTTATGTGCTTATTCTGGAGGGATAGCTTGGTGGCTCAACTTTTAATTGAAGAATCCCAGCAAAGCTCCGGCTGCAACGGCAGAACCGATGACTCCCGCAACGTTTGGTCCCATGGCGTGCATGAGAAGGAAGTTGTGGCGGTCGTATTCCAGACCCAGGTTGTTGGAGATGCGTGCACTCATTGGTACGGCACTCACTCCGGCGTTTCCGATAAGTGGGTTCAGTTTCTTGCCTTTTGGTAAGAATAGATTCATCAGCTTGACGAATAAGATTCCGCTTGCCGATGCGATGATGAAAGCAAGAGCACCGAGAGCAAAGATTTTGATGGTGTTTAATGTCAGGAACTCTGAAGCCTGGGTAGAACAGCCTACGGTCAGGCCGAGGAGGATAACGACAATATCATTCAAGCTGCTGCTTGCTGTCTTGGCGAGTCGGGTTGTCTTTCCACTCTCTTTCAGAAGATTTCCGAAGAACAGCATTCCTAATAATGGCAAACCGGATGGAACGATGAAGGTGGTGAGAAGCAGACCGATGATAGGGAAGAGAATCTTTTCTGTCTGTGAAACCTGACGTGCCGGTTTCATCTTGATGACGCGCTCTTTCTTGGTTGTAAGCAGTCGCATCAAAGGTGGCTGGATTACAGGCACCAGTGCCATGTAAGAGTAGGCGCAAACCGCAATGGCTCCCATGAGGTTCGGACTCAGCTTGCTGCTCAGGAAGATGGCGGTTGGTCCGTCTGCTCCTCCGATAATGGCAATGCCAGCTGCCTGGTTAGGTTCGAATCCCAGAGCCAGTGCAATCATGTAGGCGCCGAAGATTCCAAATTGGGCAGCGGCTCCAATCAGGATGAGCTTCGGGTTGGAAATGAGCGCAGAGAAGTCGGTCATGGCTCCAATGCCCAGGAATACGAGTGGCGGGTACCAGCCCTGTTTCACTCCCTGGTAGAAGATGTTCAGAACGGAGTTGTCTTCGTATAAACCTATTTCGAGTCCTGCATCGGCACGGAATGGAATGTTGCCAAGAATGATTCCCAATCCGATAGGAACCAGGAGCAGTGGCTCGAAATCTTTCTTGATGGCGAGCCAGATAAAGAGTGCTCCCACCAGAATCATGATGAGGTTTCCTGCCGAGGCGTTGGCAAAGCCCGTGAAGGTAAGAAACTCATTGAAGTTTTGTATGATGAAATCCATAATTTACTTTGAACTTTGAAAGTTGAACATTGATTTACTTTGAACTTTGAAAGTTGAGCATTGAACTTTATGATTAGTCTTTTGATTGGAAGAGTAATCATTAGCTTTTGTCTAAACAGCTTATTACGCGATCGTAACAAGCGTGTCTCCTTCCATTACTGCGTCTCCCTTGTTCACGTTGATGCTGGTAATGGTTCCCGAAGTTTCTGCATCGATGTTGTTCTGCATCTTCATGGCTTCGAGAACGACAACAGTATCGCCTGTGTTCACCTTGTCACCGACTTTCACCTTGATTTCGTTGATAGTGCCAGGCAGAGGGGCTACCACTGGCTTGCCTGCAGCAGGAGTTGCCTGTTTGCTTGATGAAGCAGAATCAGAACTTGCTGCAGAACTGGAACCTGCAGCAGAACCTGCGCTTGCAACAGAGCTGGCAGAAATGTTGTTTTGTCCATCACTTAACTTTACTTTCTGCTTACTGCTCTTAACCGGCTGTTTCATTTCCACTTCGAATGGAATTCCATTCACGGTTACATTGGCGATATTGCCTTCAATATCCTGTATTTCAACGACGTAATCTACGCCTTTAACTTTATATTCGTACTTTGCCATAGTTTCTATATTTTAACGTTGTTATTGTTGTTGTTGAATTTCGGAGCATTCCATCTGGTCTGTTTTGGCTTGATGGTGATAATGCCGGATTCTACATCATGAACATCTTCCAGGTATTCCTGTAGTGCAAGAGAGATGACTGCCATGTAAATCTCCTTATCAATACCCTTGGTTTCTAAACCATCTTTCAGAATCACGTTGGTCTTATGACTGAGGCCTTGAGTAACCTCGATGGTCTTCTTTCCTGTCTTATATAATAAGGTGGCGTGCTTCTCTGTAGCACGGGCGATGCGCTGTTTGTGTTTCATGTAGGCTCCGAAAACCCAGAACACGATGAAGAGGAGAGCAAGGCAGGCAAATACGATTCCCATTGAAAGTACGGCGATTCCTATTCCGTATGGGTCGCTTTTCTTCAATTGCTGGGCTTTACTCAAACCTGTGTTTTGAGGCAGATAGCCTGGAGTTACTGATCCGGCAATGGCTTTCTCCCATGTCTTGAAGTCCTTACTCAGTTCAAAACTCTCATCGGCAGCCAACACTGGCACGCTTACGGAGTCTATCAGGTCAACGGCATTTCCGTCATAGAGTGCTATCCAGTTGGGCATCTTTTCTTGTAGAATAAGATTGAGATGAAAAGGTCCCGAGTTGGAAGAATTCTTTGCCTTCCAATGTTGTCCGTTCCTGCCATCCTGGTACCAGGAACTGCTGTCGAAGATAACGATGCTCTTCTTGCCTCCCAGTGTGGTTCGTGGTTCATTGTTAGGCAATGGACACATCAACTGTCGGCGAGCTTCAGGCGACATTTTCTTGTCGAGAACCCTTCGGTCGGTGGTTAGGAACATACCACGCACATTATACGTGGTAAAGGAGGAATTGCTCAATTCCACCCATGGTTTGTGCTGCCCGTACTCATCTACAAGATTGGTACGGTTGTCGGTCATCACCTCCGTAATACGGATACTTTTGGCTCCTTGACTCCAAGCGGGCAAGGATGTGATGACTAGCATGGTTATCAGAAATCCCAATTTCTTCATACGCTTACTAACGTTTATAGGGTTATTGTTTCATATTTCGAAAAAATCTGCATCATATAGGAACGATAGCTGTTCCTAGAAGATTCATTAGGTTTGTTTCTTGTGCTCAAAGGTACGAAGAATTTCTGAAAAGACAACAAAAAAGGTGCACAAATTTTTGTCTTTGTGCACCTCTTTTATAATTTATAACTATTTCCAGTTGTTTTGTTAACTTTTGTAAGTCTTACGCTCCGCAGAAGAACAGCACCACTATCTGGGCTGTAAAGATACGGAGGAACATGCTCAATGGATAAACCGTAGAGTATCCTACAGCTGGAGCCTCTTTAGAGCAAGAAGCATTTGCATAAGCCAATGCAGGAGGGTCTGTGTAAGTACCGGCGAGCATACCCATGATGGTGAAGTAGTTGAACTTAAACTTCAGGCGGGCAATTGTACCGATGATGAGGATAGGAATAACGGTGATGAGGAAACCGCATCCCACATATTTCAAACCGTCACCCTGTACTACTGTGTCCCAGAATCCGGCTCCAGCCTTGATTCCCACACTCGCCAGGAAGAGTACAAGTCCTATTTCTCGCAGCATCATATTAGCCGAAGTCGTCGTATAAGTTACCAGCTTCATGCGATAGCCGAAACGGCCTATGAGGATGGCGATGATAAGCGGACCTCCGGCAATACCCAGCTTCAAAGGCACCGGCATTCCCGGAATGGCAAATGGGAGAGAACCGAAGATAATACCTACCATAATGCCTACGAAGATAGTGGCAATGTTAGGCGCATCGAGGCGCTTTACAGAGTTACCCATGATTTCAGCCACACGGTTCACATTCTCTTCAGGACCTACAACCAGAATCTTATCACCTACGTGGAAGTGGTGGTTTCTACCTGCAAAGATGTCCATTCCCTGACGGGAAATACGGGTTACGTTAACGCCGTATACGCTGGAGAAGTGCATCTTACCCAAGGTCTTACCGTTCATTTCCGGACGGGTAACGATGATACGGCGAGAAACAAAGTGCTGTACTTCATCCTTCTCGCGGTCCCATTCAGCTTCAACCTCTGGTCCGATAAAAGCCTTGATGGCTTCAGCATCAGCCTCTGCACATACAACGAGCAATTCGTCTCCAACCTCAAACTTAGTCTTGCTGTTAGGAATGCTTACCTCGCCATTGTGGAGCAGTCGTGAACATACAATGTCACGGTTCAAGAATTCTGAAACTTCTCTCAGCGTTCTGCCTGTAATATAAGCATTTTCCACACGCAAGTGCATGTTATGGGCCTTAGCGTGTGGGTTGGCAGCATCTTCTTCGTTAAGCTGTTCTTCCTCATCAGCAGTATTAATCTTACAGATGTACTTGATAAGGATAGTAGCACCGATAATGCCCACTACACCAAGAGGATAAGCACAAGCATAACCATTGGCAATACTTGGAGCGCCATTAGGGAAGACGCTGAGCAAAGCCTCGTTGGCTGCACCAAGACCCGGAGTATTGGTAACCGCACCATAGAGTGTACCTATCATCATAGGCAGGTTGTTAGGGTTGCTCGTATCAAAGAAGAGATAATAGCAACCAAACATCACGAGGATGTTGAGCAGAATAGCGCTAGCCGAAAGCATGTTGAGCGTAACACCACCTTTCTTGAAACTCTCGAAGAAGCCAGGTCCTACCTGGAGACCAATCATGAAGACGAAGAGGATCAGGCCGAAGTCTTGCACGAAAGTGAGAATTTCCTTTGGACCGGTGAAGCCAACGTGGCCAGCCAAAATACCTGCGAAGAGAACGAAGGTGACACCTAACGAAATGCCGCCAATCTTTAGTTTTCCGAGGTAAACACCAATAGCTATCACGATAGCGTAGAGTAGGGCGATGTGAGCTACCGACTCGGTATTGGTGAAGAGATTAACAATCCAATCCATGTATTCGTTTTAAAATCAGAAAATTATATTCCTGTAGTTTACCAAATTATTTTAGAATTTATGTTTTCTGTTGCTTGTTTTAAATGAAAGATACAGTTCTGTTTATAGAGAGAATCTGTAGATTATTAGGGATTCAATTAAAACTGAAAATTGGAGGACATCACATAGGATGCCCTCCAACCTATTTTTTCTTGTAAAAAATCAAGCCCTTTTTTCAAATGGCTTTCTTTTTGACATGAGATTACTTCTCGATAGCTGCTACACCTGGCAATACCTTACCCTCGATAGCCTCGAGGAGAGCACCACCACCTGTAGAGATGTAAGATACCTGATCAGCCAAACCGAACTTGTTGATACAAGCTACAGAGTCACCACCACCGATGAGTGAGAATGCACCTTCCTTAGTAGCCTCAGCGATTGCGTCAGCGATAGCCTTAGAACCACCAGCGAAGTTGTCGAACTCGAATACACCTGCAGGACCGTTCCAGAGGATAGTCTTGGCACCCTTGATGGCAGCTGCGAAAGCCTTGCGAGTCTCAGGACCTGCGTCCATACCCTCCCAACCGTCAGGGATGTTGTTAGATGGGCAAACCTGAGTATTGCAATCGTTCTTGAAGTCGTCACCGCAGATAGAGTCTGTGCCGAGTACGAGGTTTACACCGTTCTCCTTAGCCTTCTTGATTACGTCGAGAGCAACGTCGAGCTTGTCATCCTCGCAGATAGACATACCGATCTTGCCACCGAGAGCCTTAGAGAATGTATAAGTCATACCACCGCAGAGAATCAGGTTGTCAACCTTAGTCAACAGGTTCTCGATGATACCAATCTTAGTAGAAACCTTAGAACCACCCATGATAGCTGTGAATGGGCGCTTGATGTTGCCGAGAACTGCGTCAACAGCCTTTACCTCTTTCTCCATCAGGAAGCCGAGCATCTTGTGATCCTTGTCGAAAGAATCAGCGATGACAGCTGTAGAAGCATGCTTGCGGTGAGCAGTGCCGAATGCGTCCATTACATATACGTCAGCGTAAGAAGCCAACTTGGCAGCGAACTTCTTCTGACGCTCCTTCATCTCAGCCTTAGCAGCATCGAATTCTGGAGTACCCTTCTCAACGCCAACTGGCTTGCCTTCCTCTTCTGGGTAGAAGCGGAGGTTCTCGAGCAAGAGAGCCTCACCTGGCTTCAAGGCAGCAGCCTCAGCATCTGCGTTACCGCAGTCCTTAGCGAACTTAACGTCTACGCCGAGAGCGTCTGATACGTTCTTAACAATCTGAGAGAGAGAAAGCTCTGGTTTAACCTTGCCCTTTGGCTTACCCATGTGGCTCATCATGATGAGCGCACCGCCGTCTGCAAGTACCTTCTTCAATGTAGGAAGGGCACCGCGGATACGAGTGTCGTCTGTTACATTACCATTTTCATCCAATGGCACGTTGAAGTCAACGCGCACGATTGCCTTGTGACCGGCAAAGTTAAAATCTTCAATTTTCATTTTACCTAAATTTTATTTAGTTTATGTACTAATTTATTGTTCTAAACCTTTCTGCTGGTTTCAAAAACCGAAGGCAAAGATACAAATTATATTTGAATCAGCAAAATATAGTAGCGGTTTTTATGATTTTTAGTAGATGAAATCGTCTGTTTGCTATATCGGGTTTGCAAAATTCGTGTTTTGCGCTTCCTTCTGCCTGATTTGTTAAACAAAATGGAGAGAAATGAAATATATTCTTAACAAATTACTTTTTTTTTGGATTTTTCGATAATAAATAGTACCTTTGTGCGCAGTTAAAACGTTATTACATATAAATGAGATAAAATGGCGAAAGATAAGATTGCTTTTGTGTGCAGCAATTGCGGACAGGAAAGTGCCAAATGGATGGGCAAATGTCCTAGCTGCGGACAATGGAATACATTTAAGGAAATTCGTATTGCTGCTGATTCCGGATCGCAGGCTGCGAAGAATGCCGGAATGACCATGCGTCATGGTGGGGCTGCCACGATGTTTGGCGGGCAGCACAGCGAGCATGATGCTGCGCCGATGAAGCTTCGCGATATTTCTGCGATTGATGAACCGCGCATCGATATGAGGGACGAGGAGCTGAATCGTGTGCTGGGTGGCGGAATGGTTCCTGGCAGCATTACGCTCCTGGGCGGTGAACCGGGAATCGGTAAGAGTACGCTCACCTTGCAGACTATTCTGAACATGACTGACCGCCGCATCCTGTATGTGAGCGGAGAGGAAAGTGCCCATCAGATTAAACTCCGTGCCGACCGGTTGGCTAAAGGACAGGCGATGCTCAGAGAGGGTTCTTCTGCAGACATTCTGAAAACGGCTTCTCTTTCATCAGAAGGAGCCTTTGATCATATTACGGTCCTCTGTGAAACGCAGTTGGAGAAAATCTTCAGCCATATTCAGGAAGTGGCTCCACAACTGATAGTTATAGATTCTATACAAACTATTGCTACGGAAGAAGTAGACAGTTCGCCGGGTTCTGTTTCCCAAGTTCGTGAGTGTGCAGCCTCCCTGCTCCGATTTGCCAAGACGAGTGGCATTCCGGTTATTCTGATAGGACATATTAATAAGGAGGGAACGCTTGCCGGACCAAAGATTCTGGAACACATCGTAGATACGGTGATTCAGTTTGAGGGCGACCAGCATTACATGTACCGCATCTTGAGAAGCATCAAAAACCGATTCGGAAGTACTTCTGAGTTGGGAATCTATGAGATGATGCAAGGCGGACTCCGACAGGTGAGCAATCCTTCAGAGTTGCTGCTTACTGAAGATCATGACGGGCTTTCGGGTGTTGCCATCAGCGCAGCCATCGAGGGTGTCCGTCCGTTCCTGGTAGAGACGCAGGCTTTGGTTTCAACAGCAGCCTATGGAACCCCGCAACGTTCGGCAACGGGCTTTGACCAGCGCCGTTTGAACATGCTCCTGGCGGTTCTAGAGAAACGTGTGGGGTTCAAGCTGATGCAGAAGGACGTGTTTCTGAATATTGCCGGAGGATTGAGAGTAACCGATCCTGCCATGGACTTGAGTGTGTTGGCAGCCGTATTGAGCAGCAATGTTGACACACCTATCGAGCAAGGGTGGTGTATGGCAGGCGAGGTAGGTCTGAGCGGCGAAGTCCGTCCGGTGAGCCGCATCGAGCAGCGTATTGCTGAGGCAGAAAAACTGGGATTCCAGCACATCATCATTCCGAAATACAACAATCATGGTTTCGACCATAAAAAATATAAGATAGAAATTCATCCCGTAAGGAAGGTGGAAGAAGCATTCCGCTGCCTGTTCGGGTGAAGTAAAAAGTAATCATATAGTTCAAAGTTCAAAATTCAAAATTCAAAGTAAAATGAAGGATTCAGTAATCATTGTGAGCGGTGGCATGGATAGCATCACGCTGCTCTATGATAAGAAAGACGAGATTGCACTCGGCATTAGTTTTAACTATGGAAGTAATCATAACGAGCGTGAAATTCCCTTCGCCAAGATGCATTGCGAGCGTTTGGGAATCAAGCATATTACGATAGATTTGGGTTTCATGCATCAGTATTTCAAGAGCTCTCTTCTTGAAGGTGCCGATGCAATTCCTGAAGGTCATTATGCTGCTGATAATATGAAGAGTACGGTGGTTCCTTTCCGTAATGGAATCATGCTGAGCATTGCCATCGGCATTGCTGAGAGTAATAATCTGAAGAAAGTTTTCATTGCTAACCATGGTGGCGATCATACGATTTACCCAGACTGCCGTCCGGAGTTTATCAAGGCGATAGATGAGGCTGCCGAAGCAGGAACGTTCGTTGATGTGCGCGTGGTGGCTCCTTATACGAATATTACCAAAGGGCAGATTGCTGAGATTGGTAAAAAGTTGGGCATTGACTATGCTGAAACCTGGAGCTGCTATAAGGGCGGTGAGAAGCATTGTGGCAAATGCGGAACCTGCGTTGAGCGCAAGGAGGCTTTGGCCGAGGCGGGTATTGAGGATACTACTGAGTATGAAGAATAAGGATAACGACGAATCAGGCGTTCTTCGTTCCCTATATATATAATAAGGTGTAATCAGAATAAATATAATAAAAGAAAAATGAAAACAGCGATTTTATCTGCGGCTCTGATGCTTGCATCAACCGTTGCAATGGCTCAGAAGAGCAACTTCCAGTTGAAGGTGGATTTGAAGAATTTCAATTCCGATTCTGTACTTGTTTACAAGGGCAGAAATGTTAAGATGGATACGGTTTTGGTGAAGAATGGCAAGTTTACCTATTCTGCAAACCTTGATAAGGCAGCCGGATACGTTTTCCTCTCACCTGAAGCTTATCGTGGTGCTGGTCAGTTTATGTTCAACCTGCCTTGTGTTCCTGGCGAGAAGGCTGAAGTTAAGGGCGATGCAAAGACCCGCTTTGATATTTCGGGTTCTAAGTTCTATCAGCAGTATCATGAAGTAGATGTTCTGCTGGAGAATGCTAATAAGGAGTTGAGAGATTACGAAGCTTCCCTGAACCAGAGAATCAAGAATGGTGAGACCCAGCAGACCATCATGGCAGAGTATGAGCAGAAGGCTCCTGCCCTGCAAAAGGCAAAGGACGATAAGATTTTCGATTTCGTAAAACAGCATCCTGATTATGAGGCTTGTGCTACTATCATAGAGCAGTTTGATGATGTCAGCAAGATGGAGAAACTGCTGGGCTTGCTCTCTGAGAATGTGAAGAACGGCAGAATGAAGGCTTTCTACCAGCCAATGATTGATATGGCTAAGAAGCGTGCTGAGGCTGAGGAGAAGGCTAAGAAGGTGCAGGCTGCCGGTGTTGAGGCTCCTGACTTCACGCTGAAGGATATTAAAGGAAATGATTTCAAGCTTTCCAGCCTTCGCGGTAAGATTGTAGTTCTCGATTTCTGGGGTTCATGGTGCGGATGGTGCATCAAGGGAATGCCTAAGATGAAGGAGTATTACGAGAAGTACAAGGGCAAGTTTGAAATTCTTGGTGTAGATTGTAATGATACAGAGGCTAAGTGGAAGGCTGCTGTTGAGAAGCACCAGTTGCCATGGATTCATGTTTACAATCCGAAGGACAGTAAGGTTCTCAGCGATTACGCTGTTCAGGGTTTCCCTACAAAGATTGTGATTGATGCTAACGGTAAGATTATCAAGACCATCGTTGGTGAGGATCCTGCTTTCTACACTTTGCTTGATGAAGTGTTGGGCAAGTAATGTTAACATAAAACAATGTCGCCCTGTAAGTGCAAAATTACATTTGCTCTTACAGGGCGATTTTTTGTTTGTTCAGTATTTTATTTCTTTTTCTTCTTCAATTCCAGTTTCGGAATCTTGATTTTCTGTCCGGCTTTTACGGTGTTTTTACCATTCAGGGCTTCTACGTAGCATTCCATGCCGGAACCTAAATAGCGGGTGCTGATCTGTTCGAGGGTCTGACCGGCGCCAACCGTAACGGTCTGGGCAACTCCTATGATTCGGTAAGCTCCCGTGCGTACGCGAGCATCCTTATCATACTGGGATGATGCTATTTTCGAAGTAGCCTTTTCTTCGTCTTTATCTTTAGCCTTTTCTTTTGCTTCTGCCTTTTCTTTTGCTTCAGTCTGCTTAGCTTTTTCAGCGCTAGCACTTTCCTCATCCGAATTTTCAGCCAGTTTTACTGCTTCTACAGTTTTAGCCATACGGATGCTGTCTTCCATCGCTTTCTGGCGGAGTTTCTGTTCCTGAGAGAGTGGGGCGGCAGCTGGTTTGGCTGGGACTTTCTTGGCTGGAGCCTGATGATACTGGTTTAGCTGCATGGCTAGATGATCACGCTGGGCAGTCATCTGACCATAGTTGAAGGCAAACCATCCCATTCCGCCAATCAAAGCTACTACGATGAGACAGACTGCAACGACCAGATAGCGAGGAATAACAATATGATGAGAATTGGAAGATTCTTCTTCCTCCTCTTCATCTTCAGATTCATCTGATGCAGGTACTGCAGGTTCAACAACTGCTTTCAGGGCTTGCTGTTGCTGGGCTAATTCAAGCTTCTCTTGCTCCAGTCTTTCCTGCTCCAGTCTTTCCTGTTCCAGTCTTTCCTGCTCCAGCCTTTCTTGCTCCAGTCTTTCCTGCTCAAGTCTTTCCTGCTCTTGCTTTTCTTTTTCAAGCTTTTCTTTCTGTATTCTTTCCTGCTCCAGTTGGGCTTGTTTTAATTTTTCCAGTTTAGCTTGTTCAATAGCAATTTGCTTTGCCAGTTCGTCTTCGTCTTCTTTTTCCTTTTCCTTTTCAGATCCGATTACGACAACCTCCGGATTTGGAGTTGCAGTTTTTTCTTCGTCCAGAAAATCGATTACTTGTGCAGGAGCATCTTCTGTCTGTTCTTCTCCAAACTTCTCATCTATTTCATCGAAATCTACGCCGTCATTTACCACCACCGTTTCAAATTGGGCGAATGGCTTGTTTACGATTTCTTTCAGGATGTTGTCAGGCGTGAAGGTGAGTTTGTCTCTGCCTTCAATGGTGAAGCGCTCGCCCGTGTTCACATTGATGCTTTCACGGTCTTTCGTGGCCTGTACCTTAAAGGTGCCCAGCCATTTTATCTTCACCTGCTTGTCGGCATCGAGTCCCTGGTTGCACACATCAAACATCTTCCGGATGAAGAGTTCTGCTTCCACCTGGCTCAGACCGCTCTTATCTGCAAGCAGTTTTCCGAGTGTATTTAAACTGAATTTGCTCATTGCTCATCCCCTCCATTCTTTAGTTTTTCCTTGACCGAAGCAACCGGTCGGAAACCCAACACCAACTTAGGCGGCACCAGCTGGCGCTTCTTGGTAGTAGGATTAACCACCACTCGCTCCATGCGCTTCTTCACTTCGAAGGTGCCAAAATTGGGGATAGAGACAGCTTCTCCATCCTCAAACTCGGCAATCATAGCGTCTATCGCCTTGCGCACCAACTTTTGGGTGTCTTCCTGCGAATAGCCGGTTTGCTGAGCCAGTTCAGCGATGTATTCCTTATTGTTCATATTTATTTAATATGTAGTCAAAATTTCTAAAACTCCAGGCTATGGGGGAGAGAATGATTATTTCACCACCTTGCCATAGAGGTCAAATTCCTCGCTTGCAGTAATTTCTACCTGATAGAAACAACCCACGCGCAGACGCTTCTCATCGGCACGGATCAGAACTTCAGGGTCTACTTCCGGAGAGCAGAACTCTGTTCGTCCGATGTAGTAATCGCCTTCCTTGCGGTCGATGATAACGGTCATGGTTTTGCCCACCTTATCAGCCTCAATCTCAGAGCTGATGTCTTGCTGCAGAATCATCAGTTCGTCCAGCCGGCGCTGCTTTACCTCGGCCGGCACGTTGTCTTCGTAGTGGGTGGCGCTGTAGGTTCCTTCTTCCTCAGAGTAGGCAAAGGCGCCCATGCGCTCAAATCTCTGTTCGCGTACGAAGTCGAGGAGCTCGTGGAAATCCTCATCTGTCTCGCCTGGGAAACCAACCATCAGCGTAGTGCGGATGTGAATGCCTGGCACGCGTTCGCGGATGGCCTTCAGCAGATTGATGGTTTCCTGCTTCGTTACGTGGCGATGCATGCTGGTGAGCATGTGGTCGCTGATGTGCTGGAGGGCAATGTCGAGATATTTGCATACGTTTGGCTTCTCGCGCATCACGTCCAGAAGATCCATTGGGAACTGGTTCGGATAAGCGTAATGCAGGCGAATCCATTTCACGCCCGGAATATCAGCCATCTCGCTGATGAGTTCGGTAATATGATGCTTGCCGTCAATATCTACGCCGTAGTAGGTGAGTTCCTGAGCGATAATCTGAAACTCCTTCACGCCTTCTGCCACTAGTTCGCGCACCTCCTGCAGAATCTCTTCCTTCGGACGGGAAACGTGCTTGCCGGTGATGATAGGAATGGCGCAGTAGGCACAGTGGCGGTTGCAGCCCTCAGCTATCTTGATGTAGGCATAATGGCGCGGAGTGGTGAGATGACGCTGGCCGTTGCAGGATGAAACTTCCGCCTTGCCGAGTTCCTGCAGGAGCTGCTTGTAGTTGAATTTGCCGTAGAACTTATCCACTTCAGGCATTTCTTCTTCCAGTTCCTTCTGGTAGCGCTGCGAGAGGCAGCCCATTACGTAGAGCTTTCTGAGTCGGCCTTCTTCCTTAGCCTGGATAAACTCCAGGATGGTGTCGATGCTTTCCTGCTTTGCATCCTCGATGAATCCGCACGTATTGATGACGGCTATCTCGCCCTGAGGGCGCTTGGAATCGTGAACGCAATGGTAGCCGTTTGCCTCAAACTGCTTCATCAGCAACTCGCTGTCTACGAGATTCTTCGAGCAGCCCAGGGTAATAATATCTATCTGATTTTTCTTCATTTTCTAATTTTTAAAGAGCGAGTCTACGAATTCTGTCTTGTTGAAGAGCTGCAGATCTTCCATACCTTCGCCCAGTCCGATGTATTTTACAGGCACCTTGAGCTGGTCGCTGATGCCGATGACAACGCCGCCCTTAGCGGTTCCGTCGAGCTTGGTGATGGCGAGCGAAGAGATGTTGGTTACGGCAGAGAACTGCTTAGCCTGTTCGAATGCATTCTGTCCGGTACTTCCGTCGAGCACGAGCATTACCTCGTCTGGTGCTTCAGGCATTACCTTCTTCATCACTTCCTTTATTTTCTTGAGCTCATTCATCAGGTTCACCTTGTTGTGCAGTCGGCCTGCCGTATCGATGAGCACCACGTCGGCGCCGTTTGCCTTGGCGCTCTGCAGGGTGTCGAACGCCACGCTTGCCGGGTCGCTTCCCATCTGCTGTTTCACTACAGGCACACCCACGCGCTCACCCCAGATGCAAATCTGCTCTACGGCAGCGGCACGGAAGGTGTCGGCAGCTCCCAGAACAACCTTCTTGCCAGCCTTCTTAAACTGGTAAGCCAGCTTGCCGATGGTGGTTGTCTTGCCCACGCCGTTTACGCCTACTACGAGGATAACGTAAGGCTTATGATCGGCAGGAAGTTCCCAGTCTGCCAGGTCATCGCTGTGATTCTCGGAGAGGAGAATGGCTATTTCCTCGCGCAGAATGCGGTTGAGCTCGCTGGTTGAAACATATTTATCGCGGGCCACACGTTCTTCGATGCGGCGGATAATCTTGACCGTGGTTTCTACACCTACGTCTGAAGTGATGAGTACCTCTTCGAGATCGTCGAGCACATCATCATCGACGGTAGATTTTCCGGCAACGGCGCGCGCCAGTTTGCCAAACACACTCTCCTTGGTTTTTTCAAGTCCCTTATCGAGAGTTTCCTTCTTTTTGTTGCTGAATAATCCGAATAATCCCATAATCTTGTTTTTATTTTGTGCAAAGATACTCATTTTTTTTTATTTTATGGCTTTTTCACTTGCTTTTTCTCCCTTTTCAAGAAAAAAAGTAAAGATTTAGAGGCTTTGATGTCATGATAGAAGGGTTTTTACCGATATTGTGGGGTTAATCAGGTTTAATAAATAATGTTGTCTGCTACAAAAAACAAATCGCCCTGCAAAGGACAAAAGCGGTTCTGCTTCTGACCCTTGCAGGGCGTTCTGTTTATTTCTTCATCATTTCCCTGACGGCTCTTTCGAGCTGGGTATCATGGCCATTGATGAAATCTTCCGGACTGTTGTAAACCTCGATGTCTGGGTTCAGCTGGGTGTTCTCGCCGAACACGCCACGCATGTCGCGGCAGCCTACCTGAGGAATACCGAATACCAGCGTGTTGTCCATCAGCGTTTCCCACCATACGGCTGTCATGGTTCCTGCTACAGGAGCACCGATCAGCTTGCCGATTCCGAGTTCCTTGTAAACCCATGGGAAGCCATGGCCATTGCTGTAATCGTTCTCGCAGATCATGACGCAAGATGGCTTCACCCATTTGTTGAACGGATCGCGGCCAACTACCTTACCGTGAGGCACAAACTCCTGATACTGCTTGCCGTTGAGCAGGGTGCAGAGATCATCGTGCAACCAGCCACCGCCATTATGGCGTTCGTCTACGATTACTGCGTCTCTGTTGCGGTTCTTGTCGCTCAGGAGTTCGCTGTAAACGGTGCGGAAACTCTCCGAATTCATCGCCTTAACGTGAACATAAGCGATGCGTCCGCCCGAAATGCTATCAACGAAAGCGCGGTTGCGGTCTACCCAGCGCTTGTAGAGCAGGTTGTTGAGCTTGCCCTGAGAGATAGCCTTCACCGTAACCTCCATCTTCTTGCCCTTGGCGTTTCTGATGCCGAGTCGTACATTCTTGCCAACCTTTCCGTCGAGCAATGGGAAGTAGTCCATTCCGGCTTTAATCTCCTCGCCGTCGATGCTCTCGATGATGCTGCCGGCTGTAACGCCTGTATTCTTCACATCGAAAGGACCACGCTTGATAATCTCCTGAATCTTCAGGCCGTCGCCCTGATACTGAGGGTCGAAGAATACTCCCAGGTTGGCGGTGGTAAGCGCGCTGTTCGAAGCGTAGTAGCGGGCTCCTGTATGCGAAGCGTTCAGCTCGCCAAGCATTTCGCTCAACATCTCCTGGAAGTCGAAATTGTTGTTGATGTAAGGCAGGAACTTCTCATAGGTCTTGCGGTAACCTTCCCAGTCAACACCATGAATCTTAGGGTCGTAGAACTTGTCTTTCACCTGTCGCCATATATGGTCGAAGAGATACTGGCGCTCCTCGGCTGGCTTATAGTTGAAGTTAGCCTCAAAGCTGATGTCCTTGGTGCTGAATCCGCTCAGATCCACCTTCTTGATGCTGCTTCCGTTGCAGATGAAGAGATTCTTCACATCCTTGTCGGTCTGCAGGTTGCCCTGGCCTACGCCCTTCATCACGAGCTTGGTAGAGCCGTCCTTCAAGTCGTGCTGCCAGAGGTCGTAATCATCCTCGAAGGCTGCCTGGTAGTAGAGCTTGTCGCCGTCTTTAGAGAGCACAGCATCGCCCATGTGCGAAGAGTTTGCGGTGAGGCGTACGATTCTGTCGCGGCAGTTTTCGATGTCCAGCTCCAGTGGCTTCACTTTTTCCACCTCTATCTTTCCGGTCTTCTTCTGCTTTTCGTCAGCCTTCTTTTTAGCTTCTTCCTTCTTTTCGTCTTCCTTCTTCTCCTTTTCGTCCTTGTTGGCGTCAGCCAGTTCTATCTCTTCCTTGCTCATGTTGAAGCGGTTGTAGGCGTCCAGGTCGAAGAACATGATGTAGGCATCGTCTTCTGCTCCCCAGCTTCCATGACTGCGGTAACCGGCTCTGTCGCTCTGGAAGAGCATTGCCTTGCCGTCGAGCACCCATTTGCCGTTGCTGTCGCTGTAGCCGGAATTGGTCAGGTTGTGAACCTCTTTGCCGTCAGCCTTTACCAGCGCAATATCCTGGTTGTTCCAGCCACCGTTGCCGATATAGGTTGAAAGGAGCCATTTGCTGTCTGGCGACCATTCGAAAGCGATGTCTCCATCGCTGTAAGAGTAGACGTATTTGCCATCGAGCACGGTGCGGATTTCCTTCGATTTCAGATTGACGATGCGGAGTGCTGCACGGTCTTCGAAGAAAGCCACTTCCTTGCCGTCAGGAGAGTATTGCGGATACTGCGATGTAATGCCTGTTTTCACCAGCTGCTCTTCCTCGATATCGGTAGCGTAGGTGAAGTTCTTCTCTTTCTCGTTCTTGATCTTAGACTGGTAAATCTGCCATACGCCGTTGCGCTCGGCTGCATAGACCAGAGCTCTGCCGTCTGGCGAGAAGCTCAGGTCGCGCTCCTGCTGCGGTGTGTCGGTAATGCGCTTGGTAGTGGTATATTCTACAGAAGTTACGTATACGTCGCCATGCATCACGAAAGCCACTTCCTTGGCGTCTGGCGAAACGGAAATCTCTGTAGCTCCCCAGCTTTTAATCTGACGTACGAGGCTTGGAGCATCATTATCTGTTGTAATGGAGATGTTTACCTTCTGAGGCTCTCCACCTTCTTTCACGGTGTAGATTTCGCCATCATATCCGTAGCAGAGCAGGTCGGCGCTGGATGCAGTGAGGAATCTTACCGGATTGCCTTTGTGGTGGGTAATCTGCTTGTCGCTTGAACTGTTGAGGCTGCGGCGGTAGATATTGAATGTGCCGTCCTGCTCGCTCAGATAGAAGAATGATTTCTCGTCTGATGTCCATACTGGTGAGCGGTCTTCGCCGGCAAAGGTAGTCTGCTTGGTAAACTTTCCGTTACTCTTCAGCCAGATGTCGCGAGCGATAGGTGATTTCTGGTGTTTGCGCCAAGGGTCTTCGTATCCCTTTTTGTCGTGGTAGAGAATGTCGCCGTTCTTGGCGATGCTGATATTCTCCATGGTGAGGGTAGAGAAGAGTTCCGGTCTTCCGCCCTTGGTGCTTACCTTATATACTTGTGGGAATGTGTTGTCGCCGAAGATGATGCTCTGGGCTGTAGGCTGCAGACTGGCAGAGTAGAGCACATGGTCGTTGTCTGCAAAGGCGATAGGTGTTTCGCTGCCGCTGTTGGTGGTGAGTCGGGTAGGAGCACCGCCTTTTGCATCGATTACGAAGATGTCGAGACTTCCTTCGCGGTTAGACTGGAAGGCAATTTTCTTGCTGTCAGGGCTCCATACAGGATGCGAATCGAAGGCTGCATGGGTTGTGAGCTGTCGTGCTTCACCGCCGTTGACAGAAACACTGTAGAGGTCGCCTTTATAAGCGAAGGCGATGGTAGTGCCATCAGGCGAGATGGCTGGGTAGCGCATCCAGAGCGGATGATCTTCTGCGCTGGCAGAGAGTGCTGCTGAGAGCAGGGCTACTGAAAAGATTAACTTTTTCATTTGCGTATGTTTTATGTTTGAATATGCGTTATAAAAATCTCTTCTCTTTTGGGGCCAGAATGCTGTTTCTTGCTCCTAACGGATGCAAAGGTAGTTATTTTTTGCGATATTTAAGCATAAAAAAAGAAAAAAGTGAGAAAAAGTTTGGTGTATTCAAAAAATATATGTACCTTTGCAGCCGCAAATAAGAAAAGTGGCTGATTCCTTTACTGGTTAGCTAGTTTGCGTTTTGAAAAGTGTTGGTTCCGTAGCTCAGTTGGATTAGAGCAACAGCCTTCTAAGCTGTGGGTCTTGGGTTCGAACCCCAACGGAATCACAAAATAAGCAAAATAAAACTTATTTGTACAAAATTAGCATGGGAGAACAATGGTAGTAAGTTACTTATTTATAGGTACTTACCTCTGTTGTTCTATTTTGTTTTTAAATATATTTTACAGTTTACCCTCTTTTATGTACTCTTTTCGTAAATAGCTGTTAATCAATATGTTATGAATTTGGTGTATTGAGAAATCATCCATGTGTGTTACAAATGTGTTATCAAAAAGCGCTAATGTGTTACCAGAATAGAGAAGTTGAAATCCTTAATGACCTTAATGACCATGGCCTTAATGACCGGAAAACGGCCCTAAACATTTATTTGTTTTTCTGATGAAATTCCTTCCTTGTCTTAGCCATTGCTTCTGTAGCCCTATCGTGGGTCTCTATCAGCAGTGGACTCTTGTGATATTGCACGATTTTGACTCCGACTGAGTTGTGCCTTTTCTTTACCTCGATGCATTGAATGATCAAGTCCGGATTGGCTGATTTAGCCGTTGGAGTCTTGTCAAAGTTCTGAATATAGGCAGCGTTGGTCAGGAAGAGAATGTCGGAACCTTCCGGTATTTCCTGCATTACTTTCACCATGAGGGTTAGTATCATGCGGAATTCCGTGGTGTGTAGGTCGCTGATTACATCACGGCTGATGATATTGCCGTTATGCTCAATCACAACGGCAGCACCACCAGCTCGCTCTTTATGGCCATAATCACATGAGCCACCTATCCAAATGTAATATGTAGAAGTATCTTGTGTCATAATTATTTTATCTTCAATGTCCGCAGATATTCCTTCTGCTCGGGCGTGATTCTGTAGCTCTCGATGGCCTTCTGGATAGTCTTGTTGTGCGTCCAGGGAGCAAGGAAGCGTTGCTCAATGTAGGGAATCGCCTGGTCCCATTGCTTGGCAAGGGCGGTGGCGAAGAACCAGGCTACCATCATTTTTACGTAATACTCTTCGCTCTTTACTGATGCAGGAATTTCAAGATATTCTGCCTTGAAGTCTTTATCAAGGTAATGAGACATAAGTGTCTCTATTCCAAAACGACAAGTATAAACGTGTGACGATTTACTCCAAGTCTTAATCTTCGCCAACAGTTCCTTCTTGTGTTTGGCAAATACCTTCGGAGACATGATGTCGCACACTGCCCAGTTGTCCACGAAAGGCAGGAAGCTGTCAATAAGACGAATGCATTCATCGTAGTCCTTCACCTCGGAAATGAGGAGACCGTGAAGCATGTTCTCATCGTAGTATTCGTGAGGAAGCTGATGAAGAAATTCCTTGCATTCTGCCTTCTTTGTAAACTCTTTTGCAAACTTGCGAAGCACAGGCACACGAATGCCTATGAAACTTTCCATAGGCACTCCCGGTGTCAGTTTGGCCTGGAAAGCAGCATACTGCTTATCCTGCATGGCGAACAGTCTTTCTTGAAGTGAAGTCATAAATCTTATTGTTATTTTATCTTGTTATATTCCTCATCGCTCACAGCCTCCTGCCATTCGTTGGATGTGTTCTCGCCAGGTATTTCAAAGGCGAGGTGGGCAAACCAGCTGTCTTTTGCTGCACCGTGCCAATGCTTCACGTTGGCAGGAATATGGATGACTGTGCCGGGGAGGATTTCCTGCGCAGGCTTTCCTTCCTCCTGATACCAGCCACGTCCGGCTACGCCTACCAGCATTTGCCCGCCACCCTTTGTAGCGTGGTGCGTGTGCCAGTTATTGCGGCAACCTGGCTCAAAGGTAACGTTGAAGAAAGGTAT
Organism: Segatella copri; assembly: GCF_009494835.1. Lineage (GTDB taxonomy): Bacteria > Bacteroidota > Bacteroidia > Bacteroidales > Bacteroidaceae > Prevotella > Prevotella copri_F. The sequence goes on from NZ_VZBE01000024.1 coordinate 44,202, forward strand.
CTGACTATCAGATATTTGTGCCAGATAACTGTTGCCTTTGAAGTATTTGGCGTAAGCTGTGTTGGGTTCGCCAACAGGGAATATCATCTCGCGCTGGAAAGCAGCCTTGGAGTCTTCTCCTTTCACATCTTCGTTCCATACCTCCTTTGCCAGATTGAAGGCAGCCCAGGCCTTTGGCCAACCTGCGTAGAAGGCGATGTGAGTAATAATCTCTGCCGCTTCCGTACGGGTAATTCCGTTATTCTTTGCCGACTGCAAGTGATATTTCAGCGAGCTGTCGGTGATTCCTTGGCTGATGAGCGAAGTGATTGTTACCAAACTGCGGTCGCGCAATGAAAGCAGGTCATTGCGGCTCCATACTTCTCCGAAGAGGATGTCGTCGTTGAGGTGGGCGAACTCCGGGGCAAACTCACCCAACTGGGTGCGCCCTGCTGTCTGTACTATTTTCTTCATTGTATCATATTTTTAAATTTTTCTCTATATTTTCAAATTCTTCTCCAGAAAACATCTTCGATGTAAAAAATAACAGTTATTCTATATATGCTTCATTATATTTAAGCAGTTTTGCGGTACTCGCTTGGAGTCTTTCCCGTCTGTGCCTTGAAAAAGCGGACGAAGTGCTGAGAATATTCAAAGCCGAGGCGCTGGCTGACTTGCGTAATGGTTAAGGTTTCATCTACAAGTAGTTGGCGGGCTGCAGAAAGCAGTCGGTCGTTGATCAGACTCTTAGCGGTTCTGCCAGTCTCTGTCTTGACTAATTCGCCGAAATATTTGGTAGAATAGCAGCATTTGTCGGCAAAGTAGGCTACGGTAGGCAGCCCTTCATGCTCCGCTTTCCGGGCAATGTATTCATCGAGCAGAGAGATGAATTTCTTTACTACCGAATGGTTTATCTCCTCGCGTGTGATAAACTGTCGGTCGTAGAAGCGCAGGCAGTAGTTTAGCAGCAACTCGATGTTTGAAACGATGAGTTCACGCGAATGTCTATCTATAGGATGCTGAAGTTCCTGCTTAATCATTGAGAGTACATCACGGAAGATGTTTACCTCGGCAGCGGATAGATGTAGTGCTTCGTTGCTTGTATAGTCGAAGAACTCATATCGGGAGATGTTCTTGCCAAGCTGGGTGCGGTTGAGTAACTCGGGATGGAAAGCCAATACCGTATATTTGGCAAGCGGTACTCCTGGAATGGGTTCAACCTTAATCGACTGACCTGGAGCAAACGAGGTGACGGTCATCTCGTCAAAATCATATTCTGTTCTGCCGTATGACAATTTGCAGCCCTTGTTTTCCTTTAGGAAGAGGGCATAAAGTCCGTAATGGTGCACAGCCTCCTGTATCGGAGAGGTGTTCTCTACACGTGCAATGCTTACCAGAGGATGAAGCGTTTTCACCCCAATGTAGTCGTTGAACTCCTGTATCGTATTAAAGAATAATTCCTTCATAATCCTAAGCCTTTTAAATTTCTTGGGTGCAAAGATACGCACATTCTCCTAAAGAGCTTATACCTGGTTTTCGGAAAATTTTACCATTATCGGAGATTTATTCCATTCTTCCATATTTCATTTCCACGCCTTCCTTATCATATTGCTTGCGCTTGCCGGTTGGTGGCTCAGTAAGTGTGATGCGAACTACAGCCGTGCGTGACAAGGAACGGGCGATGCTCTGGTCGAAAGCATCCATGTGGTGAGGAAGGAAGCGCTCACAGATTAGTCGGAGACCATGAATCTTCTCTGCTTCATCTGTCACGATTTCTGCCTTGCCGAATGCGATGGCTGATTTGAACTGCATGGTGAAACTCCCGTCCTTCGGACCAACCGTAGGCGCACAACGTGTTACGGCTGAAAGGCAAACCTCTGGATGAACCTTGATTGCCTCCAACTTCTTGCCTTCCAAGGCACCATGAAAATACCAATTCACATCATCATCAGATGCGAGCGACAGCGGTAAACCATAAGGCTTGCCGTCTTCGTCAATAAAACTGACAGTTATATACGGAGCCTTGTGCATTACTTCCAAAGCCCACTCACTATCCATTGCTCTTGATTCTTTTCTCATTTTTATCCAATTAATTTAATAATCTGTTTATCCGAAGCATCAGGCAGGATTTCTTTCAGATGTTTGAAAATCTTCTGATAAGACTCTTCGGGAGTGCGGTTGCATTGGCAAGCCTCCCTGCCATAGAGGTCTTCGGGTGTATTGAGCAGCGACCATCCCCAGCCATATTCATGATTGTGCTTGTCACGAGGGTAGATGAAATCCTCGGTCACGATGTAAGTCGCCATTTCCAGTCGGGTGAGATAACCGTCAAACTTGCTTCTCATTCCCTTTCCTGTAAAACCGCAGGCTGCCCGAAGTTCTCTCGTGATGAGACTGCCGGTAGATTGAAGCGTGCTGAGAATGGCTCCTTCTATCGAATCTTCATCCGGGTGGGAGTATTTGCTTCTTCTGTAGTTGCAGAAGTCCGGCCACCATTCCTGGCTGATGAATCCAGCCTTCTTGTTGAAGAACTTTCCGTACATACACGGCATTTCCTGCACAATCTCGCCCTTCCATTTCCATAGCGGCCAGTCCCAACCGCCTTCAGGAAGTCTTACGTAACCGCAATCCTCCGCCACGATGTCTTCGGCAGAGAATCCTTCAATGCCGCTATCGAGGAGGGGGAGGAAGCCGATTTTCTGAATCAGCTCCATCATGCCTGTTGCTGAATATATTTCTGGAAAATTCATGTTCATCTATTTTTATCCGTTGAACTTAAATAATCTTGACGTTACATCTGTCTTCTTATGTATCGTGCCAGTCCGTAAACATATCTTCGGCAACCTGGACGATAGTGGAGCAGGCGGTCGAACCATGCAAGATGTTTGTTGAATAGGCGAACTGTAACACCTACATAGACCATGGCGAAGAGCGTTCCGATGCCCACGATCTCCCATTTCCATGAACCGAGAAGCAGGAAACAGAACAAGACGGCCAAGACCACGAGCGTGATGTCCACCCGAATCTTGGCTTTAGGGAAAGGCCAGCCGGTAACCTTGTGAATGGCAATGGAAATACCCTCGCCAGGCATGGTTACTGAGCCGCATTTCACCTCCATGGCGATTCCGAAACCGAGGATGGTGCAACCGGCAATCTGCACAAGGGCATTGACCAGGATATTTTCTGAAACCATCCACTGTGTAAGCACCATATTGAGGTCTATGAACATTCCGAAGATAAAGCCGATAGCTAGCTGGAAGAGTTGCACCCACTCGAAGTTTCTTCTCAGAATCAGAATCTGCAGCACCACGAAGATCGCATTCATCATGATGGTGTAGCCGCCGATAGTCCATCCTGGGATGTAATCAAGCATCTTTCCTGCCGAAGCCATCACGTAAGGGATGGTGGAAATAACGCTTGAACCTAACTGACTTCGCACACATGCTGCGACTCCGAAAGTCATTACATAGAGCGAAACGAGCAGCAGAATATGCTGCCATACAAAAGATATAACTTCTTCTTTCTTAATCATCTATATTATTTTCTTAATCAATTCGTTCAGTTTATCCTCTCTGATAATTTTCGGCTGAGCCTTGCCAGCGAGAATGAGAATCTTCTTGCCGTTACGATAGATATGAAGCTGTCGTGAGCGAACCGCGGCAGTCAACTCCTCATCGTTCTGCATGGCTTGCAAGATAGGATAATATACTCCCTCAGGTTCAAACAACTTCTTTTGAAGATGCGAGCAGAGGTTTGTTGTATCAATAGTTATTGCCATATTTCCTTCAACTTCTTCTTATCACTTTAAAATCCCAACTCCACATCCTTGCCGAATGGTGCGAGCGAAAGCGCGGCCATCTTGAAATGCTGTTTTCCCCAAGGAATGCCGATAATGGTACATGCAAGAGCCAGACTTCCGGTGAAATAACCGATGGCAGCTTCGAGACCTCCGAAGAGCCACCAAAGTAAGTATCCTATTATGCGCATAAGATTATTCTTTTATATTTTTGATTATATCAAGAATGGATCAAGCGTAGCCAGCAGTTCGGCTTTATCTACCACACCGCTTGTGCGCCACAATACTTCTCCGTTTCGGAAGAGCATCAGCGTAGGCACGGATTGGATGCGGTATTGGCTTGCTGTTACGCCGTACTTGTCCACATCCACCTTGATGATTCGGATACGGTCGCCCAACACACTCTTCACCTGTTCCAGAATGGGGTGCATCGCCTTGCAAGGTTGGCACCAGGTAGCAAAGAAATCGACCAGAACAAGCTGGCCACTGTTTATTACATTATTAAATGTCTCCATAATTATTTATCTATTTCTGTGAAACGATTAAAAGTTCTGCCGTCCCTCGTAACTTTCCCGAAGAACATGTTTTCCGGTCTTACCCAATAGGCTTGGTCTCCATAGAGAGCCTGATAAACCACCATG
>NZ_VZBE01000032.1:0-46524 GCF_009494835.1 Segatella copri
TGAAAGCGTGCTGAAAATCGCGCCTTATCACACGCTGAAATTTGGTGGTATCGGGAAATTGGCGTATCTTTGCACTGTCGTTCGAAGAAAGGCTGCACTTGACAAAGCGCATCCCACAAAGTTAACAATCAATATTTTATTAACCCTTTAAAAATTTAAGATCATGGAAGTAAAAGGAACATTGAAATATCGTAAAGTACAGCGCACACCTCAGACTGGTGAAAACGCAGGTAAGAAGAAGTGGTATGCTACTTCGGTAACCGACCGCGAAGTGGACTTCGAGGGATTCGTATCGCATATCTCTGACCACGGCTCGCCTTACTCACGAGGTACCATCCACGGTGTGCTGATGGATGCACTCGACCATCTGCAGGAGCTGATTCTCGACGGCAAGAGCGTGCGTCTCTCTGACCTCGGACTGTTCTCCATCGGCATGAGCTCCAAGGCGGAGGATACCAAGGAGAAGGTGACAGCTGCCAGCGTAGAAGGCGTGCACCTGATTGTGAGAAACACGAAGAGCTGGAGCAATGCCGAGCTGCGCAAGAAGTGCAAGATTCAGGAGTACGGCGGCTACATCGGCACCGACGAGGAGGGCACCACAGGCGGTGGTGACACAACTCAGGGCGGCGGCTCTGACACCAGCCAGGGCGGCTCAGGTACTACAGGTAGTGGAACCCAAGAAGGCGGCGGAGGCGGCTCTCAGGATAGCGGCGATGGGCTTGAATAAAGCCCTCGCCTGAGGGCCGCCCTGGCTAGAAGCCAGCGCATCCCCCCACCAAGTCAACATTCAACACTCAACATTCAACATTAAAAAAGTCAACATTCAACACTCAACATTCAACATTAAAATAAAGATTATGAAAGCAAATACTTGGAAAACGATTTTGCAGATTGCAATCTCCGTCCTTACAGCCATCGCTACTACGCTCGGAGTTACCAGCTGTACTCTTTAAAGGTAAAAAAGTAAAAAGCCATAGTTTATTTAAAGCCCCCGGTGCTGAAGCACCGAGGGCTTTTATTTTGCCATCAGGCATCACTAATAATTCATTCCGAAGTACCAGAGAGGGATGATGATTCCATGCCCCGCCTCTATATCGTCTTTTACGATACGTCCGTTTTTTACATCCTCTATCTGCTTTTTACCTTTCTTCCTTCCGCCAATCTCAAAGGTATAATCACCAATGGTAAAGTCGGAAACCCTGGAGGAAGTAACATCCTGTTTTTCTCTCATCTGATTGTAGAAGAAAGTTTCCCTTATGTTTCCTATGTTGGGATTAGAGGTGAGTACTGACATCAGACTTGGGTTATCGACATAAACTTTTTCCACCTTCCCCAGATTGCGCATTCCCGAAGTATCATCTCTGAGCAGACCTATCATTCCTGCACGCTCCAGATAGACGAGATAATCAGGCACGTTGTTCTTGCTTACCCCGATTTCCGTGGCGAGGTTCTCTACGCTTGGCTTGTAGGGAGCCAACCCGGAAAGAATGACGAGCATACGCTTCAGTTTGCGTGCTGTTGAAGCTTTCATATCAGCATATTGCGGAATGTCAACTTCTACCGTCTGGTCTATCACCTGCAGCATTCTTTGCGTAAAATCTCCCTCTATGGCAAATGGGTAATAGCCATGGTCGAGGTACGCTCTGAAAACAGGCAATGGATGATCCAACCCCGGAATCTCTACCTGGTGATTGAGTATTTCGTCGAGACTGAAAACTCTGGTCTTGATGCCTTCAAAAAGTTGCAGGTATTCCCTGAACGACAAGCCTTGCATCATATACATCAGCGCCCGACGACTCAGATCAGCTTCGCCCTTTTTGATGTCCAATACCGATGAACCGGTGAAGATAAGGTTCAGGGATGGGTGCATGTCGTAAATTTGCTTCAGTTCTCTGCTCCAACCGGCATACTTGTGAATTTCATCTATATAAAGATGTGTACCACCCTCCTTGATAAACTCGTCAGCAAAGTCAATCAAGGAATGATTTGAAAAATAGATGTTGTCGGCAGACACATACAGGTGATGGCCTTCCTTAGACAGCTTGATGCGCTGAAGTATCATGGTGGATTTTCCAACACCTCGCGGACCAACGATACCTACTAATCGTCCATTCCAGTTGATTTCATCATATTTATATCTGATGAAATCAAGCGGAGTACGTTTCAATAACTCCGCCATGTATTCATAAAGTTTATTGTCTATCATATCTTGCTCTTTTAGATGAATATCGTTTAAAACTGCAGCAAAGATACAAATAATCCCTCAATGAGGGACGAATTCTTTCGAAAAGTTCCCTCAATGAGGGATGAATTTAATCATTTTTATCCCTCATTGGGGGATTTTTACACATTGTATTACCAAATGAGTTCGTGCCAAACTTGGCAAAAAACGCAAGTTTGGCACGAACTCAACTTATAGTTTCAGGAGTTTGGCAAACTCCCAGACTACAATACCGGCGGTAACGCTGACATTCAGGGAATGCTTGGTACCGAACTGGGGAATCTCCAGACAGCCATCGCTCATATCCACGATGTTCTGCTTGACTCCCTTCACCTCGTTACCGAAAATCACGGCGTAGCCTTTGGAGAGGGAAGGGTGAGCCTCAGGCAGGTTCTGGAGCTTGGTGGAGCCTTCTACCTGCTCGATGCTATATACAAAATAGCCTTTCTGCTTCAACTTCTCTACCGCCTCTTCGGTAGTCTTGAAGTATTCCCAATCCACGCTGTCTTCGCCACCCAATGCCGTCTTATGAATCTCGACATTGGGAGGGGTGGCGGTGATTCCGCAGAGATACACCGCCTCTACACGGAAGGCATCGCAGGAACGGAAAACACTTCCTACATTATATAATGAACGCACATCATCCAGGACCACTATCAGGGGCAGCTTCTCGGCTTCCTTGAATTCCTCCAGGGTGAGGCGGTTCATCTCTATCGTTCTTAATTTGCGCATTATAATATACCTTATTATATATAATATAATCAGAGGCGGTTAAGCCTCTGCCTCTTTGGTCTTGTAGGCAAGGGCGTACATGCGAATCTGCTTGATCATCGCCAGAAGACCATTGCTGCGGGTTGGACTCAAATGGTCTTTCAGACCAATCTTCTCTACGAAATAGAGGTCGGCATCCATAATCTCGGTTGGGGTATGACCGCTCAATACACGGATGAGGAGGGCGATGATACCCTTTACGATGAGCGCATCGCTATCGGCAGTGAATACGAGCTTGCCATCTACATAATCGCACTGCAACCATACGCGGCTCTGACAGCCGTCGATAAGGTTCTGCTCGTTCTTGTATTTCTCATCGAGAGGAGCCAACTCGTTGCCCAAGTCAATGAGCATCTGATACTTGTCCATCCAGTCTGTGAAATCCTGGAATTCCTCTACTACTTCATCCTGCAATTCATTAATTGTTGCCATTATTTTATTTCTTTAATTTCGTTTACTGTAATCAACTTATAGAGCTTGTCGTTAGGGCGTACCTTATCCGGTACAGGGATGGAAACTCTCCAGCCCTGCTGCGCTGTTTCTACCGGTTTCAGGTCGTAGCGGATTTCATCGGCATGGAGATACATCACACCGGTGGTGTTACCCGTAATCAGCAGTTTCTCGCCCTTGTCGAAGGTAGATGCCTCTACGGCTACTTCTGCCACACCCAACTTAGAGAAATATTTCATCACCTTGCCCACGAGCACCTTCTTCTCGGTAGCTACGGAACCGTAATGCTTGTTCCATTCACCGAGAGTCTGCCCCTGGTAATAACCATCCCAGAAACCACGGTTGAAGACGGTGGCGAGTTTCTCATCCCACTCATCCTTCTTCTCCTCGGTAAAGGTTCCATCGAGCACGGCAGCTATCGCCTCCTTATAACATTTCACTACGGTATATACGTATTCAGGACCACGGGCACGGCCTTCAATCTTGAAGACGCGCACACCGGCATCCATCATGCGGTCGATGAAGCGAATGGTCTTCAGGTCCTTCGGACTCATCACATACTTGTTGTCGATTTCAAGCTGGTTGCCAGTTTCGTTATCTGTAACAGTATAGCTGCGGCGGCAAATCTGCACACACTCGCCACGGTTGGCAGAGCGGTTGGCATTAGCGAGACTCATGTAGCACTTGCCCGATACAGCCATGCACAGAGCACCATGACAGAACATTTCGATGCGGATCTGCTTGCCCATAGGTCCGCAGATGTTCTGCTGCTCTATCTGCTCATGGATGTGCTTCACCTGGTCCATGTTCAATTCACGTGCCAGTACGGAAACATCAGCAAAGCGTGCATAAAACTTCAAAGCCTCTGTGTTTGAGATATTTAACTGTGTGGATAAATGAACCTCCTCGCCCACTTCATTGCAATAGCTCATTACAGCCACATCGCTGGCGATGACGGCAGAGATGCCTGCCTCCTTGGCTGCATCGATGATTTCCTTCATCGTTGGGATGTCGTTATCGTAGATAACAGTATTGACGGTGAGATAGGTCTTGATACCATGCTCGTTGCAGGTAGCAGCAATCTCACGCAAATCATCGATAGTAAAATGGTTGGCTGAATGGGAACGCATGTTCAACTTGCCGATACCAAAGTATACGGAGTCGGCACCAGCCTGTATGGCAGCAGCCAGTGACTCGCGTGAGCCCACTGGTGCCATCACTTCAAATTCGTTTATCTTTGTATTCATGAATGCAATTATCTTTTTTCGGGTACAAAGTTACACCAAAATGAAGACAAAACACAGAAAAATGGAGAAAAAATGACATAAATTCGATTATATTGACAAATCAATCATGATTATTTGTCTATATTTGCCTATAAATAAGAATATATCCCTAGGATATTCTTCTTTTTATATGAATCCTATCCAGTCTTACGGCTGGTATTATTAATTAAAAAGTGAAAGCGTATGAAGAAAGCTTTTACCTCAGGAATGATTCTGTTCCTGGCAATGACCACAACGGTTAGTTGCACACAAGAAAACGTGATGCTTGAAACAACACCACAAGTCAAGAACCAAGAAGTAAGATTCTGCTTCTTCGAAAGGTCCATTGTGCCTATCGGTCAGGATGAAGAGAGCAATCTTGCCAGAACAAGAGCCGACGGGAGCGAGAAATCGCTCAAGGATGCAAAACTCTACACAGATTTGCAAGTATGTCTCATCCCGAAAGGAGATGAAACTACTGCCGGCTATACCGTAAGACAGGAAAACTGGGATGACAAATTCGGAAACGTCAGCCTGCAGGTGCCGGCAGGAGAATACACGCTCGTTGCCGTAGCAGCAAAAACTGATTTGCAGAAGGAAGAACGAATCGAAGTAAAATCAAGGCATGAAATGACTTTTGCCAACAATATTGTACGCGATATGGCATATACCCTGCAGGATATCAAGGTGGAATCGGGCAGCAAAGCCGTAACACAGAGTGTTTCGCTGAAACGTGCCGTCAGCTGTTTTGAACTGTGTGCTACCGACATCATGCCCCTGACTACCAAGACTCAGGAAATCACGATAAGCGGAAGCTGCGGCACGGTGTTCAATCCTTCTACCGGATTCTGCAAAGAAAAGGCTACCATCACCCGAAACTTTTCTATAGAAGCCAAAGCACACCAGGAAAGAAGCATTCACTCTACACTCTACACCCTTCTGACCGACAAAGATGTAACCGACATCCATATAACAGCTACGGCAAAAGACAAGGAAGAAAAGGTTATCAAGACCGTCAGCTTTGACAACGTACACCTGGTTATCGGAAAGAAGACTACCTATACCGGTCCGATTTTTACCTACCCTAACAATATGTCGTTCACGATTGACCAGCCGGAGATTCCTGCATCAGGCTATGACAAGAAATTTTAATAACCCATGGCGTTTTAAGAAAGATTAATGCCACAGATTAAAATCTTTTTTGTATTTTTGCGGCATGGAAAGAAAGAACATTATAACCATAGGACTCGCTCTGCTTGTATTCGCCGGTTGCGGATACAGACAGCAGCGAGCCGGTATCTCAGAGACAGGTGGAGGCGAGGATTATCTTCCGGAGCATATCCACCTGATCAGTACTACGCCCGTCAAGGACCAGGGCAACAGCGAACTCTGCTGGGCATACGGCATGCTTGCCACCATCGAAAGCGAGCACATCATGAAGGGGGATTCCGTGAATCTCTCCATCGCCTACATAGCCCGCATGATGCTGGAAGAACAGGCACTGGAATATTACTTTGCACAGGGAAAGAAGAACATCAGCCTGCGCGGTACTGCCCCGATGCTGATACATTATATAGATAAGTATGGTGCACAACCTTACGACAGCTATGAAGATCCGAAGCACGTGAACTACAAGGTGCTCTGCCGCAAGGTGCAGAAACTGTGCGATGGCGCCATCTCGCAGAAAGCGGGCATCAGCCAGCTCAAGGAGGAACTGAACGACCTGTTTGACGCAGAAATAGGCTACATGCCTGCCAAGGCCGTACACATGCTGGGTGCCGAATATACCCCTCAAGAGTTTGCCCACAGCGTATGCTATCCCGAGGAGTATGTATCGCTCACCAGTTTCTCGCATCATCCTTACAGAGAATACTTTGCGCTCGAGATTCCCGATAACCGGATGCACGATGCCTATCTGAACCTTCCGCTCGACGAGCTGATGCTCCACATCAGGAAGGCGGTAGAAAAAGGACACCCGGTATGCTGGGAAGGTGACATCAGCGAACCTGGCTTCAAGGAACCAAGGAAGAACTGTGTAGACATACAGCCGACGGAACGCCCCGTGACCCAGGCATCGCGACAGAAGGAGTTTGAACAGCTTCGCACCACCGATGATCATGTGATGGAAATCATAGGTACCTTCATGAAAGGCAAGCAGAGATTCTACGTCTGCCGCAATTCATGGGGCAAGAACTGGGGCAACAAGGGACTCATCTACCTATCAGAAGACTATCTGCGCCTCAAGACCATCGCCGTGTTCATGAGCGAAGAGGCATATATAATGAAGATGCATATATAATAAGGTATAAGCTCCCAAACAGGCTTCAGACATAAGAAATGTGTTAAAATGGTTGACATACATCAAATAGCTGTTAAATAGCACGTGTGTGCGCACACACATAGTTGATTTATATCAAAAAAGAGGCTTTTTTATGTGATTTTCTCTTAAAACATTTGGTGGGTTCGGAAAATCGTCGTACCTTTGCATCGTCAATAAGACAAAAAGGTTATTAGGTTTTTAGGTTAAGATTGTTAGTTGTTTTAGGTTATTAGTTAGTTTAAAGGTAAATTTAAGATTGTTTATTCAGTGAAACGGTATTAGTTAAGGTAAAGAAAAGATTGTTTATTCAAGGACGACAAAAAGTTTAGGTTATTAGGTTTTTAGGTTTAAGATTGTTAGTTGTTTTTTTATTAGGTTTTAGTTTAAAGGTAAAGAAAAGATTGTTTATTCAAGGACAACAGGATAATTCAACAGGTGAGTTGAAGGTAAAAAGATCAAATGTATGGGATAACCAAAGATGACGCCTGAGCAGAATTGCTGCTTCGGGCTTCGTAATGGAAAGGGTAACAAAAAGCCCTTGAGTTATGAGAAATTTGGGAATATCGTATTAGAAGAGCGCAATTTCGAAATCATTCGAAGTTGCGCTCTTTATTTTTTCTGAAAATAACCGCCAAATTATTTTGTTTTACCAACGAAAAGTCGTAATTTTGCAGAAGATATATAAAGATAGGAAATTATGGCAAGACATCCTCTTTGGAACGAAGAATACTGGCTCCTGCTGTTGCAGCTGTACCAGAAGAAGCCCATGGGCGTGAAACCTCTCTATTCGAAAGGGATGGTCGACTTGAGCCTGGAACTGCATATTCCACCTGAGTTTCTGCACGAACAGATGTTCAAACTCAGAATGGTGACTCCGAGAATCAAGCGACTATGGGAGAAGTATGCCGATAAGCCACAGAAACTGAAGCGCGATATACAGCGCATCAGGCAGATGAACGGCTGCGGAAACGCCATACAGTTCTTCGAGGGAGTGGAAGTGAAGGAAACATTCGAGAAAAACTGGGAACCACTGGAAAGTGAACCATCGCTCACCCCCGTGAAACTCATCATCATCCTCGATCTCTACTTCCAGCTCACACCAATCACCATGGTGCCGGAAACACCGGAAATCATCGACCTGGGAAAACTCATCAGGACATCACCGAAGGTCATTGCCGAGGCGATGGGCGTATTCATGTACTGCGACCCCTATCTCAACCGCGAAGACGTGCTGATACACCCGCTGCTAGAAGCATGCAGCGACATCTGGCACCAATACGGAAACGGAAATCCAGACAAGCTTTACCAGCTTGCCAACGAACTAAAAGAATACTTTAAGTAATTATGGCTCAAAAACTCATACAGACACAGGCACAGAAGTTACAGCAACTTCAAAGACTTTCAGCCCAGCAAATGCTGCAGGTGAAACTGTTGGAAATGCCGCTCACGGAACTGGAAGACAGTATCAATGCAGAACTGGACGATAATCCCGCTCTGGAAAGCGAGAACCCAGACGACATGCTCAACGAGAATGTCGCCAATGATGATTCGCCCGCAGATGATGAGTACGACAACAGCAGCGATGAGGATGCCTACGAGGCAGAATCAGAAAAAGAAGAAAGAAAAGACGAACTGGACCAGGCACTGGAAAGCATCGGAAAAGACGACCAGATGCCTGACTACAATACAGACAGATACAACAACCAGGACAGCGCTGACTACGAAGAAATGGTTTACGGCGACACCACCTCTTTCTATGATAAGCTGAAGGAACAGATGGACATGCAGCCGCTCAGTGACAAGGAGAAGGAAGTAATGGAATATCTCATAGGTTCACTGGATGACGACGGACTGCTCCGCAAGGACCTGGACAGCATCTGTGATGAACTCGCTATCTATCACAACATCGATGTTACGGAAAAAGACATCGAGCACGTGCTCCACATTCTACAGACCTTCGACCCAGCCGGTGTAGGAGGAAGAAGTCTGCAGGAATGCCTCCTGCTGCAGGTTAAGAGACTGCCGAGAGGTGTGCTCCGCAAGACGATGGAAGAGGTGTTTACCGACTATTTTGACGAGTTTACCAAGAAACATTGGGACAAGATCAAGGCAGGACTGGAACTGAACGATACACAGGTAGAAACCCTGCAGGCAGAAATCAGAAAGCTGAACCCGAAACCGGGCGCATCGATGGGCGAAACAGAGGGAAGAAACATGCAGCAGATTACCCCCGACTTCATCATCGACACCAATGACGACGGAACGATTACATTCTCGCTGAACCGTGGCAACATTCCGCAACTGACGGTTTCGCCATCATTCACCGACATGATTGACACCTACAGAAAGCATAAAGACAAGATGAGCCGGAGCGACAAGGAAGCCCTGCTCTACGCCAAGGAAAAGGTGGACAAGGCACAGGGATTCATCGAAGCCATCAAGCAGAGAAGACATACCCTCATCGTCACCATGAAGGCAATTATCGACATACAGCGGCAGTTCTTCCTGGATGGAGACGAGGCTGACCTGAAACCGATGATCCTGAAGGATGTAGCAGAACGCACGGGACTGGACATCAGTACCATCTCGAGAGTGAGCAACGTGAAGTATGCCCAGACTAAATGGGGCACCTTCCCGCTGAAGTTCTTCTTCACAGACAGCTACACCACTGAAGACGGCGAAGAGATGTCTACCCGCAAAATCAAGATTGCCCTGCACGACATCATCGAGAAAGAAGACAAGAAAAAGCCGATCAGCGATGATGCACTCGCCAAACTGCTGAAGGAGAAGGGATTCCCTATCGCACGACGTACGGTGGCAAAATATAGGGAGCAACTGGGCATACCGGTGGCACGACTCAGGAAATAAGATAGTGGTATGAGTCAGGAAGAAACCGGGGCCCACCACAAAATATTTGAGAGATAAAAAGAATATATACGTTATTAGTGTTATGAAAGAGAAGAATATCATATTGACAGCACGCATCATGAGCATGATCTTCACGCCCTTCTATCTGCCGATGGTAGGACTGATAGCTCTGTTCATCTTCAGTTATATGTCGCTGTTACCGATAGGATACAAACTGGTGATGCTGGGCATGGTCTATCTCCTGACCGTCGTTGCTCCATCGCTACTCATCCACCTCTACCGCATGGTTCAAGGCTGGACCTCGCGTGAGCTGGGCAAGAAGGAGCGTCGTATTGTGCCTTACATCCTCTCTATCGTATGTTACTTCGGCTGTTTTTTCTGGATGGAATACCGCAATACGCCTCGCGTCATCAGTATCATCGTAGTGGTAGCGCTGGCGATACAGATGATTTGCGCCTTCATCAATGTATGGTGGAAGATCAGCACCCATACGGCAGCCATCGGAGGTGTGGCAGGAGCTCTGGTGTCTTATTCTGTAGCCTTCAATTTCAATCCGCTGTGGTGGCTCTGCCTTGTGCTGATGATGGCAGGCGCAGTAGGAAGTGCCCGCATGATACTCCGACAACATACGCTGTCACAGGTAGTTGCAGGATTCCTGATAGGCACCGCCTGTGCTATATTAGTAATATAAAGTTTATAATAAAATATAAGAAGAAATGAAACCATTAGTAAGCATTATTATGGGCAGTACAAGCGATCTGCCTGTTATGGAAAAAGCATGTAAGTGGTTGAACGACAACCAGATTCCTTTCGAGGTTAATGCCCTCTCTGCTCACCGCACTCCAGATGCAGTAGAGTCATTCGCCAAGGGAGCCAAGGAGCGTGGCGTGAAGGTTATCATCGCCGCTGCCGGTATGGCTGCCGCCCTTCCTGGTGTTATCGCAGC
Source organism: Segatella copri (assembly GCF_009494835.1). GTDB lineage: Bacteria > Bacteroidota > Bacteroidia > Bacteroidales > Bacteroidaceae > Prevotella > Prevotella copri_F. Next base: position 10,842 of record NZ_VZBE01000032.1, read on the forward strand.
ATCTACTCCTCTGCCAGTAATCGGCGTGCCTATCAAGGGTATGCTCGATGGTCTTGATGCCATGCTCAGCATCATCCAGATGCCTCCTGGCATTCCTGTAGCTACTGTTGGTGTGAATGCGGCTCAGAACGCTGCCATCCTCGCTGCTGAAATGATTGCCCTTGCCGACGAGGAAGTGGCTCAGAAGGTAGAGGCTTGGAAGGCGGGTCTCGGTGCCAAGATCGAGAAGGCCAACAAGGACCTGGCTGAGGTGAAATACGACTTCAAGTGTAATTAATCTAATATGTGATATGCCCCATTCTTTTGGGGCATATCTTATCTTATATATTATGGTAGATTTATTCAATTATACCCGCCGTGCCTCTTCTGTGGCACATATCGGAGCCATCGACCTGGGTGGCGATAATCCTATCCGCATCCAGTCGATGACCACCACCAACACCAATGATACCGAGGCTTGCGTGCGACAGGCTGAGGAGATTATCAAGGCTGGTGGCGAGCTGGTGCGCTTCACCACTCAGGGTTCCCGCGAGGCAGAGAACATGAAAAACATCAATGCCGGCATCCGTGCCGACGGCTATCAGACTCCGCTCGTAGCCGATGTTCACTTCAATCCTAACGTTGCCGACGTGGCTGCTCTCTATTGCGAGAAAGTGCGCGTCAATCCTGGCAACTACGTGGATCCTGCCCGCAAGTTCATCAAGCAGGAATATACCGACGAGGAGTATGCCCACGAACTTCAGAAGATTGAGGATCGCTTCGTACCTTTCCTCAACATCTGCAAGGAGAACCATACTGCCATCCGCATCGGTGTGAACCACGGTTCACTCTCCGACCGCATCCGTAATCGCTACGGCGATACGCCAGAGGGCATCGTAGAGAGCTGTCTCGAGTTCCTGCGCATCTGCAAGAAGGAGAATTTCCACGATGTGGTTATCAGCATCAAGTCATCCAACACCGTTGTGATGGTTCGCTCCATGCGCCTCCTGGTAGAAGAAATGGAGAAGGAAGGCATGAACTACCCACTCCACCTCGGCGTAACCGAAGCCGGCGAAGGCGAAGATGGCAGAATCAAGAGTGCCGTAGGTATCGGTGCCCTCCTGGCTGATGGCATCGGCGATACCGTTCGTGTAAGCCTGAGCGAGGAACCGGCTGCAGAGATTCCTGTGGCACGCCATCTGGTAGATTACATCGGCAAGAAGAAGGGGCATCTGATGATTCCTGCCACAGCTTGTCCTTCATTCGACTGGCTGCGCCCTACCCGCCGCGAAACCGTGGCTGTAGGCAATATCGGCGGCAGCAACGTTCCGGTGGTTATCAGCAACCGAATCAACGGCGAGAGCACCGCTTGTGAGAACAAGGATGCTACTCCAGACTATATCTACATCGGTGGCAAGATGCCTAAGCAGTTTGTGGCTGGCCAGAGCTACATCGTAGATTACAACGTTTACGAGACGCTGAACAGCAAGCCAGAGACGACTGGTGCCAAGCTCTACCCTATCTTCCCTGCCATGGCGATGCCGCTCATCGCCAGCATCAAGGCAGACGTCAAGTTCCTCACCCTGCAGTTTGGAACTCCTGCCGAGGAATATATCGCCTGTCTGAAGGCTCATCCTGAGGTAGTGGTTATCTGCGTAAGCAATCATCAGAACCGTCTGGGCGACCAGCGTGCATTGGTTCACGAGATGATGAATGCCGGCTTGAAGAACCCTGTGGTTTTTGCCGAGATGTACCAGCACGGCAAGGAGGAGAAGAGCGACTTCCAGCTGGAGGCTGCTGCTGATATGGGAGCCTTGATGATTGATGGTCTGACCGATGGTATCTGGCTGATGAACAATGGAGACATCCCTGCCCAGACAATAGATGAAACCGCTTTCGGTATTCTCCAGGCAGCCCGTCTGCGCACCAGCAAAACCGAGTATATCAGTTGTCCGGGATGCGGCAGAACCCTCTACGATCTTCGTGAAACCATCGCCAAGATCAAGGAGGCAACCAAGCATCTCAAGGGTCTGAAGATAGGTATCATGGGCTGTATCGTGAATGGTCCAGGCGAAATGGCGGATGCCGATTACGGCTACGTAGGTGCCGGTCCTAACCGAGTAAGCCTCTACCGCAAGCAGGTTTGCGTAGAAAAGAATATTCCGCAGGAGGTGGCAGTAGAGCATCTGCTCGCCCTCATCGACTCGGACAAGCAATAATTATTTAGGCACAGATTACACAGATTACACGACTCTTTATTGGAGATTATGATATGGTTTATTAGCAGTTGCGCCATAAATCCGTGTAATCCGCGTAATCCGTGCCTAATTTATACCCGCCCCTAATCACTCCCCGTTCCTAATCCATAGTGCCTTCAAAAGTTCAGGAATGAATGTTATCTTTAAGTTAATCTCCACCTCTTTATATGGCTCTTTCACAAAAAAAATGTATCTTTGCAACTGTAATCATCAAAAACTGAAAAGATTATGGCAAATACTAAACTGCTCCTGGTAGAGGATGATGAAAACCTCGCCTATATGGAGAAAAGTTGCTTCGAAGATATCATCGGAGGATATGAGGTGAAAACCGCCGTAAACGGCAAGGAAGGACTGAAGGTGTGGCAAGACTTTCAGCCCGATGTTATCGTATCTGATATCGACATGCCCATCATGGACGGAATAGAAATGGTGAAGAAAATACGCGAGGTTGACGGAAAAACCATAATTCTGTTTACCACCGGACTCACCTCGCCGAAAGACCTGAAGGCAGGTTATGCCGCAGGAGCCAACAACTATGTGAAGAAGCCGTTTATTCCGGAAGAGCTTGATGCTCATATACATAGCCTGCTCCAACTGAAAGCCGGAGCCCGCAGCGAAAACGCCAGCAACCAGATAAAACTGGGTAAATACATTCTAGATGCCGACCATGCTACTCTGAAAGATACGCAGAATGGTAAACAGAAAATGCTCACCGCACGAGAGGCAAAGATTCTGGAACTGCTGGCAGTAAACAAAAACGAGGTGGTGCGCCGCGAAGCCGTATTGAGCCGGTTCTGGGGAGTGGAAGACAAAGACTATTTTGCTTCCAGAAGTTTGGATGTATTCATCAAGAAAATACGCACAGCGCTGGAAGACGAACCGGGCGTAGAACTGAAAACCATCAGAGGTGTGGGATTCAAACTCATCGCAGAATAGACGCATCTCAAGCCTCAGAAAATCAGTAAAACGAATCATCTCTATACGGAATGATAGAAAAGAAAACAGATTATTAAAGACAAACATATATGTTAAAAGCGATACTATACTTCTTTCTCCTGATAGCTGAATTTTTCATCACTATCCTGATAAGCGGTTTCAGCTTTGGCCTGTATTATGCCTATATAGGTAGTGACCACATGCCAGGCAACAGCAAGGGAGATATGACTACAACAGAAATGTTTCCTTTCATCATAGCTTTCGCCCTGATAGCTACACTCATCATCTGGTTTACCTTTCATAAAGGCAAGTTTTCGAGTTTTACGCTTGGCAAGGTAAAGCCAGAGAGCAAATGGCAACTCATGCTCTACGGCTCTATGCCGATGCTGGGCTTTATCATCGCCTATTATGCCCTGATGAGCTACTTAGGCATTCATTTTATGCCTAAAGAAATGAGCCAGTTCGGCTTTTTCCAGTTGCTCCCACTGATGCTGGTAGGCACGTTTATCTCAGCCTACGTTTTCTATGGTGCCATTCTGGAAGAACTTCTGAAAAGCGGAAAGAAGAAATGGGTCGTTCTGCTTGTATACTTGCTCATGATTATGCCAACTACGCTGACAGCAGGTTCGGGCGAGGGAATGGCACTCTGGATATTTTACGTCCTGGCAGCCCTCCCGTGCACCTTATACGGTTTCTGGCTTTACTGCAAAACCCGAAGTTCCATCGTTATATTCGCGGTTTATCTCATATCCAATATGATTCCGTTCAACCTGGGCAGCAACTGGGTTACCATCCTAGTATGCATCCTGGGACTGGGCATGATGGGCTATGGATTCTATCTTCTCAAGAAGAATATAGAACCATTGCTGATACAAGAGGATGAAGAAGAATACTAAAACCACCTGATTATGAAGGCAAACAGAACCAAAATGCTCGGTACGATGGCGCTGGTAGCCGTACTATGCATGCAACTTTTCTGGATATACAACTCATTCCAGATGAGCGTTCACCAGATGGGCTACGATAATCCCTGGAGTCTGGCAGCCGATGTGAGGGCACATGCCTTTTTCTCGGCACTCTACCAGAGTCGCATCACCCTGCTCACTTCTCTACTCACCATGGTGGTCATTATTCTGAGCCTTATCGACCAAATCAACTATATCGATGAGCAGGAAAGGGTTCGCCTGCTGCGCGAGGATTTCTCCTATGCAATGGTTCACGACATGAAGTCGCCCCTTACCTCCATCATCATGGGAACCAAATATCTGCACAGCGGCGTACTGGAGAAGAAGCCGGAAATGAAGGAGAAATATTTCTGTATCGTAGAAGACGAAGCACAGCATCTGCTTGCCCTCATCAACCGCCTGCTCACCATCTCAAAACTGGAACATGGTAAACTGAGTATCCAGAAGGCTGAAATAGATCTGGAGGCGATGATAGAGGATGTGGTGGATAAATACAAGGCGAAATCGGCGAAACCGATTCATATCACCACCCTATTCGGAGCCACTTCGGCACTGGCAGATGAGGAATATCTGAAGGAGGCTATCAGCAATATAGTAGATAACGCCACCAAATACTCGAAGGAAGAAATCAATATCCAGATTTCCACCCTAGAAAATGATAAGAACGTATATATCAAGGTATTCGATGAGGGTATCGGCATTGCCAAAAGCGAGCTGAAAACCATCTTCAACCGCTTTGAGCGTGCTGCAGAGCACGAAAAGGATGCCCGGAAAACCCGTGGCGGCTTCGGTATCGGTCTGAACTACGTGCTGCAGGTAATCAATGCCCATGGCGGCAAAGTAAGCGTAAAGAGCGAAAAAGGCAAATGGTCGGAGTTCACCATATCGCTGCCGAAATAATCAGCTTGCACAACCATATTAATAACAAAGCTCCCGATGCATCATGCACCGAGAGCTTTGTTTTATCTTATTTCACGATTGAAGAAACCGGATTTCTCACACCCTTCATTCCTACGAGGAATGCCTTGGCAGCACCAAATTTGAGGAACATATCCAAACGGATAGGAATATGATTCTCATCATCGGTTACATAGAAATCTACGATTCTCTTATACTTGCGATTCTCATACTCCATATAGGCAAGGCGCAGGCAACGGTACTTCACACCATTATCTGCCTTGATGGTAACCTTACCATCAAACTTTATCTGAGCTGGAGTGCGGTTCTTTCCATCAGCAATAGGGAATTTTACGGTATAACCCTTCTTCCAGTTGGCAGGATCGAAACTGCGGGCACGCAGGAAGATGTTCATCATATCAAAAACACAATCATCGTAGGTGGCATTCTTCCATACATGCTTACCATCATGCTGCTGACGGTGCTGTTTGAGATGACACCTACCGCCAGAATAGCTGTAGAATACCTCATCTACCGTATAGCGCTTGCCCTCGTGAGCTCCCTTACGGAAATACATAGGCGCCATATCGGTGCCGCTGTAGCAGAGCAGAGTGTCGCGAAGCACAAAGATATCATCTACACGCTTATTGCCTCTTGTAACAAGAGAACCGCGATAAGCAGGCTTACCATGACGGGTGGTTTGAACGATAGACATACTGGCATTACCAGCTTTTACCCAAACAAACTTCCAATTGTAATACAGATTGTAAGTAAGGAACTCACCCGACTTGAAGGCTGTATTACGGAAGGTACACTGGGCAGACACCGTAGTGCTGACCAGAAGTAGCAATAATGCAATCCCGAATGATTTGATCGTTTTCATAACTCTTTATAATTTAGGAATGTACTCGATGCCAAGTTTCTTGGCACGTTGCGCATTCTGGTTCTTAACTTTCTTTTCTTTATCAGGCTTCTGCTTGGTAATGGCACCAGGCTTCTGACGGGAAAGTTCACGGGCCGTAGGATCCCAACTCTCGGTTAAATCCCATTTAGCCTTGCATTCTATCACGTCTGGATAGTAATACACCTCTTCTGCCTGTTCATCCTTATCATAGCAGCCTGTATCCCACTTGCCGTTGCCGTTGCGGTCTACTATCAGACGCATGTAATACTTCTCCGGCTTGAGATAATAGAATTCGGCTACACCGTTCACTGCCTTCACTTCTTTCACCACCTGATCCTGCGCATTGAGTAGCTGAACGAGGAGCGGATGATTGTCGAAATCGTGAGTTACATTAATGAGCAGCGTGCCGTAAGTATCCAGGGAATTGACCTTGAAACCCTGTTTCACAGGTTTAGATACAAGTCCGTAGATGTCCTGGAATGCGGCAGAATCAACCTCCAGACTATATTCTATGTCCGGACGCCACTCGCCTCTCAGAATATACTTGCGGTTGCCCAGCGGCTTAAACTCCATCGGCGCCCTATACCATAGCGTATCATGCTTGGCATAGAGATGAATGCCTGCCGTATCGGCCTTGGCAAGCGGCGTATTGAAGGTGAAGATAACATTCTTATCAGGATCGAGCTGAGAAGAGACACTCATCTGAACATCAAGCGGTTTTACAGCCATCACGCTATCATAAGGTTCACCCTTCTTCTTCAGTTTTTCCTGCTTCTTGGTCCATTTCTCCAGTTCCTTAGCCTGCGCCTTCATACGCTTTTCGTAAGGTTCCTTCGAAAGAATTTCGAGCGTATCAGTCTGGTTGCGGAGCACGCCCGTACTGTCTGTCATACGGTAAGTAAGCTCTATATTCAGCGTATCCTGGTTGACCAGCGCCGTATCCTTGAGCCAATAGGTAAGCGTATCGTTCTTCTCCGATTTTTCCAGAATAAAGGCATCTTTCTCATTAAAATTCAAGCCCTTGATCTGTGGCAGGATAGAATCACCATAACTGTAATAGAGCGAGAAGCAGTTGGCCTTCTGACGCTCTGCCTTGAGGAAGAAGCGGTCGGAAACCAGTTCGGTAAAGGCACGGAGCACTACATTATCCGGTAGAAAATGAGTATAATTAACCTGATCTATCGACTTGATATGCAAGGAATCAATCCATGTAGTATCCTGTCGTACATCCGGCTTGCTTGACGGCACGATAATATCATGAGAAAAAGCGAGTTTTTCGCTTTTCTGGCTGAACATATAGTTGCCATCCATATCCTGCAGGGCATAGATGCGGTAAGAGCCCGGAGCCACACCTTTTATGACGAAGCGACCACGGCTGTCGGTACGGCTTACACGCAGCATAGGCTTGGTCTTGAAGGCTGAATCGGCATGATCAGCGTAAAGACCTACCAGAATACCCTTGATAGGCTCCAGATTCTCTGATTCGAGCACATATCCCGACACCTCCATCGTATCGATGACCTCGCCGGTAGAGAAACTGTAGGTATAGTTTCCCATCGGATTGCCCTCGTTATTATCGCTGATGGCATCGGAAAAGTCGATGGTATAGGTAGTATTCGGCTTGAGCGAATCTACCAGAGAAATCTGAATATGCTTGCCCGAAGCCTTGATTTCAGGCACTTCGAGCTGCGGAGGCGAAACAACCACTTTCTCGGTAGGATTATCTACCTTGATATATTCGTCGAAATAGATATTCACCTTCTTCTGCTTCACATTTACGCCCTTATCGGCTGGCGAAGCTCCAATCACCTTAGGAGGAGTTTCGTCGAACCAACCACCATCCGGCTGTCCCATCTTGGCACAGGATGCCAACATGAGGAAAGCTAAGACGTAGAAAGGCAGAAACAGTGAATTTGCCTTCAACTTGCTCTTTATGTCGTTCAATTGAATCATTCTTTATATCTTCTTAATATCGCAGCATCACTTCAACTTCAGGCGGAAGAAGCATGCAGCTTGTTTTATTTGTTCATCATGAGCATCTCATCAATGTTCTTGCGGCTGTTGCTCAAGCGTGGAATCTTATGCTGTCCACCTAACTTGCCCTTGCTCTTCAGCCATTCATTGAAGAGTCCCGGCTTGGCCTTCACTATCTCCAGATGCTGGAGGGTAACGTCGTGAAAGCGCTTGGCCTCGTAATCGCTATTGATTTCCTGCAGCTTCTGGTCTAACAGACTGGCAAATTCATCGAGGCTGGCTGGCTCCTGAGAGAACTCTATGAGCCACTGGTGACGGCACTTGGCATTACTGTCCATATAAACCGGCGCAGCGGTATAATCAGAAATCTGAGCACCCGTCTTCTCGCAGGCATAAGCCAATCCCTTCTCGGCATTATCCATGATCAGTTCCTCGCCAAATGCATTAATAAAGTACTTGGTACGGCCGATAATGACAAACTTATAAGGATTCTTGCTGGTAAACTGAACCGTATCGCCGATGAGATAGCGCCACAAACCACAGGAAGTGGTGATGATCATAGCGTAGTTCTTGCCTACCTCAACACCCCAGAGAGGCACAACGGTAGGATTCTCGCTGCCGAATTCGTCCATAGGGATAAACTCGTAGAATACATCATAATCTATCATAAGCGACATGGCTGGGTCTGCCGGATCATCCTGCAGTCCGAAGAATCCCTCGCTGGCATTATAAGTCTCCATATAATGCATGTTCGGCGAAGTGATGAGCTGTTCATACTGCTTGCGGTAAGGAGTAAAGGCAATACCGCCATGGAAGAATACCTCCAGATTAGGCCATACCTCTTCCAGATGCTTCTTGCCGGAAAGTTCCATGACACGCACCAGCACACTAAGCATCCAGCTAGGAACACCCGAGATATTGGTTACGTTCTTATTCATCGTTTCGCGGGCAATAAGGTCGCGTTTCACTTCGAAATCGCTCAGGAGAGCGGTTGACTTCTTAGGAACACGCACCAGATTGGCAAGCGGATTGATATTTTCGATGAGGATAGCGCTCAGGTCACCCACCAGACTATCCGACACATTATAGTTAGGCGAATGGCTTCCACCTAAGATAAGGCTCTTGCCATCAAAGAGTCTGCTCTTCGGATTATTGCGCAGATAATAGGCTACGGCATCAAAGCCTCCGGCATAATGAATGCCATGCAAGCCATCATGAGAAACCGGGATAAACTTACTCTTATCGTTGGTGGTGCCAGATGACTTGGCGTACCATTTTACCAGTCCCGGCCATAGAATATCCTTTTCGCCATGACGCATACGGTCGATATCCCCCTTCAACTCCTCGTAGGTATTGACAGGAATATTCTGTGCAAATTTATCATAACTATTGGTGGTATTTAATAAATGCTTGACACCATATTCAGTATTTTTTCCTTTATTTATAAGGTGCATAAGCACTTTATGCTGCAAATGTTCTGCATCATAGACATACTTCTCCAACTCCTTCTGCCGAGGTTTGAAGACGTTACTTACTATCGTTGTTAAACTCATATCTAGATATATATCATTTAAGTAGATGCAAAAGTAAATCAAACTTTTGATATAGAGAAAGTTTTTACTATTTTTTAATACAAAAGGGTAAGATAAAGTATACAAAAAGGAAATATACAACACAAAAGACTCCCATAAGTGGCGATATTTACCATCTTATGGGAGTCTTCTATTAAATCGTATTTCCTATCCGGAAAGAGATACAGTTTACTCATCGTTACCGAAAGCAGCCGCTTCGGCAGCGGCAATAATCTCTTCTCTTGATAATTCCTTAGGCTGAGCCGTGATGTCGCTCAAATCGAACTCATCACTCTCCTTCTTTTCCTCCTTCACCTCGACCTGCACTTCAGTTTCCTGGGCAGTTTCGGCAGATTTCTCTGTGAAAACCTCCTCTTTGAAAACATTGATGTGCTTCTCCTCTACCGGTGCGTTTTGTGCATCAGCATCCTGCGAGATGATGAAATCGTCTTTCACTTCTGTGTTAGGCACGTTTTCAACAGGTTCCTCTTCCATCTTGGTGCGGTTAGCCTTAGCTGTGAACACAGCATCAATATACTGTGGTTCTTTGCGCAGTTTTTCCAAGCTAGTCTTAGAAGCCACCTGCTGGCTTTCCTTCTTGGAATAGCCCTTTCCTACTCCACCTTCAACACCTTCGAGTACAACCTGATAGGTGAAAATCGGGCTACCATTCTTGTCTTTTTGCTGGTCTAGCATAACGAAATCCAGCTTCACGCGGTTTTTCTGGCTCCATTCGATGAGTTTGCTCTTGAAGTTAACCTCCTTATAAGCCACCTTATCGATGTTTATCATTTGTGCCAGAATACGTTTCTGCATAAAATACATGCAGGCATCGTAACCACGGTCCAGATAAATGGCACCTACCAAAGCTTCGAACGCATTTCCTCCCATATAACTGTTATGAGAAGAACTGTGGCCATTAGAAAGAATCAGCTGGTTGATGCCCATTTCCTGTGCCAGTTTATTCAGCGTATCACGCTGCACTAACTTGCTTCGGGTATTGGTAAGGAATCCCTCACGCTTGCCAGGGAAATGCTGGTACACGATATCTCCTACTACAGCATCCAAAACCGCATCACCCAAGAACTCCAACCGCTCGTTGTTCACTGGTTTTCCCTTAGAATTGCGGTGCATGATGCTCTTGTGCAACAGCGCCATCTTGTAGTAGCTGATGTCGTGAGGATAAAAACCGAGGATTTCATATAAAGACAAATAAAGCTCTTTATCCTTGCGGAAAGAGAGCTTTATCCTATCTATAAAATTATTCAGCATACTTCTTGAATACTACACAGCAGTTGTGACCGCCGAATCCGAAAGTATTACTCAATGCAGCACGAACCTCACGCTTCTGAGCTTTGTTGAAGGTAAAGTTCAAGTTGTAATCGAGCTCTGGATCATCATCACCCTCTTCGTGGTTGATAGTAGGAGGAACGATATCGTTCTTCACACTAAGAACACAAGCCATAGCCTCTACTGCACCAGCAGCACCAAGGAGGTGACCAGTCATTGACTTGGTAGAACTGATGTTGAGCTTGTAAGCTGCATCACCGAAGACAGCCTTGATAGCCTTAGCCTCTGAGATATCACCTACGTGGGTAGATGTACCGTGAACATTGATATAGTCAATATCCTCTGGTTTCAGATTGGCATCAGCAAGTGCACGCTCCATAACAAGCTTAGCACCAAGACCCTCAGGATGAGATGCTGTGATGTGATAAGCATCGGCACTCTCGCCCTCACCTACCATCTCAGCATAAATCTTCGCACCACGAGCCTTAGCGTGCTCAAGTTCCTCGAGAATCAAGCAACCTGCACCCTCGCCCATGATAAATCCATCACGGCTTGCGCTGAACGGACGTGAAGCATGCTCTGGGTCATCATTACGTGTTGACAATGCATGCATAGCATTGAAACCACCTACGCCACAAGCGCAGATAGCAGCCTCTGCACCACCGCTAACGATGATGTTTGCCTTACCCAAACGAATCAGGTTGAAGGCATCAGCCAATGCATTGCTTGAAGAAGCACATGCAGATGTAGTAGTGTAGTTTGGTCCGTGGAATCCAAAATGGATGGAAATCTGACCTGAAGCGATATCTGCAATCATCTTAGGGATGAAGAATGGGTTAAACTTAGGACCATTCTCCTCGTGAGTACCATAGTACTTCACCTCATCCTCGAAAGTCTTGATACCACCGATACCTACACCGAATACAACGCCAACGTTGTTCAAGTCTTCCTTCTCAAGATCGATATTAGCATCCTTTACACCCTGCATGGCAGCAATCATAGCCAACTGGGTATAACGGTCAAGCTTGCGAGCTTCCTTACGATCAATCCAATCATTGATGTTCAGGCCTTTAACCTCGCAAGCGAACTTGGTCTTGAAAAGGGTTGTATCAAAATGAGTAATAGGCGCAGCACCGCTCTTTCCAGCAAGGAGGCTCTCCCAAGTTTCCTCAGGAGTATTACCAACTGGAGTCACAGCACCGAGACCTGTTACAACAACTCTCTTTAATTCCATTTAGTATAATTTAGCTGCTAAATTACTTAGCGTTCTCCTCAATGTAAGAGATAGCGTCACCTACAGTAGCAATCTTCTCAGCCTTATCGTCTGGGATAGAGATAGAGAACTCCTTCTCGAACTCCATGATCAACTCTACAGTATCCAAAGAATCTGCACCAAGATCATTTGTGAAGCTTGCCTCTGGCTTAACTTCAGCCTCATCAACACCGAGTTTATCAACGATAATTGCCTTTACTTTGCTTTCAATTTCTGACATAATTGTAACTTTTAAAATGTTTATAAATCAATTTCTAATTAAAAATCTGGGTGCAAAGGAACACTTTTTTTTTGAGATAAACAAATATTTTGGCGAAAAAAGTGCATTATTGTGCACAAACACCCCCTAATTGTGCATATTTTTGGCATTTTTTTCCTTTTTTGTTGGTCGTTTCAGATTATTTTGTTACTTTTGTACGGTATTAATTAAACATTTAAATCCATTATGACATTTACAGAAAAAGCCAATAAGATATTTAATCAGGCGATAGCCGATTATCATATCAAAGACAACATTGATACACCAATCAATAATCCATACCAGGAAGGTAGCATTGAGAACTGCCTTTATCTGAAGTGTTGGATTGACACAGTACAGTGGCATTTCGAGGATATTATCCGTGATCCTCAGATAGACCCGGCTGAAGCACTCGTATTGAAACGCAGAATCGACAAGAGCAACCAGGACAGAACAGACCTCGTTGAGCAAATCGATACTTACTTCCGCGAAACATACAAAGATGTGAAGGTTCAGGATGATGCACGCATCAACACTGAGAGTCCTGCATGGGCTGTTGACCGCTTGAGTATTCTTGCCCTCAAGATTTATCACATGAAGGAGCAGGTGGAACGCCCGGAAGCTTCGGCTGAGCACAAAGCGAAATGCCAAGCCAAACTGGATGTACTCCTGGAACAGCAGGTAGACCTTTCTACAGCTATCGACCAACTCTTGGAAGATATCGAGGCTGGACGCAAATACATGAAGGTTTACCGACAGATGAAGATGTACAACGATCCTTCAACCAATCCTGTACTCTACAAGAAATAAAAAAACAGAATAGGAGAGCGCATATACCTTATTATATAATAAGAGATATGGCTCTCTTTTTTCACCTTATATTATATATAGAAGAAAAAAACGATGAAAACTGAGCATATCCTGGTAATTAGATTTTCAGCCATGGGCGATGTTGCCATGACCGTACCTGTAATTCAATCTTTGGCCAAACAATACCCGAAAGTTAGAATTACTGTGCTCAGTCGTCCCTTTGCCCGTCCTTTCTTTGAAGACTTGGCTCCTAACGTTGGCTTTATGGAAGCTGATATCAAGGAGGAATACAAAGGGGTGAAAGGACTCAACGCACTCTATCGCCGATTGATAGCCAAACAGTTTACAGCAATTGCCGATTTACATAGCGTGCTGCGTTCCGATTATCTGCGTATGCGCTTCAACCTGGATAACTTCAAGGTTGCACATATTGACAAACATCGCAAGGGAAAACGCAAGCTGGTAGCTTCTAATGGTAAAAAACTTGTGCAGCAACCTACATCGTTCCAAAACTATGCTGATGTTTTTGCACAACTTGGATATCCTATCCACATGGATTTCACATCTATCTATGGGGATGGAAAACAAGGAGATTTAAGTATCTTACCACAGGAGGTATTCGGAGTAGGAGAGAACGCTATCTCACTAGAAGACAAGCACATAACAGAGCCGTGGATTGGTATTGCTCCCTTCGCTGCACACGAGGGAAAAATATATCCGATACAACTGATGGAAAAAGTTATCCAGCGACTTATCCACAATCATCCACACGCTCATATCTTCCTTTTCGGTGGAGGCAAAGACGAAACACCAGTGATGAACGACTGGGCTGAGAAGTATCCACAACTCATTAACGCTTCTTCTCATCTTAACGGATTGAAACAGGAACTCATCCTGATGAGTCATCTGCACGTTATGGTGAGTATGGATAGTGCCAATATGCACTTGGCATCGCTTGTTAACACTCCTGTAGTAAGCATCTGGGGAGCTACCCATCCATACGCAGGTTTCATGGGCTGGCATCAGGATCCTGCCAATGCCGTACAGCTTGACTTACCTTGCCGCCCTTGCAGTATCTATGGTAACAAGCCTTGCGCTAGGGGAGACTTCGCATGTATGAAGAATATCTCTCCTGAACTGGTAACAGAAAAAATTGATTCTGTTTTGAACAAAAGATAGGGAATCAGAACTTCTATATATAATAAAATATCAGAAACCTATATATAAATAGGTATAGAATAGAAAGAAACAGATGAAAATCCTATAACCAAAACCAATCATATAAATAACTCAGACCAGAGAGCAGAATATCCTGATGGATTTCTGCTCTTTTTTGTTTTCTACAAAAGCGTGGATAAGTGTACGGAAAACCCCAATAATAACTTTTTAATAAGTTTGTAAATATCCACACATACCTATCTCAAACCAACGAAAAGAGGATATCCACATAGATATTATTAAGTTTTTAGAAACTTTTTCGCAGTTTTTGACCGAAAAAAGATATAAACTTATTAACTTTGCACCGAATTGGGGAAATGTTGATAAACCGGTTAATGCATTAAGAGACAAGAAAAAGATTTCAAAGGCCTCTGCGGATAAACTGGAATAAGACTTGGATAACGAAATACGCAAGTTTTTATGCAGAATGTTATCCACTTATCCACGGCATATCATCATCTCTATATTCTCTTTTTAAAAAATAAAAAATAAGAAATATAATATGAATGTTATGGTGAAAAAAGAATGGATTGAGAAAGGATACGTTGACGAACCCGTTGACGAAGCCTTGGACTTGAAAGCTGAAATCAGAAAGCTTTGCAAGGAGAAAGATGCTATTATCCTCGCCCACTACTATACGGTAGGTGAGATTCAGGACATCGCCGACTTTGTTGGCGACTCTCTGGCTTTGGCTCGTAAAGCTGCAGAAACCGATGCCCAGGTAATGGTTATGTGTGGCGTGCACTTCATGGCTGAGACATGCAAACTCTTGAGTCCTGACAAAACCGTGATCTGTCCTGACTTGAATGCTGGTTGCTCGCTTGCTGACAGCTGTAAGGCTGAGGATTTGAAAAAGTACAAGGAAGAGCATCCAGGATATAAGGTTGTGAGTTATGTAAACACCACGGCTGCAGTGAAGGCGCTGACTGATTGTGTAGTGACAAGCGGTAATGCCAAGAAGGTGATTGACAGTTTCCCACAGGACGAAAAAATCATCTTTGGTCCAGACTATAATCTCGGTAACTATATAAACAGCGTTACAGGCCGCAATATGTTGCTTTGGAACGGTGGTTGCCATGTACATGAGAAATTCTCTGTAGAGGCTATAGTTAAACTGAAGCAGAAGCATCCTGAGGCTGTTGTGATGGCTCACCTGGAGTGTAAGGCACCAGTACTTGCTGTAGCCGATGTAAAGGGCTCTACAGCCACCATGTTGCATTATGCCCAAGAGCATCCTGAAATCAAGGAGTATATTATCGCTACAGAGGCTGGTATCCTGCATGAGCTGGAGCGTAATTGTCCTAACGTAATTTTCTATCCCGTACCTCCAGAGGTAAGCGAGGGTGGAGTAGGTTGCAGCTGCAACGAGTGTGAGTATATGAAGATGAATACGCTCAAGAAGATATACAATGCATTGAAATTTGGTTGGCCAACAGTTGAAGTGGCTTCTGAAATAGCGAAAAAAGCGGTCAAACCAATAGAAAAGATGTTGTCACTATCGTAGAATAATGTGGTGAAAATTATAAGATTGGTGGTAAAAATTGTTTTTTATGGGTGAAAAAATCATATTTCGCTACCATAAAATGTATAATTTACGACTTTATAGACAAAAATCGTCGTATCTTTGCATCAGTTAAAACAAACGGACGTTGTGAAACGTCATTTCATCATCTTTTACTTATACAAATAATATTAGAAAATTTAATCTAATTATAAAGATAGAGCGTTCAAGTGATTTGAATGCTCTATTTTTGTTTATATAGGATTTTCTCTTATCTCTCTGCATACTTATCCGGATAGGAGAAATCTTTATGCCTTCATTCATTTATTTCTTGATAAGAAAGAGAAGTGCAATTCGTCCTACGTATGTACCTATCATCTTTCTGAACATCATATATTTCTTGGTATATTCTTTGTTCGGAAGAGGATATAACCCATGTTTCCTTAATTTTCTGATGGCATGATTCAAGGATATCAATGAATGCTTCAAACGGATATTGTTAACCAGATAATCCATCGAGAGCTGGGCTATACGGCGGTTGAGTGCCTGGCGCTCTGCTACAGGAACCGTATCGAGCAACTTCTGAAGATGTAGAATCACCTCCAGTTTATTGTCCATGTGGATATCTATCTTATCCTTATTTTCTAATTCGCCAGGCGCGTATTTATCCACTCTATTATAATAAGGTGAGGTCTGAGTCTTGAATATTCGTTCTGCCCGTAAGAAGAGTTGTGGTGTGAATTCCTCGTCCTCGCCGAAACTGATGTTAGGTGAGAACAGTAGGCTACCCACAATGGTGCGGCGGAATATATAGGAACAGGCTGAGCCTAAAAGGGTATTGTTGTTGAGGTATTCTGTGCCGCTGATTGGGGTAGGGAGTTCGTAAGACGGTTCTCCTGTATCATCCTTGCTGAAACAGAATGTAACGATATCTGGATTATGGAATCTCACGATGTCAAGGCAATGTTCATAGGTTGGCTGAAGAAGATAATCATCTCCTTCTATAAACTGGATGTATTTCCCTTTGGCTAAGTACATGCCATAGTTGCGTGCCATACTGCTGCCTAAGCCGGGTATTCTTAAATAGAGCAGGTTATCCAGCAACTCTTTTATCTGGCTGGCTACCAGTTCATCGCTACCATCATCAACGAGAATTATTTCCCTCTCTTTGGCATTGAGCGAAAGCTGAAGGATACTATTGATGCATTCTACAAGATGTTCCTTCTGATGGTTGCTTGTAGTAATGATGAAACTCACCAATGGTGAAGATATCTCTGATATTAATTCTTTCTGCATAAGTTATTCTTTTTTATGACTGCAAAGATAATAAAAAGATTTAATTTACGTATTAATAGTAGTACAAAAAACATAAAAATGGAAATAGTTTGTTCTACTGATAGTAAATATATCATGCCGACCGGTATCATGTTGACCTCTTTGTTTGAGAGCAACAGAGGAGAAGTTGTCAATGTACATCTCTTGCATGATCAGAATTCTGCTGCATTATTGAATCCTATCAGAACTATAGCTGCCCGTTATCAGCAAAATATCCATTTCTATCTAATTAATGATGATATCTTCGAACATTTTCCTATAGGTTTGGATTTCCAACTAGATCATGTAGGAACTTCGTTTGCTACTTATTATCGTTTGTATCTTGCGGAAATTCTGCCTGCTGATATTGATAAAGTTATCTATCTGGATGGCGATATTCTGGTTGTGGATAAACTTGTTAAATTGTGGAATACTTCTGTTGAAAACTATGCAATTGCCGCTGTTCCAGATAGTTATAATAATAATATTGAACACTATAATCGCCTGCGTTATCCCCAAACTTTGGGATATTTTAATGCTGGTATGTTAGTTGTCAATCTGAAATATTGGCGTGAAAAGCAGGTCCTTCTCAAATTCTTTGATTATGTGAAATCTAATACGGAAAGGTTGAGATGTCATGATCAGGATGTACTGAACTATCTGTTCAAGGATTCTAAGTTGATATTACCTATCAGATATAATGTACTGAATGAGTATTGGTTTGATTTGCGTTATTCTCTTATCTCCTGGGAATTTGATGAACAGATATTGGAAGCTCAGGCTCATCCGGCCATCATCCATTTTACGGGTATTCCTAAACCATGGTATAAGAACTGTCAGCATCCATGGAAAAAAGAATTTGATAAGTATAAAGCGATGAGTCCTTGGCGTGATGAAAAAGAAAAGCGCTGGATGCCATTGAAGTTCTGCCTGGAGAAAATGGCCATAAAACTGGTGGTAAGCATGGGACTGCGCAAGTCTGATTATATTGTAGAAAATAGGTATATTGAATTGTCTTAAAATTTCTGATATTCAAGTATCTTATAAATAAGTATCATATAAAGTTATGAAGATTCTGTTGGTAGGTGAGTCTAGTTTGCTACATAATACTCTCAAAAAGGGATTAGTAGAACTTGGACATCAGGTAACGCTGATGTCCGACGGCAATGATTGGCACAACTCTCCTCGTGACATCGACTTGCGCCGTAATATGGAGCGTTATGGAAGATGGAGCGGGCTTATGGTATTGTGGAAAATTGTCTGCAATCTTCATAAGATATGTGGAAATGATATTGTTCAGGTGCATAACTATCAGTTTGTGCCTTTGATGGGTTGGTGGAACATGCTGATATTCTGGTTTCTTAAGCTTACCAATAAGCGAATCATTAAAGGCTGTTTTGCCGATGACCCACATCTGTTCAGACAACAGACCAAGGGTATTCCTGCCTATTCTGATACTTTTTGGAATGGTAAATTACAGAATATCGAGGAGAATAAAGAGCGTATGGCTTTTCATTTCATGCCTCAGTTTGATAAGTGCTGGCATACTGTATCTTATCATTCTGATGCTTTGATAGCCTGTCTTTATGAGTATTATCTCTGTTACGATGTTTCTGAATTTCATAAAAAACTCTACTATATTCCTCTCCCGATGATAATTCCTGCTATAGATGAAAACAGGCAGAAAGGGAATGGTGAGGTTATCAAAGTGCTTGTAGGTTTACAACCTAAGCGCGAGTATCTGAAAGGTGCTTTAAAGATAGCTCATTTTGTGGAAATTCTGGCAAAGAAATATCCTGGTAAGATAGAACTCAAATATGTAGAAGGAGTAGCCTATGATGAATATTGCCGGATGCTGGATGAAGCTGATGTTCTGGTAGATCAGTTTTACAGTTATACTCCATCTATGAATTCGTTGGCAGCCATGGCACGTGGTACTGTGGTTATCGGTGGAGGAGAGGAAGAATATTATGAGTTCATTGGCGAAACAGAATTACGCCCTATCATCAATGTGAGTCCTGAGTATACTGAATCTCAGAATGTAGCAATCATCGAGCAGGCTTTTTTTACTTCTGGACATTTATCATATCTCTCGCGTCAAAGCATTGCTTTCGTTATGAAATATCATGATTATCGGAAGGTGGCAAAAGAATATGAACTATTATTTATTTCACTCATGTAGAAACATAAGTGTTATATAATTGTTCTATAAGTTTTACCCATTTAGGAAATATCTGTTCACGATAGTATTGTTTTCCTACTTTTATAGCATGGATTCCAAATTTTTGTCTCAGGTTTTCTGAACTTATCATTTGTATGATTGCTTCAGAAAACTTATTTTTATCCCCTTGTGGTATTAAAAAACCATTATATCCATTGGTTATAATATCTTTTGCACCATATTTAAAGTCAAATGCTACAGTTGGTATTCCGCAGGCTTGCCCTTCGATAAGAGTTATGGGTTGACCTTCATATCTTGATGGTATAACTTGAATACTATAATTAGGATAGATATCCCATATATTATCGGTTCTGCCACAAAGTATAATTTGTTCTTTTAGATTGAGAAAATTGATTTGTTGTTGTAATTGTTCATAGCAACTACCTTCTCCATAGATATGGAGTTGCCAGTTTGGATATTTTTTTGCAACTTTTTTCCAGCATTCTATAAGAACATCAAATCCTTTAGCATATTCTAGTCTACCAACAGCTATTACTCTTTTGGTGTCATAGTTTTCCACTAGTTTATGGGGTGTGTTGATAAAATTGGGTATAATACTTATTTTTTTTGTATGTTTATATTCTTTAGCGTCACCTTTAGTTAAGCAAACTACTTGATCGGCCGCTTTTTCCATAAGAAAAAATAATTTATGATAAGGAGTAAATGAACGAGCAGAATGCGACTCGTATACTTTTTTTGCTTTTGTTTTGATTAAGGGTAATAAGATAGCTCCCAAACTCATAGTATAGAATATGAGTTTAGGTTGGATACGATTGATAATAGTTTGAAATTTAAAGATAATTTTTCCTATTGTTATTATTCTAAAAAGAGTTTTTAATAGAATAGAATTATTTTTGGGAGTGAACGGAATTTCAAGAGAGATGAAATCCACGCTTTCCTCTAGATGGTAGCTTATAGGACGCTCATCATGATATATGGAAACAATAGTAACATGATGTTGAAATCTTGAGGCTAAATAATTAGCCTTTTCAGCAATAATTCGTTCTGCTCCACCTTTTATTGAAAAATCTTCTATAACATATACGATTTCCATTTTATATAATAATAATGAGATTTATTTATTCACAAAAATACGATATTTCAATTTATCTACCAAAAATACTTGTTATATTTAATAATTCTTATCATATACTCCTTGCTATTAGCAATAAAACAGGATTATTTTCGTTTAAATAGTATGATTATACAAGAGCTGTCTATACTTATTCCTGTTTATAATGATGAAGCCACTTCGCTGGTAAAATCTCTTCATAAACAAGCACAAGCTGTTTCTGGTTTGTGTTATGAAATTATTGTTTTTGATGATGGTAGTACTAACAAAAAAACTATTGAAAATAATTATTCATTGACTCTTTTGCCAAATTGTCGTTATATATGTTCAGAACATCATGATTGTCGTGCTGCGATGCGGAATTCATTAGTTAGACAGGCAAAGTATGAGTGGCATTTAATGATAGATGCTAGGTTGATATTAGTGAATAATGATTTTTTGATACGTTATCTTAGTTGTGGTGTTCGGGTTGGAGAAGTTGCCTGTGGAGGAGTTTGTGTGGATGGTGGTTCTCTTACTGTTCAATTATATCGTGAGAATTTGCGTTTTAGATACGAAAAGCATGAAGAATCTAAACATTCATATATAGTGAGAAAGTCTGAACCTTATAAATCCTTTCGTACAACCAATTTCTTTTATCATAAGTCTGTATTGGAACAAGTTCCTTATAATGAACAGGTTAAGGGGTATGGTTATGAGGATGTTTTGCTGGGAAAGGCATTAAGTGAAAAGAAGATAAAAGTAACCCATATTGATAATCCCGTTGCCTATACTGAGTTTGAGGAAAATCTGGTTTATCTTCGAAAAATAGAAGAAGCATTACGTACTTTGCATGCATTTGAAGGAGAGTTGAATGATTACTCTCCATTATTGCATGCAAGAAATATCTTGAGAAAGTTTCATATTCTGGGCGCTTTCCGAAAGTTTCATGCTCTCTGTAAAGGTTGGGAGCTTATGAATCTTTGTAGCAATATGCCTTCTCTTTTCATATTTAAACTCTATAAACTAGGCTATTACGTCAGCCTTTAAGTTTAGGAAGAGATAGAATTGTTATTGCAAATGGAATGGCTGCATCTATATAGGTTATGTCGTAGTTTGAATTAAATATATCTGTCCAATTCCCATAAATATACATAGAATATCCATAGGAGATTATTGGGATGAGCAGTAGTATTATAACAGAATATAGAACCTGAAATTGGTAACTACCTTTCCAGGTTAGTGACATGGTAAGAGCTATTGTAACAAGGAATATTGTTGCAATAGGGCTACCTTGTCTAAACTGTAAGGAAAAAGGATTATTTTCAGCTCCAAATAACTCCTTGGCATCCCATAATATTAATGGTAGAAATGTCATTGCAAATACTCCCACAATAAGAAGTGGGATAAGAATCTGCTTCTTTACTTTTAATTTTATATAGTATGGAAAAAATAGAATGAACAGAGGAAATGCTACGCTCAGTCTGGTAGATAACCATAAACCTACACACACAGACAGAATCCATGGGTGCTGTTTAAAATTAATTTGATAGACTTGCAGTATATTGATAAAAGCTGCTAGCAGAAAGAAGTTTGATATGAGGTCGCTTCTTACAGCTACTTCATACCAAAGGTTAATAGAAAGGAACAATAAAAGTGTAGCCTTGATGGCTGCTTTGTAACCTGATAATAACTTAATACTGTAGATAAATATCATGCAAGTGAATATTTCTGATAATCCTACGTTCTGTAATAGATAGAATGGTATATGGAATACCAGCCATATAGGAAATGGTGATGCATTTCCGCCTAGATGTGTCTTGGCGGAATACGGAAATTGTCCATGAAAAAGATTTTGGATAGGATAAGCTAAGGCCGACCATCGATCAACTTTGTTGGTTAATGGGTCAAAGTGGTATTGTGCTATCAATAGTCCTATCACAAGAACTGTAGTTGTTATTCCAAACAGATAAGGTAAATATCTGTTTGTTTTTTTCTCTTCTTCTTTTGGTGCAAAGAAGAGAATTCCTAAAGCCAAAACTAAAGCGTATCCAATACAGATGTATCCATAGTGTTCTGTAACTCTCATACTATATTTGCACATGAGCGTATAGCATATCCCTATATAGAGAATGCCTGTTAAGCTATAAATGAAATAGCTTTTTTTACTTAGAAACTGATTGATTCTTCTGAATATAACACTTATGATAATAGAAAATGCAGAATAGATGAATATGGATATTATGCCAGTGATGGCTGGTATAAAGTTGTAATGAACTATATATAATTCGTAACTGATTTTACCTAATTTATTGAATATACCAATCTTTTTAAATAGCGGAAAAAGGAAAGGAGCGGTAATGATAGACATAGCTAATGGCAGTTTAATGTTTAGCAGTATAACATTAAATAGTAACGATCCTTTTATTTGTTGAATAGTGGATATTTCTTTGATTAAAAGAAATATAATTCCGTATATCATACTTATGCAAGTATATTTCAATACATGTTTTTTGTTTAGTCTATTCAGTTTCCCAATATATTCTGATGCTAAGTATCCACAGAAAAAGGAGAAAGCTTGTTCACTATATAGTTGTTGCTGGAATACATTATATATTCCAAAGACAAAAAGAATGTATTTCGTATTTTTCGTAAAAAATCTTCTGCTTATCCAATATACAAGATACCATCGTATGATATAATCGACGAACCAGAGATCTGAAGCGTAAAAAGTCAAATTCTTTAGAAGTTGTACTGAATTAAAATGTTCAACGAATGGTAGTTGAAATAAAAAAATAGTCCAGCATGGGATGATTACACGAAGAAATCTCTTTTTCCAAAAGTTATTGATGCCATTTATTTTATGGCTTTCATTAATGCCAAATCCTGAAATAAATAGGAAAACAGCAACAGCTACGCTACCAAAAATATTAAAAAAGCGAGGATAGTCCTCTAACTGCATAACAAAGTGCATCAGCATGATTAACAATGCTGATACACCTTGCATCCATAATGTGTTTTGACGTGATAATATGTTATTTTCTGTCATTGTTTGTATTTATCGAATAATTGCTATTTTGCAAACCACTCCTTTTTCGCCACTTTCAGTAGCTGTTTCTACCATGTAGATACCGCTTGCCACTTTTTTACCATTTTGGTCACAACCGTCCCAGGTATAACTGCCTCCTGCACTTCTACCTTCGTTTATTAAAGTTCCATTTGTTGATACAATTTTTATATCTGCATTGAACGATAATCCAACGATGTTTATTTTGCCTGTATAATCTGGTTTCACCGGGTTTGGATATGCATAGACATTGTCTTTAGTCATTTCTGCGTTAGGACTGACAATTCCATTATTGAAAGAACAAAGTCCTTTATCTGTAGCAAAATACACCTTTCCTGCATTATTATTAATAGCAATACTATGTATTGTGTTTGATATCAATGGAGAGTTTTCCGTATTGAAATGATAAATTTGGGTATTGCAATCATCACTAATCAGATATACTCCATTATCGGTACCGAACCATTTCTGGTTTGCTCCATCTACTGCTATACAACGTATATTACTATTATCTAATAGATAGTCTGCATAATTGGTATTATCATTACGAGGTACTTTATGCTGTGTAAATATGTCAGTACCATTTTTTATATCAGATAGTGAAAGATAAAGAGGACCAGATGTTGTTCCTATCCAAATATTACCATTTCTGTCTTCTGCCAAACAATGTACGTAAATTGGGGTAATATTTTTTCCATCTTCATTGGCAAATGTAGCTCCATACATTGTTAATTCATCTGTATTATAGTTATATTTATATAGTCTATTCTTTTCATAAGAATTGTTTACAAACCACATATTCCCATTATTCTCATCGATAATTAATCCTGTCAAATTATATCTGTCATTAGAACCTATTTCTGTATGAGGATAGTTTTTCCATTCTTGAGTAGATTGATCAAATGACAGGATTGAATTATCTCCTAAGCTATTTAAAAGCCATAATTTTCCTGTTGTATCATATTTTACAGATGAAATAATAGTATAACTTTTACTCAAAGGTGATGTAATAACGCTTGTATTGTCTTTATTGTAACACTTAATGAATTTTCCATCTTGAAATTCATATAATCCAGCCTTTGAACCTACCATGATATGTCCTTCTTTTGATGGATCAAAGTCAAGACAGAGCAGGTCTCTGTATCGATGTCCTAATGAAGCATCTGAAGGTTGCTCAAATTCTTCCCATTTTTCTCCATTCCAGACATGTACTTCTCCCATGTTATTACAGTCTTTTTCTTGTGACCAAGCACCTGCTACTGCATATAATTTATTTTTATTAATATATAAACGGTAGAATTTGTTAGATGCAGGCCCATCAGGAATAATACCTTCTGTTTGATATATTTTTTCCTTATCTGTATTCAGGGTATAGTAAGTCAATTTACCTTCTTTTACCGTCCACCAATACTTATTAGTTGTATCATATACGGTAGTTGAATTTTTTGTTTGTTCTTTGAAATTTCCAGTTTTTTCCCAATTATTCTTATCTATCAAGTTATTCTTTAAAACTCCTCTGTATAAGCCAGCTTCTTTCGAAGCAGCATAAAGGCAGTTGTCTTCTATATAACTATAGTTAACATTAAAGCCCAACTTGTATGTATCGAGTATTTTTCCTTCTTTTGTATCTAATTTAATAATTCCAAAAGGGAGAGATAAATAAGCATTTGTCCCACTTATATTTATATGGTTTATCTGTTTATTATCTGTCATACTTTTCAGATACAAATCAGGCACATTAACTACATTTCCATTGGCATCCAATAAGTCAATATTTCCATTGGTATATGTGATTACCAACTTTTTTGTATTTTTATTCCAAGCAATATGATTAATATCAAAGTCAGAAAGAGTGTTTGCTTTGTCGTATGTAGTAACTGAACCATTTTTTATATGATAAGAGAAAAGTCCGTTAGACGCTAAGGCAAACACTTGGTTTCCTGCTGGTTCGATTTCTGTTATATCGTTATAACTGGTGTATATTTCCCAACTTCCCTTATCTATGGCCGATAAGGGAAGTGTCATGAATAGTATTGTAATTAATAATGTTATTGTCTTCATTTTCTGTTATTTTAAAGCCTAATACTATATTAACTGCAAATATAACTATTTATTGTGAAATATAATATTTCTTTCCATTAATAATTTTTATCCCTTTATACGAAGTATTTACCTTCAAACCTAGCATATTATAGGTTTCTGTGCTCTTTGTTTTTTTGAAAGATAGGACTTTTTGAATTCCATTTGTACTCGGAAATTGAGTTGTATCAAGATAATTGAGTCTTTGGATAATCCAATTTTTTATATATTCTATTTCTTTTTTAAAATTAAGCGGATAACCTCCTATGTCTGAATCTTCTGACCATTTTCTCTCTTCTCTGTTGGCAGCACCACATTTTGCCAACATATCATAATGATTCTGATATTTGGCTATAAGATTTTCCTCGCTGAAATAAGTTTTTCTTAATTCGTGGTATCTGTCAGCTACTTTCTGGTTATAGTTATCCACATTTAGTGTGGAAAGCCTTGTATATAAGTTGAAAGCTTCTTTTATTCCTAGTTCAGTATCAGGTGAAACATAGTCAGGATGGAGTGGGGTAGAGCAATGCCAATCTTGTCCAACACTAGCATCTAAGTCCCAGATGGCAAGTGTTAACTTTTTGTCTCTCGCTACATCATATATCCCCCAGTACATATTTTTTCCACAATTGTCTATAGGCTTAAGAACCTCAAGAAATATCTGATAATCAATGAGTACTGGAATATCAAAGTATTCTGACACTTCTTTTTTAAATATTTCGTCATTGCTGTTTGCTACAAAGTTGATAGCATTATAAAGATGAGTATAATCTGTAGGATTGACATCTTCAAAATCTGGATATTTGGTTTCGAAAGCATGCCAAGTTTCTTTTGTATTGTCATAGTCTTTATCTATATTCCAAAATTGCGCTTTATCCCAACTGCTTACCTTCCATAGCTGACCATGAAACTCCTGATTGATATCATCATATTTCTTTAACTTAAGTTCCTTTCTATCCATTGTTTCTGTCAATGAATAAATTCCTCGGTATTCGTTGTTAAGAATTACTTCTACAACTTTTCCTGCTACTCCACTCTTGGCTTTTGGTTCTTTTGATGTATAGTATGGTTTACTGGCAAACTCATTCCAAATTTCAGTAGCGATACGATTTCTTAAGCGAAACAAATCCACTTGTCCTGCGTCTAATATCCAGTTGTTATCTTCTCGCATTCCTAATAAAGAAATTTCCTGTTTTTTCCCCTTTTCATTAAGGGTTTTAATTTTATAGTTTCTCTTATGTTTATCAGCAGTATTGGTAGAGCCTCCTCTCCATTTGGCCTTGAGAAATGTTGTTACAGGTTCAGTTTCTTCTGGGGCTAACAAAGAGAGTTTTCCATTTGAATAGTTATAATCAAATGTTCCCTTTAAGTCGATAATAGGCAAGAATGTAAAGGTAATTTTAGTATTAATATCTTGTTGTCCTTTTTTTGCTTTCAGGGTATATTCCTTGTTACCTTCTATCTCTTTGAATACAAAAGTGTTTTCTATTTTTGTATTTTCTATACTCAGATTATTCCATGCTGAGTCTGTATCCAGTGTGATGATGGCAGTATAATCCTTTCCAAACGTTTCTTCTGGAATACTAGTCATATAGCTATTGGATAATTTATCATATACAACAGACTTACCATTGATTTTGAATTGTGCATAAGATGTCATACTTGCTGTTAAGCAAGCTATTAATAAAATGCTAAATTGATTGATCTTTTTCATATATTTATTGTTTTTATAAACAGATACTTATAGATATTTTTGAAGTTGATGCTGGATGGGTAAAACGATGGCTTTCTTTGCTATCCATGCTGTGAGGATAATAAAAGCGAGGGATAGGATGAATTGGAATTCTTGATGTGGATTTCCTTCTCCATATCGTTTAAGAAATATACTCTGTATGATGCGAAAGCAGAGATTATGACAGAGAAATATTTCAAAACTGATGCTGCCTAGCCATAGCAAGAGTTTATTATGGAATATCCTAATAAAACAACCTTTACCTTGATCTCTTGCTGTAAAATAGAACACGGTTATGGCTGATGGTATCCAATAAATAATGGCACAGCGAATGTTCGGATTGCAATGGATTGATAGGAAATACATTGCGATAAACAGCAATACCACTCCCATATCCGATAGGTTTACTTGCCAGAAAGAAGTTGAGTTTGTTATCTTATCTGCTATTTTTTTACCTTTTTCTGATCTGCATACTTTATATAAAAGGATACCTATCATGAAATCTATCATTCTGAATAATGGGTGGGCATAAATGTAGCCGGCTGAATAATCTGCTTGTGCACAGAGCGAGATACTGATATAAACTGCCATATATATACTTATTGTTGCTAATAAGTATAACCAGGAATGTCGCATAATCCAAGCGTATAAATACTTAAATATAAGATAGAAGAAGATAAGATCAGAAATAAACCATGTAGCTGCATTGAGATGAGCCATAAAGTCATGTGCCGGATACCAGGTTTGTATCAACAGCGAATGGGATAGAATCTGATACCATGGTAATATACGCCCTAATCGCCAATCCATTAATATGAGAATGGCGAGAATCAGAATATGAAGAGGATAGAGTTTGATGATACGGGAAAGGAAAAAATTTCTGTTTCCCAATACTTCTTTCTGTAGTTTTTCTCCTTTGCTTAAAGAGAGTACAAAACCACTGATAACAAAGAAAATGGCAACAGGAAACTCGCCCAAGTAATTGATTAAATCTTGGGATATGGGTAGGGTGGAATGCGAAATCACAATCATTAGGATAAGAATGAATCGCAGGGAATTGAGTGTCCTGATCATGATGCCTTTTCTTTGTTATAATGTTATTCTATTCTGTATTGAACAAGAATGAATCTTATTTCTTTTTCAAATACTCTACCAATTTAGCCACGGCTCTGGCTCTGTGGCTGATGCCGTTCTTGATTTCCTCACCCAGCTCAGCAAAACTCTGGTCATATCCTTCCGGAACGAAGACTGGGTCGTAGCCGAAGCCTTCGGTGCCATGCTTCTCGGTGGCGATGGAGCCGTTTACGATACCCTCGAACTGGTGGATTTTCTTGATGCTGGTGCAGCCGCAAGGACATACATCCTGCTTTTCGATGTAGCAGATGACGGTGCGGAAACGGGCCTGGCGGTTTTCCTTACCATCCAGTTCTCTCAACAGCTTAGCCATGTTAGCCTCACTGTCGTGGTCGGTACCCTCAGCATAGCGGGCACTGTGAACGCCAGGGGCACCATCAAGTGCCTCTACCTCCAGACCGGTATCATCGGCAAAGCAACTTACGTGGTAATGGTCATAAACATACTGCGCCTTCTGCAAGGCATTCTCTTCCAATGTGTTGCCTGTTTCAGGAATATCCACATCGCATCCTATCTCCTTCAGCGATACTACCTCGTAGTCGCTGCCCAGGATGTCGCGAATCTCCTGGAGCTTATGCTGGTTATTTGTTGCAAAAACTATCCTTTTCATAAGTTTATAATTTATAGTTAATAGTTTATAGGGCATTCTTGCAAGAGTGCTTCTTGCTATACGGCGAAACCGCTATAAACTTTTAACTTTTAATTGTTTTAATGTCTTTATCTTTGATTTTCACCTTCATCTCATCAAATCCCTCGCCATACACACCGATTACGGAACTTTGACTTACAAAGGCATTTGGGTCGATGATCTTGACGATACGGAAGATGGTGACGCTCTCGTTCTTCTTTGCCAGAATACAGAGCACCTTCATCTCGTTGCCCGTGTACCAGCCATGCCCATCGAGAATGGTTACGCCATGATCCATCTGCATACCGATGGCATTGGCTATCTCCTGATATTTCTTGCTGAATATCATAAACTGCACACTTTCTCGCTTGGCATTCATCACATAGTCGAGTACCAGGTTTTCTATCACCATCGTACAGAGACCGAATACTACCTTTCTAACAGCGTCTATCGCGGTAAACTCTGGTTTTGCATTGAAGACGAAGAATGAACTGCCCACGATAAGGAGATCCACGAAGATGAGCACACGGCCCAGCGAGATGTTGTGATATTTGTTGACGATGGCAGCAATGATATCCGTTCCACCTGTACTTCCATTATGCAGAAAGACGATGGCGAGTGATAAACCCGTAAACAGACAGCCGATGATGAGCGACATGAAGTCCTGTCCCTCTCCCAATATCTGTACCATCTTGCCATCTTCACCTATCATCCAGTCTTGCGCCAGCGCCAGGAACACGGAGAGCATGATGATAGCGTAGATGGTCTTCACCATGAACTTGAATCCCAGTATCTTCAGCGCGGCAAGCAGCAAGGCGGCATTAATGAGAAAATAAGACAAATAGATAGGTATCCCCGTGCCGTAGTAAATCACGGCTGCGATACCCGTTACGCCACCCGTTACTATCTGGTATGGAAGCAGGAAAATGGTCCATCCAAATGTGTAAAGCAAGAGTCCAAGGGTGATGTAGAAATAATCCTTGCACTCATTCTTAATTGTTTGACTGATTGCTATTTGCATAATATTTTCCTCGTATTTTTAAAGCACAGAAGGTCGCCCATTTTTAGATGAGACGACCTTCTGTATATTATCAATAAATTACTTTTTCAACACTACGTTGACAATCTTCTTTGGTACGATGATTACCTTCAATACGTTGAATCCTTCCAAGTACTTCTGGCTCTTCTCGTCTTCCAATACCTGCTTCTGGATTTCCTCGTTAGGAGTATCCACAGGGAAAGTCATCTGGAAACGAGCTTTACCATTGAAGGAAATAGTGAGCTGCATATCGTTCTCCTTCAGATACTGCTCATCATACTTTGGCCATGTTGCATCGCAAACGCTGCCCTGCTCGCCAAGTGCTGCCCACAACTCTTCTGCGATGTGTGGAGCGAATGGAGTGATGAGGATGACGAGATCTGTCAGGAGTTCCTTGTTGCGGCACTTCTGCTGACCGAGTTCGTTCACGGCAATCATGAAGGCTGAGATAGAAGTGTTGTAAGAGAACTTCTCGATATCCTCGCTTACCTTCTTGATGAGCTTGTGAACGCTCTTCAGGCTCTCTGGCTTAGCTGCCTCGTCGCATGGCAGGAAGTTGTCGGTACGGTTCTCGTAGAACAGACCCCAGAACTTCTTCAGGAAGCGGTGGCAACCATCGATACCGTTGGTATCCCAAGGCTTGCTGGCCTCTACAGGACCCAGGAACATTTCGTAGAGACGCAGGGTATCAGCACCATACTTCTCAACAATCATATCTGGATTCACCACGTTGAACATACTCTTAGACATCTTCTCGATGGCCCATCCGCAGATGTACTTACCATCTTCCAGGATGAACTCAGCGTTCTGATACTCAGGGCGCCAAGCCTTGAATGCCTCAATATCCAATACATCGTTGCTTACGATGTTTACATCTACGTGGATAGGAGTTACGTCGTAATCCTTCTTCAGATTCAAACTTACGAATACAGGAGCCTTGTCGTGGTCATCGCTGTTGATGCGGTAAACGAAGTTAGAGCGGCCCTGAATCATACCCTGGTTCACCAGCTTCTGGAATGGCTCTTCCTTGCAGCTTACGCCGAGGTCGAACAGGAACTTGTTCCAGAAACGAGAGTAAATCAAGTGACCGGTAGCATGCTCGCAACCACCTACGTAGAGGTCTACATTCTGCCAATACTCATCAGCCTCCTTGCTTACGAGTGCCTCATCGTTGTGAGGATCCATGTAGCGCAGGTAGTAAGCAGATGAACCTGCGAAACCTGGCATGGTGTTGAGCTCCAGTGGGAATACGGTCTTGTTATCTACGAGGCTCTTGTCAACCACCTCTTTCTTCTCGGCATCCCAAGCCCACTTCTTGGCTCTGCCCAATGGTGGCTCGCCAGTTTCTGTTGGCTTATAGGTCTCAATCTCAGGCAATTCGAGTGGCAGGCACTCCTCAGGAACCATCTGTGGCATTCCGTCCTTGTAATATACTGGGAATGGCTCACCCCAGTAGCGCTGGCGTGAGAAGATGGCATCGCGGAGACGATAGTTTACCTTTACTCGGCCGATGCCCTTCTCAGTAACAAACTTCTTGGTAGCTGCGATAGCCTCCTTCACGGTGAGTCCGTTCAGAGAGAAACCATCCATGCTGCTCTTGCCTGCTACAGGTGAGTTGGTTACGATACCTTCCTTGGCATCGAAGCTCTCCTCTGAAACATCAGCACCCTCGATAAGAGGAATGATAGGCAGGTTGAAGTGCTTGGCAAAGGCATAGTCACGGCTATCGTGAGCAGGCACAGCCATGATGGCACCTGTACCATATCCTGCCAATACATATTCTGAAATCCATACTGGGATTGCCTCGCCAGTAAATGGATTGATGGCATAACTTCCTGAGAATACACCGGTTACGCTGTGGTTAGCCATACGGTCCAACTCGGTACGCTTCTTCACGTAGTCGAGATATTTCTCCACCTCTTCCTTCTGCTCGGCAGTAGTTACCTGCTGAACATACTCGCTCTCTGGAGCCAGAACCATGAAGGTTACGCCAAACATGGTATCGGCACGTGTGGTGAAGATGGTAAACTTCACGTCGCTGTCCTTTACAGAGAATTCAACCTCTGTACCCTCAGAACGGCCAATCCAGTTCTTCTGGGTTTCCTTGATACTGTCGCTCCACTGGATGGTCTCCAAACCATCGAGCAGACGCTGAGAGTAAGCAGATGTTCTCAAGCACCACTGCTGCATCTTCTTCTGGATAACAGGATAACCGCCACGCTCACTTACGCCGTTTACTACCTCGTCGTTGGCAAGCACAGTACCCAAGCCTGGACACCAGTTAACCATTGTTTCACCGAGGTAAGCGATGCGGTAGTTCATCAGAATCTGCTGCTTCTTCACGTCGTCGTAGCTGTTCCACTCCTCGGCAGTGAAGTCAATCTGCTCGTTCTGAGCCACGTTCAAGTCAGCAGAACCCTTCTCCTCGAAGCGCTTGATGAGCTTCTCGATAGGCTGAGCCTTCTGGCAGCTGTTGCAGAAGAATGAGTTGAACATCTTCTGGAAAGCCCACTGAGTCCAATGGTAATACTTAGGGTCGCAGGTACGAACCTCACGGTCCCAATCGAAGCAGAAGCCAATCTTGTCGAGCTGCTCGCGGTAGCGGTTGATGTTAGCCACGGTAGTAACCTCTGGGTGCTGACCGGTCTGGATAGCATACTGCTCAGCAGGCAATCCGTAAGCATCGTAACCCATAGGGTTCAGTACGTTAAATCCGTTCAAACGCTTGTAGCGTGCATAGATATCGCTAGCGATATAACCAAGTGGGTGACCTACGTGCAAACCAGCTCCTGATGGATAAGGGAACATGTTGAGCACATAGAATTTCTTCTTGTTTTCATCCTCTGTCACCTTGTAGGTCTTGTTCTCGACCCATTTCTGGTGCCATTTCTTCTCGATTTCTCTGAAGTTGTATTCCATTGTTTTATCTAATAATTATGTTTCTTTTCTTAAATATAATAAGGTAAAACCCCATTCAAGGTGCAAAATTACATTTATTTTGGCACATAACAAAATAAAATGCAAGTTTTTTATGAATTTAATGTCTTAGCATGCACACACTTCATGTTCTTTTCCAACTGGGCGGTAGAGCTGGCTCCTACCAATACGCTGGTTACACCTTTCTGCTGCAATATCCAGGCAAGTGCCATTTCAGCGAGTGTTTCGCCTCGTTCTTCTGCTTCTGCATCGCTATAGCGATTGGCGTCAGCATGATAAATACCTTTAATGTCCATCATTCCTTATTTTTTTATTACAGCGAAGAGCCAGAAACTCTTCACTCTTCACCTTTCCTTTGTAAATGCCTATAAACAAGGCTTTTGGCGTGGTGAAGAGTTTTTGTTCACTCTTCACCCACTCTTCACCACTCTTCATCGGTATGTGGTTAGGAGCCTGCCGGCTCTTCCTTTTCTACATCGCAAAGGTAATAAAAATATTCAATATAATCGTTGTATTGAATAAAAATTATATTTTTTTCGATATAGATAAGTGGGGATGTAGTAAAGGTCGATTGGTTATGGAAAAACATTCATTGGCTTGCCAATTAAATAAACAATTCATCCATCGTAATCTGTTTCTGTACGATGTCGCTATGTTTGTTCTGCTTCAATCCGAAAGAAGTAATCAATGTGAGGAGAAGCGATTTGGAAGTCTTAGTCTCTTCTGTGAAGATACGCAGTTTCTCCAGCAACTTCTCCTCATATTCCTTGCTGATTTCGAATTCGCTCTTGTAGAATTTCATCTCACAGATATTGATGGTTTCATCTTTCCGGTCTATCAGCAAGTCTATTTGAGTTCCCTTTTCTGTGTTGCTGCTTCGCCATGAGCAAACCAAGGTCTGTACTCCCGAAATTCCCAGGGCGTGCTTGATTTTGTCTATATGGTTTAGACAAAGCATCTCGAAAGACAAGCCAGCCCAAGTATGGTATAGCTGACTGTTCTGGGAGGATGACCAGAAACTGGAATCCTGATACTTGTTGTGCTTGATGAACCGGAAGTAGAAGAGCGTATAGAAATCTACTAACTGGAATAAGGTGTTTCGCTTTTGGCGAATGTCGGAAGTCATCTTATTGGCTGTACTGAATGGTTCATACAGACGGATGAATCCGCATTGTTCCAATTCTTCCAGTACAGTAGAGAAGGCTCCATTATCTTTTCCTCCCGATGCCTTGACCAGTTCCTGTCGGGTCATACCCATTCCTTTGGTAGCAAGGGCAGTAACCACGGCGATATGGTCGGCTGATTTCTTAAACAAAGCTCTGTATAAGTCGTTGAACTCATCTTTCAATTCTGCATTGTCTGCGAAAAACAGCTGGTCGATGTTCTGTGCCAGACTTTTCGATTTATCCATCATAGACAGATAATAAGGTATTCCTCCCATAACCATATAGCATTCTGCTATCTGTTTTCGGCTGTAGCCGAAGTGGTAAGCCTTGAAGTATTCTTCGCATTCGTGCAGGGTGAATGGTTTTACAATCAGATGATGGGTCAGTCGGTTGTGCAAGCCACCACGGTTGCGAATCAGGTTGTTGATCATCCAGGAGGTGGCGGATCCGCAAACGATGAGTTTGATGTCGTTGCGCAGTACAGCCCAGCTGTTCCAGAAGTTTTCCAGTGCTGGTATGAATCCCGATTTGGCGGTATCCATCCATGGCAATTCATCGATGAATATTACTTTCTTGCCTTCCGGAAGTGTTTCTATGTATTGTGACAGGGCATAGAATGCCAGCAGCCAGCTCTTGAATGTCTGCAGAGTGGTGGAGTGGGTATATTTTTGCAGGGCAATGCTGAAGTTGACAAGCTGTTCGCCTTTGGCAACTCCGTTCATTCCTGTCATAAAGAAGGCAAAATGGTCCTCTACGGCTTTTCTGATGAGAAAAGTCTTGCCTACACGTCGTCTTCCATAGACGGCGATAAACTCTGATTTATCGGAGTTTATATATTCATTGAGCAGTTTGAGTTCTGCTTCTCTTCCTATCAGTCTCTGTTCCATATCTTTCGTTATTTTCTTTTGGCAAAGAATAATGCAAGCGAGCGCAATGAAAGCTTGCTTTCAAATTGCGAGTGCAGCTTATTTTCTGCGCAAAGATATAAAAAAATCCCCATTAGCGCAAATTATTCGTGGATAATCTGCGCTAATGGTATGAAAAAAGCATATTAGCGCAGATTATCTCGTTAGGCGTTCGGCGATTTCAAATCCGCCGGGACGCCTGTCGGGAGACTTTCTATTGACACCTGTCGGGAGACTTTCTTTTAAACAAATCGTTCATCGTAATCTGTTTCTGTACGGTGTCGCTATGTTTGTTCTGCTTCAATCAGAAAGAAGTAATTCTCCAGTTTGTCCGCTTTGATTTTGTTAGATGTATGATACAAATACATTTTTAAGGACGACTTTTTGTGACTTTCTACACTTTTAAGGACGACTTTTTGTGGTTTTATACATTTTTAAGGACGACTTTTTGTGCTCTTTGAAATAAAAAATGTATTTTTGCATTCAGAAACATCAAATAATCAGATAGTTATGAAGAGGTTACTTCATTAAAATTGATTTGTTATTGTAGCCATAGCCGATAATCTTTACATCTACTTTTGAATGGATTAAAGTTG
>NZ_VZBE01000009.1:0-42680 GCF_009494835.1 Segatella copri
ACTGTAAATCTGCTGGCTATGCCTTCGGTGGTTCGAATCCATCACTACCCACTTTCTTTGATAAGCGGAAATAGCTCAGTTGATAGAGCACTAGCCTTCCAAGCTGGGGGTCGCGGGTTTGAGCCCCGTTTTCCGCTCAATTTATTAACTTGCTGTAATAGCTCAGTGGTAGAGCACTTCCTTGGTAAGGAAGAGGTCCTGAGTTCAACTCTCAGTTACAGCTCTATCGTTCTAGATGCTTAGGATGGTAGAGGAACAGATTATTCATTTATATAAATAAAAAGAAAAGCTATGGCTAAAGAAGAATTCGTGCGTACCAAACCGCATGTTAACATTGGTACAATTGGTCATGTTGACCATGGTAAGACTACTCTGACCGCTGCTATCTCTAAGGTATTGAACGAGAAGCTCGGTACATCTGAGGCAGTTAAGTCATTCGATCAGATTGATAATGCTCCTGAGGAGAAAGAGCGTGGTATCACTATCAACTCTGCTCACATCGAGTATGAGACAGCAAAGCGTCACTATGCACACGTTGACTGTCCTGGACACGCTGACTATGTAAAGAACATGGTTACTGGTGCTGCTCAGATGGATGGTGCAATCTTGGTTTGTGCTGCTACTGATGGTCCTATGCCACAGACACGTGAGCACGTACTTCTTGCACGTCAGGTAAACGTACCTCGTTTGGTTGTTTTCTTGAACAAGTGCGATATGGTTGATGATGAGGAGATGCTTGAGCTCGTTGAGATGGAGCTTCGTGAGATCCTCGAGCAGTATGGTTACGAGGAGGATACTCCAATTGTACGTGGTTCTGCTCTCGGTGCTTTGAACGGTGTTGAGAAGTGGGTTAAGTCTGTTGAGACTTTGATGGATACAGTTGATGAGTGGATTCAGGAGCCAGAGCGCGAGATTGATAAGCCATTCTTGATGCCTATCGAGGATGTATTCTCAATTACAGGTCGTGGTACTGTTGCTACAGGTCGTATTGAGACTGGTCGTTGCAAGGTAGGTGACGAAGTTCAGTTGCTCGGTCTTGGTGAGGACAAGAAGTCAGTTATTACTGGTGTTGAGATGTTCCGTAAGATCCTTGCAGAGGGTGAAGCTGGTGATAACGTAGGTTTGCTTCTCCGTGGTATCGATAAGGCTGAGGTTAAGCGTGGTATGGTAGTTGTACACCCAGGTGCTATTACTCCTCACGATCACTTCAAGGCTTCTATCTATGTATTGAAGAAGGAAGAGGGTGGTCGTCACACTCCATTCGGTAACAAGTATCGTCCTCAGTTCTATCTCCGTACTATGGACTGTACAGGTGAAATCAAGCTTCCAGAGGGAGTTGAGATGGTAATGCCTGGTGATAACGTAGAGATTGAGGTAGAGTTGATCTACAAGGTTGCTTTGAACGAGGGTCTTCGTTTCGCTATCCGTGAGGGTGGTCGTACAGTAGGTTCTGGTCAGATTACAACTATTCTCGACGATATCAAGTAATTTAGATTTATCTAATTTGCTATATATATCAGACTCCCCTCCTAAGGGAGCGGGAGTCTTTCTACGGGTTTAGCTCAGTTGGTAGAGCACTGGTCTCCAAAACCAGGTGTCGAGGGTTCGAGCCCTTCAACCCGTGCTAAATAGAAGATAATATGAATAAAATAGTAAATTATTGCAAGGCATGTTACGATGAACTTGCGCATAAGACTACTTGGCCATCACGTGCCGAACTTACTCATAGTGCAATGGTTGTATTATCTGCTTCCCTAGTCATTGCACTTGTTGTGTTCGCGATGGATTCTATTTTCAAAGCCTTTATGGGTGTAGTTTATCCAGGTTAATTTTTTAAGGAAATGGCAGACGCAGGAAATAAATGGTATGTGCTTAAAGCCGTTAGCGGTAAGGAAGCTAAGGTGAAAGAATACATCGAAGCTGAAATGAAGCACAATGACTTACTAGCAGCA
The DNA here is from genome assembly GCF_009494835.1 of Segatella copri. Taxonomy (GTDB): domain Bacteria; phylum Bacteroidota; class Bacteroidia; order Bacteroidales; family Bacteroidaceae; genus Prevotella; species Prevotella copri_F. The sequence continues at coordinate 1,953 of NZ_VZBE01000009.1, forward strand.
AATGTTTCTCAGGTGTTGATTCCAGTTGAGAAGCATGCAACTGTGCGTAATGGAAAGAGAGTTATTAAAGAAAAGGTCTCTCTTCCAGGTTATGTTTTTGTGGAGGCCAAACTGAAGGGTGATGTAGCGCATACGTTGCGTTTCCTCCCTAATGTTTTGGGTTTCCTTGGAGGTTTGGATGAACCAACACCAGTTCCACAGCGCGATATCAATCGTATGCTGGGTTCTGCTGAGGAGACTGAGTTTGAGGAGAATCTTGATTGTCCTTACTTGGTTAATGATACCGTTAAGGTTATGGAAGGTCCATTCAGTGGTTTCAGCGGAATCGTTGAAGAGGTTAATGCTGAAAAGCATAAGCTGAAAGTTACGGTTAAGATCTTCGGACGTAAAACTCCGTTGGAATTAGGTTTTATGCAAGTAGAAAAGGAATAGGATTCTGTTACGAGATTGTTATTCCTTATAAGTTTCAATTTTAAATATTAACAAAGAAATGGCTAAAGAAGTTGCTGGATTAATCAAATTACAGATTAAAGGTGGCGCTGCGAATCCTTCACCTCCAGTAGGACCTGCATTGGGTTCTAAGGGTATTAATATTATGGGATTCTGCAAGGAATTCAACGCCCGTACCCAGGACAAAGCAGGTAAAGTGTTGCCAGTAGTTATTACTTATTATACTGACAAGTCTTTTGATTTTATTATCAAGACTCCACCTGCTGCAGTTCAATTGAAAGAGGCTGCCAAAATCAAGTCAGGTTCTGCTCAGCCTAATCGTCAGAAGGTTGCTTCTCTTACTTGGGATCAGGTAAAGGTAATCGCTGAGGATAAGATGAAGGACTTGAACTGCTTTACTGTAGAATCAGCTATGAAGCTCATCGCTGGTACTGCAAGAAGTATGGGTATTACTGTAAAAGGGGACTTCCCTGGTAAATAATTTAAAACTTCAATTAGAAAAATGAGTAAACTGACAAAAAATCAAAAATCAGTAGCTGATAAGGTTGAAGCAGGGAAGGCATACACATTGAAGGAGGCTTCAGAGTTGGTAAAGGAAATTACCACTACCAAGTTTGATGCATCTCTTGATATTGATGTACGCTTAGGTGTTGATCCACGTAAGGCTAACCAGATGGTTCGTGGCGTTGTTTCATTGCCAAACGGAACAGGTAAGGTTACTCGCGTGCTCGCACTCTGTACTCCTGATCAGGAAGCTGCTGCTAAGGAAGCAGGCGCTGATTATGTAGGTCTTGACGAATACGTTGAGAAGATTAAGGGTGGTTGGACAGATATTGATGTCATCATCACAATGCCTTCTTGTATGGGTAAGATTGGTCCTTTGGGTCGTGTACTCGGTCCTCGTGGTTTGATGCCTAACCCTAAGAGTGGCACTGTAACTATGGATGTTGCTAAGGCAGTAAAGGAAGTTAAGCAAGGTAAGATCGACTTTAAGGTTGATAAGGCTGGTATTATCCATACTTCAATCGGTAAGGTTGGCATGACTTCTGAGCAGATCTATGGAAATGCTAAGGAGTTCATCAACACAGTTATCAAGCTGAAGCCTGCTGCTGCTAAAGGTACATATATCAAGAGTATCTTTATTTCTAGCACTATGAGTAAGGGTATCAAGATTGATCCTAAATCAGTTGAATAACTCTAAAAGTTTTGTAAAATGAAGAAAGAAGTTAAAGATACTATTATCGCTGAGCTTGGACAGAAGTTGCAGGAGTTTCCTCATTTCTATCTTGTAGATGTTACAGGATTGAATGCAGAGAAGACAAGCGCACTCCGTCGTAAGTGCTTCCAGAGCGAGATTAAGATGGTTGTTGTTAAGAATTCCTTGCTTCACAAGGCGTTCGAGGCTTCAGATATCGATTTCTCTGAGCTCTATGGCTACTTGAAGGGTACTACTGCTGTGTTGTTTGCTAATACAGCTAATGTACCAGCTAAGTTGTTGAAGGAATATGACAAGGATGATGTTCCAACATTGAAGGCTGCTTATGCAGAGGAAAGCTTCTACGTTGGCGCAGACAAACTTGCAGAGCTTTCAGCTCTCAAGAGCAAGAACGAAGTTATCGCAGAGATTGTTGCTTTGCTCCAGTCACCTGCAAAGAACGTTGTTTCAGCTCTTCAATCAGGAAGCAACACTATTCATGGTGTGCTTAAGACATTGGGCGAGCGTCCTGAGTAATCAATCACAATGTTATCATTAATTATAGTATAAACAAAAATAAAATTTAGAATAAAATGGCAGATATCAAAGCTATTGCAGAAGAGTTAGTAAATCTTACTGTTAAGGAAGTTAATGAGTTGGCAACAGTCCTCAAGGACGAGTATGGTATTGAGCCTGCTGCTGCAGCTGTAGCTGTAGCTGCTGGTCCTGCTGCTGGTGGTGCAGCTGCAGCTGAGGAGAAGTCTACATTCGACGTAGTCCTCGCTGAGGTTGGTGGCGCTAAGCTCCAGGTTGTAAAGGCTGTTAAGGAGGCTTGTGGTCTCGGTTTGAAAGAGGCTAAGGATCTCGTAGACGGTGCTCCTTCTACAATCAAGGAAGGTGTAGCTAAGGACGAGGCTGAGAACCTTAAGAAGGCTATCGAAGAGGCCGGTGCTAAGGTAGAGCTCAAGTAATTAGAGTAATACATTTTTTATATAAATGGTTAGGATTCTCCAAGTAGGTGAGTCCTAACCTTTTTGTGTCTTTTATTATATTATTAATAAAACCCATTTAATAACTTCTAATGGCTACAAAAATTGTTGATAACAGAGTAAATTTTGCCAGCGTGCATAATCCGTATCCATATCCGGATTTCCTCGATGTGCAGTTAAAGTCTTTCAAGGACTTCTTACAGTTGGATACTCCGCCTGAGGAACGCAAGAATGACGGTTTGTATAAGGTGTTCTCTGAGAACTTCCCTATTACCGATACACGTAACAATTTCGTTCTTGAGTTCTTGGATTACTATATCGACCCTCCTCGCTATTCTATTGATGAGTGTTTGGAGCGTGGTCTTACATATAGTGTACCTTTGAAGGCTAAGATGAAACTGTATTGTACTGATCCTGATCATGAGGATTTCGGTACATTTATTCAGGATGTGTTCCTTGGTACTATCCCATATATGACCGATAATGGTACTTTCGTGATTAATGGTGCTGAGCGTGTTGTTGTTTCTCAGCTTCATCGCTCTCCTGGTGTGTTCTTTAGCCAGGGCGTTCATGCAAATGGTACCATGCTTTATTCTGCTCGTATCATTCCTTTCAAGGGAAGCTGGATTGAATTTGCAACTGACATTAACAATGTAATGTATGCATATATCGATCGTAAGAAGAAGTTGCCTGTAACCACATTGTTGCGTGCTATTGGTTACGAACAGGATAAGGATATTCTTCAGATTTTTGATCTCGCCGAGGAGGTGAAGGTTAACAAGAAGAATATGAAGGCTGCTATTGGTCGTAAGCTTGCTGCTCGTGTTTTGAAGAGTTGGAATGAGGACTTCGTTGATGAGGATACCGGTGAAGTAGTATCTATCGAGCGTAATGAAGTAATCATGGAGCGTGAGACTGAACTTACTGCTGATAATATTGAGGAGATTGTTGAGAGTGGAGCGCAGACTGTTCTGCTTCATAAGGATGAGGAAGCTGCCAACAAGTTTACTATTATCTTCAATACTTTGGCAAAGGATCCAAGTAACTCTGAGAAGGAAGCTGTTAACTATATCTATCGTCAGTTGCGTAATGCTGATCCTGCAGATGACGCAAGTGCACGTGAGGTTTTCCAAAACCTGTTCTTCTCTGATAAGCGTTACGATCTGGGTGAGGTAGGTCGTTATCGTATCAATAAGAAATTGAATCTTGATACTGACATTGATGTTCGTGTCTTGACTAAGGAAGATATTATTGAGATCATTAAATATCTTATTCAGCTGATCAACTCTAGTGCAACAGTTGACGATATCGACCACTTGTCTAATCGTCGTGTTCGTACTGTAGGTGAGCAGTTGGCTAACCAGTTCTCTATTGGTTTGGCACGTATGACCCGTACTATCCGTGAACGTATGAATGTTCGCGACAATGAGGTGTTTACTCCAACTGATTTGATTAATGCTAAGACAATCTCTAGTGTTATCAATTCTTTCTTTGGAACTAATCCATTGTCACAGTTCATGGACCAGACTAACCCTCTGGCTGAGGTAACTCATAAGCGTCGTCTTTCTGCCTTAGGTCCTGGTGGTTTGTCTCGTGAGCGTGCCGGTTTCGAGGTTCGTGACGTACATTATACACACTATGGTCGTCTTTGCCCTATTGAGAGTCCTGAAGGTCCAAACATCGGTTTGATTTCTTCTCTCTGTATGTATGCAAAGATTAATGATCTTGGTTTTATTGTTACTCCTTACCGTAAGGTGAATGATAGCAAGGTCGATATGGCTAATGAGGATGTTGTATACTTGACTGCTGAAGATGAAGAGTCTAAGATTATCGGTCAGGGTAATGCGCCTTTGACTGTTGATGGTTCTTTCATTCGTGATGTAGTAAAGTGTCGTCAGGATGCTGATTATCCTGTTGTAGGTCCGGATCAAGTTGATTATGTTGACGTCTCTCCACAGCAGATTGCTTCTGTATCCGCAGGTTTGATTCCATTCTTGGAGCATGATGATGGTCACCGTGCGTTGATGGGATGTAACATGATGCGTCAGGCTGTACCATTGCTTCATAATGATGCACCAATAGTTGGTACTGGTCTTGAGAAGCAAGTTTGTGAGGATTCACGTACTATGGTTACTGCAGAAGGTGAGGGCGTTATCGAATATGTTGATGCTACAACTATCCGTATCCTTTACGATCGCACAGAAGACGATGAGTTTGTAAGCTTCGAACCAGCTTTGAAGGAGTATCGTATTCCTAAGTTCCGTCGTACCAACCAGAATATGACCATCGACTTGCGTCCTATCTGTAATAAGGGACAGCGTGTAAAGAAGGGTGATATCCTGACTGAGGGTTATGCAACAGAAAACGGTGAGTTGGCTTTGGGCCGTAACTTGCTTGTAGCTTATATTCCTTGGAAGGGTTACAACTATGAGGATGCTGTTGTTATTTCTGAACGTATGGTTCGTGATGACGTATTGACATCTGTACATGTTGACGAATACTCTCTTGATGTCCGTGAAACTAAGCGTGGTGTAGAGGAATTCACATCTGATATCCCTAATGTCAGCGAGGAAGCTACAAAGGATCTTGATGATAATGGTATCGTGCGTGTTGGTGCAAGAATTGAACCAGGTGATATCATGATTGGTAAGATCTCGCCTAAGGGTGAAAGTGATCCTTCACCAGAAGAGAAGTTGCTTCGCGCTATCTTTGGTGATAAGGCTGGTGATGTGAAGGATTCTTCATTGAAGGCAAATCCATCATTGAGCGGTGTTGTTATTGACAAGAAGTTGTTCTCTCGTGCTATCAAGACCCGTGAGTCAAAGAAGCAGGATAAGATTATTCTTGCTAAGATTGATGAGGAGTATGAGGCAAAGGGTGATGACTTGAAGGATATCCTCGTAGACAAGTTACTTACGCTTACAGAAGGTATGACTTCTGAGGGTGTTAAGGATTATACAGGTGCTGAGATTATCACCAAGGGCAGTACCTTTACTGCTACAGCCTTGAAGAATTTGGAGTATGATGGTGTTCAGTCTAATAAGTGGACTAAGGATGAGCATACCAATGGCTTGATTCAGAGACTTATTATGAACTATATCCGCAAGTATAAGCAACTTGATGCTGAATTAAAGCGTCGTAAGTTTGCTATCACTATTGGTGATGAACTTCCATCAGGTATTCTTCAGATGGCTAAGGTATATATTGCTAAGAAGCGTAAGATCCAGGTTGGTGATAAACTTGCCGGTCGTCATGGTAATAAGGGTATTGTGTCTAAGGTAGTTCGTTTGGAGGATATGCCATTTATGGCTGACGGTCGTCCTGTTGATATGGTATTGAATCCATTGGGTGTGCCTTCACGTATGAATCTTGGTCAGATATTCGAGTGTATCTTGGGTGCTGCAGGTAAAAAGTTGGGTGTAAAGTTTGCTACTCCTATCTTTGATGGAGCTAAATTGGATGATCTCTCTGAATGGACAGATAAGGCAGGCTTGCCACGTTTCTGCTCTACTTACCTTTATGATGGTGAGACAGGAGAGCAGTTTGACCAGCCAGCTACTGTTGGTATGACTTACTTCTTGAAGTTGGGTCATATGGTTGAGGATAAGATGCACGCTCGTTCTATCGGTCCATACTCTTTGATTACACAACAGCCACTTGGTGGTAAAGCACAGTTTGGTGGTCAGCGATTCGGAGAGATGGAGGTCTGGGCTATCGAGGCATTCGGTGCAAGCCACGTTTTGCAGGAGATCCTGACTGTTAAGTCAGATGATGTTGTAGGACGTAGCAAGGCATACGAAGCAATCGTAAAGGGCGATCCAATGCCAACTCCTGGTATTCCTGAGTCACTTAACGTATTGCTCCATGAGCTTCGTGGCCTTGGTTTGAGCATCAAACTTGATTAATTTTGAGAACCCCTAATTTATATATAGAAACATGGCTTTCAAAAAAGATACAAAGGTAAAGAATAATTTTACGAAGATTACCATCGGTCTCGCTTCGCCAGAGGAGATCTTGGAAAATTCGTATGGTGAGGTTACTAAACCGGAAACCATTAATTATCGTACATATAAGCCGGAGCGTGATGGCTTGTTCTGCGAGCGTATTTTTGGTCCTACTAAGGACTATGAATGCGCCTGCGGCAAGTACAAGCGTATCCGTTATAAGGGAATCGTCTGCGACCGATGCGGTGTAGAGGTTACAGAGAAGAAAGTTCGTCGTGAACGCTCTGGTCACATTGAGCTTGTCGTACCTGTTGCTCATATTTGGTATTTCCGTTCTCTTCCAAATAAGATTGGTTACCTTTTGGGTATGCCGACTAAGAAACTTGATGCTGTCATTTACTACGAGAAGTATGTAGTTATCCAGCCTGGTATTCTTGAGGGAAAGACTGATGCTGATGGTCTTGAATTGAACGGTTCTCACAAACTTGATCTCTTGTCAGAAGATGAATATATGGCTCTTCTTGACCAGTATGATCCTAATGGTGACAATGAACTTTTGGACGATACGGACCCTAATAAGTTTATAGCAAAAATGGGTGCTGAAGCAATTTATCAGTTGCTCCAGAATGTAGACCTTGACTCTTTGTCATACGAACTCCGCGATCGCGCAAATAACGATTCAAGTCAGCAGCGTAAAACTGAGGCTCTGAAGCGTCTGCAAGTTGTAGAAGGTTTCCGTGCTAGTAAAGGTATTAACAAGCCAGAATGGATGATCATGAAGATTATTCCTGTTACTCCACCTGAGCTTCGTCCGTTGGTACCATTGGATGGTGGTCGTTTTGCAACATCAGACTTGAATGACCTCTATCGTCGTGTGATTATCCGTAACAACCGTTTGAAGAGATTGGTTGAGATCAAGGCTCCTGAGGTTATTCTCCGTAACGAGAAGCGTATGTTGCAGGAGGCTGTTGACAGCTTGTTCGACAACTCACGCAAGAGTTCTGCTGTAAAGAGTGAGAGCAATCGTCCTTTGAAGTCACTCTCTGACTCTTTAAAGGGTAAGCAGGGTCGTTTCCGTCAGAACTTGCTGGGTAAGCGTGTTGACTATTCTGCCCGTTCTGTAATCGTTGTAGGTCCAGAGTTGAAGATGGGTGAGTGTGGTCTTCCAAAACTGATGGCTGCAGAGCTTTACAAACCGTTTATCATCCGTAAGTTGATTGAGCGTGGTATCGTTAAGACTGTTAAGAGTGCCAAGAAGATTGTTGATCGTCGCGAGCCAGTTATCTGGGATATTCTTGAGAATGTGATGAAGGGTCATCCGGTTATGTTGAACCGTGCCCCTACGCTTCACCGACTCGGTATCCAGGCATTCCAGCCTAAGATGATTGAGGGTAAGGCTATTCAGTTGCATCCATTGGCATGTACAGCGTTCAACGCCGACTTCGATGGTGACCAGATGGCTGTTCACCTTCCATTGAGCAATGAGGCTGTTTTGGAGGCTCAAATCCTGATGCTTCAGAGTCATAATATTCTCAACCCAGCTAATGGTGCGCCTATCACCGTTCCTTCTCAGGATATGGTGCTTGGTCTTTACTATATTACCAAGATTCGCCCAGGTGCAAAGGGTGAGGGCTTGACATTCTATGGTCCTGAAGAGGCATTGATTGCTCGTAACGAGGGCCGATGTGATCTTCATGCTTTGATTAAGGTTGTAGTTGACGACTTGGTTGATGGTACAATCCAGAAGCGAATGGTAGAAACTTCTGTTGGACGTGTCATCGTTAATGGTATCATTCCTGATGAAGTTGGCTTCTTCAATGATGTGATTTCCAAGAAAACCCTCCGTGGTTTGATTTCTAATGTTATCAAGGCTGTTGGTATGGCTAAGGCTTGTGAATTCCTTGATGGAATCAAGAACTTAGGTTATCGTATGGCTTATGTCGCAGGATTGTCATTCAACCTTGGTGATATTATTATTCCACCAGAGAAGGAAGCTATTGTTGAGCGCGGTCGCAAGGAGGTTGAGGAAATTACCAATAACTATAATATGGGTTTCATCACCAACAAGGAACGATACAACCAGGTTATTGATGCGTGGACTCACGTAAATACAGATTTGGGTAATATCTTGATGAAGGAGATGACCGAAGCTGACCAGGGATTCAACGCCGTATACATGATGCTTGATTCCGGAGCCCGTGGTTCTAAGGATCAGATTAAGCAGTTGTCTGGTATGCGTGGTTTGATGGCTAAACCTCAGAAGGCTGGTGCAGAGGGCGCGCAGATCATCGAGAACCCTATCCTTTCTAACTTTAAGGAGGGTATGTCTGTATTGGAGTACTTTATCGCTTCTCACGGTGCCCGTAAGGGTCTTGCTGATACCGCTATGAAGACTGCCGATGCTGGTTATTTGACTCGTCGTCTTGTAGACGTTTCTCACGATGTTATTATCACCGAAGAGGATTGTGGTACATTGCGTGGCTTGGTTTGTACAGCTTTAAAGAATGGTGATGAGATTATTTCATCTCTTTATGAGCGTATTTTGGGTCGTGTTTCTGTGCATGATGTTATTCATCCAACAACTGGTGAACTGATTGTCAAATCTGGTGAAGAAATCACCGAGGCTAAGGCAAAGGCTATTGATGAATCTCCTATCGAGAGTGTTGAAATTCGTTCGGTTCTCACCTGTGAGAGCAAAAAGGGTGTCTGCATGAAGTGCTATGGCCGTAACTTGGCAACAGCCCGTATGGTACAGTTGGGTGAAGCCGTTGGTGTCATCGCTGCTCAAGCTATTGGTGAGCCAGGTACTCAGTTGACTCTCCGTACATTCCACGCCGGTGGTATTGCATCTAATGCTGCTGCCAATGCTAAGATTGCTGCGAAGAATAAGTCTCGTATCGAGTTTGACGAGTTGAGCACAGTACCATTCGTAGAGGAAGATGAGGAAGGCAACGATATCAAGTGCGAAAAGGTAGTAAGCCACTTGGCTGAAATCCGTTTCGTGGATCCTAATACAAACATCGTTCTTGCAACTTTGAATGTTCCTTACGGTTCTTCATTGTATCACAAGGAGGGTGAAATCGTAGAGAAGGATACCGTTATCGCTCGTTGGGATCCATTCAACGCCGTTATCGTCAGCCAGTATGCGGGTACATTGAAGTTCAATGACGTTCAGAAGGATCAGACTTATCGTGCTGAGGTCGATGAGACTACAGGTTTGGAGGAGAAGATTATCACCGATTCCAAGAATAAGGCAATGGTTCCATCTTGTGATGTTATCGATGCTAATGGTGAAATCCTTGGTACATACAACTTCCCTGTAGGTGGTCACTTGGCAGTTGAGGATGGACAGACAATTAATACCGGTGAGGTTTTGGTTAAGATTCCTCGTGCTGTAGGTGGTGCAGGTGATATCACTGGTGGTCTCCCTCGTGTAACTGAGCTTCTTGAGGCTCGTAACCCTTCTAACCCTGCTGTTGTATCTGAAATCGATGGTGAGGTAACTATGGGTAAGGTAAAGCGTGGTAATCGTGAGATCATCGTGACATCTAAGACAGGCGATCAGAAGAAGTATCTTGTATCTCTTTCTAAGCAGATCTTGGTACAGGAACATGATGCTGTACGTGCTGGTACTCCTCTTTCTGATGGTAGTGTAACTCCTGGCGATATTCTCGCCATCATGGGTCCTACCGCTGTTCAGGAATATATTGTTAACCAGATCCAGGACGTTTACCGTCTTCAGGGTGTGGCTATTAATGATAAGCATTTCGAGGTTGTGGTACGTCAGATGATGCGTAAGGTTCGTATTGACGATCCAGGTGATACTACCTTCTTGGAGCAAGAGTTGGTTGATAAACTTGACTTTGCAGAAGAGAATGATCGTATCTGGGGTAAGAAAGTTGTTACTGACGGTGGTGATAGTGAAAGTCTCAAACCAGGTCAGATCATAACGGCTCGTAGATTGCGTGATGAGAATTCTGCATTGAAGCGTCGCGACTTGAAACTTGTACAGGTTCGTGATGCCGTATCTGCAACTTCTACACAGATCCTCCAGGGTATTACTCGTGCTGCTCTTGGTACTAAGAGCTTTATGAGTGCTGCATCATTCCAGGAAACTACTAAGGTTTTGAATGAGGCTGCTATCCGTGGTAAGGTTGATTACCTTGAGGGTATGAAGGAGAATGTTATCTGTGGTCACTTGATTCCTGCAGGTACTGGTCTTCGTCAGTGGGATAAGCTCATCGTAGGCTCTAAAGAAGAATATGAGCGTATGCAGGCTAATAAGAAAAATGTGCTCGACTATGCTGATTCTCCAATAGGAGAATAATCGTAGAATAGAGTACTATATATAAATAGGTATAATGAGGGTGCGTCATAAGTCTATGGCGCACCCTTTTATTATCTGTAACAGATGAAAAAAGCAAAGAATCAAGATTCCATCTTCTGTTGTCTTATGATGTTTTTTTAAAAATAAGTGGCAGATTATTCGTTTTTTTCAGATATTATGTGTAAATTTGCACTATCATTTAAAGTTTAATCCTATTAACTTAGTAAAATTATGGAAGAAAATAAGAATAATCAACAGCAGCAGAATCAGTTCCAGATGGGCATCAGCCCTGAAGTTGCAGAGGGTACATACTCTAACTTGGCACTGATTACTCATTCTAGTTCAGACTTCATCTTGGATTTTGCATGTGCACTTCCTGGCATGCCTGCGCCTCAGATCAAGAGTCGTGTTATCATGGCACCTGAGCATGCTAAGCGATTGCTCCAGGCATTGCAGAGCAATATTTATAACTATGAGCAGTCCTTCGGTAAAATTAAGTTGTCTGATGAGCAAGAACGTACAATCGCTCCATTCGGCACACCAAAAGGTGAGGCATAATGTACTACAGCATACATACTAAGACTAAATTCTCTGCTAAATTCCGCTTTTTCTTTATAATATTCGTTTTTAATAGTTATATAAAGTTAAAACTAGCCTTCGTTTTTTAAAAGTCTCCTTAATATTTAGGTAGTTTGCCGAAAAAATCGTACCTTTGCACCCCGAAAAGGCTCTATAAAGTAGTGGCTTACATCGAAATAAGACAATAAATAAAAATAAATATATAAATTAAAAAGTAAAATTATGCCTACTATTTCACAGTTAGTAAGAAAAGGCAGACGAGTTCTTGTAGACAAGAGCAAGTCACCAGCTTTGGATTCTTGTCCTCAGCGTCGTGGTGTTTGTGTTCGTGTTTATACAACAACTCCTAAGAAGCCTAATTCAGCAATGCGTAAAGTTGCACGTGTACGTTTGACAAACTCAAAGGAAGTAAACTCTTATATTCCAGGAGAGGGTCACAACTTGCAGGAGCACTCAATTGTTTTGGTTCGCGGTGGTCGTGTAAAGGACCTTCCTGGTGTACGTTATCACATTGTTCGTGGTACACTTGATACTGCAGGTGTTGCGAATCGTACACAGCGTCGTTCTAAGTACGGAGCTAAACGTCCTAAGGCAAAGAAGTAATATAGCTTCTTAAATTTTAGACAAAACCGCAGACTCACGGTCGGAGAAGGTCGGGAGTTGGGGTTAAAATATTTAATAAAAGTTTTGCTGGAGAAGTAATCAGGTTGAGTAAATGCTCGGGTGCGAGCGTTGAAGAACATTATACAGCCCCATGCAGAATTAAAAAAAAGTTTTATTTAAAATGAGAAAAGCAAAACCAAAGAAGAGAGTGATCCTTCCAGATCCTGTCTTCAATGACCAGAAGGTCTCAAAGTTCGTAAATCATTTGATGTATGATGGAAAGAAGAATACATCTTATGAGATTTTCTACAATGCACTTGACATTGTAAAGGCTAAGATGTCTAACGAGGAAAAGTCTGCTCTTGAAATCTGGAAGCAGGCACTTGATAATATTACTCCTCAGGTAGAGGTTAAAAGCCGTCGTATCGGTGGTGCAACCTTCCAGGTTCCTACAGAGATTCGTCCTGATCGTAAGGAGAGTATTTCTATGAAGAATCTTATTCTTTTTGCACGTAAGCGCGGTGGTAAGACTATGGCTGATAAGCTTGCTGCAGAGATTATGGATGCTTTTAATAATCAGGGTGGTGCATTTAAGCGTAAGGAGGATATGCATCGTATGGCTGAGGCTAACCGTGCGTTCGCTCACTTTAGATTCTAATTTAATATATAATATAGTTAAAAGAAAATGGCAAATCGCGATTTACATTTGACTCGTAACATCGGTATCATGGCGCATATCGATGCTGGTAAGACAACAACTTCTGAGCGTATTTTGTTCTATACAGGTAAGACTCATAAGATAGGTGAGGTACACGATGGTGCTGCTACAATGGACTGGATGGCCCAGGAGCAGGAGCGTGGTATTACTATCACTTCTGCGGCTACAACTTGTAACTGGAACTATCTCGGTAAGTCTTATAAGATCAACTTGATCGATACTCCGGGACACGTTGACTTCACTGCTGAGGTTGAGCGTTCTCTCCGTGTACTTGATGGTGCTGTTGCTACATATTCTGCAGCTGATGGTGTTCAGCCACAGTCTGAGACTGTGTGGCGTCAGGCTGATAAGTATAATGTACCTCGTATCGGTTATGTAAACAAGATGGACCGTTCTGGTGCTAACTTCTTCGAGACAGTTCAGCAGATGAAGGATATCTTGGGCGCTAATCCAATTGCTATTCAGATTCCTATTGGTGCAGAGGAGAACTTCAAGGGCGTAGTTGACCTCATTAAGATGAAGGCTATCCTTTGGCACGATGAGACTATGGGTGCTGAGTATGATGTAGAGGATATCCCTGCAGACTTGGCTGACGAGGCTGCTGAGTGGCGTGATAAGCTCCTTGAGGGTGCTGCAAACTTCGATGATGAGGTTATGGAACTTTATCTTGATGGTAAGGATATTCCAGAAGAAAAGCTTCTTGCTGCTATCCGTAAGGGTTGCTGTGCTATGGAGTGCTGCCCAATGTTGCTCGGTTCTTCATACAAGAACAAGGGTGTTCAGCCATTGCTCGACTATGTATGTGCATTCTTGCCTTCACCAATGGATACTCCAAATATCATCGGTACTAACCCTGATACAGAGGAGGAAGAGGATCGTAAACCATCTGAGGATGAACCAACATCTGCTCTCGCATTTAAGATTGCTACTGACCCATTCATGGGCCGCTTGGTATTCTTCCGCGTTTACTCAGGTAAGGTCGTTGCTGGTTCTTATGTTTACAACCCACGTTCTGGCAAGCGCGAGCGTATCAGCCGTCTGTTCCAGATGAACTCTAAGCAGGAAATCCCAATGGAGTCTATCGATGCTGGTGATATCGGTGCAGGTGTAGGTTTCAAGGATATCCGTACAGGTGATACACTCTGTGACGAGGAACACCCAATCGTATTGGAGTCTATGACATTCCCTGATACTGTGATTTCTATCGCAGTAGAGCCAAAGAGCCAGGCAGACATCGCTAAGATGGATAATGGTCTCGCTAAGTTGGCTGAGGAGGATCCAACCTTCACAGTTCGTACAGACGAGCAGAGCGGTCAGACAATTATCTCTGGTATGGGTGAGCTCCACTTGGATATCATCATCGACCGTTTGAAGCGTGAGTTCAAGGTTGAGTGTAATCAGGGTAAGCCTCAGGTTAACTACAAGGAGGCTATCACTAAGACAGCTCAGAGCCGTGAAACTTATAAGAAGCAGTCTGGTGGTCGCGGTAAGTTTGCTTGTATCGATGTAACCATCGGTCCTAAGGACGAGGATTACAAGGAAGGCGACTTGCAGTTCATCAACGAGGTTAAGGGTGGTAACGTTCCTAAGGAATTCATCCCATCTGTACAGAAGGGCTTCGCTGATTGCTTGTCAAATGGTGTGCTCGGTGGCTTCCCAATGACAGGTTTGAAGGTGACTTTGACCGATGGTAGCTTCCACCCAGTTGACTCTGACCAGTTGTCATTCGAGTTGGTAGCACATCAGGCATTCAAGGTACTTTGCCCTAAGGCTGGTCCAGTTTTGATGGAGCCTATCATGAAGGTAGAGGTTGTTACTCCAGAAGAGAACATGGGTGACGTAATCGGTGACTTGAACAAGCGCCGTGGTCTCGTTCAGGGTATGGAAGAAGGTCGTAGCGGTGCTCGCATCGTAAAGGCAATGGTTCCATTGGCTGAGATGTTCGGTTATGTAACAGCTTTGCGTACTATCACTTCTGGTCGTGCAACAAGTTCTATGGAGTACGATCATCATGCACCTCTTTCTTCAACAATTGCTAAGGCTGTGTTGGAGGAGGTTAAGGGTCACGCAGATCTTCTTTAATAACAAAGAAATAACGGTAAGATTAGGCGCTGCTTAGCGAATGACTCTTAAGCAGCGTACCTCTTCTTCCATTAGACTAAATAATTCATATAATAATAACTTAATTTTAAAAATGAGTCAGAAAATCAGAATTAAGCTGAAGTCTTACGACCACCAGTTGGTTGACAAGTCAGCTGAGAAGATTGTGAAGGCTGTAAAGGCAACAGGCGCTATCGTTAGTGGTCCTATTCCATTGCCAACACACAAGCGTATTTTTACTGTAAACCGCAGTACTTTCGTTAACAAGAAGTCTCGCGAGCAGTTCCAGCTCTCAGATTTCAAGCGTCTCATTGACATCTACAGCTCAACAGCTAAGACAGTTGATGCCTTGATGAAGCTTGAATTGCCAAGTGGTGTAGAAGTAGAAATCAAAGTCTAATTATTTAAATTAAATTGAAATGCCAGGATTAATTGGAAAGAAAATCGGAATGACATCCGTTTTCAGTGCCGACGGTAAGAATATTCCGTGCACTGTTATCGAAGTAGGTCCTTGTGTTGTAACCCAGGTGAAAACTGTAGAAAAGGATGGTTACAAGGCTTATCAGTTAGGTTTCGAAGAGGCAAAGGAGAAGCGTACTTCTCAGCCTATGATGGGAATCTTCAAGAAGGCAGGCACAACACCTAAGAAGCACTTGGCCGAGTTCAAGTTTGATGAGGAGTACAACCTCGGTGACACAATTACAGTTGAAATCTTCAACGATTGCAAGTTCGTTGATGTAATTGGTACATCAAAGGGTAAAGGCTTCCAGGGCGTTGTTAAGCGTCACGGATTCGGTGGTGTAGGTCAGTCTACTCACGGTCAGGATGACCGCGCTCGTAAGCCGGGATCTATTGGTGCTTGTTCTTACCCTGCAAAGGTATTCAAGGGTATGCGCATGGGCGGCCAAATGGGAGGTGACAGAGTTACAACTCAGAACCTTCAGGTGTTAAAGGTAATTCCAGAGCAGAATCTTCTTATTGTTAAGGGTTCTTTCGCTGGATGCAAAGGTTCAACTGTTTTAATTGAGAAATAATGGAAGTTAGCGTATTAGATATCAAAGGTCAGGAGACCGGCCGCAAGGTAGCTCTTAATGATGCAGTCTTCGGCATTGAGCCTAACGATCACGTTCTCTATCTTGACGTAAAGCAGTATCTCGCTAACCAGCGTCAGGGTACAGCTAAGTCTAAGGAGAGAAGCGAGATGAGCGGTTCTACTCGTAAGCTTGGTCGTCAGAAGGGCGGCGGTGGTGCTCGCCGTGGTGATATTAACTCACCTGTACTCGTAGGTGGTGCTCGCGTTTTTGGTCCTAAGCCACGTGATTACCGCTTCAAGCTCAACAAAAAAGTAAAGATTCTTGCTCGTAAGTCTGCTCTGTCTTATAAGGCACAGGAAAGCGCAATTGTAATGTTGGAAGACTTTACATTTGAGGCTCCAAAGACTAAAGAATTCTTAAGTATTATTAAGAATCTTAAAATTGAGGGCAAAAAAGTGCTCTTCGTTTTGCCAGAATCAAATAAAAACGTATATTTGTCTGCACGTAACTTACAGCGCGCTGAGGTTATCCTCGCATCTAACGTCAATTCGTACAAAGTTTTGAACGCTGATGTAGTAGTGATTACAGAAAAGTCGCTGGAGACTATCGACCAGATCTTAACAAAATAAAGGAGATATTAGAATATGGCATTTATTATCAAACCATTGGTTACTGAGAAGATGACCAAGATTACAGACAAGCAGCCTAACCGCTATGGCTTCGTTGTTCGTCCTGAGGCTAATAAGCTCGAGATTAAGAAGGAAGTTGAGAGTCTGTATAATGTTACAGTAGTTGACGTGAACACTATTCGTTACGCTGGCAAGCGCTCTGCCCGTTACACTAAGGCAGGTCTTGTTAAGGGTCAGAAGAATGCGTTCAAGAAGGCAATCGTTACTCTTAAGGAGGGCGATACAATTGATTTTTACAGCAATATTTAAAATAAAAAATGGCAGTACGTAAATTAAAACCGGTTACTCCGGGTCAAAGACACAAGGTTATTGGCACGTTCGAGGATATTACTGCATCCGTGCCAGAGAAGTCTCTCGTTTACGGTAAACGTTCTACCGGCGGTCGAAACAACACCGGTAAGATGACCGTTCGCTACATTGGCGGTGGTCACAAGCAGAAGTATCGTTTAATCGACTTCAAACGTGAGAAAGATGGTGTTCCAGCAGTTGTTAAGACAATCGAGTACGATCCAAACCGTTCGGCTCGTATCGCATTGCTTTACTACGCTGATGGTGAAAAACGTTACATTATTGCTCCTAACGGACTTGAGGTAGGCGCTACTTTGATGTCAGGTGCAGAAGCTG
This sequence comes from Segatella copri, assembly GCF_009494835.1. GTDB lineage: Bacteria > Bacteroidota > Bacteroidia > Bacteroidales > Bacteroidaceae > Prevotella > Prevotella copri_F. Next base: position 19,205 of record NZ_VZBE01000009.1, read on the forward strand.
CTCCTGAGATCGGTAACTGTCTTCCTTTGGCAAACATCCCTGTAGGTACAGTGATCCACAACATCGAGTTGCGTCCTGGTCAGGGTGCTTTGTTGGTTCGTTCGGCTGGTAATTTTGCTCAGTTGACTTCTCGTGAGGGCAGTTATTGTGTAATTAAGCTCCCTTCTGGTGAAACACGCCAGATTTTGAGTGCTTGTAAGGCTACAGTTGGTAGTGTTGGTAACTCTGATCACGCTCTTGAACAGTCTGGTAAGGCTGGACGTTCTCGCTGGTTGGGTCGTCGTCCACACAACCGTGGTGTTGTTATGAACCCTGTTGATCACCCAATGGGTGGTGGTGAAGGTCGCCAGAGTGGTGGTCACCCACGTTCACGTAAGGGCTTGTACGCTAAGGGTCTTAAGACTCGCGCACCTAAGAAGCTTTCTAACAAGTATATTATCGAAAGAGCTAACAAAAAATAAAGAGTAAATTATGAGTCGTTCACTTAAAAAAGGTCCATACATCAACGTTTCTCTCGAGAAGAAGATTCTCGCTATGAACGAGAGTGGCAAGAAGAATGTTGTTAAGACATGGGCTAGAGCTTCAATGATATCTCCTGATTTCGTAGGACATACTGTTGCAGTTCATAACGGTAACAAATTTATCCCTGTTTATGTTACAGAGAATATGGTTGGCCACAAGCTTGGAGAGTTTGCTCCAACACGTCGCTTTGGCGGTCACTCTGGTAACAGAAAGTAAGCTAAGGGTTAAACCATTTAAAATTTAAGTAAATAATGGGAGCAAGAAAACATATTGCGGCTGAGAAATTGAAAGAAGCCCGTAAAAACTTGTACTTCGCAAAGTTGGTAGGCGTTCCTTCTTCTCCACGTAAGATGCGCTATGTAGTAGACATGATTCGTGGTATGGAGGTTAACCGTGCACTCGGAGTACTTCGCTTCTCTAAGAAGCAGGCATCAGCTGATGTAGAGAAATTACTTCGTTCAGCTATCGCTAACTGGGAAGCTAAGAATAATCGCAAGGCTGAAGACGGTGAGCTTTATATCAGTAAGGTCTTCGTTGACGAAGGCGTTACAATGAAACGTATGAGACCTGCACCACAGGGTCGTGGTTATAGAATTCGTAAGCGTTCTAACCATGTAACTCTTTTTGTTGATGCAAAAACTAATGACGAAAAATAATTAAGTAGAATGGGACAGAAAGTTAATCCGATTAGTAACCGACTTGGTGTTATCCGTGGTTGGGATTCAAATTGGTTCGGTGGTAAGAACTTCGGTGATAACCTCGTTGAGGATCAGAAAATCCGTAAGTATCTTAACGAGCGTCTTGCTAAAGCAAGCATTTCTCGTATTATTATCGAACGTACATTGAAACTTGTTACCATTACTATTTGTACAGCCCGTCCAGGTATTGTCATTGGTAAAGGTGGTCAGGATGTAGATAAGTTGAAGGAAGAGTTGAAGAAGCTTTATAAGAAAGATATTCAGATCAACATCTTCGAGGTTAAAAAGCCTGAACTTGATGCTACTATCGTTGGTAAGAATATTGCGACTCAGATTGAGCACATGATTGCTTATCGTCGCGCTATCAAGATGGCAGTTGCTAACACCATGCGTGCTGGCGCTGAGGGTATCAAGGTACAGATTACAGGTCGTCTGAATGGTGCTGAAATGGCACGTAAAGAAATGTACAAAGAGGGTCGTACTCCTCTTCATACATTCCGCGCAGACATCGACTACTGCCAGTGCGAGGCACTTACAAAGGTAGGTTTGCTTGGTATTAAGGTTTGGATTTGCCGTGGTGAGGTTTATGGTAAGGCTGATCTTACTCCAAACTTCTCACAGGACAATAAGAGCAACAACCGTGGTAACGGTCGCTCTAACAACCGTGGTGGTAATCGTAAAAGAAACAATAACCGTTAAATTTTAGAAAGCTATCATGTTACAGCCAAAAAGAGTTAAATATAGAAGACCTCAAGATGGTCGTGGCAACAAAGGCAACGCTCACAGAGGTACACAATTGGCTTTCGGTTCTTTTGGTATCAAAACTCTTGAATCAAAGTGGATCGATAGTCGTCAGATTGAGGCAGCTCGTGTAGCATTGAACCGCTATATGAACCGTCAAGGTCAGGTCTGGATTAGAATTTTCCCTGATAAGCCAATCACTCGCAAGCCTGCTGATGTCCGTATGGGTAAAGGTAAGGGTGATCCTGCAGGATGGGTTGCACCTGTTACACCAGGAAGAATTCTCTTCGAAGTTGAAGGAGTTAGTTTCGATATTGCAAAAGAAGGTCTTCGCCTTTGCGCTCAGAAACTTCCTGTTAAGACTAAGTTTATTGTTAGACGTGATTACGATAAAAACGCTTAATTATGAAGATTGCAGAAATTAAAAATATCGAGACCAAAGAATTGGTTGAGAAGTTGGAGGCAGCTGTTGATGCTTTGAACAAGAAGAAGATCAATCATAATGTAACTCCACTTGAGAATCCATCAGAGATTAAGGTTGCTCGTCGTGATATTGCACGTATGAAAACTGAACTTCGTCAGAGAGAACTTAACAAATAATAATGGTCCAGATGGAAACAAGAAATTTAAGAAAAGTAAGACAGGGTGTTGTTATTAGCAACAAGATGGATAAAACCATTGTTATTGCAGCTAAGTTCAAGGAGATGCACCCTATTTATGGTAAATTTGTCCAGAAGACAAAGAAGTACCATGCACATGACGAGAATAATGAGGCTAACGTAGGTGATACAGTTATGATCATGGAGACTCGTCCTCTGTCTAAGACAAAGAGATGGAGATTAGTACAAATTGTTGAAAAAGCTAAGTAATTATGATACAGACTGAATCAAGACTTACAGTATGTGATAACAGCGGTGCTCGTGAGGCTCTTTGCATTCGAGTTCTCGGTGGTACAGGCCGTCGTTACGCTAGCGTTGGTGACGTTATTGTTGTTGCAGTCAAGAACGTTATCCCATCAAGTGATTTGAAGAAGGGTGCAGTATCAAAGGCTTTGATTGTTCGCACAAAGAAGGAAATTCGTCGTGCAGATGGTTCTTACATCCGTTTCGATGACAACGCTTGTGTATTGCTTAACAATGCAGGTGAGCTTCGTGGTAGCCGTATCTTCGGTCCTGTTGCTCGTGAGCTTCGTGCAGTAAATATGAAAGTCGTTTCTTTGGCACCTGAGGTTCTTTAATATTTAAAAAGTAAGAAGTAATGAGTAAGTTACATATTAAGAAAGACGATACCGTTATCGTTATTGCCGGTGCAGATAAGGGCAAGACTGGTAAGGTGCTTAAGGTCCTCGTTGAGGAGAACCGTGCTATCGTAGAAGGTGTGCACATGGTTTCTAAGAGCACTAAGCCATCTGCTAAGAATCCTCAGGGAGGTATTGTTAAGCAGGAGGCTCCTATTCATATCTCAAATTTGAGTTTGATTGATCCTAAGAGTGGCAAGGCTACTCGTGTTGCTATCAAGCATGAGGGTAAAAACGTTGTTCGCATCGCTAAAAAGTCAGGGGAGGAAATCAAGTAATGGATACAGCACAGTTAAAGAAAGTATATAAGGAGACAATCGCTCCTGCTCTTCAGAAGCAGTTCAACTACTCTTCAGCTATGGAGATTCCAGTATTGAAGAAGATTGTCATCAATCAGGGTCTTGGTGATGCTACTCAGGACAAGAAAATTGTTGATGTAGCAATCAATGAGATTACTGCTATCACCGGTCAGAAGGCTGTTGCTACATATTCTAAAAAGGATATTGCAAACTTCAAGCTTCGTAAGAAGATGCCTATCGGTGTTATGGTAACATTGCGTCGTGAGCGTATGTACGAGTTCTTGGAGAAGCTCGTTCGTGTTTCTCTTCCTCGTATTCGCGACTTCAAGGGTATTGAGAGCAAGTTTGATGGTCGTGGTAACTATACATTAGGTATCACTGAGCAGATTATCTTCCCTGAGATTAATATCGATGAGATCGATCGTATTCAGGGTATGAATATTACCTTCGTAACAACAGCTAAGACTGATGAAGAAGGTTTTGCTCTTTTGAAGGCTTTTGGTCTTCCATTCAAGAACGCAAATAAAGATTAAGAGATATGGCAAAAGAATCAATGAAAGCTCGCGAGGTTAAGCGTGCAAAGCTTGTAGCTCGTTACGCTGAAAAGCGCGAAGCACTGAAAAAGATTATTGCAACTTCTAATGATCCAGCCGAAGCATACGAGGCAGCTCGTAAGCTTCAGGCTATCCCTAAGAATGCAAACCCAATCCGTCTTCACAATCGTTGCAAGATTACTGGTCGTCCAAAGGGTTATATCCGTCAGTTCGGTATTTCTCGTATCCAGTTCCGTGAGATGGCTTCTGCTGGTTTGATTCCAGGTGTAAAGAAGGCTAGCTGGTAATCCTTTCAAAGGTAAGAATATTTTTTTATTTAATATTGTCGGGGTAGTCCCGATTAATTAAACATTTATATTTTATGACAGATCCAATAGCAGATTATCTGACAAGACTCAGAAATGCAATCATGGCTCATCACCGTGTTGTAGAAGTTCCTGCGTCTAACTTGAAGAAAGAGATCACTAAGATCCTCTTCGAGAAAGGTTACATCCTCAATTACAAGTTTGTAGAGGATGGTCCTCAGGGCTCAATTAAGGTTGCCTTGAAGTACAACCCAACTACAAAGCAAAACGCTATCAAGTGTTTGAAGCGCGTGTCAACTCCAGGTTTGCGTAAGTATACCGGTTACAAGGACATGCCAAGAGTTATTAACGGATTAGGTATTGCAATCTTATCTACATCCAAAGGTGTAATGACAGACAAAGAAGCTTCTGATCTTAAGATCGGTGGCGAGGTTCTTTGCTATATTTATTAATTGGAGGCTTTTATATGTCTAGAATAGGAAAATTGCCAATTAGTATCCCTGCAGGTGTTACTGTAAATTATGATGAGGCTTCTCATGTTTGCACAGTAAAGGGCCCTAAGGGTGAACTTTCTCAGTGGATTGATCCATCTATCAAGTTTAATAATGCAGATGGTCATATTAGCTTTGAAATCGATGAAAATAGTCCTGTAAATATTAAGCAGAAGCAGGCTTTCCACGGTTTGTACCGCTCTCTCGTTAACAACATGGTTGTTGGTGTAAGCGCTGGTTATACAAAGGTTTTGGAATTGGTAGGTGTTGGTTATCGTGTTTCTAACCAGGGTAATATCATTGAGTTTGCTTTGGGTTACACTCACCCTATTTTCATCCAGTTGCCTAAGGAGATTAAGGTTGAGACTAAGTCTGAAAGAAACCAGAACCCAATCTTGACATTGGAGTCTTGCGACAAGCAGTTGTTGGGACTCGTTTGTGCAAAAATTCGTTCTTTCCGCAAGCCTGAGCCTTATAAAGGTAAGGGTATTCTCTTTAAGGGTGAAGTTATTCGCAGAAAGTCTGGTAAGAGTGCTTCAGCTAAGTAATTTTAATTATTTACGATTATGACAACAAAGAAAGTAGAAAGACGAATTAAGATAAAGTTCCGCATTCGTAAGAGTGTGAACGGTACAGCTGAGCGTCCACGTCTTAGTGTATTCCGCTCTAACAAGCAGATTTACGCTCAGGTTATTAACGATTTGACAGGCACTACACTTGCATCTGCTTCTTCACTCGGTTTGGAGAAGATGCCTAAGCAGGAGCAGGCAACTAAGGTTGGCGAGCTCATTGCTGAGAAGGCTAAGGCTGCTGGCGTTGAGGCAGTAGTTTTCGACCGTAATGGTTACCTTTACCATGGTCGTGTAAAGCAGTTGGCTGAAGGTGCTCGTAATGGTGGTCTTAAATTTTAAACGATTATGGCAATGGATAAAGTAAAAGTAAATAACGAAGAAGTACTTAAGGATCGCTTGGTTGCTATCAACCGTGTAACTAAGGTTACAAAGGGTGGTCGTACTTTCACATTCGCTGCTATCGTCGTTGTAGGTGACGGTAATGGCGTAATCGGCTACGGCCTTGGTAAGGCAGGTGAGGTTACTGCTGCTATCGCAAAGGGTACTGAAGCTGCTAAGAAGAACTTGGTAAAGGTTCCTGTACTCAAGGGTACTGTTCCTCATGAGGTTGAAACTTCATTTGGTGGTGCTAAGGTTCTTATTAAGCCAGCTGCAGCCGGTACTGGTTTGAAGGCCGGTGGTGCTATGCGTGCAGTACTTGAGAGCGTAGGTATCAAGGATGTCATCGCTAAGTCTAAGGGTTCTTCAAATGCCCATAACCTTGTGAAGGCTACTATCGCAGCTCTTGCAGAGATGCGTGATGCTTATACTGTAGCAGGTGAGCGTGGTATCAGTATGGATAAAGTATTTAACGGTTAATTAGGAAAAATCGAATATGGCAACAATTAAAATCAAGCAGATTAAGAGTAAAATCGGTGCTCCAGTAGATCAGAAGCGTACTCTCGCTTGTCTTGGTCTCCACAAGATTTCTCAGGTTGTTGAGGTAGAGGATACTCCTAGCAACCGTGGTATGATCCGTAAGGTTCATCACCTCGTAAGTGTAGTTGATTAATTAATCTTTTTAAATTAGGAACGATTATGAAATTAAATAATTTGAAACCTGCTGCAGGTTCTACCCATTCACGTCGTCGTATTGGTCGTGGTCCAGGTTCTGGTCTCGGTGGTACTTCTACACGTGGTCATAAGGGTGCCAAGGCTCGTTCTGGTTATAAGAGAAAGATTGGTTTCGAAGGTGGTCAGATGCCATTGCAGCGTCGTGTTCCAAAGGCTGGTTTTAAGAATATCAACCATAAGGAGTACTTCGCAGTAAACCTTTCAACTCTTCAGGCTCTTGCTGAAGCAAAGAACCTTACTAAAATCGGTATTGAGGAACTTAAGGCTGCTGGCCTCACAAACGGCAAGGAGCTTGTAAAGGTTCTCGGTAACGGTGAACTTAAAGCAAAATTGGAAGTTGAAGCTAATGCTTTCTCAAAGACTGCCGAAGAAGCAATCAAGGCAGTAGGTGGTAACGCAACTATAATCTAAGTAAATGAAAAAGTTTATTGAGACACTAAAGAACTGTTGGAAGATAGAGGATCTCCGTCAGAGACTCCTCATTACTCTTCTGTTTACGGCTATTTACCGTTTTGGCTCGTTTGTGGTACTTCCAGGTATCAATCCGGGCATGTTGGAAAAACTTCAGTCGCAGACCTCTGGCGGTCTTATGTCGCTATTGGACATGTTCTCTGGTGGTGCATTTTCCAATGCATCTATCTTTGCACTCGGAATTATGCCTTATATCTCAGCTTCAATCGTTATGCAGCTTCTTGCTGTTGCTGTACCTTATTTCCAGAAGATGCAGCGCGAGGGCGAGAGCGGCCGCAAAAAAATACAATGGTATACTAGAGTCCTGACTGTGGCCATTTTGGTCTTTCAGGCTCCTAGTTACCTTTTGAATTTGAAAATGCAGGCTGCCAATGCTCTAGCCACAGGTATTAGTTGGACGGTATTCATGATACCGGCAACAATTATCTTGGCTGCAGGAAGTATGTTTATCCTTTGGTTAGGTGAGCGTATCACTGACAAGGGAGTAGGTAATGGTATCTCTCTTATTATTATGATTGGTATTATCGCCCGTTTGCCACAGGCTTTCGTTCAGGAGGTAACTTCTCGTTTGCAGGCAATTTCAGGTGGTGGTCTTATCATGTTCATTGTAGAGATTCTTATCCTTTATGCTGTAGTCTGTGCATCAATTCTTTTGGTGCAAGGTACACGTAAGATCCCTGTTCAGTATGCTAAACGCTTGGTTGGAAATAAGCAATATGGTGGTGCGCGTCAGTACATTCCTTTGAAGCTTTTTGCAGCTAACGTAATGCCTATCATCTTTGCACAGGCTTTAATGTTTATTCCATTGGCGATAGTTCGCTATCAGTCTGAAAATGCTAGTAGTGTTGTTCAGCAGTTGATGGATAATCGTAGCTTGCTATATAATGTTGTTTATGTAATCTTGGTTATTGCATTTACTTATTTCTATACAGCTATTACATTGAATCCTACTCAGATGGCTGAGGATATGAAACGTAACAATGGTTTCATTCCTGGTGTAAAACCAGGAAAGGATACAGCTGAGTACATTGATACCGTAATGTCTCGTATTACTTTACCAGGTTCGTTATTTATTGCGTTTATTGCAATCATGCCTGCATTAGCAGGACTTCTCGATGTACAGCAAGCTTTCTCTCAATTCTTTGGAGGTACATCTCTATTGATTTTGGTTGGTGTTGTCATTGACACATTACAACAAATCGAGAGTCATTTGCTTATGCGCCACTATGATGGTCTTTTGAATTCAGGCCATACGCGTCAGGGTGGTGTTGCTGCATATTAATCTTTTTCTTTTGAAATGAGAAATTTCTGAAGACAGAAGATGAAATTATTCAGAGTGCAGTTTTACTTCATCTTCAAGTAAAGCTGACTTGAATTTACTATATTATGTGAGACGACTCTCCATTTGGATAGGTAATTCCTCATCCACTTGGAGAGCCTTTTCCCGCTAATATGTCATCTAATTATGATTTTTATCTGATAGTGATGGCACAAAGTTGCTCGAAAAGATAAAGCACAATTTTATCTTCATTCGTAGAAGTTTAACATTAAGAAGGACAAATATTTATATTATGGCAAAACAAGCCGCTATTGAGCAAGATGGAACAATTGTAGAAGCATTGTCAAATGCGATGTTCCGAGTAGAATTAGAGAATGGAGTTGACATCACAGCTCATATCTCTGGTAAGATGAGAATGCATTACATCAAGATTTTACCTGGTGATAAGGTAAAGGTGGAGATGAGTCCATATGACCTTACCAAAGGTAGAATTGTTTTTAGATACAAATAATAATCATATATAAGGTTATGAAGACAAGAGCATCATTAAAGAAGCGTTCAGCTGACTGTAAGATCGTTCGTCGTAAAGGTCGTCTGTTCGTTATCAACAAGAAGAACCCTAAGATGAAATTACGTCAGGGTTAATGTTAAAGTATTGTAAAAGTGCCGTTATTTCAAAAAATAGTTGTACTTTTGCACCGCTTTAAACGAAAGGTATTAATTTTTTAATTATTTATTTAAACAATGGCAATAAGAATTGTTGGAGTAGATTTGCCCCAGAATAAGCGTGGCGAAATCGCATTGACCTATATCTACGGTATTGGTCGAAGTAGTTCAGCAAAGATATTGGATAAGGCCGGTGTAAACCGTGACCTGAAGGTTAGCGAGTGGTCTGATGACCAGGCAGCTAAGATCCGTGAAATTATCGGCGCTGAGTTCAAAGTTGAAGGTGATCTCCGTTCAGAGATCCAGATGAACATTAAGCGACTGATGGATATTGGTTGCTATCGTGGAGTTAGACATCGTAATGGTCTTCCAGTTCGCGGTCAGAGCACAAAGAATAATGCTCGTACACGTAAGGGTAAGAAGAAGACTGTTGCTAATAAGAAGAAGGCTACTAAGTAATTCTGAAGGAGGAAATTAATTATGGCAAAGCAAAAAGCAACATCTAAGAAGAGAAATGTACGCGTTGACGCTATCGGTCAGCTTCACGTTCATAGCTCATTCAATAACATTATTGTATCTCTTGCTAACAATGAGGGTCAGATCATTTCTTGGTCTTCTGCTGGTAAGATGGGTTTCCGTGGTTCTAAGAAGAATACTCCTTATGCTGCTCAGATGGCTGCAGAGGATTGTGCAAAGGTCGCTTTTGATCTTGGTCTTCGTAAGGTTAAGGCTTATGTTAAGGGTCCAGGTAATGGTCGTGAGTCTGCTATCCGTGCTATTCACGGTGCAGGTATCGAGGTTACTGAAATCGTTGACGTAACTCCATTACCACACAATGGTTGCCGTCCTCCAAAGCGTCGTCGTGTATAACGCTTGAGGTTAGCATTATTAATTAAGATACAAACAATATAGCATTTATATAATATTATGGCTAGATATATAGGTCCGAAATCTAAAATTGCGCGTCGTTTTGGTGAGCCAATCTTCGGCGCTGACAAAGTTTTGTCCAAGAGAAACTTCCCTCCTGGACAGCATGGCAACAACCGTCGTCGTAAGATGTCTGAGTACGGTGTCATGTTGGCAGAGAAGCAGAAAGCTAAGTACACTTATGGTGTATTAGAGCGTCAGTTCCGTAATATGTTTGATAAGGCTGCTAAGGCTGATGGTATTACTGGTGAGGTTCTTCTTCAGAATCTCGAGTGCCGTCTTGATAACGTTGTATTCCGTCTTGGTATCGCTCCAACACGTGCTGCTGCGCGTCAGTTGGTTGGTCACAAGCACATCGTTGTTGATGGTAAGGTAGTTAATATCCCTTCATTCGCAGTTAAGCCTGGTATGGTTGTTGGTGTTCGTGAGAAGTCTAAGTCTCTCGAGGTTATCGAAGCAGCTCTTGCAGGTTTCAATCATAGCAAGTACCCATGGATTGAGTGGGACGATAATTCAAAGAGCGGTAAGTTCTTGCACAAGCCAGAGCGTGCCGACATTCCAGAGAATATTAAGGAGCAGTTAATCGTTGAGTTGTACTCTAAATAAATCATTACATTAATGGCGATATTAGCATTTCAAAAACCTGATAAAGTAGTAATGTTAGAGGCTGATAACCAGTTCGGAAAGTTTGAATTCCGTCCTTTGGAGCCTGGCTTCGGTGTTACCATTGGTAACGCCTTGCGCCGCATTCTCCTTTCATCATTGGAGGGTTATGCTGTTAACACTATCCGCATTGCGGGTGTTGAGCATGAGTTCTCTTCAGTTCCTGGTGTAAAGGAAGATGTTACTAACATTATCTTGAATCTCAAACAAGTTCGATTCAAGCAAGTAGTAGAAGAATTCGAGAATGAGAAAGTTAGTATCACCGTTGAGAATTCTACAGAATTCAAAGCAGGTGATATCGGTAAGTATCTGACTGGATTTGAAGTGTTAAACCCTGATTTGGTGATTTGTCATTTAGATGCCAAAGCTTCGATGCAGATCGATTTGACTATTAATAAGGGACGTGGTTATGTTCCTGCTGATGAGAATCGTCAATTCTGCACTGACGTTAACGTTCTCCCAATCGATTCCATCTACACCCCTATCCGTAATGTAAAGTACGCTGTAGAACCATATCGTGTTGAGCAAAAGACCGACTATGATAAGCTCGTGCTTGAAATTACAACAGATGGTTCCATTAGTCCAAAGGATGCACTGAAAGAGGCTGCGAAGATTCTTATTTATCACTTCATGCTCTTCTCTGATGAGAAGATTACTCTTGAGACTCAGGATCAGGAGAGCAATCAGGAGTTTGATGAAGAGGTTCTTCATATGCGCCAGTTGCTTAAGACTCGTCTCGTAGACATGAATCTTAGTGTTCGTGCCCTCAACTGCTTGAAGGCAGCTGATGTTGAGACTCTTGGTGATTTGGTTCAGTTTAACAAGACTGACCTCTTGAAGTTCCGCAACTTTGGTAAGAAATCGCTCTCAGAGCTTGATGATTTGCTCGAGAGTCTGAATCTGTCTTTTGGAACTGATATTTCAAAGTATAAATTAGACAAGGAATCTTAAAGGTTCGTAGTCCAAAAAGCAAAAACAAAAAATGAGACATAATAAGAAATTCAACCATTTAGGTCGTACTGCTTCTCATCGTAACGCGATGTTGGCTAACATGGCTTCATCACTTATCTTGAGCGAGCACAAAAGAATCACTACGACCCTCGCAAAGGCAAAGGCTCTTAAGAAGTATGTTGAGCCATTGATTACTCGTTCTAAGAACGATACAACAACTTCACGTCGTGTAGTTTTCCGTTATCTTCAGAATAAGTATGCTGTTAAGGCTCTCTTCGGTGAGGTAGCTGAGAAGGTAGCTAACCGTCCAGGTGGTTACACTCGCGTAATCAAGTTGGGTACCCGTCAGGGTGATGCAGCTGAGATTGCTTTCATCGAGCTCGTTGACTTTGATGAGAATATGGCTAAGACTCAGAAGGCTGCTGCTAAGAAGACTCGTCGTAGTCGTAAGGCAACAAAGGCTGAAGAGGCTCCTGTAGCTGAGACTGAGGCTCCTGCAACTGAGGAGGCTCCAAAGGCTGAATAATTTTCAATCATCTCAGATAAATTTAGCGTCCTTGTCTTGACAAGGGCGCTTTTTTTGTCCCTTTTTCAAAACTATCTGCTCTTTTAGGGTTTTTCCTAATCATTATTAGGGATTTTTTTGTTTTTATTCTTTTAGTTCTTTGTATCTTTGCAGCAGAAATTTAAAGCTTAATGAAGATGAAAAAGATTATGCTTTTTGTAGCTTGCTCTTCTTTGCTGTTGAGTAGCTGCGATACTTATACGGGAAGTGGCGCTTATGCTGGTGCCACATTTGGTTCTATTCTTGGTTCTGCTATCGGTGGCTTGTCTGGTGGTCCTAGAGGTTCTGATATGGGTACTATTATCGGCATGGCTGGCGGTGCTGCAGTTGGAGCGGCAATAGGTAGTCAGGCTGACCAGAAATCCCAGCAGCAAAGAGAATCTGTTTATCGGGATAGATCACACCATGATCATCATTCTTATCAGGATGGAGTTTATCAGCAATCTTCACCTGTTTATTCCAATGACGAAATCTTTGATTCAACTAATTCGGGGGATGATAGGATTTATGATTTCAATGATAGGGATTATACCGGAAGTTATAGTGCTCAGCAGCCTGTTGCCACTATTCCAAGTTCTACACTGGAAGAACTTGGTCAGAATTATGCCTATTCATCCTCTTTGGAAATCATGAATGCTCGTTTTGTTGATTCAAATGAGGACAATACTTTGAATCGGAATGAAACAGCCAAGGTTATTTTTGAAATCCGAAATAACGGAGCTCACACGTTGTATGATGTAGTTCCAACCGTTATTGAGACCACTGGCAATAAGCATATTTTCATATCTCCAAGCGTTCATGTAGAAAGTATTGCTCCTGGTCATGTGATTCGCTATACAGCAATGGTCAAGGCTGATAACCGTTTGAAAAATGGTACAGCTTGTTTCTGTGTTTCTGTGATACAAGGCGGTAAGACGATTTCCAAGATTAATCAGTTTGATATTCCGACAAAATCCAGATAAGATTCCGGTAAGATCATGTATTTGTATGATAGTATCTTATTTTAGGATTCTGTTATATATAAAAAGGTAAAGGCGAGAATCAATGATGATTCTCGCCTTTACTTTTTGCTTTATCTGTATTGTGCTTTTTTAGTTCAGCCTTGGTTACTCTTTGCTTTTATGGTGCTCTGTTTTATTTATTACCTTTGAAGTAATTTTATTTGTTTCTTTTTTACTGCTGTGATGATTTTCCTTATTCCTGTCAGTAGTTCCCCATTTGTTTGGAAATTCATATTCCGTTTCAGCCACTTCGAAATCAATCTTAGGCAATTTTGTGTCTTCTGGCTTGTAAGGAATCGGGTTTTCCATCATTTCAACTTTTACGGTTGCTACACCTTGTGCTATCATACCAATTTCTTTTGCAGCCTTCCATGATAGGTCGATGATTCTACCTCTTCCAAACGGACCTCTGTCGATGACTTTTACGATAGTACTCTTGCCATTGCTAAGGTTTGTAACCTTGAGGTGCGTTCCGAAGGGATAAAACCGATGTGCACATGTTAAACTGTCATGATGTATTCTCTGGCCGCTTGCAGAACGGGCACCTGTTGCTCTTTTAGAGTAATATGATGCCTTGCCGTGCTGGTGCTTTTGTCCGTAGCATGGAACCAGGCTGAATATAGCCAAGAAGGCTGTGATGAAAGATTTTGTAACCATATCTTCATATTTTATGGCACAAATATAAAAAAAAATGTTGAAAGATGCAAGTAAATCTCAGAAAATCAGTATCTTTGCACAAACTTTAACTTCATTTATGGAAAATAATATACCTCAGGAGTGGAATAAATTCTACTTGAAGGACGTATCGTTTGTGAATCTGATGATGCGCCGTATCTACAATGTACTGATTGTAGCCAATCCTTACGATGCGTTCATGCTTGAAGATGATGGACGTATCGAAGAGAAGATATATAATGAATATATGGAGCTGGGTCTCCGCTATCCGCCAACCTTTACTCAGGTTTCTACTACCGAAGAGGCTGCTGCCGTGCTGCGTTCTACCGTCATTGATCTGGTGATTTGCATGCCTGGCAATGCTGATAATGATGCCTTCGACGTAGCGCGCGACATCAAGGGTAAGTTTCCCAATATCCATTGTGTTGTTCTTACGCCTTTCTCTCATGGCATTACCAAGCGTATGCAGAATGAAGACTTGAGTATCTTCGATTATGTCTTCTGCTGGCTTGGCAACACCAATCTTATTCTTTCTATCATCAAGCTGATAGAGGATAAGATGAATCTTGAACATGACATACAGGAAGCAGGCGTGCAGATGATTCTCCTGGTAGAAGATTCTATCCGTTTCTACAGTTCTATATTGCCTAATCTCTATAATTATATATTGGAGCAGAGCAAGAACTTTTCTCAGGAGGCTCTGAACCGGCATGCGGCTACCATGCGTATGCGTGGCCGTCCTAAGGTGGTCTTGGCTCGTACTTACGAGGAAGCCCAGAAACTGTATGACAAGTATTCTGATAACACGTTGGGTGTAATCAGCGATGCACGTTTCCCGTTAAAGAGTGCTGCCAAAGCTTTTGGTAATGAGGTGATGCCTGAAGAGAAGCCTAAGCATCGTACGGATACTTTCGGTCGCGAGAAATGTCCAGATGCAGGTTTGCAACTCTTCCGTTATATCAGGAAGAACGATCCTTTCGTTCCGCTTATCATAGAAAGTTCAGAAAGTGAGAACCGTGCGAAGGCAGAGGCAGAAGGTTTCCGCTTTGTTGACAAGAACTCGAAGAAGATGAGCGTAGATCTTCGCCGTCTGATGGAAGAGCACATGGGCTTTGGCGATTTCATATTCCGTGATCCTAAGACTCATGAGGAGATTATGCGCATTCATAGTTTGAAGGAATTGCAGGATAACATCTTCAATATTCCGAATGATTCCATGCTCTATCATATCAGCCGCAACCATATGAGCCGTTGGCTTTGTGCTCGTGCCATCTTCCCTGTATCAGCTTTCCTGAAGCATGTTACCTGGGAAAAATTGCAGGATGTAGATGCTCACCGACAGATTATCTTCGATGCCATCGTGCAGTATCGTCACATGAAAAACATCGGTGTAGTGGCTGTTTTCGACCGCATGAAGTTTGACAAGTATGCCCACTTTGCCCGTATCGGAGAAGGCTCCCTGGGCGGAAAGGGTAGAGGTCTTGCCTTCCTCGACAACATCATCAAGCGCCATCCTGAATTCAACCAGTATGAGAATGCCACCGTTCAGATTCCGAAGACCGTGGTGCTCTGTACCGATATCTTCGACGAGTTCATGATGAGCAACAATCTCTATCCGATAGCTTTGAGTGATGCTAGCGACGATGAGATTCTGAAGCACTTCCTGCATGCCCAGCTGCCCGATTCGCTGATAGCCGACTTCTTCACCTTCTTTGAGGCAACCAGGAGTCCTATCGCAATCCGTTCAAGTTCGCTGCTCGAAGATGCCCACTATCAGCCGTTTGCCGGTATTTATTCTACCTATATGATTCCGTATCTGGAAGATAAGTATCAGATGCTGCAGATGCTGGCCTGTGCCATCAAGGGTGTCTATGCTTCTGTGTTCTATCGCGACTCGAAGGCTTACATGACCGCAACGAGCAATGTCATCGATCAGGAAAAGATGGCTGTTATCTTGCAGCAGGTTGTGGGTAAAGACTATGGTACAAGGTTTTATCCTACCATGAGCGGTGTGCTCCGTTCGCTCAATTATTATCCGATAGGTGATGAAGAGGCTGAAGAGGGTATAGCCAGTCTGGCCTTGGGCTTGGGTAAATATATCGTAGATGGAGGTCAGACCCTTCGTGTTTGTCCTTACCATCCGAATCAGGTGCTCCAGACATCTGAAACCGAGCTGGCTCTGCGCGACACCCAGACCCAGTTCTATGCGCTGGATATGAAGCATGTGGGCAATGATTTCAAGGTAGACGATGGCTTTAATATCCTCAAACTCCGGGTGAAGGATGCCGTAGAAGACCAGAGTCTTACCTATATCGCATCTACTTTCGATCCATACGATCAGGTCATCAATGATGGAGTCTATGAGAATGGCCGCAAACTGATAACCTTCTCAAGTGTGCTCCAGCATGGAGTGGTGCCTTTGCCAGAGATACTGCAGATGTCGATGAAGTATGGAGCAGGGGCTATGCGCAGACCTGTGGAGATAGAGTTTGCCTGCAATATCAATAATGACAGGACTTGCGAATTCTATCTTCTTCAGATTCGTCCTATCGTTGATGCCAAGGAGATGCTTGATGAAGATGTGAAGGCTATCCCTGATTCCGACTGCCTGTTGCGTTCGCACAATTCGCTGGGTCATGGCATCAGCGAAGATGTGGTTGATGTGGTTTATGTGAAGTATGATGACCACTTCTCTGCGATGAATAATTTTTATGTAGCCGATGATATAGAACGAATCAATCGCAAGTTCCTTGCTGACGGCAAGAACTATGTGCTGATAGGTCCTGGCCGTTGGGGCTCCAGCGACCATTATCTGGGTGTACCTGTAAAATGGCCGCATATCAGCGCAGCCCGGGTTATCGTAGAGGTGGCTCTGAAGAATTACAATATCGATCCTAGTCAGGGTACTCACTTCTTCCAGAACCTCACCTCTTTTGGCGTGGGATACTTTACGGTAGATACAAATACCGGTGAAGGCGGCTTTGTAAATAAGGAAATCCTGGATGCAATGCCGGCTGTAGAGGAGACGCAATATGTCCGTCATGTACGCTTTGAGCACCCGATGAGAATTCTGATGGATGGAAAGAAGCAGGAAGGAGCCGTCTTGATTCCGAAGGAATGACGGGAAGAGTTGTCTCTGAATAGACATCAGAAACGTTCTATTTCTAGTTAAAGATGTATTTACAGTAGAATAAAATCTTCGTTCATCGACGTTGAATGTCCGTTCAGCGACGTTGAACCGCCGTTCAAAGACGTTGAACCGCCGTTCAACGTCTATGAACGGAGATTTCATCTAGCAGTAAAGACAATTTTATTTGATATAAACAACAAATAATACTGGGAAAGTTTGGAATTTCCATCGAAAAGCCTTACCTTTGTTCCCGTCTAAAATGAATGCCTTATGAAGAAGCATAAACTGTTTGTACTATTATGGATGCTGGTATTGATATGCTTGCCGGTATCAGCAGAGGAGTATCGTAATCCGGTTATTCCGGGTTATCATCCCGACCCATCCGTGTGTCGGGTAGGAGATACATTCTATCTCGTCAACTCTTCATTCCAGTATTTCCCTGGTGTGCCGATCTTCCAGAGTAAGGATTTGGTTCATTGGCAGCAGATTGGTAATGTGCTCGACCGCGAGAGTCAGGTTCCCTTGAAGGGTGCCAGTTCGTGGCTAGGCATCTATGCACCTGCCATCCGCTATCATGAGGGAACTTATTATATGATAACAACCAATGTAGGCAACGGCGGCAACTTCATGGTTACAGCCAAAGATCCCCGTGGTCCTTGGAGCGAGCCTGTCTGGCTGAAGCAGCAGGGCATCGATCCTTCGCTTTATTTCGAAAACGGAAAATGCTACATGGTGAGCAATCCGGGCGATGCCATCTGGCTCTGTGAGATAAACCCAAAGACGGGCGAACAGCTTACAGAGAGCAGGAAACTGTGGCAGGGGGATGGCGGACGCTATCCTGAAGGACCGCATATTTATAAGAAAGATGGCTATTACTATCTTCTCATTTCAGAAGGTGGAACCGAACTGGCGCATCGTCTTACTATCGCCCGGAGCAGGAATATCGAGGGACCTTACGAGAGTAATCCGAACAATCCGCTTCTTACCAACTGCAGCCGTCTGGGACAATCGATGCAGATTCAGGGTACCGGTCATGGCGACTTGGTTCAAGCTGCCGACGGAAGCTGGTGGATGGTATTCCTAGCCTATCGCAACTTTGGCGGTTCTTATCATCATCTCGGAAGAGAAACCTACCTGGCTCCTGTGGAGTGGAAGGAGGGAGAATGGCCTGTTGTGAACGGTGGATTGCCTGCAGATACTTTGATGAAGGCTAAACTGTTGCCTGGTGTTCCTTTGGAAAAGCATCTTGATGCAGATGCAGAGGATGCACCGACGAGCGGATCTTTCGAATGGGTACAGTTGCAGAATCCTATTCCTGACAATTATCTGCGTAATGATACGATGGCCGTGGATGAGAAGTTCTTCGTGCGTCTTTATCCTCATGGAACCCTGACGCAGAATCTGCAGCCTACCTTTGTGGGGCGCAGGCAGGAGAGTGCCAACTTTATCCTGGAGACGGATGTCGTAACGAAAGGTGATGCAGAGGCAGGTCTGTCTGTCTATCAGATTCATGATGGTCATCTCGACCTCTTCGTTTCAAAGAAACAGGTGGCTTTGCGCTGCAAACTGAAAAGCATCGACTATGTTGTGAAAAGCGTTCCCCGTTTGCGCAAAGACGCCGTAAGGTTGCGTATCAGCAGCGATGGCGAGATGTACCGTTTTGCCTATTCTTTTGATGGAAAGAAATTCCATGACTTGGGTTCCATGAACTGTTCCCTGATGAGTACTGAGGTTGCCGGTGGATTTACAGGCGTGGTTCTCGGTATGTTTGCAGAAGGCAAGGAAAAGAGTGGATATGCCGACTTTGGCTATTTCCATTACAACGAAAAATAAAATGTATTTCTATAACTCTTTATAGAAGAAAAGATAAATAAAATGTTAACAGAACAACAGACAGAAACAAATCAGACAACCGACAGGAAATATCTTGTCCCGTTCATTCTCATTACGTCGCTCTTCTTTTTGTGGGGCTTCGCTCGTGCCATTCTGGATGTACTCAACAAGCACTTCCAGAATGCTCTGCACATCAGTATTACTCATTCCGCCCTTATTCAGGTTACCACCTATCTGGGTTATTTCCTGATGGCAATACCTGCTGGCTTTTTTATCAACCGGTATGGTTATCGCCGTGGAGTAGTCTTCGGTCTGCTCCTCTTTGGTGTGGGCGCCTTGCTCTTTATCCCGGGTGCTACGGTGGGCAGTTTCTCTGCATTCCTGCTCTGCCTTTTCATTATCGGGTGCGGTTTGGTGTTTCTGGAAACAGCCGCCAATCCCTATGTTACCGAACTGGGTGCCAAGGAAACAGCTACCAGCCGACTGAATTTATCGCAGTCGTTTAATGGATTGGGTGGCATTTTCGCCACACTTTGCATCGGTCAGTTCCTGTTTAATCAGACCGAAGAGGGCGGCAATGTGGTGGTGCCTTATACCATTCTGGGTATTCTGGTTTTGGTGATAGCTCTGGTCTTCTCACGTGTAGATTTACCGGAAATCAGTCATGTGGCAACAGCAGAAGATGAGGCAGCCGGTTCTAATATCAGCAAACTCTTTTCCCATCACAAGATGTTCGTGTTTGGACTTCTGGCTTTGCTGAGCTATGAAGTGGCAGAGATTTCAATCAATTCCTACTTCATCAATTTCGTTACGGGCATGAAATGGATGGACGACCGTACGGCTTCCGTAGCCCTGACTTGTGCGCTGGCATTCTTTATGGTAGGCAGATTCCTCGGCTCCTGGATTATGCGCCGAATCAAGGCAACATCGATGTTGCTGATCTGCGCTTTGGGGTGTGTTGTCTGTATACTTTTAGTCCTGTCAAATCTGGGTAAGCTATCGCTGGTAGCCCTGCTTTGCAACTATATGTTCGAGGCCATCATGTTCCCTACCATCTTCAGTATCGCCCTCACGGGGTTGGGCAATCTTACCAAGACAGCCTCTTCGCTTCTGATGATGACGCCAATAGGAGGTTGCGGTTTCCTGTTGATGGGACTCATCGCCGACCGTACTCATTTCACGCTTCCTTTCCTGGTACCGCTCGTAGGATTTGTCATCGTTCTGGCTTATGCGGCTCGTGAATATAAACTTGCCAAGAAGTAACTGGCGGTTGGGCAGAAAGATGTAAATATAAAGATGTTAAATTGCTAACTGCGTTTAGCAAAAGCTTTGTGTTTTGTAGGGTATTGGTGCGGAATTAACTTTTTTAACTCGATTGCAACACGAAAAATCGAATTATCATTTTGTTGTCTCAAAAGAAAAAGGTAAATTTGCACTCGGTAAGGAAAGAGCCTCATAAGTTCTACACCTTATTATATATAAGAAAAAAAAGAATGTTTCATTAAACAATAAATTAAGTAAAATTATGGCAGTAGATTACAAGAAAATCGGTCTTGTGAACACTAAGGACATGTTCGCAAGAGCTATCAAGGGCGGTTGGGCCGTTCCTGCTTTCAACTTCAATAACTTGGAGCAGCTCCAGGCTATCATCCAGGCTTCTTCAAACTTGAAGTCACCAGTTATCCTTCAGGTATCTAAGGGTGCTCGTAAGTATGCTAACCCTACATTGCTCCGCTACTTGGCAGAGGGTGCTGTAGAGTATGCAAAGGAGTTGGGTTGCAACCATCCTGAGATCGTTCTTCACCTCGATCACGGTGATAGCTTCGAGACATGTAAGAGCTGTGTAGATTTCGGCTTCTCTTCTGTAATGATCGACGGTTCTGCACTTCCATACGAGGAGAACATTGCATTGACAAAGAAGGTTGTTGACTACGCTCATCAGTTCGGTGTAACTGTAGAGGGTGAGCTCGGTGTCCTCGCTGGTGTTGAGGATGACGTAGTAGCTGAGGAGTCTCACTATACAAAGCCTGAGGAGGTTGTAGATTTCGCTACACGTACAGGTGTTGATTCATTGGCTATCTCTATCGGTACTTCTCACGGTGCTTACAAGTTCAAGCCAGAGCAGTGCACACGTGACCCTAAGACTGGTCACCTCGTTCCTCCTCCATTGGCATTCGACGTATTGGCAGCAGTTGAGGAGCAGCTTCCTGGTTTCCCCATCGTTCTCCACGGTTCTTCTTCAGTTCCTCAGGAGTATGTTGATATCATCAACAAGTTCGGTGGTAAGTTGCCAGATGCAGTTGGTATCCCAGAGGAGCAGTTGACTAAGGCTTCTGAGAGCGCTGTTTGCAAGATCAACATCGACTCTGACTCTCGTCTTGCTTTCACAGCAGGTGTTCGTGAGACATTGGCTCTTCACCCAGAGTACTTCGACCCACGTCAGTACTGCGGTAAGGCTCGTGAGTACATGGTTGACCTCTATAGCCACAAGATCAAGGATGTTCTTCATTCTGACAACAAGTTGGCTAACCTCGACTAATCTTCGAGATTTTACAACACAAGATATGAGCGGGAATCCGAAAGGATTCCCGCTTTTGTTTTATCCCCTTTTTTCTTGCAATCATACAATCTGTCAGCATATAATGCGTATTGTGCACGATAACATGAAAACCTTTACATTATTTAACTATGAAAACTTGCATCCTATTGACTTTTTTCCTATATTTGCAATGTACAAACGAAAGAAAAGGACATGTAAGAGGGGTACAAGCCCTATAGTAAATGATAAGCAATAGTAAATGATAACCAATAGTAAATGATATCACTCCTCCCAACATATCATTTGTGTAATTGTAAAAGATGATTTAAACCGAAAGGTGTTTGTTTTTAAAAGCATCGGATGGTAATGGCCGAAAGGCTGGAATCTGAAGATGACAGGTTTAAATGATAATGAAAACAATTAGTAAATGGTATAACTATGAAGAAGTATTTTATGATGGTCATCGCTATGACTATGATGACAATAGGATTTGTTAGTTGCAGTGCATCTGACGATGAAATGGGTGAAACAGTTAGTCGCGTTACCACCGATGAGTCAGGTTTCTCTTTGCTCAGCTATTCCATGACTGCGGGCTCTGCCGTAAGCGAGGAGTCTAACAGTAAGGCTGAGAATGATGAGAAGTTGGTTTGCAAGGTTCTTCCGGGTGGTCAGCTGATGCTGACTCATAAGAATGTAATCTTCGACCAAGGTACAAATATCAAGTTTGCAACTCAGTTGGTTGGCAAGAAGTTAATCATTACCGAAACAGGTGCTTATGGAAAGTCTGGTCAGTATGGTTATTATACGCTTGTTGCCAAGGTAGGAACAGTTAAGGATGGTGACTATGTGGTTGTTGTAAAGCGCAATGATCACGTTCGTGAGGAGTTCAAGTTGAAGTATGACTCTTCCCGAGCTAATTAAGATACATATAAATAGTAAAATGCAATTCAGATATATAATAAATGATATGAAGTTACAATTATAATGAATGGTATGTTGATATATAATATACGAAGTTAAGACAAATGATAGTAAATGATATGTTTATTCAATAACAGATGTCGCTTCTTTCGACCAGTCTAGTTTTACTTTCTGTTTTCATTTCCCCGTAATGCTTCCATGAGCTGTTCTGGTGTACAGTCTTTTAATATCACCTTATTCTCTTTATCCAACAGGTAAATGGTTGGCATGGCTTTGAGCCCGTAAATCGTGCTCAAACGGTTATCTGCTACGATGCGGAGCAGACTGAAGCCGGCTGGTATTGTCTGCTTGTCGAGCCATGCAGATATCTTGTGGCAGTTCTCGCAGTCAGGATCGTAGAAATATAAGATAACCTTCTTTTCCCGGTAATCGCTCAACTGATGAGGCTTGCCGTCTTCCAGCATAAAACTGATATTGGTAGCCTTTGTGCCAGGTAAGTTCTTTTTTGCCTGTTTCAGTTTAAATTCTATTCTTTCTTTCTCGGTTACATCGAAGTATGGCGATTTAGCCATGTCTTCCAGAAATAGGGCATATACCCTGTCGTTGCGCATGGGCGACTCAGGGTTCTCATAATAATGCTCGATGAGGCTTTCAAACTTCTCTTTAGATGGCTTCTGCTGGTAAGCTTTGGCTGTAAAGGCTGCAATCCCCTTCTGGGCTATTTCCTGGTCGAAACGTGCCAGAATATCGATGAAGTTGACAAAGCCCTGTTCTGCCATCTCCTTGTTTGCCAGTTCCAGGGTGTCGGAAAAGTTGAAGTTGTCCCAATAGTGCTCACTCAGGTATGTTGCGCGTTGCTCTACGCTGCGCAGACTGTCTGGCAGAGCAGGGTATGGGAAACTGTTCTGAGCCTTGGTTGGGGCTAAGGCTCCAACCAGCATGAAGAAACTGAGGAATATGAATCTTGCCATCATCTTTATATTGGAATTAATAATATTACTAACGGGTGCAAAATTACAAAATAAAATTGAAAGTGGCAAGTTTTTTTTATAAAAAAGAACGCCTAAAAAGGCAAAAAATAGCAAAATAGAGCATTTGGTTTGAGTTTCAAGTGGTTGTGGCAGTCGTTGGCTTTAGTTGGCAGTGACAAGGAAATGAGGAAAAAGCAGATTAGAGAAGTAGAAACGCTTTCAAATCATTACCCAATGGAAACGCCCTAATAAGCATTTTTAACGGTGGCGGTTCAATCTTCTCCATTCTGCG
>NZ_VZBE01000019.1:0-41957 GCF_009494835.1 Segatella copri
CTATTAGGGCTTGTTAGGGACTTGCACCCATTAGAATAAGCTCATGCCGAGCATACCACAATTCGTCATTTACCGCAGTTTTTTACGGTAAATGACGAACAGTACGATTCCCCTCAACAGAAGGTAGAGAATGAAGGCCAACCACAGGGCATGATTGCCCAGGAAAGGATGCAAGCCGAAGAACAGACCGAAGAACGAAGCCGAGGCTACGGCGGTAGAACAGAGCATCGACTTAGACTGGGTGATGCCTACAAAGATGCCATCGAAGACGAATGCCGACATGCCAGACAGCGGAATCAGCACAGCCCACCAGAAATATTCGCCCGATGCAGCTATCACCTGCTTATCGCTCGTGAGCAAAGAGAGGAAATTCTCGCCACCCACTATATATAATAAGGTGAAACCTACAGCCACGACAGCTCCAAAACCCATCGTTCTTCTGACCACCTCGCGGAATGCCCCCATGTTTCGGGCTCCGTAATACTTGCCGCTCAACGCCTCTGCCGCATAGGCAAAACCATCCATAAAATAAGAGAAGATGGTAAAGAGCGTCATCAGCAGCGTATTCACAGCCAGCACGATGGTACTCTCCCTGGAACCTGCCGCCGTAAAGAAGAGGTTGACCGCCACCAGACAGAGGGTGCGGAGAAAGATATCCTTATTGAGCGAAAAAAACTGCTTCAGCGGTTCGGCAGCAAAGAGATGCCGGCGATAGTCATACTTGCTTAACCGGCGATAACAGATACGATAGAACAGACATGCCATCAGGAATCCCCACCATTGGGCAATGACTGTTCCGAGCGCCACACCTTCTACCGTCATACCGCCGACAAAGACCAGCAGCAGGGAGGCTATGATGTTCACCACATTCTGCGTCAGCGATACCATCATCGGAATGCGCGTGTTCTGCATACCGATAAACCAGCCCGTAAATCCGTAGAGTCCGAGCACTGCCGGGGCTCCCCAGATACAGACATAACAGTATCTTCGTGCCAGTTCCACGACATCCGCTTCCGGCGACATCGCCCAGAGTCCGCAGCCTATCAGCCATTTCTGGAGAACGAAGAACAGCACTCCTATTCCCACACCGATACTCAGAGAGCGCACCAGGAGCCTCAGCACCTCAGCCAGATCTCTCCTTCCCAAAGCCTGCGAAGTCATTCCGCTGGTTCCCATTCTCAGGAATCCGAAAAGCCAGTAGATGACATTGAATAGCATCGACCCCACGGCAATGGCTCCGATGTAAGCCGCATCACCGATATGCCCGACGATAGCGACATCAACCAAACCCAAAAGCGGTACCGTGATATTGGATATTATCGACGGCACCGCTAATTGCAATATTCGTTTATTCACCTTTTTCAATTCTTAAACCTCATTTAGTTTTACTGGTATATGACCTTCAAACTGTAACCACCTCTTTTAGAATTTAAAAATATACTCAATAAACTTACATTCATTTCGCTATTACCATCTGCTTATCAGCGAAAGCACTACAAGCGTCAACCAAAGCCAACAGTTTGCTCCAGTTTGAGACAGGTTCCACTCTATGAGCAAAACATTTGCGCACATACACTTTTACACTTTCATTTCCAGCGGTAGCCTTAACCGTGAATTCTCCACACTCATTAGCCACCGAAGTCTCAATCTTCTTTAATGCTTCAGCAGAGACCTTATATCCTTGCGGCAACGGAATCTCTATATTCCATTCATCAACAAACGCCATCTTGCGCCAAACATCATCGATACGCTCTCGATCCTTGCCTTCTAGTTTCAACGAACTTCCTATTAACTTACCTACCGACAACAAATAGTTATTTCCAGCGCGTTTCACCATTCCATCCATCACATAATCTACATGATAAACAAAGTTAGAACTATCTCGACGGATTCCCACGCAATCTACTCCATAGCCACCGACTTGCACAGGATCAGCATCGTGATAACTACTGATTTCAGCCTTAAACGGATCTATGGCATTTTTCCGATATTCATTGAAAGCTCCTTTTAATTCAACAGATTCCTTCTTAGTATAACAAGAGTACGGATCTTTGTCGTCGTATTTCAAATATCGCCAATAAGCTTCAAGTTGGCTTGAACCAAAAAGCGTGTTATCAGGACTCACCAAAGACTGACCGTACATTTTCTGTTCACCCGAATAAGTTACCTTCCTACTGATATCAAGTTTAGTACCATCAAGTTTAACCACCATATCATTCACCGACTTATTGTCTTCAGCTTGACTCACAGGTATCGTTATTTGTTCCTCGGAATCTTGCATATACGCCTTTCTTCCTTGATATATATAAGGTATCTCGGAAGCAACCTTAGGATAAGTCCCAGGGAAGTAGTACATATCAGTTCCCTTAAGGCGGAAGAACCAAGATGTAGAATTATAATTAATCAGTTTATCAACAGGCAATGCACCAAACGGAGTGGTAATGCCCATTTCTATTTCCACGCCCAATTTACGCAAATAATTAGCCACTGTATTAAAAGCCCTCTGAGAAGATCCACTACTAACATACTCAAAAGAATAAATACGGTCAGCTTTCTCCTCGGCAGACATCCCCTCTTTTTTGGCAGACTTGAAGACGCTCTTATACGTACTAGGAAGACCAGCAGGAGAA
This sequence comes from Segatella copri, assembly GCF_009494835.1. Taxonomy (GTDB): domain Bacteria; phylum Bacteroidota; class Bacteroidia; order Bacteroidales; family Bacteroidaceae; genus Prevotella; species Prevotella copri_F. Next base: position 2,631 of record NZ_VZBE01000019.1, read on the forward strand.
TATCCCCCCTTAGACACATAAGATTTCAGCAATTTCCAATCGTCTTGCAGGATTGGTGTTACATCAGGATTGCCTCGAACACCTTTTTTGCGCATAGCCTTCTCTACTACTGCCACTTTAGCCTTGGTCGGGGTAATATACATCTCTATAAAAGGTGACTGCTCCAAAGAATTATACCAAATGGATGATTCTGCATCTACCGGCTTATCCATAACCATATCAAGCACTGCATTTTTGTCCTTGTCTGTGGTCTGAGTAAAATCAGGGGCACCATTCATCGTCCGATAGACGGTGGCAAGACTTTGGTCTAGCACACAGTGAACCTTGGTATAAAGGACAGGTTCGTCTTGACGAAGAACAAAATAGAAAGGATCCAGCTGTTGTTCCTGTGTATCTATTTGGTCTAGAGAAAAGACATCAATACAATCTCCCACTTCCAAACCAGGCACAGCTATCTTCTGACTCAAGTCCTTGTCATTTTTGCCTTCCTTGACATCTACATAGTCATCTAAACTTACTTCCTGTACGTTACCATTCTTCTTTATAACACGAATGCCAAGCACCGTTTGCGTTTTATGATGATATCCCCAGGTCCACTTTCTACTTTTCGTCTTGAAAGTAAACTCAGAATAATCCTTCAACGCCTTTTTGTCATTGATTTGAATTAACATACGCTCCATATCCGTACAGTCTATCTGACGAGTAAGGCGAAGATTGAGCACCAGATCAGCCGTTGCCTTACGATAATAATCCGTGCTCAACTCCCGATAATAAGATAGTATGACGGCCGAAGCATTCTTGTATCTGTCGGGAACCGTTCGTTTTTGAAAGTCAGCAGGCGTACTGCTCCAAACTTCTTGCCGCACCTTTTGCGCCAACTTCAAATAATCAGCTTTCTCGTCAGCATTCACTGACAACGTAAAGAGCTGTACCAACAGAATAGTGAAGACAACTCGGATTACTTTAATCTTTCCCATAATTCAACTTTTTGACTATGAATAATACATTTAACTCATTTTTCCTTTAATACTACTTGCTCATTACAAGCTGCTCCCCAATCACTTATAATCTTATTCCAAGCAGGGATTTCGCTTCGCGGAACACGTCTGTGGTGTATTACACACTCCTTATGCATAACAATCTGATTGCCTGTTTGAGAATAAGTGCGACAAAAATCAACCCATGCAGTATGAATCTGATAAGGTGCGGGGAGACTACTGACCTCCATTTTCTCTGGAATCAAAATCTTTACATCACGTACTTCCTTAGACCGCAAGTCTATCATGTAATCGGAAACCCGTTTGGTTGTATCCACTGGAGTCAGAAAAAGGCTCTCATCGAGATTGGCATCTAAATAAACACTACCGTCAACCAGTTGCCCAGCTCCCTTTTTCATAAAAAAAGCAGTGATATTCAAAGACTCATCCCGAGGACGATTTCCCGTCATCACTATATCCCCAATCTTATCCAATCGTTCACCAGCCCCCATCGCTGCCACCAAGGCCTTCTCTTTTTCATCTTGTGCCGTAGCGTCATTCCCCACTAGTATCCAAGACTTCATATCGCCCTTCCATTTAGAGTACAATTTTCCCTTTATATCGTAGTTTCCATCATCCCCAGATTCTAAGGTTGCCTGATATGTTATAGAAGAAAAGCAAGAATCAGCAGCCAGCTCAGGTAACTTATTCATACGAAAGCTATCTGCGTCTTCTACCAAAGCCATCCTTCCTTGTATATTGTCTGGCACATAGCCTAGAGGAACATATGGATTCGTAGCATCCAGATAATATGGCTTTCCCTGATAGAAAACCGTACATATCGCATGATCAATAGATGCAATAGAAGGATTTTCCTGCAAAGAATAAGGTACATCCCATGTCCCTATATCCGTTTGACGAGCATCAAAGCCTTGCGCCTTGAGCAAGGTTTTGAGCAAAAGAGCCATAGCCTTGCAATCACCATAACGCTTACGAATAGTTTCAGCAGGTGTTGCCGGTTGATGGGCAGAAATGCCTGCCTCAAAAGCCAAATATCTGATATTCTGCTGTACCCAGGCATAAGTATTGGCTATCTTGTCATAATCGTTTTTTGCCCCTTTCTGTATCTCTCTTAGTATTTCTTCTTGATTAGGAATAGAGCAATCCACATTAGCCAACTGATGAGACCAGACAAACATATCTTGCAGACTTTGGAATGCTCCCAACACCAAGAGATGAGGAGCACTATATCCCCAAGATGGAGAATTAGGTTCTCTCAGCTGTGCAGGTAAGGAATGAATCACATAAGTAAAAACGGAATCTCCCTCTGCATTACATGTAGTACTTTTCTCTATACCAGCAGGAAGATTATATTCTTTTATCCGAAACTGCTGGAAGGCTTTTGGCTTGATTACCTCTATCTTCTTATGCTCTACATAATTAGCTTCACACAAAGGAATAGTTGTGAAATAAATAGGATTGAGATAGGTTCGAGTAAAAGAAGCCTTCAGAGTCTTGCCAACCTTTGGAATCTGATAGCTAAAGTAGCAAATCTTGGTATCATCGTAAAAGACATTACGAGGAATGGCTGACTTGTATTGTGCATACCCCTTACACTGTGCCTTGTCCAAACGAATAAACTCTCCGTAATAAGCACATGGTTGAACTAGAGCGGAATATTGGGTTACACCATACTCATAATCCGTAGTGTTAACAACAATAGTCTTACCTGCGTCATCAGTTTTGAAGACGTATCTATCATTGCATTGCAATATATGCACATTGTCATCAGCTTTTTGAGCCGAGATGGGTTGCAAAAAAGCGAAGAGCAATACCAGCATACTATCTAAATCAGCAAGTCTGTATTGGAGCATTTTTCTCATTTTCATTATACTCTGCTTCTTTTATTTATTCTGTTTGCAAAAATAAGAAAAAAAAACGAGAACAAAGGATAAGAAAAGAAATTATTTTGTTTTTTGCGTTAAAAACATATCATAATAATATAAAAAAGACAAAAGTTACCAGCTGACGATAACTTTTGCCTTTTCACTTTATATTTCTATCTTTTACATCATCATCAAACCTTAAATTTCGCAGCCTGCTCCTCAATATAGGCAGCATCGCTGAAATAGTCGATACGCATAGCCTTGCGAACCTCATCCATGGTCTGGGCTGCAAACTCGCGGGCATCCTCGCTACCCTTCTTCAGGATGTTGAATACCTCAGGAATATCCTGCTCAAACTCATGACGGCGGGCACGGATTGGGTCGAGCATCTTGTTGATGACGCTGTTCAGGAACTTCTTGCAGGTGCCGTCTCCGATACCACCCTTCACATACTGCTCCTTCAACTCATCCAAAGTCTTGAACTCAGGCCAGAATTCAGCGAAGTCCTCTGGTGTAGAGAATGCCTCGAGATAGGTGAACACGGCATTGCCCTCCAGATGTCCAGGCTCTTCCATGCTCATACGTGGCTCACCGTTAGACATCTTCTTCACCTTCTTCCAAACGGTCTTCTCATCATCGCTCATGTAGATGCAGTTGCCGAGACTCTTACTCATCTTCTCCTTACCGTCAGTTCCTGGAAGACGACGGCAGCAGGCAATCTCTGGAAGCAGAATCTCCGGCTCTACCAATACAGGTGCATAAGTCTGGTTGAAGCGGCGAACCAACTCGCGGGTTACCTCCAGCATAGGCTCCTGGTCCTCACCGGCAGGCACGGTTGTAGCCTTGAAAGCGGTGATGTCGGCAGCCTGACTCACAGGATAGCAGAAGAAACCGAGCGGAATGTTTGCCTCGAAGTTACGCATCTTGATCTCAGTCTTCACGGTTGGGTTACGCTGAACACGAGATACGCTGATGAGGTTCATCAGATAGGTAGTCAACTCAGCCAACTCAGGAATCATACTCTGGATATAGAGTGTACACTTCTGTGGGTCGAGGCCCGCAGAGAGATAGTCAAGAGCCACCTCTGTAATGTTCTGTCGAATCTTCTCAGGATTGTCGGCATTATCAGTCAAAGCCTGAACATCTGCCATGAAAACGAACATTCTGTCGAAGTCGCCAGCGTTCTGAAGTTGTACTCGGCGCTGCAGAGAGCCGATGTAATGACCCAGGTGAAGTTTACCTGTAGGACGGTCGCCCGTCAATATAATCTTTCCCATTTTCTTGCAATTTATTATTATTTTTGTGCAAAGGTACAACAAAATATTGAGAAACTGCAAGAAATGGTGAAAAAATAACAAAATGAGCAGGAGAAGGAAGGGATATCTGAAAGAAAAACGGGGCACCCTGAGGATGCCCCGCCACCAATTAAAATAATTGATTGTCGCATTATAAACTTACCGTACTACTTAGCGATCATGATCGTTACACGGTTCTCTGCGTTTTCTGCAAAAGGCTGCACACGTGCACCCTTAGATTCTTCTGTAATGCGCTCTGAAGGTATATTATATTTCTTTGTCAGCATCCAAACCACAGCTGCTGCTCGCTTGGCAGCGATGCGGTCGTTGATGACGTCATTGCCTGTACCCTTGTCAGCATAGCCGGTTACTACAACCTTTGCCTCTGTGTTCTTGTTCAGGAAGTCAACCACCTCACGGATCTTAGCATCCTCAGAAGGAGCAATCTTGTAAGAATTGATGGTGAAGAAGATGTCACGGCGAATCTCCTCTATCTTCTTCTCTACAGGAGCTGGCTTAGGCTCTGGCTTAGGAGCTACATATTCCTGCTTAGGAGCTGGTGCCGGAGCAGGTTCCTCTACCGGCTTAGCCTTCTTGGTATAGCTCTTGCCCAGGTTGATGCGTACACCTGCCAGTGCATTGAAGTACCAGTCAGGGTTATCTGCCTTCTTAGAGTTGTACTTGTCTGAAATCATGTTGGCATTGCCTTCGAGCATGATGCTCACAGCCTTGCTTACCTTGAATTCCAGGTCGATACCGGCTCTGCCGTAAGGGCGAACCTTCTTTCCCTGCCAGAGATATTCCAGCAGATAGTTGCTCTGATTCTTGATGTTGGCAGCCAGGTCGTTTACCTCCTGGTTAGCTCCAGCCCAGTTGATACCACCACCTACGAAGGCTGTAGCGCTGAACACGCGGTTCGGGTTCCAGCCACAGAAGAGGTTAGAGAGGTTGAACATAAAGTCCACACCCGGAGCTACATATTTCCATTTGTAGCTGGCGGTATACGGAGTACCGTCCTTGGTAGCCTTGTATCCGTTCCATCCGCCCTTGCTCCAGATACCGTTTATCTGACCACGGAGTCCGAAAACAGGAGAGAACTGGTAGCCGATGGCACCCTGGAAGTTAGGAGAAAGCAGGTCTGAGAAGCTTGCCTCACCCACAGTATATTGCCCACCAGCCTGAACATCCAGAAACCAGTGACGCTTAAACTGATATTCGTTTCCATCCTTGTCTGTGTAGGATGCTTGCGCCATAGCGGCTGTAGAGCCGATGGCGAGCATGGCCGTTGCCATGAGCAGTTTAATTGATTTCATAATCTTGATAATTATTTAGTTATACCTTCAATTACCAGTCTGACAAGTCCATTACTGGCTGTTGACCTGATGTCAACCGTCTTACGGAAATGTCCAGTACCGTAATTCCTTCCATTATAATAAATAGTCACATATCCTGTTTTACCTGGCATGATGGGACTTTTTGTATAAGTAGCAGTTGTGCAATTACAGGTAACTTCAGCTGCACTAATGCTAATAGGAGCATTTCCAGTATTCTTGAATGGGAAGACACATTTTCTGATTGTACTTTTCTGAAAAGTACCAAAGTTGAATGAAGTTTTACCAAATGCTATGGTCCCTTCTTTGTCTTTAGCTTGTAACTGGCAACATGTGACGATAAGTGAAATAATAATCAGAACTAATCTTTTCATTTTTTACCTTGAGAGCGTTTCTTGTCTCTCATTTCTTTGTTGTATAGATTTTGCATGGAATCTTTCTGCTCTGGGGTGATGATGGTCTTATCACCACGACGGCTATCAACCATGCACAGCCTCCATTTACCCAGATGGTCTATTGGCTTGAAATAAAAGGCTGTCTTGATTTCAGGAACATTATCATGTGCTTCCATAATAAGAGCAGTGCATTTCACTTCGTTATTATAAACCTCTTTAAACTTGATGTAGTCAATGGTATGACTCTTGATAGGAAGTGCAGACAACATGTTCTTTATACTTGCCATCTCTTCGTTGCTCAGAGGCTGTGGTTCTTCGTATACAGAATCAACATTGTTTTTATACAACATGCCTGCAGCAGAACCATAATCACCTGCTTCTGCATATTGGAAGAATGTATTAACAAGTTGAGTAACCTCAACAGAATCTTTATTGGTTAAGTTTTGTTCAAAACCAGTAAGCCCATTGTCCTTTTTAGGTTTGTCAGAACAACCAGCAAATGCTATCAACAGAAGGGCGCATAAAAAAGCCCAAACGATTCCATTTAATTTCTTAACCATAATCTATCCCTTATTTAAAAGGGCAGGCATGCCGTACAGTCATGCCTGCCCTCATTTCAATATTTACTTAGTAAAAACTAAATCTTACTTTCTCTTTGCACCACCGATCTGAGTCTTCTCGACAGTTACAACAACCTCAGTCTTCAACTCACCCCAATCGTAAGTTACGGTTGCAGGAATCTTAACCTGGAATGTACCAACTGTACTACCATTGTTGCTATAAGTAATAGTACCGAAGTCCTCAGCAGCAATCTGAGCCTCTGTTGGAGCAACATAGGCAAGCTTGATCTTGCTTGTCAACTCACTCAACTTGTCATTCCAATTATTGTTCAAGTTGGTCTTAGCATTTGGAATGTCAAGAGCGATACTCTTAACACCATAGTAAGTGAAGTAGTTAGCTGTAGGAACGCGAGTACCTGTGAAATTGTAACCACGCCAATCTACGAATGTAAGCTTCAATGGAGCAGTAGTTGTTACACCATCAACGAACTTAGCAGTAGCATCTGTAATACTGATAGGGCGGATGAACTTAACATCAAATTCCTTATTGTCAACAGGAACATCGATGTTGCCGCACATTGTAGCTACAACCTTAACTCTTGCTGTAAGAACCTTATCCAAAGTGTTAACTTCACCAGTCTTAGGAGCATAAGCATTCAACTTCTCCTTAGCTGCATCGCTACAGCCCTTCATTGAAACGACACCAGTTGTCTTGTTCAATGTAGCAACCAAATTAGCGAGAAGCGGATCAGTAAAGATCTTGTCGCCAGCAGCATTTGCATAGAGACCATGACCAGTAACGAACTCATAAGTAAGAACCAACTTAGAGTTGAGACCGGCATAAGGGGCTTTCATTTCATTGACAGCAAGCTTATTGCCCTTCAATGTATTGCTGATATTGAATACGAACTCGTCGTTAGCAGCAGCAGTTTCAGCACCATTCTTCAAATTATCAGTAGAGCCAACTGCCTCTACGTTACCATGGATCTCTGCGAAACCAGAATTAGCATCCAACTTATTTGCACCATACCAGTAAGAAACAAGCTTACTACCATTATCAAATGCAGTGCTTGGAGTCAAATTGATAGCAGATGGAGTCCAAGTGAACTTAACATAAACGTACTTGTCAGCGCTGTTTACATAATCTGGCTTAGCTACGCTTGTTGCATCTGTCTTCTTGGTGAAACGTATGTAAGTTGTAAGGCTAGTCTTACCTGACTTGAATGCAGCATAAGCCTTCTGATTATTAACAGCCCACTTAAGAACCTCTGTTTCTGTACCATTCACGTCCTGAGTTGTATGTTGAACAACACCAATCTTATTAACAGGAAGCAATGCAGTTGCGTTCAATTCAGCCTTATCAAACTGATCAAGATCTAATGCATCGCCTTCATAGTCGTAAGTTGTCTCAAACTGAGTCTTAGACAAAGACAACTGAGCGATAATCTGCTCCTCGATATCGAACCACTTCAAATCCTGCTTCATGACGTTGTCATCATCACAATCGATGGTATAAGGAGTAGTTACAGTTGCCATAGGGAATACCTGCTGCTGATCCTGAGTATCCTTATCAGTAATCTTGAACTTCAGGTAACCTACGCTAGCAATCTTATTGTTAACGGTATCGGTCAAGATAACACGTACCAGTGGCTCACGGTTCATAGTAGCCGGATTCTGCAATTTGTTTGCCTCTGCTGCAGAATAGCCATAAGGCTGCTGCTTACCACCTTCAGGCATCTGGGCACGCATTGTGTAACCATCGGCAGCAATAGCTGCATGAGCACTCTGCGATGTTTCATTTATACCCTTGTGATAACCAACCAGTTCGAATGAATACTTAAAGCCAGCCTGTTTTACAAGGTCTTCCTTAGCATTCTTGTCCCAACCTTGACAGGTTCCTCCCTGATATACACGATCGGTATTAATCAACTCACGAAGGTCAATACCCTTATCGTCATTATATTTGAGATTAGCCTGTGCAGGATTATTAATAGCCCTCGCTGCTGTAGCATACAAGTGATTGCAAGCATGAGGATCACTAGCCAAGTTCAACTGCAAATCTGTGTATGCTGTAGCTCTAACTGCAGCGAAATCAGATGTAACAGTGCCGTTAACACCCTTATACTGCAATGCAAGAACAGTAACCTGATTATCAGCAGCAAGACTCTTAACTGCATCACCATTGTACTTAGTGTGAACGGTTACCATACCCCTCTTAGACAAGTCAACCTTCTCTACTCTGAAGTCACGCTTTGGTTCAGTACCACGAGTAACATACTTCTTATCAGTTGAAATGAAGCTGAACAGCTCAGCCTTATCCTCTACCTTAGCATTAGCTGGGTTCAGGAAATAAGAAGCAGTCATATCAGGAGCATAGTTGAAGAATTCAGGTGCTGTTGTAGGAGCATCTGTCTTATAATTTCCATCTGGATCAACTTTCTCGACTGTCTTTGGCTTGAACTTGTAAGTAGCCATTTCGAAAGCTTCGATACCCTCATAATAGTACTCTGGACTGAATACGAGAGCCTTCAAATCAGTAGTAAGGTTAATTACGATCTGCTCACCAGCTTCATTCTTAACGCCATTCAATGTCAGGACATCCTTAGACCAAGTTGCGGTAATGATACCAGAAGCAAGATAAGAAACACCTGAATCATATGCATCCTTATCACCATCGCCATAAACGAAGAATGTACCGGTTTGTGGATTTGGAACATAGTACTTACCATTCTTACCAGCTGTGCCTGCAGCTCCGGCAGCACCATCAGTACCAACAGCCTTCCAATCTGTCTTTTTTTCATTCTTGTACCAGAAGCCATCGTCACCGATCTTCCAAATGTCAGCATCCTTACCTGGAGTACCAGGAACGCCAGCAGCGCCATCAGCACCTTTGGCTCCGTCCTTACCATTTGTGATAGTGTAAATAGCACCATTACTCAAGGTAAGCTTAACACCATTTTCTACAGGGTTAACACCTGTCAGGACTGCACCATTGTCAATTTGACCCTGGATCTTACTTACCATCTCATTCAACTTGTCAATCTGAGACTGCAAGCTGCTGATGTCATCGTCGTAATCTTTACAAGAAGTAAATGTGCTTACCGAGGCAATTGTCAATGCACCCATAAGCAGCGCGCTAAAATACTTTCTTTTCATACGGTAATAATTTATAAAGTTATACGATTTTCCTAGCCTTTCGGCAGGAAGTTATTAATTAATTCTCTATATCGAATTAAGAGTTCCGTTTGATGAAAAGAGTCTGCACTCTTAGAAAAGTTCTTTTTTTCAGTTTCAAAGGTCCTCTTAGAAAAGTTATTTTATTGTTCTTATATATCGTGTGGCTTTTTATCGCCACTCAGTTCTTATTGTTCTTAAATATTGTAGCTTTTTATCGCCACTCAGTTCTTATTGTTTTTACCATATCTCCAGCCGGGAGATTTTTCATGTTGCAAATATAAGTATATTTTTCGAAACTTGCAAGTTTTTGAGCATTTTTTTTCAAAAAAAGGCTATTTTTCTTATGTTTTTTATAAAATAGCCCCCATATTGGGCTTCTAACCAGTCCATTTTCCCTGTTTTTCTCCATTTTGCCGATATAAAACCTACACCTTATTATATATAGGGGAGATTGGCGGTCCTACACCTTATTATATATAGGGACCATCTAGATACGAATGTATGAGTAAATCGTATTACACCAAGCTGTCTCATCTGATAACTCAAGTGCTTCGTTCAGCTAACTGAGCTACTTCGTTCAGCCAACGCAGCCATATTATTCAGCCAACGAAATTGACTCTTCCACCCAACGAAGTCGAATCTTTAACCCAACGAAATCGAATCTTCCGCCCAGCGCAGTCGTATCTTTAACCCAACGCAGCCATATCTATCGACGCAATGAAACATATGAACTTGTTAAATGACGTACATGATTTCATCTGCTTACTTAAACTGGCTGGAGTCCCTACACCTTATCATATATACTGGCATTGATGTGAATATCGGAAAAGTATCAATGACGATGTGATAGACAGATACAACGATTTGCTTATCGAAGCTATCAGTATATGAGAGGGAGGGAGAGTTATTCCGCCAACGATGCAGGAGAAATTACGTCACGATGCAGTGACAGCTACGTCGTGACGCAGTTTCAGAAGCATCCTACCCATTATTAAGTAAGGCTCTTTTGAAGTTCGAAAGAGCCTTTTTTGAATCTAAAGTAAGCCTCACTTCCATTTTTGGTGATAAAAAGACGAAAAAAGGGGCCATATTGAACGCAAAAGCCCTTGTTTTGTTCAGTCGATACACCAAGCGTTCCAATGAATAGAACAATGAAGCCTGTTTCGAAGGGAATCGAAACAGGCTTCATTTATTTATTCTAGAATTCTGCGTTCTTTGGTGTACGTGGGAATGGGATCACGTCGCGGATATTCTGCATACCGGTTACGAAGAGAATCAGACGCTCGAAACCGAGACCGAAACCTGCGTGTGGGCATGAACCATACTTACGGGTATCGAGATACCAGTTCATATCCTTCATAGGGATGTTGCGATCCTCAATCTCACCCATCAGCTTGTCATAGCTCTCCTCACGGACAGAACCACCGATAATCTCACCAATCTGTGGGAACAGTACGTCGGTACCCTGAACGGTCTGACCGCTCTTGCCGCCGAAACCACTCTCCCCCTCGTCTATCTTCATATAGAATGCCTTAATAGCCTTAGGATAGTTGGTCATGATAACCGGGCGCTTGAAGTGCTCCTCTACGAGGAAACGCTCATGCTCTGAAGCCAGGTCATCACCCCACTCGCATGGGAACTCAAACTTCTTACCGTTGGCAATAGCCTCCTGAAGGATGCGGATACCCTCGGTATATGGAAGATGAACGAAGTCGGAATTCAATACGCCTTCCAGACGGGCAATCAGACCCTTGTCAATCATCTTGTTCAAGAAAGCAAGATCGTCCTTGCAATGCTCCAGTGCCCAACGAATACAATACTTGATGAAGTCTTCCTCCAACTCCATCAAACCATCCATATCCAGGAAAGCAACCTCTGGCTCTACCATCCAGAACTCAGCCAGGTGGCGAGGAGTATTACTGTTCTCTGCACGGAAGGTTGGACCGAAGGTATAGATGGCGCCAAGTGCTGTAGCACCGAGCTCACCCTCCAACTGACCGGAAACGGTCAGGGAAGTCTGCTTGCCGAAGAAATCATCAGAATAGTCAATCTTGCCATCCTCGGTCTTCTTCAGGTTGTAGAGATTCTTGGTAGTTACCTGGAACATCTGACCAGCACCCTCGCAGTCGCTGGCTGTGATGAGCGGAGTATTGAAATAGAAATATCCATGCTCATGGAAGTAAGTGTGGATAGCCATTGCCATGTTATGGCGGATACGCATCACGGCACCAAAGGTATTGGTACGAAGACGGAGGTGAGCATACTGACGCATGTATTCGAAGCTCTGTCCCTTCTTCTGCATAGGATAGTCGCTGCCGCAGAGACCGTAAATCTCGATGCTCTCGCACTGGATTTCAACACTCTGTCCGGCACCCTGGCTTTCTACCAGCGTACCTACGGCGCTGATACAAGCACCGGTAGTAATCTGACGGAGCTGATTCTCATCGACCTTTGATGGGTCGACTACTATCTGAATATTATTAATAGTAGAACCATCGTTAAGAGCGATAAAATCGACTGCTTTGCTACTACGATGGGTACGAACCCATCCCTTGACATTCACGATTGAGCCGTAGGCTGTACTCTTGAGCAAGTCTACAACTTTAGTTCTTTTTACTTTTTCCATTGTTAATTAATAGGTTAAAAAGGAGACTAAACAGATAGTCTCCTTTCTTATTATATCTTATTATCCTTATTCAAAAGCACCCATGCGGAGCATGTCAACCTCCTTCTCAGTAAGGAAGCGCCAGTCACCGCGACGGAGATTTTTCTTAGTCAAACCTGCGAACTGTACACGGTCGAGCTTGGTAACACGATAGCCGAGGCTCTCGAAGATACGGCGCACGATACGGTTCTTGCCACTATGAATCTCGATGCCAACCTGTGCCTTGTCGCGATCATCAGCATACTCTACAGCATCTGCCTTGATCTCACCATCTTCCAAGGTGATACCCTCACGGATCTGATCCATATCGTGAGCAGTCAGGTTCTTATCGAGATGAACGTGATAAACCTTCTTCTTCAGGAACTTAGGGTGAGTAAGCTTAGAAGCCAGGTCACCATCGTTGGTCAAGAGAAGTACACCTGTTGTATTACGGTCGAGACGACCTACAGGATAGATACGCTCAGGACAAACATCCTTTACGAGGTCCATCACAGTCTTGCGCTGCTGAGGATCATCGCTGGTTGTAACATAATCCTTTGGTTTGTTGAGCAATACGTATACCTTCTTCTCCAAAGTTACAGGAGCGTCGTGGAACTTCACCTCATCGGTACGAAGAATCTTGGTACCCAACTCGGTAACTACCTCACCATTGACAGTTACCAGACCAGCCTGGATGAACTCATCAGCCTCACGGCGAGAGCATACACCAGCATTGGCGAGGAACTTGTTCAAGCGCAATGGCTCTGTTGGGTCGATGTTCTCCTCCTTATATTCGATACGCTTCTTCATGCTATACTTAGCATTTGGATCGTAACCAGGAGTGTGCTGACGGAAACCGCCACCACGGTTGTTGCCATAGCCACCACCCTGTGGACGGCCATAACCGCCACGGTTGTTGCCATAACCACCCTGCTGAGGACGACCATAGCCGCCACCACGGTTGTTGCCATAGCCGCCACCCTGTGGACGACCATAACCACCACGGTTGTTGCCATAACCACCCTGCTGAGAACGAGACTGGTAGCCTCCCTGCTGGCGTGGCTGATAGCCACCCTGCTGACGAGGCTGATAACCACCCTGCTCATCATTATTGTTGTAACGAGGACGATAGCCACCCTGCTGAGGACGAGACTGATAGCCTCCCTGCTGACGTGGCTGGTAGCCACCACGGTTGCTGTTACCATAACCACCACGGCTCTGATAGCTGCTGCGCTGTGGACGCTCGCTGCTGCCTGTACTCTGCAAGCCAGCACCGAAACCTTCAGGACGGAAACCGCCTTCGCTGTTACTGCTACTTCTGTCGCTGCTGTATGCGCGATGTGAATTGATACGAGGACGCTGTGTGCGACCTACTGGTCGATAACTCTTCTGATAACCACCTGCTGGGTTGTAGCCCTCACGGGTTCTCTCATTCTCAGAAGACTGATCTTGAGGTTTGTTTTCAAATTCTGAATCCATTTTCTTAAAATACTTAATAGCCTCACGGCTGGGTTAATAAATCTAATTTTTACTTATATATATGTACTAAAACTACAAAATTCCTTTGTGTATATTAGATACCTGTATAATTGCTTGGTGTGATTGCCATCAGTTCTGCCTTAACACTATCACTCACATTCAATCCCTGGATAAACTCATGAATAGTTTCCTCAGTCATGTGCTGGTTGGTACGTGTCAACGCCTTCAATGCCTCGTAAGGATGTGGATATGCCTCACGGCGAAGGATAGTCTGGATAGCCTCAGCTACAACTGCCCATGTATTATTCAAATCTTCCTGCAGTTTTTCCTCGTGAAGAATCAGTTTACGCAAGCCCTTCAATGTACTCTGGATAGCAATGACGCTATGACCGAGAGGCACACCGATGTTACGGAGTACGGTACTGTCAGTAAGGTCGCGCTGCAAGCGGCTAACCGGAAGTTTCTGTGCCAGGAACTGAAGAATGGCATTGGCTATGCCCAGGTTACCTTCACTGTTCTCATAATCGATAGGATTCACCTTGTGAGGCATCGCACTTGAGCCAACCTCACCTGCCTTGATCTTCTGCTTGAAGTAATCCATAGAGATATACATCCAGAAGTCACGGTCTAAGTCGATGATAATGGTGTTGATACGACGGATGGCGTCAAAGATAGCGCCAAGGTAGTCATAGTTACTGATCTGTGTGGTATACTGCTCGCGTTCCAAACCGAGTTTCTCACTGACAAACTTGTTACCGAATGCTTTCCAGTCATACTGTGGATAAGCTACATGGTGAGCATTGTAGTTACCGGTAGCACCACCGAACTTAGCTGTAATCTTGCAAGCCTTGAGCGAATTAAGCTGCTCGGTAAGACGGTAAACATAAACCATGATTTCCTTGCCCAGGCGGGTAGGTGAAGCAGGCTGTCCGTGAGTCTTAGCCAGCATAGGCACATCCTTCCATTCATCAGCATAAGTCTGGAGCTGTGCAATCAGCTCTTCAACCTGCGGATAGAAGCACTCTTCCAAAGCCTCCTTTACAGAGAGAGGTACACTTGTGTTGTTGATATCCTGAGATGTCAAACCGAAATGGATAAATTCCTTGTAAGCATCCAAGCCTCCGATCTTATCGAATTCTTCCTTGATAAAATACTCTACAGCCTTTACATCGTGATTGGTAATCTTCTCGATGTCTTTTACGCGCTGTGCTTCATTTTCGTCAAAATTACGATAAATGTCACGCAGACGTTCGAACAGCGACTTGTCGAAAGAAGCAAGCTGTGGCAAAGGTAACTCGCATAGAGTAATGAAGTATTCAATCTCTACGCGTACACGATAACGAATGAGAGCATACTCTGAGAAGTAGTTAGCGAGCTGCTCTGTTTTTCCCCTATAACGACCATCAATTGGTGATATGGCAGTCAATAAATCTAAATTCATAACAATACGTATTATATATATAGGGTGCAAAATTAATGAATTATCGTGAGAAAACAGAGAAAATAGTGATAAATAAATTTAAAAGCATAAAAAAAAGGTCTCTCAACATTTGTTGAAAGACCTTCACCATTGTGGGCGTTGACGGATTCGAACCGCCGACCCTCTGCTTGTAAGGCAGATGCTCTAAACCAGCTGAGCTAAACGCCCTCTAAAAAAAGTCCCTGCAACCACAAAAGTGAATCACAGGGAACACCCCCGTGGGCGCTGACGGATTCGAACCGCCGACCCTCTGCTTGTAAGGCAGATGCTCTAAACCAGCTGAGCTAAGCGCCCTTACTTTTCGTAAGCGGTTGCAAAGGTACGACTATTTTTTGGTTCCACCAAATTTTTCAGCAACTTTTTTCGTTTTTTCTTCAAAAAAGTGCATTTTCTGGTGTTTTTCCTCAATTTTCAGGGTAGAAACGGTCAGTTTTTGCATTTCAATTGCCAAAAACAGCCAACCAAGAGAAAGTACTTACGATGGGACAGCCAAACCTCTTTCAACCCCAAAAGGTACTTATTGAGAAAGAAAAGTTCTTTTTAAGAAATTCAAAGAAACAAAAAAGGCATTCTTCACGAGGAAGAATGCCCTATTCTATTTTTATACCTTATATTATATATACTGTATAATTACTCACCAACCTGAACAGTTGCACGACGGTTGTAAGAAGCAGGAGTCAAATCCTTAACACCACCGTTAGCCTTAACTACGATGTTCTCCTTAGCAACACCCAACTTAACGAGCTCATCAGCTACCTTCTCAGCACGAGCCTTAGAAATCTTCTGGTTAACAGCTGCAGAACCAGTAGCGCTGTCAGCATAACCGTTAACTACCAACTTAGCGTTGTTGTCCTTAGCATACTGAGCGAGAGCCTGTACGTTTACGAGATCCTTCTTAGAAGCAACCTTAGACTTGCCGATGTTGAAGAATACAGAAACTGGAGTAGCAACATACTCCTTAACTGCCTTTTCCTCTACAGACTTCTGATTGTTCAAGAGATTCTTCAAACGGTCGTTCTCTGCATTAGCATCGTTCAACTTAGCATTGAGAGCGTCGAGTTCTGACTGATGAAGAGCGTTGATAGCGTCAACATCTGGAACCTTGTTCCAAGTAGCCTTACCCAAGTTGTATGTAACACCGACCTCAACATTCAAAGAACGGTCGTGTCTTGCAATCACGTTGTCGATAGAGCGAGATGTGCTAGGCTTAGCACCTGCCAATACACCTGTGTAACCATCATAGTCGCTAGCACCTAATGCATAGTTTACATCGAGGTTGACAGCCCACTTCTTATTGATCTTGAACTCGTTCAAGATACCAACACCAACTACAGGAGCATAGCAGTTAGCGCTCATGTTACGGTTAATACCAAAACCTGCGTAAGGGATGCAATCCCAAACACGAGCCTCGTTGTAACCACACAACATATTGCTAACATTGAACAAAACCTGCTCATTCAAAGTCCAATACTTATTTGCATTTGTTGACTTATTCTCAGAAACTACTGTACGGCCCCAAACGCCATTTAACTTGGTACGGAGACCGAGACCTGGTGTGAACCACTTACCTACAGCAACAGAGAAACCGAGATTGTTTCTGAAACCCTTGAGTGGGCTCTTAGAGAAACCATTGCCCTCTTCCTGGTTGCCCCAGAATGCAGAACCAGCAACGTTTGCCTGAACAAACCAATTGCTCCAGAAAGAATTTGTTGCAACGCTATACTTCTCAGTAGTTGCTGCATCCTGAGCCATACTGCCCATTGTTACGCTAGCCAATGCTAGCACTGCTAATAACTTTTTCATAACTTTATAATTTAAAAATCAATTTATATATATATATACCTTCTGAATGACGGAGCAAAGATAATACTATTTTTTGAAATAACCTTCATTTTCTAAAAAAAATAGCATTTTTCGTTAACTTTTTTAAGAAAAACGGGATTTTTCCTCGCTTTTAACCTAAAAGATGCTCAATTTCCTGCTGACGGAGGATACAAAGTACCGACTTTCCGTCGGGCGTATAATTGACATTCTGGCAGGCAAAAAGATCATTCACCAGCCCCTCCATCTCTTCATTACTCAATATCTGCCCCTGAGGTATTGCAGCCTGGCGAGCCAGACTCAAAGCCAAAGTCTGATTGATTTCATCAATGGCTGATACGCCCTTTTCTACTGCAGAAGAAACCATGTCCTGTACCAGTTTAAGAGGATTCAATCCTTCCAGTCCGCCAGGAACTGAATTTACGGCATAGCTTCCGCCTCCAAGATCTTCCAGTTCAAAGCCCATCGATTCCATTTCAGGCAGGATCTTTTCAAAGATTACCTTCTCAGACATCGGGAACTGCACAACCTCAGGAAAGAGGACTTTCTGTGAATGAAAGGTCCGGTCAGCCAACTGGCGCAAATACTGTTCGAACAAGACACGCACATGGGCACGATGCTGGTCGATAATCATCAATCCCGATTTTACCGCAGTCATGATATACTTGCCTTTATACTGATAATGGGCTGGCGATTTCTCTGCAATGATACTGTCTGGCGTATTATCCTGACTAGAATCATCGGAAAACACCATGGTCTGCTCCATCCCCTGCACATCATCCTGATCTTTGAGTCCTTCATAAAGCTGTTCCCATTTTTCATCCACCTGAGGCTTTGACTTAGGAACAGAGAAGCCTGCTCCCGTGGAAGAGGAAGACTTGAACGGATTATAACCAGGATTCAAACTGATCTTCGGTGCCGCAGCAGCCGTACTCATCTCTGGATTATAAACAGGGATGTCCGGTTTATCCTCGGTATCGAAATCAATGGTAGGTACATCATTGAACATACCGATGGACTCCTTGACCGAAGCCGAGAGGATTTGCCAGATAGCCTGCTCATTCTCGAATTTGATTTCAGTCTTCGTAGGATGGATATTCACATCAATATCCTTCGGATCTACATCAAAATACAGAAAGTAAGGCACCTGTTCACCCTGAGGAACCAGACGGTCATAAGCTGCCATCACAGCCTTATTGAAATAAGGATGTTTCATGTATCTCCCGTTGACAAAGAAGAACTGATGCACACCTTTCTTTCTGGCAGATTCCGGTTTGCCCACAAATCCAGACACCTTACACATAGTGGTTTCTACATTTACCGGCAGGAGTTCCTGATTGAAACGCTTGCCGAAGACATCGAGAATGCGCTGACGCAAATTAGCGGCACGCAAATTGAATACTTCGGTACCATTGCTATGTAAAGTAAAGGTGATTTGAGGATTTACCAATGCAATCCGCTCGAAAGCCGTCAGAATATTGTTCAACTCTGTAGAATTGGACTTCAGGAACTTTCTTCGCGCGGGTACATTATAAAAGATATTGCTGACAGAGAAGATGCTTCCCACAGCACAGGAGCATGGCTCCTGTTTCTCATATCGGGAACCAGAAATCTGTATCAGGGTTCCTATCTCGTCGGTAGCCTGTCGTGACTTCAGTTCTACCTGAGCCACAGCAGCTATTGACGCCAAAGCTTCGCCACGGAAGCCCATGGTGCGAAGAGCAAACAAATCATCAGCCTTGCGGATTTTGGACGTAGAATGACGTTCGAAAGCCAAACGAGCATCTGTTTCAGACATACCTTTTCCATCATCTATCACCTGGATGTTGGTACGGCCAGCATCGGTAACTGTGACATGGATATTCCTGGCACCCGCATCGACTGCATTTTCGACCAGCTCCTTGATAACTGAAGCCGGACGCTGTATAACCTCACCTGCTGCTATCTGATTGGCAACAGAATCGGGTAAAAGTTGAATAATATCACTCATCTCTAAATATTAATCATATAAGAAAATGATGCTTCATTATAATCAGTCAGTCAGTTTCTGAAGTGGAGCTTCATGACGCTTAATGTTCTTGAGTTCGGAGCCCTTGGATTTACCACGCCATACAAAGATATCATTCTTATCTTTAGGACGCAAATCCTCGAACCAGGCAAAATTGTTAAGTTTATATTTTGCCGGCGGAATCTGCGTCATAGGATACATGGTAGACGTAAACTTATTGGTCCAGATTTTCTCCATCTTCCTGCCCGGTCCCATATACATGCGCATGGTATCGGTCTCCAGATAATTCAAGCCAATGAGCGAACTGTCCTTATCATCCGTCATATAATAGATGGTCTGCACATTACCGATAGACTCTCCTTGTTTAATCTCACCTTTTTCAAAGTAAGATTTCATCTCAGAAGAACTGATCTGATTGAAATGAACACTATCCGGCATCTGCTCTACAGACAGCGCCTGTCCGATGACATGGGCAAAACGAACGGTAGAGTCGTTCATGAAGACCAGAATCTTCTCACCCAGCAACTGACGGTTTCCATTCCAGACGATAGGATCCTTATACATGGTCATGCAGGAATCCTGAGAATTGAAAACCAGGGAATCGCAGATGGCCTGCATATCCAGGCGATAGGCACGGACCTTAGGATAAGCATGCACCTTACGGTATACCGAATCGGTATTGATATGGAAGGTATTGATACGCATGGTATCAGAATGAACCCAAAGGGTATCTTTCTGCGAATAGTCAATCGCTACAGGATTGCGGGTGGCAAAGCCATTACCGGTTTTCTCGTTGTAACGCAGATAATTGCAAGTCAGGGAATTTTTATTTTTCTTGTCTACATAAACCACATTGCCATATCCGGTACTCTCCCCATCCTTTACATAATAGAGCGTATCACCCGTAAGCGTCTTGTCTTTATCTACAACCGTAGAGCGCCCGTAAAGCTGCGCTCTATCGGTCTTGGTATCATAATATCCATTTTCAGTCTTGACAACACTTGCACCGGAAACAATCTTAGAAGGTCCTACCATGTGAGCCTTTGACTTACGGACATCGTAATACAAAGTATCGGTGGTAACAACATCCTTTCCGCTGCGCAACTTGACATTATAGACAAACTTAGCCTCACGCGTTTCGGTATGATACTCACCCCAATCGGCAACCAGCTTATCCTTACCATCAATCAGCGTTCCGCCATCAAAGAAGTTTGCCATATTATACAAGCGGTCGAAATCCAAGCTATCAGTACGCAAAGTCTGCCGACGATGATGCAAGACCACATTCTTGCGTGCTCTCATCATCTGCATCTGCCCATCATACTCTGCTCTATTACAAGTGAGTGACAAGGTGTCTCCCTGCCGGTAATGGACATGTCCGAAAGCTTTCACGGAATTAGAAGCCTGATAGAAATACGCGCTGTCACAGGTAAGATGACTGCCCTGATGCAAGAAAGAGACCTTACCTTTCAATATTTGGGCATCAGGATTATTACCGAACATATCATAGTACAATTCATCTGCATGCAAAAGATATACGCGGTCACCATGAGGGCGTTTTCTGGCATGCTTCTTTGGAGCCTGCATGGCTTGCATCAGACAAAACCCAAACAGGCATAGAATCATAACCGATATGATTCTATGCCCTCTGATATGATTATTTAATCTTTTATTTATCATTTAATCCAACCTTGATATTCAAACTTACAATCCTTATAGCGATCGTTCATACGAACATAAGTCTGCTTGATTTTATTGACTACCCAATCGTGCAAGGTCTGGGCACGCTCCTTAGCCAACACTACATCCTTCATCACCTGAAAATCTTCGGTAATAGTAGCTCTATGTCCGTCAACACGGCTTACCAGTTTTACCAAAGCACAAGTGGTTTTACCCTTGGAATTCACCATCGTGAAAGGTGCAGAAACCTCACCTACCTTCATTGTATCTACCGTACGGGCAACCTCGGTAGGCAGATCCTTCATCTGGAAGCGGGAAGTTCTTGACTGGTCAGGAGTAACATTGGCCATCAAACCCTTGTTGTTGCGGGTATCCTTATCATCAGACAATGCTTCAACAGCCTGCTCAAAGGTAAACTTAGCGGCACGGATATCATTACCGATAGAATCCAGACGGCCGATAGACTTATCAATAGCATCTTGAGAAACCTGAGGCTTGAGCAGGATATGGCGACACTTAATCTTATCACCACGCTTATCAATCAACTGGATGATATGATAACCAAACTCAGACTCAACAATCTTTGAGATTTTCTTAGGATCGGTAAGATTGAATGCTACATTTGCAAACGCAGGATCCAACATACCTCTACCGATATAATCCATCTCGCCACCCATACGGGCTGAACCCGGATCCTCAGAATAAAGACGAGCCAAAGTAGCAAAAGAAGTCTCCCCCTTATTCACACGGTCAGTAAACTCACGCAACTGATTTTTCACACGGTTAATCTCCTCAAGAGGAATACGTGGCTGCATGGTAAGAATCTCAACCTCTACCTCTGTAGGAACAAAAGGGATACTGTCGGCAGGTAAATCCTTAAAGTATTTACGTACCTGAGCTGGAGACACCTTGATATCCTTCACCAGTTCCTGCTTCATCTTCTGAATCAGCTGTTGGTTTTTGAAATCATCATGCATCTGCTGGCGCATCTGGGTGATACTTTGCTTGCGATACTCCTCCAGTTTTTCACGAGAACCAATCATGGAAACCCAACTGTTGATCTGTTCGTCGATACCATTCATGACTTCTGACTCAGATACTTCGATACTATCGATAGCTGCCTGATGGAGAAACAGTTTCTGAACGGCAATCTGCTCAGGAATAGAACAGTCTGGGTCACCAGTATATTTAATACCTTCAGCCTCAGCCTGCAAACGGGTTACCTCGACGTCTGACTTCAGGATAGCCTCATCGCCGACAACCCAAATTACCTCATCAACCACACTACCCTCATTGATTTTCTGAGAATCGGCAGCAGCTTGTTGCTTGATATTTGCAGAATCAGCCTCATGAGCCAAAGCACTACGGCTTGCTCTTGTTGCACTAGCACTTATTCCTACTATCATCAGCAGGGTTATAAATGCCATTGTCATTTTATATCCAGTATTCATGTATTGTTTCTATAATATATTAATGTATATTGAGAGTGGTCAACATGCTATGGAAAACCACCACTTTATATTTCTTCTTCAATTGTGCGACCCATTGTTTCTCTAACGAGTCTTGATAGTCAGCAAGTACCACATCCGGGTATTCGCCATTCCGGGGCAGATTAACCTTCATCTTCTTCAGGCGCTTCATTTCCCATTTGTATTTTTTCTTATTCTTGGCATAGAAGGCAGCCAGACCTTTTTTATCAGCAGCAGCCTTATCCCAAATATTACGCTGGCAGATTTCATTCAGCAAAAGGTTTTCTACTTCCTCCTGCTGCTGGTAGGTTCCCCGACAATTTTCTACCTTAGCATCAGCAACATATTTTTTCAGATTACCATCATCATGTTTATCCAGCAACTTGACGATATGATAACCAAACTCAGACATAAACGGTCTACTAATCTCACCCTTTCGCAGAGAGAAAGCTACTTTTTCAAAAGCCTGCACAGTCTGACCTTTTGTAAACCATGCCAAAGTCCCCCCATTGACCGCAGACCCTTTATCATCAGAACACTTTTTTGCCAGGTCTGCAAAATCTGCACCTTTGCAAAGAGCCTGATAAATAGAATCGATTCTTCTTTCCACCACCTCCTGTTCCTGGTAAGATGCTTTCTGTCCCAATCTCAAGAGGATATGTGCAACATGAACACTGCCTTTATCGGGCATCAACTCGCATGACTCGACATCATCATATCGTTTCAACACACGCCTGATATTAGGCAACGTATCGAGATGAGCATCCTTAGCAGCTTGCACTTTCAGCTTATAATCAACAAAGCCATCGGTAAACACCTTGACACTTTTAGAATCAACCGTATTTCCCAAATGATTTTTCTGATAAAAGTACTCAAATTCCGACTTCTTGACAGATTGACCATCAATAATCATAACAATTGGGTCGGTATGAGCAAAAGCAATGCTCCCCGAAAGGAGCATTGCCGCTATAAGTGCATAAAACTTCATATTTCCTAATTATATTATTCAGGACGGCTATAGTTAGGAGCCTCACTAGTGATAGTGATATCATGTGGATGACTCTCCAACACACCTGCATTTGTGATACGAGCGAACTTGGCATTGTGCAAGTTCTCGATGGTAGCAGCACCACAATATCCCATACCAGAACGCAAACCACCAATCAGCTGGTAGATGACCTCCTGGACAGTTCCCTTGTAAGGCACACGACCAGCGATACCCTCTGGAACCAATTTCTTGACATCCTTGGTATCACCCTGGAAGTAACGGTCCTTAGAACCATTCTTCTGTTCCATAGCCTCCAAAGAACCCATACCACGATAGCTCTTAAACTTACGGCCATTGAAGATAATGGTATCACCAGGACTCTCCTCGGTACCAGCAACCAAAGAACCGATCATGACGCAGCTACCACCGGCAGCCAAAGCCTTCACAACATCACCTGAGTAACGAAGACCGCCATCAGCTATCAAAGGCACACCAGTACCCTTAAGAGCAGAATATACATCATAAACAGCACTCAACTGTGGAACACCAACACCGGCAACCACACGAGTAGTACAGATAGAACCAGGACCGATACCTACCTTAACACCATCAGCACCATTCTCTACCAAATACTTGGCAGCCTCACCAGTAGCCACATTACCTACCACAACATCTACCTGTGGGAAGGCAGCCTTAACTTGCTTGAGTTTCTCAATTACACCCTTAGAGTGACCATGAGCAGTATCGATAACGATAGCATCAGCACCAGCCTCAACCAAAGCCTTGGCACGATCCAATGTATCTACAGTAACACCCACACCGGCAGCCACACGAAGACGTCCCTTGGCATCCTTGCAAGCCATAGGTTTGTCCTTAGCCTTTGTGATGTCCTTGTAAGTAATCAAACCTACCAGGTGATTTTCGTTGTCAACTACAGGGAGTTTCTCAATCTTATTCTCCTGCAGGATGGCAGCAGCAGCAACCAAGTCGGTCTGGATGTGAGTGGTAACCAAATTCTCGCTAGTCATTACCTCATCAATCTTCTTGTCCATGTGGCGCTCAAAACGAAGATCACGGTTGGTAACAATACCTACAAGATGATTTTCATCATCTACCACAGGAATACCACCGATATGATAATCATGCATCATATCAAGAGCATCCTTCACTGTACTGCCACGACGGATGGTGACAGGGTCATAAATCATACCATTCTCAGCACGCTTCACAATAGCGACCTGACGAGCTTGCTCCTCAATGGTCATGTTCTTGTGAATTACACCGATACCACCTTCACGAGCGATAGCTATCGCCATTGAAGCCTCAGTAACGGTGTCCATCGCTGCTGTAACGAATGGAACGTTCAACTCGATGTTACGAGAGAACTTGGTTTTCAACTCTACCTGTTTTGGTAGTACCTCTGAATACGCAGGGATAAGAAGGACGTCGTCGTAAGTGAGACCGTCCATTACAATTTTATCTGCAACAAATGATGACATATTGTAACCTTTAAAAATTTATTGCGTGCAAATTTAGCAATAATTTCTCAGATAGAGTTCGCTTTTCACGAAAATCTTACCTTATTAATGCTATTTAACGTGATTAGTTGGCTTGTTCGGACAAAAACTTGATTCTGACGAGTCGAATTTCGTCTTCATTGTAGTCTTCACCCAATTCATCTTGAGCCGCATTCAAATCATCAGTATCGCTCTCCATGAAGTAATCGTAGATGTCATCTACATGGTCATCATCCACAACTTCCTCTATGAAATAATCGATATTCAGCTTGGTACCGCTGTAAACGATTGCCTCTATTTCGTCAAGCAATTCTGAGAAATCCAAACCTTTTGCTTCTGCCAAATCATCAAGATCTATCTGGCGGTCTATGCTCTGAATGATGCTTACCTTCAAGACTGATTTCTTGGCAACTGTCCTGACACGTAATTCCTCAGGACGCTCTATCAGATTCTCTTCACAATACTGATTGATCAATTTACAGAACTCCTTACCATACCTCTTTGCCTTACCGGCTCCAACTCCCTGTATGTTCTGCAATTCCTGCATATCTACAGGATACATCGTTGCCATCTGTTCCAGAGAAATATCCTGGAAAATAACATAAGGCGGCAATTTATGCTTCTTTGCTACTGTCTTACGCAAGTCTTTCAACATGGAGAAAAGTGTCTGATCCAAAGCACCTGTATTATGCTCGCTCAGAGGCGCTCCATCAAAATCATCAGAGAATTCCTTATCGGCAACGATCATGAATGATTCAGGATTCTTAATGAAACGCTTACCCGCAGCTGTCAACTTCAAAAGGCCATAGTTCTCTACATCTTTCTTGAGATAACCGGCTATCAACGCCTGACGGATAACAGGATTCCAAACTTTAGCATCCATATCTTCTCCTGCTCCAAACTCCTCCAGTTCATCATGCTTGTGAGAAACGATATCATCAGTAGCACGTCCCTTTACAAAATCGATGATATATTCCTGACGGAAATTCTCCTTCACCGCAGCAACAGACTCCAAAACAACGAGCAGCGCATCCTTAGCCTCGAATTTTTCTGTAGGATGCAAGCAGTTGTCGCAGTTATGGCAGTTTTCTTCATGATATTCCTCACCAAAATAATGAAGCAACATTTTTCTGCGACAGACAGACGATTCTGCATAGGCAGCCGTTTCCTGCAACAACTGTCTGCCGATATCCTGTTCTGCTACAGGTTTATTCTCCATAAACTTCTCCAGTTTTCTGAGGTCTTTACGGGCATAGAAGGCGATACAGATGCCCTCACCGCCATCACGGCCAGCTCTACCCGTTTCCTGATAATAACCTTCCAAGCTCTTGGGTATATCATAATGAATAACAAAACGGACATCAGGTTTATCGATACCCATTCCGAAGGCGATAGTAGCAACAATGACATCAATACGCTCCATCAGAAAATCATCCTGGGTTTGAGAACGGGTAGCCGAATCAAGACCGGCATGATAAGGAGCTGCTTTGATTTCATTGGCTTTCAACACCTCTGCCAATTCCTCTACTTTCTTACGGGAGAGACAATAGATAATACCACTCTTTCCTTTGTGTTGACGAATAAACATGATGATCTGACGATCGATATCCTTGTTCTTCGGGCGCACCTCATAATACAAGTTAGGGCGGTTAAAAGAACTCTTGAATTCTTTGGCATCCATGATGCCTAAGTTTTTCTTGATATCAGTACGTACCTTATCTGTTGCAGTAGCTGTAAGCGCTATCACAGGTGCAACACCTATTTCGTTAATAATAGGGCGAATACGACGATACTCTGGTCTGAAATCGTGTCCCCACTCAGAGATACAGTGAGCCTCATCAATGGCATAGAACGAAATCTTTACTGTTTTAAGGAACTCAACATTATCTTCTTTCGTCAAAGATTCAGGTGCAACATACAGGAGTTTGGTCGTACCATTGAGAATATCATTCTTCACCTTCTCAATAGCCGACTTATTCAATGATGAATTGAGATAATGAGCCACGCCATCACTTTCACTCAAACCATTAATAACATCTACCTGGTTCTTCATCAAAGCAATCAGAGGAGAAATCACAATAGCTGTGCCCTCCATAATGAGCGAAGGCAACTGGTAACACAAACTCTTACCGCCACCTGTAGGCATCAATACAAAAGTATCATTGCCACTCATCAAATTTCTGATGATTGCCTCTTGATCACCCTTAAACGAATCGAAGCCGAAATAATGCTTCAACTGTCCTGTAAGATTAACCTGTTCTGTCATATCCACCTATTATTATATTATATATGTCTATATATACGATTAAATAGCATTCAATTGGGCGAAAAGCCCAACTGATTTATGCTGTTTCCAACTGTCCGAGATGAGATTTATCCAACTGTTGCTTGGTATACTCCAGCGTAACAGTGAATGATTTAACCTTCTCTGATGGAATCTCAAACATAGCATCCATCATCACAGCTTCAACAATTGAACGAAGTCCGCGAGCACCCAATTTATACTCTACCGCCTTATCTACGATATAATCGAGTGCTTCCTCATCAAACTTCAACTTGATGCCATCCATCTCAAACAATTTCTGATACTGCTTGACAATTGAATTCTTAGGTTCAACCAAGATTTTGCGCAAAGCCTCCCTATCCAACGGATTGAGATAAGTAAGCACAGGCAAACGGCCGATAATTTCAGGTATCAAGCCAAAAGACTTCAAATCCTGTGGAAGGATATACTGCATCAAATCCTTCTTATCTATCTTAGCTACATTCTGAACCGAATTATAGCCTACTACGTGCGTATTCATACGCTGAGCTATTTTACGCTCAATACCGTCAAAAGCACCACCACAGATAAACAGGATATTCTTGGTATCTACATGGATATAATCCTGATCAGGATGCTTGCGTCCACCCTTAGGCGGAACATTAACCATGGTACCTTCCAAGAGTTTCAACAATCCCTGCTGTACACCTTCGCCACTCACATCACGCGTGATAGAAGGATTATCGCTCTTGCGGGCTATCTTATCAATCTCATCAATGAACACAATGCCCCTTTCTGCTGCAGCCACATCATAATCAGCAACCTGCAACAGACGCGACAAGATGCTTTCAACGTCTTCACCCACATAACCTGCTTCAGTAAATACAGTGGCATCAACAATGGTGAAAGGAACATCCAACATCTTAGCTATTGTACGCGCCAACAAGGTTTTACCTGTACCGGTACTACCAACCATGATGATATTACTCTTTTCGATTTCTACACCATCTTCATCCTTTGGCTGCTGCAAACGCTTGTAGTGGTTATATACAGCGACAGCCAAATTGCGCTTAGCCTGATCCTGACCGATGATATATTCATCCAGGTATTTTTTGATCTCTACAGGCTTTGGCACCTCTTTGAGAACAAACTTACCCTCCCCAGCTTTAGGAGCCAATACCCCTGTAGACTGTATAATTTCATAAGCCTGCTTAGCACAATCTTCGCAAATGAAGCCATTGATACCCGTGATGAGTAATCTGACTTCATTTTCTGATCTTCCACAGAAGCTACATACTTTCTTTGGCATATTATAATTATTATCTCTTCTTGCGCACCTTATTATATATACGCATATTTACTTAAAACAATTCGTTATTTACGAACCAACACATTATCTATCATTCCATATTCCTTGGCTTCTTCAGCTGTCATCCAATAGTTACGGTCGCTATCAGCATAAACCTTATCATAAGGAGTATGAGAATGGTCAGAAATGATAGTATACAATTCCTTCTTCATCTTCAAGATTTCGCGAGCCTCAATCTCAATATCAGAAGCCTGACCCTGCACGCCTCCTAATGGCTGGTGAATCATGACACGGCTATGAGGCAAAGCAGAGCGTTTACCCTCCTGGCCAGAAACGAGCAGCACGGCAGCCATAGAAGCAGCCATACCTGTACAGATAGTAGCAACATCGCTAGAGATAAACTGCATGGTATCATAAATACCCAAACCGGCAGTAACGCTACCACCAGGACTATTCAAATAGATAGAAATATCCTTGCCACTATCTACAGAATCAAGATACAGCAATTGCGCCTGCAATGTATTTGCTGTGTAGTCATCAATCTGTGTACCCAGGAAGATGATACGATCCATCATCAAGCGAGAGAAAACATCCATCTGAGTAACGTTCAACTGACGCTCCTCCAAGATGTAAGGGTTCATATACTGAGCCTGTGCCTTAATAACATCATCAAGCACCATACCATTCATACCAAGATGCTTGGTTGCATATTTTCTAAAATCGTTCATATCTATATAGTATTTTACGTCTTAAATCATACGAAAAAAGAGGTTATCGACCCTTATTTCTCGTTCGGTGGAACAAAGATAATAAAAAAAGTCGATAACCTCGTATTTATTTGAAGTTTTTTTTCAAAAAAATGTTATTCCTGCATCATCTTGTTGAAATCTTCTACAGAAATCTCCTTTTCGTTGAGTTTTACAGCTGTTTTCAGAGCTGCAGCCAACTTACGGTCGATAGAGCGATCTACAAGTGCATCTGTAGCGTCACCCTTCTTGAGGATTTCCTTAGCATAGTTCTCAATGTATTCCTCAGGAATGTTGTTCATACCATACTGAGCGAACTGAGCACGAGCAGCCTCCTTAGCTGTCTCCATCAGGTCATTGTCATCAACCTTGATATCCTGAGCCTTGATAAGCTGCTCCTTGATAAGATGCCATGTCAACTCCTTGATGCTCTCAGCATAGTTCTTCTCTACGAACTCCTCGCCCTTATCCTTGTTGTTAGCCAACATGATACGCTTCAAGAGTGCATCTGGGAACTGCAATTCACCAACCTTCTTCTCGCAGTGCTCGCGAACGTCGAGGATAAACTTATAATCTGAGTCGTTAACGAGCTGTGCCTGCAAGCCCTCTGCAATCTTAGCGCGGAAAGCAGCCTCGTCCTTCACGTCAGTATCCTCACCGAGAACCTGCTTGAAAAGTTCCTCATTGATCTCGTGCTTCTTGAAACGCTGGATTTCTGTAATCTGGAAGCTGAACTCTGACTCCAAGTCCTTAACAGCTTCACGCTCAATCTTCAGGAGTGAAGAAACCTCAGTATCGTTCTCTGGATAAGCCTTCTTAGGGTTGAATGTGATTACATCACCGAGCTTAGCACCGTTGAAGAGATTCTTCTGCTCGTCAACCTTGATGTAGCTAGGCATCAGGATAGCACCCTCTACAGTGATACCACCTTCCTTGGTATTGCCATTTTCATCAAGCTCACGCAAGTCACCCTTCAAAAGGTCATTCTCCTCGTACTTCTCAGCCTTCTCATAGCTACCTGCACGCTGAGCGTACATATCAATCTGCTGATCGAGAATCTTATCATCAACTGTGATGTTATAATAATCAACCTTGTCGCGACCATTGAGAGTTACCTTGAACTCTGGAGCAACAGCGATATCAAACATAAATGTGAAAGAAGTACCATTCTCCAAGTCAGCTGGCTCCTGCTTCTCTGATGGGAGAGGCTCACCGAGCATCTGGATATTGTTGTCCTGTACATACTTGTAAATCTGCTGACCAACGAGCTTGTTGATAGCTTCCATTTTTACAGATGGACCGAACTGACGCTTAATCATACCCATAGGAGCCTGACCAGGACGGAAACCTGGAACATTAGCCTTCTTACGATAATCTTTCAATGTCTTCTCGACATCATTCTTGTAATCTTCCTCTTCGACAACGAGGGTCAAAAGACCATTAATCTTGTCAGGATTTTCAAATGAAATTTTCATCTTGATATTTGTTATTTTATTATTGTTAATATTTTCTTTAATTCTACAGTTTTCGTGTATAACCGCAATTGGCTTGCAAAATTACACATTTTTAATGGATATACCTAATATATAAGAGAAAAAAATGATTTTTTAACCATCAGTCGCTGCTTCTTTGGCTCTTTTTTGCTCATCTATGAGCTGAAAGTCCTTCTTTCTGAGCACAAAACTGTTACTCAGATACTTTTCGCGCACAATCTTATTCTCTGCCAATTCCTCCGGTTTGCCCTGAAAAAGAATCTTACCTTCGAACAGCAGATAGGCTCTGTCAGTAATGGTCAGAGTCTCCTGTACATTATGGTCGGTAATCAAAATACCGATATTGCGATACTTCAACTGCCATACAATATGCTGAATATCTTCTACCGCAATAGGGTCAACACCAGCAAATGGCTCATCGAGCATGATAAACTTTGGGTCAATAGCCAGGCAACGGGCAATCTCTGTACGGCGGCGCTCACCTCCGGAAAGCTGGTCACCCTTATTCTTACGAACCTTATTGAGACGAAACTCGCTAATAAGACTCTCTAACTTCTGCAACTGATAACTACGTGGTTTTCCTGTCATTTCCAAGACTGAAAGTATATTGTCCTCAACACTCATCTTGCGGAAAACACTGGCCTCCTGAGGCAGGTATCCGATTCCCGCACGGGCACGTTTGTATACAGGAAAATCAGTAATTTCCTGATCTCCCAGAAAGACATGTCCCTCATTAGGCACAACAAGTCCAGTTGTCATATAGAAAGAAGTTGTCTTACCAGCACCATTAGGTCCCAGTAATCCCACAATTTCTCCTTGCTTCACATTGATAGAAACTCCATTGGCAACCGTTCGTTTACCATAGCGCTTCACCAATCCCTCTGTTCGCAAAACCAGAGAATTCTGATTTTGCTGTTCGTTATTGTTAATTTCGTCCATAATTAGCTAATTTGGCTGCAAAAATACTAAAAATAAAGGAAATATCGCTTATAAAATCAAAAACTATTCATAATATTGCAGTTTTTTAGAGGATTTTGGTTAATTTTGCAGCAAAATTCAGTTTTATAATAGCATGTTAATAGAAAAATGGCTTACCACCTTCGGTAAATATCTCATATTGATGGGACGTTCTTTTTCCCGTCCTGAGCGCATGCGCATGTTCTTGAAACAATACATCAAGGAGATGTCGCAATTGGGTATTGACTCTATTGGTATCGTTTTACTGATATCCTTCTTCATTGGAGCAGTTATCTGCATCCAGATGAAATTGAACATTCAGAGTCCATGGATGCCACGATGGGTTTCAGGTTACACCACTCGAGAAATCATGCTTTTGGAGTTCTCATCAAGTATCATGTGTCTGATTCTCGCAGGTAAAGTGGGCTCTAATATCGCTTCGGAGTTGGGAACAATGCGTGTCACCCAACAGATTGATGCCCTTGATATCATGGGAGTGAACTCTGCATGTTACCTCATTCTGCCTAAAATTCTCGGTTTGGTTACCCTCATGCCATTCCTGGTTATCTTCAGTTCTGGCATGGGTATCATCGGCGCCTATGGAACGGCATATATTGGGCATATCCTACCACCAGATGATCTGACACTCGGCTTGCAGCATTCATTTAACCAATGGTTTGTATGGATGAGCATTATCAAGAGCCTTTTCTTTGCATTCATCATTTCCAGCGTATCTTCTTATTTCGGTTATACCGTAGAAGGTGGATCTGTTGAGGTTGGAAAATCGTCAACCGATGCTGTTGTCTGTTCTAGTGTTTTGATTCTGTTTTCAGATGTTTTCCTCACTCAAATTCTCTCGTAAACTATGATAGAAGTTAGAAATCTCACCAAGTCGTTTGGCGACAAGGTTGTATTAGACAATATAAACGTCACCTTTGAAACAGGAAAGACTAATTTGATAATCGGACAGAGCGGTTCCGGAAAGACCGTACTCATGAAGAATCTCGTAGGATTACTTCAGCCTACAAGTGGCGAAGTTCTCTACGATGACCGTGACTTCACCCGGATGTCGAAAAAAGAAAAAGTTCTGATGCGCCGCGAGATGGGAATGATTTTCCAAAGCGCAGCCCTGTTCGACTCTTTGAATGTACTTGAGAATGTCATGTTTCCACTTGATATGTTCTCTACCATGAATTACAGGGAGCGCGTAAAACGGGCTCAGGAATGTCTTGACCGCGTCAATCTGATAGAGGCTCAGCAGAAATATCCCGGAGAAATCTCGGGTGGTATGCAGAAACGAGTAGCTATTGCACGTGCCATAGTAATGAATCCGAAATACTTGTTCTGCGATGAGCCAAACTCAGGTTTGGATCCAAAGACCTCACTTGTGATAGATGAACTGCTTTCAGGCATCACCAAAGACTATAATATGACTACTATCATCAACACCCACGACATGAATTCGGTGATGGGCATTGGTGAAAACATCAGCTTTATCTACCAAGGTCATAAAGAATGGCAAGGCAACAAAGATGAAGTGATGACCTCAACAAACGAGAAACTCAACGATTTAGTCTTTGCTTCCGATCTCTTCCGCAAAGTAAAGGAGGTGGAGCTGGAAGAAGCTAAAAACAAATAAAACAGTATCGTTCAAAAAAAGCCATCAGCCCAGAAACTGGCTGATGGCTTTTTTATTACAAAATAAATACTATCTCATTTTCCAGGCATCCTTTACCTCTACCATAGGTACCACAATCTGTTCTTTAGTACTGTCACCATACACCACTTGCAAAAAAACATCAGCAACATGATGCGCTGTATCAGCTTTTGCATTCAGAACATTCACCTTAACCATACCTTTATGTTCATCTTGCTGCTGTTCAACAAACATTTTGGCATTCATCAGCAATTGATCCTGATAGCCATTTGGCAACCGATAAGGTTGATTGTAACCATCTACAAACTCCTTATACTTGCCCTCTAAAAGCAAATCATAATATCCCTTGGCTGCAATACCTGCAAGATAGCCAGGATCAGATTTCTCCTCCCTACAGGAAGAAAAAAACAATCCCATCATGAATATCATAAAAATCAAAAGTTTCTTCATTTTTATACACTTTGATTCAGCATTCTTCGCTTCATTTATTTACTTCTGACGAATGAAGACGTTGATAGGACAGCCATGTAATGACCAGTTCTCACGAATCTTATTCTCCAGGAAACGGCGATAGTTCTCCTTGACATACTGAGGCAAGTTTGCATAGAACACAAACGAAGGAATCGTTGTATTAGGCAACTGGGTGCAATACTTAATTTTGATATACTTACCCTTTATGCTCTGTGGAGGATATGCCTCGATAATAGGCAACATCACCTCATTCAACTTAGAAGTTCCAATATGAGCCTTACGGTTCTGGTAAACTTCCTTGGCAGTTTCCAATACTCGGAAAATACGCTGCTTAGTCAAGGCTGAAGCAAAGATGATAGGAAAGTCTACGAATGGAGCCATACGCTTGCGGATTGCATTTTCAAAAGTATCAATTACCTTCTGATTCTTCTCCTCAACCAAATCCCATTTGTTTACAACAACCACCAAACTCTTGTTGTTCTTCTGAATCAACTGGAAGATGTTCATATCCTGGGTTTCGATACCACGGGTAGCATCAAGCATCAGGATGCAGACATCACTATTCTCGATGGCACGGATAGAACGCATCACTGAATAGAATTCCAAGTCTTCGCTTACCTTGTTCTTACGACGGATACCAGCTGTATCAACCAGGTAAAAATCGAAACCAAACTTATCGTATCTGGTATAGATACTGTCACGTGTAGTACCTGCAATTTCTGTCACGATATTACGATCCTCACCAATAAAAGCATTGATAATACTACTCTTACCAGCATTCGGGCGACCTACTACCGCAAAACGAGGAATATCTTCTTCGATTGCCTCCTCAGGATTGTCCTGAAGTTTGTCCAGAATCATATCAAGCAAATCACCAGTACCACCACCTGTAGCAGCACTGATACACTGAGGATCCCCCAAGCCTAACTTGTAGAACTCAGCAGCCTGATAATACTCTGCGCTGTTATCAACCTTGTTAGCAACAAGGATAACAGGCAATTTGGCACGACGCAAAATAAGCGCCACGTCTTCATCCCAATCAGTAAGGCCAGTGTTAACGTCTACCAG
Source organism: Segatella copri (assembly GCF_009494835.1). GTDB lineage: Bacteria > Bacteroidota > Bacteroidia > Bacteroidales > Bacteroidaceae > Prevotella > Prevotella copri_F. The sequence goes on from NZ_VZBE01000019.1 coordinate 37,302, forward strand.
GAAGAGAACCAGGTCAGCCTCTTCGGTAGCAACAAGCACCTGCTTGCGGATAGCATCTTCAAAAATATCATCAGATTTTACAACCCAACCACCGGTATCAACAACCGAAAATTCTCTACCATTCCAACTGCACTTACCATACTGACGGTCACGAGTAGTACCGGCAGTATCACTAACGATAGCGCGACGTGATTGAGTCAAACGATTAAATAAAGTAGACTTACCCACATTAGGGCGTCCTACAATAGCTACTAAATTTGCCATAAACAGTCATTATCCTCCTTCCTTTTAGGAGGTATTCAAGGATGTGGTCTCTGCATCCAAGTTAATAATTTGCCGAAGCTGACCTTGCTCCGGCCCTCGCTCTTTTGGCGAGAGTCACTCCCTCGATTACATTCAGGGAGGAGTTATTTTAGTTGATAGTTTACAGTTGATAGTTTATAGTTATTAAGGGCGTCTTTAAACTATTAGCTCTTAACTATCAATTATTCCGGATTATATCCAAAGGCATCAAGTTCTCTCTGAGAGCTGCGCCAATCCTTATCAACTTTTACGAAAGTCTCCAAGAAGATTTTCTTGTCGAAGAACTTTTCCAAAGCCTTACGACTCTCGGTATTCACCTTTTTCAATGCGATACCCTGGTGCCCGATGATGATACCCTTTTGGGAATCACGTTCAACATAAATCACCGCATTAATGTGGATACGTTTTTCATCTTCCTTAAATCGCTCCACTCTTACCTCTACAGAATAAGGTATTTCCTTATCATAATAGAGCAAAATCTTTTCTCGGATAATCTCTGAAACGAAGAAACGGGCAGGCTTGTCTGTCAGCTGATCCTTATCAAAGAAAGCAGGAGATTCCGGCAAGAGTTCCTTAATGCGCTTCAAGAGCATATCCGTTCCGAATTTATTCTTCGCTGAGATAGGAAGAATCTCTGCATTAGGCAACAAAGAGTGCCATTTTTCAACAATATCACCCAACTTCTTCGGATCACTCTGATCAATCTTGTTGATGAGCAAGAGTACAGGAATCTGCATTTTCTTAACCTTTTCCAAGAATTCCATGTTCTTTTCAGGGTTTTCTATCACATCAGTCACATAAAGCAGCACATCTGCATCCGCCAATGCACTCTCAGAGAAGGCAAGCATCATCTCCTGCATCTTGTAATTAGGCTTCAAAACACCAGGAGTATCAGAAAATACAATCTGCATATCATCAGTATTCACAATACCCATGATACGATGACGGGTTGTCTGAGCCTTAAAAGTTGCAATACTAATACGTTCACCCACCAATTGATTCATCAAGGTACTTTTTCCCACATTAGGGTTACCTACTATATTAACGAAACCAGCTTTATGCATAAAAAATTGAATTTAGCAAAATTTTACTATCAAGAAGTTAAGCTCTATTGTTTTTAAGCTAAAGAAACGCATCCTTACTTATTTATAGAGAAATAAGAAAGATGCGTTTCCTTATATAGATTATTATTCTATCCTATTTTTATAGATTACTTTCCGTAAGCAGCGCCATCATATGCCCACTTATAGAAAGAAGCGCCATGTACAAATCCTGCACCAAATGCTGTGAAGATGACGTTATCGCCCTTCTTCAATTGGCTTTCAGCATCCCAGAGTGCCAATGGAATTGTTGCTGCACTAGTATTTCCATAATGATCGATGTTTACAACCACCTTATCAAGTGGAATTCCAGCACGCTTGGTTACTGCCTCGATAATACGGAGATTAGCCTCGTGAGGAATTACCCAGTTCACATCATCAGCCTTCAGATTGTTCATTTCCATGATCTTCATCACGTCGTTGCTCATATCTGTTACTGCGTAACGGAATACAGTACGACCTTCCTGATAAAGATAGTGCAGGCGATGATCAACTGTAAAATGTGATGGAGGGCAAACAGAACCACCAGCCTTCATGTGAAGGAAAGGCAAACCTTGTCCATCTGTACGAAGGTATGAGTTCTGAACACCAACGTTCTCCTCTTCAGTTGCCTCCACCAAAACCGCACCTGCTCCATCTCCGAAGAGAACACAAGTAGCACGGTCTGTGTAATCTACCAATGAAGACATCTTGTCAGCACCAATCACAATAATCTTCTTGTATCTACCACTCTGAATCATGCTTGCAGCAACATCAAGGGTATACAAGAATCCACAGCAAGCTGCAGAGAAGTCAAATGCGAAAGCATTCTTCAAGCCCAGCTTACCGAGGACAATAGATGCTGTAGAAGGGAACTTGTAGTCAGGTGTCGTGGTTGTTACAATCAGTGCATCGATTGTATCAGGATCAACGCCAGTCTTCTGAATCAACTGCTTGGCAGCTTTACGCGCCAGATAGCTGGTTCCGAGGCCTTCCTCTGTAAGGATACGGCGCTCTTTGATACCCACACGGGTGGTAATCCACTCATCTGTAGTATCTACCATGCGAGACAATTCCTCGTTGTTGAGGATATAGTCTGGCACGTAGCCACCGACACCTGTAATTACAGCATTAATTTTACCCATTATTCAGCTGCTTCCTTAACGATTGCAACCTTACCACGATAGTAACCGCAAGTAGGGCAAACAGTGTGGTATACATAGTATGCACCACAGTTAGGGCAAACTGCCAATGTAGGAGCTACTGCCTTATCATGAGTTCTTCTCTTAAGTGTACGTGTCTTTGACTGTCTTCTTTTAGGATGTGCCATAATTTTTAAATGTTTAAAATTTTAATTTTTATTTTTTCAATTTCAATAGAGCTTCCCAGCGTGGATCTACAGTTTCCTCTTCTTCCTCACCGCTTCGGGCGGCAGAATGCTCATTGAGCTTTTCAATCATAGCAGGGTTGCATTTTCCAGGTGCATGCACATGCTTGATGGGAATATTGAGATCTATAAATTCATAGATAAACCAGGCGACATCGAGTATTCCTTCGTTCTCGGCCACAGTCACCAGATCATCATCCTCTGAGTACTCTTCTCCAAATTTTACGACTAGCCTGTCATTAGTTTCAATGGTTTGATCCATATCGTCCAGACATATGTCGCATGGTATGTGAACCACTCCCTCAGTATGGAAATTGAGTTCGAAGAAGTCGTCCGTCCTATTGACAGACAGACTACTTGACAACTCGCCTCTCTGAACATCAGGAGCATCGATTGCCTCAAAATATTCATTGGTAAGCTTAAATTCCTTTTCGGTTATCCCTTGAGGTAAAGCTTTCAAATCAATCTTAAAAGAATCTATGTTACACATATTCAATATATACTATATTGTTTCGGGCTGCAAAGTTACAAATAATTTTTGAGATAAAATAATTTTTTATGTAAAAATCACTAAAATCACTCATTATTAATTGATTATTCTTTCTTTAACTCGATTCTGAAGGTGGTTCCATGCCCAATTTCTGTACTTTTCACCCATATTTTACCATGATGGTATTCTTCTACGATTCGTTTAGCTAGTGATAAACCTAAGCCCCAACCTCGCTTTTTGGTAGTAAAACCGGGACGGAATACATTCTTCAAATCCTTTTTTCTTATACCATTTCCTGTATCTGAAACTTCTATAATAGCTTTATCAGCTGTTTCTTCCACATGGAGCGTAATCTGTCCACCATTTGCTCCCATAGCATCAACAGCATTCTTCGACAGATTTTCTACCACCCATTCAAAGAGAGAGGCATTCATCTTAACGATAACATCCTGTTCAGGTATTTTCTTCACCATTTTAACATTCTTCGATGTTCGACGATCCATGTAGTCTATAACATGATTCATCACTTCGTTCAAACTTGCAGGAACAGGTTCTGGCAGGGCACCTATCTTTGAGAAACGGTCTGCTATCAGTTGCAAACGTTGGATATCCTTGTTCATTTCAGGAATGAGTTCGTCATCCGGATAATTCATCTTCAGAATTTCAATCCAAGCCATCAGACTGGAAATTGGAGTACCCAACTGATGAGCGGTTTCTTTAGACAACCCCACCCACACCTTATTCTGTTCCGCTCTTTTGGAAGTAAGCAAAGCAAAGATGGCAATAACCACAAAGAGCATGACTACCCCCAACTGAATATAAGGATAAGCTGACAGACGTCGTATCATAAGGGATTCATCATAGCAAACCTGAATATAGTCATGCGTTGAATCATCTAGTTCAATTTTAATATTCTTGCCTTGTTTCAAGAGTCGCTGACCGATGGCAGAAGCATAAGCAAGGGAATCTGTATAATCTTTCCCTTCCACATCAACATTACGAAAAGTCTGAGCATGGTTTTCAGAATCCATTACGATAACCGGAATGGAATTATTTTCATTGATAACCTTCAATACCAAGTTCAAGTCAGTATTCTCATCGGCATTATTGAGCGTACGCATAGCTTCAGCCCAAACCGCCATACGGTTGCGCTCCTCTTCAGCTAAATCATGAACCAGAAAATGGGACACAACAAGAGAGGCGACAGCAATAAACACTGCCGCTATCACCAAAAAAATCTTCACCTGTCGTATTCTATCGGTCCAAATCATGCTGCAAAGATAATAAAAATCCGTGTAATCAACGTCATCTGCTGATAAAAAACATCTTGAGCAGATAAAAAAAATCGAGTAGGAGGAAAACGAAGTAGTTTTCCTCCTACTTTCGTTTTCCGACCT
>NZ_VZBE01000021.1:0-41301 GCF_009494835.1 Segatella copri
AGGGACTTTTTCAGTGCCCTCCCTGGGCTAGGAGCTTCTGCCCTTTCAGGGCGTGTGAAGCTCAACGTTAGGGTGTCTGGAACTAGATTGCTATAAACTATTAACTATAAATTATTCAACTTTTGCCTTCACGCTGCCCTCGGCAAACCTCGTTTCAATGATGTCGCCAGACTTCAGTTGCGAGGCAGAACGGATGCTTTTGCCATCTTTCAGCGTGATGCTGTAGCCACGCTTCAGCAATAATTCGGGGTCTTGTGCCTGGATGCGCTGGGAAAGAAGCTGCAGACGATGACTCTCATTGAGCATTTTCCTTTCCAATATCGGCTGAATATTCTGAGAAAGAATCTCGAAATGGCGCTGGGCTTCCGATAGTTTCGACTGGACATTTGTGCTTAAACGACTCATCAGACGGTCGAGATAGGCTCCCTGTTTCGTCTTCACCAGCGAAAACTGGACAGGAATCGTGTTGCTCAATCTGTCGAGCCTCATCTTCTCTACCTGCAGACGGTGCTTCACATTCTGCACGATAGCCTCTTGCGCATTCACCACACGGGCATAAACCTCAGTAAGATGATTAACGAGGAAGGCGGCAGCGGCTGTCGGTGTCTTTACACGCTGGAAAGAAATCATATCCAGCACACTCTCGTCCCTTTCATGTCCTATTCCCGTGATGATAGGCAGCGGGAAGTTTGCCACATTCTCGGCAAGCGCCAGGGTGTCGAAACCCGAGAGATCGCTCGTAGCGCCACCGCCTCGGATGATGACTACGCAGTCAAACTGTTCCCATTCGGCATTGATACTGTCGAGAGCAGCTATCACACTCTGCTCTACCCCCTCGCCCTGCATCGTAGCCGGAAAGAGGCGGGTTTGAAACTGCAGACCATAATCGTTATCGGCAAGCTGGTTGCAGAAATCACCATAACCTGCTGCCGTAGCACTGGAAATGACGGCGATGCGCTGGCAGAACATCGGGAGCGCCAACTCCTTCTGCAGTTCGAATACGCCCTCTGCTTTCAGCGTATTGATGATTTCCAACCTCTTGCGCGCCATATCGCCCATCGTATAGTTAGGGTCAATATCATCTACTATCCAGGAGAAGCCATAGTTCTCATGAAACTGCGCGTGTACCTTGAGCAGCACTTTCATTCCGGCATGAATGCGCTGTCCGGTAATGCGCTCGAAATTCGGTTTGATGAATATCCATCGGTTTCGCCAGCAGGAGGCATGCGCCTTGGCAATGGGCGTATTAGACCGCTCATCCTTCTCGATGAGTTCCAGATAGCAGTGCCCGCCGTAGCCCTCGCGAGCCTCGGAGAGTTCCGCTTCCACCCAATAGCTGTCGGGCAAGGACATCGAAATGACGTCACGGACCATGGAGTTTAATTCAAAAAGTGATAATCGAAGTCGTTCCATGCTGTTTACTGTTTAAAGTTTACAGTTTATAGTTGAAAGTTTATAGCTAGCAGAGCAAGTTTGCCCTATTAACTATAAACTATCAACTATTAACTACTTAATCGCTTTCCCCGTCTGATAAGCCTTCCAGAAATCAGGCACACCATATCCGAATACATTATCGGGATGATGCTGATTATTACCAGCCAATCTCACGAGTTTCATAATCTGCTTAGCCGTCTTCTGAGGCAAAGCCTGCCAGAGACACGCTACCATTCCGGCGATGAGCGGAGATGAGAAAGACGTTCCGTTATCATTGATGATATTTCCACGGCCCGTAATCACACAGGTAGGACTTCCGTAAGCCATCACATCAGGCTTGATTCTGCCGTCAGCAGTAGGTCCCACGGCACTGAAAGCCGCATTCTCGCCCATTTCGTTTACGCTGCCCACGGTAAGGATATTGCGTGCATCGGCAGGGAAATTGATTTTCTTCCAACTTCCCATTCCGTCGTTTCCTGCAGAATTGACACAGATGATTCCCTTGTCAGCACACATCGAAGCGGTGCGGGAGATGAGGGTAGAATTGCCGTCCTGCTCATAATAATGATGGTTGGTAGACGCATCATCGAAGCCATGATAGCCTAACGAAGAGTTGATGACATCCACGCCGCAACTGTCAGCATATTCAGCCGCAAAAGCCCAGTAATCCTCTTCTGCCAGACTCTCTGTGCGCTCATCTTCACAGCGCACCAGCAGATATTGAGCCTCAGGCGCCACCCCTACGAATCTTTCGGGTTCGTTGGCAGCCATCGTAGAAAGCACCATCGTTCCATGCTCCATCTCGGCAAAAACATTCTTGGATTGAGGAACCACAAAGTCCTTAACGCCCGCCAATCTGATATTATGCAGCGCCGGAATCTTATCCACATTCATGAATCCGCCGTCGAAGACAGCAATCATCATTCCTTTGCCTAAATGTCCGGTTCCATGCAGCCGCTTGCCGTTGAGCGACTGGATCTGCGCATCGGCAGCACCATATTCGCCTACTCCACCAGTCCAATCGTTCAATCCCCTGCGAACGCTACTTCTGACGCGCTGACTGACAGAATCGGGAGCAGAGAAGACCTTCATCTTCCGGGTGATGAAATCGAGATCATCCAGTTTGCGGAGCTCCTTCTCCTTATGAATGCGGACCAGCAGGGTATTGTTCCACTTGCTTTTGCCCACAATCTCGATGCCTGCCTCGCTTACAGCCTGCACATAAGCAGGAGCCACAGGCAAATCGGTAACATCGATGGGCAGATTCTGTCTCTTTCTGCGCTCGATGGAACGGGAAGAGAGAAAATCTGCAGGGCGACTTATCGAAAAGGGAGTGTGACTGAGGTCTTTGTCTCTGAGATAAAGACGATACATCATACACTTGCCTCCCGGATACGACACCATATCGGTTTCGGCGATGCGGGGCAACCGCATCAGTTGCTCAAAATTGCTAACTCTATCTTCGCGAGCAAACAAAGAGAGAGCGGTCATTAAGAATGCATAAAGCATCAAAAATTTTTTCATCATTATATCGGTAGTCCGGTTTGTTATTGTTGTTGCTGCAATTTTCTGTATTGCATTTGTTTATGAGTTGAATTGTTTATTCTGAAGTGCAAAAGTACAGAAATTGTACGAAAACGCCAAAAGAAAAGAGAAGTTTTTATCGAGAAATGCAAGTTTTTCTCATATATATAATAAGGTATCAGATATTTTTTGTACTTTTGCAGACAAGTAGCCGCCGTGATTGCTTTTTAGAAGAAGCAGGGCGAGCGTCTATGAGGCAAAAACAGATATAAATGGAAAATAAACAAGCAACATTAGAATTAGGTACGAAGCCGGTGGGCAAGCTGCTCATTCAGTACGCCCTGCCAGCGATGATTGCAATGACCGCCTCCTCGCTCTACAACATCGTAGACCGTGCATTCATCGGTCAGGGTGTGGGAGCCATGGCCATCTCGGGTCTCGCCATCACCTTCCCCTTCATGAACCTCACCACCGCCTTCGGAGCCGGTGTTGGCGTGGGAGCGTCCACAACCATCAGCGTGAAGCTGGGACAAAAGGATTATGCCACAGCACAGAACATTCTGGGTAACACGATTTCTCTGAACCTCGTCATCGGTATCGGATTGAGCATCATCTGTCTGCTCTTCCTCGACCCTATCCTGAGATTCTTCGGAGCCAGCGACCAGACGCTCATCTATGCCCACGAGTATATGGTCATCATTCTGCTGGGAAATGTGGTGAGCCACATGTATTTCGGCATGAACGGCCTGCTCCGGGCTGCGAGCAAGCCCAAGCAGGCGATGTACGCCACCATCTTCACGGTGGTGATGAACGTGATACTCGATGCCCTCTTCATCCTCGGTTTCAAATGGGGAATACAGGGTGCCGCCATCGCCACCATCCTATCGCAGCTGATGGCGCTGATGTGGCAGATCAAGCTCTTCAGCAACAAGAGCGAGCTGCTCCACTTCAAGAAAGGAATCTACAAGCTGAAGAGAAAACTCGTGGAAAAAATCATTGCCATCGGCATTTCGCCTTTCCTGATGAACGTGTGCGCCTGCATCATCGTCATCTTCATCAACAACCAGCTGGTGCGTTTCGGAAGCGACCTCTCGGTGGGTGCCTACGGAATAGCCAACGGTATTGCGATGGTGTTCATCATGTTTGTTTTAGGCGTAAACCAGGGAATGCAGCCTATTGCAGGCTACAACTATGGTGCCCAGAAGCTGGACCGTCTGATGCGCGTACTGAACCTGAGCATCATTGCTGCCACCGCCATCATGGTGACGGGATGGCTGATAGCGATGTTCCTGCCTTACTACTGCGCAAGACTCTTTACTACGGATAAAACGCTGTTAGACCTGGGCATCAAGGCCATCAGAGTGGTGATGTGCTGCTACCCGGTCATCGGGTTCCAGATGGTCATCACGAACTTCTTCCAGTGTATCGGAAAGGTGAAGATCAGCATCTTCCTCTCCTTGTCGAGACAGTTGCTCATCCTCCTGCCGCTCCTGGCTTTCCTGCCGATGATCTGGGATATCGACGGCGTATGGTACAGTATGCCTATCTCCGACTTCACAGCATCACTCATCGCCGGAGTCGTAATGATGTGGTACATGAACAAGCTGAAGAAACAACATAAAGAAAATATGAAAGTTAATGTTAATGAATAACGGTTGAGGTTAACAGTTAACAGTTAACAGCTAAAATTTTAGACTTATGGAAAAGATTATCATAAACGTGGGTCGCCAGATAGGTAGCGGCGGCCATATCATCGCCGAGAAACTGGCGGAGGAATTCGGTTGCAAATGCTACGACCGTGAGCTGCTGAACCTGGCAGCCAAGGAGAGCGGATTCTCCGAGAAATTCTTCGAGCAGAACGATGAACAGAAGGGATTCTTCAAGTCTCTCTTCCACTCTCATCTGCCTTTCCTGAGCGACAACAACTTTTATCACAACGACTTCTCACAGGAAGGCTTATATAAATTCCAGAGCGACGCCATCAGAAAGGCTGCCGACCAGGGCAACTGCGTGTTCGTGGGCAGAACCGCCGACTATGTGCTGCGTGATTACAAGAACGTAATCAACATCTTCATCACCGCCAATATCGACGACCGCATCAAGGCAGTATGCAAGCGAAAGAACATCGACAGAGCCACCGCCCGCAAGTTTATCGAAAGTCACGAGGAGCAGCGCGCCTCTTACTACGATTACTATACAGGCAAGAAGTGGGGCCACAGCGAAAGCTACGACCTCTGCATCAACAGCAGCCTGCTGGGAATAGAAGAGACAGAGAAGTTTATCGCAGAATTTATCAGAAAGAAATTTAACTTATAATATAATGAAGAAGATTATGCTTTTGGGCTCAGGCGAACTGGGCAAGGAGTTTACCATCGCCGCAAAGCGAGCAGGACAGTACGTCATCGCTTGCGACAAGTACGACAATGCACCAGCCATGCAGGTTGCCGACGAGCGAGAAGTGTTCTCGATGCTCGATGGCGACGCATTGACCGCAGTGGTAGAGAAACATCACCCAGACATCATCGTGCCTGAGATTGAAGCTATCCGCACCGAGCGACTCTTCGACTTCGAGAAGGAGGGCATTCAGATTGTGCCTTCTGCACGTGCCGTGAACTACACCATGAACCGCCGTGCCATCCGCGACCTGGCTGCCAAGGAACTGGGTCTGCGCACAGCCAAGTATTTCTACGCAAAGACTTTCGAGGAGTTCAAGAACGCTGCCGATGAGATCGGCTTCCCATGCGTAGTGAAACCTCTGATGAGTTCCAGCGGTCATGGACAGAGCTATGTTCACAACGATGATGAACTGAAGGAGGCCTACAAGGAGGCAATGGAAGAAGGTCGTGGCGACGTGAAGGAAGTAATCATCGAGGAATTCATCGACTTCGATTCAGAGTTCACCCTCCTCACCGTCACCCAGAAAGACGGTCCTACCCTCTTCTGTCCACCTATCGGACATGTACAGAAGGGCGGCGACTACCGCGAGAGTTGGCAGCCATTCCAGATTCCAGAGGAGGCTTTGAAGAAGGCTGAGCATATTGCAGGTGAAGTAACCAAGGCATTGACCGGTGCCGGTCTCTGGGGCGTAGAGTTCTTCCTGAGCAAGCAGGGCGAAGTCATCTTCTCAGAGTTGAGTCCTCGTCCACACGATACAGGTATGGTAACACTCGGGCACACCACCAACCTGAGCGAGTTTGAACTCCATTTCCGTGCCGTGATGGGCTTGCCTATCGCCGGAATCCACCTGGAGCACATCGGCTGTTCAGCCGTTATCCTCTCTCCTGAGGAAAGCACCGAGCCATTAAACTACAACATGCTCGATGCCCTGAAGGAAGACCATACCCGCATCCGTATCTTCGGCAAGCCAGAGGCTCACGTAGGGCGCCGCATGGGCGTCGTACTCTGCTACGGCGAGAAGGGCGATGACCTGAATGCCCTTCGCGACAAGGCAAAGCGTCTGGCAAAAACTGTATTGGGAACCGACCCATACATGAAGAAATAAGATATGAAAGAATTAGGAAGAATTATCACATTACCCAAGATATTCGACCCTAGAGGCAACCTGACAGTGGCAGAGGGAGAGACGCATATTCCCTTTGCCATTGCCCGTACCTACTGGACCTATGATGTTCCGGGCGGAGAAAGTCGCGGTGGCCATGCTCACAAGGAATGCCAGGAATTCATCATAGCAGCCAGCGGTTCCTTTTCGGTAACACTGGATAATGGAGAACAGAAGAAGACCTATCATCTCAACCACCCTTGGGAGGGACTGTTCGTGGATGTCAATATCTGGCGAACACTGGATGATTTCTCTTCCGGCTCATTGTGTCTGGTTCTGGCTTCCCACAAGTTTGAGGAAGAAGACTACATACGCGAATATGACGAATATCTCAAATTCGTCAGTTCGAAAAACAGCCAAAATCTCTCAAAGACCGAGAATCAATAACGCTAAAAATCATGTTTGAGATCAGAAAATACAACGATGCAGACAAGGAAGTCTGGAATGCTTATGTAGAACATGCACGCAACGCCACCTTCCTTCTCAACCGCTCCTACATGGATTATCACAGCGACCGTTTCCATGACCATTCGCTCATGATTTTCCACAACAACAAGCTCTATGCCTTGCTCCCTGCCAATGAGGACGGAGATATTTTCTATTCTCATCAGGGACTCACCTATGCCGGACTGCTCACTACCGGACACGCCTCAGCAGAAAATATCTGTCAGGTTTTCGTTGCCATCAACACATACCTGAAGCAGGCAGGTTTCCGGAAGTGCATCTACAAACCGATACCCTGGATTTACCAGCAACTGCCAGCCGAAGAAGACCTCTATGCCCTCTTCAAGGAATGCCGGGCGCAAATCTGCGCCAGAAACATTGCGGCTGTAATCGACCTGAAGCATCCGCTGAAATGGTATAATATCAGAAAATCGGGCGCAAGGAAAGCCCTGGAAAAAGGAATCTTCATTGAAGAAAGTGAGGATTACGAAACGTTCTGGAGCATTTTAACCGAAAACCTGATGAACACCTATCAGGCTCATCCTGTTCATACCTTGCAAGAGATGAGCAGTCTGAAAACATCTTTCCCTGACAATATCAAACTGTATGTTGCCCGAGAAGAATCTGGCAAGATGCTAGGCGGAACCGTTCTGTACATCAGTAGAAAAGTGGTTCACACACAGTATATTTCCGCATCAGAAGAGGGAAAAAAGGCGCATGCTCTCGATGCTTTGTTTCTGAATCTCATTAATATAAGGTATAAGGATTTTGATTATTTCGATTTCGGAACATCTAATGAAGAAGGAGGAAAGGTGCTCAACACCAGCCTCATCTATCAGAAAGAAGGTTTCGGAGGAAGAGGCGTAATTTATGACACCTACGAATGGAACTTATAATAGTTGAAAGTTTAAAGTTGATAGTTTATAGCAATCTTGCGAACGGCTAAGCCCTATAAACTATCAACTTTTAACTATAAACTAAATCAGTATAACTGTCACACCACGAGCAGCTTGCGCACCCATAACCAATGCCTGCTCAATATCGGCAGTCTTGGAAGGACCACTGATGAAAGTACCGAAATTGTACTTCGGATCCATCTCAATACGGGCATAAGCCTCATGCATATTGTTCACAATCTTCTCTTTTTCGAGGAAAATCACGAGATATTCCGAGATGAAAAGCACCGCTTTCTCCTTCATGGTCTGAGGAATCCAGATGCAGCCATTCTCGGCTACACCCACTTCACCACGAACAATACCCACATCAGTACCGTTCAGGTCGTTAGCCTCAGCCACCGTGTCAGGGTTTTTCTGGGCAATCGTGATTTCTGGCAGATGAGAAGCAAAGACCTTGGCTTCAGGATAAGCCTTCTTTACCAGCTCATCCAGACTCTCGCCCTCCTTCGCCTCTATCACATGGCCACCTACCGATTCCGTCATCTCAATAAACTGTTTCAGCGTATCCTCATACTGGATACCCTTCACATCTACGGCAGGCATATCGAATTGAACGTGCGTATTCTTACGCAACTTGTTCAGGAAATCTTCTTTCTTCATTGAACTTTGAAATTTGAACTTTGAACTTTATGATGACCCACTACTTCACCTTTCCTTCTTTCCAAAGCTGATGGAAACTCTTCTTTGCAAACTCAGGCATGGCGTGACCGATGCCCCAGGCATTCCAATTGCTGAAGTGCGTACAGCATTCAGGAACCAGATTGACAAGCGGAGCAAACTTCAGGGCAGTGGTGTAGAGCGCAGGACGGTCGAAGAGATACTTCATACCATTCGACATCGCCTTCTTGACAGGATCAGCCTTACCCAATCTTTCCAGACTCTGGCGCCAGACATAAATCTGAGAACCAGGTCCTACCTTTGAAGGACAGACATTATCGCAAGACAAGCACAAGGTACATGCCGAAACATTATCGCTGTACTTCTGCGGATTCTTCAGCATACCCAGGTTCACACCAACAGGTCCCGGTATGAAATAGGTGTAGCTGTAACCACCCGAACGGCGATAAACCGGACAGGTGTTCATGCAGGCACCGCAGCGCATACACTTCAACGTCTGCCAGTGATCCTTATCGGCGAGAATATCGCTTCTGCCATTATCCACCAGCACCACATGCATCTCAGCACCCGGACGAGCCTGGCGGAAATGAGAAGTGAAGGTTGTTGTAGGCTGACCTGTACCGCAGCGGCAAAGCAGGCGCTGGAATACAGCCAAAGACTTATAATCAGGAACCAGTTTCTCAATACCCATCGCTACGATATGGAGCTTAGGCATGGAAGTGGTCATATCCGCATTACCCTCATTGGTGCAAACCACGCAATCGCCGGTAGCAGCCACACCGAAGTTACATCCGGTCATACCAGCTCCAGCTTCCATAAACTGGTCGCGGAGATGATGACGGGCACAGCGGGTCAGGTAAGTAGGATCATAGTTGCCGATTTCCTTGGAGATTCCCTTCTCCTCGAACATCTTACCTACCTCCTCACGCTTCAGGTGGATGGCAGGCATCACGATATGGCTAGGCTTCTGATGCAAGAGCTGGATGATGCGCTCACCCAGATCGGTCTCCACCACGTCAATGCCGTGCTGCTCCAGATAAGGATTCATCTCGCACTCCTCGGTGAGCATCGACTTCGACTTCACCATCTTCTTCACGTTATGATCCTTCAGGATACCGAGCACAATCTCATTAAATTCCTGTGCATCCTTTGCCCAGTGAACCTTCACCCCACGGCTCTCCAGATTCTTGGAAAACATATCGAGGTAATCGGCAAGATGGGTAATCGTGTGCATCTTGATTTCAGACGCATGCTCACGTAGGTCTTCCCACTCAGGAAGTTCCTGCGCCATTTTATCTCTCTTCTGACGAACAGACCAGAAGGTAGCATCGTGCCAGGTGGTCTTCTCTACGTTCTGCGTAAACTTCGCAGCTCTCTTGGAATGTTCTGTACTCATAGTCCTGCAGCTAATATTTGAACAACATGAATAAACTTGATCGGCATCTTCTCTTTCTTGGCGATTCCCGCCATGTGCATCAGGCAGGAAGAATCCGGACCCGTTACATACTCGGCACCTGTAGCCATGTGGCGCTTGATCTTATCTTCGCCCATACGGGTAGAAACGGCAGGTTCCTCAATAGAGAACATACCGCCGAATCCGCAACACTCATCCTTGCGCTCCGGTTCGTGGATGGTAATGCCTTCCACCATATTTAAAAGATCGATAATCTTATTGAACGGCTTGATGTGGCGTTCAGAAGGAGATGACAATCCCAGTTCGCGCACACCGTGACAACTGTTGTGTACACTCACCACATGCGGGAACTTGCCCGGAACATGATCCACCTTCAGCACATCGTGAAGGAACTCCACAACATCCATGATTTTCTTTGAGGAAATACACTCGTGCTTACCCTCAAGGATTTTAGGATAATACACCTTTACGTAAGCAGCACATGAGGCTGAAGGAGCTACGATATAATCGTAATCCTTGAACAGCTCATCAAATGTCTCTATGACCTTCTCCGACTTTTCCTGAAAACCGGCATTAGCCATTGGCTGGCCGCAGCAAGTCTGTTTTTCGGGATAACCCACGTCTAGTCCATAATGCTTAAGCAACTTGTATGTAGCCACACCCGCTTCAGGGTAAAGGGCATCCACATAACAAGGGACGAATAATCCGACTTTCATTGTTGTTATATTTATCTTGTTTGCTATTTTTTATTCTTTTTCTACATGACTAAAAGCCGCTGCAAAAGTAACAAAATAATTGCAAAAATACGACATTCTAGAGAAGAAATAATAATAATTGATGTTATTTAACTGTAAAGATTTGCAGAAAATTTGGAATAATCAAATAAATAGCGTAACTTTGCATCTAGAAATAGTGTGTCTACCATTTGTGAACTAACGCAAATACAGTTTAGTTGCTAAAAACATAAATAACAAGACATATAAAGAACAAACTTATAGTTATATTTAATGATGAAGAAACAGCTTAAGAAAGTCCTCGTTCTGGGTTCCGGTGCTTTGAAGATCGGCCAGGCAGGTGAGTTTGACTATTCCGGTTCGCAGGCTCTCAAGGCTTTGCGCGAGGAGGGTATTAGTTCCGTCCTCATTAATCCAAACGTTGCTACAATTCAGACAAGTGAAGGTATTGCTGACAAGGTTTATTTCTTGCCGGTGACACCTTTTTTTGTAACTGAAATTATCAAGAAGGAGCGCCCAGACGGCATCATGCTGGCTTGGGGTGGACAGACGGGCTTGAACGTCGGTACAGAACTTTACCTCAACGGTGTGCTCAAGGAGTACGGTGTAGATGTGTTGGGTACTTCGGTAGAGGCTATCATGAACACGGAAGACCGCGACCTCTTCGTAAAGGAGCTTAACAAGGTTGACCTCAAGGTTCCTGTAAGCCACGCTTGCGAGAACATGGAGGAGGCTGTGGCTGCGGCACGCAACATCGGCTACCCTATCATGATCCGTTCTGCCTACGCGCTGGGTGGTCTCGGTTCCGGTGTCTGCAAGACTGAAGAGGAGTTCAAAGAGATTGCTGAATCTGCCTTCACTTTCGCACCTCAGGTGCTTGTTGAGGAGAGCCTGAAGGGATGGAAGGAGATTGAGTTCGAGTGCATCCGTGATGCGAACGACCGTTGCTTCACCGTTGCCTCTATGGAAAACTTCGACCCACTCGGAATCCATACAGGTGAATCTATCGTTGTGGCTCCAACCTGTTCTCTTACCGACGAGCAGGTGAAGATGTTGCAGGACATCGCCGTGAAGTGCGTCCGTCACCTCAACATCGTGGGCGAGTGCAACATCCAGTATGCTTTCAATGCTGAGACCAACGACTACCGTATCATCGAGATCAACGCTCGCTTGAGCCGTTCTTCTGCCCTTGCTTCTAAGGCTACCGGTTATCCTTTGGCTTTCGTTGCAGCTAAGATTGCCCTCGGTTATACACTCGACCAGATTGGCGAGATGGGTACTCCTAACTCAGCTTATGTAGCTCCATCACTCGACTATATGATCTGTAAGATTCCTCGTTGGGACCTTACCAAGTTTGCCGGTGTAAGCCGCAAGATTGGTTCTTCCATGAAGTCTGTAGGCGAAATCATGTCTATCGGCCGTTCTTTCGAGGAGATGCTCCAGAAGGGTCTCCGTATGATTGGTCAGGGAATGCACGGTTTCGTAGGCAACGACCACACCAAGTTTGATAACCTGGATGAGGAACTTTCTAACCCTACCGACCTCCGTATCTTCGCCATCGCCCAGGCTTTGGAAGAAGGTTACACCATCGAGCGCATCGAGGAGTTGACCAAGATTGATCCTTGGTTCATCGAGCGCATGAAGAATATCGTAGATTACAAGCACAAGCTTTCTGAATATAATACTCTGGAGGAGATTCCTGCCGAGGTATTGCGCGAGGCTAAGGTATTGGGCTTCTCTGACTTCCAGATTGGCCGCTTCGTATTGAAGACTCAGAACACCAATATGGAGAAGGAGGTGCTCGCAGTTCGTGCCCAGCGTAAGAAGCTGAACATTCTTCCTGCCGTAAAGCGCATCCCTACTGTGGCAAGCGAGCATCCTGACCTCACCAACTATCTCTACATGACATACGCTGTAGAGGGTTACGACATCAACTACTACAAGAACGAGAAGTCTGTCATCGTTCTCGGTTCGGGTGCTTACCGCATCGGTTCTTCTGTAGAGTTCGACTGGTGTTCAGTAAACGCCATCAATACAGCCCGCAAGTTGGGTTACAAGTCAATCATGATCAACTACAACCCGGAGACCGTATCTACCGACTACGATATGTGCGACCGTCTCTACTTCGATGAGCTTTCATTCGAGCGTGTACTCGATGTCATCGACCTGGAGTCACCACGTGGCGTGATTGTTTCTGTAGGTGGTCAGATTCCAAACAACCTGGCTATGAAGCTCCATCGCCAGTCTGTGCCAATCCTGGGTACATCTCCTGTCAACATCGACCGTGCCGAGAACCGCGGTAAGTTCTCTGCCATGCTCGATAAGTTGGGTATCGACCAGCCTAAGTGGAGCGCCCTCACATCAATGGAGGATGTTCAGAAGTTCATCGACGAGGTAGGCTATCCTGTTCTCGTTCGTCCATCTTACGTTCTTTCCGGTGCAGCCATGAACGTTTGCCACGATGATGATGAGTTGCGTCGCTTCCTGGAGGCAGCTTCTGAGGTTTCTAAGGAGTACCCGGTAGTTATCTCTCAGTTTATGACAGAGACCAACGAGATTGAGTTCGATGGTGTTGCCCAGAACGGTGAGATTGTTGAGTATGGTATTTCAGAGCACGTAGAGTATGCAGGTGTTCACTCCGGTGACGCTACCATGACCTTCCCTGCCCAGCAGATTTCCTTCGCTACAGCCCGTCAGATCAAGAAGATTTCACGTGCCATCGCCAAGGAGCTCAACATCTCGGGTCCTTTCAATATCCAGTACCTGGCTAAGGGTCGTGATGTGAAGGTAATCGAGTGTAACCTCCGTGCATCCCGTTCATTCCCATTCGTGAGCAAGGTATTGAAGCGCAACTTCATCGAGACTGCTACCCGTATCATGCTCGATGCTCCATATCAGAAACCGGATAAGTCTGCTTTCGATATCGACCGCATGGGTGTGAAGGCTTCACAGTTCTCATTCGCCCGTTTGCAGAACGCCGACCCTGTTTTGGGTGTGGACATGAGTTCTACCGGTGAGGTAGGTTGTATGGGTGATACTTTCGAGGAGGCATTGCTCAACTCTTTGATTGCCACCGGCTACAAGATTCCTTCAAAGGACAAGGGCATCATGCTTTCAAGCGGCGGTGCTAAGGAGAAGGCTTCTCTGCTTGACGCAGCCCAGGCGCTGGTGAAGAACGGTTACACCATCTACGCTACTGCCGGTACAGCGAAGTTCCTGAACGACAACAACGTGAAGGCTACAGCCGTAGGATGGCCTGATGAGGACCACAAGGATCTTCCTAACGTGATGCAGATGATTGCCGACCACAAGTTCGACCTCATCGTCAACATCCCTAAGAATCACACCAAGCGTGAGTTGACCAATGGTTACAGAATCCGTCGTGGCGCCATCGACCACAACATTCCTCTGATCACCAATGCCCGTCTGGCTTCCGCCTTCATCGAGGCATTCTGCACATTGAGCCAGGATCAGCTTCAGATCAAGAGCTGGCAGGAGTACGAGTAATCGCACGCAGATTTATATGAATACGCCCTGTAAGGCAAGGCACAAGTTCTAGATTGTGCTCCAAGCCTTACGGGGCTTTTTTATTCTCTGCCATGAGAAAAAAGAAGATGAAATGATGGCTATCTCATTATTTTATTGTACCTTTGCAAACAGAAATAAGAATAAAACATGATAGTTTGTATAGCAGAGAAACCGAGCGTGGCTAAGGATATCGCCCGAATCATCGGGGCTACCACGGCACGCGACGGTTATATGGAAGGTAATGGTTACCAAGTAACATGGACCTTCGGCCACCTTTGTGAGCTGAAGGAACCGGATGATTATACTCCGATGTGGAAACATTGGAGCCTTGCGGCGTTGCCGATGATTCCACAGCGTTTCGGCATCAAGCTCATCAACGATGAAGGCATCAAGAAGCAGTTTGCTACCATCGAGAAACTGATGCAGGCTGCCGACAGCATCATCAACTGCGGTGACGCCGGACAGGAAGGAGAGCTCATCCAGAGATGGGTGATGCAGAAGGCGCAGGCGAAATGCCCGGTCAAGAGACTGTGGATTTCATCTATGACCGATGAAGCCATCAAGCAGGGATTTCAGGAACTGAAAGACCAGGGGGAATATCAGTCGCTCTATCTTGCCGGACTTTCCCGTGCCATCGGCGACTGGATTCTCGGCATGAACGCCACCCGACTTTATACATTGAAATATGGTCAGAACCGACAGGTGCTCAGCATCGGCCGGGTGCAGACCCCTACCCTTGCCCTGATTGTAAACCGACAGAAGGAAATTGACAACTTCGTTTCCGAACCTTACTGGGTACTCGCCACCATCTACCGCGACACCCAGTTTACAGCCACCAGCGGCAAGTTTACCAGCAAGGAGGAAGGCGAGAAGGCTTTCAGCACCATCGCCGGCAAACCCTTCACCGTTACCGATGTAAGCAAGAAGAAGGGAAACGAGGCACCGCCTCATCTCTACGACCTCACTTCGCTGCAGGTGGATTGCAACAAAAAGTTTGCTTACTCTGCCGATATTACGCTGAAACTCATCCAGAGTCTCTACGAGAAGAAGTACACCACTTATCCTCGTGTAGATACCCAGTTCCTGACCGACGATATCTATCCGAAATGTCCGCAGATTCTGAACGGAGTGAGTCAGGCAAAGATCATGAGTCAGCAGAAATACCTCCCGCTCATCCAGCAGCTCGCAACAATCAGCAAGAAATTGCCGAAGAGCAAGAAGGTTTTCGATAATAGCAAGGTAACCGACCACCACGCCATTATCCCAACCGGTGTTCCGCCAACCGGACTCACCGATATGGAGGCAAACGTGTATGATCTCATCGCCAAGCGCTTCATCAGCGTGTTCTATCCGGATTGTAAATTCTCCACCACCACCGTATTGGGCGAAGTCATCAACGAAGACGGACCGAAACCGGAGAAGATAGAGTTCAAGGTGAGCGGTAAGGAGATTCTCGAACCGGGCTGGCGAGTGGTCTATGCCAAGGATGCGAAGAATGCAGATGACGATGATGCTTCAGATAACGCCGCCGGAAATGCAGACTCAGGAAACGGTGCCAAGAAGGAAGTGGTAGAAGAAAGAACCCTCCCATCCTTCACAAAAGGCGAATCGGGAGAACATCAGCCTACCCTGACGGAGAAATGGACCACGCCACCTAAGTATTATACCGAGGCAACCCTGCTGCGTGCGATGGAGACAGCCGGCAAATTCGTAGAAGACGAAGAACTTCGTGCAGCATTGAAAGAGAACGGAATCGGCCGACCTTCCTCCCGTGCCGGCATCATCGAGACCCTTTTCAAGCGCCACTACATCCGTCGCCAGCGCAAGAATCTGATGGCAACCCCGACAGGCATCGAACTCATTGACACCATCCATGAGGAACTGCTGAAGAGTTGCGAACTGACCGGTATCTGGGAGAAGAAGCTCCGCGACATCGAACACAAGACCTACGATCCTGCCGACTTCATCAACGGACTGAAAGAACAGATCAACAAGATAGTCATCGATGTGTTGTCAGACAACAGCAACCGGAGAGTGACCATCATGACAGAGGAAGACCTCAAGAAGAAACCGGCTGCCAAGAAGCCGGCTGCCCGAAAGGCTCCTGCCAAGAAAGCCGATAAGGCAACAGCACAGAATACAGATTCTCAGAATGCCCCTGCTCAGCCAACTTCTGCGACTGACCCAATGGTTGGCAAACCATGTCCGCTCTGCGGCAAGGGCGTCATCATCAAGGGCAAGACTGCTTATGGATGCAGCAACTGGAAATCAGGCTGCCAATATCGCCAGCCATTCTCGCAGATGTAAATCAATATGAAACAAATAAGATTTTATCAAATCATAACAGCAATCAGCTGCCTCTTTCTGATAAGTTGCGGCATTGAACAGAACCTGAAGAAAGCAGACAAGCATCTTTCTTTAGGCGAATACTACGATGCGGCAACCCAATATAAAAAGGTGTACACCAAGACACCTACCAAAGAGCGGGCTGCCCGGGGCAAGGTGGCTCTGAAGATGGCACGCTGCTATGATAAAATCAACAGTACGCCGAAGGCACTGGCAGCCTACAGCAATGCCATCCGATACAAGCAGGCAGACCTCAACGACCGCCTGGCTTACGCCCGGCTTCTCCTGAAGAACGGAAGTTACAGACAGGCTGCCAAGGAATTCGAATTTCTGCTCGATTCCATGCCCGACAACATGCTGGTAAAGAACGGACTCGAATCGGCACGAAAAGCCCCAGTCTGGAAGAAGGAAGGAAGCCGGTACAAGGTAAAGCGGATGGATGTTTTCAACTCCCGAAGAGACGACTATTCGCCGATGTTCCTCAGCGATGACTACAGCCAGCTCTATTTCACCTCAACCCGCAACGAAGCCCAAGGCAGCGACCTGAACGGAGTGACGGGAACGAAATCTGCCGACATTTTCTTCTCTGAAAAGAACGACAAAGGCAAATGGAGCAAGCCAGAAGCCATCGGAACCGGTCTCAATACCGACTACGAAGAGGGCGCATGCTGCTTTACCCCAGACGGCAAGCAGATGTACCTCACCCAGTGTACCACCGATCCCACTTCGCCCCGCTTAGCCCAGATAGTAACCTCCAACCGCTCAGATGCAGCCTGGAGCAAGCCTACAAATCTGGAAATCAGCAAAGATACGCTCAGTTGTTTTGCCCATCCAGCCATCTCCCCTGATGGCGAATGGCTCTATTTCGTATCAGACATGCCGGGCGGAAAGGGCGGTCTCGACATCTGGCGAGTGCGCATCACTCCTGCCGGACTGGGCGGCGTAGAGAACCTGGGCGAACCTATCAACACCCCAGGCGATGAGATGTTCCCTACCTTCCGTCCTAACGGCGACTTCTACTTCAGCAGCAACGGTCATGTAGGAATGGGCGGACTCGACATCTATATCGCCAAAGTGAATTCCATCACCCGGAAATATGAACTCACCCACCCCGGCTATCCGCTGAATACAGAAGCCGATGACTTCGGAATGACTTTCGAGGGTCTCCATAACCAGGGTTTCTTCTGCTCCAACAGAAAAGACGGAAGAGGCTACGATCATATCTACTCCTTCGAGAATCCGGAGATTGTTACTACGATGAAGGGATGGGTTTACGAGAAAGACGGTTATGAACTGCCTGCCGCAGAGGTGAGAATCGTAGGCAACGACGGAACGAACAGGAAACTATCCGTCAAGGGCGACGGTTCGTTTGTCCTCCCTATCAATCCGCATGTCGACTACCTGGTGATGGCATCCTGCAAAGGCTACCTCAACCACAAGGAAGAAATTCGGGTTGATTCGGCTAAAGAGAGTAAGGAATACGTGCTCCAATTCCCGCTGGCTTCCATCACAGCCCCTGTACTCATCGACAACATCTTCTACGATTTCGACAAGGCAACCCTTACCGAAGCCAGTACAACAGCCCTCGACCAGCTGGTAACGCTGCTGAAAGAGAACCCGCACGTTACCATCGAACTCAGCGCCCATTGCGACTACAAGGGAAACAGCGAATACAACAAGCATCTGTCTCAGCGCCGCGCCCAATCGGTAGTAGACTACCTGATAAAACACGGCATAGAGAAAGAGCGCCTCACCCCTGTGGGCTACGGCAAGGAGAAACCGAAGAATGTGCGCAAGAAACTTACCGAGAAGTATCCTTGGCTCAAGGAAGGCGATGTGCTCAACGAAGAATTTATCCTGAAGCAGAGCAAGGAGCATCAGGAAATCTGCAACCAGCTGAACCGCCGAACCGAGTTCAAAGTGCTCCGCACTACCTATAAATTGTTTTAGAAACCGATATCATAAGCATAGGTGCTCTACTGAAAAAGTAGCAGCACCTATTTGTTTTTCTATATTCAGCAATATTAAATCTTCGTTCAAAGACATTGAATGTCCGTTCAAAGTCATTGAATGTCCGTTCAAAGACACTGAACGGACATTCAAAAGCTTTGAACGGAGATTTCAAAGGCATAAAGATGATATTTATAGTAATAAAAAACTCTTTCTATTAGCACTAAAAACTATTCTGCTAATAGAAAGAGTTGATCATTCATACAATTGATATCAGGGAAGAAGCCTACTGACGTGCATCAGCCAGTTCATTATATCCCCAAACCATGATGAGGACAACGAAGCCTGCCAGCACCATCAGGAGATTCTGAGAGTGGGCGATGGAATCTGCCACATGCGTAAGCGCACGCGAACCGGAGAGGAGGAAATCTATCTTCATAGAGAAAAGCCATCCCTGAATCTGTTCCCATCCCTGGCAGACTACTGCTATGATGATGCCGGTTGCCACACAGGCTGCCGTCCATAAATGTTCCAGGCGCTGGCGCTTAACCAGCGACATCGCAGTATCAGTTTCGGGTAAAGCCGGCAAGGCCTGCATCACCCTGTCGGAGAATCCGTCATCAGGAATCTCTGACATCTGGCAATCGGAAAAGAACATCTGCAAGAGTTCTTCATCCTGAGGGTTCAACGGTTCCCCTTTCATGCTCTCCAACTTCTTATCATTTATCTTATCGGTCATAACCATTCTTTTTTAAGTAACTTGCAAGTTTCTGTTTTCCTCGAGAGAGATGCGACTTGATGGTGCCTTGCGCCATTCCCGTCACCTCTGCAATCTTATCTATAGAGAGTCCATCCATCAGCTGCAGCGTGATGCATGTACGTTCATTTTCACTCAATATCTGTAGTGCCTTGAGCAAATCCATCTTCAATCCGGCATGGGCGCCCTGTGCATTCTTACTGGAAACGGCAGGCGTATCGATGTCCTGCGTCTCCTTATGGCTGCGGGTATAATCATACCATACATTATAGGCGATGCGGTAGAGCCAGGTGGAGAAAGAGGCTGTACCCCTAAAACCGGACAGATGGGTATAAGCCTTGACAAAGGTATCCTGAGCCAAGTCGTCACTCAGCTGCGCATCCCCCAACGTCTGCCGCAGAAAGAACCCACGAATGGGTGACTGATACTTCCTGACCAGCAGGTCGAACGACTTGCGGTCATGAAGCATCACCACCTTCGTGACGAGAGAGATATCGGATAACTTTTCCACCTTATATATATATTAACTAATAATTGTTGTTCTTTTCCTTGTGACTTCCTCTCCTATTGAGAAGCCATGATACATTGAATGTCGGCTGCTAGATCGGAGTTCCATTATATCCCGTGCCCTGATCGCCATGACGGTTCTTCCACCAGTCCTTGATGGCAGGAAGCGAGCCGATAACGGTCTGACCGATGCCATAGAAGAAGACCAGGGCTCCGATGCCAGCCAGGAAATCAGCATCCCACCAGGCAAACATGGCGCACAAGCCGGCTCCCAGGAAGGCATTTCTCAATCCCCGCTTTACCAGATACTCATCGCTCTGCTTGTCTATCGGCCGGTCGCTTTCCGGAACATTGATGCCCTTCTCCATCGCCATCTCCGCCAGTTTCATCCGGTCGTTGTGGCGGCGAATCAGATATCTGATAACCAGAAATACGATGATCAGCGGAGCAAAGACAAACAGCAGACCGAAGATGATACAGAAGATGATCATAACAGCCAGCGCTCCGCCACCAAATACCGAACCGATGAAATCGAACGGATCATCATAGTTGTCTAAACTGTATCTAGAATGAACAGACTTATTATCATTCTCATCATAATCATCATAGTTAGCCGAATCTGTACTGGTTGTATCAGAATAAGCCTCCAACGCCTCGTCGTCTTTATCCTTCGAAGCAGATGGCTGTGCAGCAGATGCAGAAGCAGCCTTTGAATCTACCTGTTGGGTAGTTGGATGATAACGATGTTTTGGAGCAGAAGACGCCAAAGACACTTGGGTGGCTCCGATGCTCATAACGAGCGCTAATGCCAATATTGCTTTCTTCATATCATTATTTTTTATTGTTTTACCTTGTTATTTGAAAAATTTCTGCTTCTTAGACGCATCTCTTCGCGATTTAGTTGCAAAGAAACGAAAAATTTCTTATTTTTGCAAACAAATTAAAGAAAAAGAAACAGAATGAAGACATTACCTGAAGATTTCAGAACATATACGCAGGCACTGATGGGCGAAAAGCTGTATCAGCGTCTGGAGCATGCTATCCTTGAAGAGGAGGCACCAACCAGTATCCGCATCAATCCTTTTAAATGCAAGGATGCTGATGGCGAACCGATTCCCTGGTGTCCGGAAACCGGACGTTATCTCTCTACGCGTCCCGGATTCACCTTCGATCCGCTGCTGCATGCCGGCTTATATTATGTACAGGAAGCCTCATCCATGTTTGTTGATATGGCTATCCGACAGTACGTAAGAGAACCGGTGATGATGCTGGATCTCTGTGCTGCCCCTGGCGGAAAGTCGACTGCCGTAAGGGCTGCCTTGCCGGAAGGGAGTCTGCTCTTCAGCAACGAACCGATGCGCACCCGCTCGCAGATTCTTGCCGAAAACGTACAGAAGTTCGGTCATCCGGATATGATTGTTACCAACAACTATCCCCGCGATTACAAGAAATCCAAGTTGCAGTTTGATGTGATTCTTACCGATGTTCCCTGCTCCGGCGAAGGAATGTTCCGCAAAGATGAAGGGGCTATCGGCGAATGGAGTACCCAGAATGTGAACAACTGCTGGCAGCTGCAGCGCGAAATCGTATCGGATATCTGGAACTGTCTGAAGCCAGGCGGTATCCTGATTTACTCTACCTGCACCTTCAATGCGCACGAAGATGAGGAGAACGTGGAGTGGATATGCGAAGAACTTGGCGCTGAAGTGATGGCACTGGAGGGTGTAGAAGATGCATGGAACATCACCCGCAACCTCACGGGCAGCGACTTTCCGGTTTACCGGTTCATTCCTGGCGTTTCGCGAGGCGAAGGTCTGTTTATGGCGATTCTGAAGAAAGAGGGCGAATGGGAAGCCGGTTCTTCAGCCAAGGAGAACAGGAAGGATAAGAAGAAGAAAGACAAGAAGGTGGCTAAAGGAAAGGGACCGGAGATTCCGGACGGCTGGCTGAAGACTGATACGGAATGGATGCCTGCAGAGAGCAACGAGACGGTTTACGCCATTCCGGGCAGATGGAAAGACATCTACGACCAGGCTGAAAAGAACCTGAAGGTGCTGCATGCCGGTGTGAAACTGGGAACAGACAAGGGAAAGGGTCTCATTCCCGACCAGGCTCTCGCTCTCTCTACGATGCTCAACAAAGATCAATTCCCACAGGTGGAGTTATCCTACGATGATGCCATCCGCTACCTTCGCAAGGAGGCTGTGAATCTGCCTGCCGATACGCCTAAGGGTTATGTACTGGTAACCTACAGACAGGTTCCGATAGGCTGGGAAAAGAACATTGGCAACCGTGCCAACAACCTCTATCCGCAGGAGTGGAAGATCAAGAGCAACCACGGGACAGGAGAGCTATTTATAGTTAATAGTTTATAGTTAACAGTTTACAGCAAGAATGAATAATTCAACATTCAACACTCAACATTCAACATTAAAATAAAAAATGCTCAGCATCATCGCCTGTATATCCAAAGTGCATAGAGCTATCGGGTACAAGAACCGGTTACTCTACGCCATCCCATCGGACATGACCCGCTTTCGTATGCTCACAACCGGACATACGATCATCATGGGCAGGAAGACATTTGAGTCGCTGCCTAACGGAGCCTTGCCCAACCGCCGCAATATTGTTATCTCGAAGACAAAAGAGCAGATAACAGGGTGCGAAGTATACACCTCTCTGGAAGAAGCGCTGGCAGCAAGGAAAGAAGAGGCTGGAAACAAAGAAGCGGCAGCAAGCAAAGAAGCGATTGGAAGCAAAGAAACTTCAGATGAATGTTTCATCATCGGAGGAGCCAGCATATATGAACAGGCATTGCCTTTTGCAGACAAGCTTTATCTCACAATCGTAGAAAAGGAACCTGAACATGCCGATACCTTCTTTCCGGAAATCAATCCGGCAGAATGGGAAGTGACAGAAAAAGAAATGAGGAATGAAAACGGCTTACCGTTCACATTCCTCACCCTTTATAGAAAGCAGTAATCCCGCAGGGAGCTACTGCTTTTTTTTCTTTTTATATCTTATTTCTCTGCTGCAGCCTCCTCATCAGTTTCCTCTTCATCATCGTTGAAAGTCTTGAGATCCTGCATAGAAAGCTGACGGTTGATAGATGCATTGAAAGAAATGATGGTCTCGCTGCGAGACAATCCCAGTGGCTGCAACTTGTCATGGATGATTTCCAGGAGATGGTGGTTGTTCAGCGCGTAAATCTTGATAAACATATCAAAGCCGCCTGTAGTATAGTGACACTCCACAACCTCAGGAATCTTCTTCAACTCCTCTACAACCTGGTCAAACTTCTCAGGCTCCTTCAGATAGAGTCCCATATAAGCACAAGTTTCGTAACCTATCTTTTCTGGGTCAATGATAAATTGTGAACCCTTGATGATACCAAGATTTGTAAGTTTAGCTACACGCTGATGAATGGCAGCACCGCTCACGTTGCAAGCGCGTGCCACTTCCAAAAATGGAATACGGGCATCCTGAGAAATCAGCTTCAGAATCTGCCTATCTAATGAATCTAAAATTTGTTTTGCCATAATACTAATAATTTGCTTGCAAAGATAATACAAAAAATTAATAAAAGCAATTTTTTAAGAGAAAAACATGATAAATTAATATTATTTTCCATTTTCTGTGGCAGAATAACTGATTTTTAGTGCTTTTGCCTGGCGCAAAGCCTGCTTTACGTCGGTTATCACACCCATCTTGGTTTCCTGATCTGCTTTGATTGATACGGTCATCAGCTTCTGGTCTTCCGGCGACATACGCTTCTTTTCTGCCGAAATGTAATCCATCACTTCGGGAGCCGAAGCAAACTTATCATTCAACTGAATCTGGGTACCGGTACCAAACTTTGCCTGCATCTCTTTGGTTGGCTTACCTATATAAATATGGCTCACCGCCGATTTCTTGGTCAGGCGGGTGAGTTCCTTGCCTTGTGGCAAACGGCAGTCTACCTTCAAGGTAACCTGGCGCATGTGGGTAACAATCATAAAGAAGAACAGTACGGAGAAAATGAGGTCTGGCAGAGAAGATGTATTCAACCCTGGCACTTCATGCGATTTCTTATGAAAATTCATCATTGTTTACCTCCTTTCTGCTGTTCTGTAGCTGTTTCTGTAGAATTTTCTTCCCCTTGCTTTTCTTCAGCATTGGCATCAACACGCTGGTCGGCATGAGTCATTGCGTTGGCATACGACTCTGTGATGCGCTGCGGACAGATGGTGCGCACCTGTTCTTTCTGGTCATTGTTCAAGAGGGCATAATCCCTGTGATATTTCTTCTGGGCTGTTTCGTTGCGTAGCTGGCTATATGCTTCCATCAGCTGATTCTGCATCTGGAAATAGAGATTGTAGTCGGCATCGCGGTCACTCTCGATAGAGATGAGATGTTTCTTGCCCAGACGGTGAACAAAGCGGATGGTTTCTTCCTTGAGCTGGCTCACCTGCATCGGCTTACCGTTGACCAAAAGCGTATCGCCAGCTGTCAGGCGCAGCGCCATGAGGTTAGCCTTGTCTACCACCGACTGCTGCTGTTCCTTCTTCTGCGGTTCAGG
The DNA here is from genome assembly GCF_009494835.1 of Segatella copri. Classification (GTDB taxonomy): domain Bacteria; phylum Bacteroidota; class Bacteroidia; order Bacteroidales; family Bacteroidaceae; genus Prevotella; species Prevotella copri_F. The sequence continues at coordinate 24,330 of NZ_VZBE01000021.1, forward strand.
TGAAGGGAGTTGGCGCAACAGTCCCTTATCCACATCCATTGATGTGGTGACAAGGAAGAATATCAACAGCATGAACGAGATGTCGGCTGTAGATGTGGTATTCAGTCCAGGGGTTTCGTGTTGCTTCCTTCTAATCAGCATATTTAATCCTTATTTATAGAATAGAGAGCCCAGAGAGCTCTCTTAGTTTTTCTTCCGAATATAACGTGTGGCACCGAAACAGACGGCACCGATTCCTGCCACCAGCATCAGGAGCGATGTGATGACAAACATATCTGAAAGTTTGAGCCAGAGCCAGTCGGCATAATTCTCGCCATTGATGAGCATCGGAGCAGAACCGCCCCAAAAGAAGGTAAACAGCAAAACTGCCAAAGTTCCGATCCATGTGATGCGGAAGATGCGGCGCACGGGAATGCCATTCACTACAGCCTCCGACTTGCTGCTGCGATAATCTCTGATCATCGAAAAGACTGCCAGACCAGTACCTCCTATCAGGAAGAGCCACATCAGCAGGATGAGCACATCGGTAAAGAGAGGCGCATTAAAGTCGGGGTTCTCTTCGAAAGGCAAATCGTAGCCTACCAAAAAGAACAGACCGAAAACCAGCACCGCCAATCCTATCATGATATAGAACACCTGCTGCGATATCTTTTCGGCCGACTTCGTCTTCTGCTTTGAAAATTGAAATTTAACCATTTCTCTCTTCGTTTATTTATTCTTGGCAATAATATCCATTAAAGTAACCGCCGACTCCTCCATCTGGCTTGTCAGGTGCTCCACCTTAGAAAGGATGTAGTTATAGAAAACCTGAAGGATGAGGGCTACGATGATACCGAAGATGGTAGTGATGAGCGCCACTTTCATACCCGAAGCAACGATAGTAGGACTGATATCGCCCGCCTGCTGAATCTGGTCGAACGACATGACCATACCGATCACGGTTCCGAGGAATCCGAGCGATGGCGCCATAGCGATAAAGAGTTTGATCCAGGAGCATCCCTTCTCCAGGTTAGCCGCCTGAACGGTACCATATCCGCTTACCGAGCGCTCGATGTCATCAAGACTCTCGCTGATATGCATCAAACCCTGGTAGCAGATAGAAGCCACCGGTCCGCGAGTATTCCGGCAGAGCGTCTTAGCCCCTTCCACATCTCCCGCCGACACCTTCTGGTCAATATCCTGCATCAACTTCTTGGCGTTGATTTCAGAAAGGCTCAGATAGATGATGCGCTCGATACAGAAAGCCATACCCACGATGAGGGCGATGGCAACGAGAGACATAAATCCCGCATTACCCTCTATAAACTTTGTCTTAAGAGCTTGATGAAATCCCATGCTCTCTTCTTGAGCCATCATAGGCAGAGAACACATCCATGTGAAAACCAATATTGCAAAACGTGCAATAGCTGTATTTTTCTTCATATACCTTATTATATATATAAAAGCGGAAAGAGGGGGATTCGAACCCCCGAACCGGTTTTGCCGGTTACACGCTTTCCAGGCGTGCCTCTTCAGCCACTCGAGCACCTTTCCATATTCCGAAGAACTCTTCTTAATCGCCGCAACATGCTGCTGCAACAATTTCGAAGTGCAAAATTATTGCTTTTCCTCCGAAATACCATAACTTTCATTGTTTTTTTATGTTTATTTAAGGAGTTTTGAACGCTTACGTCCTATACTTGCGATACGGATAGCGGAAAAACCCGCTCTGCATTGAGGTTGGTCTGTCGGGCAAACTCCTCTTCGCTTATGCCATAAGCCTTGGCGAGCGTCTTCATCACTTCTACCACAAAAGCACTCTCGTTACGCTTGCCGCGATAAGGAACAGGCGCCATATACGGACTGTCGGTCTCCAGAACGATGCGATCCAGAGGAACTACAGCAGGCAGGTCTTCTCTGAGATGGCTGCTCTTGAAAGTAGATACGCCACCGACGCCCAATACAAACTTATCGAAGGAGAGCAGTTCTTCGGCTTCCTTCTGATTGCCCGTAAAGCAATGGAAGACGCCACCCGGCAGTTCTTTCTCATACTTTCTGAGCAGATGCACCATCTCGTTCTGCGCCTTGCGGCAATGAATCATCAGCGGGAGCTGGGTTTCTACCGACCATTTTACCTGTTCCTCGAAAGCCTCGAGCTGCTCGTTTTCGAACTCACGGCTCCAGTAATAATCAAGTCCTACCTCTCCGATAGCAATCAAGTCTGAAAACTGAGGAGAATCACCCGCAGGATTGGCATTACCCGATTCGTCTGCAGGATTGGCATTGCCTATCATGCGATGCTCCTCCAGTATCTTCCGGAGTTCAGCCAGTTGTTCCTTCCAGTCAGCCTTTACCTCTTCAGGATGCAGACCAATCATCGGATAAGCATAGCCTGGATATTCCTTGCTCAATGCCAGTACCGCGTGTGTGGTCTTCACATCGATGGCAGGCAAGAACACCTTGCCTACCCCCGCTTCCTTGGCACGGGCGAAAGCCTCCGCCCTATCCTCATCAAACTCCTCCGCATCGAAATGCGTATGTGTATCTATTACTTTGAACATTGCCCTATCAACTGTCAACTATAAACTATTAACTATCAACTAGTACTGGCGCTTCATCATTTTCTGAGCATACTTTGCCAATTCCTCCTTACGCTCAGCAGGCACATTCACGGCATCCAGATACTTCTTGCTCTGCTCGAAATAATAAGCAATCTTATCCTGCGCCATTTTGTCGATACCTATCTCGTTGTATAGACGGGTAACGGCAGCCACCTTCTCCTTGCGGTCGAACTCCTTGGCATTCACCCACTTCTGCAGTTCAGCACGCTGAGCGTCGTTGGCATGGTTGAAGGCATTGATGAGCATATAAGTTTTCTTGTTGGATGTGATATCGCCACCAATCTCCTTACCGAACACCTTGGTATCGCCGTAAACATCGAGGTAATCATCCTGCAACTGGAACGCCAATCCTATCTGCTCACCAAACTTATACAGGTTCTCTGCATCCTCATCAGAAGCATCGGCAAGGATAGCACCCATCTTCAGGGCACAAGCCAGGAGAACGCTGGTCTTGAGGCGGATCATCTCGATATATTCCTCCTCCTTCACATCGTTGCGGTTTTCAAACTCCATATCAAACTGCTGACCTTCACCAATTTCCAGGGCAGTGGTCGTAAAGAGTTTCAACACCTTGGCAAGATGCTTTTCATCACATTGAGCCATACGCTCATAAGCCAGAACGAGCATGCTGTCGCCCGAAAGGATTGCCGTATTGGCATTCCATTTCTTATGAACCGTTTCATGACCGCGACGCAAATCAGCATTGTCCATCAGGTCATCATGCAGCAAAGTATAGTTATGATAAGTTTCCAGGGCAACGGCATTCATCAGAATCTTCTCAGGATTGTCCTTGAAAAGATTGTAGCCCAGAAGCATGAGCGTAGGACGAATACGCTTGCCACCCATAGAAAGTACGTATCTGATAGGCTCATAAAGAGACTTTGGCTTTCTTTCGTAAGGCAAATTAGCCAGAAACTCATTTACCATGCTTAAAATTTCATCTGCTGTCTTCATAATAATGTATAATTTATAATGTATAATTTACAATGAACAATTTATAATTTATAGCTGGAACACTACCGGGATGGCAATCATCGTGCGACAGACCTTGCCTTTATCGATGCCCGGTTTCCACTTCGGCATCATCTTCATCACCCTCAAAGCCTCGTTGTCGAGCAATGGATCTACCGAAGTGCTTACCTTGATATTGGCAACACTTCCATCCTTGTTTACGATAAAGGATACCACTACGGTTCCCTGAATCCTACTCTTCTGGGCAGCTACAGGGTACTTCAGGTTCTTGGTAAGCCACTGCATGAAGGCAGACCAGCCACCAGGAAACTGCGGTATCTTCTGCACGACGGTCAGTTTGATAGGAGCCTCAGCTCCCGGATTCTCAATCGGAGTTTCAGGAACCGCTTCCTTCACCTCTGCTCCATCCACTACACCCGAGCCGTCGCCGATAACCAGTTCACTGGTTGTAGAACTGATTTTCTGCGGTGCCTTCTGAGTCTGTTGCTCGGCAGCCTTCACTTCCTGAGTAATTGACTTAGAAGCAGGAGCCGAAACAGCCTCTGCACTCACCATATCTTTCAGGTCGGGACGAGCCGACATTTCCAGATCCTGTGAAAGATCTTCCATCGATTCCGACAAGTCATCATCTCCCTGCGGACCTCTCTGATATTGGAGTCCTACGAAGATGAAAGTAAAAGCCAGCAGCAAACCTAGCAGGAAAAATGTAACCCGCTTATCTTCCAGTTGTGCGCTATTTGATTTCTTAATTTCCACAATAAAAACCGTTTAAAATCGTTATTTCCTACGAAAACATTGCAAAATTACTTCTTATTATTGAAAAAAGCAGTATCTTTGCCAAAGAATTAGAAAATTTAAATGAAAAAATATGTAATTTCCGCAATATTGACGCTTTTTGCGACAATTATTGATGCTCAAGAGAGCCAAACGGGGTATAATTTCCTTCGCTTGCCGGTGAGTGCTCATGCAGCTGCTCTGGGTGGCGACAACATCACCTTGATAGAAGATGATGAGGCACTCATATTCCATAATCCGGCTCTCCTGTCATCAGTAAACGACAAGACGGTCAATCTCAATTATATGAACTATATGTCGGGGGTGAACACTGCTTCGGCTAGTTTCAACCGTATTGTCAACGACAAGGCTTCGTGGGCTGTTTCGGCTCAGCTTGTTGACTACGGCAAGATGAAAGAGACGGATGAGAACAACATCCAGATGGGTGAGTTCTCGGCAAAGGACATTGCCGTTGCGGGTTACTTCTCTTATATGCTCGGTGAGAAATTCGCGGGTGGTATTGCCGCCAAATTCATCACTTCGTATATTGGCGATTACAATTCTATCGCTGTGGGAGTGGATTTGGGTATCAACTATTACGACCCTGAAACGGAATGGTCGGTTTCTTGCGTGGCAAAGAACCTGGGTGGACAGCTGAAAGCTTACGACAATGAATATGAGAAGATGCCGATCGACCTGCAGTTGGGTGTGACGAAACGCTTCGCCAACGCACCGTTCAGGGTATCAGCCACACTGGTCAACCTGAACCATTGGGACAGCAGTCTTCGTGATCATGCCGTAGTAGGTGCCGACATTCTGCTTTCGGAGAGCCTGTGGATAGGTGCCGGCTACAACTTCCGGAGAGCCAACGAGATGAAAATCAGCACCTCAGAAGATGAGGAAAGCAGTCATGGAGCCGGTTTCTCTGTGGGTGGCGGTATCAACCTGGAGCGCTTCCATCTGAACGTTGCCTACGGCAAATATCACGTCAGTAGCAGCAGCCTCATGCTGAATGTAAGTTACAGATTATAAATTATACATTATAAATTATACATTAAAGTTAGTTCGAAATTATGAAGAAAATAACAATAGCAATAGACGGATACTCTTCTTGCGGTAAGAGTACGATGGCAAAGGATCTTGCCAAGGAAATAGGTTATGTTTATGTAGATACGGGCGCCATGTACCGCTCGGTAACTCTCTATGCGCTGCGTCATCAGCTCTTCGAAGCAGATGGAGCTGTAAAGACTGAAGAACTGCAGAAGGAGATGAAGAACATCAGCATCTCATTCAAGTTTAATGAAACAACCGGTCGCCCGGACTGCTATCTGAACGGCGAACTGGTAGAAAAGGAAATCCGTTCGTTAGAGGTTTCCAACCACGTTAGTCCGATTGCCGCCGTTCCTTTCGTCAGAGAGGCGCTGGTAGAGCAGCAGCAGAAGATGGGCGAAGACAAGGGCATCGTGATGGATGGTCGCGATATCGGTACCACCGTGTTCCCTAATGCCGAACTGAAGATTTTCGTTACAGCCAGTTCACAGGTGAGAGCACAGCGCCGTTTCGATGAACTGAAGGAGAAAGGAATGCCAGCCGACTTCGATGCGATTCTGAAGAATGTAGAGGAACGCGACTATATCGATACCCACCGCGAGACTTCCCCACTCAGAAAGGCTGATGATGCCATCACGCTCGACAACAGCAACATGACCATTCCTGAACAGAAGGCATGGCTGATGGAACAATATCAAAAGGCAATAGCAGAATAAGCTACAGAAAAGAGACTGCCGGGTTATTTGCGCAAAAATACGTTAAATATACTACTTTTACCGATAAATTTATTTTATTCGATGAAAAAGATTTGGGAAAAAAAAATTTTTTAGTATCTTTGCAACCATATTAACAAGGTAGTAATGATATAGATTATAAATTTTGAGTTAATTACTGTTTTTTGAAGGTGATAGGTCTTCGGGAGAAGATTTATCACCTGTTTTATTTTCAGACAGTTTATAAAAGATAAACCCACTTGACGTCGTGAAACACGACACCAAATGGGTTAACTAATTAATAACCAACATATTAAGATTTTCAATCAACGATAAAACTATCCTCTACCCATATACGGTGAAACACCGTATCAAGTATATCAAGTTACTGATAATCAACTCTTTAACTCTCACTATAAGAGAGCAGAACTATCCTTGATAATCTTCTCCCTGCATTCTTCCATCAGCCACTTCGGCGTACTGGTAGCACCACAGATACCTACCGTTTCCACATCCTTGAACCAGTTCATATCTATTTCGTCGGCACTTTCTATCTGGTAGCTGTTGGCATTCACGCTCTTGCATTCCTTGAAAAGCACCTTACCGTTCGAACTCTTTCTGCCACTCACAAAGAGGATGACATCATGCTTGCTGGCAAAGGCAGCGATGTTAGGCATGCGGTTAGCCACCTGACGGCAGATGGTATCGAAACTCTTGAAGACAGCGCCCTCAACAATATGCTCCTGGCAGTATTCGATGATGCGGTGGAACTCATCGAGACTCTTGGTAGTCTGGGAGTAAAGATAGATATCTTTAGAGAAATCCAACTGACCGCTTTCCTTCAGCTGCTTCACATCCTCAAACTTCTCTACCACGATGGCATGACTCTCCGTCTGCCCCACCAGTCCGAGCACCTCAGCATGCCCGTTCTTGCCGAAAATCACGATCTGTGCCTCCGGATTGTTGACATACTGCTTCTTGATGCGGCGCTGCAACTGGAGCACCACAGGACAGGTAGCATCGATGATTTCGATGTTGTTTCGCTCGGCAAGGGCATAAGTTTCAGGCGGTTCACCATGAGCACGGAGCAAGACCTTTACGCCCTGCAGTTCCTCCATCTGCTCATGGTCTATCGTGATGAGTCCCGCTTCATGCAGGCGCTCCACCTCCATACCGTTATGCACAATATCGCCCAGGCAGTAAAGTTTACCACCCTTAGCCAACTCCTCTTCAGCTTTCTTGATGGCAGTGGTTACGCCAAAGCAGAACCCACTGCCGTTATCTATTTCTATCTGCACGATATTCGTTTTTAATTCATTGTACATTAATCTTCACCACCACCTTAGCATGGTCAGGGTCATTCGTAATCATGAGGATACGAGGGTGTCTGACACGCGATTTCTTCAAGTCGGCAGCCACAGCCGTCACCTTCATCTTAACGGTCTCTCCTGGCTGAATCTTACTCTTCTTCAGGTTCACCTGCAAGCCCATCGTAAACATCTGCATGCTACGGATATCCAGTTCCGACTTACCCTTATTGGTAATCAGAATCTCACCCTTCAGTTTCTTCTTTCCATTGAAACTACCCAGATTGAGATCGGTGGCAGACATCTCTATCTTCGGAGCCAGTGCCTTCTTGGCTGGAGTCATGTTCTCAAAACCAGGAAGAAGAACGGCTGATACCACGATTTCCTTCTCAGGCGCAATCCTATCGCCAGGACGTTCACCGAGATAAACCGATGTCTGGTTCAAGCCCAGGTCGCGCAGTTTCTTGGAATCCAGCACGAAACTGATTTCGGCAGAATGACGCGGAGCTACCTTGGAAGGCGATACGAAAGCATGAAGATAGGATGGCAGATGCATCACTACCGGCTCCAGTAATTCGTCGGTAGGATTGAAGATATGGATGCGCTGAACCGGACGGTCGCCACGGTTCACGTCATCAAACTCCACCTCCTGGGCATCACTCTTGATGACACCCAGCATCTCATCGTAAGAACCAGCGAAATCTACTACGCTGCCCACTACCTTTCCCCTCATAGAGAGGATGAACGGGTCTTCACCCGCATTGGTATAGAGGCAAACCTGCTTGGTGAAAGTACCCATCTGCTTGGCATCGTATACCGCCTTGATGACGAAACTTTCGCCGGCAGCAATGCTCGTCTTCGGATAATCTACCTCCGTACAGCCGCAGCTTTTCAATACATTGTTGATAACCAACGGCTTGAGCCCGTCATTCTTCAGCATGAATTCGGCAGTTACAGGCTTGTTGAACACCACCTGTCCGCAGTCTACCACCTCGTGCTGGGTTGTAATCTTCTGTGCTGATGCAGGCAGCGCCAACAGCGCTGAGAGCATCCATATATTCATCCGTTTCATACTATTCTATTTTAAATTATCAATCTATAAACTTTTAACTATCAATTATTAACTTTCAATTCATAAGTCTCTGTGCGGCCACCAAACTCCGGACTGTAGGTACACTCAGCGGTGCAAGTTCCGCTCTGATAGTCGCCCTTTCTATCCACGTAATACTCCATTTCTACGATGTGCATACCTTTAGATAAACGATCGAAATAGAAATTTGTTGCATGATCTCTTGGAGAAACATAGCAGCCTATGCCCCACTGATAACCACTCTTCTGGTTAACCGGTTCCAGACATGCCGCACGCTTATCCGTAATCTGTACAAAGTCGTAGTCGCGGTCGGCGGTAATGAGGAGTGTTACCTTCACCTTCTCTCCTACCTTCGCCTGTGCCTTGCCCTTACCCTCAGATTCGGCAGGAACGATGACACGGCGCACCTTGATGCCCGACTCCATGGAACCGATTTCGCTGACAGGCTGCTTAAACTCTGCATAGACAGCTCCCCAGCTGGTATAATCGCTCTTTTTGTCGATGCTCAGCTTAGATGCCTTGCCCGTCTTTTCGGTCTTCACATAGCCCAAAGTAGTGGAATCCTGCGGCATCGGCAGCAGCTTTCCGTCCAGTTTCAGCACGGCATTCTCAGCCTTCCTGCTCCAGTTGCTCTCATTGCCCTTCATAAAGGCGTAGACAGCATCCACGGTGTTCACCGGCGTATCCCAAACCTGGGTACGTTTCGACATCAGGAGCCAGCGCTGCAGTTCCTCGATGGTCTGCTTGTCGTTCGGTTTCAGCATCTGCAGCGCCTCTATCACGGATACCTGGGTAGGAATCTTATAGTTTCTCCAGCTGTAGAGTGCCTTGCGGGTATCGTAGTAGCGGCCCATCTCCTCACGGTAAACGGCATATTCGTTCACGCTCTGCAGATATTCGCCTGCCTTCTCGCGGTAAGCAGCATTCTGCTGGCTGTTTTTGGCGAGTACCACGGCAGCACGCGCCTTGCCATAGATGGAGAAATCACCCGTCATCTTCGACATCTTTTCCAGGAGATAAGCCTTGTCCTGCTCCAGATTCTGCTTCATCTTTCTGCCATCCATCGAAAGGATGTAGAGATAATGCAGCGCCTGTTCGCTAGGACTCACCTTCTGCTTTTTCTCCTCCTGCTTCTTCATTTCTTTTACTTCCTGTGCTGTCTGCCAGGAGAGATAATCGATGGCGGAAGTCAGCATCCGGGCGGTTGATTTCTGCACACCTGCGATGGCATTCAATCGAACCATCATTTCGGCTACCGACGTTGTCATATACCGGCTGCCCTTCATGCCCTTCCACCAGGAGAAGGAACCGTTAGGGTTCTGCAACTTCTTCAGCTTCTCCACCTGATTCTGCAGACGGATGCTCTCCTGAGAGAGATTCTTCTGAGAATGATTATCCAAAGAGAGAGTCTTCTGGATATGGGTGGTGATGGTATTGGCATAGATGGCAGACATCAGCGAGATGGCGTTCTCCTCATCCGGATTGCTGATGGCAGGCAGCGCCTTCACCATGAGCCAACTTGGGTTATTGGTGTACTCGATGGTTACCTTTGCCTCTTCAGCGCCCTTCGCCTGCTTGCCCTCCTTGTTCAGGAAGAGTTTGCTCAGGTCGAAGTTCTGCTCACCCTTCTGATGCAGGGTGATAGGCAGGGTGTTCACCACGAGTTCACGGTTGCTCAAAACCGGCAGATAGTGCTGTTCACCATCGCTATAGCCATTACCGGCAGCCACCACCTTATTAATATATATGCCTTCTTTCAGCCCCTGGACATCAAAGGAGATGGTAGCAGAGCCCTCGGCATCGATGCTGTAGTTCTGCGTCTTCTGCCAAACCACCTTGTTGGTCTCCGGGTCGAGAATCTGCATACGGGCGTTGCCGCTCACCTTCTTGTCGGAAGTATTGAAGAGTTTCACCACGATAGTTGCCTTATCGCCCTCACGCAGGAAGCGAGGCATGTTAGGCTGCACCATCACGGTCTTCTGAGCCACAGCCTCATCCACCAGCAAACCGTTGCGCATCTCCTTGTCATGAGCCAGGCCCATGAACTTCCAGGTAGTCACGCTCTCCGGCAGGGTAAATCTGATGGCTACGTTGCCATTGTTGTCGCTCTCCAAGGCAGGATAGAAGAAAGCGGTCTCGTTCATGTTCTCACGCACCTGCACCTTGTCGAGGAATTGTCCTGCATCTGGACCTGAACCGCCGACAAACTGCGGCATCTCCTCTACTACATCAAAAACCTTGTTGGCAGATGGAGCAGCCGCTCCGACACGGGTCATTTTAGAGCCGCGAATCCTGATGACTTTCGCTTCTTCTCGAACCAGCTCGTCTTTTTGTATACGAACAGACTCAACGGTTCCGCCAGAAGAACGTTCCAACTTGCTCAGTTCCACCGCTTGCATATAAGCATAATAGCTAAAGAATTTACCATCAAACTTATCCACATCCAATTGCTTCTCGTCATAATACTTGGTAGGATAAGCGCCATTCAAGCAAAATGAACGGAAAGTGAGGTTGTCCTCCCAGTAGCAGTTTGGCAAACTCTGATAGAAGCCCAGGGAGAAATTCCAGAAATGCGGGGTTATCTGGTCGAGCGACTTGTCATAGAGTACGCTCATCAGCTGCGCCTTAGCTGGCTTGCCGTCAGGGGTGGTAATCTTCAGCGTCCACTCCTCCTTCTGTCCAGGGGTCAGACGGTTGCGGAAGGTTTTCCAGGCGATATTCAGTTTCTTCTCAGGCAAAGGACGGGCGATGCTCATCATTCGGGTATAGCACTTGCCTTGCTTCACGAAACTATAATTCAGTACGATGCCCGACGCATATTCCTCCTTGTAGGTGAAAGGCAAGGTCACGATACTGTCGCCCAACTCCCAGGCACCTTTCTCCAGCAGTTTGTTGCCGGCGATGATGGAATATACGATGTGCGCTCCGTTCTCCGAAGAGCCCACCTGGATATAGACCGGCTTGCCATCACGAGGGAAAGTCTTCGCCGTCTGATAATACCATTCGGTAGTTGGCTCCACCGGATGGGTATCCTTCATGCTGAAAAGGGTGAATTTCTGCTGCAGGGTGTCCTGTCCGCAGATTGCCTCCAGCTGATGAACGCCAGATTTCCAAACAAAAGTAGTAGTTGCATATTCCTTGATAGCAACCGGAGCATTTGCCTCGGCATCCTTCCATTCGCCCTTATCAATTCGATATTTCAACCTGCTCGAAATCGGCATTCCACTGGCATTGCGGTAAGCGAAGGTCACCGCCTTCAGACTGTCTGTTTCGATACGCTTAGGAAGATTCACCGTGAGGATGGTTGGCTTGGTGCCCAGAGGCAGACTCATCACGCCCTCATGGCTCTCACCACTGATGTCGGTAACGATGGCTGAGACCTCGAAGTTGAAGAAACGGGCTTGGCGCATGAAATCGCTCATATCAGCCTCGTCTTTTCCTGACAAGGAAGCCTCCAGCGGAATCTCGACGTCGAAGGTTCCGTCCTCACGAGTCACGCAACTGTCAGTTTTCACCAACTGTCCGGCAGATCCTGCGCCCCACCACCAGAGTTGGTTTCTGCGGGTCACCTGATACTCCACCTTGGCACCCTGCACAGGCACACCAGCATAGGTCTTGGCTGAAGCTTTCACCACCACGGTGTCGCCCCAGTTATATTTCTCATTCACCTTCGGGAAGGTAATCTCGAAGGTTGGACGCTTGTACTCCTCAACTCTGAAATATTCGCTTGCTGTACCATTCACGGAGATGGAATACTGTCCTGTCTTTCCCTCCTTCGGGAGTTCGAAATCTACCGAAGCCGTACCATATTCATCGGTCGTAACCTTCTGTTCTGCCACCTGCTTCCAGTTGGCATCACTCAGGACAAACTTCAGTTCCATACTCTTTCCTGGCACGCTGGCATCCAACCCCTTCTTGACAGTATAGGAAATGGCTGAGGCATGCACCTTCTGTCCTGGGCGATAGAGAGCACGGTCGGTATAAACCTGATATTTAGTCTCATTATCCTTCTTCTCATAATAGCGGGTACGGCTGAGATAGATGTCCCTGGCTGGCGTAAACTTGTCATTGTTGGTAGAAATCAACACCATTCCATCCACATTTTTGAAGTAAGCCTCTCCGTTCTCATCTGTTGTCAAGCGGGCATGAACTATTCGCTTGTCCTTCTTCGTCTTGAAATCATACCGCTGGTCGTAGAGTTCTATCTTCGCCCCAGCGATAGGCTGTCCATCGGTAGCATTCACCACTACATAGCGATGCTTATCATCCGGCAACTGCTGGATCATCACCGCCAAATTGCTGACATAGAAGAGTTCTCGCTGCGGAGCGATGCCGGTATTATCCGAAGTTACCTCCATCAGATAGGCACCCAGCGGCAGATTGCCACCGATTTCGATGGAATCCTTCACCGTTTCATAATCCGGCCGACCGTAGTAGTTGCGGCTGAAATCCTTCTGATGCAGCTTCGTAGTCTTCTTCAGGAGCATCTTATAGATAGCCTCATCCTGCGCATTATAATCGTTATCTGCCGTAATATTGAGGCGGGAGATACTGATTTTCAGGTTCTGCAGATTGCGCACGTCCAGATGCACCCACGCCTTCTCCCCAGGTCGCAACACCTGCGGCATATCCAGCACCTGGAACATCGGTTCGGTGAGTCGCTTCTGCGCATTTCTCAGTTCGTTCATTCTCGACCATCCCCCCCAGCGGCTCAGCGCATAGTTGATATAGTTGAGCTTATCCTGCGGTTTGGCATCGGTAGCACCTTCCATGAAGCGGAAATGCTCCACGGCAAGTTCGCCTGCCTCCGGAATATCCTGATAAACCTGGATGAGCGAGTCGATGGTCTGCAGATACTTCGATTTCTTCACCTCTCTCACGTCGTCCTGACGGTATTTCTCGATGAGCTTATAGGCACAGAGACAAGCCGCACCCCGATTGCCCACCTTATTATAATAGGTGTACAGCTGCAGATACGCCTCCTTGCTGTCTGCCTCGAATCCGATGAGATGCAGCAGATCATTGTTGAAGGAACTGCCATCCACGCCCTTCAGCGTCAATGGCACATACTCAGTGGAGGTATGTCGAGCAAGAAGTTCAGGCTGTTCCAAGGCCTTCTTGAAGAACTCCTGGCTTTTCTTTTCGTTCATATCACAGTACACCTTACCCAGCACGGCATATCTCACCGCCTTCAATGCGGGGTCGTTCACCTTCAGCACCTCGGCTTCCATCCGCTTCACGTTAGGCGTCAGCGAGTCAGCCGAAATCTCATTCCAGAGTGTCATCTGTCTTGTCTCAGCCGCCAGCAGCTGCCCGTAATCTTTGGCAGCCGAAGCCTTGGCGATGATTTTCTTCATCACCGCGATTTCGCTCTTAGGCTGGTCCTTCTGAGCATTGATTTCAGCTTGCTTCCACAAGTTGTCGTATGTCTGAGCCGCTACCTGCATCGTAGCAAAGAGGGCTATCAGAAGTGATAAAATGTTTCTTTTCATAAGCCAACTGTATAAAATGTTAATAGAATGATGATAATCATCAAACTTTTCATTGCAAAAATACAAAAAAAAACTGTTTTCTAACCCCGAAACTTAAACTTTTTACTATCTTTGCACCAAAATAGTATATTTTACCAAGAAATAACATTAAAAAAACAATGGCAGAAAAAAAGTATGGTCATTTTGATGACGCCAATCGCGAATACGTGATTACTGACCCAAAGACCCCATGGCCTTGGATCAATTATTTGGGTAACGAGGATTTCTTCTCGCTCATCTCAAACACAGCAGGTGGTTATTCCTTCTACAAGGATGCCAAGTTCCGTCGCATCACCCGTTATCGCTACAATGGTGTGCCGATGGATAACGGCGGTCGCTATTTCTATATCAAAGATGGCGATACCGTATGGAACCCGGGATGGAAACCTTGCAAGACACCGCTCGACAGCTATGAGTGCCGCCACGGCATGAACTATACCCGCATCACGGGCAGCAAGAACGGCGTAGAGGCGAGTGTACTCTTCTTCGTACCGCTCCATACATGGGCTGAGGTGCAGAAGATGACGCTGAAGAACCAGACTAAGGAGGTGAAGACCCTCAAGGTGTTCTCCTTTGCAGAGTGGTGCCTCTGGAATGCTGCTACCGACATGGAGAACTTCCAGCGCAACTTCTCTACGGGCGAAGTAGAGGTAGAAGGCTCTACCATCTATCACAAGACCGAATACCGTGAGCGCCGCAACCACTATGCTTTCTATACAGTGAATACCGAGATTCAGGGCTACGATACCGACCGCGAGAGCTTCATCGGACTCTACAACGAGTTTTCCGAGCCTGAGGCTGTGATGGAAGGCAAGCCACGCAACAGCTTTGCCCACGGCTGGAGCCCTATCGCATCTCATTATATCGAGGTTACCCTGCAGCCAGGCGAGAGCCGCGACCTCATCTTCCTGCTGGGCTATGTGGAGAACGAGCAGGACAAGAAGTTCAGCGCCAAGAAGGTAATCAACAAGGAGAAAGCTCATCAGCTTATCGCCAAGTTTGATACCACCGAAAAGGTGGATGCTGCCTTCGCAGAACTCAACCAGTACTGGGATAACCTGCTGAACATCTTCACCGTGAAGAGCGGCAACGATAAGTTAGACCGCATGGTGAACATCTGGAACCAGTATCAGTGCATGATCACCTTCTGTATGTCGCGCTCAGCAAGTTTCTTCGAGAGCGGCATCGGTCGAGGCATGGGCTTCCGCGATTCCAACCAGGACCTCGTAGGTTTCGTTCATCAGATACCTACCCGTGCCCGCCAGCGCATCATCGATATCGCCAGCACCCAGTTCCCTGACGGTGGCTGCTACCACCAGTATCAGCCGCTCACCAAACGCGGCAACAACGATATCGGTGGCGGTTTCAACGACGACCCATGCTGGCTCATCTTCGGTACCGTAGCCTATATCAAGGAGACGGGCGACTTCTCTATCCTCGCTGAGCAGGTGCCTTTCGACAACCAGCCAGGCACAGAAGTAAGCCTCTTCGAGCACCTCAAGATTTCGATGAACCATGTTATCAACAACCTGGGTCCACACAAGTTGCCACTCATCGGAAGAGCCGACTGGAACGACTGTCTGAACCTGAACTGCTTCTCCTGGGACCCTAACGAGAGTTTCCAGACCACAGAAAACAAGGGCGAAGGAAGCAAGGCAGAGAGTCTGATGATAGCCGGTCTGTTCGTGGTTACCGGCAAGGATTATGTGGCTCTGTGCAAGCAGCTTGCCAAGGAAGCAATGGAAAGCAAGGAGGGCGAAATAGCCGGTCTTGCAGAGGAAGATTATTTGACAGAAGCCGAGCGCATGCAGCAGGCTGTAGATGAAATGAACGAGGCTGTGAAGCAGCATGGATGGGACGGTGAATGGTTCCTCCGCGCTTACGATTTCTTCGGCAACAAGATTGGTAGTGATGAGAACGAGGAAGGCAAAATCTTCATCGAGAGCCAGGGCTGGTGTACGATGGCTGGTATCGGTCTGGAAGAAGGACTTTGCGATAAAGCACTGGACAGCAGCAAGAAACGACTGGAATGCGAGCACGGAATGGTGCTGAACAACCCAGCCTACACTACCTATCATGTAGAAATGGGTGAGATTTCTTCTTATCCTGAAGGCTACAAGGAGAACGCCGGTATCTTCTGCCACAACAATCCTTGGGTCATCATCGGAGAGACTGTAGCCGGCCGAGGCAACGATGCCTGGAGCCATTATACCAAGATTCTGCCTAGCTATGTAGAGGAAAAATATCAGACACTTCACAAGGTAGAACCTTACGTAAACTGCCAGATGGTAGCCGGTAAGGATGCAGCCAAACCGGGCGAAGGAAAGAACTCCTGGCTCACCGGTACAGCGGCATGGATGTGGTATACAGTATCAGAATTCATCCTCGGTATCAAGCCTGATTATGAAGGTTTGCTCATCGATCCTTGTCTCCCAAGCACCGCTAAGGAGTATGAGGTAACCCGCAAGTTCCGTGGTAGCGAATACCATATTACAGTAAAGAATCCTAGCGGAAACCAGAAGGGCGTGAAGCAGATTACAGTGGATGGCACTCCTATCTCAGGCACCATCATTCCTTGCGCTGAAGGCAAGCATGAAGTAGTGGTTGAGATGTAAAATCAGCCAGATTTCATCAAGTTACGATTTGAAAGTTCTATGTAACGAAACTCCTTTTCATACCCATACGTCGTGTTTCACAACGTATGGGTATCACAATAAACACCATACACCTTATTTCAGGGTGTATGGTGTATTATATATCTGATAATCTGATACTTAACTTTTAACATAAGCACATATCCAACACTATCAAGAGTAAGATTCTAAGCTTGCTCAGTTCCTCAGTTCCTCAGTTCCTCAGTTTTTTCCTAGGGGGTATATAGCCCTTATAGTTCAAAGTTATTTTAAATTGTTATATATTATATATTATTATATAT
>NZ_VZBE01000087.1:0-273571 GCF_009494835.1 Segatella copri
AGGGACTTTTTCAGTGCCCTCCCTGGGCTAGGAGCTTCTGCCCTTTCAGGGCGTGCTGCTTGCGTTCTATCTTTACTTTAGGCCTGTAACCATTGGTTCAGGGCATTTATGGCGTTTTCTTCCTTGCAGCAAGTGAATCTTTCTGTCTGCCAGATATAGAATCCCGCAACATCTTGTCTTTCTTATTCTTATATTCCTTATACTCTTTTTCGTAATAATGGGCAAAGTTGGCGAAAGGCTCTGTCGTTACCTCATCGCTTGATGCCGTATAGGTATTTCCGTATGGATCGGATGCTTTGATGATGATTCTGGCATTCGGATTCCTAGGAGTATAATAATATAGGTGGTTCATGATGAGATAACCATTTCCCTTGCTCACGAACCGATAGGATACACTCTCGCTGTATTTATGATGATAGCCGGCGGCAAAGGCATCCTGCCCCTTTCCGCTGAGGCGCCCCATCAGATATTCTTTGCCATCCTCTACGGCTACAACACGCCAATGGCTGGTGGCATTGAAGACATTGGCTACCAGGATATTCCTATTGTTTGCCAACTGCCAGTCTTTGGCATATTTCTCACCGTTGAAATCGGTCTGGGCACGGAAGATGGTCATCTGCTTGCTCTTATCCCAGAAGGTTCCCTTGTAATAGCAGTTGCTGATGCTGGTACCCACAAAACTGTATACATAATATCCATTTGGAGTTCCGCAGATGTTGATATTCGACTGCCATATATTACCACAGGCGGCAGCATGACAATGCTCCATTACATCCTCTCCTTTATAGTTGATTTCGTGGTTGCAGGCAAAATGAGTATGTCCGCAGAAGAGTTCGTAACCGCCCTTAAACTGTTTCAGCAAAGAAAGCAGGAGCGAGAGACGGGAAGAAGAATAATGTCCCTCCTCATGGGTATTGGTCAGCGGCTTCGCCTTGCTGAAAGGCGCATTACCAAAGGTAAAAGGAATATGATAACAGAGTACCACCTTCATATCCTTTGGCGTGAGGGCGAGATCCTGCTTCAGCCAGCGCACCTGGCGTTCACGTAATTCTCCAGGAGAATAATAAGACATGCCGCGGTGGAAGAAGCAGTTGTTGATGCAGACATAATGCACATCGCCACGGTTGAAGGAAAAATCGGTAGGACCGAAATTCTCCTCCCATTTGCGGCGGTAGAGTGCCTTGCCATCCTGGTCGTGATTGCCGATAACAGAGAAAAGACGCATCTCGGAAGACCCCAATGCCTGGCGTATCTGACGCTCCAGCTTGGCGTTGTAGCCGCCATAATACTGCACATCATCACCCATGCTGAGTCCATATACAGGAGTTCCGGCAGGCAGCGAACTGATGGTCTGCCTGATGTCCGCCATCGTCTGGGTAGTGAATCTTTCTACATCGCTCTTCTTGATGGGATTATCATCCGGAGAAGTATAGTAAGGGCTGTAGGCATTGGTAACCTGCGGGTCGCCGATGACAATCATCTTATAGTGAATCTCCTTGCCGCCCGGCAGTCGGGTGAGGGTGAAGTTATAGGTTTTCTTCCCCTTGGATACCTTCTGGTAGAAGAAAGCCGTGCGATCGGTCTTAGAATGGGTAGGAACCTCGCAATCGGCTGGAACAGAATAGTATATGAATTTTGCCAGGCTGTCTCGCTTCATCTTATATCTGCCCTGTGCATCGGTTTTTACACAGTTGAATCCATCGCTCACGATGACGCCAGCCACTCCCTTTCCTTCCTTATCTCTTAAAGTTCCGGAGATATTGAAATCCATCTTCTTCACAGGTTTCTTCTTCAGTGTATCAGCAGGCAGTGGCTTGAGCCGGAGAACCGGTGGAGTTTTCACCAGGTTCTGTATCTGTTTCTTGGGGTAGAGCAGGTGCAAGGTGATGCCTATTGCTACGAGCGCGCAGCAAGCAACCGACAGAACCCCTATGTATAATTGTTTCTTTTTCATGAGTACAAAAGTACGGCTTTATTATGGTAATGCAGCATATATTCATTTAAAAAACTCTAAATATTACCTTAGGGTAACTTACCTTAGGGTAATATTTCGTAACTTTGTACCAAATTACTAGGAATATGGCAAAATATCTATCACCATTTCAATTTGGTACATTAGCCACCAATGAGAATTTTATCGACAGACAGGAAGACAGGGCTTTGCTCAAGCAATTACTGTCCTCCCATATCAACGTGATGCTGATTTCACCACGCCGATGGGGTAAATCATCGCTAGTGAAAAGGGCGATGAGCGAATTGGCTGGTGAGGATAATAACGTAAGAATCTGTTATATCGATGCCTTCAGCATCGGCTCTGAATCTGAATTTTATCGCACTTTTGCCAGTCAGGTTATAGCTTGTGCTTCCTCTAAAATGGAACGGTGGATAGAGGATGCAAAGAAATTCCTGACAGGCGTGATACCGCAGGTTGTAGTAAGCGACCAGGTGACCGACTTCATGGCTTTCGACCTGAAGTTTGTACCACAGGAGCGTGATAAGATGACGATTCTCCAACTGCCTGAGTTGCTGGCAAAGGAAAAGGGCATCAGGATTATCGTCTGCATCGACGAGTTCCAGCAGTTGGCTAATCTTCCTGAGTATAAGGATATGGAGGGAAAGATGCGCTCGGTATGGCAGCAACAGCAGCTTACCTCTTACTGCCTCTACGGCAGCAAGCGAAACATGATGCTCAATATCTTCAACAATTCCAATAGTCCTTTTTATCGCTTTGGACAAGTGATTTTCATGCAGAAGATAGCTAAGGAGCATTGGATTCCATTCATTCTGTCATCTTTCGAGAAGACAGGAAAGTCAATCTCTGCAGAGATGGCAGAGCGGATCTGTGATGCCGTGGCGTGCCATTCCTGGTATCTCCAGCAGTTGTGCTATTTTATCTGGAGTTTCACGGTTTCGGAAGTGACGGAAGATATATATCATCTGGGATTGAAACAGGTACTCAACATCAATAC
The DNA here is from genome assembly GCF_009494835.1 of Segatella copri. Lineage (GTDB taxonomy): Bacteria > Bacteroidota > Bacteroidia > Bacteroidales > Bacteroidaceae > Prevotella > Prevotella copri_F. Next base: position 2,970 of record NZ_VZBE01000087.1, read on the forward strand.
CCCGATGTTTCAGAATGATACGGAGAATCTCAGTTCCACCCAGATAGAGATGCTTAAGGCTATAGCCAATGGCGAACAGCATTTCTCTTCGCAAGCCGTGAAACAAATCTATAATCTTGGTAATCCGAATACGATTGTCAAGAACAGGAAAACGCTCCAGAACAAAGATATTATCGAAAAGCAAAACGATGCTTTTGTCTTTGTTGACCCGATATACCGGCTGTGGTTTAAGGAGGAGTATTGTAGATAGAAACTATGTAAATTAAAAGAAATAATATAAGGAGAAGAAAGATAATGGCAAACGATAATAAAGGTCTTACACCGATGATGAGACAGTTTTTCGAGATGAAATCGAAACATCCTGAAGCGCTGCTGCTCTTCCGTTGCGGTGACTTCTACGAAACTTACTGCGAAGATGCGGTGGAGGCATCCCGTATACTCGGCATTACGCTGACACGACGCAACAATGGCGGTTCTACGGGCACGACCGAGATGGCAGGATTCCCTCATCATGCTTTGGATACCTATCTGCCTAAACTCATCAGGGCGGGTAAGCGCGTAGCGGTATGCGACCAGCTGGAAGACCCGAAGAAGAAACGACTCGAAATAAAAGGTAAGAAGGGACTGAGCCAGATGGACAAGATGGTGAAGCGAGGTATTACTGAACTCGTTACACCGGGTGTGGCGATGGGAGATAACGTGCTGAACTACAAGGAGAACAACTTCCTGGCAGCCGTACATTTCGGCAAGACCGCCTGCGGTGTGAGCTTTCTGGATATCTCGACCGGAGAGTTTCTTACCGGCGAGGGAACCTACGACTATGTGGAAAAACTGATGGGCAACTTCATGCCGAAAGAGGTGCTCTACGACCGCGCCCGAAAGAATGACTTTGAGAAATATTTCGGCAGCAAATACTGTACCTTCGAACTGGATGACTGGGTTTTCACCGAACAGACAGCCCTGCAGAAACTCCTGGGACATTTCAAGACAAAATCTCTGAAAGGTTTCGGTGTAGAGCATCTCAAGAACGGTGTGATAGCCAGTGGTGCCATCATGCAGTATCTCGAGATTACCCAGCATACACAGATTAATCATATCACCGCCCTTTCACGTATCGAAGAAGATAAGTTCGTGCGTATGGACAGGTTTACCATCCGCAGTCTGGAGCTGGTTGCCCCTATGCAGGAAGACGGTTCTTCGCTCCTGAATGTCATCGACCGTACGGTAACGGCGATGGGCGGACGTATGCTCAGACGCTGGCTGGTCTTCCCGTTGAAGGACGTTAAACCAATCAACGAGCGTCTCGACATCGTGGAATATTTCTTCAAGGAACCGGAATTCCGCCAGCTTCTCGATGACCAGCTGCATCGCATCAGCGACCTGGAGCGTATCATTTCCAAAGTAGCCGTGGGTAGAGTTTCGCCTCGCGAAGTGGTTCAGCTGAAGAATGCACTCGAAGCCATCAAGCCTATCAAGGTGGCATGCCAGCATGCTACGAACGAGGCTCTGAAGCGGGTAGGCGAGCAGCTGAACGTATGCGAGACCCTGAAAGACCGCATCGCCAGGGAAATACAGCCCGATCCGCCACAGCTGGTCAATAAGGGTGACGTGATAGCCGACGGATTCAATGCCGAACTTGACGACCTTCGTGCCATCAGCCGCCACGGCAAGGATTATCTGCTCAAGATACAGGAAAGGGAGATAGAAAAGACAGGAATTTCGAGTCTGAAGGTAGGTTACAATAATGTTTTCGGATACTATCTGGAGGTGAGAAATACCTTTAAGGACAAGGTGCCTGAGGAGTGGATACGCAAGCAGACGCTGGCTCAGGCAGAGCGTTATATCACTCAGGAACTGAAGGAATATGAGGAAAAGATTCTCGGTGCTGATGAGAAGATTCTGGTATTGGAAGCACAGCTCTTCAACGAACTGATAGCTGCCATGCAGGAGTATATTCCGCAGATACAGATCAATGCCAACCTCATCGCCCGTATGGACTGTCTTTTGTCATTTGCAAAGACATCTGACGAGAACCGCTACGTGCGCCCTATCGTCGATGATTCTGAGGTGCTCGACATCAAGCAGGGCAGGCATCCGGTGATTGAAACCCAACTGCCGCTGGGCGAACGCTATGTACCTAACGATGTGCTGCTCGATACCGAGAAACAGCAGATCATGATGATTACCGGTCCTAACATGGCTGGTAAATCGGCTCTGCTGCGCCAGACCGCCCTTATCGTGCTGCTGGCACAGGTAGGCTGTTTTGTGCCCGCAGAGAGCGCCCGAGTGGGACTGGTGGATAAAATCTTTACACGTGTAGGTGCAAGCGACAATATATCGCTCGGCGAATCGACCTTTATGGTAGAGATGACCGAGGCAGCTAATATATTAAATAATGTATCGCCACGTTCATTGGTTCTCTTTGATGAGTTGGGAAGAGGAACTTCCACCTATGACGGTATTTCCATTGCCTGGGCTATCGTGGAATATCTGCACGAACATAAGAAGGCACAGGCACGTACGCTCTTTGCTACCCACTATCATGAGCTCAACGAGATGGAGAAGAACTTCCCTCGCATCAAGAACTTCAATGTGAGTGTGAGAGAGGTGGACGGAAAGGTAATCTTCCTGCGTAAACTGGAACCGGGAGGCAGTGAGCACTCTTTCGGTATCCATGTGGCAGAGATTGCCGGTATGCCTCGCAGCATCGTGAACCGTGCCAATGTGATTCTCAAACAGTTGGAGGATGACAATGCCGGGGTTGGCGGTGCCGGTAAACCGAACGTACAGCACATCGATGAACCTAAGGATGGTGTGCAGCTCAGTTTCTTCCAGCTCGATGATCCTGTACTGACGCAGATACGTGATGAAATACTCGGGCTGGATGTGAACAATCTCACTCCGGTAGAGGCATTGAACAAGCTCAATGACATCAAGAAAATCCTGCTGGGAAGATAAAAATATAAATCCCTCCCCGTGGCAGCAGATGCTGTTGCACGAGGAGGGATTTTTATAATCTGAAAATAATTCGTCTAATATTATTTTGCCTCTACATTCTTTTCTTTCGCTCTCTTTGTGCTGGAAGCGATGCTCCATACACCGACGATGATGAGCGGAATGCTCAATATCTGTCCCATATCCATAGGCAGACCTGCCTCGAATGCTACCTGAATCTCCTTGGTATATTCGATGAAGAAACGGAAGGTGAAGATAAGGGTAAGGCAAAGACCGAAATAGAAACCGGTGCCTACGCTCTTAGGTCCTCTCTTCTTGTAGATGAAGAGGATGAGGAGGAAAAAGCAGAAGTATGCCAAAGCCTCGTAGAGCTGACCCGGATGGCGTGGATACTGGTCTTCGCGAACGAAGATAAATGCCCAAGGCACATCGGTTACCTTGCCGATAATCTCTGAATTCATCAGATTGCCCAAACGGATAAAGGTGGCTGTAATGCCTGAGCAGATACCCATATTATCGAGCACTACCCAGCCGCTCACCTTCATGTTGCGGCAATAGAGCCAGATGCCGACGAACATGCCGAATACGCCTCCGTGGCTCGCCAGTCCCTCATAACCAGTAAACTTCCAACTGCCGTCTGGCATGTGGTGAACAGGTATCAGCATCTCGATGAAGTGATCCCACTGGGTGAGGAAATATTCCGGCTGATAGAAGATGCAATGTCCCAAACGGCCACCTATCAGTACACCTAAGAAAATGTAGAGAAACAGTGGGGAGAACTTCTCATCTGAGAGCCCCTGCTGCTTGTAAAGCTTGCTCATGAGCAGATAGCCCAGCAGCAGACCAATCATCCAGCAGGTGGAGTAGTAGCGGATGGTCATAGGACCCAGATGAGCCAGAATAGGATCTGGGTCCCATACGATATAGTTAAGCAGATTTGCTATCATAACCGTAGAAGAATAGGATTATACATTGAACCGGAAGTGCATGATGTCACCATCCTGTACGACGTACTCCTTGCCCTCGATGCCGAGCTTACCAGCCTCACGTACAGCTGCCTCAGAGCCATACTTGATATAGTCATCATACTTGATAACCTCTGCACGGATGAATCCCTTCTCGAAGTCGGTATGGATGACACCGGCACACTGAGGAGCCTTCCAGCCCTTGTGATAGGTCCATGCCTTGACCTCCATCTCACCAGCGGTGATGAATGTTTCGAGGTTCAGCAGGGCGTATGCCTTCTTGATGAGTCGGTTTACGCCGCTCTCTTCCAGCCCGAGTTCTTCGAGGAACATCAGTTTGTCCTCGTAGGTTTCGAGCGATGCGATGTCTTCCTCTGTCTTGGCAGCGATGACCATGCACTCAGCACCTTCTTCCTTGGCGATTTCCTCTACTTTCTTGCTATACTCGTTGCCGGTCTTGGCAGAAGCCTCGTCAACATTGGCTACGTAGAGCACTGGCTTAGTAGTGAGGAGGAAGAGGTCGTGAGCCACCTTCTGCTCTTCCTTGGTTTCGAAAGTAACGCCACGAGCATTCTTTCCCTGCTCCAGAACAGCCTTGTAAGCCTCCAGAACGGTAACCATCGTCTTAGCATCCTTGTTGCCTGCTGCAGCAGTCTTCTTCTGCTTGGTGAGCTGAGATTCGATAGTTTCCAGGTCCTTGAGCTGCAACTCTGTATCGATGACGCTCTTATCCTCCAAAGGATCAACCTTAGCGCCACCCTCGCGAACGATGTTGTCATCGTCGAAGCAGCGGATTACGTGGATGATAGCATCGCACTCACGGATATTTCCCAAGAATTTATTACCAAGACCTTCGCCCTTGCTGGCACCCTTTACGAGACCTGCGATATCCACGATTTCGCAAGTAGCTGGGACGATGCGTCCTGGGTGAACAATCTCTGCCAACTTGTTGAGTCGCTCATCTGGTACGGTGATGACGCCCAAGTTTGGTTCGATAGTACAGAAAGGGAAGTTAGCTGCCTGTGCCTTTGCACTAGACAGACAGTTGAACAGTGTAGACTTACCCACGTTAGGGAGGCCTACAATACCACATTTTAATGCCATTTTATCTTTAAACGTTTAAATTTCCGGTGCAAAGTTACACATTATAAATGAAAGATACGAAGAAATCGTGGAAAATTAACTAAAAATCATAGATCGCGAGTGAAATCCTTACATCTTCTCTAGTTATAGAATTGTGATGGATATTATTTCTTTTTGCTATTCTTTTTGGTCAATGTCTTTTCGTCAGATTTTAATCTGCGTTCTACTTTCTTGACGTCTTCACCTGCAGGAAGATTTTCTGGTACAATGCCACGTTGGAGCATCATATTACGAACAGCCTTATTATTATCGACATGCTCTTGACAGATAGATTGCTGACCATGTAAATCCTTTTGCTGAACGTTGACAGAAGTCATTTCTGCAGCAAAATCTTTAGCTTTAATATTTAGTGTTGGAAGGAAATCGGCGAGAGGTCGGCTGTTAGGAGCACCCAATTTACGTTTGAGAAGAGCCGTGTCGAGATTAAACAACGCCTTGTCACCTAGTGAGCGAATGATGGCAAAGCCTTTGCTGTCCACCCCTCTTTCATACAGCACACCAGAGAGACGCTTCTCTGTTTCTGCAAGTTTTGCACGTGCTTGTACACGTTCGTATTCCAGCAAACGCTTTTGCACCAATTCTGCTCGGCGAGTTTGTACGGCAAAGTAGTTTTGGGCAAAAGAGATTTGTGGCTTGCGTGGATCACCGTTTTGGGCAATGAGATAGCAAGCATAACGAGTCAGCATGTAGTCTTTGACTTCACGCTGAGCACCTTTTGCAAGATTTATCATTTTGCTGACGTCAGCAAAATGATATGATACTTCTTGCCCTGCATTGGTACATGATGCTTTTGCCTTTTCGATAATTCCTTCGAAATTACGCCATTGGCTATAACCTAACACTTGTGCAAGTTCTCTTGCACTCCAACATTCTACGCCTTCGTATTCGTTGGCAATAGCTTCGAATTGCTCGAACAATTCTTTGATTTCTTCTTCCTTCATAATTGCTTATTTTTATGATATTTCGGCAAAGTTACGCTTTTTATTTGGTAGCTGCAAGGAAATCTTTAGTTATTTTTCATTTTTTACTTTTGGAAGAATATTGTTTATTTTTTTAGGAAAAACTTCTTCTTTTTCCTGGTGGTCTTCTTGGCGCTGTTGCCGTTTTGACCAACTGTCTGCTTATTGTTCTTTGCCATTGTTATGTTGCTTTATTTAAAACGTTTAAATATATTTGATGCAAAGTTACACATTATAAATGAAAGATACGAAGAAATCGTGGGAAATTAACTAAAAATCATAGATGAGGGAAGAATCAACGATGGTAAACCGACAGAAACGCTTGAGGAAGTGCAACGATATAGGTGAAGACGCTGGAATATACGGGAAAGGTGTTTGGAAAATATTACATAAGTCTTTGGGATATATAGGATAAGTTGCTGGAAGAGATAGGATAAGTTGCTGGAAAAGATACCTTCTGCAACCGCACAACAGCTGTTGTGCGGTTGCACATCACCTGTTGTGCGCATGCATAACAGCTGATGTGCGGGCGTAGTTCAGTTGTTGTGCGATGAATTTCTTAGAATTATGGTGATCATTTTGCTCAGCACCCCTATGGGCATGAGTAGTTACTGTGGTAGAAACAAGATGCAAATAAAGTTAAAAAGGTCTCAAGTCATATTCCCTACATTGGGAAAACGACATGAGACCTTTTGTTGGTATGATGGTATTTATCCTTCAATTACCCCCTTCCACAATCCGTGGAGATTGCAGTATTCTCGAGCCGTAACATCCTTGGCTTCTGCGTTGGTCAGGAAGATAGCTTCAGGCTTTTCGCCTGGCTTCAACTCGTGACGAAGCACATCGGTAGGGGTGAGCAATTCTATCCATTGGATGTAATGCTCTGGAAGCATCGGATGCTCCACACTTCCTACTGTTACGCGATAGCCGCCCTCGATAGGTTCTATCACAGGCACGTGCTTCTCCCTGGCGCCATCGCTGGTGTTTTCCTTCATCAGCTTCATCGGCTCGCCACAGCAGCTGAGCACGGCTCCTGGGTTTACTACTTCTACCACGTTGCCACAAACCTGGCAGCGGTAGATTTCTCTAATCTTTGTCATATTGATTCCTCCTTATTTAACATTTGAGTTGCCTGAATATCAGGCATTTCATTCGGATGATTCCTTTATGAGGATATCCTTCGGGTGATTCCTCCAAAAGAGCCTTATTCCTCTACAGGGCTGAAATCTTCCTTGCCTACTCCGCAAAGAGGGCAAACCCAATCATCTGGGATGTCTTCGAATGCTGTACCTGGAGCGATGCCGCCCTCTGGATCACCTACTTCTGGATCATAAATCCAACCACACACGTCGCAAACATATTTCTTCATAATGTTCCTTTCTTTCTTAATTTGATTGATTAGTGTTATCTATTCACTTTTAATCAGACAGGTGCGTTTGCATATCTTTCTGATTTATAATGCAAATATACACTTTATTTCTGTAAGAACCAAATAAATTTGAAAATATTATAATTTTATTATCCTTTTTAATCTAAATAAACAAAGATTTCTAGATGTACTTGTGAATAAAGGAGTTATTTATCTTTTTAGTGGTGTTTTGATAGAAGATTTAATTGTTTCATGTGAAACATCTCGAAAAAGAAAAGCTCGCAAGATGAACGTTTGGTATCTTGCGAGCTTCTTTGTATTTAAGTTGCCTTGCGGTTTCTGCGGCCGCTTTCTGGTTTTTCTAATGTGCTTCTAGCCAGTTGTTTCCCCATCCGGCATCAGCAACCAGAGGCACACTGAGCTGGTAGGCGTTCTGCATCTCTTCTACCACAATCTTCTCTACCTTTTCTTTCTCTTCCGGATATACGGAGAAATTGAGTTCGTCATGCACCTGGATAATCATTTTGCTCCTGATGCCTTCTGCTCTGAATCGGTTGAAGATGCGGATCATAGCCACTTTGATGATGTCTGCCTCAGAGCCCTGGATAGGGGCATTGATGGCATTGCGCTCGGCAAATCCTCTTACAGTACCATTCTTGCTGTTGATGTCTGGCAGGTAGCGACGGCGGTGGAAGAGGGTTTCGGCATAGCCTTTCTCTCTTGCCATTTCCTTTGCCTTCTCCATGTAAGCCTGAACACCAGGGAAGGTGCGGAAGTAGTCTTCTATGATCTGCTTTGCCTCTCGGTTTTCGATGTTCATGCGTTGGGCAAGACCGAAGGTCGTGATGCCGTAGATGATGCCGAAGTTGGCAGTTTTTGCCTTCTTGCGCTGTGCATCTGTTACTTCTTTGATGTCTTCGTGCCAAATCTTGGCAGCTGTAGCTGCATGAATATCAGAGCCTTCACGGAATGCTTCTACCATGTTTGGATCCTGGCTCAGGTGTGCCATGATGCGAAGTTCTATCTGTGAATAGTCGGCAGAGAAGAACAGGCAGCCTGGTTCTGGGATGAAGCATCTGCGTATCTCCTTGCCATCGTCATCGCGTACAGGAATATTCTGCAGGTTTGGATCACTTGAAGAAAGACGTCCTGTGGCTGTGATGGCTTGGTTGAAAGAGGCATGAATGTGACCGGTGCGAGAGTTGATAAGCTTTGGAAGGGCATCTATATAGGTTCCCAAAAGTTTCTTTAAACCTCTGTAGTTCAGTATCTCATCGATGATTGGACTCTTGCTGCGCAGCTGCTGAAGAACTTCTTCGCTTGTTACGTACTGGCCCGTCTTCGTCTTCTTAGGCTTCTCCACAATCTTCATCTTTCCGAAGAGTATTTCTCCAACCTGGCGTGGGGAAGCGATATTGAACGATTCGCCTGCCAACTCATAGATATGATGTTCTATCTCATTGAGGCGGTTGGTGAGTTTCTCGGATGTTTCCTTCAGGGTATCGGTGTCGATGCATACTCCCGTCATCTCCATGTGGGCTAAAACAGGTACAAGCGGCATTTCTACATTCCAGAACAGATCTTCACAATCTATCTCTTTGAGTTTTGGTTCGAGCACATTTTTCAATCTCAAGGTGATGTCGGCATCTTCGGCAGCATATTCGTAAATGTCTGATGGGGCGAGATCGCGCATCGACTTCTGGTTCTTTCCCTTCGGGCCAATCAGTTCTTCGATGTGGATGGTCTGATAGTTGAGGAATACTTCTGCCAAGTAATCCATGTTGTGGTAAAGTTCTGGCTGGATGAGATAGTGGGCGAGCATCGTATCGAACATCTTGCCCTGAATCTCTATGCCGTAGTTCATCAACACCTCGTAATCGTATTTGATGTTCTGCCCCACTTTCAAGATTTCCGGGTTCTCGTAGAGAGGTTTGAAGATGTTTACGATTTTTAAGGCTTCTTCACGATTTGCCGGAATTGCTACGTAGAAAGCCTCTTTTTCCTTCACGGCAAAGCTCAAACCCACCAATTCTGCATCAATAGCAGCGGTAGATGTGGTCTCTGTGTCTAGACTGAGAATATTGAATGTCAATAAATAGTCACAAAGTTTCTTTGCATCTCCTTCTGTATCAATGAGTTTATATGAATGAGGTGTCGTTTTAAGGGTCTCAAAACTCGCGTTTTTTGACTCTTCCTTACCATCGGCAGGCTGTGCGCCAAATAAATCGAGCTCTCCTGTAGGCTTTGTTTGCACCTTTTTAGGTTTGTTAAGAACTCGGTTGGCAAACGACTTAAACTCCAACTCGGTGAAGATTTCATCCAATTTTGTATTGTCTGGCTCTACCCGTTTCAAATCTTCCATCTTGATCTCTACCGGAACATCGGTTCGTATGGTTGCCAGGAACTTTGACATCCTGATATCTTCTACTGCACCCTCCACTTTTTCGCGGAGCTTGCCTTTCACTTGAGAAGAGTTCTCGATAAGACCTTCTACACTACCGAACTCGTTGATAAGTTTGATGGCTGTCTTTTCTCCCACGCCCGGACAGCCTGGGAAGTTATCAGCTGAGTCGCCCATCAGAGCAAGGAGGTCGATAACCTGGAGTGGGGAAGTGATGCTGTATTTTTCTTCAATTTCCTGTACGCCCAACTTTTCGTATCCACCGCCATGACGAGGACGGAACATGAAAACATTGTTACGAACCAGTTGTGCGTAATCCTTATCGGGTGTGAGCATGTAGGTTTCCATCCCCTTTTCACCTGCCTTCAAGGCAACTGTTCCAATGATATCATCCGCCTCGAAACCATCTACCTGAAGGATAGGGATATGATATGCCTCCAGGATATTTTTGATGATAGGCACAGAGAGTTTGATGTCTTCCGGTGTCTCTTCTCGTTGAGCTTTATATGCAGGGAAAGCCTCATGACGGAAGGTCTTGCCATGGTCGAAAGCCACCGCAATATGGGTAGGTTTCTCCTTGGTAAGTATCTCGTTGAGGGTATTGCAGAAACCCATTACACACGAAGTATTGAGTCCCTTCGAATTGATTCGAGGGGCTTTCATAAAGGCGTAATACGACCTATAAATGAGCGCATACGCGTCTAAAAGGAACAATTTATCCATAATATTCATTTTTGTGGTGTAAAATTACTAAAAAAATGCGATATTTCAAGAAGAATTGATTAATTTTGTAACAAATTTCAGAAATTAAGTAGATTTACTCACATATAATGGACTATTTATCACTTATCAAGCTGCCTATAGAGGCAGAATTAGCAGATTTTATAGATTTGTTCAACAAGTCTCTTATGCATAGCGATGGCCTCCTTTCCCAGGTGCTCGACCACATCCGTCAGCGCGCTGGAAAACGTATGCGCCCTATACTCATTTTGTTGATGGCACGTAATTTTGGAAAGGTTTCCAGTGTTACCCAGCATTCTGCTGTGGGTCTGGAGCTTCTTCATACCGCTTCGCTGGTACATGATGATGTGGTTGATGAGAGTGGGGAGCGCCGCGGACAGGCTAGCGTGAATGCTACTTATAATAATAAGGTGGCTGTGCTTGTGGGCGATTTCATTCTTTCCACCGCCTTGCTTCATGTATCTTATTCGCATTCAGAGGAAATCGTGCGTTATCTTGCTGAGTTGGGACGTATCCTGTCTAATGGTGAGATTCTTCAGCTCAACAGTATCAGTAATGAAGAGATATCGGAAGATATTTATTATCAGGTGATTAAGCAGAAAACTGCAGCTCTCTTTGAGGCTTGCGCCGGTATCGGAGCGATCTCTGCCAATGCTTCAGAACTGCAGATTGAAGAGGCTAAGCGTTTCGGACAGAACTTGGGCATCATCTTCCAGATCCGTGATGATATCTTTGATTATTATGATTCCAAGGAGATAGGTAAACCTACGGGTAATGATATGGTTGAAGGAAAACTGACTTTGCCTGTAATATATGCTTTGAAGTCTACCGGTGATGAGGAGATGATGAAGCTTGCCAGAAAGGTAAAGGCTCATACTGTGACGGCTGATGAAATAGCTCAGTTAGTGGCATTTACAAAGGAAAATGGAGGTATTGAATATGCGGATAAGCGCATGTGGGATTTCCATGCCGAAGCCATGAATTTCCTCGATACTTATGTGGAGGATAAGGATATTTACAATGCCTTGAAGGCTTACTTGGATTTTGTGATTGAAAGAAAAGCTTAATATAAAAAGGGTTGGTTCTCAGAGAGAATCAACCCTTTGTTTTTTTGTATTCTATTGATAATCAGTTACTTTTCTTTAAATTTTTCTTTTAAACAACACTCTAGAATTCTCTTTAGAAGTATCTTAAATGGTACTTTAAAACTATCTTTCTAAGTATGTTTAATGGTGCTTTGAAATTATCTTTAGAAGTACTTGATTTCCTTGCCCAGAATTTCGCTCAAGAGGAGGTTAGCCAGGCGTGATGTGCCGAGGCGCAACCACTGGTTGGTCAGCCATTTCTCGCCCAAAACTTCCTTCACGATGGTGTAGTAAACTACGGCATCATGAACGGTATTGATACCACCAGCAGGCTTGAAACCAATCTGAATGCCAGTCTTTTCGTAATATGCCTTGATAGCCTGGCACATAACGTATGCTGCCTCAGGGGTAGCTGAGACCTTCTCCTTGCCTGTTGAGGTTTTGATATAGTCAGAACCTGAGTACATTGCGAGGATAGAAGCCTTCATGATGTTGCTGCAATTCTTCAGATCGCCTGTCTCCAGAATGCACTTCATCTTATGTTCTCCGCATGTCTCCTTGAGTTCCTGAATATCATCGCAGAGCCCCTCGTAATCTTCGCTGAAGAACTTGCCAACAGGCATTACGATATCCACCTCTGTAGCACCATCCTTGATAGCCATAGCGGTTTCTGCAATCTTTACCTCGATAAAGGTCTGAGAGGATGGGAAATTGCCACTTACTACAGCGATTTCTACGCCGTCAACCTCCAGACTCTGGCTGATAAGGCCGGCAAAGTTAGGGTAGGTACATACGGTTGCTACGTGAGGAAGCTGAGGATAATCCTTGGCAAACTGGTTCACCTTTTCAATCATCTTCAGGATGCTTTCTTCTGTATCTTCTGTATGGAGAGAAGTCAACTCGATGCTACCGAAGAGGAACTTCTTGACCTCCATGGTCTCATTCTCTTCTACCTTTTCATCGAGAATCTTCTTTACTGCAGCAGCTACTTCCTCATCGTTGAGGTTGCAGTTGTACTGCTTCAAAACTGATAAATACTTGTCGTCTGACTCTTTATACTGTCCCTGCTGTGCAAGAACCTGTTCTTTAATACTGCTCATACTTAATGTTATTTATATAATTATTAAAGTTAAGTTTTTATATGAATAGCAATTTTAATTCTTGTTATCTTGTTCTTTATCTTCCTGATGCTCAGATAGTTTTGGGTTGTTTTTATGCCTTTCAGAATCCCTTTGGGTCTTCTTGTCAAAACTCTTCTGGAGTTCTTCTGTCAAGTCAACCCCTGTCTGATTTGCCAGGCAGATAAGCACCCAAAGAACATCGGCCATTTCTTCGCCTAAGTTAGGTTTCTCGCCTTTCTTAAAACTCTGGTCGCCGTATGTTCGGGCAATGACGCGTGCCAGTTCGCCCACTTCTTCTGTGAGGCAAGCCATATTGGTCAGTTCGCTGAAATAGCGTACGCCATATTCTTTAATCCACTGATCTACAGCTTCTTGTGCTTCTTTTATTGTCATCTTCCTAATTCTTTTATAGGGAAAGATGCCTTTCTTTCAGGGTAGGGCATTATTCCTTGTTGTGAGTATCCATCATGATGGTTACCGGTCCATCGTTCAGTAAATCTACCTTCATATCGGCACCAAATTCGCCTGTTCCTACTGGCTTTCCGAGTGCATCGGATAGCTTTTTGCAGAACTCCTCATAGAGTGGAATGCTGATTTCGTGCTTGGCTGCTCTGAGCCAGCTTGGGCGGTTTCCTTTCTTGTAGCTGGCGAATAGGGTGAACTGGCTGATGACCAGAATCTCACCATTTATATCCATGATGGAGCGGTTCATAACATGGTTTTCGTCGTCGAAAACACGGAGTCCTATTACCTTTCTGACCAGCCAGTCTACATCTTCTGAAGTGTCGCTTTCCTCTATTCCCAGAAGGATCAGATAGCCTTGTCTGATGGCAGATTTAACCTCTCCTTCGATGGTAACTGAGGCGTGAGAGACACGCTGTATTACGATTCTCATATTACTACTTTTGAACTTTGAATGTTGAACATAGAACTTTATGAATAGCATTTGTGGAATGCTTACTTCGGTTCTGTTCTTCTTCTTATTATTAATATATATAGTATAGTTTGAACTGCAAATATACAACTTTTATTTCATATTCTCGCCTTTTTCTTCGAAATATTTTGAAAGAATTTCTGCCTTATGAGGGCCTAATACTTCTGAAAGTTGTTCCAATGATGCTTCTTTCATCTTTTTCACGCTCTTAAACTTGCTCAGCAGGGCTTCTTTAGCCTTCGGACCGATGCCTTTGATATCGTCTAATTCTGAGTGAAGAGCATGTTTGCTGCGCTTGTCGCGATGGAAGGTGATAGCGTATCTGTGCACCTCATCCTGTATCTGCGTCAGTACCTTGAACAGTCCACTTTCGGGTGGTAGGGCGATGGTTTGAGGAGGGAATCCGAAGAGAAGTTCGTTGGTTCTGTGACGGTCGTCCTTGGCAAGACCTGCGATAGGAATATCCAGGTGTAATTCGTCAACAATAACCTCTCTTACTACGTCCATCTGCCCCTTTCCGCCATCGGTAATAATGAGGTCAGGAAGTGCTGTTTTTTCCTCTATCATGCGACTGTACCGGCGTCTTACCACCTCTTGCATGGATGCGTAATCGTCCGGCCCTTCTACCGTCTTAATGTTGTATTTACGGTAGTCTTTTCTGGATGGTTTCATACCTTTATATACGATGCAACCTGCCACGGCATCAGTACCGGATATGTTGGAATTATCGAAACATTCTATCTGATAAGGCAGCTTTTGAAGCTTCAGTTTTGCTTGTAATTCCTTCATCAATCGGGTCTGTTTCTGCTCCGGATTGAGCTTTTCTGCCTGCTTCAGACGGTCGAATTTATACTGCTTGCAGTTCATTTCCGACAGCTCCAGAAGGTGCTTTTTGTCACCTCTCTGGGGTACGAAGAAGGTAGCATCTTTCAGCTTCCATTCCATTTCGAAGGGCACGATTATCTCCTTCGATGTGGAGTGGAAACGCTCTCTGATTTCCGGAATGGCAGTAATCAGAAGTTCCTCGTCGCTCTCCTCCAGTTTACGTTTATATTCGTAGGTGAAGCTCTGGTTGATGGTGCCGTTTTTTACGTGAATATAGTTGATGAAGGCGTTTTTGTTGGCATCATCATTTACGATGGTGAAGACATCTACGTCTGTAATGGTATGGCTTACCACCTCGCTTTTTGCCTCAAAGTCATCCAGTAATTGGTACTTTTTCTTATATTCTTCGGCTATTTCAAAACGTAGAAGTTCGGCATTCTTCATCATCAAATCGTAGAGGTATTTGCTTACTTCCCGCGTGTTTCCCTTCAGGATTTCACGTGCCTGGCGCATGTTTTCCTGATATTCCTCATAGCTCTGCTTGTTGATGCAGGGTGCTCCGCAGTTATGGATATGATACTCTAGGCAAGGCTTGTATCTGCCTTCAGCAACGCCTTCTCTGGTGATAGGCATTCTGCAGGTGCGGGGCTTATAAAGCTTCTTGATGACCTCTAAAACGGCATACATGCTGCCGATATGAGGGTAAGGACCGAAGAAAGTTCCCACTTTTTTATTGATATGACGAGTCTTGAAAATGCGTGGAAAATACTCGTTTGTTACGCATATAGAGGGGTATGTCTTGCCGTCTTTCAGCAGGACATTGTATCTTGGATTATACTTTTTGATCAGGCTGTTTTCAAGCAAAAGTGCGTCTTCTTCTGTGTTTACGACCGTATAAGATATGTCGTGAATCTTAGAAACAAGCACCTTTGTCTTGTATCTGTCTACCTCTTTATGGAAGTAGGAAGATACTCTTCTCTTCAGATTTTTTGCCTTTCCCACATATATAATCGTATGATTTTCGTCGTAATATTGGTAGCTTCCTGGCTTTTCCGGCATACTTAAAACGATGTTTTTAAGCCTAGCCAAGCGCTCCTCATTCTCTTGTTTCGTCATATTTTTACTTGTTTTTAAAGGGAAAACGAGCGTTACTGTTTCACGTGAAACGGCAACGCTCTGGTGTCTTTTACTGCTTCCTTGCTGCATTCTCGCAGTATTTCTTGCAGTCTTTTTGCAGCTTATAACTGTAATAAAGTAGTTACTTCAACGTCTGGATCAAAGGAGTTTCTGCCTTCGAAATTCTCGTTTACGAGTTCGATGATGAAGTTGGCATATACCTTTTTCGGATGGAATTTCTTTACCAGGTCGCATGCTGCTTTCATGGTTCCACCGGTGGCAAGGAGGTCGTCGTGGAGGAGTACGATGTCGTCCTCATTGATGGCATCTTCGTGGATTTCGATGGTATCGATGCCATATTCCTTAGCATAACTTTCCTGTACGGTTTTGCATGGAAGTTTGCCCGGTTTGCGGCATAAAACTACGCCGGCTCCGAGACGAATAGCAAGGGCAGAAGACATGACGAAACCGCGTGATTCGATGCCTACAATCTTGGTGATTCCTTTGTCTTTGTAGAGTTCATACATCTCATCGCTGATCTCTTTTAAAGATGCAGGATTCTTGAAAAGGGTTGAAACGTCGCGGAAGTTTACACCCTTGATTGGCCAATCTGGAATGCAACGCAGATTGTCTAATAATAGCTGATTGTTCATTACTTTTTATGCTTTAAATTGATACTTATTTTGTTCTTTTTTCTTGTTCCTTTTTATGGGCTTTTTGCCCGTTTGTTTTTGCCTTTTGCTCGATTTTATCCGCTTTTGTTTCACGAATTGCTGAAGTTTTACTTTAACCGCAAAACACTTGATGCAACCTTTCTTAAGCGGTTGAACATCAAATGTTTTGCTGATAGTCTGTTTCACGTGAAACATTTAAAATTCCCTTGTGTTTCGCTGTGAAACGGCTTATCTTCCGAGTAATACAAGCATCACGTTGATGTCGCTTGGTGATACGCCCGGAATTCGGCTTGCCTGTGCCAAAGTTTCCGGGTCGATGCGCTCGAGTTTCTGACGTCCTTCTGTGGAGATTTCGTGGAGCTCGGAATAGTTGAAACGGCCCTTGATTTTGATATCCTCCAAACGGTGCATCTTGTCGGCAATGAGACGCTCTCGTTCGATGTAACCTTTGTACTTCATCTTGATTTCTGCAGCTTCCGTTATCTCTTCCTTTCGGTTGGCTGGTGCATCCAGCGCAGCCTTCAGGTCCGGAATAATCTCCGAAAGATTCGTGAGATTCAGGTGCGGACGAGCGATGAGGTCGATGAGCTTGCAGCCGGCGCGAAGTGGAGTAGTACCGAGTGCCTCTAGTTTTGGATTTATCTCATCCTTCTTAATAGGATAGTTGGCGCAGAATTCAATGATTCTTTCGATGGCTTCTTTTTTCTCTATCCACCAGTCGTAACGGTCGCGTTTGGCAATTCCGAGTTCGTATGCTTTTTCGGTGAGTCGGGCATCGGCATCGTCCTGGCGGAGCAGAATGCGGTATTCGGCTCTGGAGGTAAACATACGGTATGGTTCGTCAACTCCCTTTGTGGTGAGATCATCGATGAGTACGCCGATATAACTCTCATCGCGGTTCATCTCGAATGTCTTGTCGCCAACACAATGCAAGGCTGCGTTGATTCCTGCCACGGTTCCCTGTCCTCCTGCTTCCTCATAACCGGTGGTTCCGTTCACCTGTCCGGCAAAGAAGAGACCTTTGATGATTTTCGACTCCAGTGAATGTTTGAGTTGGGTAGGGTCGAAGTAATCGTATTCGATGGCGTATCCCGGTCTGTAAATCTTGGCATCTCTCAAAGCAGGAATCTCGTGAAGTGCATTCAGCTGGATATCCATCGGCATGCTCGAAGAAAAACCGTTCAGATACATCTCGTTCGTATCTTCGCCTTCCGGTTCCAGGAAGAGCGGATGCTGATCCTTGTCGGGGAAGGTAACGAGCTTGGTTTCGATGCTCGGACAATAACGTGGACCGGTACTCTGAATCTGACCATTATATAAAGGTGAATCAGCGAGACCGCTTTTTAAAGTTTCGTGTACCTTCTTGTTGGTATAGCAAGTCCAGCAAGGCAATTGTTTCAGAACCCGATGTTCTCCCATGTAAGAGAACTGGTGGAAATCGCTGTCGCCCGGCTGTTCTTCCATATCTTCGAAATGAACACTTCTCTTGTCAATTCTGACTGGAGTACCGGTTTTCATTCTGGCTGTAGTGACACCCCATCGGGTGATGCTCTCCGTAAAGTTGTGTACGGCAGGTTCGGCGCATCTTCCGCCTTCTACCATCTTTCTTCCTACATGCATCAGTCCGTTGAGGAATGTTCCAGCGGTGATGATGATGCTCTTGGCATAGAATTCGGCTCCCCAGATGGTTTTTACGCCGATGGCTTCTCCGTTAGCTACGAGCAGTTCGTCAGCCTGGTCTTGCCAGATGTCGAGGTTGTCGGTATGGTCGAGGATGGTTCTCCATTCCCAGATAAACTTTCCTCTGTCGCATTGGGCACGGGGGCTCCATACGGCAGGACCCTTGCCGATGTTGAGCATTCGGAACTGGATGGCGGTTTTATCCGTTACGATACCCATCTGTCCGCCCAAAGCATCGATTTCGCGCACAATCTGTCCCTTGGCAATACCTCCGATGGCGGGGTTGCAACTCATCTGTCCAATCTTGTTCATATCCATCGTTATCAAACAGGTTTTGGCACCCATGTTTGCAGAGGCTGCAGCAGCCTCGCATCCGGCATGTCCTCCACCGATAACGAGCACGTCATAATTGAATTTCATACTTCGTTTAATCTATATTTTTTCTAATTTTCGGCAAAAGTAAGAAATAAAATCGAAATTTTAGCAAAAATACTTTGATAAATCATTAAAATATAGTAATTTTGCAGCAGACTTGCGAAAATATACCTAGAAATGAGGATTGCAGAATGCCAAAAAATAGGTATTGCAGGGACGAAAAGTGTGGAATATAAATTAGTTTCAAACAGTTAAATAATTAAATTTCAATCATTTATGTGGTTAATCAATTCATCTATTGGTAGAAAGGTAGTGATGTCAGTAACTGGTATCGCTCTTATTCTATTCTTGACATTCCACGGTTGCATGAATGTTGTTGCGCTTTTCTCTGGAGAAGCTTACAACACAATCTGCGAGTTGTTGGGTGCTAACTGGTACGCCGTAGTTGCAACTTTGGGTTTGGCAGCTTTGGCAGTTTGTCACATCGTTTACGCTTTCATCCTGACAGCACAGAACCGTCGTGCTCGCGGTAACCAGCGTTACGAGGTAACAGCAAAGCCAGAAAAAGTAGAGTGGGCTAGCCAGAACATGTTGGTGCTCGGTATCATCATTGTTCTCGGTTTGTTGCTTCACCTCTTTAACTTCTGGTACAACATGATGTTTGCAGAGCTTTTGGGTACAAGCTTCGGTCACAGCCCAGCAGACGGCTTCGCATTCATTCAGGACACCTTCGCTAACCCAGTGTTCGTAGTTCTCTACATCATCTGGTTGGTAGCTCTTTGGTTCCACCTCACTCACGGTTTCTGGAGTGCTATTCAGACTCTCGGTTGGAGCGGTAAGACTTGGTTCTGCCGTTGGAAGATGATCGGTATGATTTACTCTACCATCCTGCTTCTCCTCTTCATCGTAGTTGTATTGGCATTCGCTTTCGGTTGCGCTCCATCTTTGTGCTGCGCATAATTCGTGTAATCATTTAAGTATTAAAAAAGATTATGGCAAAAACATTAAATTCTAGAATACCTGAAGGACCAGTTGCTGAGAAGTGGACCAACTATAAGGCTCACCAGCGTTTGGTTAACCCAAAGAATAAGTTAAAGCTCGACGTTATCGTTGTAGGTACAGGTTTGGCAGGTGCTTCTGCTGCTGCTTCTCTCGGCGAGATGGGCTTCAACATTTTGAACTTCTGCATCCAGGACTCTCCACGTCGTGCTCACTCTATCGCAGCACAGGGTGGTATCAATGCAGCTAAGAATTATCAGAATGATGGTGACTCTGTTTACCGTCTGTTCTACGATACTGTAAAGGGTGGTGACTACCGTGCTCGTGAGGCTAACGTTTACCGTTTGGCTGAGGTGAGCAACGATATCATCGACCAGTGCGTAGCTCAGGGCGTTCCTTTCGCTCGTGAGTACGGTGGTATGCTGGCTAACCGTTCTTTCGGTGGTGCTCAGGTATCTCGTACATTCTATGCTAAGGGTCAGACAGGTCAGCAGCTCCTCCTCGGTGCTTACTCTTCTTTGAGCCGCATGGTTGAGGCAGGTAAGGTTAAGCTCTTCACCCGTTACGAGATGGAGGATCTTGTTATCGTTGACGGTCACGCTCGTGGTATCATCGCCAAGAATTTGATTACAGGTGAGTTGGAGCGTTTCTCTGCCAACGCCGTAGTTATCGCTACCGGTGGTTATGGTAACGCTTACTTCCTTTCTACAAACGCTATGGGTTGTAACTGTACAGCAGCTATCCAGTGCTACCGCAAGGGTGCTGACTTCGCTAACCCATCTTACGTTCAGATTCACCCTACATGTATCCCTGTTCACGGTACAAACCAGAGTAAGTTGACTTTGATGTCAGAGTCACTCCGTAACGATGGTCGTATCTGGGTTCCTAAGAAGATTGAGGATGCTAAGGCATTGCAGGCTGGTACAAAGAAGGGTTCTGATATTCCTGAGGAAGACCGCGACTACTACTTGGAGCGCCGTTACCCAGCATTCGGTAACCTGGTTCCTCGTGACGTGGCTTCTCGTGCAGCTAAGGAGCGTTGCGACAAGGGCTTCGGTGTCAACAACACAGGTCTTGCCGTATTCCTCGACTTCTCTGAGTCTATCAACCGTCTCGGTATCGACGTTATCCTGCAGCGTTATGGCAACCTCTTCGATATGTATGAGGAGATTACCGACGTTAACCCAGGTGAGTTGGCTAACGAGATTAACGGCGTGAAGTACTACAACCCAATGATGATCTTCCCTGCTATCCACTATACAATGGGTGGTATCTGGGTTGACTACGAGTTGATGACCACTATCCCTGGTCTCTTCGCTATTGGTGAGTGTAACTTCTCTGACCATGGTGCTAACCGTCTTGGTGCATCTGCTTTGATGCAGGGTTTGGCTGACGGTTACTTCGTATTGCCATACACTATCCAGAACTACTTGGCTGACCAGGCATTGTGGCCAAAGCTCTCTACCGATCTCCCAGAGTTCGCAGAGGCAGAGGCAGGTGTTCAGAAGGAAATCGACCGCCTGATGGGTATCCAGGGCAAGCGCTCTGTAGATTCTATCCACAAGGAGTTGGGTCACATCCTTTGGGAGCACGTAGGTATGGGTCGTACCAAGGAAGGTCTTGAGGAAGGCTTGAAGAAGATGAAGGCTCTGCGCGAGGAATTCAACAAGAACCTCTTCATCCCTGGCAAGAAGGAAGGCTTGAACGTAGAGTTGGATAAGGCTATCCACTTGCGTGACTTCATCTTGATGGGCGAGTTGATCGCTTACGATGCATTGCACCGCAATGAGAGCTGTGGTGGTCACTTCCGTGAGGAGTACCAGACAGAGGAAGGCGAGGCTAAGCGTGATGATGAGCACTTCTTCTACGTAGGTTGCTGGGAGTATCAGGGCAATGATACAACTGCTCCAGTGCTCAACAAGGAACCTCTCGAGTATGAGGCAATTAAGGTACAGACAAGAAATTACAAGAATTAAAAAGCGAACAAGACAATGGCAAGAAATATAAGTTTCACAGTTAAGTATTGGAAGCAGGACGGTCCTACAGCACAGGGTCACTTCGATACACATGAGATGAAGAACATCCCAGATGATACTTCATTCCTCGAGATGCTCGACATCTTGAACGAGGAGCTCATCGAGTCAGGTCAGGAGCCTTTCGTCTTCGACCACGACTGCCGCGAGGGTATCTGCGGTATGTGCTCTCTCTATATTAATGGTACACCTCACGGTAAGACTGAGCGTGGTGCTACAACATGTCAGCTCTACATGCGTCGTTTCAACGATGGTGACGTTATCACCGTTGAGCCTTGGCGTTCTGCTGGTTTCCCTATCATCAAGGACTGTATGGTAGACCGTTCAGCATTCGACAAGATCATCCAGGCAGGTGGTTACACCAGCATCCGTACAGGTCAGGCTCAGGATGCCAACGCTATCCTGATTCCTAAGGAGAATGCAGACGAGGCAATGGATTGCGCTACATGTATCGGTTGCGGTGCTTGTGTTGCTGCATGTAAGAATGGTTCTGCTATGCTCTTCGTCAGCTCAAAGGTTAGCCAGCTGGCACTTCTCCCACAGGGTCGTGTAGAGGCTGCTGCCCGTGCTAAGAAGATGATTGCACGCATGGATGAGCTCGGATTCGGTAACTGTACAAACACTCGTGCTTGCGAGGCTGTTTGTCCTAAGAACGAGTCTATCGCTAACATCGCCCGCTTGAACCGTGAGTTCTTGAAGGCTAAGTTGGCTGACTAATCCATCGTTTCTTTTGAGACACAGGAATTTTCTCTCTGCATCTTTACGGATGCGAGAGAATTTTCCCAACAACTCTTCACTCTTCACCTTTTGGGTGTAAGTGGTTGAAGGATAGGAAGTTGGGCGGGTGAAGAGTGGTTTTTTACTCTTCACCCGCCCTTCACCTTTTTAGGCTGTTGACAGCTAAGCGGCTCTGCGTTTATACCTTTCCTAAAATCGTAAAAGGTGAAGAGTGGTGAAGAGTGGGTGAAGAGTGCTGGAAATCTCTTCACCTATGTAATATATTGTGTTTCAGCTCTTTATGTTGGAAAGGTGAAGAGTGAAGAGCTGATTGCGATATTCCTGCCAACCGTGCTTCTCTTGAAATAAGAGAAAGGATGTTTGGCAAACTGTTATACAGGAACAGCCGACTAGCCTCTGTTGCGCTAGTCGGCTGTTTGCCTTCTGCCAGTATGCTGTTTTTCTTCTGCCAGCCTTCTGTTTTTCCTAGTCAGTTGTTCTATCTCCGATAGTTATGTATTTATTTATGCCTGCTGTTAGAATCATATAGCCAGGAAAAAGGGTAGATTATAGCCGAGAGCATCCTGTTTTTGGTGCATCCCGACATAAATTATCAGATATTCTGAGAAATATTTTGTAATCTCATCAGAATATCGTAAATTTGCGGTTATTAAGAATAAGTAATGTAATGACGAATCACTCAACAGAAATAATGAACCAAGCAACGCTCGATTTTATCCGCCAGCATCAGGACGATGACGTTCGCCAGCTGGCTTTCCTCGGCAGCAAGTATCCTGAGGTAGATATGCCTTTCGCTCTCGACCAGATTCGTGGGCGAAAGATGGCTCGTGTGAAACTGCCCCGTTGGGCAAGCATCGATGGCATTATCTATCCCCCTCATATTTCGATGGAGCAATGTTCGTCAGAGCAAACGGCACTTTATAAGGCTGAACTCGCTGCCCGACTGCTCGGTTTGTCTCCTTCATCATCCGAAAACGGAGAAGAAAAGGGGAAGGAGAGCGAAAACGCCTCAAATCTTCATCTTTCTGAAATTTGCGAATTTGCGGGCAAAGGGGCAGTTGATTCAGAATTCGCCAAAAATGAAGCTACTTGCAAAAAACAACAGATATTAACAGAATCAGAAGAGAATGTTAATGAAATAAAAGGAGAACCTCATGAAGGAGATTTTTCTGAAGAAACCGGGTTTGTTGACCTGACCGGCGGCTTCGGAGTAGACTTCTCTTACATCGCTTCCCGATTGGGCGTGAAGTCGATGTATGTGGAGCGTCAGGCTCATCTCTGTGAGGCAGCAAAGGAAAACTTTGGGCGGTTGGGTTTGAAGAATGCCATCGTGAAGAATGGAGACGGAATAGAGGTGCTGCATTCTTTTGCTTCAAAGAAAGAGGCTGCTGCATTAGATTCTTTAGGCATAACTGAAGATCAGTCTCAGTCATTACTTAAGACCAACCTTGGTCTTAAGCTGATCTTCATCGATCCTGCCCGTAGAGACGATGCGGGCAACAAGGTAGTATCCTTGAAAGATTGTACGCCCGATGTAACCCTTTTGCAGGAAGAAATGCTTTCGAAGGCAGATTACGTCATCATCAAACTCTCTCCGATGCTCGATTGGCACCGTGCGTTAAGCGAATTAAACTGCGTAAAAGAGGTTCATATCATCTCCGTGAACAATGAGTGCAAGGAACTCCTTTTAGTGCTTTCAGCGCTAAATATGGGCAGAAATCTCCGCATTTATTGCATCAATGATGCGCAGTCCTTCGTCTGTGATGAGTCGAATATGGAGACTTCTTCCGTCAAGATTGCCCCATTCACGCTTGAAGAGATGCAGTATCTTTACGAGCCGAATGCCTCGCTGATGAAAGCCGGCTGTTTCGGCGTTCTTTCCGAGCGATATGATGCAAGGATGCTTTCCAAGAACAGTCATCTTTTCGTGAGCCGTGAGCCTATCGCCGTCTTCCCCGGCAGAAGTTTTCGCATCATCGCCGTATCCTCCTTTAATAAGAAGGAGTTGAAGCGCCATCTGTCAGGAATTACCAAGGCGAACATCGCTACCCGCAACTTCCCTCTCTCCGTAGCGGAATTGCGCAAGCGATTGAAGTTGAAGGATGGTGGCGAAAACTATATCTTCGCTACCACACTGAGCGATGAAAGTCATGTGCTGATGATAACGGAGAAGGCATAGGATTAAGGAGATTTCCAAGCTCTTTTTGGATGTTTTAAAAAGGTTAGAATCTTAAAGGAAACCAGGAAAGAGCTTGCGAAACCTCAAAAATCTATAAGCTAGGGGTGAATGAAGGTTTGATGGTAGAGAATATTGTGGTTCATTGAACAAGATGATTCGTCTCTATCTGCCACCGGATTCGTCTCTATCTGCCACCGGATTCGACTCTATCAGCCTCCAGATTCGATTCTATCAGCTGCCGCAGCTATATCTGTCGGCTAACTCATCCATATCTGTTGGCTAATGCAGCTATATCTGTCGGCAAACTCATCCACTTCATTTTACGAACTCAACTACTTCATTTAGGCTTTATGCTTTTCCTGCGTATGGTCGCAATAAGTCTTCTTAATGTTCCTCAAACATCAGTTTTTATCCAAACAACGAAAAATAATCAACTAAAAATACGTGAGTAATCATTTTTTTCATTACCTTTGCAACCGATACCATACTCGCTCACGCCGTGTCGAGGCATTTGGAGCCGCTTTAAGCGACTTTCTTGTGCTAAGATGGGAGAAAAGGTAAGTGGGATAAAGGTATCACGACATAATATAAAGGCGTTTACTTGACGCTTTGTTCTTGACGAATCGAAACTTCGCAACTTTCAGGTGTTGTCATGGACTTAGCAACGGTAGATGCCCTCGGGATGTGATATATTTCGCATCCCTTTACTGGTATGGCTTATTGCGTCTTGCGATGAGTCTTATATCCGTATAGGGAGAAGTGTATACATATCGGCGTGGGCTTCGACGTTGCTCGTTCAACAACACTGGGCAATGCGAAGGCCTCGATTCGTGGGACGGGTAACAGGTAGAATCCCACGTTTTTTTATTTTGCCGTCAGCTATAAGAATGATAATCGCCAGTTGGGGATTCGATGGCAAAAGTTAGTATTTGTATGGGGGATATTTACAATAGTAAACCCGATAACTTCATTGACCTTATGGTTGCATCAGTTTCTGCTCTTGCAACGGTAGCCAGTGCTGTTACGATGTTGTGTACCTTTAGGCACCAACGAAAAAGTTATGCGCAAGTGCAGTTCAAAACAGCATTTTATTCTATGCAAGACAATCATAGAAAATTAACTGATAGCTTGAGGCTTAATGCTGTTATTCTAACAGAAGACTTGTTTCGGAAGCCTAAGACATATGTAGCAAGGCAATGTTTCTTGTTTGCTTATAACGAGGTTGCCAAAATCATAAATGTTGTATCTCAAGAAAAGTACCTTGGAATATTGAAAGATAGTGACTGGCAAGGAATCTCGTTTTGGGAATTGGAACAAGATAAATATTTGGAAGGAACAGAAGAGTATGAGAGTTGTAATATGAAGTTCGAAAAAGCTATTTTGGAATATCGACGGAAATATTGTATAAGCGTCTATCGTATTTCAGAAGAGCATTATAATAAAGTAAGAATGCTATCCGATAAGACAATATTTGCTTTTCGGTTATTCTTAGCTTCTTGGCTGATATGTTATGAACATTATATACGAAACTTACAACAACTATTAATGTATGTTTGTAATGAAACTCCTGATGGCTTGTCGACAAAAGAATATCTAAATTCTATTGCGTTCCAAATGGCAAAGGAAGAACTTTGGTTTGCCAATCTCTATTCACAAATAGACGATACTTTCGGCAGGTATTATACTGGTAGTGGTATGGATAAAATCGTAAATGAACAATTAACAAAATCTATAAATTTAATTAAAGTATGAAACATTTTATATTCTCTAAACTTTTGGTAGCATTGCTAATGATGTTTTGTTGTTGTACAACAATTATGGCTTCTGATGTTGTTATAGTAGATGGATTTAAGTATTTGATTGATTCGGAAAAGTGTGAGGCGACGTTATTGGCTAATGATTATGAAGGTGAAATTTCAATTCCTGCAAAATTTACATATAATGGTGTGGAATTTTATGTTGGTTCTTTAGGTGCTCATTGTTTTGAGGCAAGTTCTATCACAAAGGTTGATATACCAGCCTCGGTTCATTCTTTAGGCCAAAGTTGTTTTGAACACTGTAAAATTAGTACAATTTCTATTCCAAATAGTGTAACGGAAATCGGGAGCTATTGTTTTTCGTATTGTGACAACTTATTTGAAGTCAAACTACCTAGCAACTTGAAGAGAATTAGTAGTAATTGCTTTTCTTCATGCCAAAATCTCGGGAAAATAGAGATTCCACAAAGTGTAAAGTTTTTGGAGAATTCTTGTTTTATCAGTTCGGGTATAAAAAAAATAAAATTGAGTGAGACTATAACGGAAATAGGGGATATGGCTTTTGCATTAACTCCTATAAGCGAAATTGAAATACCGAATTCCGTTACGAAAATAGGAGCGCAGTGCTTTTCTGGTTGTGAGTATTTAAAGTCTATAAAGATACCATCTTCTGTTATTGAACTAGAGTCCTCCTGCTTTAATAATTGTAAACAATTAGAAAAAGCGATAATTAGTGCCGCATTAAAAGAAATGAAAGACTATATGTTTGATAATTGTTCTTCATTACGAGAAATTGCTCTTCCTTCATCTTTGGAAATGATAGATTATGGCGCATTTGGCTATTGCAGTTCGTTAGAATGTATAATTATCCCATCTTCAGTTAAGAAGATAAAGTCTTTTGCTTTCAATGGGTGTGATAAATTAATTAAGGTCGTTTGTTTTGCGAAGAATCCACCAGTTCTTGATTCGTATTCATTTGAGGCGCTATCTTCAAAAATATTATATGTCCCAAATAAATCGCTATCGGAATATAAGAGCACTAATATTTGGAATGGTTTTGGGATTATACAATCAGCGGATGAAGAAATAAATCCTGGTACTTTATCAAGTTGCTCTACGCCGAATTTGACTTTTTTTCAGGTAATCTTTCTTTCGAAAGTTCAACCCCAGGTGCAGAATACCATTATACCATCAAGGATTCAGATGTGGCAACCGATAAATATAATACAGAAGGTAAAGTGCAGCTGAATGGAAAGTTGGACATTTCGGTCTATGCAACAGCTGATGGTTATAAGGCATCGGATAAGGCGACGGCTACCCTTTATTGGCTCAATGCCGAGGGCGGTGATGATACCAATAACATCAATCTTGTGAAAACAAGAGGGGTAATGGTAACGACGGATAGCGACATTACAATCTCTGGCCTGAATGATGGAGAGGTGGTAACCTTCTATTCTGTAAACGGCGTGAATCTCGGAAGTGCCAAGGCGGTGCAAGGTGTTCTTCACTTTGCTAGGCCGAATGAAAGCATCGTCATCGCCAAGATAAAAGGTAATGACTTGAAGATTGCAATTAGGTAATTTCTTTCGTGTCCCGATAGCTTGCTTTGAGAATCTATCGGGATACTTAGGAGCATTTTCTAAAATGATAAAAGGCAAAAAATGAATTTATATTTTCGATTAAGCAAAAGAGTGTATTGTCTTATGACAATCCTAGTTACTGTGTTTTGTCGTGTGAGCGCCCAGCAATGGGTATTGGATGAAATCTCAAGAGAAGACGATGGTGATAGTGGTGGTACATTTGGAGGAATCCTTGGAACAATTATCTTTTTTGGTGTAATATGGCTACTAGTTACGATTTTTGGAGACAAAAAGAAGCCAGATCCTAATTCTCATTCTGATTTTCATAACGACGAATTAGATGTTCCTTATTATGATGATGACGATGATGATTATGACCCAATAATGTTTAATGATGATTATGCTGATGAACCGTTTGGCGATTCGTATGATTCATATAGTCATGGTCCGATAGGTAATTCGTATACACCCTCTTCCTCTTTAGCTGTAGGGCAAGGTCAAAAAATAAAAGATACAGACTTTGAGCGGAGATGTATTGCTATATATGGAGACTATGCTGAAAATACTTATGGATTAGTTCTAATAAAGGAAGATGGTGAATATCGTCAGATCACTTATCCTGATAAGCGATATGAGGTGTTGTCTGCTTATATTTTTAAAAATCATAAGGAAAGACATGCTACCGTATGTACTATTGGTGACAGCGATTTGTTGAAATCATACATAGAATATCATGTGGAGTATAACATGTTTCCGACAGCAAAACCAATGGATAGTCATGGTAAATTGGAGAAGGAATTTTATGGAGAACGAATAGCGATGATGAAGGTATACTATTATTGGAAAGGGTATCCATATTGCTCAAATGGACATTCCTTGAGAGATTTTTGTTTAGCTTTGGGGTGGGATTTATGCATATATATTCATAAATATATTGGTCAGCCAATGGATATGTCTGAATATCATGATTTGAAAGAAATGACATTGAGAAAAATGACAGTAAAGGAATATCTTGAATACAGAAGCAAAGCTGATTATATTTCAGAAAGAAGTGAAGGATGGTATGATGGATGGGGAAATTATATAGGTAGGGACTATGCCGAAGCTAGTGCTGAGTTAGATAGGAGAAGGGTTTGTACTTATCAACAAGCAATTGAAGAAGTGAAGCAAATAGATTGGAGTTTGAAGTCTGGAGAGACACTACAGGAAATGAAACTTGCAACAGATAAGTTGTTAACAGCAAAGTCTGATTCGTGAATATAGAAAGTTTACTTTCAGGTGCAGAATACCACTATACCATCAATGAAGCTGATGTGGCAACCGATAAGTATAATACCGATGGGCAAGTGCAGCAGAATGGCAAATTGGATATTTCTGTCTATGCGACAGCCGATGGCTATAAGGCGACGGCAACTGTCGGAAGTGCCAAGGCGGTGCAAGGTGTTCTTCACTTTGCTAAGCCGAATGAAAGCATCGTCATCGCTAAGATAAAGGGTAATGACTTGAAGATAGCTATTAAGTAATATTTGTGTTTGGAAGTCGCAAATTGCGACTTCCAAACTTCTTCAAGGTCGCAAATTGCGACTTTGAAACCATCCTATTGTATCGTTTGAGGTTCCAATTTGACACCTCAAACAAAAACATTCTAGAAAATTCTTGCTTGTTTCCAATAATAGTTGTATCTTTGCCAAAATATTCAAAACCAAAGGAAATGGCAAAGGAAAAGGAATTGGAACAGGTGGAAGGACAGCAACTGTCTGTAGAAAATAAAGTGGAGTCTCTGATACGAGTTATCAGAGGACAACAAGTGATGCTTGACCATGACTTGGCTGAGCTGTATGGAGTAGAAACAAGAAGGTTGAATGAGCAGGTAAAACGTAATATAGAACGTTTCCCTGAAGACTTTATGTTTCAATTGACCCCAAATGAATTTGATAACTTGAAGTCGCAATTTGCGACTTCAAGTTGGGGCGGTGTAAGAAAACTGCCTTATGCTTTCACAGAGCAAGGAGTTGCCATGCTTAGTGGAGTTTTGAAGTCTACAACTGCTGTTGAAGCAAACATCCGCATCATGCGAGCATTCGTATCTATGCGCCATTTTATGGTGAACAATGTGGCGTTTTATCTCTTTAATGAAAAAGTTCCAAGTGTGAGAAATGCCACTTGGAACTTGACGTATTATTTTCTTTTTTCCTTGAAGAACTTCTCGAAGAAGTCCATTTGCTTTTGATTTTGAACAGGACCCAAATGCAGTCCTTCCTTCATAATCATCACCGTTGGTTTACCTTCCTGGTAGCTAGTCCAGAAAGGAAGGCTATCCCCATTTGGATTGCCAGTCTTGGTAAAGTTGATCCAGTAGCGTGACATGATTTGCTCCATGTGCTGCTCCGTCTTGGTCATCTTTCCAGAGCCAAACTTATAGCCATAGATGAATGGCATCTCTGCCACATGGCTGGCTCCTCCCTTGCGGCTTTTCACGATGGTGTTCTCAGAGTCTTGGTCAAAGTAATACATATACACCTTGCCCTTGCCGGTCTTGCTCTGCAGGTTAGCCCAGGCATATGTTCCCCATGCAAAGGAGCCATCACGGAAAATGTCGGATTGAGCGAAGTAGGTTTCTTCCTCTGTCTTGGCAGGATAGAGACTGAGAACTTGGTCAGCCCAACTTCCATATATCTCATGGATTCTTTTCTCATAGTCACTTACACTGACAGGGCGGCTAAACATACTTCCTTCGTCGCTGTTGGTTCCTATGATGACATTTACATCATTGTAGCTTCCCTTTTCATAGAGCTTATACTGGTCATCGGTGATGGAGTAGCCGTCAACGTTCGGCCAAAAAGACTCAAAGGCGGTATTCTTCACGATGTCCATAGCCGGAACTTTTCTTAGCTGCTTCAAGTTCTTAGCCTTGAGTCTCTTTTGAAGGAGAAGTCCACCTGCTTCTGCCGCTTTGGTAGTGAGCATGGCTGTGTTACCATTTCTGCTTTCACCCACAGGCCAGAAGGAGCTACCACTTTCGCTGATGGCTCCTCGGAAGAGTCCCTTGGCAAGGGGAGAGGCGCATAGTATACTTACCGAGATACCACCGGCAGATTCTCCAGCAATGGTAATCTTGTCTGGGTCTCCACCGAAGGCAGCGATATTGTTGTGAATCCATTTTAAGGCCATCACTTGATCAAGGATGCCATAGTTACCAGATATGTTCTTGCCTGATTCCTTACTCAGCTCTGGATGTGCCATGAATCCCAAGGCTCCCAAGCGGTATTCTATGCTGCAATAGATGATGCCTTCCTTGACAAAGCTTTCCTGAGTTCCACTGTAGGAGCCAGTAAGAAAGGCTCCTCCATGAATCATCACAAATACAGGGAGTTTGTCATTCTTACTCTTGGCTGGCGTTTCCACACTGAGGTATAGGCAGTCCTCGCTCATGCCCAGCTCTCCACCATTTTGGTTAGGGTCAATGGGCTGTGGTGGACGGTCTCCCCATTTATCTGCTTTGAATACTCCCTTCCAAGGCTTCTTGCTCACTGGGGCTTTCCATCTGAGGTTGCCCACTGGTGCTTCAGCGTATGGGATTCCCTTGTATAGGGCGAATCCTTCATGTTCCACACCTTCAATTTCTCCTTGCTCCACTGTTGTTCTTAGCAGTTGGGCGTTAGCTGCCGATAGGCAAAAGAGTGTCAGGGCAGCTGTCAGTAGATGTCTTTTCAATTTCATTTCTGGTTATTCCATTAATTCCGCAACACTATTATCAATTAAATATTTTAAGCGCCTGAGCAACAAAAAGTTACTCTGGATTTTGCTATGTCAGAATTTTCACTTATCTTAATGTTGCGAAAAGAAAACAAGCAAAACTCTGATATGACATGGCAAAGATACAAATTAAATCTGAGAAACTCACTCCTTTTGGAGGAATATTTTCGGGTCATGGAGCAATTTGGCTCCATATTGTCTTCTGTAATCGACTCCACCCTCATAATTTCACTACTCATTTGATGAACCATCTCTCGCTTCATCCGACACTTCGCACTTCTCGCCAGTGTTGGAGAGAATAGATGATCGAGCTTTTTCTTATTGTGATTCCTTGGAGAATGTTAGTTTTCCGTCAGTGCTTAAAATTATCAGGTAAAGATATTCCGCCAAAACCACCACTAAATGGGTGATATAGGCTAGTTTGGGGGCTGTAATTAAATTTTAACCCCTAAAAAACTGCAAAAAAAGTAGCAATATTTGGTAATTTGCCAAAATATTGCTACTTTTGCATTTATAATATTGCAAACTAGTTTGAAAATCATGTCATTAATAGAAATTAAAAAGGTCGAAACAAAGAAGGACTTGAAGACGTTCATCGACTTCCATTACGACCTCTACGAAGGCAACGAATATGATGTGCCTAATCTTTTCAGCGACGACATGAATACTCTGAGCAAGGACAAGAACGCAGCGTTCGAGTTCTGCGAGGCAGAGTATTTTCTTGCCTATAAGGATGGCAAGCTGGCAGGTCGCGTCGCTGCCATTATCAATCATAAGGCAAACAATAAATGGGGCAGGAAGTCGGTCCGCTTCGGCTGGATTGATTTCATTGACGACCGCGAGGTTTCCAAGGCTCTTCTCGATGCTGTAGAGAAATACGGTAAGGAGAAGGGAATGGAAGATATTGTAGGTCCGCTGGGTTTTACCGATATGGATCCGGAAGGCATGCTTACCTGGGGCTTTGACCAGTTAGGCACCATGCCTACCATTTATAATTATTCATATTATCCGGAGCACATTGAGGCTCTGGAGGGTTTTACCGTAGATAATAAGTATGTAGAGTATAAACTGATGGTGCCAGATACCATCCCGGAGAAATATTCCAAGATAGCGGCGATGATAGAGAAAAGATACAATCTCCATGTCCGCAAACTTACCCGTAAGGATGTTTATCAGGGCGGATACGGACAGAAGATTTTCGACCTCATCAATGATACATACAAGCATCTCTATGGTTATTCCGAACTTTCACAGAAGCAGATAAACCAGTACATCAAGATGTATCTGTCTTTGCTCGACCTGAACTTTGTAACAGCCATAGAAGACTGGACTACCGAGGATCATAAGATGATAGGTATCGGTATTACGATGCCTTCCCTTTCCAGAGCTCTGCAGAAGTGTCATAGGGGCAGGCTGCTTCCTTTTGGCTGGTGGCATCTGCTGCGCGCCATCAAGTTCCATAAAACCAAGATTGTCGACCTTCTGCTCATCGGTATCCAGCCGGAATACCGTGCTAAGGGTGCCAATGCGCTGCTCTTTGCCGACCTGATTCCTATCTATCAGAAGTATGGAATCGAGTGGGGAGAAACACAGGTGGAAATGGAAGATAATGCTGCCGTGCAGGGACAATGGGGCGTCTTGGATCCAGTCCTTCACAAGCGCCGCAACTGCTATATTAAGAGTATCAGGTAAATAGCAATTGTTGTGTTGGCAATTATCTGATAAACAGAAAATTGCAACATCATTTGCTATGTTATAAGAAAATAAATAAGAATAACTAAGGAGGAAATCATGTCTGAAGATAAAAACTTAGGTAACAGCGAATTGAATGCCGCTGATGAGCTTACCAATGCCCCTCAGGAGCAGCAGCCGGTAGAATATACCGATGATAACATCCGCCACTTGAGCGATATGGAGCATGTGCGTACCCGTCCGGGTATGTACATCGGCCGTCTGGGAGATGGAAATCTGCCGGAAGATGGTATTTATGTGCTCTTGAAGGAGGTGGTAGACAACTCTATCGATGAATTCAAGATGGGCGCAGGTGCCCGTCTGGAAATCGATATCGAGGACAATCTGCGTGTCAGCGTGCGCGACTATGGCCGTGGTATTCCTCAGGGCAAGCTCGTTGAGGCTGTAAGCGTGCTGAATACCGGCGGTAAGTACGACAGCAAGGCGTTCAAGAAGAGCGTCGGTCTGAACGGTGTGGGTGTGAAGGCGGTCAATGCCCTCAGTTCCCACTTCGAGGTAAAGTCGTACCGCGACGGAAAGGTGCGCCATCTGAAGTTTGAGAAAGGTATTTTGAAGAGCGACACGATGGAAGATACTGAGGACGAGAACGGTACCTTTATCTTCTTCGAGCCGGATAATACACTCTTCAAGAACTATTCCTTCCACGATGATTTCGTGGAAACGATGCTCCGCAACTATACTTATCTGAACACCGGACTCACCATCATGCACAATGGCCGCCGCATCTTGAGCCGCCATGGTCTGCAGGATTTGCTGAGCGATAATATGACCAACGAAGGTCTCTACGACATCGTCCACATGAAGGGCGAGGACATCGAGATTGCCTTCACCCATACTAACCAGTATGGCGAGGAGTATTATTCCTTCGTCAACGGTCAGCACACCACCCAGGGAGGTACGCATCAGAGTGCCTTCAAGGAGCATATTGCCAAGACTATCAAGGAGTTCTACGGCAAGTATGAGTATGCTGACATCCGAAACGGATTGGTGGCTGCCATTGCCATCAATGTAGAAGAACCGGTCTTCGAGAGTCAGACCAAGATTAAGCTCGGAAGTACTACGATGACGCCGAATGGTGGCGAAACCATCAATAAGTATGTGGGCGATTTCCTGAAGAAGGAAGTAGACAACTATCTCCATATCCATAAGGATGTAGCTGAGATTCTGGAGAACAAGATTAAGGAGAGCGAACGCGAGCGCAAGGCGATGGCGGGCGTTACCAAACTAGCCCGTGAGCGTGCCAAGAAGGCGAATCTCCACAACCGTAAGCTCCGCGACTGCCGCATCCATTTCAGCGACGCCAAGAACGAGCGCAAGGAGGAGAGTTCCATCTTCATCACCGAGGGCGATTCTGCCAGCGGAAGCATCACCAAGAGCCGCGATGTGAATACCCAGGCGGTGTTCTCTCTGCGTGGTAAACCGCTCAACAGTTTCGGTCTTACCAAGAAGGTGGTTTATGAGAACGAGGAGTTCAATCTGCTTCAGGCGGCTCTCGATATAGAGGACGGCTTGGATTCATTGCGTTACAACAAGGTGATTGTGGCAACCGATGCGGATGTCGACGGAATGCACATCCGCCTGCTCATCATCACCTTCTTCCTTCAGTTCTTCCCAGATCTTATCAAGAAGGGCCATGTCTACGTGCTTCAGACCCCATTGTTCCGAGTGCGCAACAAGCGAACCAAGATCAAGAACAAGCAGGCTGTGGCTGATGCGGATGCGAAACTGGGAAGCAAGGAGAAAAAGAGCGATTTCATCACGCATTACTGTTACAGCGATGAGGAGCGCCAGCAGGCGATTCGCGATTTGGGCCCTGATCCTGAAATCACCCGATTCAAAGGATTGGGAGAGATTTCGCCTGATGAATTCGCCCATTTCATCGGTCCTGACATGCGATTGGAGCAGGTTACGCTGCATAAAACCGACCAGGTGCAGAAGCTGCTGGAATATTATATGGGTAAGAACACGATGGAGCGCCAAAACTTCATCATCGAAAATCTGGTGATAGAAGAGGATATTCCGGAGGAAGACTCTGAGCCGCTGGATTAAATGAAGTGAAGAGTGAAGAACGAAGAGTGAAGAATTCAAGTGCTTTCGGGGGGTAACCATTGAAAAAAGCGCTGTTAACTGTTAACCTGTTAACTGCTGACTCTCGAAATGGGGCTGTTAACTGTTAACCTGTTAACTCTTGAAGGATTTCTCTCTTTCATAAGCTTTAAGTTTTAAGAAATGAAGAAATATCTATTTATAGCGTTGGTGGCATTCCTGGCAGTAACTTCTGCCAGTGCCCAGCTGCGCATCAAGATGGGCAAGAACAGCCCGATAGAGAAGTTGGGAAGGGCTGAAATCGCCATAACCAATCTCTATGTGGATAGTGTGGATGAGAATAAGCTCGTAGAGGACGCCATCCGAGGCATGCTCGAAAAGCTAGACCCTCATTCTTCTTACGCCACAGCCAAGGAAACCAAGGCGATGAACGAGCCGCTGAACGGCAGTTTTGATGGCATTGGCGTGCAGTTTAACATGGTAGATGATACGCT
This sequence comes from Segatella copri, assembly GCF_009494835.1. GTDB lineage: Bacteria > Bacteroidota > Bacteroidia > Bacteroidales > Bacteroidaceae > Prevotella > Prevotella copri_F. Next base: position 38,647 of record NZ_VZBE01000087.1, read on the forward strand.
GCTCGTTATCCAGCCGGTTACGAACGGACCTTCTGAGAAGGTGGGAATCATTGCCGGCGACCGCATTGTGGCTGTAAACGATACTGCCATTTCGGGCGTCAAGATGAGCAAGGAGGAAATCATGAAGCGCCTTCGTGGTCCTAAGGGAACAACGGTGAACCTTACCATCGTGCGCCGTGGCATCAAGGATAAGCTCATCTTTAAGGTAAAGCGCGATAAAATTCCGGTAACTACGATGGATGCGGCTTATATGATTCGTCCGGGCATCGGATACATCCGATTGGGAAGCTTCGGTCTTACCAGTCATAAAGAGGTAACAATAGCGATGGATTCGCTGAAAAAGAAGGGAATGAAGGACCTTATTTTCGACCTTGAGGATAATGGTGGAGGCTATCTTCAGGCTGCGGCTCAGATTGCCAACGAGTTCCTGCAGAAGGGCGATCTCATCGTTTATACCAGCGGTCGTGCAGCGCCTCGTCAGGAATATAAGGCGCAGGCTAACGGTAGATGGCGCAAGGGCAAGGTGGTGGTGCTCACCAATGAGTTTACCGCTTCTGCCGCCGAGATTGTTTCCGGAGCCATCCAGGATCAGGACCGTGGCGTAGTGGTTGGTCGCAGAACCTTCGGCAAGGGATTGGTGCAGCGTCCGCTCACCTTCGATGATGGCAGCGAGATTCGTCTCACCATCGCCCATTACTATACGCCTAGTGGCAGATGCATCCAGAAGCCATATAAGAAAGGTGACAGATTGGATTATGCGATGGATCTGGACAAGCGTTACAAGCATGGCGAGTTCACCAATCAGGACAGCATCCATCTTTCAGACAGTCTGAAGTATTACACCTTGCGCAAGCATCGTGTAGTTTATGGTGGTGGTGGAATCATGCCAGATTATTTCGTGCCGCTGGATACAACCAAGTATACCAAGATGCACCGCCAGCTGGCTGCCAAGAGTATCGTCATCAACCACAGTCTGAAGTTCATCGATGCGCATCGTAAGGAGCTGAAGAGCCAGTATAAGGATTTCGATAAGTTCCTCGCCACCTACGAGGTTCCTTCTTCGCTGATAGATGGCATTATCGCCGAGGGCAAGAAGGAGAAGATAGAACCAAAGGATGAGGCTGAATTAACTCAGACTAAGAAATACCTCGCCCTGCAGCTGAAAGCCCTTGTAGCACGAGATATCTGGGATATGAGCCAATACTTCCAGGTTTGGAACGAGACCAACGAGATAGTTCAGCGCGCCGTGCAGCTGCTGACTACGGGGAAGTAACTATAGAAAAATCGGCTGTTAACTGTTAACCTGTTAATCCCGTGAGGTGAGTTTTAAGCAATACGCCCTGAAAGGGCAGAAGCTCCTAGCCCAGGGTAACACCCTGGGTTAAACATACAACCAACAAAACGCCCTGTAAGGGCAAAAGCTTCGTATTTGAAAGCTTTTGCCCTTACAGGGCGACTTCGTTATATCCCCATTATACCCAGGGCGCTGCCCTGGGCTAGGAGCTTCTGCCCTTTCAGGGCGTGCTGCTCTATCTTTGCTTCTGTTAGAATTCATAAATCCTTTTCCGAATTCATTTACTTCTTCTCATGCAGATGGTCCCATTTCAGATAGATTCCGGCAAGGATGGTACCGGAAATGCTGTGCCAGGCGCAGCTGATGGCGCAAGGCAATACGGCGAGAGGCTGGGCTGCGAAGAAGTTGCCAGCAAGTACCGTGGCAAGACCGGCGTTCTGCATTCCTACCTCAATACTGATGGTACGCTTCTTGGCAGTATTGAATCCGGCACATTTGCCGGCAAGCCAACCGAGACAGTAACCCAGGGTGTTGTGGCAGAAAACCACGGCGAAAGTCCAGAGGAAAAGCGATAAGCCGCGGGCTACGAGGTCATCATGAACCGTAGAAATCACACCGCCTACGATGATTGCCAGACACGTAACGCTGATGCCCGGCATCAGACTTTGGATGGTAGGGAAGCAGTCTTTCTTGCCGTAAATATAGTTGAGGGCGCAGCCGATGGCCACAGGAATAATCGTTACGATGAGGATGTTGATGAACATTCCCACAGCATCTACATGGATAATCTCGCCTGCCGTAATCTTCATCAGCAGCGGAGTCATCACCGGTGCAAGAATGGTAGAGGCGCAGGTCATTCCTACGGAGAAAGCTACGTCGCCATGACACAGATAACTCATAATGTTGCTCGAAACGCCGCCCGGACAGCAACCTACCAGCAGGATTCCGAGTGCCAGGGCTGGGCCAAGATGCCACACATGAACCAGGGTGTAAGCCACGCCAGGCATGATGATAAACTGGGCACAGGCTCCAATGAAGACATCCAGCGGGCGCTGAGCCAGAATCTTGAAGTCGTTGGTGGTCAAGGTCAGACCCATAGTGAGCATGATGATGCCGAGAATGACGGTTTGAGTAGTTCCGCGCACCCAGTCGAAGGTATGTGGGAAGAAGAATGTGAACACTGCAACACCTATCACGAAGATAGATGTGTAATTGGCCAGCAGCTTGCTGAGCCCTTGAAATAACTTAAGCATAATTCTATTTCTTTTAAAATCCTGATATTTCTCTCTTATTTATTTCTTTCCTCGCTTTCAATATCGAGTGCAAAAGTACGTCTTTTCTATCGGATAAACAAATTATTCTGCAAGAAAATGATAAATTATAACATTTTTATAGGGTAACGCTTGCAAATCTGCACGAATCTTTTGGGATTGTGCAAAATCATGGGCAAAATAATTCGGCTTTTCTTCTTTAATTCCGCAACAAATGTGTAACTTTGCACCCATATTATCGATAATAGTCATAGAATGAACGAAGATTTTGATATAAGACAAGAAATGGTTTCGCCTGCCGAAAAGGAATTCGAGAAGGCGCTGCGCCCGCTGAAGTTTTCTGATTTCAGCGGACAGAATGGCGTGGTGGAAAATCTCGAGGTCTTTGTTGAGGCTGCAAAATATCGTGGCGAACCGCTCGACCATACGCTCCTCCATGGTCCGCCGGGACTGGGTAAGACCACGCTGAGCAACATCATCGCCAACGAACTGGGTGTAGGATTCAAGATTACATCAGGTCCTGTGCTTGATAAGCCGGGCGATCTGGCGGGAATCCTTACCTCGCTGGAACCTAACGATGTGCTCTTCATCGATGAAATCCACCGTCTTTCGCCTGTTGTAGAGGAGTATCTCTATTCGGCGATGGAGGATTACCGCATCGACATCATGATAGATAAGGGCCCTTCGGCACGAAGCATCCAGATAGACTTGAATCCGTTTACCCTCGTGGGAGCGACAACCCGCAGCGGTCTGCTTACAGCTCCATTGCGTGCCCGTTTCGGAATCAATCTGCATCTGGAATATTACGACCCGGCTACGCTTCAGAAGATTATCAGGCGAAGTGCGATGCTCCTGAAGGTGCCGATAGAGGATGAGGCGGCTGTGGAAATCTCCCGCCGTTCGCGAGGAACCCCTCGTATCGCCAACTCTCTGCTGCGAAGAGTGCGTGATTTCGCCCAGGTGAAGGGCAACGGAACCATCACTTACGATATTGCCCAGATGGCGCTCAAGGCGCTCAACATCGACCAGTATGGCTTGGATGAGATTGATAACAAGATTCTCACCACCATCATCGACAAGTTCCGCGGCGGTCCGGTAGGCGTAAGCACCATTGCCACGGCAATAGGCGAGGATGGCGGCACCGTAGAGGAGGTTTACGAGCCGTTCCTCATCATGGAGGGTTTCATCAAGCGCACGCCGCGAGGCAGAATGGCAACGCCGCTTGCCTACGAGCATCTCGGCAGAAATCCGTATACAAGCAATATTATGCAGGGAGACTTGTTTGAGTAATGTTGAATGTTGAATTAGGGCTAGCGCCGTAAAAGGATAAACATTTATGAAGATTGGGATTTTTACGGGTACATTCGACCCATTTACGATAGGACATCAGAACATTGCCGAGCGTGCCTTGCCGATGTTCGACAAGCTCGTGATTGCAGTGGCGGTGAGCAAGCTGAAGCACGCCAGCGAGGAAATCTCGAAGCGTGTGGAGGATATCAAGGCTGTTTTCCCGAAGGAATGTTCGGAGTTGGTGGATGCGGAGGATGCATCTAAGGGTTATCGCCTGGAGGTGGTTTCTTACGATGATCTCACCATCGATTTGGCGCATCGTATGGGAGCCAGGTTCCTGGTTCGTGGCGTCCGTTCTGCCAAGGATTTCGAGTACGAAAGGGAGCAGGCTGACATCAATAAGCAGTTGGGCGGCGTAGAAACCATCCTGCTGTTTTCAGACCCAAGATACAGCAGCATCAGCTCAACGCTGGTTAGGGAGCTGAGATTCTTCGGAAGAGAAGTAGATGAATTTTTACCAAAAATAAAATAAAAATAGGAGGAAGAAGCGTATGATTACATACAATGTAGACGGCGTGAAAATGCCAAAGATCAAGAAGCGTGATACGAGTGCCTGGATTCGTAAGGTAGCTGCCTCTCATGGCCGCAAGGTGGGAGAGATAGGCTATATGTTTGTAGATGACGAGAAGATTCTCGAAGTGAACAACGAGTATCTGGGTCATGATTACTATACCGATGTCATCACCTTCGATTATGATGAGGATGATGTGATTAACGGCGACATCGTGATTTCGCTGGATACGGTCCGCACCAATGCCGAGCAGTTTGGCAAGACCTACGATGATGAGCTCCACCGCGTCATCATCCATGGCATCCTGCACCTCTGCGGAATCAACGACAAGGGTCCGGGAGAGCGTGAAATCATGGAGGAGAACGAGAACAAGGCACTCGCCCTGCTCGAAGGTGCTTCGATATTGAAGAAGTAAATTCTTCGATATTGGAATTAAGTTTTCGATATTAAGAGAAGCAATTCCCTTCGAATTTCTCGGTCGAAGTATAGAAAAACAGCTGTTAACTGTTAACCTGTTAACTCTTGGCAGTTAAGATGAACAGTTAACTCCTTAATGTGGTTAATGTAGCGGGCTGAAAGCCCTGCAAGCTCTTATCCCAGGGCAACACCCTGGGTATAAGGAAGATATAAAGGATTCGCCCTGTAAGGGCAAAAGCTTTCATATACGAGGCTTTTGCTCCTACAGGGCGTTTTGCTTTATTCTATCGCCTTGATTCTCTCGCGGCATTCTTTCAGAATCCCAGTTAGTTCCTCCACGGTAGTGGCTCTCAGCATGGCGATTCTCGTCTGACGGAAATCAGGAATGCCCTTGAAGATAGGGGAGGCGGCAAGGTGGCGACGGGTGTGGAGAATGCCTCTGTACTCGTCGATGCGCTCCACGTTGATGCGAAGCTGCTCCTCCAGAAGGTCAATCTTCTCATCTACGGTTAATGGGGCAGCACCCGTATTATCTAGATAATCACGCATCTCCTTGAAAATCCATGGCCTTCCGAAGGTGGCGCGGCCAATCATCACCGCATCTACGCCGTATCTCTCAAAAGCAAGCTTGGCTTCTTCCGGGGTCGTAATATCGCCGTTGCCGATGATAGGAATATGGATGCGGGGATTGTTCTTCACCTCTCCGATGAGGCTCCAGTCGGCTTCTCCGGTGTACATCTGGCTACGGGTTCTTCCGTGGATGGTGAGCGCCTGGATTCCGCAATCCTGCAACTGCTCGGCAAGGTCGGTGATGATGAGGTTCTCACAATCCCATCCCAATCGGGTTTTCACAGTTACCGGCACGTTTACCGCCTTTACCACTTCTCTTGTAATATCCAGCATCAATGGGATATTTCGGAGCATTCCGGCTCCTGCACCCTTTCCGGCGACTTTCTTCACCGGGCAACCGAAGTTAATATCAATTACATCCGGCTTCGCCTGTTCTACGATTTTGGCAGCTTCCACCATATCCTCTGTGGTTCTGCCGTAAATCTGAATGCCCACAGGGCGCTCTTCATCGCTTATCGTAAGCTTGCTGACAGTGCTCTTGATGCTTCGCACCAAGGCTTCCGCCGATACGAACTCAGTATAAACCATGGCGGCTCCGAATCGCTTGCAGAGCATGCGAAAACCAATATCTGTTACGTCTTCCATCGGAGCGAGGAAGAGGGGCTGTGGCCCAAATTCTATATTACCTATTTTCATGAGTTTCGAGTGAAATCTTCTTATTCCTATGATGTATATCTTCTTTTTTGCGGCTGCAAAGTTACTGCTTTTTTCTGAAAATAAAGAAAATACTACTTCAAAAGATGATACATTCCCCCTGCAAAGGTCTTGATGACTCCCTTCATCTCCAATGTGAAGAGGAGGGAAGTGAGGCGAGAAATGTCGATATTCGTCTTTACGGAGATGAGATTCACTTGCAGGTCGTTGGTCTTGGAGAGGACTTCTACGATGAGTTGCTCCTCGGGCGATAATTCGGGGAAGAGGCTGCGCTCGATGCCTTGCTGCTTGGCTCGCATCAGGGTGGCGTCATCCTGCCAGCGCATGTCCTTCACAAAGTCCTCGGCACTGGTGATGAGCGTGGCGCCGTTGTTGCGGATGAGGTTGTTGCAGCCTTCGCTGTAGTGGTCGCCTATCCTGCCCGGGAAGGTGAAGACGTCCCTACCGTAGGATTGCGAAATATCGCAGGTGATGAGGCCGCCGCCATGAGCTGCGCTCTCTATCAGGATGCAGGCATCCGACATTCCCGCTACGATGCGGTTGCGGCGCACGAAGTTTATCTTATCAGCGTTTGTACGGGTAAGGAATTCGGTGAGCAGTCCGCCCTGTTCTATCATTCTTGCCGCCGTTTCCCGGTGCTGACGGGGATAGAGATCATCCAAGCCATGCGCCAGCACACCTATGGTTTCGTAGCCGTTGGCGAGTGCCTGGCGGTGCGCCACGATATCCACTCCGTAGGCAAGTCCGCTTATGATGAGCACGTTGGGCGAGAGCTGCTTCAGGTCGGTGATGAAGCGGCGGATGAGGTCTTCGCCGTAAGGCGTGCAGTGGCGGGTGCCCACGATGTTGATGACGCGCTGCTGGTTGAGGTTGGCGTTGCCTTTATAGAAGAGGATGAGGGGTGCGTCATCGCAGTCTTTGAGGCGTTGCGGATAGCGGTCGTCGTTCATCGGAATGGGTTCTATTCCGTAGCGTATGTCGTACTCCAGTTCTTCCTCAGCGCGTTTTCGGGCTTCTTCGCAGTTCTGGATAGCGCTCACGAGTTTATCCGAGGCATCGGGGAGGATGTCTCTGAGGTTGTTCTTATGCTCCAGGATGAGCGTGGCGGAGCCTACCTTTCTGTATAGCTCCAGCATTCCTGCCAGGCTGAAGTAATTGAGCCTTGTCAGGAGAATGGTGTTCAGTATTTCCTGTTGATCAGCCATAATCTTTATCTTTTATCTCTTCAAGTATTCGTAACCTATCCTGCATCTCAGGCATTCCTTCCTGTCGCAGTATTCCTTCTTCAGCTGTATGAGCGCCTGGCTATCCCCGGCGTTCTCCACCGGCAGCCCGCATTCCTTCCACATCCTTACTATGTGGTTATTCTCGGCCTTCAGCTCCTCCAGGAAGTCGAAGGCGCGGTCGCAGTATTTCTCCTCGCCCCGGTGCCTGCCGTAGGCAAAGAGGATGGGAACCACGGTGTTGATGATGAGCAGATTGAGCGAGAAAGGGGAGAGATGCTTCTCGTTGCGGATGCTCGTGCTGCCGAAGGTATAATGGGTTTCCCAATACTCCGTAACGCTGGTTGAGAGCACCTGCTTCACCTCCTTCACCGTGCTTGCCTCGAGCAACTGGCTCAGCCCCGCACGGCGGTTATAATAAAGATTGGCTAACTGCGAGATGCGGATGTGAGGGAAGTTCTGCGGACGCAGGCGCAGGAAGCGCCACTGCTTGTAATCCATCGGCTGCAGCGAGAATTTATGCGAGAGATAGAGATATTCGTTCCTCAATCGGGAGAAATAGCCGTCGTTCAGGGCGTCTTTCTGATATCTTTCGGGAATGGTGTTCAGCTCCAGTAGTCCGGCTTGCCCCAGAAAGATGGCTTCTATCTGGAAGAGGTCGTCGCGGTGATGGTCTACGGCCCTCAGTGGCAGATGGTAAGCCCACTGCTCGAAGGCGTCGCCGTTGATTCCGAACCCGTAGTTGCGCGCCAGGGTCACGAAGTAGGCGTTTTCCCAATCGCCGTTACATTGCTTCACGCGCGCCTCTATCGCATCGGTTTTCTGCGATAAGCGCTCGGTTTGCAGGGCGCTCATCCAACTGTGCACGGTGAGGCGGGTGAGCGATGGGATAATCTGGTAGCAGGGAGGATACTGGTCGATGCTCAGCAGCTCCTGATAATGTTTCGATACGTTGTCGGGGATGTCGAGCTGCAACTGCACGAGGGGCTCGCCTTTCGAGTTCTTAGCCTCTACATCGATGGTTCCGCAAACGTGCAGGATAACGTTGTCGTAGCGTTCATCCTTATCATGTCCGTGCACATACCAGTCGCTTGCCTTGTCATGAATCTCCACGTTTCCCACCCATAGGGTTCCGTTGAGTTTGATTTTGGCATTGAAGAAATCGGGCCCTGCGTTGCGGTTGTGCAGTCCGGGGTCAATTACTTCCACAGCCTGGTGCCAGGTGGTGGTGAGTGGAGAGAGTGGAAAGAGTTTGTGCTTCCACACATAATGAAGGAGTTGCTCCATATTGTTTCGGCTTTTATGGTTTATAGGATTGCCTCTTTCGGAACGCAAGTTCTTCGCTCGTGTGCGGAAGGGGTATTGAAAAATCAGCTGTTAACTGTTAACCTGTTAACCCTGAGGAGAGAAGTATTTCTCGAATGCCTTGTCGTAGTCCTCGCTGTTGCCCAGCTTTCCGTTGATGAGGCAGACGAGTTCTACGGTTGCCTTAAGGCAGAGTTTCTCGTCCTTGGCACGGAAGATGTCCTGATGGAAAACATATCTCACGCCCTGCTTCTCCAGCCACAGACGCGAGAAGAATTCATCATCGCATTGCAGCGGAACCTTGTACTGCAGGTTCATTCTCGCCACCACAGCATCTACGCCCTTGTTGTGCATTTCGGCAAAGCTGAGGCCGCATTCCTTCAGAAAGAGATGGCGGGTATGTTCCATGTAGTGCAGATAGTTGGCATTGTTCACGATGCCCTCAATATCGCACTCATAATCTCTTACTTCCATCTTCGTCTCAAATATATATCTGCTCATAATTTTCTCTTTTTTAGTTACTAAATGAGGCTAAAAGCCTTAAATCACTGCAAAAATAACCAAAATTTTCTATTTATTATTATAATAACAAGGATTTTTCAAGGTTTTTCGAAGAAAAAATTGTATTTTTGCCGAAACGTTTGGTTTAAAGAGGCAAAGATTGACCTTGCAAAATGCAGAATAAAAGCAACCTCCACTGACTGAACAGAAAAGAATGAGTAAAAACAAATAAAAATAGATAAAGATGAAAATTGCTTTGATCGGCTACGGAAAGATGGGACACATGATCGAGGAGATCGCCCTGCAGCGTGGCCACGAAATCGTTTGTAAGATTGACGTGAATAACCCTCAAGACATCGACAGCCCGGAATTCTGCTCTGCCGATGTTGCTATTGAGTTTACCAACCCTACTGCCGCCTACGGCAACTATCTGAAGGCTTTCTCTCACAACGTGAAGGTGGTTTCAGGTTCTACAGGTTGGATGAAAGATCATAAGGAAGACGTGGAGAAACTCTGCGCCGACGGTAAGCAGACCCTCTTCTGGGCCTCTAACTTCAGCATCGGTGTGGCTATCTTCTCTGCCGTAAACCGCTATCTGGCTAAAATCATGAACGGATTCCCACAGTACTCTGTATGCATGCAGGAAACCCACCACGTGCATAAGCTCGATGCGCCATCTGGAACAGCCATCACCCTTGCCGAGGAAATCATCGACAACATCGACAGAAAGAAGGACTGGAAGCGTGGCGTAACCTACTGGACTGAGGATGGTCATCACGATGAGGGCGATGCAAACATCACCGATGAGGATTTGGTTATCAACTGCGTACGCGATGGTGAGGTTCCTGGAATCCACGCCGTGATGTACGACAGCGATGCTGATATGATTACCATCGAGCACAGTGCCCACTCACGCAAGGGTTTCGCCCTGGGAGCCGTTCTCGCAGCTGAGTTCACAGCCAACCATTCCGGCTTGCTCACCACATCAGATTTATTTAAGTTCTAAGCAGAAGTTATGATAGACAAGCAGAAACAAAAACTCAATATGAAGGTACAGTGGGCGAAGTTCGCAGTGGTTCTCGCCCTTTATCTTCTCTTTCTGGTTTGGGTAGAAAGCTGGCTGGGACTCATTGTGGTTCCGTTCATCTTCGATGTTTACATCACCAAGAAGATTCACTGGCAGTGGTGGAAGGATGAGGAAGGTCCTATCCGTTTCATCATGAGCTGGGTAGATGCGCTCGTGTTCGCACTCGTAGCGGTTTATTTCATCAACCTCTTCTTCTTCCAGAACTACGTCATTCCGTCTTCCTCTCTCGAAAAGAGTCTCCTCACGGGCGATTATCTCTTCGTGAGCAAGGTAAGCTACGGACCTCGCATTCCTGAAACCCCGCTCACCATGCCGCTCACCCAGCACACTATGCCGCTGGTCAACGTGAAGAGCTACATTGAGTGGCCTCACTGGGATTACCGCCGCGTGAAGGGTTTGGGCAACGTGAAGCTCAACGACATCGTTGTGTTCAACTATCCTGCAGGCGATACGCTCGTCAATGAGGAGCGCTATCAGGCGAATGATTACTACCAGATGGTTTACAGCATCGGCGACCAGCTGATGCAGCAGAACGGACAGGAAAAGGATGTGCGCGCGATGAACCCATTGCAGCAGCGCCATTATTTTGAGCAGGTTTATGCTACAGGCCGCAACTACATCAGCAGTATGCCGGGCGAATATGGCGACATCATCAGCCGTCCTACCGACCGCCGCGAGAACTATGTAAAGCGCTGTGTGGGCTTGCCTGGACAGACCCTGCAGATCAAGAACCGCATCGTTTATCTGAACGGAAAGGCGAATAAGGAGCCTGATAACGTGCAGTATACTTATAAGATGAAACTCAAGGGCGAGTTCCCAATCAACCTTGCCGATGAGTTGGGAATCACCAACGAAGACCTCTTGATGTATAATCAGAGCGGCGTGATTCCGCTCACCAAGAAGGCTTACATGGCGCTGAAGGCGAACAGGAACCTCGTAGAGAGCATCTCTATCAATACAGATGCAACCTACGGCGACCTCTATCCGCTCAACGCCTATACCGGCTGGACAAGAGATAATTACGGCCCGGTTTGGATTCCGAAGAAGGGCGAGAGCATCGCTCTTACGCTGAAGAATCTGCCTGTATACGAGCGCTGCATCAAGGTTTACGAGGGCAACGACCTGAAGGTAGACAACGCCGGCCGCATCTTCATCAACGGCAAGCAGGCGAAGAGCTACACCTTCAAGCTCGACTATTACTGGATGATGGGCGACAACCGCCACAACTCAGCCGACAGCCGCTACTGGGGTTTCGTGCCTGAGGATCACATCGTGGGCAAGCCTATTTTCATCTGGTGGAGCCACAGCCCAGATCATCCGGGCTTCTCAGGCATCCGTTGGAACCGCCTCTTCACTTTTGTAGACAATATTAAGTAAGAAAAAAGAAATAAGAATTGAAGACTGCCGTCAAATTCCTAATAGCATTGGTGTTGTCGCTGCTCCTGGCTTGGGCAGTGCGCACCTATGTTTTCACTATCTTCTCGGTGCCTCAGGCTGGGCTTCCGCCCCAGCTGAAGGCAGGCAACCGGGTGATAGTGAACAGGATTGACTGCGAAAATTTCGGGCGTGGCGATGTGGTTGTTTTCACCGATACGGTGGTTTACCAGCCCAAGAACCAGCGCCGCAAGCGCGTCTTCGAGTCTCATTTCATAGGCAGGATAGAGAAGCTTCCGGGCGATACGCTGCGCATCGACACCATGCAGTTCGTCATTCCAACCGTATGCTGCAAGCGCTGCGGCTGCAAGGATTGCCGCTTCTATCTCTTGAAGACGCCAACCGGCCAGCAGCTCGTCCACAAGCACCAGATGATAGGCAAAGCCCATAAGCTGTTCTAGCTTCCTCGCTCCGCTGCCCCTCGCTTCAGCTTGCCGCATCCTGGAGCCCCTTCGAAAGCTTGTCTCCCGTCTGCCCCCGTTCCGAGCGATTCCATCGCTCGTCCCCCTCTTCATCATTAACCCTTCATAACAAAGCAGAAATTGAAAGCCCTTCTTTCTTCCACATATTTCGGCCCCATCCAGTGGTACCAGAAGCTGAACCGCTACGATGAATGCCTGATAGAGCGCCACGAGAGCTTTATCAAGCAAACCTATCGTAACCGTATGATCATCCCTACCACCAACGGCCCCCTCTCGCTCACCATCCCCACCAATCACGACATCTCTCTGTCGATGAAGGACATCCGCATCTCCGACCACGCCAACTGGCGCCACGTCCACTGGAATGCGCTCCTTTCCGCCTACGGCGAGAGCCCATTCTTCGAGTATTATCAGGACGACATCCGCCCCTTCTACGAGAAGAAATACGAGTTCCTCTTCGATTTCAACATGGAGACAACCGCGAAGATGATAGAGCTCCTCGACATCCGTCCGAAGATAAGCGTCACTGACGAATACGTTTTAAGTGAAGAACGAAAAGTGAAGAGCATAGAAAGCGAAGAACGAAGAGTTAAGAGTGAAGAAACAACGTTCGGCGACCGAAGGGAAAGCCAATTCGATAGCCCTGAGGCGCAAGCCCAATTCAACATTCAACATTCAACACTCAACACTCCAATCAAGGATTTCCGCGATGCGATTCGCCCCAAGAAACCCCTTCCTGACCCCGAATTCGAGTCGAAGCGCTATTACCAGGTTTACGGGCAGAAACACGGTTTTCAGCCCAATATGAGCATCCTTGACCTTCTTTTCAATGAAGGCAACGAGGCGATATTCTTCCTATAAGAGAAGAGTATCGCCTCGCTGCTTTTAAAATCAATGTGCCTGGTTCCGTAATTAGAAGTAGTAGGCCAGCTTTGCGCGCAAGCCATTGTGATCGATTCCGAATTTATATTTGCTGCCGTCCCAGCCTACCGGCTGCTTGTAAGCGGATGACATGCCGCCAAGATTCACGCCAGCCGACCAGTGCTTGCTGAGCATGTATTCGCATCCCATTTCCGCATAGACGCCAAAGCCATCTACGGTGGCGAAATCTTCGTCTGTGCAGGCGTAGCCAAGGCTCAGCAGCAGATTCCAGATGAAGCGTTTGTTGGTCTTGTAGGCCATTTTGTAACCCGCACCGACGAAATAGTTCATGATTACATCGTCGACGTCGTTGCCGCCGTTTCTAGGGATTTTCACCTTGGTTCTGCTGCCCACGCCATTAATGGAGAAGCCGATATAAATAGGACGGCGGGTGTTCTTCAGTTTCCACAGATGGGCGTATTCCATGGTCACGTCGAAGCCGGTAGGCGTTCTGCCCAGTTTATCGCCGTTGGCCGTAAGAATTTCGTTGCTGAGCCATGAATATCCGCTGCTTACGCTGATGCTGTTGGCTGGCAGATAGCGCTTCTCGTTGTCTGCATCTTCTACCACAACCTTCTTCTCCTGCTCTTGTGCACAGGCCTTCTGTGAAGGAATTCCACTCAAAAATAGCGCTAATGAGGCGCAAGCAGCCAATTTTGCTGCTGATTTTGAATTCATACTCTTAAAAATTTATTGTTCATATTTTGGCAGCAAAGTTATGAAAAATATTCCAATTTTCTGCCTCGCGAGGCTGATTTTTTTCCATCGTGATGAAAATTTTCTTCCCTCGTGATGCATTTCTCATTCCGTCGCGATGCATGATCCATCCCCTCGCGAGGCATCATTTAGCCCCTTTTCAGCCATCATTTAAGCCTCGTATCAGTCATCATTTATGCCTCATGCCAGCCTTCATATAAGCCCGTAAAATGGACTGTAGCAGGGTGTTTGAGCTTTTTCTGCCAAGGCTCAGCCAGTCTTCTTTTAACAGGCATCGGGAGAGGGGGCGTTCTGTTGGGAGAGGAGCGTTCTGAGAGGGAAAGGTTAACAGGTTAACAGTTAACACCCCAAAAATGCATACTTCCATCCACACACTTATATAAAAATAAGTATATATATAATATTATATAATAAGGTACGCGAGGGGGACCATGCAAAAAACAGCTGTTAACTGTTAACCCTGTTAACCCCCCAGCTGCTTTTAGGAAATTTAAACAAGAATGCTTGGTGGTTTCACCGAAAAACCTTACTTTTGTAACCTGACTGCAAACAAACGTAAAAACAATAATAACAACATAAAATGAAGAATCTCACATTCCATATCGTAGGACTCACCCATAATGACGTGAAAGGCCATGAGGTAGAGTATGCTAAAGAAGCAGAGGGGAGAACCATCTGCCTCGTGCCCGATGACGCCAACACCTTCGACATGCTGGCGGTGAAAGCTTATGACAAACAGCAGCTCATAGGCTATGTTTCAGCCCTGGAAGGCGAGGACGTACGCGCCCTCATCATCGCCCGTAAGGAGCGGAACCTGCGCACCCGCTGCATAGGCTGCAACAGCAAGAACGAGGGCGATAAGGCTGGATTGCAGCTCATGGTGAGGGCACTCTCTGATGTTTCTGATGAGGAGATGGAGCAGGCGCGCCGCGAAATATATGATGATAAGATTTATGATGACTGGCAATACTCCGGTCCTGTGCTGCCCATCGAACAGCTCACCCGCTTCAGCGACTGCACCATGATGCTCGAAGGCGTCATCAACAGCATCATCCGTCTCCAGAATACGCTCTCTGAAGGCTCTCTTGATGCAGAAACTGAGGCGATGCTGCGCGAGGAACTTTCTGATTGCCTTTCTGAGGCTAGAGAGCGGCTCAGCAGTTTCCTCGAAATCCAGCGCAGCGATTATTCCCGCGAAATGACGCAGGCCAGAAACCGCATCCTTCATAAGCTGGAGCAGATAGACGATGAGGAACTGCAGCGCCTCCGGGCTGTTCTGCTTACCGAGATGGGATTCATCACCAGTTCGGCTTACCGCGAGCGTGCGGCCTATTCTTTCTTCGTAGAAGCCCCGAATGCCATCAAGAAGAAGCAGACGGGCACCTACGATTATAAAGACCAGCTGGACGCCATAGAACAGCAGCTGGACGCCTTCCCCCACAATCTCTACCCAACATTCAAGGCCGACCCTGTAGATTTTCTCCGTCAGGTGTTCTATAAGCGTGTGCCTAGAAAGAAGATGCTCCAGCTGCTCTCGGGCATCGTGCTGATGATTATGAACGGCAGGGTGGACGATGTGAAGCAATGGGGCAAGCACGGCGATGAGGAGTCACTGATAGCGATGAAGACTGTGGGGAAGAAACCTGCGATTGGAGAGCATAAGAAGGAACTCATGGCACTGGTGAAAAAGGCAGTCTTGAAGATTGCTGTTTATCAGAAGAGGGGATATTATGGCGTGTTTCTTTCAAAACAGGCCTATTGGTATCCTATTTTCCGCCTGATGGGCGATTGGGAATTACTCCCACCCAAATCTCCTCAATCGTTCTGTACATTCTTGGAAGAGCTATTTGAAGGCAAAAAAATATCCGGTCCGAAAGCTCGTCTCTGCGGTAGGGATGATTTGAGGCAAGCAGGAATCGCTCCCTTTTCCAACCATGAAGCTTTGAAATGGAAAGATCTGGAGCAGGAAGAATTGATTAATACACAAGAGGCAAAATTCAACCGTTATTGTGAGATTGTTGATATTTTTATGAAAATCCTGGGAGAAGAAGCTTTTAAGAAGGGTATTATGTTAGATGATTGGCTAAAAGAATAATGGGCGTTGGCAGCGGATTTGTAATCTGTTGCCAACGCTTTTTTCTTGTAGCCTGTTTCTTTTCTTCTCCCTTGTTTTATACCTCTCTTTATACCTGAATCTAAAAACTTTTATCCCTCTTGCCCGATATTTCTATACAGCTTTTACCGGCAGAGGTATAATAATGGAGTTACTTTCTTTTTCCTTATCTTTGCACCGCTTTTCAGAATGGGAGGCGGCAGGTTTCTGCAAAGAGCCTGTCTTTTACAACTAAAAAATATAGATTTATGACACAAAAATCATTAACCTTTGATGAATGCAAGCAGCTCAGCAGCCGCATCATCGCAATGAACCCTAACCGCAGAGCGAACATGGGACAGATTTCATCCCATCTCCTCGATTACTACACCGAGCTTACCAAGCAGCCTTGGCTCGCACAGCTCGTTGGTCAGATCCGTGACCTCACCGCCCAGCAGAACCAGATGATGCAGGAGGAGATGAAGGCAGGAGAGACTTACCGGCAGCTCGACCGCAAGATTACTGACCTCAAGAAGCAGTTGCCTTTCCGCTCGCCTCACTACTTCCACTTCCTCGAAGACCATCGTGCCCAGAAGTTCATCGACCCAGAGGCTTTCACCTTCCAGACAACCGTAGATAATGATAACCCTGAGGAGGTTGAGCCAGCGGTGAAGAACGCCCTTCTGCTGAACGGAATGTTTGATGAGCCTACAGAGAAGCTCTTCAGAGAGAAAATCTTCTCAGCCGAAGACATCGAACTCTGGAAGGGGAAAGTGCTCCACATCGAGCGCTCAGCCCGCAACAAGGCCCACATCGATATCCGCATCCCGGTAGGAATGACCATCGCTGAGGCTCAGAGCGCCTTCTGCAAACTCATCCACGCCACCGAAGACCCTAGCTGCGTAACCCCGGAGCGCATCATCTTCATCACCGATGCGGCAAGTCAGATTTATACTGCCGACGACTGGTACAAGCGCCTGGATAAGGAAGCCGTGGCTGAATATCGTGAGGCTTACCGCAAGAGAGGACTGGATATTGACGGACGTCCGCTGGATGTAGATTCAGCCCGGTCAGGAGCCTCTCAGAATGCATCTTCTCAGAGCCAGGCATTTCAGAATGCATCTTCTGCTCCAAACGTAGATTTCGAACCCATCGAGAGCGAGGAGGAGAAGGCGAGACGGGCTGCCAATGCCGTGCAGTATGAGCAGACTTACGACGGCGTTCCTTACGGGGAGATTGTGAAGGCGCTGGTAGAGCTGATGGGCGGCGCTCCTGTCCACGGCAACCGCAACAACTTCATCTATCGTGAAGCCTGCCTGCTGAGATACATCTGTAATAGTGAGGCGGCTTGGATCAAGCAGGTAATAGAAACCTTTGGCGAAGACGAGGCGAAGGCGTTCGCCACCGTAGAGAATGCCTGCAAGGTGGCGCAATCTACTGCGATTCCGGATTTGGTAAAGCAGGCTGTAGAGACTGCCCGCAAGAATCATCTTGCCAAGCAGGCCACCGAGAAGGCGGGAATCTATGCCGATGTTCCTCCTCAGTTGCCAGCCAAGTTGCCTAAGCTCATCAAGCTGCTCACCAGCAAGGTGCCTGCCGATTTCAAGGCGGCTGTGGCAATGGCGGTCTTCCCTGCGCTTGCCGCTCATCTTAAGGGCGTAACCTTCCGCTACACGGATAATCAGGTGCACGAGGCGGCGATGATGAATCTGCTCATTGCAGCCATGTCGTCAGGCAAATCGCTCGTCAACGGACCCATCGACTGCATCATCGAAGACCTGGTTCAGATGGATAAGGTGAACCGCCAGAAGGAGCAGGACTGGAAGGACGAGGTGAACACCATGGGCGACAACAAGAAGAAGCCTGTGCGCCCGGAAGACATCTGCATCCGCATCGTTTCGCCCGACCTTACCCGCGCTGCCTACATCCAGCGTCTCGACGATGTACAGAAGGCTGGCGATGCTTATCTCTACTGCAAGATGGACGAGGTAGACATGCTCAGGAAGTTTAACGACCCTAGCCAGCTGATTCGCCTCTGCTGGGACAATTCAGAGGACGGCCAGGAGCGAGTAGGCACCAAGAGCGTTACAGCCCGCGTAAAGACCCGTTTCAACTGGAATGCTTCGAGCACCATTGCCGTTACGCAGAAGTTCTTCTCGGTTCGTGAGGTGGCTGATGGAGCCGTGAGCCGCCTGTCGCTCGCCACCATCATCCGTCCCGATTTCGCTCCGCGTCCGGAGGTGGGCAGTTATGATGCGCAGTTCAAGTCGCAGCTTTCTCCTTACATCCAGCAGCTGAACGCAGCTAGCGGTTTCAAGGAGTGCCGTAAGGCTCGCCAGCTTATCGAGCGCCTGGAGAATGAGATTATGGAGATGGCTCAGCTGGCTTACAACAAGCCTTACGCCGAGTTTGCCAAGCGTGGTCTGGCGAATGGTTTCCGCCGCGCGATGGTGCTTTATCTGGCGAATGGCGAGAAGTGGGAGAAGGCGATAGAGGATTTCATCGTATGGAGCGTGAAGTATGATCTGTGGTGCAAGATGCGTTTCTTCGGCAATCAGATGCAGGAGGCGATAGATGCAGACAGCCGCTCTGTGTGTCATACTCCCGGTGTGAGCAATCTTCTTCTCTACGTTCATGACACCTTTGACAAGACTGAGATTCAGAACATCTGTCAGGTTCATGGCACCAAGACGAAGCTTGCCATCCTGCTGTGCAACTGGAAGAAGCGTGGCTTCATCATGAAGAACGAGGACGGCACCTACACCAAGACCGCCCGTTTCATCGCCAAGTACGGGCACTACGGAACGCCGGAAATGGCAGCGTAGAATAGATTAGGCACGGATTATGCGGATTACACGGATGTTCTATGAGATTATGAATGTGTTTTAATTGACATGAGAGACTTAAATCCGTGTAATTCGTGTAATTCGTGCCTGATTTTGTAATGAGAATGTAAATGTTCTTGACCTTAATCAAGAAAAAAGGGCTTTTTGAAACATTTCTCCTAAAATATTTGTGTGCGCACACAAAAAGTTGTACCTTTGCACCAGAAAAAGAAAAAAGGATAAAAGATTGATTCAGTAAGGATAACTTATGAAATCGATTCGAGACAAGTTTGAGGCCGGTTCGGAACCAGGTTCTGAGATTCGGACGAAGACTTCTGGAAAATCTCGAAGAGACTGATTAAGAGGTTAAAAGAAAGGAAAAAGATTATGGCAATGTTCGGGATAATGACAGTAGCAGTAGTAGCATTCGCAGTAGTTGCTTGCACAGGTATGAACCTCGGAATGAACTGCGGCAAATAAGCTACGAAGCTGAGAAAGCATGGAAATCCTCCTTCGGGAGGTAAAGAGTTAAGATTTTGTTAGGTAAAACTACAAGATTGTATATTTAAGATAACAAATTTAAGAAAGGAAAAAATTATGTTAGTATTAGGAATGATTTTCGCAGTAGTTGTTGCATGTGTAGCTGAAGTTGGTGCTATTAGCAACAAGTTGGCTTAATCAGAGATTAGCCATGCGAAGGGCTCCAAAAGAGCCGAGATTAAAAAATGGCTGGCAGCAATGCACAGCTGAGTAAAAAACAGTAGGGAGCCAAAAGGGCTTCCGAAATCAGAGAGGAGAGTAAAAACTCCTTTTCATTTGAAATTCATACTGTCCCCTGAGAGTTTTCGTGATAAATTCTGATTGGGGATTTCATATATAGATTGTTAAGAATTCGTTTTAGGTTTTATAGATTTTCATTTTAGGTTTTTAGGTTTAAGTTTTTAGGTTAATTGTTAGTTGTTTTTAAGAAAAAAGCAGTTTTTAATTCATTAAATTACGAAGGCAACAACGAGGGAAGTCGCATGACGACCCAAGTTGTTGCCTTCTTTGTTTTCTTATTACTTGAGCTATTTGTCTGAAAATCAACATTATCTGAAAATCAGCGTGGTGAGCCTGTCTTTATCAAACAACTCCTGAGCCACAGCCTGTATCTGTTCGGCAGTAATCTCATCCACCTGCTCGTAGAGTCGGTCTACATTCTTCTCCCAGCCATAGTGAAGGAAGCTCTTGCCGAAGTCGAGGGCAAAGTTCTCGCGGTTGTCGCAAGCCACGCCTACCTGTCCCTTTATCTGCTTCTTGGCGGCCTTGAGCTGCGCCTCGCTCAGCGGTTTCTGCATGAACTTATCCAGTTCCTTGCGAACCAGTCTTAGGCAGCGCTTCACGTCGTGCTCATCGCAGCCGAAATAAATGCTCCAAATGCCCGTATCGCCATAAGCCACCATCGTGCTCTCTACGGTGTAAACCAGTCCGTTGTGCTCGCGCAGGGCTAGGTTCAGCTTGGCGTTCATTCCCGGTCCGCCCAGCATATTGTTGAGCAGATAGAGCGGCATTCTGCGGCTGTCGTTCACATCGTAGGCGCGGGTTCCAATCATCACATGAGCCTGATGCGTATTCTTCTGCATCACAATCGTCTGCCCGGCAACCTCTTCCCCCACAGATGGATAATTTTTAGGTCCCACAGATTTCACAGATGACACAGATTTCTCTTCAGCAATAGAATTCTCATTCCATGAGATCTGTGTAATCTGTGAAATCTGTGGGAGCTTTTCCTCAGCAAGGTTGACCACAGATTCATCATCTGCGAGCGCCCTCTGAAGAAGTCTTACCAGCTTCTTGAAGTCAATGTCTCCGTAAGCGAAGAATATCGCATTATCCGGCCGGTAAAGTTTTCTTGTAAAGCGCAGCGCATCTTCTGTCTTGAACGAGCGAACCTGCTCGGCTGTGCCCAGAATATTGTGGCCCAGCGGCGAGTCCTTGAAGATGATGTTTTCGAATTCATCATAAATCAGTTCGGCAGGAGAATCGTTGTAACTCTCTATCTCATCGCAGATTACCTCTACCTCCTTGTCGATTTCCGCTTGCGGATAAACCGAATGGAAAACGATGTCGGTGAGCAGATCTGCGGCTCTTGCGATGTGCTCCTTGAGGATGGCGGAGTAATAAACCGTGCCCTCCTTGTTGGTGTAGGCGTTCAGGTCGCCTCCCACGCTCTCCAGACAGTTGAGAATGTGCCACGCCTTGCGGCGCTCTGTGCCCTTGAAAGTAACGTGCTCGCAGAAGTGGGCAAGTCCTTCTTCGCCCAGCTCCTCGTTTCGGGTGCCGGCGTTAATCTGGTAACCGCAATACACCACCTTGCTGTCTGAAGGCAGGTGGATGATGCGGAGTCCATTATCGAGTGTATAAGTATTGTATTTCATTTCAAGGTGCAAAGTTACACTGAAAATGTAATTTATCCAAAAAAATAGTCATTTATTTTGCATTATCGCCAAAAAGACTTATCTTTGCTCCCAAAAAATAAATATAGACATCAAAAAACAATGCGCAAAGTAATAGGAATAGGAGAAACCGTGCTTGACATCATCTTCAAGGGCGGCAAGCCGATAGAGGCAGTACCGGGTGGCTCATCATTCAATGCAGTCATCTCGTTGGGCCGTGCGGGCGTAAATGCTTCGTTTATCAGCGAGGCGGGCAACGACCGCATAGGAGAGTATGTGATTCAGTTTTTGAGAGATAATGGGGTGAATGCTGACAATGTGAGCATCTTTCCGGAATCGAAGTCGCCGCTCTCGCTGGCTTTCCTCGACGAGAACAACAATGCCGACTACATCTTCTACAAGGATCATCCTCACGACCAGCTGGAGTTTGCCACACCGGAAATCAATCCTGGCGACATCGTGCTCTTCGGTTCGTTCTTCGCTCTGAATCCTGTGGTCCGTCCTCAGGTTGCCGGCTTCCTGGAGTATGCGAAGGAGCACGGCGCCATTCTTTATTACGACATCAACTTCCGTGCTTCTCATCAGAACGAAATCATGAAGATTACACCTAATCTGATAGAGAACCTGGAGATGGCTGATTTCGTACGCGGAAGCCACGAGGACTTCGGAATCCTCTACAAGAAACCGGAGGCGGATAAGGTTTATAATGCCGAAATCAGTTTCTACTGCAAGAAGTTTATCTGCACTCAGGGCGCTGAGCCTGTAGAGGTTCGTGCCGAGAACGGCTTTGCCAAGAGTTATCCTTCGAAGAAGATGAAACCGGTGAGCACTATCGGAGCCGGCGATAATTTCAATGCCGGTTTCGTTTTCGGACTGATCAAGGATGGAATCACCCGCGAGGACATCGACCGCGGCTTATCTGAGGCGCAATGGGACAGTCTCCTTGTTTCGGCTCAAGAATTCTCCACCGAATGCTGCAAGGACATCTACAATTATGTTTCCAAGGAATTCGGAGAAGAAAAGAAGAAGGAATTATAAAAATATAAAAGATATGACAGAAATTACAAACAAGATTTATTACGTAGGCGTAAACGACCGCAACAAGCATCGTTTTGAGGGCCTCTGGCCTTTGCCTAACGGAGTGAGCTACAACTCTTATATCATTGACGATGAGAAGGTAGCGCTGGTAGATACTGTAGAGGTTGATTTCTTCACCCAGTTCCTCGAGAACATCCACGAGGTGATTGGCGACCGAGAAATCGATTATCTTATCATCAACCACATGGAACCTGACCACAGCGGCTCCATCGCCCTCATCAAGAAATATTACCCTAACATCAAGATTGTGGGCAACAAGAAGACCCTGGGAATGCTCGAAGGCTTCTACGGCGTAACAGATGACGTGGTAGAGGTGAAGAATGGCGGAACCCTTTCATTGGGCAACCACGAGCTGAGTTTCGTTCTCATCCCTATGGTTCACTGGCCAGAGACCATGGTAACCCTCGATGCGAAGAACAAGGTGCTCTTCTCGGGTGATGCGTTCGGCTGCTTCGGAGCGTTGAACGGCGGAATCATCGATACGGAAATCAACTGCGAGACTTTCTGGCTGGAGATGGTTCGCTACTACTCAAACATTGTGGGTAAGTATGGAATCCCTGTTCAGAATGCCTTGAAGAAGTTGGCTGGCGTGGAGCTGGATTACATCTGCTCAACCCATGGTCCGGTTTGGCACGAGCATATTGAGAAGGTGATCGGCATGTATGATAAGATGTCGAAGTACGAGACGGAGCCGGGCCTCGTTATCTGCTACGGCACCATGTACGGCAACACCGAGCGCATGGCTGAAATCATCGCCCGTGCGGCAAGCAAGGCTGGCGTGAAGAACATCGTAATGTACAACATCTCGAAGACTCACCACAGCTACATCCTGCGCGACATCTTCCGCTACAAGGGCCTTATCGTGGGTGCTCCAACCTACAATGCCGGTCTTTATCACGAGATGGAGGTTCTCCTCTCCGAGCTTGCCAATAAGGACGTTAAGAACCACCTCCTCGGTTGGTATGGTTCTCATTGCTGGGCAAGCAAGGCAGTAGCAAAGATTCAGGAGTGGAACGAAACTAAGCTCCACTACGAGGCTGTAGGCGAGCCTGTAGATATGAAGCAGGCGATTACTCCAGAGGTAAAGGCGCAGTGCGAGGCTCTGGGTAAGGCTATGGCAGAGAAGCTGCTGGCAGAATAAAAGATTTCTTGTTAGAGATTATTATAAAAGAGCGGAATGGCAACTGGGGTTAACAGAGTTAACAGTTAACAGTTGTTTTTCCGCTCTTTCTTTTGTTTTTTAAGGAACTAATCGAAAACCATTCATTCTAAATGAAAGATTTTAGGCAAAAGTGTTCATTCAAAATGAAAGATTTCTGAAAAATTATTCATTCAGAATGAAAGATTTTTGTTTTTTCTCTTGCTACTTTCAGATATTTTTCTTATTTTTGCCCACGAATCATAAAATAGTAAAGCAATGAAAGAACTGTTGAAACAAATAATATTTGAGCAGCAGGACAACTGCAGGCATCTTATGCAGGATGCCATCCCTCGACACATAGAAGAGGAATGGCTTACCACCTCGGAAATCCTTATCATAACTGGTGTAAGACGATGTGGAAAGTCGGTGTTGCTGCAGCAACTGCGTGATAAGTTGGAGGAGAAAGATTTCTTCTTCAATTTTGACGATGAGCGTCTCGTAAACTTTAAGCTTGAAAATTTTGCAACCTTGCAGGAATGCTTCTTTGAGCTTTTTGGTGAGCAACACACCTATTACTTTGATGAGATTCAAAACATTGCGGGTTGGGAAACCTTTGTGAGGCGCCTTTACAATGAAGGCAATAAGGTGGTGGTGACAGGCTCAAATGCCCGGATGCTGAGCAAGGAGATGGGCACTCATCTCACAGGGCGTTATATCTCTGTGGAGGTTTATCCTTTCTCTTTTGCCGAATACTTGCAGCTGGAGCATATTGAGCCTTCGCAGAAAGATTTCTATCTGATGGCGAGCCGTTCCAAACTGCTGGGTCATTTCCGTGATTTCTTGGAGAGGGGTGGTTTCCCGAAATATCTTCAGACGGGTTCCGTCAGTTACCTGTCCTCACTTTATGAGAGCATTATCTTCCGGGATGTGATGGCTCGCAATGGTCTTACAAACGACAAGGAAATTAAAGAACTTGCATTTTATCTTGCCAGCAATGCCACCCAGCGTGTTACCTATAACTCGCTGGGAAAGATAGTGGGCATTCGCCATCCCGAAACCATCAAGAACTATCTGGAATATATTCAGCAAACCTACATGATATTCCAGTTATTGAAGTATGCTCCATCGGTAAAGACCCAGATGTTGAGCCCGAAGAAGGTGTATTTTATAGATAATGCCATCATCAGCAGGATGGGTTTCAATGTCACGGATAACAATGGTGTAAAACTGGAGAATGCCGTTTTCATCGAATTGCTGCGAAGGGGTTGTGACCTGTTCTATCATGCCGACAAGAAGGAGTGTGACTTTGTGGTGAGAGAAGGTGTAAGGATTACCCAGGCTTACCAGGTTACGGTGAAGATGGATGATGAGAAGACTCGCAAGCGTGAAATAGAGGGCTTGCAAGAGGCGATGGAAATCTATGATTTGTCTGAGGGTTACATCATTACGCTAAATGAGAAAGAGGAGCTTACCGTGGATGGGAAGACGGTGCATATAATTCCTGCTTGGGAATGGATGCTGAAGTAAACCGTGTTTTTACTCCCCAAAATTGTGTCTGACACAAAAAAACGTCATAAAATGATGTATTATGAAGTAAAGCTACCTTCTACCGAGAAGTCATTCGGCAGAAGGTAGCTTTACTTTTCTATAGAGGGTTCTATCCCTCGCAGAGCTTTGCCAATTCTTCCAGGTTATCTGCCACTTCAATCACATCCCGCCAATCGCCACGAATCATCCTTTTCTCTGCCATGTCATCCAACAGGGCGATGGTGGAGTTCCAGAACCCTTTCATGTTGTAGAGAATCACCATTTTGTGATGGTAGCCGATGGTGTGCGCAGCGGCGATGGTGAAGATTTCATCCAGGGTGCCGATGCCGCCAGGAAGGGCTACGAAGATGTCGCTCTGGGCAAGCATCAGGTCCTTGCGGTCGCTGAGATTATCACACGGAATCTCGATGTCGAGGTCTGGGAAGGTTCTGCCTCCTCGCTCTACAAGCGTAGGAACCACACCGATGGTTCTGCCGCCATGCGCCTTCACCGCCTTGCCGATGCAATCCATCAGACCGGAGTTGCAGCCGCCGAAAACCAGGTCGTGGCCGTTCTCAGCCATCCACTTTCCCATCTCTTCAGTCAATGTGAAGAAGTCGGGGTCGATATTCTTATTTGCTGAACAAAAAACTGCTATTTTCATATTGCTTTATCTTCTATTTGATAATGTTTTATCTGTTGTTTATGAATGTTTTATCCGTTATTTATAAATGTTTTAGGCAAAGGTACGCAAAAATATCGAGATTATTGGGCTCTTTTTGCGGATAATTTCTTAATTTTGCAAACAATAACTAATCTTATAAACAGGAAGAAAGATTTCTAACAAAACAAGACAAGAGAATGAAAAGGATTATCACATATAGTATCATCGCATTGTTGCAGGCGTCGGTGGCGCTTGCACAGACCTCTGTGTCGCTTGCAAAAACCTCTTCGAAACCGAAGCTTCAGAAGCGGGAGAAGTATGAATGGCAGGGAGAGATTCCTACCTATGTAGAAACGCTGAAGAAGGAACTGACCTATCCGATGGCTTGGGGAAACAGTCCGATTAAGAACTTCAAGAAGTGGAAAAAGACGGCAAGGGCGAAGGTGTTCGAATGCATGATGACGCCTCCGAAAGCGGCTGCGGCTTGGGATATGGAAGTTTTGGGCGAGGAACAGAGAGACGGATATAAGGCGCAGAAAATCGCCTTTAATATCAACGCCTATTCCCGTATTACGGCTTATCTCCTGATTCCGGATGGCAAGGGACCATTCCCAACAGTCAATGCGCTTCATGATCATGGTGCTCATCTCTTTATCGGAAAGGAGAAGATGATTCGCCCTTTCTTTACTCCGGAAGAAAAAGATTCTCCTACGAAGCAGGCGCTCTGCCAGGAGATTCTGGATGATGCGGATGCGTGGGCAAAGCAACTTTACGATAATCAGTACGTGGGCGATTATCTGGCGAAACATGGTTACATAGTCTTTTCGGCAGATGCTCCGATGTGGGGAGAACGAGGCCGGAAGGAGGGCGTGGATAGAAACAAATACGATCTCATTGCCGGCAACATGATGATGCTGGGTAGAGACCTCTCTGCCTTCATGACTTACGATGATATCGCCAGTACCGAGTTCCTGGCTTCGCTGACGGTGGTAGATGCGAAGCGTATCGGATGCGTGGGGTGTTCGATGGGAGCCTATCGCTCGTGGATGCTCTCTGCTTTATCGGATAGGATCAAGGCGGGTGCTTCCATCTGCTGGATGATTACCACCGACGCTCAGCTTACCCGGAGATTCGGAAGAAAGGAGAATGGCGGCTTTGCGAATTGCATTCCGGGTCTTCGCCAATATCTCGATTATCCTCACATCGCCTCTCTCGCCTGTCCGAAGCCGATGCTCTTCATCAATGGCACAAAAGATAAGCTCTTCCCTGTGCCTGGTGTAAAAGATGCTTTCGCCGAAATGCACAAGGTTTGGAAGAGTCAGGGAGCAGATAATCTGCTGGATACGGAGCTTTGGGACATCCCTCATTCCTGCGGATTGAAGGCGCAGGAGAAAATGCTGGAGTTTCTGGACAAGAATCTGAAATAGGGGTTAACAGAGTTAACAGTTAACAGCTGTTTTTCTGTACCTTCTTCTCTTAAATATTAAAAGTCTACTACGCTAACGCCATTTTTTTAGGGGTTAGCGTAGTAGACTTTTGTGTTTTTACTACAACCAAGTTTTAAATCATTACCTTACGGAACATAATTTAGGTTAGCTCAATGATGCAGCAAACTTGCCACTTCTTCTGGCAATATCACCTTGCAAGGCTGAGGACCAGGTAGGGGCTTTTCTCTTAGGAAAAGGAGGTATATTACATTCTTTCCCTGGGCAAATGGGGCGAGAGACACCTTTCTCTTCAGCTTTTCCAAAAGTCGGTCGGCATAATCAGGGGCTGTCCATTTACATTCTCCTACAAGTATTGTGTTCTTGTCAAAGAGGTCTTCTGCAACAACATCAAATTCAAGTTCCTCGTTGCCGACAGGGGTTTTCTTGCCTTCTTCAAAGATGGGAACCTTGCCCCACCAGCGTGAGGCTTCACCCCATGTGTGACCTTCTATGTCGCTACCACAGACAGCCAACTGGCACAGTCTTTCCCAAACCTCGGCAACATGACCGTTGAAACCGTCATTGATGAATTTCTTTGCAATGTTGCCACGTCCCAAGGCAATCATAGACTTGTTTGGTTCGATGAATCTGTAATAGAACGCCATGAATGGGTCATCTATCCGATAAAGAATCTTCTTTGTCTTCTGCGGATTTTCGCCAAATGGTACTTCCTTTCTGAGGAAAGCCATTTCAGTCAGAATTTTTATCGGTTTGGCAAGCTCTGCCGTAGTCTTGCCAAGAGCATCAGAAATGCTGGAATACTTCTGCTTTCCACTACCCACCGCAAGCATGATAGATGAATAGGGCGCGATATCTGATACCTCATCCATAAACAGACGGGCAGGCTCGTCATAGAGATTTCCCATTTCGTCTAATATCAGTTCTTGAATGGCTTCGTCCAAAGAGCAGAATCTTTCTCGTTGACTCCAGTACTGAGGCACTCCTCCCCATATAGAGTACTCTTCTACAAGTTCCTTGGCTGAGGTGTTGATGATTTCTTGCCACCAAGGCAACTTGACAGGACGTAGGATGAAAATACGGTCGGCTCTGCCATAAAGAGGTTCTGAACCTTGTAAGAGACCGTGCATCATTCTCTGTGAAGAGCCGCAGATGATGATGTTGCAGCGCAATTCATTTACTCCGGTAATACGCCTATCGAGGATTCGTTGTAGAGTAGAAGGTAATGCTGGATCTTTCTGAACTAGATATGGGAACTCGTCCAAGACAAGTGTTGCGTTTTCCTTGCAACGGTAGTTGAAAGCCATGATGATGTCTTCCCAGGAAGAATACACAGGGCTGTCGAAGCCCGGATATTCCGTGCCTATGGTGCGTGCCAACAGACTTAGCTGGGTAGTTTTCTCGCTTAGGTTGGCTTCAAAGTAAATGTCTCCATCTTTCAACACTCTTCTGATGAGAGTTGATTTTCCAAGTCTCCTTCGTCCGTATATCACAATGAAGCTTGAAGCTTTAGACTCCAAAGCTGTCTGTAAAACAGCTTGTTCCCTGATTCTATCTACGAATTTCATAATTAGTGATTTTAGAATTACTAACTGCGAAATTACTAAAAAATAATGATGGATATGTACTTTATTACATATTTATATGGAAAATTACGTATATTTAATAATTGCTGCAAGCTGATAGCTCTTTAATATTGTTTGAAGACAGCAAAAGAATGTCTGTCAACATTTATAATAAAAAGAGCGGAAGAACAGCTTGGGGTTAACAGAGTTAACAGTTAACAGCTGATTTTCCGCTCTTTTTTCTATAAATCTGTAAAAGTCTACTACGCTAACCCCTTAAAAAATGGAGTTAGCGTAGTGAACTTTTGAGTATGCTGAATGCGTCTTTACCACAACTCCTTAGGCGACAGGTCTTTATCCTTTCTACCCATCAGGTAGTAATCGGCAAGGAACTGGAGGTTTGCCTGCGTAATCTTCAAGCCTTCTTCCTTTACATACTGGCTCGTAAAGATGTTTGCGTCAGGAATCAGGTTGTTTTCTATCAGTTTGCAGACAATTTCGTAAGGGAATGGGAGACCATTGCCGCTGATAATGCCAAAGCTGTCGGTCTCTGCACGCTCCTGAACATAGTATGGGTTCTCAGGAGATGCGATGCAATGAGCCAGACCGAAACTGATGTTGATGCCTGTATATGGACTTCCGCTTAAGATGATGCCTTTCTCATATTTCTGAGGGAATCGGATGTCCTTTGGCAACTCGAATTCAATCTCCTTGAGGAATTCCTTCAGCGTCTTCACATCTTCCAGGAAGATGAACTTGTCTTCATATCCCTTCGCCTTGAGCAGATTGTAGTCGTGAATCGCCTTCTCATGATCTGCCTTTTCATGTAGCTCTATAGCCTTCTTCCTGAACTCCTCATCCTCCCAGAGCTTATGAGTAGGCATGTTCCTGCAAATCTTGCGGAGCCATTCGTAAGAAGTGAGCGCCAGAAGATTGTTTCTGCCGGCGATGGTCATTTCCATCTGCACAGAATAAGCGAGCGGCTCGGTGAGACCCTGAGGCGAGTTTGCCATCTGCTGGAGGGTAAACTGCAGGCGCTTCTGGTTGCCCACGTTGAAATAGCAACCATAATGGAACCACGCCAGGGTGTCGCGACGGTGAATCTCATCCAACTCCTTGTTCTTCTCGATTTCCTCTTCGGTCGTTTCAGCGTTGCCCTCTATCTCAGGCATTTCGCTGAGATAAGTCAGAAGACGCTCGTTTTCCGGAGCCGTTTCATACTCTCTGTCGAGAATGTTGTAGGCAAGTTTGGCAGCCAGTTCCAGGGTTCCGAAGAGGAAAGGAACAGCTTCCTGTACGAAACTGCTCTGCTGGTAATGGTGCCAGAGCAGGAACTTGACATCAGCGATGTTGATTTCCTCAGGGTCGTAAGCCGGGTCATCTTCGTTGAGCGTACTCTTGATGAATTCGCTTTCTTTCTCATAGAAAGGAATGTAGGTGCCGTAGCGCTGCTTGCATTCTTCCGTGAAAGTCTTCCAAATGCCTGTGCCCGAAATCACATCTTCGAAATAACCGGCAATGCTGAGTGCCAGCTGCTTGGCTTCATCCATATTCTTGAAGTTATGGGTGTAGCACGCCTCGTCAAGAGCGTGGTATATTTCGTTGGCGAGTTCTGTATAATACAGATCTGTTTCGTCTGCTTTTTCGTATGGATGCAAAGCAATCCATTCTTGGGTGAAAATAACTTTTTTCATATATTTCAAGTTTTCTTGGTTATCTGTTTGTTGTAACTTTCATGCAAAGGTAATAAAATATTGCAGAAATCTGCAAGAAACTCACATTTTTTTCGTATCTTTGCACCCGAATTTAGGCAATCTTAATAAATGCGTGGGATTGCCGCAAGCGTTTCGGAAGGATTTTGCACCCTAATTCATGGCTGGGAGGGTGAATTCGGCCTTCCATTTAGATTATAATGAATTAAGGTTAAAAAGATTTGAAGACATTTGAAGAATTAGGCGTGAGCGAGGAGATTCGCCGTGCCATCGAAGAGCTTGGATTTGAGAATCCAATGCCAGTTCAGGAAGAAGTTATCCCATATTTGCTTGGTAATAAGAACGACGTGATTGCGTTGGCGCAGACCGGTACGGGTAAGACTGCATCTTACGGTATTCCGGTTATCCAGAAAACTGATGCCAGCAGCAAGCAGACACAGGCTGTCATCCTCAGTCCTACACGTGAGCTCTGCCTCCAGATAGCAGACGATTTGAACAGTTTTGCCAAGTACATCGACGGTTTGCATATTGCCGCAGTTTATGGCGGTACCGACATCGGAAGCCAGATTCGCACCCTGAAGCATGGTGTGCAGATTATCGTGGCTACCCCTGGTCGTCTGCTCGATTTGATTAATCGTGGCGTGGCTCAGTTGGAGAATGTAAACAATGTGGTGCTTGATGAGGCTGACGAGATGCTGAACATGGGCTTCTCAGAGAGCATCAATGCCATCTTCGAGAACGTTCCGGAAGATAGAAACACTCTGCTCTTCTCGGCTACCATGAGCAAGGACATCGAGAAGATTGCCCTCAACTACCTGCACGACCACAAGGAAATCGTAGTGGGTTCGCGCAACGAGGGTGCTGAGCATGTAAACCACATCTACTATCTGGTAAATGCCAAGGACAAGTATCTCGCCCTGAAGCGCGTGGTGGATTTCTATCCACGCATCTTTGCAATTATTTTCTGCCGTACCAAGCTGGAGACTCAGGATATTGCAGATAAGCTGATTAAGGATGGTTATAATGCAGAGGCGCTGCACGGCGACTTGAGTCAGCAGCAGCGTGACCTCACCATGCAGAAGTTCCGCAACCATACCGTTCAGTTCCTGGTGGCTACCGATGTGGCTGCCCGTGGTCTGGACGTAGATGATCTGACTCACGTTATCAACTATGGTTTGCCTGATGATGTGGCAAGCTACACCCACCGAAGCGGCCGTACCGGTCGTGCCGGAAAGAAGGGAACATCCATCTCTATCATCCATACCAGAGAGAAGTTCAAGGTTCGTCAGATAGAGAAGCAGATTGGCAAGGAGTTCGTGGACGGCGTTTTACCTACCCCAGAGGAAATCTGCAAGAAGCAGCTCTTCAAGACCATGGACGACATCATGAAGACCGATGTGGACGAGGATCAGATTGAACCATACATGGCTGAAATCAACCGCCAGTTTGAGTACATCGACAAGGAGGACATCATCAAGAAGATGGTGACCATCACCTTCGGTAAGTTCCTCGATTACTATAAGAATGCTCCTGAGATTATCAAGCCTGAGACCGGCAAGGGTTCCCGTGGCGGCGAAGGTCGTGGAAGCCGTGGCGAAGGCCGTGGCAAGGTTTCCAATGGTCGCAGAAAGCATGAGACTGAGGCTGGTTTCAAGCGCCTGTTCATCAACCTGGGTAAGGCTGATGGTTTCTATCCGGGCGAAATCATGCAGTATCTGAACAAGCACGTGAAGGGGCGTCAGGAGGTTGGTCACATCGACCTGCTGAGTAAGTTTGCCTACATCGAGGTGCCTGAGGAGGATGCGAAGCGCGTGATGAAGGCTTTGAATGGTACAGAGTACAAGGGCAGAACCGTGAGATGTAACGATGCTGATGAGGAAGGTCATGGCAGAGCAGCCCGTGGCGGACGCAGTTCTGAGGGCAGAGACGGCCGTTCTTCAGAAAGAGGCGGCCGCAGTCGCAGAGGTTCTTCTGATGATGCTAGAGACTCTCGAGATGCTCGTGGAAAGGGAGGACGTGGAAGCCGTGGCGGCAGAAAGTCTCGCCCTCAGGAGGATACAGGCGATTGGCGCCAGTTCTTCCAGAACAACGACAACGTGAAGTTCAAGGGCGAGGAGCCAAACTTCGAGGAAGAAGGTTGGGCTCGTCGCAGACCTAAGAAGAAGTAATTTAGGCAGCGATTTATAATAAGATGAAAGTCTGCATCAAAGGGATGTTTTGATGCAATATCCATATTTTGCGGTAAAAATACAGCAATTTCTTTGGTAAATTGCGGTGTTTTTACCGCAATTTTTGTATATTTGCAGCCGTAAACATCAAATTTATTGTATCTTTATACGCAATTTTAACCCTAAAAGATATTCTGTAATAAGTTAATGAAGAAAACTATTCTTATCGCTTGTCTGGGACTGGTAAGTCTGGGCTTGCATGCACAGAGCATTTCGCTCGCTGGTGAATGGAATGTGGAGTTGGGAAAGAGCGGTAGTGCTTTTGCCAAGAGTAAGCGTGTCTCGCAGGGTGAGGTGAAGCGTGCCATTCTTCCCGGTACCATCGATACGAACCATCTGGGATTCGCTCCGAAAGATACAATGGAAACAACGCATCTTACGAGACTCTATGCCTATAAAGGAGCTGCAAGATATTCCAGAACCATCAATATTCCGAAGGATTGGAAGAAGAAGCCGGTAGAACTCTTCCTGGAGCGTACCCGACCGACATGGGTGTATGTGGATGGAGAACTGGTGGATTCCTGCAACTTCATCTCTACTCCCCAGCGCTATCTTCTGCCAAAGAAGGTGAAGCCGGGTAAGCATCTCCTGGAAATCGTGGTGGATAATGGAAGAGGTGTGCCTGAGCAGGTTTACGGCTCCAGCCATGCTTATACAGAAGAAACGCAGACCAACTGGAATGGAATTATCGGAAGGATTGAACTCCTGCTTGTCGGTTCTGCTGATAGCAAATCGGCAGAAGTACTAGCAGGAGCAATCCCTTGCCGTTCAGTAGCTTCTCCTACCGTCCTTCAGATGCCTGATTTCGCCAAGGATTTCCATATCGAAGGCGCTCACTTTTACGCCAATGGTCATAGGATATTCCTCCGTGGCAAGCACGATGCGGCTGTATGGCCGCTGACGGGACATGTGGAAATGAGCGTGGAAGGCTGGATGAAGTATCTCGGGACCTGCAAGGAGTATGGAATCAATCATGTGCGCTTTCATTCCTGGTGCCCACCGGAGGCGGCTTTCGTGGCAGCGGACAGTCTGGGAATCTATCTCCAGCCGGAACTTCCTTTCTGGGGTTCTTTCGATAAGAAGGATGAGAAACTCATGACCTTTCTGCATCAGGAGGGAGTGAATATTCTGCGGGAGTATGGTCATCATCCTTCTTTCAGAATGATGGCGCTGGGTAATGAACTCTGGGGCGACATTGACAAAATGAAGGAGTTTGTGGATGATTTCCGCAAGATTGCGCCCGATAAATACTATACCTTCGGAAGCAATTACTATCTCGGTTATCAGGGAATAAAAGAAGGAATGGATTACTTCACCACTTGCCGCATCGGAGGCGAGGGATGGGGCAAATACAATACCCATACCCGTGGTTCCTTCTCGTTTGCCGATGCCTACGATGGAGGAATGATCAATCATTTCCATCCTAATTCTACGATGAACTTTGATGAGGCTTGCGATAAGGCAGGAATCCCAATCATCTCTCACGAAACAGGACAGTTTCAGACCTATCCTGACTATCGGGAAATGAAGAAATACACCGGAGTGCTTCATCCTTATAACTTCGAAGTTTTCCGCCGTCGTCTGGCTGCAGCCGGAATGCTTTCGCAGGCAGATGATTTCCACAAGGCTTCGGGCTTATGGAGCGTGAAACTCTATAAAGCCGATATAGAGATGGATTTGAGAACCCGGAATATGGCGGGCTTCCAACTGCTCGATATTCAGGATTATCCCGGTCAGGGAAGTGCTTTCGTAGGCATCCTGGATGCGTTTATGGAGAGCAAGGGAATCACTACGCCCGAGGAATGGCGCCAGTGGTGTTCGCCAGTGGTTCCTCTGCTGGAAATGAAGAAGTTCTGTTTCGTGGATGGCGAGAAGATTCAGGCTAAGGTTAAGGTTGCCAACTATGGCGGTTCTTCGCTGAAGGGCAAGAAACTGAAATGGCATCTGGCTGCCGAGAACGGATTGTTCTGTATGGATGATGGAACTTTCAGCACTAAGGATGGTGAAGTGAGAAAGAATGTGGGCGACTTGATGGCTGAGGATGAGGGAGTATTGAACATCTTTTCATACGATGAAGGTTTGGTGGATGTGGGTGAACTGAATGGTGTTTTCCACGTGCAGAAACCTACCAAGCTGCTTCTTACATTAAACATTGAAGGAACAGAGGCGAGAAACTCCTACGAACTTTGGGTTTATCCGAAGAAGGCTTTGGAAAAGAAGGGCGTTATCATAGCCAGAGATTTGAACCAGGAAGTGGTGAAAGTCTTGGAAAAGGGCGGAAAGGTGCTTTGGATGCCTACGGCTTCCAGTCATTTTGTGGCTGCCGATGATACGCTTTCTCAGGCAGATAATGCTACGCCTTATACTGTTGGCGGACTCTTCCAGACCGATTACTGGAACTATCGCATGTTCAAGACCATCTGCGAGAACAACAAAAAGAAGGTTTCTCCAGGAACTCTGGGCATTTTGACGAATCCGGAACATCCGATATTCAAGGGATTCTCAACGGAGATGCACACCAACTGGCAATGGTTCTCGGTTATCAAGGAATCGCATCCGCTGGTGCTTGACAACTTCGCCAAGGAATATCGCCCGATTGTTCAGGTGATAGATAATATCGAGCGAAATCATAAGTTGGGTTTGGTGATGGAATGGAAGGTGGGAGCCGGAAAGCTTCTCGTCTGCATGAGCGATTTGGAGAAGGCAGCCAAATATCCGGAAGGCAAGGCTTTCTATCAGAGTGTAATTGATTACATGCGCTCTGCTTCTTTCAATCCATCTTCTGAAATAACGGTGGATGAATTGAAGAAGAAACTTGCCGAGAAGCCTCGTCAGGTTTCATTGAAGGAGCTGAATAATATCTCGCAATATTAATAGGAATTCTGTAAGTTGCGAATCTGTAAGATAAAACTAGTTGAAAATCAGCAAGATAACAAGAATAGAAAGACTAGATAAAACAAGAGCGGAAAGCCAGGAGTTAACAGGTTAACAGTTAACAGCTGATTTTCCGCTCTTTTTCTATCATCCTGAGACTAATCTTTAGCCCAGGATAAACCATTCTATCATCTCTGTTGATTCAGAGATAGGATTTACTTCGCATTGATCTCCTTTAAGAGTCTGTCTGCGTGTCCCCACTTATCCATCAGGTAGAGCACATAGCGAATATCTACACCAATGCAGCGAGCCAGGCGCTTGTCGAAGTTGATGTCAGAGCTGAGGCTGTCCCAGTTGCCATCGAAGGCAAGACCAATCAACTCACCCTTGCCGTTGAACATAGGGCTACCAGAATTACCGCCGGTAATATCATTGTTGGTGAGGAAGCAGAGCTGCATCTTGCCAGTCGTCTTATCCTGATACTTGCCGAAATCTTTTTCAGAGAGAAGCTCGTGCATGATAGGCTCAGCGTAGTAATCGATGAACTTATCGCCTTGCTTCATCTTCTCAACGAGGCTCTCGGCTGTGGTATAATAGCCTGATGGCTTGCCACCGAGGTCGAAACCGCCTACCTGACCATAGCTCAATCGCATGGTGAAGTTGGCGTCGCTGTAGTGAGGCATGTCTTCCTCCATACGGAGCTTGGCAGCGCAGAGATACTTCTCCTGCTCGGCGATGCTATCGTTGATGCTGCCCATCTGAGCAGCGAAATCTGCAAATACATCGTTCAGATCCATACCGAAGCTTACGCCTGGATCCTTCTCATATCCCTTCTTGTTGAAATAGAGCTTGGCGCCCTTCTTCATGATGAGCGACTTCTCCCAGAGATAATCTACATACTTGGCGTAGTTGCCGCCAAACTCAGCGTCGATGGTCTTGTAGAACTTAGGCAACCACTTGGCATCTACGTGCTCCTTGTAGTTCTTCAGAAGGGTAGCGAGCACCTCCTTATCGAGCGCCATATCCCATTCTGCAGAGTTATCTTCAAATTCATGATACTGCTTCTTCTTGTTTTTCTCAGGACCCTTCACCTCCATGTTGGTCTGGAGCTTGATGGCACGGGTAGAGAACTCGATGTTGCTTCTTCTGGTGAAAGATTCTGCGAAGTTGGTCCAGGCGTATTTCACGTCTGCGCTCTCCTTGTAGAGCTTGGCGAGCTTGTCGAAATCTACCTTGTGGGCAAGATCGTTGGCAGCCTTGGCTGTATCCTGCCAAGCACGGAGACGGGTTTCGTACTCACGCTTCAGATTCACGATGCCGATAGAGTCGATACACTTGTTCATGCCGATGGCATTCTTCCAATAGTTGGAGCTCTGGGCGTACTTGCTGTCATACTTGATGCGCACAGCCTCGTCGGCACGCATGTGCTTCTGCATCACCTCCTGCTTTACGCCACGAACCTGGGCACGAGGCGCATTCTCAGCATCGCGCATAGTCTGGATTCCGTAGCTTGAAAGATAGCGCTCTGTGCTGCCAGGGTAACCCATGGTCATCGCATAGTCGCCATCCTTGTAACCCTGGAGAGAAACCTGTGCCCAACGCTTTGGCTTGTAAGGCACATTATCCTTGCTGTAGGCAGCTGGACCATTGGTCTTTGGGTCGGCATAGATGCGGAATACAGAGAAGTCGCAGGTCTGGCGAGGCCACATCCAGTTGTCTGTATCGCCACCAAACTTACCCATAGACTTTGGTACGGTGAAAACCAGACGCAGGTCGGTGAAGTCGCGGTAAGTAGTAGCGTACCACTTGTTGCCTTCGTAGAAAGGCTGAACGGTGATATGAAGGGTAGAATCGTTCTTCTTCGCCTCTTTAGTCATCTCGTTCTCCAGAGAATCGATGAGTTCATCGCGCTTCTTGTTGTCGAGTTTCTCGTATCCGAGGCTCATCACCTTATCGGTTACATCCTTCTGTTCAACCATAAAGCTGACGAACATATTCTCGTTAGGCAATTCCTCTGCGTAAGATTTAGCAAAGAAACCGTTGAGCATATAGTCGTGCTCCACGGTAGAGTGGCTTCTGATAGCCTCGAAACCGCAATGGTGGTTGGTAAATACCAGACCGTCTGGAGAAACGACCACGCCTGAGCAATAGCCCGAGAAGTTAACCACAGCATTCTTCAAGGCATTCTCGCCGTTGTAGAGCTGGTCGTAAGTCATACTGAAGCCTTCGCGCTGCATCATCTCATACACAGCGTTAGGCAAGTTGTAAATCGTCCACATTCCCTCGTCAGCATGAGCGGTATTGATTCCGCAGAACGCCATGATAGAGGCGATAAGGACCGTTGCTTTTTTCTTCATTTTATTCTTTGTGTTGTTGTTATATGATTTGCAAAGTTACGATTTTTCTGCGAGATAACATCAAGTAGAACAGAAAAAAGCAGAAAATCCCATCAAAGTTTCCTTTTTAGAGTTATTTCTTTCACTTATACTAGAAATATTCGATAAAAACACAATGTTTTTCACTTATACATGAAAAAGATTGCAAAAGCAGCGGATTTTTCTTGTATAAGTGAAAAAATTAGTGCTATCTTTGCGCCATAAAATAAGGTGTTTCTTATTTCTTGATGAGCCATTTCCCTCCCTTGTCTGGTCCTATTCGTTCTATTATGTGATCTTCTTTCAGTTTCTTTATATGTTTAGAGATGGCACTTCGGTTGATTTCCAATCGTTTACTCATCTCATTGGTGGTGACAAATGGGTCAGATGCGATAAGGGAAAGGATAGAGTCTTTGGTTTTCTGTCCACCTTTTCTGCCCACCTTTTCTGTTTTCTGTCCACCTTTTCTGTCCACCTTTTGATGAGGCGTGTGGGGTACTTGTGGGGTAGCAAGTCTTGGCTGTACCTTCCATTCATCTGTAGGATCTATATGCAAGTATCTGTTTTTGAGAACCCAACTTTCGCCTAGCAGCAAGTTTCTGAAGAAACGAACAAGGTAGATAGGAGAGTACTCTATATCTTTATTGATATTGCGATAGTTGGCACGAACCAGGGCATTGCGGAAATACCAGGAGTGTTTGGCAAACATTTCATTGTTCACTTCATATCCTAACGAACGGAGATACTGGATGGTGAAAATCGCCGTGGTTCGGGTGTTGCCCTCTCTAAAAGCATGGATCTGCCAGATGCCTGAAATGAATTTGGCAATATGCTCAATCTTCTCATCATCCGTCAGACCTTTATATGAGAAGTTCTTCTCCTGTTCAATATCCCAATCCAATGCTCTTCGCAAGTCTTCCCAATTCAGGTAGTTTACGGAATCTCCTTCGAGCACCCATTCTTTCTTGGAAATATCATACTGGCGGATTTCTCCTGCGTGCTTGAATACCCCCTCGAATATTCTTCGATGCAGGGAAACATATCCGTTGGTATTGAAGGCAAAGGTCTTGCTGGCGAGAATCTTCGCGATGTTGGCTGAAACCTTATCTGCCTCTTCTTCGTCTTCATCCTTAGGTGTGCGGACCGTTTTGCTCTGATAGTAAGAGTCAATCAGTTTTCTGGTTTCATCTAGAGTGATTTCTCCTTCGATGTTTCGCTTAGCCACATCTATGAGATACGCCGATGGTTGCAGCCCATCTACAGCCTGCAATCCGATAGCCGTCTTCCAGTTCTCAGCACTTTCCTTCTGCGAAGGTTCTCCTTGTCGAAGATATTCATCGAAGGATGCGAACTCGTTGATATTATCTTTATTCATAGATGTAATGCTTGATATTTAACTTTGCAAAGTTACGACTATTTCCCGAGATTACCAATGATTTAGGGTAAAATATTAAAGAATTGCCCATTTATAGCTTACTTGTGTACCTTAACATTATGTTTCTTGGAAAAAACTTATTTAAAATGATACGATTTTCAGAAATAATCACTACCTTTGCATTCGAGTTGGAGCGGCATGAAAAGACTTGCTGTAATGAAGACTCAATTTTATATAGAGCGTTTTGATATTATCTCTCATTGAAATCTGGACAATTTCATTCCCTGAGATAATGGCAATACTGCTCACGCTTAGGATTATTGTACCCTTTTCTGAAGGGCGTAATATATCATATAGGCGTGGGCTATTGCTTCATTACTAGGGAGTGGGCAGTCCAGAGCCTCAATGAAGTAATAAGCAATAGTTCCCACGCTTTTCCTTTTATTAACCGCTGGCTTCTGGGAAACAGTTGGCATAAAGGCCAATGGCATAAATTTATTATGAAGAAATTCTTATTTAGTGCAATGTTTCTATTAAGTTCTTTTGGGGCTTTTGCGCAGCAGTCAGTTGTAATTAAGGCAGGTACAATTGTTCCTTTAGAGGCGTTGAAAACCATTAGAGCTGTAGAAGTACATGAAGGTGAAACAGTTGATTTTAAAGTGAGCAGAGATGTTACTGTTGATGGGAAAACAGTTATACCAGCAGGAACTTTAGCAAAAGGAACTGTTTATGAGGCTAAACGTTCTACAGCGTTTGGTACACGTGGACGTTTAGGTATAAAACTCCGTTATTTAACTCTACCATCGGGTGAACAAGTATCCTTTACATCTAGTGAAGTTTATATAAAAGGTGTAAATAGAACGCCTTTATCAGTTATAATCTTTTGTTTTACTTGCCTTCCTTTCCCATGTGGAGGAAAAGCACAAATGACAGCGGGTTATGAGGTAGATGCAACAGTAGCAAGTAATACAACGGTTGTCGTAAAATAAAGTTTTGCGAATTTACGATAAATAGACGTCTAAAAAGAATAAAGGATGAAGCATTAAGTTTCATCCTTTATTCGTTTTAGATTTTGAATAATTTGGCGAATACTTTTTGTAAGTATCCAAGCCGTTATCGTCTGATAGGAAGATGATGGTGTCTATGAAATAGTAGTTGCCGTCATCTCCAACCAATACATTATTGGGTACGGCATCGAAGATGTCGTGAATGCCATTGGTGAAATATTCTCCATTGTCTTCTGCGTGAAAACCGATGCGCTCAAACTCTGCCTTGATTTCTTCGGGAGTAGCTTCCCTCGCATTTACAACAAGCTGTTGACGAAGGACTGCGCAAATCATGCCGTCTCGATTCTGTGAGAAACCGATGAAATCGTAGGGGCATGCTGTGAAGTATTGGTTGTGAGCAACAATTCGTTCAAAGAAAGGAGTAAGGTTGTCGTCTGAATAACGGAAGTCGTTAAGTTTATAAACGTGTATTCCATCATAGGCCATATAAACCTCGTTCTCTGAACCTCGGTCAGAGAACACACCTAATGACTCCGGATTTTCAATCCAGCAATCATTCTCCTTTGCCCAGTCTTTTAACCTTGCAATTTGGACTCCCTTGCAAGCCGTTGTTCCCGCAAGCGCTTGAATTGAGCTAAGCACTCCTCCAGCGAAAGCGGATGCTCTCGCCAATAAGCCATGCTCTTTTGCATCTGGGCATTGACTTTCTTGTGATAATCGTTCAGTTGTATCTCCATCCATTTATGTATTATATTGTTAGAATATTACGTTTGCAAAGTTACGACTATTTCCCGAATTTTCCAAGGCTTCGCTTGATTTTCTTCATTATTTGCCTTTTTGCCGATAACATTCCTGGTGATAGAACCTCTTGCTCCAGCATATCCAATGCCATTCTTAACTCTTCGAGGAGTTCGGGATAGTACTTCATCTGCTCGTAGGCGAGCTTCATGCAGTAGCAGCGGATGGCGTAGGGCTGGGAACAGGCGGTAATCTTGGCGATGCAGAAATCGATGAAATCAGAACGGAGTGATTCTTCTTCGAAAGGCTGACGGAGAAGAAAATGGAGCATCAGGCGGCGCTTGGTCTCATTCTTCTCTACGAGAACCCTGTCTATCAAGTCATCATGCTTCTGAAAGAGCCACGGCTTGTTGGCTTCATCGAAATGGGTTAAAGCCCAAAGCGCATTGAACGATACGCGGTCGTTTTCATCGAAGGTGAGCTGGTAAAGTTCTTCCTTCCGGTGGTCGTTCTCCTTGCCTTGTGTCATGAT
Source organism: Segatella copri (assembly GCF_009494835.1). Classification (GTDB taxonomy): domain Bacteria; phylum Bacteroidota; class Bacteroidia; order Bacteroidales; family Bacteroidaceae; genus Prevotella; species Prevotella copri_F. The sequence continues at coordinate 80,017 of NZ_VZBE01000087.1, forward strand.
GCATATCTTGTTGATATCGTTCATATTGATCTTGTCTTGTAGTATCTTTCTCATGCTCTTTATTTTTTATGAGGGAATAATCGTTGCAAAGATATACTTTTATGAGGGAATAACGAAAAGGAAGATTACTTTTTTTGAGAATTCTCGGACTATTTCTTGTTTTTGAGGTATAGAATGGGAGAAAAAGTCAAGTTGAACAATCGATGGATTCATAGTTGTACGTCTAAAGGTTTATAGTTGTACAACTGAAGGGTGTGTAGTTGTACAACTAAAAGGTGTACAGTCGTACAACTATAGGGGGTATTGTTGTACAACTATAGGGGGTATTGTTGTACGATTAAAAGGTGTTGTCACTAGGCTCGGCAGACCTGCTGACTGCAGTGAGCAGACCTGCTGACTAGGCTCAGCAGAGCTGCTGAGCCTAGTGGCAACTTTCCAGAAGCAGTCTCCTTGAACTCCATATTCTATCTCTTTGAACCTGATCAGACGCCTTCTTTCACTTGCGCAGTCATATTCTTCAGCTTACGGAGCCGTATCCTTCGGTTAACGGAGCCGTATCCTTCAACTTGCATAGCCATATCCTTCAAAATACTCAGTCGTCTCGTTTCGTTCACTCAGCCGTTTGCTTTAACTCTTACAGGGCGCCTTGCTGGCTGCTATTATATCCTGAGTATTGCTCGGGACCAGGAACATTGGGTCCTTTTGTCTATTCTTGAACCGCATGCGAAGGTTCTGTATAATATAAACAAAAGAAGTCCGTGGACTTACACATTGTCTACGGACTTCTTGGAATATAATCTCAATGATTGGAATCTCTTACTTTCTAAAGTACTTTCCAACCACAGGCAGACTCTTCAATGGGAAATCCTTCTTCACGAGATAAGCGGCGAAGATGAGGATGAGCACCGTGTTGATGAGGCAGGCAATTCCACTGGAGAAGTATCTGTTAGCCTCGGTCATTCCTGCGAAGAGGATGAGGGCGAGAACCACATAAATCATAATCTCCTTCACCGGATAGTTGATAGGATACTTCTTCTGACCTACAAAGTAGGAGAGAAGCATGGCTGTTCCATAACCTGCGAAACCAGCCCAGGCACAGGCGATGTAACCATAAACTGGTACGAAGATAACGTTGATGGCAATCAATACCGCACAACCGATGCCTGAGAAGTAAGCACCCCAGATGGTCTTGTCGATGAGCTTGTACCAGAAACTGAGGTTGAAATATACTCCCATCATGATTTCGGCAGCCATTACGATAGGCACTACCTTCAAACCATCCCAGTAGTCGCGACCGATGATATGGCGCAATACATCCAGATAACCTACTACCACTAGGAAAGCCAAGAGGGTGAAGATGACGAAATACTTCATCGCCGAAGCGTAAGTCTGTCGGTTGTCCTTATCCTTCGCCTTGCCGAATACGAACGGCTCGTAAGCATAGCGGAAAGCCTGGGTAATCATCGCCATGATCATCGCAATCTTACTGGCTGCTCCGTAGATTCCGAGTTGCGCATGCGCATCGCCCTTCTCATAGATGTAAGGGAAGAGAATCTTATCGGCAGTCTGGTTCAGAATACCGGCAATACCGAGCACGAGGATAGGCCAGCTGTAGCCCATCATCTTCCTGACGAGCACCTTACATTCGCTCCAGGAGCATTTCTCGCCCATGAATCCTTCCTTCAGTTCCTTGTAGAAACAGAAGGTGATGGAGGCGGTACAAACCAGGTTGATGTAGAAAGCATAACCCACATCGTGACCATCCATGATGACGTAGTAAACCAGGTTGAGCGCAATGTTCAGACCGATGAAGAGCAACTTGAAGGCAGCAAACTTCAATGGGCGCTTCTTGTATCTGAGGTAAGCGAACGGGATGCACTGGAAGGCATCAATAGCCACGGTTACGAACATGGTCCATACATAAGCCGGATGGTCGGCGTAGCCCATCGCATCGCTCAAAGGCGTGATGAAGAGGAATACCAGGGCGATGAAGAGTAGGGAGGTGAAGCCCACCATGCTCAATACCGTGTGATAAACCTTTTCTGAGTTTTCTCCCTCCTTGTTGACAAAACGGAAGAAGGTGGTCTCCATTCCGTAGGTCAGGATAACGAGGAGTAACGCCGTATAGGCGTACATGTTGGTGATGACACCATAACCACCACTTGCGGCGCTGATCTTAGCCGTATAGAGTGGTACAAGCAGATAGTTGAGGAATCTGCCGATGATACTGCTCAAACCATAGATGGCGGTATCCTTTGCGAGTGATTTTAAACTTGCCATTATCTTTCTTAATGTTGAATGTTAAGTGTTAAATGTTAAATTGGGCTTGCGCCGTCATTCAAAGATTATCTGTGTAAATCTGTGAAATCTGTGGGAGACTCTTATCCGAAGAATAAATATGCTATAGTGATTGCTGCGATGACTCCAGCCAAATCGGCAAGCAAGCCGCAAGCCACGGCGTGGCGGGTATTCCTGATGCTTACGCTTCCGAAATATACTGCCAATATATAGAAGGTGGTGTCGGTGGAACCCTGGAAGATGCAGCTCAATCTGCCCACAAACGAATCAGGACCATAGTTCTTCATCGCCTCCAGCATCATGCCTCGTGCACCACTTCCCGACAGCGGTTTCATGATGGCGGTAGGCAGGGCGCCTACGAAATCGGCATTCAAGCCGCATTGTTCTACCGACCACGAAACGCCCTGAATCACCATATCCATCGCTCCCGAAGCACGGAACACGCCGATGCCCACAAGGATAGCTACGAGATAAGGGATAATCTTCACCGCAGTAGTAAAACCTTCCTTCGCTCCCTCGATAAATGCATCATATACATTCACCTTCTTCCAGAAACCAGCCAGGATGAAGCAGAGGATGATGCCCAGGAGAATCATATTCGAAGCCAGGGTAGTAACCGTGTTCATCGTATCCTTGTCCATCTGTCCGAATCCCCAGATGATGATGCCTACGAAGGCGCACATTCCCAACAGAGTAGCGAGTAATACCGGCTGCAGGATGTTGATGCGCTGCCAGAGCGAAGTGATGATGATTCCGGCAAGCGTAGCCACGAGCGTAGCCATCAGGATAGGGATGAAGACATCCGTAGGCTGGGCAGCTCCATAAGAGGCACGGAAGGCGAGAATGGTGGTAGGGATGATGGTGAGTCCTGAGGTGTTCAGAACCAGGAACATAATCATCGGGTTCGTCGCCGTATCCTTCTTCGTGTTGAGCTCCTGCATCTGCTGCATCGCCTTCAATCCTGTAGGCGTTGCTGCATTGTCGAGTCCCAGCATATTCGAAGCGATATTCATGAAGATGCTTCCCATCACCGGATGGTTCTTCGGAATATCAGGGAAGAGACGGGTGAAGACCGGGCTGAGTGCTCGGGCCAACACATTCACTACTCCCGCCTTCTCTCCAATCTTCATGATGCCAAGCCAGAGGGCGAGCACGCCCGTCAGTCCGAGAGAAATCTCGAAGGCATTCTTGGAAGAGTCGAAGGTGGAATCTACAATCTTCTGGAAGATAGTCGTATCTCCCATTGCCAATCCGATGAGTGCGAAGATGAACGCAATCACGAAAAATGCTATCCAAATGTAATTTAAAACCATAATTGTTTCATCTTGCGGTTTTATCAACCGCTTTTATTGTGATAATGTTCTTGTCACAGAATAATATAATACCTGATAATCGGGTGCAAAAGTACAACTTTATCACAAAATTCCAAAGGAATTCGCTCTGAAAATCACAAAATTCCTATTGTTTTAAGGCGTTTTATCACAAAATTCCATGCTTTTCTCTCTTCGCTATCACATTATTCCCTATTCGTTATACTTTTTTAATCTCTCTTTTTATCCGATTTCAGAAAAAAGATGTACTTTTGCCGCTCAATTCATGAAAGACAGGAATTTGGTTATACAAAAACATTATTAAGGAAGCAAAGGACTTCTGTTATATTTTATAGTATGGACAAGAATGAGAGAATATATAACGAGCAAGAGATGCCCGCAGAAACGAAAAAGAATCATTCCGCTGATGCGGATAGAGTAAAGGAAGTATATAAGGTGACGATAGCGGGAAGCATCATCAATGTGGTGCTGCTCGTACTGAAGTTTGCTGCAGGTATTCTCGGACATTCTGCAGCCATGATAGCGGATGCCATCCACTCGCTCACCGATTTCGCCACAGATGTGGTGGTACTGGTATTCGTAAAACTGGGCAATAAGCCAATGGATAAGGACCATGATTATGGTCATGGCAAATACGAGACGCTTGCCACAGCCATCATCGGCATTTCGCTCTTCGTGGTGGGTGTGGTGATCTGTTATTCTGGTGTTTCCAAGACCTATCGTGCCATCTGCGGCGAGACACTCCAGCAGCCGGGCGTTGTAGCCTTGCTTGCTGCCATCGTAAGTATCGTGATGAAGGAGTGGGCTTATCAGTTTACGGTAAAAGCCGGAAAGAAATATCATTCCGAGGCTGTAGTGGCGAATGCCTGGCATCATCGCAGCGATGCTTTATCGAGTATCGGAACGATGTTTGGTATTGGTGGCGCCATCATCCTGGGAGAAAAATGGGCGGTGCTCGATCCGCTTGCAGCCATCATCGTGAGTGCCTTTATCATCAAGGCTGCCTGGGGACTGGTGATGCAGTCTGTGAAAGAACTGACGGATGCCAGTCTTCCGGAAATGGAGGAAGATGAAATTCTGAAGGTTGCGAACGAAGAGCAGGGAGTAGGAGAGATTCATAACCTGCGTACCCGTCGCATCGGAAACAAGATTGCGATAGAAATGCACGTCCGTATGCCGGGTTCTCTCTCGCTTTATGAGGCACATGAGCATGCTACTCATATAGAAACAAAACTGAAGCAGCACTTCGGTGCAGATACCCATGTGGGAATCCATCTCGAACCGATAAAAGTGAACGGAAAATATCAGAAACCGGAATAACTGAAATAAAAGGAAATAGCCGGAATAAAAGAAAACGAGCCTTGACGGAAGGAAGAAACCTCCATCAAGGCTCGTTTTTTTATTTGATATCCGAATCGTGTTTCGGATATTTATCATCTTTTGGGATGATTATTATCTGATTATATTATCGGCCGAGATTTACGCTGGCTCCTGCCATAATCCACAAACCTGGCTGCTTAACAGCTGTGAGGTCGTAGTAGCGGTGGCAAGTGATGTTGTCGGCTTTCACGAAGATATTGTATTTCTTCTCGTCCCACATCAGTTTGCAATCTACCTTGGTATATGGATGATAGCCATTCATTCTCTGCTGCCATCTTACGCTCCACGAAGCTGAAAGCTTGTTCCAAATCTGATGATCCAGACCGAATACAGCCTTGTGCTTGAGATACTCCAATGCATAGAGTGATTTCAGAATGTTTGTCTCGGTCTTATGATCCTGATAGATGTAAGCATAACCCAACTTGATGCGGGTGATGAAACTGTTTAGTACCAATTCTCTCATGTAGATAGTAGCATCTACGTTGTAGCCCATGTTGTTGAGCTTTCCGATGTTCATCACGTGATACTTATGGTCAGCCAATTCCGTTTCTGAAGTCTGAACCCAGTCAATCATGTTGGTGCCGTGTGCGTAGAATCCGCTTACGGTTGCGGCAAAACCAGTCTGGCGATATTGAGTTCCCACCTTGAAGGTTGAGTTCTTCTCCGGGTTTAGACTGATGTCGCCCTGCTGCACCGCATTACTTATGTATAAGTCGGTGTAGGTAGGCATTCTCAATGCCTTGTTCCAGGAAGCGTAGAACTTCCAGTTGTCGTTAGGACGATAACTCATATCCACACCAGGATAGAAGCGGAAGTCGTTGTCCAAACCGGTATTCTTGTTAGCCAAGACACCAGCCGACAAGGTGAAACCACCGAAGATGAAGTTGTGCTCCAACATGATGTTGGTGTTGGTGCGTTCACCCTTTCGGGTATATTGACGGTCGGAACCCGAAATATCCTTATAGTCTTTCTCTGTGAGTTCTTCGCCCAATGCAGTAGAGTAGATGCACTCCTTGCTGATGTCGAAACCAACCGCAGTCTTACCCAAAGCCCAAGCCACGTTGGCATTCAGTCCACCACCATAAACATCGAGGTCGTGATAGTTTTCGCCTGTCTGAGTTCCACGAATCAGCTGATAGTGATCCTTGAATTTGTTATAATAGAATTGAGGCGCAATCTCCCAGGTCTTCTCCTGGTTATGCAGACTCAGATTGAGCGAAGCCAGACCGTGGTCTGTCTTCTCATATTGGTTGTTATATTTGGCGCTGTAGAAAGTATTGGCACCATAGCTTTGGGTAGCGATACCCAACTGGGCGATGATGTCAAAACGCTGGTCGTAAGAGAAAGAGAGATTGCCGTAGCCCTGTCCCTTCTCGAAGTCGCTGTTCTCCGTGCCGCCATCCGAGCGCTTGTAGCCTCCGCTTACGGAATAAGCCTGGGTCCACTTGCCCGTTTCAAAAGCCGTCTGCACACGTCCCTGTGCTCCGAAACTTCCAAAGCTTCCGCCTTCTACACTTGCAGATACCCCCTTACTCTTAGCCTTCTTGGTTACGATGTTGATGGCACCATTGAAGGCTGAAGTTCCGAATAAGCGCGATGCTGCCCCCTCGAGCACTTCGATGTGGTCGATGTCAGCAAGAGCTACAGGAAAATCAGAAGCATTGTGACCAGTCTGAGGATTGGAAATGTTGACGCCATTCAAGAGAATGGTAATCTGGTCGAAGGTTCCACCATTGATGGAGATATCCGTCTGAACACCAAAGCCACCACGCTGACGGACATCCACGCCGGTAGCTAATTTCAATACATCGTTGATAGTCTGCGCAGCCGCACGATGAATATCGTCGCGGGTAATGACAGACACAATCTTAGGTGACTGCTCTACAGTCATCGGCGCACGAGATCCGGTAACGCTCACCGCATCCAGCTCGTAAGCCTTTCCGCCCTTGTAGAGGGTAGAATCAACCTTGGCTCCTTCTGTGCTTACGCCTGCAGCCTTAGCATGGCTCAGGGTAGCAACGCTGAGTGCACCAACAAGTACCTCTCTTCCCAAAACTGCGAAGAGTGAGTAATTCTTGTTAGAGAATCGGTTGAACTTCAAGCTGTTGCGCTTGTTGAAAATTGTTTTGTACATTAAATAAAATGTTTATAAATGAATAATAAATCGAAGCCTTCCGCCTTCCCGGCTTTCGGCATTCGGGGTGCAAAGGTACTGCCTTTTGGGCAACTGACAAAATAAAATGTGAATTATTTTTTCAACTGCCGATGCAAAGTTAATGTAAATCAAGGTCGGTTTCCTACCTCACAAATCGTATTCAATTCAGCCTTCTTGTGGCATAAAAAAGTATTAATTAGGCATAATCCTCAATAGGGTGATGCGATTTTCTTAAAGAAACATTCGCTTTTTCAGATTATTCTTGTATCTTTGCAGTTGATATGGGCAGCATTCTGCAATCAGAATACTGCTGTCGCAATTTTATGGTAATTAGAAATTAAAAAGAAAGGAACAGATAAGATGGAAAAGATCAACGTAAAAGAACTGAATGACAACGTCTTCGAGACTATTGGTAAGGAGTGGATGCTGGTATGTGCCGGCAACAAGGATCATTTCAATATGATGACCGCCTCTTGGGGCTGTTTGGGATGGCTTTGGAACAAGCCGGTGGCTGTGGTCTTTATCCGTCCGGAGCGTTTCACCCACGGCATCATCGAGGAGAATGAATTCATGACTCTCTCTTTCCTCGGCAACAGCGAGGAGGCTCGGAAGATTTATAGCTTCTGCGGCTCTAAGAGCGGACGCGATTTGGATAAGGTGAAGGAAACAGGATTGACTCCTGTGGAAACCGATAACGGCTGCATTGGCTTCGAGCAGTCACGACTCACCCTGGAATGTCGCAAACTTTATAAGGACAGTATGACCGCCGAGAAGTTCCTCGACAAGGACCTGCTCCAGTGGTATGGTGCCAAGGGTGGATTCCACGATGTTTATGTTGTGGAGATTACCAATGCTTATAAAAAGTAAAAATTAAAATATGGCTCAAGAACAAACAGCAATTCGTGAACGCCAGAAAACCAGGCTCAAGGAGCCGGGGCGTTACGTGGTAATGATGTTCAACGACGACTTCACACCGATGGACTTCGTGGTAGAAATCCTGGAATCCATCTTCTTCAAGTCGCAGGCTGAGGCTGAAGCAATCATGCTCAAGGTTCATCACGAAGAGAAAGCCGTGGTGGGCACCTACAGCTATGACATCGCCAAGAGTAAAGTGGAGAAAGCGATGGAGAAAGCCCGTACGCAGAAGTTTCCGCTTAAACTCACTTATATGCCGGAATAGGCGTTGATTTCGGGGAAATATCCCCAATATATGCTAAGAAAAAGAAAGGAAAAAATAGAATGGACAGTATGGGATTGACCCGATATATGAGTGTTCTGATGGACGATGCCATGAAGCAAGCCCGGTTCTTCGACCACGAGTTCGTGATGCCCGAGCACATGCTGCTGGCGTTGCTCAGGCAGTATGCATTCTGTCAGGCGCTGCAGGAAGAAGGCGTAGACAGCCTCAAGATGCACGAAGACTTGGTGGAATGGCTCGCCAAGCAGGAGCGTGTGCCTGAAACCATCAAGTATCTGCCAGAGCCGTCATCGCTCTTCAAAACCATGTTTGGAACGGCGTGCGCCCTGGCTGCTGCTGCCGACAGACAGCTGGTGAATGTACCCCATTTTGTGCAGGCGATGTTTGGCTTGCAGAATTCAGAAGCCGCCTTCCTGCTGTGCAAGAATGTGGGCGACCGGCAGGGCGAGTTTCTGGCGAGCGTTGACAGTTATTATCCTATTGGAGAAGATACTGGAGAGGCTGGCATGGGCATGGGAGCAGACTTTGATGATGACGATTATGCCAACGAGTATGACGACGACGAGGAAGAAGGCAGAAGACAGGTTGTACAGGATTGGCATCAGCTGGTTACCTGTATTTCTGACAAGGTAGAAGAGCACAATCCGCTCATCGGAAGAGAACAGGAACTGGACAGAACCATCCAGGTGCTCTGCCGTGCCGAGAAGAACAATCCGCTCCACATCGGAGAAGCCGGAGTCGGCAAGACTGCCCTGGTTTATGGCCTTGCCAAGCTCATCAATGAGAATCAGGTTCCTGAACGCCTCAAGGGGGCTCGCATCTACGGCATGGATATGGGACAGATGCTTGCCGGTGCCCAATATCGCGGCGACTTCGAGAAACGCATCAAGATGGTGATGGAGGGAGCCGTGAAGGAAGGCAATACCATTATCTACATCGATGAGATTCATAATATGATAGGTGCCGGTCGTGGCTCAGATGGCGGACCTGATGCATCCAATATGCTGAAGCAATATCTGGAGGCAGGCGATATCCGTTTCATCGGCTCTACCACCTACGAGGAATATAACCGTTACATGGCTCAGAGTAAGGGCATCGTGCGTCGGTTCCAGCAGATAGATATCAAGGAACCTACCGAGGAGGAGGCTATCAAGATATTGGAGGGCTTGCAGTATAAATACAATAAGTTCCACAACGTAACCTATCGCAAGGACGCCCTGGAATATGCCGTCCGTGCCAGCGCCAAATATATCAGCAACCGCTGTCTGCCAGACAAGGCCATCGACCTGATGGATGAGGCGGGTGCTTATCTGGAGGTGCATCCGGTAGAATCTCGCCAGCGCTCTTATGTTACCAAGTCTATCATCCAGCAGATTCTGATTAAAGTCTGCAAGATTGATGCGGCTGCGATGAAAGATGAGAATAACGATGCTTTGGCTACGCTCCGCCAGCGCATACTCGACAAGATTTACGGTCAGGACAAGGCTGTAGACAAGGTGGTTGAGGCTGTGATGATGGCAAAGGCGGGATTGACAGATGATGACAAACCATTGGCTTCGCTCCTCTTCGTGGGACCTACCGGAGTAGGAAAAACCGAGGTGGCACGGCAGTTGGCCAAGGAACTCGGCATCGAACTGGTACGCTTCGATATGAGTGAATATACCGAGAAGCATACCGTGGCAAAACTTATCGGTTCGCCAGCTGGATACGTGGGTTATGAGGATGGAGGACTTCTGACCGATGCCATCCGCAAGACGCCAAACTGTGTACTCCTGCTCGATGAGATAGAGAAGGCGCATAGCGATATCTACAACATCCTGCTCCAGGTAATGGACTATGCCCGTCTGACTGATAACAAGGGTCAGAAGGCTGATTTCCGTAACGTGATTCTCATCATGACCTCAAATGCCGGAGCACAATATGCTTCACGGGCTAGCGTAGGTTTCAATGGAAACGTAAGTCGTGGCGAAGCGATGCTGGCACAGGTGAAGAAGACTTTCAAGCCTGAGTTTATCAACCGACTTTCCGACATGGTGGTGTTCAACGATATGGATAAGCACATGGCAGAACTGATTCTTGCCAAGAAACTTCGTCAACTCGATGCGAAACTGGCAGCAAAGGGAGTTACCGTAACGTTAACCGATGCTGCGCGTGAACAATTGCTGAAATGGGGCTTTACCAAGGAATATGGTGCCCGCGAGATGGACCGTGTCATCGGTAACCGCCTGAAACCGATCCTGATGAAGGCGTTGCTCTTCGGCAAACTCAAGAAGAGTGGCAAGGCGCATGTCGACTTTGACGGAAAGGAACTGGTGATTAATTATTAGAATGAAAGTCTAGTCAAGAATATTCTTGATAAAAGATAAGCGTATGATATTACAGATAGATGATACTGCGGACGAGATTTACTTTCCCGATCCGCATTATGGCGATGAGGATGGATGCTTTGCGATTGGTGGCGATTTGAGTATCGACCGCCTGTTGCTGGCTTATAGCAATGGCATCTTTCCCTGGTATAGTTTCCGTGACCAGCCTGAAATACTCTGGTTCTGTCCGATGAAGCGTTTCGTCATCTTCCCTGATGAAATCCACATCAGTCATTCTATGCGTACCCTGATGAGAAAGAACCGGTACAGCGTAGGAATCAACGAAGATTTCGATGGCGTAATACGGGGATGCAGCAAGACCAACGGACGGTATTGGGAAGATGGCGCATGGCTGGGCGAGAACATCATCCAGGCATTTACTGCCCTCCATAAGCAGGGCTTTGCGGCGAGCGTAGAGGTATGGGATAATGAAACCGATGAACTGGTGGGTGGACTTTATGGTGTCACCATCGGCAAGGTTTTTATCGGAGAAAGCATGTTCTCCAGGGTTCCGTCAGCTTCTAAGATTGCCCTCATCTTCCTTGCCAGATACTTGCAGGAGCACGGTGGCAAGATGATAGATTGTCAGTTGGAGACTCCTCATCTCAAATCGATGGGGGGCAGATATATTTCTTACGAGGAATATATGAAGATTATGAACGAAGAATAAGAGATGTTCTTCTCGGAATAGAAGAACATCTTCTTTTGAATAAAAAATAAAGGCTAGGTTTCCAGAATCGTGAACCTAGCCTTTGTTATTATCTGGCTTTTTGCTTTTTATTAGAATATCGGTGTGCCGATGCAGCCGTTAGGTGCCTGAATATGCAGCATCGCACAAACGGTAGCGGCAATATCTGTCATATAGTGAGGCTGAGCACTCTCGCCGTGCTGGATGCCCCAACCCATAAACAGGCAAGGAATATGGATATCGTATGGATTCCATGCTCCGTGGGTAGTTCCCTTGCTGCTGTAATAATCGTAGTGACCTGGTTTCAGTACAATCTGAACACCTCCGCTGCGCTCGCGGTTATAACCGTTAATGGCGCGGAACTTCAACTCTTCAGGGATGCTCTCGATAGAGGTCTTCTCCATGTCGAAGGTATAGTGCACGTCCTTGTCTTTCTTCAGTCTGTCTACTACCACCTGCTTGATGGCTGCGTAATCCAGACCGAGTTCCTCGATGATGTCTGTATTGAAGAATACCTGATAGTTCATAATGGTCTTTACTAGGTCCTTGTCGGTGTTGAACTTTGTCTTCAGACTCTTGTTCAATTCATCTACCAGTCCCTTCTTGTTCCAGATGCCGGCAGGGATTCGTTGATCCTGCAGGAAGGTAGCGTTGTTCACGCCTCCATGGTCGGCGGTGAGGAAGGTGAGATAATTTCCCTTGCCCACGGTCTGGTCGAGATAAGTGAAGAAATCTGCCAATGCCTTATCTAATCTGAGATAGCAGTCTTCTGTTTCGATGGCGTTCACGCCCACCTGATGACCGATGTAATCGGTGCTGGAGCAGCTGATGGTCAGCAAATCAGTATCTGTGTTTCTACCCAGGTTCTCGCCCTCGATGGCAGCCTTGGCAATATCGAAAGTCAGGTTGCAGCCGAATGGGGTACTGCGGAGAATCTTGTAACCATGCTTTTTATATAAGGTAGGCAGGTCGAGTGGCAATACCGCCTTCTCGCCTTCAACAATTCCATTCTCGTAGTTGTTGTCATCGCTGGTGCTCTCCTTGTAGGAATCGATAGGGTAGAGCGTCTCCCATTTCTTGGAAAGATACTTGTTGGGGAGTTTCTGCTTGTTGAACTTGTTCACCCACTCTGGCAACTTATCCATATAGAAAGTACTGGTGATGAACTTGCCCGACTTGTCATCAAACCAGAAAGCGCCATTGGCGTGATGGCCCGCAGGGAGGATGGATGCTCTGTCTTTCAAGGCTACACCAATCACCTTAGAGCGGTTGTTGGTAGCCAGACGGAGTTCATCACCGATGGTGGTTACCCACAGGTTGCGAGGCGACATCTTGCCAGCCTTGCTGTCTGAACCTACCGGGTTGACGGTATCGTCGGCAGTACAATACACTACTTTTCCATCCTTCACGAAGTTATTTCCTGCAATTCCGTGGATGGAAGGAACGGAACCGGTCCAGATAGAAGAGTGGCCGATGGCTGTAACCGAAGGGATATAAGGAATCTTGCAATTTTCTACGCTGAATCCTTCTCCGAGCATTCTCTTGAATCCGCCTTCGCCGTAGCGGGCGTAGTAGCGATAGAGATAATCCCATCGCATCTGGTCGATAACGATGCCTACAACGAGCTTAGGGCGTTGAGGCTGAGCCTGTGCAATGCCGCAGAAGCAGCAGAGCACGAAGATGAGTTTGATAATCTTATTCATAGTCAAAATGTCTTTTTTATACATAACCATTCAGTATTGTATATTGCTATTCGTTTGCAAAGATACAACTTATTTTGGTATTTAACGATAAAAAAGACGATTTTTACCCAAACTTCTCATGGCGTTCAATACAGCCAGTACCGTAACACCTACATCGGCAAAGACAGCCATCCACATGGTGCCGAGACCAATGGTGGCGAGAATCAGTACGGCAACCTTTACTCCGATGGCAAATATCACGTTCTCGTGAGCGATATGAATGGTTCTTCTGGCTATCTTTACGGCAAGGGCAATCTTTCTAGGGTCATCATCCATCAGTACTACATCGGCAGCTTCGATGGCTGCATCGCTACCCAGTCCACCCATGGCAATGCCCACATCGGCACGCTTCAATACAGGGGCATCGTTGATGCCATCGCCTACATAAGCGAGCGTCTTGCCTGCTGGTTTTGTCTTCAGCAGTTGTTCTACATGCGAAACCTTATCGGTTGGCAGCAGTTCTGCACGGCACTCGTCCAGTCCCAGTTTGTGGGCAACATCTTCTCCCACTTCTCTGCGGTCACCCGTCAGCATTACCGTTTTCTCTACTCCCAGTTCTTTCAGCTCTCTGATGGCATGGGCGCTTCCTCCCTTAAGGGTGTCGTTGATCACAATATGTCCCGCATACTTGCCATCAATGGCGACGTGGATGATGGTTCCCACCTGGTTGCAGTCGTGCCATTGGGCACCGATGCTTTCCATCATCTTCTTGTTGCCCACGCAAACCACCTTGCCGTTCACTTTGGCACGGATACCCTGTCCTGCAATTTCCTCTACATCGGTCACCTCGCAGTCATCCGTTGCTTCTTGCGGGAAGGCAGTCCGCAGGGCTGCGCCGATAGGGTGGGTAGTAAAATGTTCAGCATGAGCTGCCAGATGAAGCAGGATTTTCTCCTTGTCAGAATATTCGCCAATATGCACATTATCTGCATCGTGGGATGAATGGTCTGGGCAGGAATCATCAGCATGAACAGCTGCTACGGCAAACTCTCCGTGGGTCAGAGTTCCGGTTTTGTCGAACACAACGGTTCCCACCTTGGCTAAAGCATCCATATAGTTGCTGCCCTTGATGAGAATACCATTCCGGGATGCTCCGCCGATGCCGCCAAAGAAGGTGAGGGGCACGCTGATGACCAGGGCGCAAGGACAGGAAACTACCAGGAATATCAAGGCGCGGTTGAGCCATAATGGGAAGTTCTCGCCAAAGGTTCCTTCGCCGACGATTCCCGTAGCTGCCAGGAATGGAGGAATAACCGCCAGGGCAATGGCTGCGAAAACAACGATAGGAGTATAGACTCGGGCGAAACGGGTGATGAAAGCCTCGCTCTTCGACTTGTTCTTGTCTGCACTCTCTACCAGAGAGATAATCTTAGATACGGTACTTTCGCCAAAACTCTTGGTGGTGCGTACACGAACTACTCCTGAAAGGTTGATGCAACCGGACATGATAGTATCGCCTTCATTCAAATCCCGTGGCATACTCTCACCTGTCAGGGCAATGGTATTCAAGGCTGAGCTTCCCTCAACAACAATACCATCCAATGGAACTTTCTCTCCCGGACGGATTACGATAGTTTCTCCTATCTTGACGTCTTCCGGCGAAACCGACTCTACTTTTCCGTTTCTTTCAACATTCGCTACATCCGGTCTAATATTCATCAGATGCGAAATACTGTCGCGGCTCTTTCCTTCCGCATATCCTTCGAAGAGTTCGCCCACCTGAAAGAAGAGCATCACAAAGACTGCCTCCGGGAATTCTGTATCTGATCCTGGGAAGAATCCGATGCAAAGGGCTCCGATGGTAGCGATAGCCATCAGGAAGTTTTCGTTAAACATATCGCCCTTGGCAATACCTTCTGCAGCTTCGCCCAGCGTCTCATGTCCTATTAATAAATAAGGAATGAGATAGACGAGGAGCAACTGCCAGGTAGCCAGACTGTATTCCTTTTCGATGAAAACAGCGATAATCAGGAGGATGATGGTTGCTCCTATCAGAAAGAGTTTGGATTTCAAACCGCCTTCTTCATGGTGATGGTGGTGGCAACCGCACCCCTGGTGCTCATGTTCTTCTGTGCCGCATGAGCAGTCATGATTGTGCTCATGATGATGTTCGTGAGAATCTTCACAATGGCATTCATGATGATGTTCGTGAGAATGTTTCATTTCTTCCATAATTTTGCAATACTTTTAGTTCTATATAATCAGGAACATTCAGTTCCTTTTTCTATTTCGGTTGCAAAATTACGAAAAGGTTTTTGCAACTTGGTTGCAAAAGCTCCAGTTGCCCTCTTTTTTTCTGTCGGATACGTTTTGTGAAAAAAGAAAAACAGCGGCCTACGATTGCTCGTAAGTCGCTGTAATAGAAGCGTGGACCAGCTAGGGCTTGAACCTAGGACCTCCAGATTATGAGTCTGTTGCTCTAACCAACTGAGCTACAAGTCCGTTGAATTTTTATTAAATTCGAGTGCAAAGATACTAGATTTTGGGCAAATAACCAAATAAAATCTTAAAAATTTTCTTAGAATCAGAAAAATAGCGTATCTTTGCACCAAATTATGTGCGCACACGTGCGTATGTACTTATTAATCGTACAAAAAAGGAAAAGAATTTCTATTCAGAAATGGACATAGACAAAAATAAAAGAATCGGTCTTACCGATGAACAAGTTAAACAGAGTAGGGAACAGCATGGCAAGAACGTGCTTACCCCTCCTCAACGTACTTCATTATGGAAATTGTATTTGGATAAATATCGCGACCCGATTATCCAGATACTTCTTGTGGCGGCTTTTGTATCCCTTATCCTTGCTTTTATCGAAAAGAATTTCATGGAGACCATCGGTATCTTTGTGGCAGTTTTCCTTGCTACTACCGTGGGCTTCTACTTTGAGCGCGATGCTGCCAAGAAGTTTAATCTGCTTACGGCGCTCAGCGAAGAGCAGCCGGTTAAGGTGCGCCGCAATGGTAAGGTGATGGAGATTCCGCGCCACGATGTGGTGGTGGGAGATGTAGTGCTCGTGGAAGTGGGCGACGAGGTGCCTGCCGATGGAGAACTCATCGTCTGCAACGACCTGCAGATTAACGAATCTGCCCTTACGGGCGAACCTGTTGCCGAGAAATCTCTGGAAGGCGGTGGCGATGGTGCCTATCCTCGCAACGTCATCCTCCGTTCTACCATGGTGATGAATGGCAGGGGGGAGTTCGTAGTTACAGCCGTGGGCGATGCTACCGAGATTGGTAAGGTGGCGAAGAAATCTACCGAGCAGACTTCTGTGGAGACACCGCTTCACATGCAGCTCGACAAGTTGGCTAAGATGATTTCCAAGGTAGGCTCTGTAGTATCTGTGGCAGCCTTCTTCATCTTCCTGATTCACGATATCCTCACCAATCCGGCATGGGGCGGCAAGGATTATTTCTATATGGCAGAAATCGTGTTGAAATACTTCATGATGGCTGTTACCCTGATTGTGATGGCGGTGCCGGAGGGATTGCCGATGGCGATTACCCTTTCTCTGGCGCTCAACATGCGAAGAATGCTGAAGTCGAATAATCTGGTGCGCAAGCTTCATGCCTGCGAAACCATGGGTGCGGTTACCGTAATCTGTACCGATAAAACCGGTACGCTTACCCAGAACAAGATGCAGGTGAGTGCCCTGGAACTCAAGCAGGGCGATGAGGCGCTGCTTGATACTGCCATTGCCCTCAATTCTACAGCCGAGTTGAATGACGGCAAACCTATCGGAAACCCTACCGAGTCGGCTCTCCTGCTCTGGCTCGATGCCCAGGGCAAGGATTATGAAGAACTCCGCAAGCAGGTGAACGTGCTCAAGCAGTTGCCTTTCTCTACCGAGAGAAAGATGATGGCAACCTTGGCAGAAGTTGATGGCGAGACCTATCTCTTCGTAAAGGGTGCGCCTGAAATCGTGATGAAGAAATGCATCATCGAAGATAGAATGCAGAGACAGTCAGCCGAAGAACTTGATGAGTGGCAGCATAAGGCTATGAGAACCCTGGCGTTCGCCTATAAGAAGATAGAAGCTTCTATCATGAGAACTTCCAGAACCTCTACTGCCGAAGTGGTAGCGCTTCTCGATGCCAACGACCTTCAGTTGCAGGCCATTGCAGCCATTGCCGATCCTATCCGTCCGGATGTTCCTGCTGCCGTGCAGGAGTGCCGCCATGCGGGTATCGAGGTGAAGGTGGTTACGGGTGATACGGCTGCCACCGCCTTGGAGATAGGCAAGCAGATAGGTGTCTTCGAAGATGAACCTGAGAATATCGGAGCAGATGGCTCTCTGACCTCGCTCGACCAGCAGATGATTACGGGTGAACAGTGGGAGGCTCTTTCTGATGAAGAGGCTTACGAACGGGCAAAGGATATTCGTGTGATGAGCCGTGCCCGTCCTACCGATAAGCAGCGACTGGTGGCCATGCTTCAGAAGCGTGGCGAGGTGGTTGCCGTAACAGGCGACGGTACCAACGATGCTCCGGCGCTTCACTATGCTCACGTGGGCTTGTCGCTGGGTTCGGGAACTTCCGTGGCAAAGGAGGCTTCGGATATGACCCTGCTCGATGATTCCTTCAAGTCTATCGCCAACGCCGTGATGTGGGGACGCTCGCTCTATCGCAACCTGCAGCGCTTCCTCTTCTTCCAGTTGGTAGTAAACGTGGCAGCCCTCCTGCTGGTGCTTGGCGGCTCAGTCATCGGAACCGAGATGCCTCTGACGGTTACTCAGATTCTCTGGGTGAACATTATCATGGATACCTTTGCAGCCTTGGCACTTGCCTCATTGCCTCCATCTCACGAGGTGATGAAGGATAAACCACGCAAGGCATCCGATTTCATCATCAACAAGAGCATCGGTTTCGGCATCCTGTTCTGCGGCATCGTCTTCTTCCTCGTGATGTTTGCCCTGCTGGTTTACTGCGAGCGCAGAGGCAAGGGTGGAGTAGATGTGCATGAACTGACCATGTTCTTCACCACCTTCGTGATGATTCAGTTCTGGAACCTCTTCAATGCCAAGGCGCTGATGAGTCATCACACCGCCTTCCGCCATTTCCTGAAGGATAAGGGAATGATTCTGGTGCTTGTACTGGTATTGGTGGGTCAGTGGATTATCGTAACCTTTGGTGGCGAAATGTTCCGCACCACACCATTGTCGCTCCACGAGTGGCTGCTCATCATCTGCTCAACCTCCGTTGTACTTTGGGCGGGCGAGCTGTGGAGAACTTTTAAGAGAATGATAGCAAAGAGAAGATAATCCATCGGAGTTTTTCTTCTTCTGATATGAATGTTAAAGACAGTCCTTATGAATACAATACATTATAATGATATCGTGCAGTTGCCGCCTTGTGTGGCAACCATCGGTTTCTTCGATGGGGTGCATCGGGGACATCAGTTCCTGATTCATCATCTCGTAGAGACGGCACGAAAGGATGGCTTGCAATCTACCGTCATCACCTTTGATGCGCATCCCCGCAAGGTATTGCAGGCAGATTATCAGCCAGAGATGCTGAGTACGCTCGACTCCAAGCTGCTGCTGCTTTCGAAGACGGAAGTGGATAATGCTGTGGTGCTGCATTTCGACAAGGCGATGGCTGCCATGTCGGCAAGAGAGTTCATGCAGCAGGTGCTCCACGACCATCTCAACGTAAGGAAACTCTTCATCGGCTACGACCATCGCTTCGGTCACAACCGCGAGGAGACTTTCGAAGATTACGTGCGCTACGGCAAGGAGATGGGCATCGAGGTAATCAGGAACGAAGCCTTCCAGATAGACGGCATCAACATCTCTTCTTCTGTAATCCGCTCTTTCCTGAAAGAGGGAGAAGTGGAGATGGCAGCCCGGTGCCTCGGTTTCCCTTACACCCTCATCGGAAAGGTGGTGAACGGATTCCATGAAGGCAGAAAGCTCGGTTTCCCTACTGCCAATCTCGACATCTCTCACTTCGGACAGCTGATTCCTGCCCCTGGTGTCTATGCCGTAAGGGTAAGACTGGAGAATTCGGTGGAATGGAAGCGGGGAATGATGAATGTGGGCAATCGCCCAACCTTCAATGGCAGACAACTGACGCTAGAGACGCACATCTTCAATTTCGACGGGGATATTTATGACCAGCTCTTGCTCGTAAGCTTCGTGAAGCGAATAAGGGGCGAACAGAAGTTTGACAGTCCCGAGGAGTTGGCGGCGCAGCTGAAAGAGGATGAGCAGACCGTGCTGGATCTCTTTGAAAAGGAAGCGGAATGATAGCGAGAATGCTATTAACTATAAACGATTAATTATAAACAGTAAAAGCAATGGCAAAGATTAATTTAAAGAGAGGTTTGACGGATATCGTCCTCTACCTGATTATATTTATAGTAGTACAGATTATCGTGATGTATGCTGGTGCAGGAATCTGGGCGGGCATTAAGGGCGAAGGTTACCAGGCAACGCTCCTGGCTATCAGTTCGGGCAGCAATCCTATCCTGATGGCGCTTACCTCAGCGTTCAGCAACGTTATCACCCTCGTCATCTTCCTGAAGACGAAGTGGACACCGCTGACCCGCGATTATCTGCTTTCCAAGCCTTGGGTAACGCTTCTCTGGGTGGCATTGTTCGCCCTGGGAACCATCATTCCTCTGGAGTTCATATATGAGCAGATAGGCATCGAGATGGACGAGAATGCCGAGCAGATACTCGCATCGCTCATGAAGGAGCCTTGGGGCTATGTGGCTATCGGCGTTCTGGCGCCTTTTGCTGAGGAGGTTGTGTTCCGTGGAGCCATTCTCCGCACCCTGCTGGGTCTTATGAGCAAGAAGAACCATTGGGTAGCCATCATGATTTCGGCTGCCATCTTCGGTCTGGCTCACGCCAACGTAGCGCAGTTTGTCAATGCCCTCCTGCTGGGCTTACTCCTGGGTTGGATGTATTATCGCACCAAGAGTCTTGTTCCGGGCATCCTGCTCCACTGGGTGAATAATACGATGGCGTATGTCCTGTCCAATATCATGCCTCAGAGCGATGGCAAGCTCATCGACCTCTTCCATGGCGATGAGAAAACCATGTATTATGCCATAGGCTTCTCTCTCTGCATCATGATTCCAAGTTTCATACAGCTGGTTATCAGATTAAAGAAGGTGAAGGCTTAAGAGATAAATAAACGAGTAAAAAGGTTACCTGGATGGGTAGCCTTTTTTCAGATATATAACCGGATAGATAAGTAGATTTTATGAAGATAATAGAAAGCAGCATTATAGGAAAGAAGAGCCAGGAGGCTTGTGAGGATGGAATGGTTGTAACCGATGATTTCATCGCTGTGATAGATGGCAGTACGAGCAAGACGCCGAAGCATCTCAATCCTGATATGAAGAACGGAAGATACGCCATGATGCTTATCTCGGAGTATATCCGGGAGGAACTGAAGGCGGATGCCTCGGTAGATGATTTCTGCCAGGGCGTGACAGCCTATATATATAATAAGGTATATGAAAAACTAGGGGTGGAAGAACGGTTGAAGGAGCATCCGGAAGAGCGGCTTACCGCCTCGGCTATCCTTTATAGCCGGACAAGGAATGAAGTCTGGATGGTGGGCGATTGCCAGGCCATCATCGATGGAAAACTCTATGAGAATGGCAAGCCTTATGAGGAGAAAATTGCCCGTAAGAGGGTAGAGTTGATAGAGCAGGGCCTTTCGCCTGCTGAGGCTAGGAAGCAGATAGAGCCATTGCTTATCAAGGCGATGCTTTCGGGGCAGAACCAGACCTATACGGTTATCGATGGATTTCCTATCTATCGGGAGGGAGTGAAGGTTGTCTCTGTTTCAGATTCTAGTTCTGTTCAGGATTCTGTTCCAGCATCAGATTCTGTCCCTTGCTCTGACTCCGCTTCTGCATCAGATACAATTCCATCTTCTTCCTCCGAGATAGTCTTGGCGAGCGATGGCTATCCGTTCCTGAAGCCAACCTTGGCAGCGAGCGAGGCGGCATTGGCAGAGCAGATTGCCAACGACCCTCAGAACATCCATTCCTTTATTGCCACCAAGGGCATCGTAGAGGGCAATAAGAGCTTTGATGATAGAACTTATATCCGATTTGTTTATTGCCAGTAAATAAAAAGCCGCAAATTTGTTTATTGGCAATAAACAAAATGGCTGATTTCGGCTGAAAAATAAAACACGGACAAATTGAATTTGTCCGGCTTGTTTGTCCGGAAGTTTGTAACTGTCAAATAATCAGGGATTTATAAATCGCCGGACAATTTGTCCGGACAAATTCAATTTGTCCGTGTTATTTTTTTAGCATGAATTTGTAAAGAAAAGCAAGGATTTCCATCCGGTAGGCGATGTATTCCCAAGAAGAAAACGATGACTTCTGCCCCGAGAAACGGTGAGTTCTGGAGGAGAAAACTATGAGTTAGTATTTTTAACAAAAGGGGCAAAGGGTTAACAGGTTAACAGTTAACAGCTGTTTTTTGCATCCTCCCCCTCTCCTATACCTTAATATTATATATAAATATATATACTTATTATTATATGTGAGTGGGGGGAAAGTAGGCATTTTGGGCTGTTAACTGTTAACTCTGTTAACCCCCATCAGGAAAACCACCCTTTCAAGTCCTCCTTCTTAAGCTAGCCAGGAGCCTTATATGAAGGCAGGCAAGAGTCATCTATGATGACCGGCAGAAGGCTTAAATGAAGCCTCGCAGTGGCGATAAATTGAGCCACTTGTGTATCCTTTATCATACGCTTGCGTGCAAAATATATAAAATAAGTAAGGGCTGCCAGTACATCCTGACAGCCCTATTACGTTAGTATGTTATGAAAAATTTGAGAGAATTGAAACTTCACAGCTTCAGAATTGTTTTACTAAACATGATTTTTTATAGAGAAAGCATAGAAATAATCTACTTTAATAACGTTGGAGACGTTGTTGGAGTGCTTACCTGATCGATGCCTGTGCGTTGCATAGAATCAACCGAAGCAGAATCTCCCATGGCTACGGACACGCCCTTGCCACTCTTGATGTATCCTACGTTTTCAACAGAATCAATGTCATTGCTCTGGAAAGGAACCTGAACTGCATTGCCCAATGTCAGGATGATAGCTACCACGGCAGCAGCCTTGAAGAGAGGCTTCAGGCGCTCTGTCAATGAAACGACCTTTGCCTTGTTAGGCTTCTTGGTGTATTCATCTTCAATCATCGCCATCATCTTCTGGTCGAAGTCATCACCCAGCGCCTCTTGCCTAGCCTCGCCCATCTCGTAAGAGAAGAGCGCTTGGTATGGCTTCAGCTCGGCAGGCAACTCGTCCTGGCTGAAGAATGCGCGGAGAATCTCCTCTTCTTCGAGAGAAGTCTCGCCCTTCCAGTAGCGATCCAAAAGTTGGTTGATGTACTTATAATCCATATCTGTCGAATTGTTGAAATCTTTGTTTAACTGTTTGACGAGCCCTGAAGATGTTCACCTTGACCTGGTCTTCCGTGATGCAGAGGATGTCTGCTATTTCCTTGTAGGATTTTCCTTCGATGTCTCGAAGCTGCAGACAGCTGCGCTGCTTTTCAGGCAACTCGTCGATAATATTCTTTACGATGTTCAGTTTGTCTTTCTGAATCATCCTTTCTGAGGGGGTGGAAGTGTTTTCGTCTAACCTTTCTGTATTCTGCTCTTCCAGCGAATCATTCTGATTTTCCATCTTCTTGATGCGGTCGAGCGAGAGGTTGCGAGCGATGGTGAGGCTGTATGCCTCGATGGAGTCAAGCTCCTGCCATCTGTCGCGGGCGTTCCAGACTTTAATCAGCGTATCCTGCACAACGTCTTCCGCTTCCTCCCGGTTGAGAGTAATGCGAAGAGCCAGCCTGAAGAGTTTGTTCTTCAGCGGCAAAACATCGTTCTGGAAACTGATTTCTTTCATCCCTCTATAATTAATGACGACTATGTTATAAGAAAGTTACAACCAATCTTAATTTATTTCTATTTTTAACTCTTGTTAAGAAAAAAGGTGATGAATTCTTCACTCTTCACTCTTCGTTCTTCACTTAATCACCGTTCCGTGCTCTCCGTCGATGGCGGTAGCAAGGGTGATAATCACCTCTTTCACACCAGCATCGATGGCTGCAAGGGCATTCTCCAACTTAGGAATCATGCCGCCTGCCACGGTACCATCTGCTTTATATCTCTCAAAATCGGCATGGGTAATCACTGGAATCACGCTGTCGTCATCCTCAGGATTACTGAGCACGCCTTTCTTTTCAAAACTATATATCAATGTCACATCGTAGTAAGGAGCCAGAGCCTTGGCAGTCTCGCTGGCTATGGTGTCGGCATTGGTGTTGAGGATATTGCCCTTGCCGTCATGGGTCAATGGGGCCATCACTGGAGTAATGCCTTCATTAATCAGGGTCTGGAGCATCTTGCCGTTGGCACGCTCTACATCGCCCACGAATCCGAAGTCGATACCGTCCTTCAACGGACGCTTGTGACTGTGGATTACGTCCATATCAGCACCGGTCAGACCGAGAGCATTCACGCCGTTAGCCTGGAGCTTGGCAACCAGGTTCTTGTTGACCAGACCGCCATAAACCATTGTTACCACTTCCAGCATGTCTGCATCAGTGATGCGGCGACCGTTCACCATCTTGCTCTCGATGCCGAGGGCTGCGGCTACCTTAGTGGCACGGCGGCCACCGCCATGTACCAATACTTTTTTGCCAGGAATGGCTGCGAAATCCTTCAAGAGCTGTGCCAGCTGCTCGCTGTCTTCAACGATGGCACCGCCTACCTTTACTACTGTTACTTTTTCCATCTTTAAGTTTAGTTTATAGTTTATAGTTAATAGATTATAGGGCAATCTTGCTGTAAACTATTAACTATCAACTGTTAATTCTTACTGAAGATATGTGTATCCGAAGAGACCATTTCTATAGGTGCCCAGGAATTCCTTGCCCTCATCGAGCGAAATCTTACCTTCCTTCACACTCTTGGTTACCCACTGCTCCAACTGGCGGACGAGCTTCTTCGGATTGTACTGTACGTAATCCAATACCTCCTCTACGGTCTCGCCGTCGAATATCTGGTCGATGCTATATTTGCCGTCTTTTACAGAGATGTGGGCAGCATTGGTGTCGCCGAAGAGATTGTGCATGTCGCCCAGAATCTCCTGGTAGGCACCAACGAGGAATACACCGAGATAATATGGTTCGTTCTTCTTCAATGGATGAAGAGGAAGAACGTTGCCGATATGTCCGTCGGTAACGAAGTTGGCAATCTTTCCGTCGCTGTCGCAGGTGATGTCCTGCAAGGTAGCGTTGCGGGTAGGACGCTCGTTCAGACGCTGGATAGGCATGATAGGGAAGAGTTGGTCTATTGCCCAACTGTCTGGCAGGCTCTGGAACAGAGAGAAGTTGCAGAAATACTTGTCGGCAAGAATCTTATCCAATCCTCTGAGCTCTTCTGGTACATGCTTCATGTGCTTGGCAAGATTGTTGATCTCGTGGCACACGCTCCAGTACATTGCCTCAATCTCTGCACGGGTCTTCAGATCTACGATGCCGTGAGAGAAAAGCTGCAAGGCCTCTTCGCGAATCTGCTCGGCATCATGCCAGTCTTCCAGCATGTTGCGAGGATTCAGGTTGTCCCATATCTCATAAAGATCCTTCACCAGCTGGTGGTCGGTCTCCTTCGCCTCAAACTCCTCAGGCATTTCTGGCAGGGAAGCTGTCTCCAAGACATCGATGACCAGGACAGAATGATGGGCAGAGAGCGAGCGGCCGCTCTCGGTGATGAGGTTAGGGTGCTCGATATTGCTCTTGTTGGCTGCATCTACGAATGTATAGACACAGTCGTTTACATACTCCTGGATAGAGTAGTTTACGGAGCTTTCGCTGCTGGAAGAGCGGGTGCCGTCGTAATCTACACCGAGTCCGCCACCGCAATCTACGAAATCTACATCGTAGCCCATCTTGTGGAGGCTAATATAGAACTGGGCTGCCTCACGGAGAGCAGTCTGAATGCGGCGAATCTTGGTAATCTGACTTCCGATATGGAAGTGGATAAGGCGCAGACAGTCGTGGAATCCCATCTCGTCTATCTTCTTGAGGGCTGTGAGCAGTTCTGCGCTGGTCAAGCCGAACTTAGATGCATCGCCGCCGCTTTCAGCCCATTTGCCTGAACCTGAAGAAGCCAGTTTGATGCGGATACCGATGTTTGGCTTTACGTTGAGTTTTTTGGCTACCTTTTCGATGATATCCAGCTCATTGAGCTTTTCTACTACGATAAAGATGCGCTTGCCCATCTTCTGAGCCAGCAAGGCAAGTTCGATGTAGCTCTCGTCCTTGTAGCCGTTACAGATGATGAGCGAGTCGCTCTGTGCCTGTACGGCGATGACGGCGTGGAGTTCAGGCTTAGAGCCAGCCTCCAGTCCGAGGTTGAACTTCTTGCCGTGAGAGATAATCTCCTCAACGACCGGCTGCATCTGGTTCACCTTAATAGGATAGATGACAAAGTTTTCTCCCTTGTATCCATACTCTTCCTTTGCCTTTTGAAAACAGCTGGCTGTCTTCTCGATGCGGTTGTCGAGGATGTCTGGGAAACGGAGCAGTACGGGAGCGTTGATGTCGCGTAATGCCAACTCGTCCATGATGTCGCGCAGGTCTATCTGTGTGTTGTCCTTGCATGGAGTTACATAGACATCACCCTTGTCGTTGATGCCAAAGTAAGAAGTACCCCAACCACAGATGTTGTAGAGCTCCTTCGAGTCTTCAATAGTCCATTTCTTCATTTTCTAATCTTGCTTGCTGGAAATCAGTTTTGTTTGTTACCTTTATTATATATTACTTTATTAGATACGGCTATATGTTCAGCAGGTCTCTGATCTGCTGAACAATAGCGTTGATTTTATCATAATTGTCCATCACGTTGATATCGATGATGTGTTTTGCCTTCTCGTAGTAAGGCTCGCGAAGTTTCAGCTGCTCATGGATAAACTTGTCTACCTCTTCCGGTGTTTTGTTGAGCAGCAGAGGGCGTACGCCTTTGCCCATCTTCAGATGAGCGTGAAGGGTTTCTGGAGATGCCTTCAGGTAAAACGTTTCGCCAAGTTGGTTCATGTAGTCCATATTGTCGAAGAAACATGGTGTTCCTCCTCCGCAACTTACCACTACATTTTCAAACTCTGCCACTTCGTGTAGCATATTGTGCTCTATCTTGCGAAATCCCTCTTCTCCAACTTCGTCGAAGATCTGTTTAACGGTCTTGCGCATTCGGCTCTCGATATACCAGTCGAGATCGTAGAACATAACGCCAAGGTCTTTGGCGAGGGCTTTGCCGACCGTTGTCTTGCCGGCGCCCATGTATCCTATGATGATGATTGACTTCATTTTCTTCTGTTTCTATGTCAATGAGGCATGTTTATGATTTCTTTCTGCCTCTAGCCTTTGGTTCTGGAGCAGCTTTGATAATTTCCATACACTCCTCGTATGTAAGCTCCTCTGCACTCTCATGTTTTGCCTTTGGAATGCGGTAATTCTTGCCGTCGTAAGCAATGTATGGACCATACTTGCCATTGAGAATTTCCATCTTATCGTCCTCATCGAAAACTTTGAGATGGCGCTTCTCTTCGGCTTCGCGCTTTTCCTTGATCAGTTCGATGGCTCTATCCAGGGTGATGGTCAGCGGATCATCCTCCTTTGGAATAGAAACATACTTGCGGTTATGGAGGATGTAAGGGCCGTATCGGCCAGAGCCAACTGTTACAGTAATGCCTTCATAATCACCGAGTTCTCTTGGCAGCTTGAAGAGTTCCAAAGCCTCTTCCAGGGTGATGGTTTCGATGCTCTTGTCTGATGGCAGCTGGGCAAACTGAGGTTTGTCCTTGTCTTCTGCAGAACCAATCTGTACCACTGGTCCAAAACGGCCAATCTTGACGAATACTGGCTTTCCGGTCTTTGGATCATTTCCGAGATTGCGCTCGCCGGCTTTGTGCTGGTTGCGGGCTTCCAGGACTTCCTTCACTTCAGGCTCAAAGCCCTTGTCGAAATCCTTCATCCAGTTGGTCCATTCGGTCTTTCCTTCTGCAATATCATCAAACTTCTTCTCTACGTCTGCCGTAAAGTTGTAGTTCATGATGTTCGGGAAGTTCTCCATCAGGAAATCGTTTACTACGATGCCGATATCAGTAGGCAGAAGCTTGCCCTTTTCAGAGCCTGCCATCTCTTTCTTCAACTTCTGGGTTATCTTGATGCCCTTCAGGGAATCTATGGTAAATGTGCGCTCTTCACCCGTCTTGTCACCCTTTACCACGTATTGACGCTGCTGGATGGTACTGATGGTTGGAGCATAAGTAGATGGACGGCCGATGCCGAGATCTTCCAGTTTCTTCACCAGACTGGCCTCAGTGTATCTTGCAGGAGCCAGAGAATACTTCTCTGTAGCAAGGATTTCTCTGCGCTGCAATTCATCGCCTTTTTTCAGGGCTGGAAGAATGTGGGAAGAATCCTCAGCATGCTCTTCATCGTCGGTTGACTCGAGATAAACCTTGAGGAAGCCATCGAATGAAACAACCTCGCCGGTAGCAACAAACTTTTCGCTTGTGTTGCCGATATTGATGTTGATGGTTGTCTTTTCAAGTTGTGCGTCAGCCATCTGAGATGCGATGGTACGCTTCCAGATGAGTTCGTAAAGGCGCTTCTCCTGAGCGGTTCCTTCGATGGTTGGTTCATTCATATATGTAGGACGGATAGCCTCGTGCGCTTCCTGTGCACCCTTTGAACTGGTGTGGTAGGCACGAGTCTGGCTGTATTCCTTGCCATATTCTCTGATAATCTCATCTTTGCTGGCGTTGGAACAGAGCGTAGAGAGGTTTACGCTATCGGTTCGCATGTAAGTGATGCGTCCGCTTTCGTAAAGTTTCTGGGCTATCATCATGGTCTGTACAACGGTGAAACCAAGCTTGCGTGCTGCCTCCTGTTGCAGAGTAGAAGTAGTGAAAGGTGGTGCAGGAGAACGCTTTAAAGGCTTTTTGGTTACAGATTCAACCATAAACTTAGCGTCTTTACACTTCTCAAGGAAAGCTTCAACCTCTTCGTGGGTATTGAAACGCTGGTCCAGTTCTGCCTTTACCTCTGTTGCATTGCCGCTGTCGCTGATCAGGGCGAAAATAGCGGTAACGCGATAGTATGGAATACTCTGGAACTTCTGGATTTCACGCTCACGTTCTACTATCAGACGGACAGCAACACTCTGTACACGACCTGCAGAAAGGGCTGGCTTAACCTTTCTCCACAAGATAGGAGAAAGCTTGAAACCTACCAGTCGGTCGAGTACACGACGTGCCTGCTGGGCATTCACCAGGTTCATGTCCAGATGGCGTGGGTTATTGATTGCATCAAGAATAGCCTGTTTGGTAATCTCGTGGAAGACAATACGGTTTGTCTTCTCCTCATCCAATCCCAGTACTTCGCAAAGGTGCCAGCTGATGGCTTCTCCCTCGCGGTCCTCATCGGATGCTAACCAGATTTTCTTGGCTTTCTTCGCATTCGTTTTCAATTCTGTAACGAGTTTTTTCTTTTCCTCTGGAATCTCATAATCAGGTTCCATGGTTTTCTCGTTTATACTAAGTTCCTTCTTCTTCAGGTCACGGATATGACCGTAAGAAGACATAACCTTATAGTCCTTACCTAAAAACTCTTCGATCTTTTTAGCCTTCGCAGGGCTCTCGACGATTACTAAATTCTCTTGCATAAGCTTATACACAATTTTTTTCGGTTGGCAAAAGTAAGTAAACTTTTTGCTTATACCTTATTATATGGTGTTTTTTTTGGTTTTTTTAATGTTTGGGAGCCATATTTGGCTGTATTGAACCCTTTTTACCCCAATTTTGTTTCCAAATAACGATGGAGCCCCTTGCGTATGGAATCGAATGCAAACTCATCAGGATTGAGTCTGCTCAATGGTATCCAGAATGATTCTTCTGCATCGTCCATTGCTTCTATATGAGTGTCGTCTTTCACCTTCACTTCATAGAACATATCGAGGGTATGAACCATGAAACCTGAGTAAAGGTAGAGATTTGGGTAGCTGAACTGATACTTAACCTCAGTTGCATCCAGTCCGGTTTCCTCTTTTACCTCTCTTGCCATACCTTCTTCACCTGTTTCATCCATGTCAACAAAACCGCCTGGCAAATCGAGTGCTCCTTTGGCAGGGTCTTTCTTTCTTCTTACTGCCAGGAGTTCTTCCTTGCTGTTGAGTATGAGAGCTACCGTAGCACTGCTTGGATTGAGGTAATAAGAGAATCCGCAATCCTTACACTTTTTGCTCTTGATGTTGTTGATTTCGAAATGATTAGAGCCGCAAACCGGGCAAAACTGAAACTTATCTAATACGTGACTCATATTATGATTAATGTATAATGATTGATGTTTAATGGAAAAGAATTTATCTTCATGTTATAATTGAAAAGCGGCCGGTCTTTGACTGCTGAACAAAGATCGGCCGCTGGTTATCTGATATTTACCAATTATCTGTACGGAATGGGAAGAGAGGCAGGTTGCCTGCATTTGCCATATTGCCGAGCTGGAAGTTGCGGAAACAGTAGCGAAGGGCTACTGGTTTCTTTACCTCAGGACTGGTTACGATGACGCACTCATTCCAAGGATCGTTGCCTTCCTGCCAGAAGTGCTTGGCTGTAGCCTTATGGAATACCTTATCTTCGCCTGCAACTTCGAAACCTTCGATACCTTCAAAGCGGTTGTAGGCTCCGTAGGTGTTGTCGAAATGCACCTTTACAGTATCACCTACAATCTTCATCTCCTTGAAGGTCATGCTCTCGCTGAAGAGTCCCTTCATGCCATAGGTCTTGCTGAGTGCCTGAAGTGCAAGTCGTTCGCCTACAGGCTGTTTCTGACATGGATGAATCTGCTCAACCTCGTATGGGTAAACCAGGTCTTCGGTACAGACGATGCCGCTGTTTGGAATCACCTTGGCTGCATTGAACTGCTGTTCACGGAGCTTAGGTCCCCAATCGCCATTTACGTCGCCATTATGATAAGGTGCAATCTGTACGAAATAGAATGGCAGTTCGCCCTGCTTGAAGTCTCTGCGCCACTGGGCAACGAGGTCGGCAAGACGTTTGGTATACTGGCCGTCCGGGTCGCCCACGTTAGAACATCCCTGATAGAAGAGAATACCCTTTACGCTATAGTTGAGGATAGGGTGGAAAGTTCCGTTACCCCAGAGAAGAGGGTAGAGGAAATCCCACTTAAACTTAGGGTTCTTGGTCATCTTTACAGAGTCGAGATCTTCCTTGGTGTTCTTCTTCAGGTAGTCGCGGTCGAGCCAGCTTTCAACACGGCTTCCACCCTTGTTTGCCATGACCAGACCTACCGGAATATCAAGAGTCTTGTTTATTACCTGTGCAAAGAAGTATCCTGTAGCAGATGCATCGCCTACGGTTTCCGGGTTAACCTCCTTCCATTCGCAGTTGGCATCATCTAACGGCTTACTGCTCATTACGCTAGGAATCTTTACGTAATGTACGCCTTTGTACTGGTTTGCTTCGAGCACCGCCTTGTTGTAACCTTCTACAGGGCAGTTGCCGAATCCTTTTACAGGCATCTCCATGTTGCTCTGACCTGCACAAACCCATACTTCTCCTGCCAGCACATTGTTGAGAGTGGTCTTTTCGCCATCATCGAAAGTGATGGAGAGTGGGTTGTAGCTCGCCTTCGGGGTTTGTACTTTGATAGCCCATTTGCCATCCTTTCCGGTCTTGGCAGAATATTTCTTCCCAGACCATGAGGTGGTTACCTCTACTGTGGTTCCTGGTTTGTCCCATCCCCAGAGACTAGCCTCTGTGTTTTGCTGTAAAATCATGTTGTCACCCAAGATGTGTGGCAACTTTACTTTAGCCTGTGCTCCAGTTGTGATAAGCGCCAAGGCTGCCATTGCTAAAAATTTCTTATTCATTTTTTAGGGTTTAAAAGTTTATTGTTCTTAAGTTCCTTGTATGGTTCGTATTCTGATATTGCCATCTATGTTATCATGAAAGCAGATACAGAACTGACGTTAAAGAATAAGAGTTAGAAGCTGGAAGATGAAAAGCCGAAACTGTTCTCTCCAAACTTCTAACTCCTGGTTATCTTCTGATTATCTTAAAGAAGGTTCTTGATGGCTGCCTCTATGTCCTTAATCTGTGCATCACGTGCCTGCAGGGTGTTGGTGCGGTCGATCAGGAAGAAGGTAGGAATGCTCTGTACATTGTAGAGAGCCAGACTCTTGCCCTGAATGCCATCTTCATCGCGTACGCAAATCCAAGGGATGGCAGCGGTAGAGGTCTTCCAGAAGTGCTCGTCAGGGTCTACTGATACCTGATAAATCTCCAGTCCGGCAGCATGATACTTGTTGTAGAGTTCACGCAACATCATGATGCGCTTGGTGCTCTCTTTGCTGGCGAAGAGGTGGAAGTCGAGCAGTACCACCTTGCCCTTGAGGTCGGAGAGACGGCGTACCTGCCCCTTGTTGTCCTGAAGTGCAAGTTCGATGCATCCGTTTACGCTCACCTTGCTGGCCTCAATCTGCTGCTGTGCCATCTGGTTCTCGATGATGCGGATGTCCTTCATTCCCTCGATGGCGATATTGTGGAGGTTCTTGCCACGCTCAGCGCCAGGATAGTAGGTGTCCCAACTGGTTGCTACGGCAGCAAATACCTTCACGTCGTCTTTGTTGTTGCGAGGGTTGAAGATAAGTGTATTCACATTGCCCAACTGTACCGTTTGGAAGAGCGCATAGTAAGCGTATGCCTTCATTGGCTCCTTGAAGATGTAGTTGGTTTTGATGTCCTGTTTGTAAGCCTGGAGCATGCGGCCTACGATGGATTCGATAGAATCGTTGCCGATGTTAGGATCTTTCACGAGCCCGTTGATATTGCTCTGGAGAGTCATCTGCTTAAGAGACAACTCCTTGATCTTGTTGCAGTTTTCAGAACCTTCCACTTCGTATTTGAAGCTCATCTGCGGATAAGCCGCCTTT
Source organism: Segatella copri (assembly GCF_009494835.1). Taxonomy (GTDB): domain Bacteria; phylum Bacteroidota; class Bacteroidia; order Bacteroidales; family Bacteroidaceae; genus Prevotella; species Prevotella copri_F. The sequence continues at coordinate 112,178 of NZ_VZBE01000087.1, forward strand.
ACCTTGACGGTTTCTGTAGAATCGATGGAAAGATTGATGGTTTGGTTGGCGATGCGTAAGCGGTAGAACTCTGGGGTAACAGAGTCCATGGCAGCCTCGTCGAAGGCAAAGGCACCATCCTCGCCCAGTTTCACAGAGTCGATTTTCACAGGACCGTTCAGGCTGATGTTCTCCAGATAGAGCATAGAGTCCTGAGCCTCTGTGATATTGCCGTTGATGTGGAATTTCTTGTTGTTACAAGAAGTCAAAGCCAGTGCAGCTACCATAATCGCTGCCACTGAAAAGAGTCTAGTTATCTTCATGAATTTTATTATTTTGCAAAATTATCGAGTGCAAAGATAGTAATAAAATTGCGAATAATGCACCTTCTATAGATAAATTATTTAAAAAAGTGGAAAATAATTGCTGATTTATTTGTTTATTAATAATTAAAGAGGTATCTTTGCAGCGTTTTAGATATTTTAGATGTTAGACAAAACAATAAGTTTTTTAATTTAGATGAACGTAATTACAAAAAGTGTTCAGTTGCCTGATGGAAGAACCATCACAATTGAGACCGGAAAAGTTGCAAAACAGGCTGATGGTGCTGCGGTTCTCCGCATGGGTAACACAGTGCTTCTCGCAACTGTTTGTGCAGCAAAGGATGCAGTTCCGGGTACAGATTTTATGCCTTTGCAAGTAGATTATCGTGAGCAGTATAGTGCTGCAGGTCGTTTCCCTGGTGGTTTCACCAAGCGCGAAGGCAAAGCCAGCGATGAGGAAATCCTTACCTCTCGTCTTGTGGATCGTGCTTTGCGTCCACTTTTCCCTTCTAACTACCATGCAGAAGTTTACGTACAGGTAATGTTGCTCTCAGCCGATGGTGTTGACCAGCCAGATGCCCTCGCAGGTTTCGCTGCTTCAGCTGCCATGGCTTGTTCAGATATTCCTTTCGAGTACTATATCTCTGAGGTTCGTGTAGCTCGTATCAATGGTGAGTATGTTGTAAACCCTACATTCCAGCAGATGGAAGAGGCAGACATGGATATCATGGTTGGTGCTACCAAGGACAATATCATGATGGTAGAAGGTGAGATGAAGGAAGTTTCTGAGCAGGATCTCATTGGTGCCCTCAAGGTGGCTGCCGAGGCTATCAAGCCTATGTGCGAACTCCAGTATGAGTTGGCTAAGGAGAAGGGTACTGACGTGAAGCGTGAGTATGACCACGAGATCAACGATGAGGAACTCCGTGAGCAGATTAAGTCTGAGCTTTACAAGCCAGCTTATGATATCAATCATCAGGCTTTGGAGAAGCATGCACGTCAGGATGCTTTCGACAAGGTTCTGGCTGATTTCCTCGAGAAGTATGACGCTGCTCATACCGATCTTTCTGAGGAAGACTTGGAGGAGAAGCACGCTGAGGCTACCCGTTACTATGATGACGTAATGCGCGATGCTATGCGCCGTTGCATCCTCGACGAGGGCTTGCGTCTTGATGGCCGTGCTACTACAGAAATCCGCCCTATCTGGTGCGAGGTTTCTCCACTCCCAATGCCTCACGGAAGCGCTATCTTCCAGCGTGGTGAGACTATGTCTCTCTCTACATGTACGCTCGGTACCAAGATGGACGAGAAGCTTATCGACGGTGTGCTCGAGAAGAGCTACCAGCGCTTCCTCCTTCACTATAACTTCCCTCCATTCTCAACAGGTGAGGCTAAGGCTCAGCGCGGTGTAGGCCGTCGTGAGATTGGTCACGGTCACTTGGCATGGCGTGGTTTGAAGGGCCAGATTCCTACAGACTTCCCTTACACAGTACGTTTGGTAAGCCAGATCTTGGAGTCTAACGGTTCTTCTTCTATGGCTACTGTTTGTGCCGGTACTCTCGCCCTGATGGATGCAGGTGTTCCTATGAAGAAGCCCGTTTCTGGTATCGCTATGGGTCTTATCAAGAACCCAGGTGAGGACAAGTACGCTATCCTCAGTGATATCCTCGGTGATGAGGACCACTTGGGTGATATGGACTTCAAGACCACTGGTACCCGCGATGGCTTGACTGCTACACAGATGGATATCAAGTGTGATGGTTTGAGCTTCGAGATTCTTGAGGAGGCTTTGATGCAGGCTAAGGCTGGTCGTGAGCACATCCTCAACTGCATGATGGAGACAATCTCTGAGCCACGTGCTGAGATGAAGCCACAGGTTCCACGTATTGTAGCATTCGATATCCCTAAGGAGTTCATCGGTGCTGTTATCGGCCCTGGTGGTAAGATTATCCAGCAGATGCAGGAGGATACTGGTGCGACAATCACTATCGAGGAGACTGATGGTAAGGGTCACGTCCAGGTATCTGCTCCTAACAAGGATTCTATCGATGCAGCTTTGGCTAAGATTAAGGCTATCGTAGCTGTTCCTGAGGTTGGTGAGGTTTACGAGGGTACTGTTCGCTCTATCATGCCTTACGGTTGCTTCGTAGAGATTCTCCCTGGTAAGGATGGTTTGCTCCACATCTCTGAGATTGATTGGAAGCGTCTTGAGACAGTTGAAGAGGCTGGCATCAAGGAAGGCGACAAGATCAAGGTGAAGTTGATGGAGATTGATCCTAAGACTGGCAAGTACAAACTTTCTCATCGTGTATTGATGGAGAAGCCAGAGGGTTATGTAGAGCGTGAGCGTCGTCCACGTCCTGAGCGCGGTGAGCGTCGCGGTCGTCGTGATGATCGTCATGAAGGTCGTGGTGAGCGTCCAGCTCGTCAGCCACGTCGTTACGAGCATCGTAATGATGAGCAGGCTCCTAAGGAGTTCAACGACTCTTTGGATCACAACAATGATGTAGAATAATCTGCGTATTAGACACATTATTATATATAAAGGCACATTCCGCATAGGAATGTGCCTTTTTTGATATTGCTTTCTCTGGTTATTGCCGGATATAGTATTTGTATATGGGAATGGAGAATGCAAAGTGGGATAAAATGTGGATAAACAAAAAGAGTCACAAGTAAAACTTGTAACTCTTTTCTGCGCTTCAAGATGGGCTTGAACCAACGACCCCCTGATTAACAGTCAGGTGCTCTAACCAACTGAGCTATTGAAGCAATTTGCTATGAAAGAAGATGAGTTACGAGGCTAACCTGAAACTCTCTTGCGCTTCAAGATGGGCTTGAACCAACGACCCCCTGATTAACAGTCAGGTGCTCTAACCAACTGAGCTATTGAAGCGTTTTTTTCTGTAAAGAACATGACGTTCCTTATTTGCGTGTGCAAAAGTACTAACTTTTCTTCATTCGGCCAAATTTTTTGCTGACTTTTTTCGCTTTTTCTCTAAAAAAGTGTATTTTTTCTTATCTTTGTGCCACTTTTTGCCTATTTTATGGTGTTTTTCGCAAAGAAATGAGTACTTTTGTGGTCGAAATCTTCTCCCGAGGGCGAATGCCGTGAAGAGGAGGAGAAAATAACCAATAAGTTGAATCATACACAATTAAATAAGGTAACAATGAAAAGAATACTGTTCTCCTTGCTTATGGTGCTCCTGGCAGTTCCTACTTTTGCCCAGGTTGACAAAGATCATGACTTCAAAGCCGCAAAGAATATGGAAATATTCAATGCCATCTACAAAAATCTCGATTTGATGTATGTTGATACGCTCGATGCTGAAGTTGTGGTCGGAAATGGTATCAATGCCATGTTGCGTAGTCTCGACCCTTATACTACCTATTATCCTGAGCAGAAGATGAAGGAACTCAAGAACCTGCTCACCGGCAAGTATGCGGGTGTAGGTGCGGTGATACGCTACAATTTCCAGTTGCAGCGCGTCTGTATCAGCGAGCCTTACGAGAATATGCCTGCTGCAGAAGTGGGACTGAAGAAGGGTGACATCATCCTGAGTATTGATGATGAGGATATGACCAATAAGGAGGTGAGCTACGTCAGCGATCATCTTCGTGGTGACCCGGGTTCTTCTTTCATGCTGAAAGTTAAGCGTCCAAGTACAGGCAAGACGATGAAGGTGAAGGTAACACGCCGTACCATCCAGTTGCCGTTCTTGCCTTATTATGGCATGTTGGAGGGTAGTATCGGTTACATCAACTTCAATTCCTTTACCGAGCAGTCTGCCAAGGAAGTGCGTCGTGCTTTCATCGATTTGAGAAAGCAAGGAGCCAAGAGTCTTGTCTTCGATCTGCGTAATAATGGTGGTGGTTCTGTTACCGAAGCGGTCAGCATCATCAATATGTTCTTGCCTAAAGGTAAGACAGTCTTGGAGATGAAGGGAAAGTTGCAGCGTTCTAATCATGTTTATAAGACCACGGTTGAACCGATAGATTCCGTTATGCCGATGGTGGTATTGGTGAACGAGAATTCTGCCAGTGCCAGTGAAATCATGAGCGGCAGTCTGCAGGATTATGACCGTGCTGTAATATTAGGTACGCGCACGTATGGAAAGGGATTGGTGCAGACTACCATGGATTTGCCTTATAACGGACAGGTGAAACTTACTACTGCTAAATATTTCATTCCTAGCGGTCGATGCGTTCAGGCACTCAACTATAAGCACGATAAGGGTGGTTATGTGGAGCATGTTCCCGACTCTCTTACCAAGGTGTTCTATACCGCAGGTGGCAGAGAAGTGAGAGATGGAGGTGGCGTGAAGCCGGATGAAGAAGTAAAGCCTGATTCTTTGCCAAACATCGCCTTCTATCTGGCTGGTGCCCGCGACAGTAATGAGGTGATGCTTAATTATGAGGTTGATTATATCGCCAAGCATCCTGCTATTGCTCCTGCGAAGGAATTCTCGCTGACCGATGCCGACTATGATGAATTCAAGACACGCGTGTTGAAGGCTAACTTCCAGTACGACCGTGAAACAGAAAAGTATCTCAAAGACTTGGAAAAACTCGCTAAGTTTGAAGGCTACTACGATGATGCCAAGGCAGAGTTTGAGGCTTTGAAGAAAAAGCTGAGCCATAATGTGGCAAAGGATCTGGATTATAACAAGGATTACATCAAGCATCTGTTGGAAAATGACATCGTTTCTGCCTATTATTTCCAGCGCGGTGCCATCCAGAATTCCATGCGCTATGACAAGCAGATTAAGGAAGCAGTAAAATTGCTGAATTCTCCATCAGAATACGAAAAAATACTGCATCCTGTGAAGAAATAAGTACAAAAACGTGCACAATCGATTAAAAATGTGCACGTTGCGAATAAAAAGTTGCATTTTTTTTGGCTAATCACAAAAATATTTGTAATTTTGCAACGTTCAGTGGAATGAGGGGCTCACAAGAGTTCCTCATTTTATTTTAATAAGGTATATATGATTGATAAAAACGTCGTAAAAAAATTAGTTGAAGAATGGCTCCAAGATAAGGAATATTTCTTGGTAAGCATTGAAATCAGTCCCGACGATAGAATCGTTGTTGAGATTGACCATGCCGATGGAGTATGGATTGAGGATTGTGTTGCCTTGAGTAAGTATATTGAGGATCATTTGAACCGTGACGAGGAAGACTATGAGCTCGAAGTTGGCTCTGCAGGCTTGGGTCAACCGTTCAAAGTTCCGCAGCAGTATATCAATTTCATTGGCAAGGAGGTAGAGGTGCTTGATGCCGACGGCAAGAAGGTGAAGGGTATCTTGAAAGCTGTTGAAGGAAATGACTTCACAGTTGGCGTTGAAGAAAAGGTAAAGGTTGAAGGTAAAAAACGTCCGGTTAAGCAGGAGGTTGATCACGTTTACCAGATGGATAAAGTAAAATATACAAAATACATAATTAGTTTCAATTAAGTTATGGCTAAAAAAGAGCAAGAATTGACAGCGAGTATGATTGATACATTCCGCGAGTTTAAAGAAACAAAGAATATCGACCGTACTACATTGGTAAGTGTATTGGAGGAGAGCTTCCGTAATGTACTTGCCAAGATTTTTGGTAGTGACGAAAACTTTGATGTCATCGTGAACCCTGACAAGGGTGACTTCGAAATTTATCGCAACCGTATAGTTGTTGCTGATGGCGAAGTTGAAGATGAAAATAAGGAAATTACACTTTCTGAGGCTCGTAAGATTGAGCCGGATTACGAGGTTGGTGAGGATGTAAGTGAGACGGTTGACTTCAATAAGTTTGGTCGTCGTGCCATCTTGACTCTTCGTCAGACTTTGGCTTCCAAGATTCTTGAGTTGGAGCATGATTCACTCTACAACAAATACAAGGATCGCGTAGGTCAGGTTATCTCTGGTGAGGTTTATCAGGTTTGGAAGCGCGAGGTTCTGATTGTAGATGATGAGAACAACGAGCTCATGTTGCCTAAGACTGAGCAGATTCCTGGTGATACTTACCGCAAGGGTGAGACTGTTCGTGCGGTCATCCTTCGTGTAGACAACGAGAACAATAATCCAAAGATTATCTTGAGCCGTACTGCTCCAATCTTCCTGCAGCGCCTGTTGGAGGCTGAGGTTCCTGAGATTGCAGACGGTCTGATTGCAATCCGCCGTATCGCCCGTCTTCCGGGAGAGCGTGCTAAGATTGCTGTTGAAACATTCGATGAGCGTATCGACCCGGTTGGCGCATGTGTAGGTGTTAAAGGTAGCCGCGTTCACGGTATCGTTCGCGAACTTTGCAACGAGAATCTCGATGTCATCAACTACTCAAGCAATACCAAACTCTTCATTCAGCGTGCGTTGGCTCCAGCCAAGGTTTCTTCAATTAATGTTGATGATGAGAACAAGAAAGCAGAGGTTTACTTGCAACCTGAGGAAGTTAGTTTGGCTATCGGCCGTGGCGGTATGAACATCAAACTGGCTTCTATGCTTACAGAATATACCATCGACGTATTCCGTGAGGTAGACGAGAATGAGGCCGATGAGGATATCTACTTGGATGAGTTCTCTGATGAGATTGACCAGTGGGTTATCGATGCTATCAAGGGCATCGGTCTTGATACAGCCAAGCAGGTACTCAATGCACCTCGCAACTTGCTGATTGAGAAGGCCGACCTCGAAGAGGAGACCGTTGATCATGTACTCAGCGTGTTGCGCGCCGAATTCGAACAATAATTCCCTTGCCAGCGAGTGCTTGCAGGGAATCTAACTTTAAAAATAGGAGAATAAATAATTTATGAGCATCAGATTAAATAAAGCACTACGTGAATTAAATATAGGACTTCAGACGGCAGTTGAATTCCTAGAGAAAAGAAAAGACCTGGGAGATGTCAAGGCAGAACCGAGCTTCAAACTCACCGACCAGCAATACAAGGCATTGAATGATGCTTTCAGTCAGGACAGAGAGGTTCGTGATCAGGCTGAGAAACTCTTTACCAAAAAAGCAAAAGATAAGAAGCGTGCGCCAGAGCAGAAGGACAATCGCGCTGAAAGCTTGTTGGAGTCTAATGGACAGCAGCAGTATAAGCCGCTGGGAAAGATTGACTTGGACAATATCGGTAAGAAGCCTGCTGCAGAGTCTGTTGCGGAAAAGCCTGAGACTGCTGCCGTCAGTCCTGAGCAGAAGAAAGACGCTCCTAAGGCTGAGCAAAAGAAGGAACAGAAGCCACAACAGGCTTCTCAGCATAAACAGCAAATGAAACAGGAAAATCATCAGAAATCACAGCAGTCAAACGCTCAGATGAATAAGCAGAATGCTCCTCAGGGAAAGAAAGAGCATCATCATGCTAAGAATGAAACTGCACAGCATTCTGCTGGCGCAGCAGACAACAGCGTGTTTACTCTCAAGAGTGAGAAGAAGTTTACTGCTAATGAGCCTAAGGTGTTGGGCAAGATAGATTTGTCTTCTCTCAACCAGAGCACTCGTCCTAAGAAGAAAACCAAGGAGGAGCGCCGCAAGGAACGTGAGGAGAAAATGGCTCAACAGCACAATGAGCGCAAAAAGCGTGTTCGTATCAACAAAGAACGTGTTGACATCAATGCCGAAGCTAAGAATAATGGCGGAGGTAATGGCAACAACGGCGGTAATAACAAGAAGAACAAAAACCGCAACAGAAATAATAACAATAATAATCGCGGCAATAACAACAACCGCGGCAACCAGCGCCAGATCGAGGTTGATGACGAGGCTGTAGCACGCCAGGTTAAGGAGACTCTTGCACGTTTGACCAGCAAGAGTCAGAACAAGAAGGGTGCTAAGTACCGTAAGGAGAAGCGTGAGGCTGTTCAGGAGAAGTTGCAGGATCAGGCTCGTCAGGAGCAGAAGGAAAGCAAGACCCTGAAACTTACTGAGTTCGTTACCGTTAGCGAGTTGGCTACGATGATGGATATCAGCGTTACTCAGGTTATCTCTACGCTGATGGGCGTAGGTATCATGGTATCTATCAACCAGCGCCTGGATGCAGAGACCATCAACATGGTAGCTGAGGAGTTCGGTTTCAAGACAGAATACGTGAGTGCCGAGGTTCAGGAGGCCGTGAGCGAGGAAGTGGATGATGAGAACGACTTGGTTCCACGTGCTCCAATCGTAACCGTCATGGGTCACGTTGACCACGGTAAGACCTCTTTGCTCGACTATATTCGCAATACCAATGTGATTGCCGGTGAGGCAGGTGGTATTACCCAGCATATCGGTGCATACAGTGTGACCCTGAAAAGCGGTCGCAAGGTAACCTTCCTTGATACTCCAGGTCACGAGGCGTTTACCGCCATGCGTGCCCGTGGTGCCCAGGCTACCGATATCGCCATCATCATCATCGCAGCCGATGACTCTGTGATGCCTACTACCAAGGAGGCTATCGCTCATGCCCAGGCTGCCGGTGTGCCTATGGTATTCGCAATCAACAAGATTGATAAGCCAGGTGCTAACCCAGACCGTATCCGTGAGGACTTGGCTAACATGAACCTGCTCGTTGAGGAGTGGGGTGGTAAGTATCAGTGCCAGGAAATCAGTGCCAAGAAGGGTATCGGTGTTCACGATTTGCTTGACAAGGTGCTCCTTGAGGCTGATATGCTCGACCTGAAGGCTAACCCTAACCGTCGTGCTACAGGTACCATCATCGAGTCTTCTCTCGACAAGGGTCGTGGATATGTTTCTACCGTATTGGTTGCCAACGGTACCTTGAAGGTAGGCGACATCGTACTCGCAGGTACTTCTTGGGGTCGTGTTAAGGCGATGTTCAATGAGCGTAATGCCAACATCAAGTCAGCAGCTCCTGCAGAGCCAGCTATCATCCTCGGTTTGAATGGTGCGCCTACTGCAGGTGACCAGTTCCACGTAATCGAAACAGAGCAGGAGGCTCGCGAAATCGCCAACAAGCGTGAGCAGCTGCAGCGTGAGCAGGGCTTGCGTACTCAGAAGCGCTTGACCCTGGGTGATATCTCTCACCGTATCGCACGTGGTGAGTTCCATGAGTTGAACGTCATCGTGAAGGGTGATACCGACGGTTCTGTTGAGGCTTTGAGCGACTCATTCATCAAGCTTTCTACCGAGAAGGTTCAGGTGAACGTGGTGAACAAGGCTGTGGGTCAGATTTCAGAGAACGACGTGATGCTGGCATCTGCTTCAGATGCAGTCATCGTTGGTTTCCAGGTTCGTCCATCTGCCGATGCTCGTAAGGCTGCCGACCGTGAGGGTGTTGAAATCAACACATACTCTATCATCTACGATGCTATCGACGATATCAAGAGTGCGATGGTTGGTATGCTCGACAAGGTGAAGAAGGAAATCGTTACCGGTCAGGTTGAGGTTAAGCAGACCTTCAAGATTTCTAAGGTGGGTACTATTGCCGGTGGTCTCGTTACCGAGGGTAAGGTACATGCTAAGGATAAGGCTCGCGTCATCCGTGACGGTATCGTGATACGTACTGCTGAAATCGGTGCCTTGAAACGTTACAAGGACGATGTTAAGGAGGTGGTTACCGGTATGGAATGCGGTTTGAGCCTCGTCAACTACAACGATATCCAGGAGGGCGACGTTATCGAGACCTTCACTGAGATCGAGGTAGAGCAGAAGCTTTAATAAAGTGAAGAGTGAAGAACGAAAAGTGAAGAATTCATTTGTTTTTCGCTCTATCATATATATAATAAGGTAGGGATGAGTCCTCAGCGGCTTATCCCTATTTAGGGTTAAAATAACGAAAGGTTATTCTAAATAACAATGGCAGAAATAGAGAAAGAACAGAATCAGGTTGTCAAGGATGTGATAGACCAGAAATACGAGTATGGTTTTACCACCGATGTACATACTGAAATCATAGAAAAGGGTCTCAACGAGGATGTTGTGCGCCTGATCTCGCAGAAGAAGGGAGAGCCAGACTGGATGCTCGAATTTCGTCTGAAAGCCTACAATTACTGGAAGACGCTCAAGGAGCCAAAGTGGGGACACGTTCACGTGCCACCTATTGACTACCAGGAGATTTCATACTATGCCGACCCTTTGGCAAAGAAGCCAAAAAACAAGGAGATTGATCCTGAGTTGGAGAAAACATTCGACAAACTCGGTATTCCTCTGGAGGAACGTCTGGCTTTGAGCGGTACCGCCGTAGATGCCATCATGGACTCTGTGTCGGTAAAGACTACTTTCAAGGAGAAACTCCGTGAGAAGGGCGTCATCTTCTGCAGTATTGGTGAGGCTGTGAAGGAGCATCCTGATCTGGTAAGAGAATATTTGGGAACCGTGGTTCCTTATCGTGATAACTTTTATGCAGCCTTGAACAGTTGCGTATTCAGTGATGGCTCTTTCGTTTATATTCCTAAGGGCGTCCGCTGTCCGATGGAGTTGAGCAGTTACTTCCGCATCAATGCTCGTAACACCGGTCAGTTTGAGCGTACATTGATCATCGCCGATGATGATGCCTACGTTTCTTACCTGGAGGGATGTACAGCGCCAATGCGTGATGAGAACCAGCTCCATGCGGCTATCGTAGAGATTATTGTCAAGGACAATGCTGAGGTGAAATACTCTACCGTTCAGAACTGGTATCCTGGTGATGAGCATGGTAAGGGTGGTGTGCTGAACCTGGTAACCAAGCGAGGCGACTTGCGTGGTGTGAACTCTAAGTTGAGCTGGACTCAGGTAGAGACGGGTTCTGCGATTACCTGGAAGTATCCTTCCTGCATCTTGCGTGGCGACAACTCTGTAGCTGAGTTCTACAGCGTAGCTGTTACCAACAACTATCAGGAGGCCGATACCGGTACCAAGATGATTCACATGGGTAAGAACACCAAGAGTACCATCATCTCTAAAGGTATCTCGGCAGGTCATAGCCAGAACTCCTATCGAGGTCTGGTTCGTGCCACATCCAATGCCGACAATGCACGCAACTACAGTTCCTGCGACTCCTTGTTGCTGGGTAGCGATTGTGGAGCGCATACCTTCCCATATATGGATGCCCATAACGACACAGCCGTGTTCGAGCATGAGGCAACTACCTCGAAGATTTCAGAAGACCAGCTCTTCTATTGCAATCAGCGAGGTATTCCTACCGAGGAGGCTGTCGGCTTGATCGTAAACGGTTATGCCAAGGATGTGCTCAACAAGTTGCCTATGGAGTTTGCCGTTGAGGCACAGAAACTCCTGAGTGTTTCACTCGAAGGCACCGTTGGCTAAGAATAATAAGAAAGAGAGGTGGTTATGAAAAGAATGTTGTTGATGTTATTGTTAGTTGATAGCTTGAACTTAACGGCTCAAGACCTTTTCAATCATCAAAAAAATGGCTTGACGGCACAGCAAGATTCCATCGTTGCATCTTTTGTTGCGAAATGCAAGCAAGAGCAAAATGTGTATCTTCGTTGTGGTCGATATTGTCATGTTGATGAGTCTGACCCTACATTGACCAAGTCCATTATGCAGACATCGAGTTATGTTCCGCAGATGAAGGGTAAGGTCATACGACCAGGTGAGTGCTCATTTTGGGTACTAGACCCTCCTTCGTTGTTTGTGCAATGGGGCTGGGAGAAGTCACCATCTTTCTTTGAAGAGTTATGTTCCAATATTTTGAACGCATTTTTTAAGTAATAATATGTTAGAGGTAAAGAATCTGCATGCTACTATTGCAGGCAAAGAAATATTGAAAGGTATCAACCTGACTATCAACGATGGTGAGATACATGCTATCATGGGACCTAACGGTTCCGGTAAGTCAACCTTGAGCGCTGTGCTCACGGGTAACCCTCTCTATACCGTAACCGAGGGTGAGGCTATCTTCAACGGCAAGAATCTTCTGGATATGAAGCCAGAGGACCGTGCCCGTGAAGGCTTGTTCCTCTCTTTCCAGTATCCGGTGGAGATTCCTGGCGTATCCATGACCAACTTCATGCGTGCGGCTATCAATGCCAAGCGTGAGTATCAGGGTTTGGAACCATTGAACACCAGCGAATTCATGAAGCTGATGCGTGAGAAGCGCGAGTTGGTGGAATTGGACAGCAAGTTGGCTCGCCGTTCAGTAAACGAAGGTTTCTCGGGTGGTGAGAAGAAGCGCAACGAGATTTTCCAGATGGCTATGCTGGAGCCAAAGCTCTCTATCCTCGATGAAACCGACTCTGGTCTCGACGTGGATGCAATGCGTATCGTGGCTGACGGTGTGAACAAGATGCATACCGACAAGACATCTGCCATCGTCATCACTCACTACGAGCGTCTGCTCGATATGATTAAGCCAAGTGTGGTTCACGTACTCTATAAGGGTAGAATCGTGAAGACTGCCGGTCCTGAACTTGCCAAGGAGATTGAGGCTCGTGGCTACGACTGGATCAAGGCAGAAGTAGATGAGAAATAATAGGGAGGATGGCTATGCATTCAGAAAAACAATATTTAGACTTGTATCAGTCTTCTTCGAGAATAATCAAGAAGAACAGTGCTGAGGTGCTCAATGCGGTGCGCGATGCTGCGTTTGAGAACTTCCATCGTCTGGGCTTCCCTTCCCGAAAGGTAGAAAGATACAAGTACACAGATATGAGCGCCATCTTCGAGCCAGATTATGGCTTGAACTTGAATCGTCTGGAAATTCCGGTAGATCCATACGAGGCTTTCCGCTGCGATGTGCCTAACCTGAGCACTTCGCTCTACTTCGTTGTAAACGATGCTTTTTATAACAAAGCATTGCCTAAAGTAGAGCTTCCGGAGGGCGTAATTGTGGACTCTTTGAACAAGATTGCTGCAGAAAACCCTGAATTCATCGGGAAATACTACGCTAAGATTGCCAAAACCGATGAAGATGGCATCACCGCATTGAATACATTCCTGGCACAGGATGGCTTGTTGATTTATGTTCCAAAGAATGTAAAGGTAGAGCGAACCATTCAGGTCATCAATATTCTCCGTTCGGATGTAGATTTGATGGTAAACCGCCGTGTACTCATCGTGATGGAACAGGGTGCTGAGGCTAAGTTCCTCTTCTGCGACCATGCAGCCGATGACAAGAACTTCCTCGCTACTCAGGTAATCGAGGCTTATGTTGGCGAGAATGCCAGTCTCGACCTCTATTGTCTGGAGGAGACTCATTACAAGAACCGCCGTGTAAGCAACGTGTATATCGAGCAGCAGGCAAACAGCCGCGTGAACCATAACGTCATCACGCTTCATAACGGTATCACCCGCAACCGTCTTGACCTCGTATTCAAGGGCGAGGGAGCTGAGTGCTTCTGCAATGGTTGTGTGATTGCCGACAAGAACCAGGTGGTTGACAACAATACGCTCATCGATCATCAGGTGGGTCATTGTACCAGCAACGAGCTTTATAAGTATGTACTCGATGGTGAGGCACGTGGTGCTTTTGCCGGCAAAGTACTGGTTCGTCATGGTGCCCAGAAGACTATTTCTCAGGAAACCAACCAGAACCTCTGTGCTACGAAGACAGCCCGTATGTTCACCCAGCCGATGCTGGAGATTTATGCCGATGATGTGAAGTGTGCGCATGGAAGTACTGTAGGTCAGCTCAACGATGCCGCATTGTTCTATATGCAGCAGCGTGGTGTGAGCCGTGAGGAGGCTAAGTTGCTCCTTCAGTTTGCATTTATCAACGAAGTCATCGACAAGATGGAACTGGAGCCATTGCGTGATCGCCTACATCATCTCGTAGAGAAGCGATTCCGTGGTGAACTCAATAAGTGTGAGGGCTGCAAGCTTTGCAAGTAGATAATATCCTTTTAAAGGAGTTAAGTTCTTAAAAATATGTATGATATCAATCAAGTAAGAGCAGATTTCCCGATTTTATCGAGAAAGGTCTATGATAAGCCATTGGTGTATCTGGATAATGCGGCAACCACGCAGAAGCCATTGTGCGTGCTCGATGCCATGCGCGACGAGTATCTCAATGTAAATGCCAATGTGCATCGTGGTGTTCACTATCTCTCTCAGCAGGCCACCGACCTTCATGAGGCAGCCCGCGAAACCGTGCGCAAGTTTATCAATGCGCCTAAGGTTGAGGAAGTCATCTTTACCCGTGGCACTACAGAGAGTCTGAATCTCGTGGTTTCATCGTTCTGTGATGCCTTTATGAGCGAGGGCGACGAGGTGATTATCTCTACCATGGAACATCACTCCAATATCGTGCCTTGGCAGTTGCAGGCTGCCAAGAAGGGAATCGCCATCCGAGTAATCCCTATCAACGATAAAGGTGAGATTAACCTCGATGAATTCGCCAATTTATTTACCGAACGCACCAAAATCGTGAGCATTGCCCAGGTGAGCAACGTGCTCGGTACGGTGAATCCGGTAAAAGAGATGATAAAGATTGCTCATGAGCACGATGTTCCTGTCATGGTGGATGGCGCTCAGAGTACTCCTCATTTTGCTGTGGATGTACAGGATATGGATTGCGATTTCTTCGCTTTCAGCGGACATAAGATTTATGGTCCTACCGGTATCGGTGTGCTTTACGGCAAGGAAGAATGGCTCGACAAGTTGCCTCCTTATCAGGGCGGTGGCGAAATGATTGAGAGCGTAAGTTTCGAGAAGACTACTTTCGAGAAGTTGCCTTTCAAGTTCGAGGCTGGTACTCCTGATTATGTAGCTACCCACGGTCTGGCAAAAGCCATCGATTATGTTTCTGCGCTCGGCATGGATAACATTGCCAAGCACGAGCAGGAACTCACCCGCTACTGTATGGAGCAGATGCGAACTATCGATGGAATCAGGCTTTTTGGTGAGCAGGAGGGCAAGGATGCCGTTGTCAGCTTCTTGGTTGGTGATATTCATCACATGGATATGGGCACTTTGCTCGACCGTCTGGGCATCGCTGTACGTACCGGTCATCATTGCGCTCAGCCTTTGATGGACCGCTACGGCATTCTCGGCACCGTTCGTGCCAGCTTTGCCCTATATAATACAAAGGAAGAAATAGATGCGCTTGTAGCGGGCGTTAAACGAGTGGCTATGATGTTCTAAGGAAAAAACATTTTAGCCGTTTACAGCGCACGTAAAAGCCTTATTTAGCCAACTGGCGAGCGAAAGACAACCTACTGGCAAGCAAAGAACAGCCAACTGGCGCTACTGCGGACAGTTGGCTGTTTGCGTTTGGCAGTTATCAGAAAGTTGAGGTTGGAATGCCCAAATACTCTTCACTCTTCACCCATTTGTCGTAACGTATTGTTATGCTGATACTTACGCACTGAAGAGACGGTCTGACTCTTCACCCACTCTTCACCCTCTCTTCACCGCCTGGTGCTATGAGGGTGAAGAGTAGGTGAATAGTGGGTGAAGAGTTGGTGAAGAGTTGAAATGCTCTTATCTTTGTAACTGTCTTATAATTAGGTGGTTACAAAATAGAGGTGAAGAGTGAAGAGATAAACGTAAAATTCATCATAATTATGTTAGAAAGTCATTATTATAAGGATATGGTAGAGGCTGGCTGCGATGAGGCTGGCAGAGGATGTCTGGCAGGCAGCGTATATGCTGCAGCTGTGATCCTTCCTCCCGGTTATCAGAATGCCGAATTGAACGATAGTAAGAAACTCACGGATAAGAAGCGCAAGGCACTCCGCGAGCAGATAGAGCGTGATGCCATAGCTTGGGCTGTGGGTATTGTTACTCCCGAAGAAATCGACAAAATCAATATCCTCAACGCCAGTTTTCTGGCTATGCACCGTGCCCTGGACCAGCTCAAGGTTCGTCCGGAGGCAGTTATCGTGGATGGTAACCGCTTCAAACCCTACAAGGATTTGCCTTATACAACCATCGTAAAGGGTGACGGCAAGTATCTGTCTATTGCAGCTGCCAGCATCCTTGCCAAGACCTATCGTGATGATTACATGGATGCGCTGGCAGAAGAATATCCGCAGTACGACTGGAAAAGCAACAAGGGTTATCCTACCAAGAAGCATCGTGCTGCCATCAGGGAATTTGGAGTCACTCCATATCATCGCATGAGTTACAATCTTCTAGGCACAGGTGAACTCTCACTTGATTTTAAAGACTAGGCATCATAGCTGTAGTGCTATGATTTCCATATAAAAAAGCCGCTCAACAGATTTGCCTGTTGAGCGGCTTTTAATTTTGATTAGAAGTCGAGAGTGATACCCTTTTCGTCAATCTTCTTGTATGTCTTGTCGTTTACAGTCACATTCTTCGAGTTCTTTGCATCGAAGGTGTGATTCTTTGCACTAACCTTGATGTTTTCGAGCTTCACGCCGTCAGTACGGTTGATGACGATACCATACTCAGCATTGTTTACCTCCATATCCTTGATGTGGATGTTGCTTACCGGCATCTCTGGGAGACCGTTGAAGTAAGCTGCACGACGGGCTGTGCGGCAGATGACATGGTTGATGTCGATATTGCGGAAGCAAGGTGTTGTCTCGTCTACCTTGAACTTCTGTACCTTCTGGCTCTTAGCCTCATCGCCATCGTTGAGAACCTCAACGGCAGACTTGCCACCGTAATAGAGATCGAAGGTGATGACATCTGTCTGAATATCAAACATTGACATGTTGTCGATATAGATATTCTCTACTACACCACCACGACCGCGGGTACTCTTGAAACGGAGACCCACATCAGTGCCGAGGAACTGGCAGTCGCTCACCTTGATATTCTTTACGCCACCGCTCATCTCGCTACCAACAACGAAACCACCGTGCCCCTTGAATACGGTACAGCCGTTTACGATGACATTCTCGCAAGGAATGCCGCGCTTTCTTCCGTCAGCATCCTTACCACTCTTGATGCAGATACCATCATCGCCTACATCGAAAGTAGAATTGACGATGAGTGCATTCTTGCAGCTCTCCAGGTCAAGACCATCACCATTCTGAGCGTAAGAAGGGTTGCGGACCAATACATCTTCTATAAGAACGTTCTCGCACATCAGCGGATGGATGTTCCATGCAGGTGAATTCTGGAAGATAACACCATTGAGCCAAACGTTCTTGCAGCTTACGAGACTGATCATGACAGGGCGGAGGAAACGCTTGATCTCATTCCATTCTTCTTCTGAAGCTGGAGTCTTAGGCACATTCATGTTGGCACTGTTGTCTGCCTTCAATGCACCTTCTGATGGGAACCAGTAGTCAGCTCTCTTGAATGCACCGCCATGTGAAGTAATCTGCTTCCACTGTGCAGCGGTAACCTTCTGCTTCTTCAATGGGCGCCAGTATTCTCCGTTTCCGTCGATGCACCCCTGACCGGTAATCGCTACGTTGGTAAGATTATGGCCAGAGATTGGCGACTGGCAGCGGCGTGTATCCAATCCCTCGAATGATGTCTCAACAAAAGGATAGAGGGCATCATCTGGTGAGAAAAGGATGACTGCACCTTTTTCGAGATGCAGGTTGATATTACTCTTCAATACGATAGGACCTGTGAACCATACGCCCTGTGGAACGATGAGTTTACCTCCACCTTTCTGAGTCAGCGCATCGATAGCCTTGGCAAAGGCTGTAGTACAGAGAGAAGAGCCATCTCCAATGGCACCAAAGTCCTTGAGATTAACCTCATTGGCTGGGAATTGTGGACGGGTCACCTTCTCCATCTGGAATGGCAGATTCTCGTAAAGAGCATCATACTTCTTGATGTCGGTTGCCTGGGCACTTAGCGCCAACAAGCAAGCACATACCATGCTAAAAAATTTCTTCATCTATTTTTTCGGTTTGTTGGGTTATTATATATAAGCTATTTCTTCTGCAAAGATAAATATTATCTTTTGAAAAGCCAAAAATAGTAAGGCTTATTCTAAATAAATCGTTGTAAACGTTTTCGTGAAGTGGGGGATATGATAGGATGTAAGTGGGTAGATAATGATGTTATAAATGCGTATATATAATAAGGTATATAAACGAAAAAAGGAGAGAAGCGAACTTCTCTCCATCTTGGTACCCAGACCCGGGATCGAACCGGGATGGATTGCTCCACTGGTGTTTGAGACCAGCGCGTCTACCGATTCCGCCATCTGGGCAAATACCACCTTGCTTATTTGCGGTTGCAAAGGTACTAATAATTTTTGAACTGACAAACTTTTTGGTGACTTTTTTTTCTAAAAATGCATTTTTAATGCAGAAACATTAAATTTTTGTTGTTTTTATAGTCCACTTTATTAAATTTCAAGAAAATCTTTGGCACTTTCACGGATAATCACTAACTTTACAGATGAATTTTGAAAACCAACAAAATATTAGACTCAAGATATGAAGAGTAACGGAAATAATTATTGTGTGATATTGGCGGGAGGTAAGGGCCGCAGACTTTGGCCTTGCAGCCGCAGCAACTATCCGAAGCAGTTTGTCGACTTCTTTGGAGTGGGGCGCACCCAGCTTCAGCAAACCTTTGACCGTATGGCAAAGATCGTGCCTGCCGACCATATATTTATCAACACAAATGAAGAATATGTTCAACTGGTAAAGGAACAGTTGCCTGAGGTTCCTGCAGAACGGATATTGGCGGAACCTATTCATCGCAATACGGCACCTAGCATGGCATGGGCCAATCATCGCATCTCGATGCTCAATCCTGATGCTTGCATCATCGCCACTCCTTCTGATCAGGCTATCTTCAATGAAGATGCTTTCCGGGAGAACGTATTGGAAGGTCTGGCTTTTGTGGCAGAACATGACCGTTTCCTGACGATGGGTGTGAAGCCAACCCGTCCTGAACCTGGATATGGATATATTCAGATGGGTGAAGCTATCGGCAACGGATTGTACAAGGTGCAGTCGTTTACAGAGAAACCGGAAAGAGAGTTTGCCAAGATTTTTGTAGAGAGTGGAGAGTTCTATTGGAATACGGGTTTATTCCTTTCTAATGTGAAGTATCTGCGTGAGTGTTTCTGCAAGATTCTGCCCCCTGTACTCCGTGATTACGATAAACAGTATCCCGAATTCAGTGTGGAGACTGAGAACGCTTACATGAAGGAGAGTTTCTCTTCTTATCCGAATATCTCGGTAGATTTCGGAATACTTGACAAGCCTAGCAATGTCTATATGATGAAGTGTGACTTCGGCTGGGCTGATCTGGGTACCTGGCACAGTATCTACGAGGCGATGCAGAAGAGCAGCGATGACAACGTGGTTGTTGACAGCGATGTGATGATGGAGAATTGTCACAACAATGTAATCAAGTTGCCTAAAGGAAAGCTGGCTGTATTGAACGGACTGGATGGTTTCATAGTAGCCGAGAATGACAATGTATTGTTGATATGCAAGAAAGAAGATTCTTCTGCCCTGGTGCGTAAATATGTAAACGAGGTACAGATGAAGAAAGGCGATGAGTTCGTCTAAGCAAGAGCTTATGAAATAAAGATATAAAAAGAGCTGCGAAGCATATTCGCAGCTCTTTTTCTGTTTGAAACTTCTTGCATTTAAAGTTTCTTGAATTCTGTATAAATCTTATCAGCAATTTCCTTGAACTCTTCCTCTGTGAGTTTGAGATGCTCCTTGCGGAAGTTTACATCAGCTTCGCTGTTCATTGGGATGAGGTGGATATGGGCATGAGGAACCTCCAGACCCAAAACAACCTGCGCCACTTTCTTGCATGGGAAGGCTGCCTTGATAGCCTTGGCTACCTTCTTGGCGAAAACCTCAAACTCAGCCAGGTCTTCGTCTTCCATATCGAAGATGTAATCAACCTCCTTACGGGGAATTACCAGAGTATGACCTTTGCCGATAGGGCTAATGTCGAGGAAAGCATAGAACTTGTCGCTTTCTGCACACTTGTAGCTAGGAATCTCTCCTGCTGCAATCTTTGAAAAAATGCTTGCCATAATCGCTAATCAATTTATAATTAATAATTTATAATTTACAATACATATTATCTTATTCTCTTTTTGATGTCGTTGCATCGGCTACTTTCATTTTCTATAGAGTATATCGGGTAGGCTTACATATAACATAAAAGGAACCGTCATACGGGCATTGCTGCCGATATGATAGTTCCTTTTATTCCGTTTTATTCAAATGAAATCTTGTCGATGCGAAGGTTGATGGTGCCGCGAGGAATCTTGATTTCTGCAATCTCACCTACCTTCTTGTTGAGCAATCCCTGTGCGATAGGAGTCTTGATGGAAATCTTGCCTTCCTTCAAGTTTGCCTCGCTCTCGCTCACGATGGTGTAAGTCATCTTTGCCTTGTTAGCCATGTTGGTCATCTCTACCTTCGACATAATCTGCACGCTGTCGGTGCTGAGCTGCTTGGTATCGATAATCTTGGCCTCGGCAATGGTGAGCTTCAGGCGATTGATCTTATCTTCCAGATGAGCCTGTGCCTCTTTAGCGGCATCATACTCAGAATTCTCACTTAAATCACCCTTGTCGCGGGCTTCAGCAATTGCGGCTGATGCCTTAGGGCGCTCTACAGATACGAGCTGTTTCAGCTCAGCTACGAGTTTGTCGTAGCCTTCTTGTGACATGTAAGCCATAATCTTCTTGTTGTTTTAATGTTATTAATAATCGGTTGGCAAGTAGCATAAAAAATAAAGAATTCCAGTGCCAGTGAAGCACCGGAATCCTATATCTGTATTTATGTCTCTTGTTTATCCTTTTGTGTATAATTCGAATGCAAAGATAGGACTTTATTTTCGTATCACCAAACTTTTTGGGGGAAATTTTAAAAATATCCTCCTTTTTCCTTCACATAGTTCATTAATTCGCTAAAAATCTGATTATTGCGCAATATCTCCGGGTTGCCTGTCATAATCATCTGCTTTCGGGCACGGGTGATGGCTACGTTCAGCTTGCGGTCGATAATGGCGCCGTCTTCTACGAAACTGTTGCCGGCAAGGAAGTCGAGCTGCCAGATGTTCTGGATGGTGAAACTGTAGATGATGACATCTCGCTGGCTGCCCTGGTACCGCTCTACGGTATCGATACTGATTTTCTCCAGTTCCGGAATGCCGAGCTTTTCGATGCCTTTGCGCACCATGGCTATCTGGTTGCGGTAAGGAACGATGACGCCTACCGTCTTCTTGGCATCGAAACGCTCTCCATAGAAGCGGTGGATGCGGCGAAGCAGGTCTACCACGATTGCTGCCTCGTTGGCATTGATCTTATCAGATACATTCGGTTCCTTGCAGAATTTGGATGGGAGGAATATCATGCGGTGCTCCTTCAGCAGGTCGTCGAGCGCATCTTCTGATGGGAGAGTATATGACAGCTCCGTCTCCAACTGGTGTGGACATGGCACGGGTTCCAGTTTCTCCCGACGGTAGAACATCCGGTTAGGAAACTCTGCAATCTCGGGATGCATTCTGCCTTGGCGGCGCAGAATGCCGATGAATTCGCTGCGCTCTTCGTGATCTTCCCAATGAATCAGACGCTCGAAGAGGGAGTTGCGGCAGTTGGTAAGACAGATGTCCTGCAGGATGCTCATGTCGATGATGCCACCTTTCTGACTGTCGTTGATGGTAGGAATGCCTGAATCCTGCTCGCTCTGCTGCACCACGGCTGGCAACTGCTTGTAGTCGCCGATGAGGATAAACTTATCCACGGCAGACAGGAGACCGATGAGATTTGGCTCCAGTATCTGGCTCGACTCGTCGATGATGGCAAGCTTGAAGTGCTTCAGCGAGAAGATGAACGGCTTGGAGGTCATCATCGAAGTGGTGCCCACGATTACACGCGTTCCTATTATATATTGTTTGATGGCTTCGAGCTTCGGACAGTCGCTGATGGCTTTCTCTATCAGATAAGGGCGGAACCGCTCATCGCAGGAGTATTCGCTGCCGAGGCGAAGGAATGGAATGCCGGAATCTACCAGCATCTCGCAGATTTCATCCACGGCTCGGTTGGTATAGCTCATCAGGAGAATAGAGGATGCAGGCTGATGCGCCGCCTTGCCTCCAGCGGTGATGCTTTCTGCTGTCGGCATTCCCGTTCCGTCGTTCAGTGCTTCTTCTACCATAAACTTCAGGGCACGGCTGGTCTTTCCTGTTCCCGGAGGTCCCACGAGCAGGAAGTAATCCTGTGCCTGCTTGGCACGGAGAATGATATCGTCGAGTACATCATCGTAGTGTCTGGTCAATGTCAGCGAAGTATCTCTTTGCGGAGCACGTTGTCCCAGCAGCAGGTCGCGCTTCTCCTTTGGTGCACAGATAAACTGGTGCAGGTTGCGGATGCTTCCGCCTGTTGATGCATCGCTCGTTCCATGTTCTATGGCGTAAGGCAGATTCATCTCGAAAATATCGGCATTCTGCTGTCCGTCGGTGAGATGCACCACAATCTCATCGCTGTGAATCTCCTGCAGTACACCTTTATATAATATAGCCTTTCTTACGTCGGGTTCTTCCTTCAGCTTGTAGGTATAGAGATATACCATGTCGCCGATGCGGAAGTTGGGCAGGAAGTCCTTGCCCTGGTCGGGCACGCTGAGGGTGATGGTATCATATCCGCTTCCTGCGCTGCTCTGTTCCTTCCGGATGATGTGCAGGTCGGTATAGATATTGCCGGCATCTTTCTTTTCGGCGAGCGGCATGGTCCAGAGGTCGGAACTCGATGTGTTCGTTCCTTCCTGTGCGCCCACCTTGCTGATCATCTGTTCCCGCAACACGAAGGTCATCATGCGGCAGAAGTAGGCTTCCTCTAATGGAGAGAGGGTGTGGAGCGGACTGGTGATGGCTTCTATCTGCGGCTTCAGATACTTGTTGTAGAAGAAGTCCTGTGTGCCTGCTACATTGAGTACATCGGGTGTAAACTCGTTGAGTGCATGTTCAAAACCTTCCTTGGCTATTTCGAAAGAAGCGGCTACCAGCTGGTTGCGGTAAGTGATGGCTTCCTGGAAGAGCTTGTGGTAATACGCTACTACCATCAGTCCGTCTTGCGGCTGATACTTGGAGTAGAGCAGACGGATATTCACGCGGTCGTTGCTCAGCTTGAAGTTGTGCTGCAATACGCCATAGTAGAGCAGCAGCTGCACATAGTGTGGCTCCAGCTGATAACTGTGATAACCCGGATCTACCTGATGGGTTTCGATATTCATGTTGCGTCCCGATTTCTGCTCCACCAGCAGTTTGCAGTCAGTGGTCATCAGGTCCACACGTCCCTGTATGCCGAGTGCTTCGCAGACGAACGAAGGTTCGAGGATGGCTTTCTTCCTGTCGTAAAGACTTTCGCCACGGAAGGCTGACATCTGTGCCTGCGATGCGGTGCGGGGAAAGAGAATATCCACTACCTGCTGCAGATTGAATGCCTGCTGGTTGGCATCGGTATAGAATTTCTTGGCATCAAACCAGGGACAGGTACAGAACTCCAGTGCTTTCTCCCTGAAATTCGTCTTTATGGTTTCGTTCATTTGATATTTGCCGTTTGTATTGATGATGTCATCCAGCGCCGCGCCGGCAAAGTTACCGAGCAGGGTAGCCTGGGTGTTGGCACGGGGCTTCATCTGGTTCAGCAGATAGAGCAGGGGATGATGACCGAAAGCCGTAAAGCAGGTGGCAATGCTACTGATATCTACCAGATAATCGGGTTCCACCACGATGAGTCGGGGGGTGATGATGGGCTGTTTCACCTGACAGTCGAGCAGGTTGAGCTGCATGCCTTCCTTCAGGATATCCCAGAGGTAGGTATGGTCGATATGGTTCTCTTCATCTTTCAGCTGAACGAGATATTCCTCTTCATCAGCATCCTGGTCAATATCCACACGGATGAAATCGCTGTCCCAGTTCTTCACGATGCAGCGGATGCGGCGGTTGTTGATTTCCAGTCCTTTCTGATAAGGGCGGTTGGTATGGGGAATGAGCACGTTCAGCTCGTGGGGAACATCCATTCCGAATACGGCAGAGATGAAGATGGCTAGGGCACGTGCATCATATTTCAAATCTTCGCTTGAGAGCGGTTCCTGCGAATTACTGTGCCGGCGCATGGTCTGGATGGCAATCTTGTCTGCCACCTTGATGCCGTGAGCCTTACAGAGATAATCCACCTGGGAGAAAAGGTTACCGAAAGCCTGTTTCGTTTCCTTCACTCCTTCGTGGCAGCAGAGGATGAGCGTATCGTGCATCATCTTGTTGCGTGTCTTCGGCTCCAGTTCGGGGAGTATCAAAAGTTCTCTTACCCTAAGGAAGAGTTCTGCGGCGCTGATATTGTTTTGATTCATAGGCTACAAAGTTACGAAAATTATAACTACTCTTATAATAAAGGTATTTATAATTATTGATAATTAACTGTTGAACAGGAATGCGTATTTAAGGAAATTTAGGGCGTTCGTGCAAAATATGTAGTAAAGTGTCGGATATTCGTGCGAAAAAGTGTATCTTTGCAGCATAAGTACTAAAAAATAATGCAAGAAATGCTTGCCGTATCATTTCTTTTTTGTATATTTGTAGCCCCCAATTGAAAAGAAGGGGTATTATTAATCTAAAAATATTAAACAATGACAAAGGAAGAATTGATGCATAGAGCCATTGAGCTCTCAAAGAATAGCGTGAAGACGGGGGGCGGACCTTTTGGTGCTGTGATTGCCAAGGACGGTATTATCATCGCTGAGGCTTCCAACAGTGTAACCATCGACCTCGACCCTACGGCTCATGCCGAAGTGAACTGTATCCGACAGGCTACCCGCAAACTGAAGACCTTCAATCTGGAGGGTTGCGAAATCTATACCTCCTGCGAGCCTTGCCCGATGTGCCTGGGTGCCATCTATTGGGCACATCTCAACCGTATCTATTATGCCAACGACCGGAAGGATGCGGCAAAGATAGGTTTCGATGATGAGTTTATCTACGAGGAGATAGACCGCAAGATAGAAGACCGCCACAAGCCGATGATTGCCCTGATGCGCGATGAGGCGCTCGGTGCTTTCCGCATGTGGGAGGAAAATGCGGAAAAGACGGAGTATTAATGAGATAAGATAAAAAGGGAAGGTTGCACGGAATATGAACCGCAGCCTTCCTTTTTTCGTAGATTCTTCTTGTATTCTATCATGCTGGATAGAGAAAAATGGAGAAAAGGAACGATTTCTCAGATTTTCTTTGTAATTTTGCCGCCAAATTCAGAAAAGACACTGAATTGATGGATAATGGAAATTCTCTAATTATTATAACGACAATGGAACAGTCAATAGAAAATCTCTACAAATTAGACGGCAGAGTGCCCGTTGGTAAAGCACTCCCATTTGGTCTTCAGCATGTGCTGGCGATGTTCGTCAGCAATATTGCGCCAATCATGATTCTCGCTGGTGCGATAGGTTTGGACAGTTCGGTGAGCGCCGTGCTTATCCAGAACTGTATGGTCATCGCCGGTATCGGTACCTTGGTGCAGCTTTATCCGGTATGGCGTATCGGTTCTCGCCTTCCTATCGTGATGGGTATCTCCTTCACCTTCCTTTCACTTGCCATCGCCATTGCCGGTGCTCATGGTATGGGTACTTTGATAGGCGCTGTCATCATTGGTGGTCTGGTAGAAGGAACACTCGGACTTTTTGCCAAGTATTGGATCAAGCTCATTCCGCCTGTAGTAGCCGCTACCGTGGTAACAGCCATCGGTTTCTCGCTCCTTCCTGTTGGTGCCAACTCTTTTGCGGGTGGTCAGGGTGCTGCCGATTTCGGTAGCATGAACAACTGGATTGTGGGTACTGTCACTTTGCTGGCTTGTCTGCTTTGTCAGATCTTTGCCAAGGGTTTCTTGCGTTCTCTCTCTGTATTGGTAGGACTGCTGGTAGGTTACATCCTGGCGCTGTTTATGGGAATGATAGATTTCAGCGGACTTTCTGGTCTCTCTATCGTAGCTTTGCCAAAGCTTCTTCCATTTACACCTGAGTTTAATATCGGGGCTATTTTATCAGTTGTAGCTGTATATCTGGTTTCTGCCACAGAGACGATTGGTGATACTTCTGCGCTCTGCAACAGTGCGTTGAAGCGTGATCCTAAGACCAAGGAAATGGGAGCAGCAGTCTGCTGCGATGGTTTCGTCAGTTCGGTTTCCGGTCTTTTCGGTTGTACTCCTATCACTTCTTTCAGCCAGAATGTGGGTTTGGCAGCGATGTCGGGAGTGGTGAACCGCTTTACCATTGCCATGGGTGCCATCATCATGATTATCGGTGGTATCTTCCCAGCTATCGGTTATGTATTGACTACGATTCCTCAGGCTGTATTGGGCGGCTGTACCATCATGATGTTCGGTAGCATCCTCTTTGCCGGTTTCGGCATGATGGCGCGTACAGGCTTCTCTCAGCGCAACATGGTCATTGTGAGTCTTTCGCTCAGCGTAGGTCTCGGATTCACATCTGCAACAGGTATGTTCAACATCTTCCCAGAGATTGTGCGCACCGTTTTTGCAGATAACTGTGTGGCAGTAGTCTTCCTGCTCGCCGTAATCCTGAACCTCGTGTTGCCGAAGAATCTGGATAAGGCATAAGAATTAAAGATATTTATAGATAAAAAGGTGCAACTCACAAGTAAGAAAGTGAGTTGCACCTTTTTTTATCTATAAACTGTTAACTATTAACTATCAACAAAATCACTGTCCACCCAGTCTTTCGAAGAAGGTGATGATTTCTTCGAAGGTCTTGAATTCATCGCTGCCGTATTCTATCGTCGTACCCATGAAACCATCGCATGGGCTAGGGTCGATGAAGTAATCGCCGTAGAGCAGGTTCTTCTGGTTGCAGAAGATGATGTGGTTGTAGGCTGGGGTAGAGAGATATTCCTCCACCCAGGTCTGTACCTTCGCCATGTATTCATGGTCGTTGGTTGGCGCTGGGGCTACGATATATACGTTGTAATGCTCTATCAGCATCTCGTAAGCCTTGTGCATCGAACTGGTTGCCTTCATGTAACTGTCGTGCAGGGCATCGAAGTCGATGTATACGATAGGGCGCTCCTTGCCGTTCTGCTTGTCGTCAATCCAGCGGATAACCGGACAGAGATAGTGGAATGCTACCTTGTCGATAAGTCGGTGCTCACCGTGGAATGGGATGGCGAGCGGATAGTGCTCATGGAAGAGGTCGAAGGTATGGACCAGCGGATCAGCATCGCCGAAGAGACCGTAAACACGTTGCTGCTCCTCGGGAGTAATGTCCTGGAAGCAACGCTCGGTAAAGTCACGGTATTCTTTGATGAGACCTTTGTTAACCATCAGTTCGTTCACTCCGTCCTTTCTCGGGTTCTGAAATTCCTGCTTGCCGGTCATGCTGCTCATTGTATCGCCCATCTTGAAGGCAGGGTTTACGAGGATGCGGTCGTAACCTTTCAGCAGTTCGGTATACATGCCTCCCATCGAGGTACCGATGATGAGGTCGGGCTTCTCAGTCTCCGCCATCTTCTGCAGCATCTCTATGCCCTCTTCCGGATGTACCGGGATGTCTTCAGCCACGAGGGTGGCATTCGGCATCAGTTCCTGCAACATCTTTACGGTGCCGCTCTGTGCAGAAGAGAGGAAACCGTGAACATACATGATTTTCTTGCCCGCCATGAGGTCGGGGAATTGTTTGATATATGGATTCATATTCTTATAGTTTAATGTACTGCTATTTCCTTAAGCGATTTGTACTTAGTTTGTGGTGCAAAGATACTAAAATTATAAATACGCATATAATAAAGGTATTTATAATTATTGATAATTAACCATTGGAGGTCATTAAAAAAAGAGAACCACCCATCGCTGGCAGTCCTCTTTCATTATTCTTCTATTTTATCGTTGAAATAATTGCTCAAGAGTTATCAGGTGATTGATGATACTTGCATGCATATTGGAACTAAGTCCCATTGTTGTCACCAAAACAGTTTGTATTGAGCGAGTCTTGTTATGCATCTTGCTATTTGCGAAAGCATCTATCTTGTGACGTATATTCTCCTCAACATCTTGTGTGACAGTAAAATTACCTGTTGAAAATTTCATTTCGCAGAGATAATCTGTTTGAGTACTTTTACTCTCCATGACTAAATCTATTTGAGCACCTTTTCCGTCTTCAGCTTTCCCACACCAACTGTAGTTCCTTTCAACCGAATGGATACGTAGAGTGTCTTGTATGTTTTGCAGATGCTCTATGCTCAAAAGTTCAAACGTATCTCCAGCCCATGTGTAGAATGTGGCTGTCCCATGGATAGCGTTCCATCCTCCTTGTTTGACTTGTTTGCCATGAACAAATCTCAGATAGAATAGAGAAAAGAAATCTTTTAGCTGATATACAGTTTCGACTCTTTCCTTTCCATAGCGGGGATACTCTCTCGTAATTCCTGATTCTCTAAGGTTGTCAAGTAGCTTTGTCAGGGTACCCCCGGTTTTGATACCTGTAGCCTTGGAAAGCTCTGATTGTGTCATTCCATAGAACTTACTGCCAATAGCTTTAACGATGTCGACGTATTTCTCTTTGCTGGAATAAAGTCCTGTATAAACATCTTTGAATTCCTGATGAATTAATTCGTCTGCAAAGAATATGCTGTCTATGTTGTCTGTCATTGTTCTGTCGTTGCGGAGCTTATCCAGATAATAGGGGATTCCACCTATAGCCATATAACTCACGCACATTTCATAGCGTGAGAGATGAAAACCATTTTTCTTGTAGTACTTTTCGCATTCTGCTAGAGTGAAAGGGAATAGTTTGATGGTTTCCGTGAGTCTTCCATGCAGACCTCCATAGTCATGTATCACATTATCAAGCATCCAACTTGTAGCCGATCCACAGACAATGAGTATAATATTTCGTTCACTGTCTGCCCATGAATTCCAAAAATATCCCAGTTCTGCTATCATTTCTGATGATTGCGGTCCTGCAAGCCATGGAAGTTCATCGATAAAGATGATTTTCCTTCTGTTTCTTTTTCCTTCCAGAACTTTTCTCAAAAGTAAAAATGCCTCTCTCCAACAAGTGGGTTTCGACTCCTTTGTCGATAATCCTGCAATCACTAGCGAATCATAGAAATGCGCAAGTTGAAGTTGACGGTAAGACTCATAGTCCTTGTCTCCGTCTTTAATATAAGTACCTACTGCTTTGAAGAGAATCTTCTTTCCAAAGCATTCGCTTACGAGATAAGATTTGCCTACTCTTCGACGGCCATAAATGGCTACAAGTTCAGATTTCTTTGACTTGTATATTCTATCGAGTATATTTATCTCTTTATTTCTTCCTATGATATTTGCGTAACTCATTGTAAGATAGTTTTATAATGTTGGTTGCAAAGATACGTTTTTTTTAGGATAACACCAAGAAAACTACTTAGAAAATCAGCGAAAACGATTGGATTTTCTTGCTTTTCGCTGATTTTCTAGAAAAGAATAACACTTTTCCTATAGGTTTTGCTTTTCTCGGCGAGGGTGGCATCGTCATAATAGATGAAACCTTGCAACCAGTAGGTATAAGTGTCCATGTTTTCTGCGCTCATGACGAGAGGAGAGTTCTCGTAGACCGTGACTCCTTGCTCTTGCACGATGATTTCTGCTGCAAAATTACGCTAAATTGCAGACAAAACAAAATTATTGGGCGATAAACTTCCTTGTTTGCGAAAAAAGTAGTAATTTTGCACCCAATAACCATATTAAAGTTCAAGTCATAATGGATTTACTGAAAGAAAGAATTATGCAGGAGGGCAGATGCTTTCCTGGTGGAATCTTAAAAGTAGACAGCTTTGTAAACCATCAGATGGACCCTATTCTGATGATGGACTTAGCTAAGGAATTCGTGCGCCTTTTCAAGGACATCAAGTACAACAAGATTATTACTATCGAGGCTTCGGGCATCGCGCCTGCCATCATGGTAGGTTATCTGACCAATCTTCCTGTTGTATTCGTAAAGAAAAAGCAGCCTAAGACGATGGAGGGTATGATTACCTCTGTGGTTCACTCTTTTACTAAGGACCGCGATTATACGGTTTGTGTGAGCAACAGTTATCTTACTCCTGAGGACCATGTTATCTTTATCGATGACTTCCTTGCCAATGGTAATGCGTCTAAGGGCGTGATGGACCTTTGCGAGAAGGCAGGTGCCAAGATTGAGGCGATGGGTTTCATCATCGAGAAGGCTTTCCAGCATGGTGGTGACTTCCTGCGCAAGGAGGGAATCCGTTATGAGGCGCTCGCTACCGTAGAGAGCCTGGACGATTGCAAGATTGTCTTGAAGTAAAACATCTTATTATATATAGTAAAAGCCGCCTGTAATAGGGCGGCTTTTTTCTTACTTGACGATATCAGCGGCATAGATTCCCATCGCCTTGTAGCCTGCAGGGTTCGGATGGAGCCAATCGCCGCTGGCATATTCCCGCTTCATCCTTCTGTCATCATTCGGGTCTTGAAGCAGCTTGGCGAAGTCTAAAATGCCATCTGCTTTCTTTGCCTGACTTCGAATCCAGTCGTTTACATAGAGTCGGGCTGCTTCGTGGAAGTGGCTGTAGTAGCCGGCACCCTTGAAAGGCGTGATGGTGCCCAGGTAAACTTTCATCTTCCGGGCCTTCGCCTTCCTCATCATTCCCTGTATGCTCTCTATAATCTGGCGGGCTACCGTCTCGCTGTTGCCGCTCTTGGCAGCACCTATGTCGTTGATGCCTTCAAAGATAATTACCTTCTTTACGCCGCTCTGCATCAGAATGTCTCGGTCGAAGCGTTCCTTGGCGAGTGCCCCGAAACCGCCCGGCACGGTTACGCGGTTGTTACCGATGCCCAGGTTCAGTACACCCTGGTTGGTTATCTTATGTTTCAGCTGCAGCATCTCCGACATAACATCCGGCCACCGGTTCTGGGCATTATCCGTAGAACATTTGCCGTCGGTGATGGAGTTGCCCATGATGGCGATGGCACTCATGTTGTTGCTCATCGTATACACATCGATGCCGCTGATGTTGTACCAGTGGTTCTCTCGGAAAGCCTTTTCGAAGTTGGAGTGGGCATTGGTTACTCCCTTCATGATATAAGAGGTGGTACGTGAGCCCATGTGAACGGTAGGCACATCGGGAGCCGAGGTGTAGTTGATGGTGATGGCAACGCGCTCCAGGTTCTTGAGATTGAACTTCAGCGCATCGCTCACTATCTGTCTGCCGGCAGGGATAGTAGCCTTGTAGCTGTTGCCGAACTTGAAGTATTGGGCCGATTTGGCATCAATCTTGAAGGAGTCTTTGGCGTGGGCGATATAGATGGAGCGTATCACTACGGGTTGCATCGAGTAGATATTGCTCAGTTTCAGTCTTATCACGTCGCCTCCTACGCTTACTTTTACTATCTGGCGAACCGAACGGTTTGTCATGTTGTTATTATAGGGCATAAACGCTTTCACCACAGTCTGCGGTGCCGTAGCCCAAGTTCCAATCCATGTTTGTGCCGCCATCTGTAGTGTGTATGTGCAGATGAAGCATAGTATCATTATAAATCTTTTCACCTTGTTGTATTTTAAAAGTATAATCCTTGCGCCAGATGAGGCGTCTCGTTACGCATTATCTCATAAAAAGGGTCGATGCCATTAGAGGCACCGACCAATTCTGTTTATAATGATTTGATATTTTCTTCCGATAGCCCTGTGAATTGCATGATTTGCTCTATAGGCAGACCTGCTTGACGCATTTTTAGGGCGATGGCATTTTTTTCTTCAGTTTTACCTTCCGCTCTGCCTTCTGCTCTACCTTCCGCTCTGCCTTCCGCTCTACCTTCCGCATGCCCTTCTAATCTAGCGTTTCCAAGAACGTCATTTTGAATCATGATGGCATTGACATGTTCATCGTAGGCGTGTCGTTCGGCATTCGACATAGAGTAGTATTTCAGCTTTTCGCGAGCTTCTTGCAATCCTGGTGCTTTCGTGTCAGGATTGATGACTCCGTTTTTGAGGTAATCAACCCATTCCTCCAATGGAGACTTGGCAACCTTGTTGAACTCATTGACGCGCACTAGCATATAGGTTGGGAATATTTCGGCAGGCGACTTTCTCACGATTGTATCTTTCTCCTTGGTACTGATGATGAGTTGGTCTTGCGTATGCAGGCCGATAAAATTGTTTTGTCCTACATAAATATAGTCCGACCCTTTGCCAAGGTCAAAATAAAGTATACTAATGGAATATACCTTTTTTACTTCTTTGTAGGTGTTGCCGAGATTGATATGCTCGGTAATAGCTTTGTCTACGCCATAAAATATACGTTCCTGATAACACAATCTGGTTATATTTTGTATCTCGACGAGAATGTCTTCACCGTTACTATTTTTTGCCTTGATTTCTACTCGATAGAACTTATCTTCTGCCAGCACGTTTCCTTCGTTTTCTAGGATTTCAACAATCTTGATAGGTTCATTCAGAAACACGGTCAGGAAGCCCTCGAGCACACAAAAGTTCGCCTTCTGGTGAAGTTGGTGCAAGATTGCCCAATCGAATCGAATGTATTTATCTTTTAGCTCTTCCATATAGATTTCCTCCTAAAATTAATATTCGGTTGCAAAGATACGCTTTTCTTTTGAAAGAAGCAAGGATTTTTGGAAAAATGTTTGAGTTGTAAAACTACTATTGTACTGTCAATGAGTTTATACTTGTACAACAGTAGGCTTATGGTTGTACAACTAAAGGGTATACAGTCGTACGACTAAAGAGTATATATGTATGTTAATGGGGTGTTGTCACTAGGCTCGGCAGACCTGCTGACTGCAGTCGGCAGAGCTGCTGACTAGGCTCAGCAGAGCTGTCGAGCCTAGTAGGAATCTTCAAGAAGCAGTCTGCTTGAACCTCAGATACAGTCTCTCTGAACCTCAGATACCGACTGCTTGAACCTCCTAATCTATATCTTTGCCCCAGCGCAGTCGTATCCTTGCGCCCGATGAGCCGTCTCGTTACGCTTATTCAGCCGCATTGTTATACTTGCTCAGCTTATACCCACATATCATAAAGTCGTAATATTTAGGCATAAACTTGCTCCATTAATTTTTTGTTTCGTTTCCAATACTTTTGAACGATGCTGATTTCTATATCATCCATATTGGTTTCTGTTACTTCACCCTCGCTTGTCATTACAAGAGCATGATATGGGGAGTGTAGATACACTACACGTATAAAACCTTCTTCGGTTTGCGAAAATGCATATCCGCAAACTATCATCATAGCATTTTCTGCCACGATTTTAATCTCTTCTTCATTCATGATAATCTATTTTTACTGACTTGATTGGAGAGTAAAGCTTCTGATGAAAGATTCTTGTTGTCCATATTTACCTCCTTATTTTAATGATTCACTTATCCTTCTGTTGCAAAAAATTCTTTTATTATGCTTGATAATAAATAGTATCTTCTGCATTTGACGGTTTGTATATGCCAGCATCTGCGAATAGTCCTTCAAAGCATAAATCTTCGTCTAATTCAGGCCAATGGATACCATATCTGCTCAATACGAAAGCCTTACGCTGGGCAGGTGTGGCGTTAGCAAGACGGCTCCAACGACTGAAAGGATAGTTAGCCTTCCAGCCATTTTGGGTTTCTGCCCAAATATGGGCATCGTCAACCCAAACGCGATTTACTCTATATTGCTCCATAATATCTTATTTTTGATTAAAATACTCTTTCCATCTATCTATAATGACCGCCTCATTCTCAGAAATAATAGATTCTATCAAAGCAATATCATGTTTTTTGAATCCATGATTATAAATCTGGGTTAGAGGAGATACATTGTATTTTGCTTCATTTCCATCCTTGATAACATGGACATGAATTGGTTCATGATCATTAGAATAAAACATGAATCTGAATCCGAAAAATATAAATATTGTTGGCATCGTTTCTTTTTTCTGCAAAGATACGCTTTTCTTCTGAAAGAAGCAAAGAATTATTGAAAAATGTTTGAGGATGAGGGAAATAAAAAGAAAAAGGTGTATCTCCGCTTGCCCGATGTATGGGGCAAGAAGGATACACCTTTTTATATTATAGTTCTTTTATTTCCTTTTCAGTCAAACCAGTAATAAAAGCAATTTGCTCTATGCTCAACCCATTCTTCTAATGGTGATTTAGCCACCTTGTTGAATTCGCGCAGCTAGTGCGCACACCTTTTTAGTATAATAAATCTAAAAATTTTTGGTTAGAATTCTACTTTCGCATATCTTTGCACTTAAAAAAAGTGGCACATGTGCCATAAATTTTAAGTAGAGGCATTTATTCGATCTGTCCTTAGGAAGCAAGTAAGCACTGGGAGGTCAGGTTTGTTACCTGCCCAATAGCAAGAATGCCCTATACAAACAATATATCCATTATCCCATTCCTTGACCTCTGTGTATCGTTTGAGGCATTTAGGAGTACGAAATCGGATATTACTATTGCCATATCGAAAAGAAGTCATATCTCCGTTGTTAGAGAGCAACGCTTCTGATGAAAGATTCTTGTTGTCCATATTTACCTCCTTATTTTAAATTATTCAGCATTATTTATTTTTCATTGCCCTGCGTTCAAAATCACAATTCGTGATTGCGCTTTCTTCAATAAGGCCAAAAAGTCTATAAACTTTTCTTTTGTCCACGTTTCCATTCTATGGCCTGTTCTGTCAACCTATATTGTTGGCGAGGATGGTTTGGGATATCAGGATATTTACGCTCTATAGCCCCTTCGTCGAGGGCTGGCAAAATATAGGTTGTCCTAAATCTCAGTCGGCTCTTTAATCCACAAGTTTTCATCATTTCCCCTGTTGATAAATAATCTTCAGAAACAGCTAGAATTAAATCTTTAACTTGGTTCGTACTTGGTTCGTACTTGGTTCGTACTTGGTTCAAATTTAATCCCAGTTGCATCCCCACAGGAGTCTTCATCGGATCGGTTACAGGCCGCACGAATGTCACGCAAATGAAGCCACCGTTGATGCTCCACTTCGGTTCTGGAGCATTCTGTGCCTTGCAAGCCTCCATGATACGGAATGCGCCAGACCCCCAACTTTCAAGGAAAGTGGTGCGGTAAAGCACTTCCGCCATGATGGGATTGTATGGATAGGAACTGTGTGACTGTTTGATTGTTTCTGTGTTGAGTTGTGGCGGCAATACACCAGGATTCTCAATCTCTATGCGGTCATCATATATGGCAATACTTGGCGTAAGGTTGTACTTCTCGAACTGCCTATGACAAAGGCTGTTTGTAAGGGCTTCCCTCAACGCTTCGGCTGGCACCTCCATATTTTCCTCACGACGGAAGCCAACAATTTTGCCACTCATGTTCAGGTGCTTCAAGAAGAAAGCCATACCGGCATCAAGCAGTTGGAAGAAATTTCCTTCCACCCTTTGGTTGTCGATGAACTCTATCTTATTGATTCCGCGGAAACGAGCCAAACGCAGCTGCATCTGCGTGTAGCCCCTTAATTTGGTGGAAAACAGGGCGGCAGCAGCGTTATTGGGAACGCCATCGTTCATTAGTTCAAGTTTTCTGAGTACATCCGAAAGAGGCTCTGTCAAAGCTGTGGCTGGCATGCGGTTCTTCTCCACGCCGAGCCGTATAGCTCCCCTGATGAGTTTCTCGTCCATATCATCAATGGTTATGTCATCAGCCGACTGTCTCTCCCAGGCATAATAGTTTGGTTTGTTGGCACGCAGCCGTTCCTCAAACATATTGCGAGGCATCAGCTTCGTGGTACTTTCAACCTTATAATATGGGCTACCATGATAGGTATAAGGTGCCGTTCCCCAAACGAATGCTTCGAAATACATTGCTATGACTTGACAGCCTAGTCTATCGGGCACGTCAATGTATTGAATGTCAATCGAAACTGCTGGTTCGAGACCACTCAACGCTTGGGCTATCTCTCTTTGTGTATTATCCGTAACCTCCTGTCCGAGAATCTTAAGAGACTTAGGGGCTACACCGAACACCAGCCAACCGCCAGCACCATTGAGGAATGCACAGGCAGTGTGCATACCATCCTTCAACTCACCTGTAGTTTTTTTCAACTCCAAATGTACGTTTTCATCGTTGGCTATAAGCCTTTCAAGTTCCTCTATGTTCATAGTTGCCTTTTTGTTTCTTTGTCTTCTTCATTTTCTCCCGAAGAAATGCGTCATACTCACTTACGATGAGTTTCTTGATTCAATCTTCAGCAGGTCAGTCATCTTTTAATGCTATAGGGGTTTAGAGAATCTGATACCATAGTTTTTCTCTACATCTTTCAGGTCTCTTCCATTTTGTACACAATCACGTATCTCTTTCTTAATCTTAATAAGTTTCAGAAAGAAGTTTTCATTTTTCTTTTTGTCCATATTCTACCTTTTTATATTATGGGTTTGGATA
Source organism: Segatella copri (assembly GCF_009494835.1). Lineage (GTDB taxonomy): Bacteria > Bacteroidota > Bacteroidia > Bacteroidales > Bacteroidaceae > Prevotella > Prevotella copri_F. Next base: position 148,664 of record NZ_VZBE01000087.1, read on the forward strand.
ATCTTGATTGATACCTCTAGGAAGAAAATAACCCTTGATGCAATTAGGATTGCAGACACAAATCTGAATATGATTCTTTTCTCTGAATCCTGCATTAGGATATAGTTCCTGTCCTTCCCAAAATACTCCTTTTACTGAATCGTATGGATGGGCATTGGCCTTTTTATTGTATGTTAGTGCAGTTTGAACTACAGCACAATCCAATTTCCTAATCAGTAAGTCTGTAGATTTACCTATAGTTGTATTTTGTGGTAATTCTAATCCTGACTCTTTATAGAGTTCAACCATAGACTCGTAAGCATCTTTCAATTCCCGAAGATAGGAACTGTCAGTAAGGTCAAAACAATAACCTAAGTCTATTATTGCACCAACAACTGCAGGCTCTTTGATTTGTGAGTTCTTTCTTTTGGCTAAATCTTTAGCCCATTGCCAAGCTCGTTCCTCATTATTTTCCCAAAAATAGATGCCGTTTCCTAACCAGTCATAGTCATTAGTGCTGGAAAGAAGATCGGTCTTACCAGCAACTACGGCATCAACAACAGACTTGTCGCAGCCATGAAATCCTATTACTAGGTTGGAGCGCCTTGAATATAAAGACTTATCCATAATTATCTCAAATGTGGTGCAACTTCTCCGTTCGGCAATAATATTCCAGCCTCAATGAGGAATTTTCTTGCAGCTTCTTTGCTGGCAACCGAAGCCTTTCTTGCAGCCTCTAATCTTTCTTGTCTTTTGCTATCAAATAAATCCATATTCTACCTCCTTGTTTTAAAAGTTGAACATTTCTTCTGCAAAGATTATGCAAACGAGCGCAATGTAAGCTTGCTTACAGATTGTCGAGTGCAGCTAATCTTCTGCAAAGATTATGCCAGCGAGTGCAATGAAAGTTTACTTTCAGATTGCCGAGCGCCGCTAATCTTCTGCAAAGATACGCTTTTCTTCTGAAAGATGCAAGGAATTATTGAAAAATGTTTGAGAATGAGGGAAATAAACAGAAGAATTAAAAACCCGGGGTCATCACCAGCATCGAATAATCTGGGAGAGGGCCTTACCGGGACTGCGCTGCAAAGATAATAATTAAAATGGAATATACCAAAGATCTTTTCGAAAAATTACGTCCGGACGTATCTGTAGCTACGTCGGGACGCGTCTGTTGCTACATCGGGACGTAGGAAATGCTACGTCGGGGCGTAATTTTTGCTGCATCGTGGGAGGTTTTTCGATAAAAAGCATAGAAAAACACTAAAAATTGAATAGAAAATAAGCGTTTTTGCTCAATGTTTTCAACCTTTTAGCTCCCAAAACGCCTCTAAAACGCCCGAAAAACGCTGTTTTTTGCAAAACGTGGCAATAGGTGGCAATAAGGTGACAATAGAAAAGCCCATTGCTGCCACCCGTTATTCTCTTATTATCAGCTACTTATAATAAGCGTGGCAAATGTGGTAATTAATTTGAGAAAACATATTCATGTGCGTAAAGGATCTTTGTTTCTCAAACATTCCATCAAAATCCGATAGGTATAAATACTATTGCCATCGTTTCTCCTTGGGAAAATGTTCTAGCTGTATGGTAGAAGTTTTTCGGGAAAAGTTTTGGAGATTAGGAGATAAAGTATTATCTTTGCCATCAGATTCAAAAACGAATAATCAAACTGAGTTATGATAGTAAGACCAAAGCGCATTTATCGCAAGCGCATACCATACGGCATGCAGAATTTTGAGGATGTCATAAAAGAGGATTGTTACTATGTGGACAAGACTCCTTTCATAGAGCAAATAGAAGAATCCAACAAGTATTTCTTCTTCATTCGCCCTCGCCGTTTCGGCAAGACACTTACCCTCTCCATGCTTGAGAATTACTATGACATCAACAAGAAAGACAAGTTTGAGGAAATCTTTGGCAAGCTATACATCGGGCAGAATCCTACACCAGAGCATAATACATATCTCATCATCCACCTCAATTTTGCCGAGGTGGCAGCAGGATTGGATGATTATAAGGATGGATTGGACAACCATTGTCGCCTTGTATTCAATTTCTTCTGCGACATCTATGCACATATTCTTCCTGCTGATACCAAGGCAGGATTACAACAGGAGCCTGATGCGGTATCCAAGTTGAGGTTTCTTTGCCAGAAATGCCAGGAGGTAGGAAAGAAGATTTATCTCTTCATCGATGAGTACGACAACTTCACCAACATGATTCTCGCCCATGAGGAGCATCTTATGAGGTATCGCAACCAGACCCACGGAGAGGGATACTTGCGCCAGTTCTTCAACACCATCAAGGGTGCGGCTGGCAATACTCTGGGCAGAGTGTTCGTCACAGGAGTAAGCCCTGTGACCATGGATGACCTGACCAGCGGATTCAACATCGGAACCAACTATTCGCTCTCACCCGACTTCAATGAGATGACGGGATTTACAGAGGAAGAAGTGAGAGAGATGCTGGATTATTACGGCAGTGTTCTGCCGTTTAATCATACCACCGATGAGCTGATCAAGGTGATGAAGCCTTGGTACGACAACTATTGCTTCGCAGAGGATAGATATGGTGAGACCACCATGTACAACTCGGTAATGGTGCTCAACTTCGTAGATAATTACATCCGAAGCAATTACCAAATCCCTAAGAAGATGGTAGAGACCAACATCCGTATCGACTATGACAAGTTGCGAATGCTCATCCGCCACGACAAGGAGTTCGCCCACGACGCCAGCATCATCCAGCAGTTGGTAACCCAGGGATTCGTGATAGGCACGCTCAACGAGAACTTCCCTGCCGAGCGAATCAACGACCCAGACAACTTCCTCAGTCTGCTGTTCTATTTCGGCATGGTGACGATAGACGGAACATACAAGGGTGAGACCAAGTTCATCATCCCGAATGAGGTGGTGCGTGACCAGATGTACACCTACCTGCTCGACACCTACAAGGAGAACGACTTGGTATACGATAGATATAGCAAGGGTAAACTGGAGAGCAAACTGGCATACGATGGACAATTCAAGCCATACTTTGAGTATATCGCCGACTGCCTGAAGAAGTACTCCTCCCAGCGAGACAAGCAGAAGGGAGAGGCTTTCGTGCATGGCTTCACCTTGGCGATGACAAGCCAGAACAAGTTCTATCGCCCTATCTCTGAGCTGGACAATGACGGCGGCTATGCCGACATCTTCCTCTCTCCGCTTTGTGACATCTACAAGGACATGGTAGATTCATATATTATCGAGTTGAAATATTGCAAGAGCCAAACCACCGATGAGCAAGTGAAAAAGCTCTTCGAGGAGGCTTCAGCTCAAATCTCTCGCTATGCGGACAGTGATATGGTCAGAGAGGCAGTAAAGACTACAAAGCTCCACAAGCTGGTGGTTATCTACCGCGGAGCGGAAATGGTAGCTTGCGAGGAGATATAAAACTATTTCAACCATACAGGTCGAAAATATTTGAGAGAGATAAAAAGAAAAAGGTGTATCCCGCTTGCCCGATGTATGGGGCAAGAAGGATACACCTTTTTATATTATGGGTTAGGATAATCCTGATTGATACTTCTAGGAAGGAAATAACCCTTGATGCAATTAGGATTGCAGACACAAATCTGAATATGATTCTTTTCTCTGAATCCTGCATTAGGATATAGTTCCTGTCCTTCCCAAAATACTCCTTTTACAGAATCGTAAGAATGGGCATTGGCATCCTGATTGTATGTTAAAGCTGTTTGTACAACAGCACAATCCAATTTTCTAATCAACAAATCTGTAGAATTTCCGATAGATGTATTCTTCGGTAATTCAATCCCAGATTCTTTATAAACAGTAACCATAGACTCATAAGCAGCCTTTAATTCCTGAAGATATGTGCTATCTGTTAAGTCAAAACAATACCCCAAGTCTATAATTGCACCAACAACTGCAGGCTCTTTGATTTGTGAGTTCTTTCTTTTGGCTAAATCTTTAGCCCATTGCCAAGCTCGTTCCTCATTATTTTCCCAAAAATAGATGCCATTACCTAACCAGTCATAGTCATTAGTGCTGGAAAGAAGATCGGTCTTACCAGCAACTACGGCATCAACAACAGACTTGTCGCAGCCATGAAATCCTATTACTAGGTTGGAGCGCCTTGAATATAAAGACTTATCCATAATTATCTCAAATGTGGTGCAACTTCTCCATTAGGTAAAAGAATTCCTGCCCTAATTAAAAAGGCGCGTGCTGCTTCTTTACTGGCAGTAGAAGCCTTTCTTGCTGCCTCTAATCTTTCTTGTCTTTTGCTATCAAATAAATCCATATTCTACCTCCTTATTTTAATAATTCAACTTTCGTGCTGCAAAGATACGCTTTTCTTCTGAAAGATGCAAGAAATTATTGAAAATGTTTGAGAATGAGGGAAATAAACAGAAGAATTAAAACCCCGGGGTCATCACCAGCATCGAATAATCAGGGAGAGGATCTTACCGGGACTGCGCTGCAAAGATAAGAATAAAAATGGAATATACCAAAGATCTTTTCGAAAAATTACGTCCGGACGTATCTGTAGCTACGTCGGGATGCGTCTGTTGCTACATCGGGACGTAGGAAATGCTACGTCGGGACGTAATTTTTGCTGCATCGTGGGAGGTTTTTCGATAAAAAGCATAGAAAAACACTAAAAATTGAATAGAAAATAAGCGTTTTTGCTCAATGTTTTCAACCTTTTAGCTCCCATAACGCCTCTAAAACGCCCGAAAATCGCTGTGTTTTGCAAAACGTGGCAATAGGTAAACATTCCATCAAAATCCGATTTGTATAAATACTATTGTCATCGTTTCTTCTTGGGAAAATGTTTGAGAGAGATAAAAAGAAAAAGGTGTATCCCTTTGCCCATTGTGTTGAGCAATAAGGATACACCTTATTATATTATACTATTCCGAAAGATTTGATTAGTTAATCTCCGGAGCAGTTGCATCAGCATTGTAGTCGGTCTCGTTCAGAGGAACGCCCCATGTCCACTTGTTACCATCCTCAGGATTGATGGTGATAGCAACAGTCGAATGTGCATTACCACCTTCTTTAAAAGTCTTTCGAACTACAGCCTTGTTCCAACGCTTGAAGTCGCTCCACTCGAAGCCCTCACCCCAAAGCTCAAGACAACGATAGTCCTGAATCTCTGAAAGAAGCTCCTCTCCAGTCTTGGTGCAGGTATATTCTGGGTTACGACCAGAAGTAGCATTCAGTTCAACCAATGCAGCCTGAGCTTCTGCTTCATGATGCAAGAAATAATTTGCCTCAGCCTCAATCAATACCATCTCACTAGAGCGGATGAATGGCAAGTAGCTGACACCTGGCTGGTCGGTTACAAAGAACTTCAAGTTTGCATCCAGATAGTAGATACCAGCCTGATAAGGTGCATTTAATCCTTTTACTGCATGAGCCTTTACGATGGAATCTGCTTGTGCATAGATGTCATCATCCTCCATTCCAAGAATACCAAATGTATAGTAAGTCTCAGACTCCTTAGAGAGGTCAAGGTTAGGGAACTTATCCTCTGTCAGGAAGTTCTGCTTGCGGGCATCATTGTTAGGAATACGGGAAATCAACTCATGGCCGATGGTTCCAGCACCTGTAGTCATACCTTCTGCTGTAGCATAGTGACCATTACAAGCACCCTGTGTACCATAAGACCAATACCAGTTATTTTCAGAAGCATCACCATAGCTACCCATAATCCACTCTGATGTTGGCTCACAGAAACCAGCCTTATAATCAGCATTGCTCATCAATGGATAACCCTGCTTAGCAAGCTTAGCCTGATCAAGAGCTGTCTGGTAATCCTGGCGGAACAAAGCTGCACGTGCATAAACTGCATGAGCAACGTTTGCATTAGGAATCCAAACCTCAGAAGCAGGACGGTCGATGCCACTTTCGCCAAACAAGGTAATCGCTTCCTGGCAATCCTTGTAAATCTGATCTACGGTTTCTGCCAATGTTGCGTATGGAGCATCGCCTGTAGATTCATCAAGACGAAGAACCACGCCCTGTGAGGCACCATTGTTACTGTCCTGCCAACGATAGCAGTAGTAGTGAATCAACTTCTCGTAGCTGTAAGCACGGAAAGCCAAGGCTGAAGCCTTGATAAACTTCTTGTCAGACTCGCTTCCTGCTGCTGCATCAATACGGGTAATGATAGTGTTAGCCTGACCGATGAGCTGGTAATAATAATACCAAGCATATCCATCATAGATAGTATTTGTTCTATTATGGAACTGCTGATTATGGATAGGTGCCCAACCAGATGCATAGGCATTATAATTATAATTCTGGCTTGGCAAGTTCTCATAAAGACGCATAATTGCATTCTCACCAGCAAAGCCCTGTGTGAAAGCATAATGCTGAGTAGTCTGGCAACGAGCGATACCATTCAAGGCCATGTAAGCCATCTCTGTTGTTGCTACCGCATTCTCAGAACCAACAGAACTTGTCGCTTTGGTTTCGAGATAATCGCTGCCACAAGATGCCAGCATTGTTGCAGAAGCTAAAATAGCGCAACCGAATATCTTATTTATATAATTTTTCATTTTATTTTCTCTTTATTTTATTATTCCCTTAGAATGTTACAGACAAACCGAAGTTGAATACGCGTGCACTTACGTATGTATCATCAGAACCACCACTGAAGCTGTACTGAGGGTTCATACCCTTACGGGCTGTAAGTGTGAACAGGTTCTCTGCACCAGCCTTAACCTGCAAGCCCTGGATACCCATATTCTGGATCCATGCCTTTGGCAAGTTGTAACTCAGGTTGATATTCTTGAAGATGAGATAATCTGCGCTTGTCAACCAGCGGTCACTTGTATCGTTGTTGTAGGTACTGCGGTTGAAGTCGATGACAGGAATTCCATTAGGATCGAGACGGTTTGGAGATGTCTCTGTCATTCCCTCAGGCACACCGTTCCAAGACTTCAGGATGTCCTTATGGTTAGCTGATGCTGATGAAGCAGAAGCTGTGCTCATCAATCTCATGTAAGAAGCATCGAAAACCTTGCCACCCAAGCTATAGGTAAACAATACACCGAGGCTCAAGTCCTTCCAACGGAGGTTTGTACCGAATGAACCATATACAGATGGGAGAGCTGTACCAGCCCATTTACGCTCAGCATTGGCTGTCTCTGTTGTATAGTTCTTGCCATTAATGGTTACAAGTGTACCATCAGCCTTAGCTGCCTCAACTTTGTCATCGGCAATATCATACAAAGAATTACCTGTCATCTGGTCAACACCTGCGAAGTGATAGGTAAAGAACTCGTATGCAGAGTGTCCCTCAGAATACTTCTGTACGCCATGAAGAATATCCTTACCTCCAGGCAACTTGATTACCTTATTCTTCAAGGTTGTAGCATCTGCAGAAACAGTCCAGTTCCAATCCTTGTTCTTTATAATTTCACCACTCAAGGCGATTTCAAATCCACGGTTCGAAATGGTACCAATATTCTGATACTGAGACATATTAGACATATCCGGATTATGAGGGTATGAACCTGCTGAATATGGCAAACGAACCTCGAAGAGAAGATCTTTAGAACGCTTGTCGAAGTAACCGATGCTGAAGTTCAAACGGTCGAACAATCTACCCTCAACACCGAAATCAACGGTCTGAGTTGTCTCCCACTTAATGTTTGAAGCAGCCAAAGTTTGCTTGATCAAGGCTGTGTTACCACCATTCTTGTCAATCTCATAGAGAGCCTGATAAGCATAGAGGCTTACACCGGCATTGTTACCTACCTCACCATAAGAAGCACGTACACGCAAGTCGTTCAACCATTCTACATTCTGCAGGAAATTCTCTTTCTTGGCATTCCAGTTCAAACCGAATGAATAGAAATCACCCCAGCGGGCATCCTTTGCAAAACGGGAAGAACCATCACGGCGGTATGAGAAGTCTGCGAAGTATTTCTCGTCATAGTTGTAGCGGATACGACCCAAATAAGACTCAGTCTTATCTACATCATTAAATCCATCGAAGTATGAGTTTGTCAGGAAGTTACCCATCACCAAGTTGCCTGATACAGCCATATTGGTATTCATACCACGGGTCAGCTTTCTCTCCCAGCTATAGTTCTCATGACCTGCAAGAACATCTACGTTGTGCTTACCGTAGGTCTGATTCCATGTCAGCAACTCCTGGGCTGTATAGGTAGCATACTGGTATGCATGGCTGGACAAACGACCATTGTTTGCTGCACCATCACCAATGTTAGGGTTATTATAGGTCTGGCGGTTAGATGTACTGTTATTACCATTAGCCTTTACCATCACAGAGAAGTTGTATGGCAGATTAATCTTACCATAAACCTGTGCATCGATTACTGCACGACGGGTCTTATCCTTGTCAGCAACCATCTCGTATGCGATGTTACGGTTAGAGAGGTACTCAGAGGTTACATCAAACTGCTTCTCTCCATTCTCATCAAGCGCATAGCTGCCATCTGCATTATGCATATACATAGGATACACAGGCGCCATGTAACGGGTGGTATAGAATGGGTTAGCATAAGCATTACCAGAAGCGTTGTCATTAAACTGACGATTAGATACATTGGCACTCAAGTTGATACCAGCCTCGAACCACTTGCTTGGAGTGAACTTAGAGTTGATACGACCAGTGAAACGCTCGAAAGCAGAGTTCTTGGTATAACCCTTCTCGTTCAAGTAACCGGCAGAAGCATAAACATTGAACTTCTCGCCACTTATAGCACCAGAGACGTTGTACTCCTGACGATGACCTGTACGCTCAACACCATCCTGCCAATCGAGGTCGTCATAACCAGAGAGGCGAGAAGCAATCAGCTTGCCGTTTGCATCAAACAGAGCATCATTCTTTGCATTGTAGATATTTCGCTTTACATAGTCGCTAATCAAGTGAGTTGTAGCATATTGAGCAGCCGCAGCAGCATCCAGATTCATCTTTCCCGACATGGCGTAGTTCTTCATTGCCAACCAAGATGCCTCCATCCACTGGTCAGCATTCAGGCGCTCATACTCACCGATACCACGAGTGTAAACACCATTGTTGATCTGGAGATTGATAGTAGGCTTGATGCCATACTTTGCACGCTTGGTAGTAATCAGGATGACACCATTGGCAGCACGGTTACCATAAAGGGCAGCAGAAGCTGCATCCTTCAATACAGACATGCTCTCGATATCATTAGGGTTCAACTCAGAGATGTTACCATCGAAAGCTGCGCCATCTACTACATAAAGAGGCTGGTCAGCATCCTTTACCAAGGTTCCGACACCACGGATGTGGATAGTTGGAGCCTTACCTGGCTCACCGTATGAGCTATTAACCTGTACACCAGGAGCAGCACCTTCGAGCGCACCTGTTACAGAAGTAGTGATACGGTTCTCGATTTCCTTAGAATCAACAGCAGTTACAGAACCTGTAATAGATTGGCGCTTAGCTGTACCATATGCCACAACAACGACATCAGCCAGAGAATGATTGTCTGCATCCAATACAATCTTCATGTCAGAAGAAGCCTTGGCTGTCTTAGACTGCATACCGATGTATGTAATCTCCAACTTGGCTCCGGCAGGAGCGTTCAATGAGAAGTTACCGTCAATATCGGTAACTGTACCTGTGTTAGTGCCCGCAACCTTGATAGAAGCACCGATAACAGGGCTGCCATCCTCAGAAGAGGTTACGTGACCAGAGATTTGACTTTGTGCAAAAGCCATGCTCGTGCTAAGAGCAAGACCTGCAACTACTGTCATGAGTCTTTTTTCCATAAATCTCTCTCGTTTAATTAATTAATTAATAAATATATAATGTTTTATATTTCTTTCTCACTACATATCCTCCCAACTTTTATTGAGCGTGGGGGCTCATTTCTTGTCTCTAACTCTTATCCCGAACTGGTGGGGGTGGGTATGTTGTCATACCTTATTATATATAAGGAAGTATCTCAAACTTCACTAAATTTTAATAATATTTTTAATCGGCTGCAAAATTAAGCATTTTTTAGGAAATCACCAAACTTTTTTCTAGAAAAGTTGCACTTTGTTCGATATTTTGTTATAAATATGCGGTTTTTATACACTTTTGCTTATGAAAAACAAGCGAAAGCGGCAGTTTTGTCAAAAACTGCCGCTTTCGCTGAAATACTAACTTTCTGCCTTTAATTCTTTGTCTAGAACAAAGAGCATATAGAGGGGGATGTTGATGGTTTTTGAACTGTTATTTCTCTCGTATGGCAAGAGACTGGTGCGAACCAACTTGTCTTGCACCTTCCTGTATGAGTGGCTTCCTTCCGTGACTGTCTTTCCATTTTAACAATTGGGATATAAGTAGTCTTTCCATACGCTAAAAAATATGTTTTGGCAAAGGTGCTAATAAACAGTGAATTACGCAAGGAAAATCACATTTTCCTAAGGACTTTTAAGTATATTCATCACATTTTCCTAAGGACTTTTAGGGGCTTAAATCGAGAAATCTGTCGTAATCTCGATAAAAAAGTGAGATTACGACAGATTTTCATGAATTTTCCTCTTTAATTACTTGTCTACGGTAGAAGAAACATTGTTCTTATTCATAGATCTTCATTTTAGAAAAGGTTTGAAAATACTTGAGACAGGTATTGCGCCATTCCTTTGCATTCTCCAACTGTACATTGAGCAAAGAGTCTGTATGTTGCCATTCCTGCTCATGCCCCTTCATATACTGCTTGGCTGAGGTATGCCAGAAGTCGCGGTAAACTTCTACCATCGCCACACCCATGTTGTACTTCATACAGAGTTCCTGCCAGAGGGTGCTGCCTGATTTCATCTTGTAAGTCCAAGGCACATGATGGAACCAGAGAAGGTATTCCTCAGGACAGGTCTCGATGTTATCATACAGACTGCGATATGGTTCTGGGTACTGACCGACAGCATCTGTGCCCTTGGATGAACGGTCGAAACCTATACCCTGAGCATCAGCCTTGTGATAATAGACCGGACACCATTCCAAAGGATAACTTGCGATGAAACCATCTGGCTCCGGACCGTAGTGGTGGTCGAACTTGAAGATGTGGTGCAAACCCAAAGGCATCATATAGTTGACGCAAGCTTCGCGCGAAGTCATCATCATCATCTCTACCGGCTTGGTGAATCGCTCGTCCTGGTTTTCGTAGGTCTGTACGAGCCATTCGTGAGCAATCTCCTCGGCTGTAAGTGAAGGATTCCATGCCAATCTGCCGAAAGCATACCAGTTAGCCTGAGAGAACGGATGACCGCACCAGTTGGCATCATCACCGATATTGGCTACACCTGAGATTCCAACCAGTCTGTCTGGATTAACAAAGCCAAAGAATTCCTTCCACATAGGAGCGAGATAGGTGAGGTGCTTAGACTGACCAAGATATTCCTGGGTAATCTGAAGTTCTGCTATCTGTGGAGTCTGTTTGATGTTGTCGAAGATAGGAGCGTATGGCTCACGTGGCTGGAAGTCGAGCGGACCATTCTTAGACTGCAAGATGACGTTGTCACGGAACTTTCCGTCCATTCCCTTAAATTCGCTCACAGCCTGTTTCACACGGTCTTCACCTTTATGGTTGGCACCATATACAAAGCTTCGCCACATGATGATGCCTCCGTATGGTTTGACGGCATCGGCAAGCATGTTGGCTCCATCGGCATGTGTGCGGTGGTAGTCGCCAGGACCAGGCTGTCCTTCAGAATTGGCTTTTACGAGGAAACCGCCAAAGTCTGGGATGGTAGCATATATCTCCTTTGCCTTCTTCTGCCACCACTGCTGAACCTTCTTATCCAGTGGGTCGGCAGTCTTGGTGTAGCCTAAAGCCATAGGCGAAGCGAAGTTGATGCTGAGGTATACCCGGATGCCATAAGGACGCAGGATGTTGGCGATGACCTTCACCTTATTAATATATTCTGCAGTCATCATCTTTGGCGATGCGTTTACATTGTTCAGTACGCTGCCGTTGATGCCCAAAGAGGCGTTGGCACGGGCATAGGTGATGAGACGGTCGTGCAGACTCTTGCTGATGCTGCCGCCCTTACCGTTTTTGCCGAGTTTGATTTCTTCCCATTTGAAGATGCTCTTTCCGGCGTAGCCACGTTCGATGCTGCCATCGAGATTATCCCAATGGTTAAGAATGCGGAGACCCACTTGTGGCTTCTCGGTCTCATCAATAGCTTTGCTGAAGTTCTGCTGATTACCGCTACCTGTGTTGTAGGCATCGGTGTTCTGAAGTCGAATTAACTCGTAGGCACCATAGAGCAAACCGATAGGATTGCTGGCGGTGATAGTTGCTTCGTACTGAATGTTGTCGCCTTGCTGGGCAGGACGGGCGTAGATGTTATAGCCCTCGCCCAGATTGAGACTCTTGTCTATCTTGAGCTCAACATTCTTGCCACGCCAGTTGTTTTCTAACTCCTGCTTGGCAATCTTGGCTGTTGCATCATTAGGCAACTGTGAGATGACTTGGCATGAGTTAGCATACTGCTTTCCTAGCCATAACTGTGAGCCATCACTCTGTGCAGAAACATGGAGTGATGTAAGTACCGTAATTAATAAAATAAGGTATTTCTTCATATCTTTATATCTTTGCAGATTGTTAATTTGTATTATTGTTGTTTCTGCTGCAAAGATACGAAAAAATACCTTATTCTCTTTTATTTGTTGTTTATTTCTCTTTTCTTTTTGTTTCAGCATATTCGCTAGGCGACATGCCATAGTGTTTCTTGAACACTGTAGAGAAGTGGGTCTGGTTGTTGAAACCTACAGAGTAGGCTACCTGCGTGATATTAATCTGCCCCTCTTCGATGAGTCGTGCCGCCTGTTCCAGTCGGAGGTTACGGATAAATTCTCCGGCAGAAACACCAGCAATCTCCTTTAGTTTACGGTGGAGCTGTGCACGGCTGATACCTACCTTCTCGGTAAGTTTCTCTACATTGAGGTCGGGATCGGCAAGGTGGGCGTTGATATATTTCATCACGCGTTCCATCAGGGCATCGTTGTTGCCCTTTACCTGAATCTGCTCAATCTTCGCCTTCTGGCCCTGTGCTCCGCTGTATTTGCCACGGATGCGTCGCACATTATCCACCAGGTTGTCGATAAGGATATGCAGCTCTTCCATGTCGAAAGGCTTTGCCAGGAAAGCATCGGCTCCTCTGCGAAGTCCCTCCAACCGGTGTTCCACCTCGCTCTTTGAGGTGAGCAGGATGACAGGAATATCGCTAATGTTACTGTTGTTCTTGATGTTCTTGAGCATGGTGATTCCATCCATCTCCGGCATCATCACATCGCTTATCACGAGGTCGTACTTGCCGGTGAGCAGCATCTTCAAACCCTCCTTGCCGTTGCAGGCACGCTCAAAGCGGTACCAGTCGCTCAGTTCTGTCTTGATGTATTGGGCAATCTCGCTGTCATCGTCAACTATCAGGATATTGAAGTTGCGGTTGGCCTGTACTTTCTTTTTGGTAATCTCCTGCTCCTTCTTGTCTTCTTCTTCCAGTATCTCGCCTGGCTGCAGATGGCTGTTGCCCAGCGGAATGCTTACTTCGAAGCAGGAACCCTTGATGCCGTCGGTACGGTTGTAGGCCTTGATCTTGCCTCCGTGCATTTCTACAAATGCCTTACAGAGGTTGAGTCCGATACCGGTTCCTTCGATATGGAGACCGCTGCTGTTGTTTCCCTGATAGAAACGTTCGAAGAGGCGGTCGGTCTTCTCTTCCTTCAGTCCGATGCCTGTATCTTCTACCCTGATGGTGGCATTCTTTTCGCCTTTACCTATGATAACAGTAATCTCGCCGCCATCAAAGGTATACTTCATGGCATTGGAGAGCAGGTTGGAGATAACCTTGTCAAAGTTGATGCGGTCTATCCAAACCTTCAGCTTGCCTTTATCGCTGCTGAGGCTTTCGTCTTCTTTGAGCTCAAGGGTGATGTTGCGCTCCTGTGCATTGAAGCGGTAGAGCGATACGATGCCATGCAGGAAATCCTTGAGCGGAGTCTCCTGGCAATGGAGATGCATCTGGTTCTTGTCTATCTTTCGCTCATCAAGTATCTGGTTTACCAGAAGCAGGAGGCGCTGGGCATTGCGGTCGATGGTATCGATATCCTGTTTGCTTTCGGCATCTGTTAATCTTGTTTTCAGCTTGTTGAGCGGTCCCATGATCAATGTCAGCGGCGAGCGGATGTCGTGGGTGGCATTGATGAGAAACTGCATCTTGGTCTCTTCCAGGTCTGCCTTGCGGCGGCGCTCGTATGTATAGATAACATACAGGATGACGCTTGCTATGATCAGGATATAGAGGAGATATGCCTCGGGTGATGCATACCAAGGGTCGCATACCTTGATGTTGATGATGGTAGGATTCTTGGAATATCTGCCATTGCTGGTAGCTCTCACCTCCAGCGTATAGTCGCCCGGTTTCAACTTGTTGAATGCTACGGCATTGGCTCCCTCGTTGGTGCTGTTCCATTTGCCGTCGTTGATGCGGTATTGGAAACTGATATTATCGGTGTTCCTGTAGTTGAGCAGCGAGAACTCCAGAGTGAATGAATTCTGGGAGTAAGGAATGCTGAAGTCTTTGACCATACAGTTGATTGGCTTTCCGTCGATGATGAAGTTGGTGAGATGTACATCTCCCAGTTCCATCTTCTTGGCTCTGACAACGTCAGGATAGAAGGTTGTGATACCGTCACTGGTTCCGAAGGCGATAAGGTCGCTGGCGGTATGCATGGAAGAGCCCAGCACGTACTCACGGGTAGTAAGTCCGTTGCCGTTGATGTGCCCGATAAACTGTCTGTTCTTCTGTTCGTACTGCCAGATGCCCATGGTTGTACTTACCCACAAGTCACCCTTCTGGTCTTTGATGATGCTGCATACCTGCTTGCCTTTCAACGCTTCCGCATGAGGGAAGTTCTTCGTCTTGTTGCTCTTTCTGTCAAACAGATAGAGTCCTTCTTCGGTACCGATGATAATATCGCCGTTCTTTCCTTCGCAGATACCATTCGCCTGTCTGTCTTTCAGAATGTTGAGCCATCCGAAATCCTTGAAACTGAGCGTTTTGGTATTGAGACAGGAAACTCCATTAGAGGTTCCTATCCATAAATGGCCTGTATGGTCGAGTGCCATGCTTCGCACCCAGTCGTTGCAGAGAAATCCTCTGTTGCCTCTTTGCTGCATGTTCAGAACGGTAACCTTGCCGCTTCCCACATTATATATATATAGGCCTTTGCTGTATACAGAAATGTAAAGGTTGCCCTGTGCATCGTCGGTCATACAGTAGATGCCGGCGCTGGTAAAGGTGAGTTTCTGCTGGTATGTACCTGTATGAGGGTTGTAGCTGTAGAGTGCGCTGCCATTGCTGATCCAGTAATCGCCACGTCGGTCTTTATAGATGATGCCGGTACCTGCAGGTGACTGAGGGTGAGCGATAATCTTGCCTGAAGCATCAAAACAGAACACACCACTGTTCTGTACCGTACACCATGTTTCACCATTTTCGCCTTGTGCAATAGATGAAACGCTGCTGCCGATGATGTAGTTCTGTGCAGAGAAACTCCAGCTGTTGAAAGCCTGCTGGCGCTGGTTGATCAGGTACAGACCTTTGTTGTAACATCCTATCCAGAGATTGTTGTCCTTATCTTCGATGATTTCGTTGACGAAGGCGGTAGCCAGATTGAAACTGCTGTTGCTGTTCTCTAACTGTTCTACCCTGTTGCTTCCCTTTCTGATCATGAGAACACCATGCTCGGAGGTGCTGATATAGAGGTTGCCTTCGTGGTCGAAGGTAGCATTGTTGATGGTTACATTATTCTTATAACTGCCAAAGTCGTAGCCGGCATCAGCGATGCGGCCTGTGCGGTAATCATAATAGACGATGCCATACATGCAGGCGATGAGCATGGTCTGCGGGCGATGCTGGATGAAAGCCACAGGTGCTCCGCATGGCGATTTGAAGTCTTTGCGCTGCACCTTGCCTTGTTTCTTGATGAAACGGGTGAAGATAGAAAGGTGGCTACTCTGCCAGAGATAATGATGCTTATCTTCGTAGATATGGGTAAAGAATACATCAGAATCGCGCTCAGCGTATTGCCTTTCCTGTCTGATAGTGAAAAGGTTGTCTGTTCCTTTCTGGGTATTTCTGTCTTTTACAGAATAGAGACCATATCCTGCTGTACCCAGCAGGATATCGCCATTGTGACTTTCTACCATTGAATAGATACGTGGCTTCCTGCCATCAGGAAACTGGAGACGGGCGAAATCGTTCGTCTCATAATTATAGCGCATCAGTCCCTTGGCACAACCTATCCATAGATTACCTTTCTTATCTACCAGCAGGTCGGAGATAATGTTGTCGGTAATGGAGGTTGTGTCTTCTTCGTTGTGCAGATAGTTGGTAAAGCGGTAGCCGTCAAACTTGCTGAGTCCGTATTCGGTTCCCACCCAGATATATCCGTATTTATCCTGCACCATGCAGTTGATGAGCGAACTTGACAGTTTGCCCGATGTGAAAAGTTCACCACTGTCTGCCCATACCATGAGCGAGATGGTGATAGCGAAGAGTGCCGTGAGGCAATGTCTGATATGCTTCATATTTTCTGTCCGTTTTCTTGTTTAAATTAGGTTGTTACGGCTGCAAAAGTAACAAAAAACAATGAAAGAAACAAATTCTAATGCAACAAAATGTTTCGTTTCTTTTTGTTTCTTTATCTTTTTGTGCCCTTTTTGCAGGTATGAAACAAATAGAAAAGTAATGGTAACTATTAAATACCTGTTATTTCATTACTTATTAGTAAATTTGCATCGTCAACAACAATAGAAACATTAAAGGCATCATAATAACAATGAATAGACAAACAATCAAAATCTTATCGCTGGCGCTCGTGTTGGCTACGTCAAGTTCTGTAGCTTTTGCCCAGAAGGTATGGAAAGGATCTTGGGCTACTGCAGTGGAATGGACTGGTAAAGGAGATATGCCTAAGGAAAGCTTGAGCAACCGTTCTTGTCGACAAGTGGTTCATGTATCTTTTGGCGGAGAGGAACTCAGAGTGAAGCTCAGCAACGAGCAGAGTAAGGAGCCGGTAGAAATCAAATCGGTGTATATTGCAGATACCGATAAGAACAGCAACTGGTTTGTGAATGGTAAGACCGTGAAGTATCTCAAGTTTAATGGCAAGAAGAATGTAACCATCGCTCCAGGCAAGGCTATCTTCTCAGATGATTTGAAATATGCCTTGAAGAGTGGACAGCGCCTCACGATTACCATCGACTATGGCAAGCAGACTCCAGTGAATGCAACATCCCATCGTGGTTCACGTACCACATCTTATATAGTAAACGGTTTGCATCGTACTCCTAAACCGATGGATAAGAGTTTTGATGATGGCGAGGAGGTGGATCACTGGTACAATCTTTCTGCCATTGATGTGAAGACCGATAAGGCTACCCCAGTGGTGGCTGTCCTCGGAAACTCTATTACCGATGGCCGTGGAAGTACTACCAACCATCAGAACCGTTGGACCGATTTCCTCTCGGATGCCCTGAATGCAGAGAAACCATACGGCGTGTTGAATCTCGGAATCGGTGGCAACTGCGTAGTGGAAGGCGGATTGAGCGAACCAGCCATGAAGCGTTTCGACCGTGATATCCTGGGACAGGCAGGTGTGGATAAGCTCATCATCTTTGAGGGAACCAACGATATCGGTTGCTGCGGAGGAAATTATGAACATGTAACAGATACCCTGATTGCCTGCTACAAGGTGCTGATAGCGAAAGCCAAGGCTAAGGGAATCAAGGTGTATGGCGGAACCATCACCCCAACCAAGGGAAACGGCTGGTATTCTTTCTGGCACGAGGCGATGCGACAGACCGTGAACGAATGGATCAGAAAAAGTGGTGCCTTTGATGGAGTCATCGATTTCGATGAGCTGACCCGTGATCCGAAAGATCCTCAGCGTCTGAAGGCAGAGTATTCTGACGACTGGCTGCATCTCAATCCGAAGGGATATGAGGCAATGGGCAAGTTTGCCGCAGAGAAATTGAAGTAAATATATTATATGCATCTTTTATGTTATATATGTAATAAGGTGTAAACTTAATGACAGAATAAAATATGGAACAGACATCTGTAACACAGGAATCTAAGGGATTCTACAAACTGAATTGGCTACAACGCATCGGATTCGGATCTGGAGACTTGGCACAAAACCTCATCTACCAGACCATCTGCATGTATCTGTTGTTCTTCTACACCGACATCTACGGTCTCAATCCGGGTGTGGCTGCCACCATGTTCTTGGTGGTTCGCCTGGTGGATGTACTCTGGGACCCATTGGTGGGAACTTATGTAGATAAGCATAATCCACGTTGGGGTAAGTATCGTTCTTATCTCGTTCTGGCGGGTTTGCCGCTCACCGTACTTGCCATCCTCTGCTTCTGGAATGGTATGGAGGGACAGACAGAAACCATTAAGCTCATCTATGCTTATGTAACATACGTAGGCTTGTCGATGCTCTATACATTGATCAATGTGCCTTACGGAGCCTTGAACTCTTCGCTGACTCGCGATACAGACGAGATTACCATTCTCACCTCTGTACGTATGTTCATGGCAAATGTGGGTGGACTCTGTGTATCGGCAGGTGTACCTATCCTGGTAGCCATGCTTGCTGCAGCCAAGGATCTTCCTATCGAGATGGCGCTCTTCATGGGCTTGGGCTCTTTGCCATCCTTCATTTTTATGCCACTGGTTCCTGCCATCAAGAAAAAGGTGGGCAAGAAGAATATGTTCTATATCTTCCTTACTGTGGCTATCGTGGGTATGGCGATGCTTTATATCATCAGCAAGATGGGACCTGTAAAGGATCATATCACGCTGGTTTATATCGCTCAGTTCATCAAATCAACAGGCGTAATCGTAGCTACAGGATATATGTGGGCTCTGATTCCAGAGGTTATCTCTTTTGCAGAATTTACCAGCGGCAAGCGTATTGCCGGCATCGTCAATGCCCTGACCGGTATCTTCTATAAGGCAGGTATGGCTTTGGGTGGTGTTATTCCTGGTGCAGTTCTTGCATGGACCGGTTATCAGGCAGCAGCTGCTCAGGAGGGCAACTCTCTTCCTACCGACAGTAATGCTTGGTTTGTTGCCATGCTGATTTTTGCCCTGGTAGGTTTCGCCCTTCTGGTATTCTGCTTTACCCAAACCAAGGAGCGTGTGGTAATGGATGAGAAGGAAACCAAGAATGTTAAGGTGAGTGACCTGTGGACAGAATTCTTCCACAACCGTCCTCTCCGTATCGTGGCGCTCTTCTTCATTACAGCCTTCGCCATGATGTCGGTAGGTAATGCTGCCGGTGCTTACTTCATGAATGATCTGGAGCAGCAGACTCCTCTGGCACAGGAGGGTATCCGTTGGCTGGTATGCGTAATTCCTGCCATCTTGTTGGGCTTGGCGATGTTCATCATCTCTAAATATGAGTTGACCGATGAGGTTATCGACGACATCAACAAGAAGATTGAGGCCCGACACAAGGAAGAAAACTAGAGACTATAATTATTAACGAGAAAAATAGATATAAGATATGAAAAAGATCACAACTCTGGCACTGGGGCTGATGCTTGCTTCAACAGCTTTCGCTCAAAAAGCGAACTCAGCAGCTCAAATCCCAACATTCCAGGAAACTATGGGTAAGTACTTCCTGGTAGGTGCTGCCATTAATACCGATTTGCCTAATGGACAAGACCCTGCAGGTGAGGAAGTAGTGAAGAAACAGTTTAACCAGGTGGTTGCCGAAAACTGTATGAAGGGCGAGAAGAATCATCCGGAGGTGAATCGCTTTGATTTCACTGATGGCGATAAACTCGCTGACTGGGCAGAGAAGAACGGCAAGACCTTGATAGGTCATTGTCTGGTTTGGCATTCTCAGCCACCTAAGTGGATGTTTACCGATGATAAGGGTAATCTGGTAAGCCGTGAAGTGCTTATCGGCAGAATGTATAACCATATTATGAATGTGGTTACTCATTATAAAGGTAGAGTAAAGGGTTGGGACGTTGTGAACGAGGCTTTCGAGGATGATGGCTCTTACCGCAAGTCTTTATATTATAAGATTATCGGTCCGGAGTTCATCGAGTTGGCTTTCCGCTTTGCTCATGAGGCTGATCCAAACGTAGAACTCTACTACAATGATTATTCTACTTCGAAGCCAGCTAAGCGAGAGGCTATCTGCAAGCTGGTTCGCGATTTGAAGGCTAAGGGTCTCCGTATCGATGCAGTAGGTATGCAGAGCCACAATGGTTTTGATTATCCTGACTATGCTGAGTATGAGAAGAGCATCGAGGCTTTTGCTGGTGAAGGCGTGAAGGTGATGCTGACGGAGTTGGATATGAACATGCTTCCTAATCCGGAAGGATTCGGCGGAGCGGAAATCAGCCAGAAGTTTGAACTTCAGAAGAAGTACAATCCATACGTGAAGGGACTTGACAAGAAGGCGCAGAAACTCTTCAACCAGCGTTATCTTGATCTCTTTAAGATTGTAGAGCGTCACAAGGATGTCATCAGTCGTGTTACCTTCTGGGGTGTCAACGATGGTCACTCTTGGTTGAATGGCTGGCCTATCCCTGGCAGAACCAACTATCCACTGCTCATCGATCGTAACAACGAGGTGAAGCCAGTGGTGAAGGAAATCGTCAATCTCTTTAAGTAAAATCTCTTTAGATAATATTGTACATCTCTTAAAATAATAAACAACAATGAAAGCAAGATATTTGTTCCCAAAGGATTATATGGCAGACCCATCTGCCAATGTGTTTAACGGTCGCCTGTATGTTTACCCATCTCATGACTGGGATAGCGGCGAAAGCTTCGACGATGATGGCGGTCACTTCCAGATGAAAGACTATCATGTTCTCTCTATGGACGATGTGATGGAAGGTGAGGTAACCGATCATGGTGTGATTCTCGATGTGAAGGATGTGCCATGGGCTGAGAAGCAGATGTGGGACAACGATGTAGTAGAGAAGGATGGCAAGTACTATCTCATCTTCTCTGCCAAGGATTATAATGGCGTGTTCCATCTCGGTGTGGCTGTGGCTGATAAGCCTGAAGGTCCTTTCGTTCCGAATGCCGACCCAATCCGCAAGTCATACAGCATCGACCCTTGCGTGTTCAAGGATGATGATGGCAAGATTTACTGCTACTTTGGTGGTATCTGGGGCGGTCAGCTTCAGTGGTACAAGGACAACAAGGCACTGAAGGATGAGCATCTTCCAGAGGGCAAGGAGAATCCATTGCCATCTCGTGTAGCCATGATGACGGATGATGTGCAGCAGTTTGCAGAAATGCCAAAGCCAGTTGTCATCGTTGACGAAGAGGGTAATGTATTGCCAGCTGATGATCCACATCGCTTCTTCGAGGCCAGCTGGATGCATAAGTATAAGGGCAAGTATTACTTCAGCTACTCTACCGGTGATACTCATTATCTCTGCTATGCTGTAGGTGATAATCCTTATGGTCCGTTCACTTACAAGGGCGTCATTCTGGAACCGGTAGTAGGTTGGACAACCCATCACAGTATCTGTGAGTACAAGGGACAGTGGTATCTGTTCCATCACGACTGTGTGCCATCAAATGATACAACCTGGCTTCGCAGCGTAAAGGTGGCTCCTCTCTTCTATGATGAGGATGATAACATCTTGCCGGTTCAGCCTGAATAAGAGTATTATAAGTATTAGATGACATACGTTAGAGTTGACTTTTAGGTTTATAATAGTTTTGATGAATAGTTGATATATAAGTTAATGTTAGTTTGGAAGAAACGGCATCTTCGTGAGGAGATGCCGTTTTTGCGTATGTTCCTATTCTTTCTTTTCTTCTCTTTCTGTTTTCTCTTACTTTTCATCTAATGTTATTTTTAAGTTATTTCTATCATTTTGTAGGAGATTTCGGATATTTTTGTTTACCTTTGTGCCCGTAAACCATAAAAAGAATAATTTATGTTGAGATTACTTTTAAGGCTTGGGTGGTTGCAGCAGCGCCGTAACTTCCATAAGAGAGATGCCTTCGTGGCGTGCTACATCATCTTCCTGTATGTGGTGATGGGTGTGAGCTTCTTTCTCAGCTTCACCGAGAATGGGGGAGAACTTGGGGGCGAAGACATGCCTGCCCTGTTGGGAGCTGGTATCGTTGTCGGTATGCTGATTCCAGACATTATCATGAAGATGGTGATGAAGCGGGATATTACGGCGATGGATGATTATGTGAAGTCGCGCCCTGTGCCAGAGAAAATCTGGAACAAGTTCCTGCTCACCACCAATCTCGTGAGCTTCTGGAACTATGTGCTTCCGGTGCTTATGCTTTCGGTATTTATCTATCTCCTGCCTGTAGGTCAGGTTATTGCCAGCTTCTTTCTGTTCCTGGCGTTTTCTTATATTGACGGCATCTACATCACCTGCTACCGCAAGGCTACGGAGTGGATTCTGAAATGGCCTTTGATACTGGGATGGATGGGAATGTTTGCCGTGCTGATAGGGTATATGTTTGTGGCTTCCTTCTTCCCGGTATGGATGGGATGGATAGGTATCTTCTTCCTTGCCGGAGCGGTATTCGCCGGACTTACCATCTATCTCTATCACGAAAAGATTTATAACGAGCAGAAACAGAAGGTTTCCAGGTTCCGTGGTTTCAGCCATATCAACCTCTTCAGTCTGCAATATATCGGCACATTGAGAGCAAAGCGTGTCCGTACGATGGTGATTATGATTACTGCCATCTTCCTTTTCGATGCCTATCTCTTTGCCTTGCTTCCAGCAGAAGCGGGACAGGAAATGGGGGACAAGGTGGCTATGACTACCCTTTATGTGGCGGGTGCCATTCTGCTGCCATCGGTGGTGTTGTCGCAATGGACCTTTGGCATTGAGGCGAACTTCTTTCATGGATTGATGACTAAGCCGGTAAAGGTAAAGCAGATGCTGCAGAATTGCTTCTATTATTATATGGTAGTGAGTGCGATAGCCTTGTTGCTCACCCTTCCGTTCCTTTTCCTGCAGGTAGGAATCGGAATCCAGGTGCTTATCAGCGGTTTCTGTCTGGCGGTATTCATCAATCTTTTCAATCTGCCGACGGCACTCTTCTCTTCCCGTCTGGAGATATTCCAGACTTCCATGTTCAGCATGCAGGGAGCTAATCTGAAGATCAATCTTTATGCCATCGCCTTTCTCTTCCCGCTGGCTGGTGTCTGTGCCATCTATCATTTCTTCGGTGAGACGGCATGGTTTGTCACCTGCGTAACGCTGGCAGTCTTCAGCATCGCCATCCATAAATGGTTCATCGCCAAGATTGCTGCCATCTTCGAGAAGAACAAGTATAAGCGCATGGAGAAGTTTATGGAAAGCTAAGTAAACATTAAACACTACACATTAAACATTAGAATAATGGATATCAAGATTCAGAATCTCAAAAAGATATATAATGGCAATACCGTACTCGATATTGATAATCTGGGTGTTGCAAAGGGCGAGTTGATAGGACTCGTAGGTAATAATGGTGCGGGCAAGACCACTTTGCTCCGTCTGATTCTCGACCTGATTCAGGCTGATGACGGTTTCGTGGAAAGCAATGGACAGAAGGTGAACGAGAGTGAGACCTGGAAGGAATATACCGGCAGTTACATCGACGGCAGATTCCTCATCGACTTCCTCACCCCTGAAGAATACTTCGATTTCATCGCTGATGTTTATCACATTGACGATGAAACCCTGCAGGAGCGATTGGCTCAGTTTGAGGGCTTTATGCACGATGAAATCATGGGAACCAAAAAGTATCTCCGCGATTTTTCTCAGGGCAACCGCCAGAAGATTGGCATTATCGGAGCGATGATCATCAATCCGAAGGTTCTTCTTCTGGATGAGCCATTCAACTATCTCGATCCTTCTTCCCAGATGACTATCGCCCACATGATTCAGCGCATCTGCAAGGAGCAGGGCACCACGGTCATCATCTCCAGCCATAACCTCAACTTCGTTGCCGACATTTCCTCCCGCATCCTCCTGCTGGAGAAAGGCAAGCTGGTGAAGGATCTTCCTAATGCCGATGGTGCTGCCATCGCCGAACTCAACGAGTACTTCGGTATTCAGGCGGAATAAACTTTTTCCGTTAATATTATACAAATTCCATGATATGATTTGTATAATTATCGTTAAATGCTTACCTTTGCACCCAAACGAAGAAAAAAGAATCAATGAGCAAAGGAAAATTAGCTAAGTTTGCGGATATGGAGCGTTTCGAGAACGTGTTCCAGTATCCATATAGTGTAGTAGATGACGTGCCTTTCGATATGAAGGGCAAGTGGCGTGAGATGTATTTCCACAATGATAATCCTATCGTGCTGGAGTTGGGATGCGGCAAGGGTGAATATACCGTGGAACTTGCCAAGCTCTATCCTGAGATGAACTTCATCGGTGTGGATATCAAGGGCGCACGTATGTGGACCGGTGCCAAGAAAGCGATAGAGGAAGGACAGAAGAACGTGGCTTTCCTCCGTACCAACATCGAGATTATCGACCGCTTCTTTGCCGAGGATGAGGTGCAGGAAATCTGGCTCACCTTCTCTGACCCGCAGATGAAGAATCCTCGCAAGCGTCTTACATCTACTTACTTCATGAACCGTTATCGCCATTTCCTCGTGGATGGCGGCATCATCCATCTGAAGACGGACTCCAACTTCCTCTTCACCTATACTACTTATATGGTGGATGGCAACCATCTGCCTGTGCTCTTCCGCACAGAGGACCTCTATCATCAGGAGGGCATCGATGAGGAAACCCGTAAGATTCTCTCTATCCAGAC
This sequence comes from Segatella copri, assembly GCF_009494835.1. Lineage (GTDB taxonomy): Bacteria > Bacteroidota > Bacteroidia > Bacteroidales > Bacteroidaceae > Prevotella > Prevotella copri_F. The sequence goes on from NZ_VZBE01000087.1 coordinate 173,500, forward strand.
CTATTATGAGAGTATGTGGATAGAACGTGGCTTGAACATCAAGTATCAGAAGTTTGCCTTGCCACGTGAGGGTGAACTGGTGGAACCTGATATTGAGATTCCGCTGGATGATTATCGCAGTTATCGCCGTGATAAGCGAAGCTCAAAGGATACAGCGAAGTAGATTTCTACAATGATTTGAATAAGCTTCCGCAATGCTTTGAATGCCTTTCCTCAAGCGTTATTGGCGTTTGAAGAATGCGTCATAAGTATCTGAAAGAAGTAACTGAAGTTGTTCGGAGATACAATAGAAGTTGTTGGAACAGTAAGTATCTCGAAGCGCACAACAGTTGATATGCGGTCGCACATCAGCTGTTGTGCGCTTGTCTTTCAGCTGTTGTGCATGCGTAGAACAGCTGTTGTGCGGCTTTAAAATAGCAATTCTTATTGATTGTCTTTATTAATCAAGTTGACGACTACTTTTACCATTACATCTTTTTCCTCAGTTCTGCTTTCTGCAATCATCAGAGTCAGGGCAACGAGTGTGTTGTCGGCAATTCTCTTATGTCCATTTTCTGCATACAGAATGCCATTCTTCTCCATAAACCAAAGAAAAAGCATGGCCGCAATTCTCTTGTTGCCATCGCTGAATGAATGGTTTTTTACGACAAGGTAGAGCAGCATGGCTGCTTTTTCTTCTACCGAAGCGTAGAGTTCTTCACCGCCGAAGGTTTGGTAAATCTGACCTATGCTGCTCTTGAATGAATCATCCTTCTCATTGGCAAACCATTTACTGCCTCCAAACTTTTCTTTCAAAGCATTGATGGCTTCCATTGCATTTTCGTAGGTGGCATGGAACGGCTCGGCTTGAGTCGTCTTGTCTATGAGTAATGTCTGATAATCATATTTGTCGAGAGTATCCAGGGCATAAACATAGTCGCTGATGACATTGAACAGTCCGTTATATTCGCCTTCTGAAACCTGATCTTGTAATGTAATCGCACGTGACATCAAACGAACCACTTCTTTCAGTTCGTTGTAATTGTCTAGGCGCTTCTGGTTGATGGCATAACCCTTGATAATGTATTGCTTCAAGATAGAATTAGCCCATTGACGGAATCTGGTACCATTGATAGACTTTACACGATAGCCTACGGAGATAATGACATCTAGGTTATACATTGTTGTTTCGTAGGTTTGGTCTCCGTCAATACCCATATGTGCAAATTTTGCACATGTGATATTTGGGTCGAGTTCACCTTCTTTAAAACAGTTATTGACATGTCGTGAAATCACAGTTCTGTCACGACCAAACAACTCTGCCATTTGGCTTTGTGTAAGCCAAACGGTATCATTCTCTAATTTTACATTCAGCTCTATGTTGCCCTCTGGAGAACGATAGATTTCGATGGAAGATTTTCTCTGCTCCATACCTTTCATTATTTAAATGTCCTTACCCTAGTACCCAACTTTTGGATAATTCGGCAAAGATACGATAATTGTTTGATTCCTACAAGGTTTTCGAGTATTTTTTCTTCTTTTTGATGAAATTTGCGAAAGATTTTAATGGAAGGAATGTTTTGTTTTTGATTACTTCCTGATTAAATATCAGGACTAGTCTTAGGTTGGGGATATGTATAGTATGTTATGTTCTTCCTATACCTTTTGTTAAATCCGGGAATAATCTTGTTGAATTCAAGAAAAAAAGGTGGAAATGCTTGGCGTTTCCACCTTATTTTATTATATTTGCAGCAAGTTTTTGAAGAAATGCAGTATTCTCAGGGACTGCATGGAACTGACGAAACGACTAAAAGAACAGAAAAGTAATAACTAACGAAATAAACGACAAAATGATGAACTACAAGAAATTGGCTCTTACCGTTGCGGCTGGAGCGATGGCAACTACAATGATGGCGCAATCAGCACCCAAACTGAATGCCAATAACATCGACGAAGTGATCAAGGCGATGACCTTGGAAGAAAAAGCCCAGATGCTTGTGGGCGGTGGTAACGATGGATTCGTGGGCAGTGGCGCTATGCTCGGACATCAGAAGAAGTTCGTGCCGGGTGCTGCGGGTATTACTGTAGCCATCCCTCGTCTCGGCATTCCTGCTACCGTACAGTGTGATGGTCCTGCCGGAGTTCATATTGATGCTCATCGCGAAGGTGACAGCCGTAGCTACTTTGCCACCGGTTTCCCTATCGGAACCTGTCTGGCTTCTACCTGGAACACCGACCTGGTGCGCAAGGTGGGTGAGGCTATCGGTAACGAAACCCTGGAGTATGGCTGTGATGTTGTGCTCGGACCGGGTATGAACCTGCATCGCAATCCGCTCTGCGGCCGTAACTTTGAGTATTATTCAGAAGACCCAATCGTAACGGGTCTTATCGGAACCGCCTTTGTACAAGGTGTGCAGAGCCAGGGCGTGGGTGTAAGTGCCAAGCACTTTGCCGTGAACTCTCAGGAAACTGACCGTACCAAGGTGGATGAGCGATTGAGCCAGCGTGCTCTCCGTGAGTTGTATCTGAAGGGTTTCGAGATGATGGTTCGCAAGAGCAATCCTTGGACTATCATGTCTGCCTATAATAAGATTAATGGTGTTTATGCCCAGGGCAACAAGGGCCTCCTTACTGATATTCTCCGCAACGATTGGGGATATAAGGGAATCGTGGAGACCGACTGGATTGGTAAGCGTGCCGACCTTCCTCTGGAACAGGAAGTTGAGGCTGGCAACGACCTGATGATGCCGGGTTATCCAGCTCAGGTGCAGGATATTGTTGATGCAGTAAAGAATGGCAAGCTGGATATCAAGGATGTGGACCGCAATGTTCGCCGTATGCTCGAATATATCGTGAAGACTCCTCGATTCAAGGGATATAAATATAGTGGTGAGCCAGACTTGAAGGCTCATGCTGCCACCACCCGTCAGAGTTCTACCGAGGGTATGGTGCTCCTGAAGAATGATGCAGCTCTTCCTATCCAGGGCTTGAAGACCGTGGCGCTCTTCGGTGTCAACTCTTACGACTTCATGTCGGGTGGTCTTGGCAGTGGAGCCGTTAATGTAGGCTATTCTGTAGATATGGTAACCGGTTTGAAGAATATCGGTGTGGCAACTACTCCTCAGCTTACGGAAATCTATCAGAATTATGTGAAGTATGCCAAGGCAAAGTTGAAGGCAGACAAGAATCCGATGATGTGGTTCCTGGATCAGGGTCAGCCAAAGCTCGATGAAATCGAGATTACTGAGCGCTGTGTAGCTAGCGAGGAGCCAAAGGCAGATGCTGCCATCATCACCATCGGCCGTCAGGCAGGTGAGGGTATGGATCGTCAGATCAATGGTGAGTTCAACCTCAGTCAGATAGAGCAGGATATGATTTTCCGTGTATCTGATGCTTTCCATGCCAAGGGTAAGAAGGTGATTGTCATCATCAACTCTGGTTCTGTGATGGAGACTGCCAGTTGGAGAGACCGTGTGGATGCTATTCTCGTAGCTTGGCAGCCAGGTATCGAGGGCGGCAACTCTGTTGCTGATATCCTGACCGGTAAGGTAAATCCATCGGGTAAGTTGACCATGACCTGGCCTATCGCAGCTACCGATCATCCATCTACTGCCAACTTTGCCAAGGATTACGATATGTACACCTACAAGAATCTGTTGGATTGGAGCAAGGGCAACATCAAGGGTTACGACTATAGCAACCACGAGGAGGATATCTACGTAGGTTATCGCTACTTTGATACCTTCAAGAAGAATGTGGCTTATCCTTTCGGTTATGGCTTGAGCTATACAACCTTCGAGTTTGGCAAGCCATCAGTCAAGGCAAAAGGCAACAACATCGAGGTTAGCGTAACCATCAAGAACACCGGTAAGGTTGCCGGCAAGGAAGTTGCTGAGGTTTATGTCACCGCTCCAAAGGGTGCTTACGAGAAGCCAGCCAAGGAACTCAAGACCTTCGGCAAGACCAAGTTGCTGAATCCAGGTGAGAGCCAGACTTTGAAGATGACCCTCGAAAAGCGCGATCTTGCCAGCTTCGATGAGGCTAACAGCCAGTGGAAGGTAGATGCAGGTAACTATCTCTTCAAGGTAGGTAGCGATGTGGAGAACATTAAGGGTACTGCTACATTAAAGGTTGCTGAATACACCGAGAAGACAAGCAATGCTTGCGCTCCTAATGTTCAGTTGAACTATCTGAAGCAGAAATAGGTAATATTTTTCCGAAAGTAAGGATAATGTGTTAATAAGAAAGCCTATCACTTGATTGATTGTCAAGTGATAGGCTTTTTGCTAATTAGGAATCTCCGTTCCATTAACGACTAAGTTTACTTTGGCGTTGGATGGTATTTTCGGTTTAACCTTGATAAAGTAACATAAAGGTAACGCCATTTCAACGTGCATGCCGCATTCACAGTAAACAGTAATATTATTGTTGTCCTCTGTATATTCTATTTTCTGAGGTTTGATGCTTGTATAATAGCAATATGAAATTATACTATAATTTGAAAAGTCGCCTTCAAGTTCCTTGTTTAGGGTACTTTCCCAGGTGACCAGGTATTGTTGTATGTAATTCTTTAACTCTTCCTTGCTGTTGATAACAGTATGTGGTAGATATAAATCATTGTGGGTCGTTTCGTACACCCCTGTAATTCTGTAATCTTCTTCATCACTGCTACAACTTGTCAGACAAAAAATGGCAATGATTGCGAAAAGTGTGGATAATGTTCGTTTCATATGCTTTGTTATTTAAAAATTTACTGCAAATATATCATTTATTTCATAAAATGTATCTTTTTGTGATGTTTTTTAAGGAAAATTATATTTTTATTTATAATTATAGTATTGCGTTAATAAGGTTCTAGAAATATGTACCCCTATAGGAATCTGGAAGATTGGAGAAAGGGGCAATATCAAGGGTACTGCTACTTTAAAGGTTGCTGAATACACCGAGAAGACAAGCAATGCCTGCGCTCCTAAGGTTCAGTTGAACTATCTGAAGCAGAAATAATTCGTGGTTTGTGCAAAATGAAATAGATTAAACAGAAACGCCTCTATCCCAGAAAAAGAGATAGAGGCTTTTTTATTGTAATTCCGTTGTAAGGAATAGACCACACAGCGCACGCAGATAGTTCGCTTTTATTCTAGCATTGTTCGGTTACCTCTTCGTAGATTTCGCGGCATCTCTTTTCCTTCATTTTATTCTTTACGCCAACGGCAATCATATCCTCTACGGTCGGATGCCCAGTTCCATTTACAGATGTTGCGTGTTCTCCATTATATCCCTCGGTGCAATGGGTGAGGTCGTAGGCAGGAGCTAAATGCCAGTGCCATTTGCCATCGCTCTCTTTCTGAACCAAGAAAGAGAAGTTCTTGCAGTGGTCGTCCTTGTTGTCCATTATGTAATTAAAAACCATGCGGCGGAACATCTCCTCCACATCCTCTTGGCTCTGGGTAAGATAACCGGTAAGTGCCAAAAGGTTAAGGTAATCGAGAATGGGGTTGGAAAGGGAAACGTTGAGCAAGGCTCCAGCTGTGGCTACGTGAATGCGTTCGCCTGTTGGAGAAATGTCGAAGCGACGGCAGGCAAAATACTTGTCGTTTATCAGTTTGAAGTCTGGTACTTGAATACCACATTGCTTGGCTATCTCATTATAATGATACTCTTGCTTTCCCATATCTTGTGGATCATAGGTATGGCGAAACTTGACCAACCAATGACCATCCTCATTTGTAAAAATGGCTTTCGGGCGACAACCGCCACTATTACCACTATTATATAATAGCAATCCTGCGTCATTATCCTGTTGCTCCTTCAATACTTCCAAGACTTTGGCTTGTAAAAGGTCAAAGTCCTCTATCTCGTGTCCTGTCTGGACAGAAGTTATAGGTTCGTAGGTCAATGCGCCCATACCTCCATTGCCCACGATGCTCAGTCGGTCGAGAGCAGATAGCTCAAAGTCGTTGATACCCTCTTTTAGCAAGGTTTTATGCAATAGGTATCTACCATATCCATCGGGAAGGCTGTCTTCGAAGATGCCAAAGTTCCCGTTGAAAGGGGTGGCTTTGGCAATGAAAAGACCAGGCTTCAGTGGCAATTCCAACGGAGATATACTAAAGCCAGATGCCAACCACTGATTGTCATACTCGAATGTGCATACCTTTCCATCGGCACTCAATGCCAGTGTGCCGACTTTCTCCTGGTGATATTTTACGGCTAAAGATTCTATATGTTTCATTGTCTGTAAGCCTTTTTCTTGTTAGCGTTTCTTTTTATCTGTTGCAACTCCTCCATGGTGGAGTACTTGGGTTGCGAGAAGACGTTCTTGATTTCTGAGGTGTAGTCCAAAGCTATGGCGATACCAATCAGATTTTTGAGGGAGATGAGGCCCTTTTGCTCGAATCTGGTGATGTTGCTGACGGCAACGCCTGACTTGTCTGCCACTTGCTCACGTGTCAGATTCTTCTCTATTCTTCGTTTTCTGAAGTCGTTTGCCATCTCCTTTGCAATCTCATCAGGATTGTCGTGGAGGTAGTTATCTAATATTGCTAATATATTATTCGTTTCTTGCATAATCGTTTGGATAATAATAAGATATTATCAGTTGCAAAGATACAAAAAATAATGTTATGTTCCAAATAAAAATCAACTAAAAAGTCAAAATCCCTTATAACCTTGTCTCTTGTCCTCAAAAACAAAGAACTCCCGTCTCTTTTCTGAGATGGGAGTTCTTGTTTAAAAGGAATACTGGGCGGAAATCATCAGTTCGCGAGGGCGAAGATAATAGCAGTCGGTCAATGTACTGATGCCGCTATAGATGGTTTCCATATAATTCTTCTTATTGAATAGGTTTCGAAGCTCTGCTGAAAGGCGGAGCTTTTTCATTCTCCAAACTGCCGAGGCATCGCCAAGGAGGGTGTTAAGGTGGCTGCCCTCTTGCAGTTCATTGCGATAATGTACGAGCGAGAAGGAGAGGTCCACATGGCTGATGGTAGCGGTGGCAGATACGCTTTGACGCCAATTAAATAACGATGACTTCGCCATTTTTTGACGTTTCGAGTTGTAAAAAGAGAATTCTCCCTCATAGCTAAAGGCACACCAGGACGGCGAGAAGTCGATGCTAGGCTTCACTGTATAGTTGTCGGCGGTGTAGCTGATGGCTTTGCCGCTGCTGTATTGCTCACCCTTGCTGTAGTTGTAACTGCCCTCCAGGCGGGTCTTCAAATGAAGGTCGTAGAAGCCCTTCGATATGTAGAGTGATGCCCCTAGGTTGTTGCTCTTGCTGTCCTGCTTATATAATGAGGTATAGTATTTGCCATCCTCGATGCGTAGGTCGGATGCCGTATTCATCCAGTTTTTGCTGGCATTGACCGATGCGCTGAAGAAGATTTCCTTGATAGGGCGCTTGTAGTCGTAACTCAACTTGCCATAAAGAGAGCGAGTTATCGGAATGATGTCGCTCGAAGCGTACCAAGAGCGATAACTTTGACGATATTGCTTCATGGCGTAGTTTGTGGCATTGCCTGTTCCAGTACTGTATCCTGTGTAGATTGTCAACTCTCTACGGAAATCCAATTTCTTATATAAGTAAAGGTAGGGTGATATGGTAAGTAGAGTTTTCTGTGGATAGGTGAAGCGTTCCCACATGAAATCGGGAGAGAACGACATACGGAACGTCTCGGTCTTGTATTGCCAGTAAGGGGTGAACTTCCCTGTGATGTTAAGACTGTTTTTGCCGATTTCATCGCTTCTTTTCTGATATTTTGCATAGATGTTGTTGAGGTCGATACTCATTCTATATTCCTGTATCCAGTGGAAGCGATTCCTCATCCACTGTAAGGCGTGGGCTGTATGCCAAAGGTTGGTGCGGATGCGATTCCGCTCTTCGTTAACGTAGAGGTCCGCCACACCATGGTGATAGTCGGCAGTGCTACGCCAAGAGAGTTGACTTTTCTTGAAGACGAAGAGGCGGTAGATACTTGTCGAGAGGTCGAGCTTTGGGATGCGGACACGTTGGGTAAGCGTGTCGTTGATGTTTGACAAACCGTCGCTTTGTGCTGCGCTGAGGCTGATGCTCTCGTTGCCATAATGTTCAGCCTTGTTTACCTTGTTCTCCCATTGCAGATTGAAGGCATCGCTGATCATCGTCTTTTGGTTGTGCTCAGTGGTAACTGTGGGAGCTTCGCCGCCGAGGTCGTAGATACTCATGTTCTCTCGCTCTTGTCGGGTTACCGTACGAAGATAGTTGGCTTCTATGCGAGTCTCTGCATCGTCCTTATTCTTCTTGATATGGTTGATGGAGTATTTTTGTGAGGTGTTAAAGCGCAGGCGTTCTTCGTCGATAGGAGCGTCAAGCGATGGTACTGATATCCATGATGGAAGGGAGGCTGGAGCCAGACGATTGCTGTAAGATGCGAGTTGGTTAAGTGCATAGCCGAGATTTTTACCTGTTCTGTCGTATTCTGCATCATACATCATCTGTTTCTTCTTGCCAATTTGCATGATATTGATGCTTCCGCCTACGTGGGATGGATGCCCTACGAGTAAGTAGGGCTTGAGAGTAGGCATCAGTTTGTCGCGGGCACTATCCTTCAGGGCGATGTTCATCGCTACATTATCCGTAAAGGTCTTGTTCTGGAGCGCCTTGATAGGTTGGTCATGCTCGATGACTTCGGCCTTTTTCACATCTTTTGCCTTGATGTTTTCTTCCAATTGGTTATATTTGCCACCGGTCAGGTCGAGACCTTCCACAGTGAATCGGTTGATGGGCTTACCATTGTAGTTGATACGACCATTCTTCTCTATATCTACGCCTGGCAGCTTTTTCAGTACATCTTTCAGTGAGTTATCTCGTTCGTTGGCAAAGCGGGTGAGGTCGAAAGATATGGTGTCTCGACCTGTGATGCGAGAGCCTTTTACTTGTACTTCCTTCAAGACAAAAGCTGTTGAAGCCATACTGATGATGGTTTCTTTTCCCGATGAAATCGATGTTTTTGTCTTTTTATACCCCATAAACGTGGCCTGTAGTTTGTCGTTGGCTTGCTTTTTGGTGATAGAAAGCACGAAGGTTCCGTCCTCCTTTGTTCTTGTAAACTTCAAGGGCTTTCCATTGCGGAGCAGCGTGATGGAGACGTTGGCTAGACGGTTATGGGTCAATGAATCTTCGACATAACCGCTAATCTTCTCTTGGGCAAACGCATGGCACGCCACGAACAGAATAGTGAAAAGAACTATTATTTTCTTCATCTTTTTTCTCTCTTTTCTAATTTACCTTAGACACTTATCTTGCTGATGTCTTTAAGGCGCTTGTCTGGCAAAAAAGTAAACTGCTAATTATCTTTCAATCGGATTGTATGGCTCAGCACGCTTGGAATGCTTCAGGATATTTCCTTTTTCATCCTTGATCTTTACAATTGCAGCATACTTGGCATCTTGAAGCAGATAGCCGATAGGGTCGGCATAGTATTTCTTGTAAATGGAGGTCAATGATTTGCGGTCGATAGGCTCGAATGTCTTACCTTTATAATAGATAGGTGTGGAGCCTTTGTCTGTTGTGAGTCCTACAGCTGTAAATCCATAATCGTTCTCGGAGTCGTGAGCTTTGAGAATCAATCCCGGCAGTCCGCTCAGCTTCCAGGGACCATTGTCAATAGGGATGTCTTCCGTGTACCATGCAATCCATGTTCTACCCTTAAACTTGGCAATAGCCTGGTGGCACTCGTAACCGCAGATGGAATCGATGCTGTCTGTGAGTTGCCAGTCTATCGGTTCCATCGGTTCAATGCACAAATATCTGTCAGCAGCAAAGAAATCGAGATAGGCAGTCTTGCCCGGTTCTGGATAGTTCTTATATACTTTCCAATTAATCTGTCCGCCATTACCGGAGAAATTGACTGGTATTCCTTTTGCCATATTTGCGGAGATGGTAGAGTCTCTTTGGAATATCGGATAACTGTAGAATGCGGAATACTTGTTGCCAATCTGCAAGAGCATTTTCTCTTCTATGCGGCCAATGAGGGTGTCGGTCTTGGTATATTTCTTTTCGTAAATATACTCGGCATCATATACTACCTGATACTTTACCTGATCAATGGAATCTCCCATGCCAATGCTTGATTCATCGAACAGGTTTACTGTTTGAGCTTGGAGCATGCAAGCATATAATGCAAGCCATGCTATTAATAATACCTTTTTCATAATCTTCGTCTATTTATTCTTTGTTTTATCTGCTTTATTCATTTTGACGATGCAAAGGTACTGTGATTATTCGATGAAATCGATGATTTCTGTTACTGAGTTATTACTTTTGCTTCTTTTCGCCTATTATTATTTTATTACTCATGCCTTTGTTTACGGATTTTTCAGTAACTTTGCCGTCAAATTCAAAAGATCAGGAATGTATGAACAGTAACAGCAAACTGAAAATAGTATGGATGGTATGTGGGGTAGCAATCGTATTGTTGTTCTGCACGCAGGCTTATTGGCTCCATCTGCAATGCCAATATAGCTTAAACCAGCAGGTAGAGCAATTCAAGAAGGATTGTGATGAGGTGTTGGCGCAAGATTTGAAGAATAGAAAAAAGTTGCAGGAGAATTCATCTACAAAAGGTAGAAGAGATACGGTTATGCTCAAGGTAGAATCTCAATATGATATGAAGAAGGGATATAGTCGTACAACGCTTTCTTTTTGGAACAATCATCGCTTCCTTGTCCGTTTGAATGATCCTGATCTTACGGGTGATGATGCTTATCTCATCATCAGCAGATATCTGGCTTATATAGGTAAGCATCCTTCCTTGGCTGCCTATCAAAGATTACTGGATGATAAGGGATATGGGAAGATTGTCTTTTTTCGGCATCAGGATTACAAGACCGTCTTCTTGAATGCAAAATATGATGTCGAAGGCAGATGGTCACGTGTGGTGACGGTGAAGTATCAGACGAACCCAATGTTTCGCCAAGGTATTTCTTTTCAGGTGCCCATTCCTATTACTCGAACGCTCAAAGCCATGATGTGGCAATTGATAGGAAGCATCTTTCTCTTTTTCATCTTGATAGGATGTCTGTATTATCTGGTTAAGACCATAGTCTTCCAGAAACGCATTGACGGCATTCGCCATGAGTTCCTGAAGAATATGATTTATGAGTTGAAGCAACCGAAAGAAGACGACAAAGGTGAAGAATCTGCTGTTTTTATCGGTTCCATTGCTTTCTACTATGCGCAGAATGAACTGCTATGTGGTAATTCCAGAGTAGTCATCACATCTCGTCAAGCTGAAATTCTGAAGCTTCTTGCCGAGAACCAGAACCAGCTTGTAGAGCGGGATTTCATACTGAATGAAGTATGGGGTGATGACTCATACTCCAATTCCCTAGCCCTGAACGTGCAGATTACCTATCTTCGCCGGGCATTGAACCTGGATGAAAAGGTAAGTATCGAAGCTGTCATCAAGAAGGGATATATCCTGCGAACCTGTTGATCTTGTTATCAACTCTCATCTTTTTAGAAAGGTGGGAGTTTTTTTATCTTAATTTATTTTGTCCTTCACCTATTTTGTTGTAACTTTGCAGGCAGAAATTCGAATTTAAATTATTTTATGTAATTATGGCAAAAAAAGCTCTTTTAATGATTCTCGACGGATGGGGAATCGGTAAGCATGATAAGGGTGATGTTATCTTCAAGACTCCAACTCCTTATCTCGATTATTTGACAGCAGTTTCAGCACATTCTACTCTCCAGACTTGTGGCGAGGACGTAGGTCTTCCTAACGGTCAGATGGGTAATTCAGAGGTTGGTCACCTCAACATCGGTGCTGGTCGTGTGGTATATCAGGACCTCGTTAAGATCAACAAGGCTTGCGAGAGCGGTGACATCTTGAAAAATCAGGAGATCATCAACGCTTACAGCTATGCTCAGAAGACAGGTAAGAAGCTCCACTTGATGGGCTTGACTTCTACCGGTGGTGTTCACTCTTCTTTGGATCACCTCTTCAAGTTGATTGAGATTGGTAAGGAATATGGTTTGAAGGAGACATACGTTCACTGCTTCATGGATGGTCGTGATACAGACCCTAAGAGCGGTAAGGGCTTCATCGAGGAGGTTCAGGCTTGCTGCGACAAGAACGGTGCACACATCGCAAGCATCGTAGGTCGTTTCTATGCTATGGACCGTGACAAGCGCTGGAACCGTGTAAAGGAAGCATACGACTTGCTCGTTGAGGGTAAGGGTAAGCAGGCTGACGATATGGTGAAGGCAATGCAGGAGAGCTATGATGAGGACGTAACAGACGAGTTCATCAAGCCAATCAATAACTCTAAGGTTGACGGTACTATCCAGGAGGGTGATGTTGTTATCTTCATCAACTACCGTAACGACCGTGCCAAGGAGTTGACACAGGTATTGACTCAGCAGGATATGCCAGAGGAAGGCATGCACACCATCAAGGACTTGCAGTACTACTGCATGACTCCATACGATGCAAGCTTCCAGGGCGTTCACATCCTCTTCCCTAAGGAGAACGTAATGAATACCCTCGGTGAGTACTTGAGCGCACAGGGCAAGAAGCAGCTCCACACTGCAGAGACAGAGAAGTATGCTCACGTAACATTCTTCTTCAATGGTGGTCGTGAGACTCCATACGAGGGTGAGGACCGTATCCTGGTTCCTTCTCCAAAGGTGGCTACTTACGACTTGAAGCCAGAGATGAGCGCTTACGAGGTAAAGGATAAGTTGGTTGGTGCAATCAACACTCAGGAGTACGACTTCATCGTTGTAAACTTCGCTAATGGTGATATGGTAGGTCACACAGGTATCTACAACGCTATCGCTAAGGCTGTTCACGCTGTTGACAACTGCGTAAAGGACGTTATCGAGGCTGCTAAGGCTAACGATTATGAGGCTATCATCATCGCTGACCACGGTAATGCAGACCACGCTATCAACGAGGATGGTACACCAAATACCGCTCACTCTTTGAACCCAGTTCCATTCATCTACGTAACTGACAACAACTCAGCTACCGTTAAGGATGGCCGTTTGGCAGACGTTGCTCCTTCTATCCTCCACATCATGGGCTTGGAGCAGCCAGCTGATATGACAGGTGAGAACTTGATTATTGACTAATAATAATTTCGGAAGTCAAGGCTTTTTGGAGCCTTGACTTCTTTAACTTAAATCATTATGGACGTAAAGATAGAAGAAAGTTGGAAACAGCATATAGGAGAAGAGTTCGACAAGCAGTATTTTGTTGACCTCACAAACTTCGTGAAAGAGGAATACCTGCGTACGCCCTGTTATCCTCCTGGCCGCTTGATTTTCAATGCCTTCAATCTCTGTCCTTTTGATGATGTGAAGGTAGTGATTATCGGACAGGATCCATACCATGAGCCGGGTCAGGCGATGGGACTGAGTTTCTCTGTGCCGGACGGAATCACTTTCCCACCATCATTGATTAATATATTCAAGGAGATTCAGATGGATCTCGGTACTCCGATGCCAGCTACGGGCGATTTAACCCGCTGGGCAAAGCAGGGAGTATTGTTGCTCAACGCCACGTTGACCGTTCGTGCCCATCAGGCTGCGAGTCATCAGCGCAAAGGCTGGGAGGAGTTTACCGATGCTGCCATCCAGGCGCTCAGCAAGGATAAGGAGCACCTGGTGTTTATCCTTTGGGGCGGTTATGCCCGGAGCAAGGCGAAGCTCATCGATACAAGCAAGCATCTGATATTGGAAAGCGTTCATCCTTCGCCATTATCAGCCAACAGAGGCGGATGGTTTGGCAATCATCATTTCTCCCGCTGCAATGCGTATCTACAGCAGAACGGAATTGCGCCTATCCAATGGTAGGTACACCGATTAATATATAGCTATCCACTCATGGGTAGCTATCATTATTTTTATTATACACTCAAAGAAATTTATTCATCTCAAAAACATTATGAAGAAAGACGAACTGCGTATTCTGCAGGTGGGCAACGTGTTGGTTTCACCTGATATTATCACCGAAAAATTCTGTTGCGACCTTGATGCCTGCAAGGGTGAGTGCTGCATCGAAGGCGATGCGGGAGCTCCTGTTACCCTGGATGAGATTATGGAGATTGAGAATGCGCTGGATGTGGTTTGGGATGATCTCTCGGCATCTGCCCAGGCTATCATTGATAAGCAGGGCGTGGCTTATACCGATATTGAAGGCGATTTGGTGACGAGCATCGTGAATGGTAAGGATTGTGTGTTTACCTGCTACCAGGATTTGAAAGACCTGGGCGATGGACATACGATTCCGAATTGTTGTCTCTGTGCCTTGGAGCGTGCTTATCGCGAAGGAAAGTCGAAGTTCAAGAAGCCTATCTCCTGTGCTTTGTATCCAATCCGTGCCAAGGATTTCGGCAACGAGGTGTATGGCATCAACTATAACAAATGGCGCATCTGCAAGGATGCCATCAAGAAGGGAGAGGAGTTGAAGCTTCCGGTTTATAAGTTCCTGGAGGGTCCGCTGGTAGAGAAATTCGGCAAGGAATGGTATGATGAGCTTTGCGAAGTGGCAGAGCAAGTACTTGCCGAATTGGAAGACTAAATTCAGTTAGAGACTTTGGAAGATAATAGTTCCGAAGTCTTTTTTGTTTTATAAAAAAAGAGATTTCGAAACGCTGTTGAGCTTATTCCGAAATATCTAATCCTTCTATATTTGTGATATTACTTCTTCTGAAGCCTTTATCCCATGTTATCACGAAATTTTTTTGATGCTCAGCATGGAAACGGTAATAGGCTTGCTCGTCCATTTCGCCACTGCATACATATTGGTTTCCGTTAATATGAAGTGTTGTTCCTTTGCTGGCATTGCGTATCGTGAGCCTGATGGTTCCACGGAACGGACGTCCGAAGTCTATACGGCATCCCTGATGATCGAATTCCTCCTTGTATGGTTCTAATACCATTTGAAGCTTGTTCTGGGTGAGGTATGGCAGCTGGTCAACAAAGATATAGTTTACCGTATCATTGAAGGCACCTGTCGGATGAACCCATCCTGAAGATTGGTATTCAGCCGATTTCCACTCAGTAGTGTATATTCTATTGTCAAAGTGTTCTTTTTCGTTGTAACTGCCGCCCTTCAGGGGTTTGCACCACCATGTTTCGTCTGCTTTATGATAAAAAGGAACAGAGTCTGTATACCAGCCATGAAGTTCCAGCGAGAGTTGTTTGCTCTTATTTCTTATTCTTCCTGGTGCATACCAGACCGCGATGATGTTTTCGCCCTTTTTCAGATATCTGGAGATATCTATGGTTTGCATCAGAAGGATGCTGTCTCTGGCTCCTTCGTTGAAAATGCTTGGCGTAGCATTTCTTTCGTTGATGTATAGGCGGGTATTTCCTCCACTTGCCATGTTTATCTCAGCCTTTAAAGGCTTTTGATCAAGATGATAGATTTTCCTGTATAATATCTCAGAAGAATCGTTGGGGAATGGATATGATACCCAATGGGTACCGAATTCCTGTGCATAGGAATTCAGCACCCAGAGAGTTGTAAAGATGAGAATTGTAAAATATCTCATAGATGATTATTTGTCTATTTTATGAGTTTTGTTTCGCCAGTCTTGAAATTTAATGCTTTCTGCTTACCATTATACTTGACGGTCAGGTTTCCGGCATTCTTGCTGGTGATGGAAGCTTTGCTGACCTTTCCTCCGTTCCATACGAGATTAATCTCGTAGTTTCCACGTGCTTTGATACCCTTAATTTCGCCTGCAGGCCATTCTTTAGGTAGAGCAGGAAGAAGATGCATAGTCTCGCCATCGCATTGCATCAGCATCTCGCATACGCCTGCTGTGCCTCCGAAGTTGCCATCTATCTGGAAAGGTGGATGGGCATCAAAGAGGTTAGGGTAGGTGCCACCGCTGCGGTGTTTGCTGTCCTTGTAGACTTCAGGGCTTACGTAGGTGAGCAGCTTGCGGTATATCTGATAAGCTTTGTCGGCCCGATGCAGACGAGCCCAGAGGTTGATTCTCCAGCCTGTACTCCAACCGGTGGAATTATCGCCCTTGATTTCCAGGGTCTTGGTTGCGGCAGCAGCAAGTTCCGGAGTCTTGTTTACCGAAATCTGATGGAATGGATAGAGCCCCAGCAGGTGTGACTGGTGGCGATGATGCCAATCCTGGTCTTCCCAATCGTGGTACCACTCCATCAGATTGCCTCGCTTACCTATGTGGTAAGGGCGCAGGCGATTGAGGGCTGATTGCAACTGCTGCTGGTAATCGTTGTCGATGCCCAGGGCTTTTGCTCCCTTGATGGTATTCTTGAAGAGCTCGCGGATGATGGCGAGGTCGGCGGTTCCGCCATAGAAACTGCTGCCACGGTAGCCCTTATCGGTGATGTAATCTGCCTCTGGCGATGTGCATGGAGCAGTAATCAGTTCGTTTGGATTGTGTGGATTCGGGATGAGCCACGCAAGCATGAAGTCGGCAGCCCCCTTCATCAGCGGATAGGCTGTATTGCGAAGATATTCGGTATCGCGGGTATAGTCATAGTGATCCCAAAGGGTTTCTACAAGCCAGGCTCCACCCATAGCCCAGTTGCTCCATTGCGGACTTTCGTTTCCGGTTCCTACAGGATTGGTCATTGCCCAGGCATCAGTGTTGTGTCCAGCGCACCATCCCTTATCGATACCATAGAAGTGCTGGGCATTGTGGCGACCTGTCACAGCCATACCCTCTACCAATCCGTCTACTGGGGCTACCAGTTCTGAGAGGTTCGCAACTTCTGCCGGCCAGTAATTTTCTTCCAGGTTGATGTTGATGGTATAGTTGCCGCGCCATGGCGAACGGAGGGCTGGTGCCCAGAGTCCCTGCAGGTTGGCAGGCACTCCCTTGGTTCTACTGCTGCTGATGAGCAGGTATCTGCCATACTGGAAATAGAGCTGTTCCAGATAAGGGTTGCTCTCGTGGTTGTCGCTGTAGGCGAGCAACTGTTTGTCGGTAGGGCGGGTGGCATCAAACTTGGCTCCTTTCAGACTCAAACTTACTCT
The DNA here is from genome assembly GCF_009494835.1 of Segatella copri. Lineage (GTDB taxonomy): Bacteria > Bacteroidota > Bacteroidia > Bacteroidales > Bacteroidaceae > Prevotella > Prevotella copri_F. The sequence goes on from NZ_VZBE01000087.1 coordinate 190,491, forward strand.
ATCAAAGAGTTTCTTGTAGTCGGCGATGTGACGCTGTTTGAATTCTTCGTAAGTGAAGTTGGCAAGGTGCCAGGCTTCATCGGTTACGTTCTCGATGTATGGAGCTCCTTCCTTCACAGGATGCTTGTCGAATCCGTTGTAACTTGTTTCGTTTACGAGATAGATGATAGCCTCGCTCACATCCTTCAGATGGAGTACAGAATCGCTTGTCCACACTTTTCCGTCGGTGTTCTTCACCTGAAGCATGGCACAGTAATGCGTACTGTTGGCTTCATCGCCGAGAACATGTCCCGTCATGGTGAGCTGTCCTCTGGATGCTTTTACCTGATGGGGAATGAGGGAAGTGAGTGAGATGTCGCTGTTGATGGATCTCTTCTTGGAGGCACTCAGCTTGATGGCAATCATCTTGTCGGGATGAGAAGCAAAATACTCTTTGGTGTATTGGATGCCGTTGCGCCTGTAATGAACAGTAGCCAGGGAGTTGTCGAGGCTCAGTTCGCGGTAATAATCCGTAAACTCGCCCTGGTTGCAGTCTTTGATATTGATCATGCCCAGTGGCTGATAGAACTCCGAGTTATGGCCTTGCACATAGTGTTGCAGGGAATCGGCGGTCTTGTAATCCTCCTTGAACAGCGCCTCTCTGATTTTCGGAATCCACTTGTAGGCTTCGCCACCTTCGTTGGGATTCACAGGCACGCCCGTCCAAAGGGTGATGTCGTTGAGCTGGATAGAGTCATTATTGGCTCCACCATAAACCAGCGCACCCAGTTTGCCATTGCCTAATGGCAGTGACTCTTCGAAGGCGTATGCAGGCTTGTTGTACCACAACTTGTTGGGTTGCAACTCTTTACTTACTGTTGTTGCCTGGCAGTTCCACGTACTAGAGGCAGCTAACGCAATCGTAAAAAATATATGCTTCATAAAGATGGTATTGTTGGTTTTTTAATTCGATGCCCGGAAACGAAGTCGGAAGGTGATGCTCATTGGATGAGGCTATCCAAAAAAGGGGGAAGACTCTCGCTGAGTCTACCCCCAATATGTTCGTGTTAACTTTAAGCGTCGATATTGGCGTAAGTAGCATTCTGTTCGATGAACTCGCGGCGTGGTTCTACATCATCACCCATCAACATAGAGAAAATCTCATCAGCCTGGGCTGCGTTCTCGATAGTAACCTGCTTGAGCAAGCGTGTAGATGGATCCATAGTAGTTTCCCAAAGCTGCTCTGGGTTCATCTCACCCAAACCTTTGTATCGCTGGGTGTGGATATTCTTGTCTTCTACTCCATCTCCATACTTGTCGATGAATGCCTGGCGCTGCTGCTCTGTATAGCAATATTCGCTTACCTTGCTGCGATAAGTACACTTGTAGAGTGGTGGGGTAGCGATATACAGATGGCCTTCTTCAATAACCTTTGGCATGAAACGATAGAAGAGTGTCATAATCAATGTGTCGATGTGAGAACCATCGACGTCGGCATCGGTCATGATGATAATCTTGTCGTAACGCAACTTGTCGGTATTAGCCTCCTTGCTGTCTTCGCCATCTACACCGAAGCGGACACCGATACTTTGGATGATGTTCATGACAGACTCAGCTTCGAATACCTTGTGCCACTGTACCTTTTCTACATTCAGAATCTTACCACGTAATGGGAGAATAGCCTGACGGAAACGGTCGCGACCCTGCTTGGCAGAACCACCGGCGGAATCACCCTCGACGAGGAAGATCTCGCATTCTTTAGGATCCTTCATTGAGCAATCGGCAAGTTTACCAGGAAGACCACCACCTGTCATGAAGTTCTTGCGCTGTACACTCTCACGTGCCTTGCGGGCAGCTATGCGGGCCGTAGCAGCCAGGACAACCTTTTCGCAGATTCGCTTTGCCTCGTCTGGATGTTCTTCCAGATAATCAGACAAAGCCTCGTTTACAGCCTGCTGAACGGCACCTTGTACCTCGCTGTTACCGAGCTTGGTCTTGGTCTGTCCCTCAAACTGAGGTTCAGCTACCTTGATGGAGATAACGGCAGTAAGACCCTCGCGGAAGTCTTCTGGTGCAATCTCTACCTTTGCCTTCTCAATCTGCTTAGAGATGGTTGGGTCTGCTTCTGCGTAAGCCTTCAAGGTGCGGGTCAACGCCATACGGAAACCAGTCAGGTGGGTACCACCCTCAATGGTGTTGATGTTATTGACGTATGAGTGGATATTCTCAGAGTAATCTGTGTTGTACATCACAGCAATCTCGATAGGAATACCCTGCTTTTCTGTCTTCAGATAGATAACATCATCGAAGAGATGAGTGCGGTGACGGTCTACGTAACGGACGAATTCCTTCAAACCATCCTTAGCGTGGAAAACCTGCTCCTTGGTCTTACCTTCCTCGTCAGGGCGCAAATCTCTCAAGGTAATCTTGATACCTGCATTGAGGAATGCCAACTCGCGCATACGGTTGGCTATGATGTCCCACTTATAGACAGTGTGAGTAAAGATGGTTGGATCTGGCCAGAACTGCTGGCGTGTACCGCGCTTGTTGGTTTCACCTACCACCTTAACCGGATAAAGAGGCTTACCCTTCTCATATTCCTGCTGGTAGATTTTGCCGCCACGGAACACCTGTGACAGCATGTGGGTAGAAAGTGCATTCACACAACTTACACCCACACCATGTAAACCGCCAGATACCTTGTAAGAACCCTTGTCGAACTTACCACCTGCGTGAAGCACGGTCATAACGACTTCGAGGGCTGATTTATGTAGTTTTTCGTGCATATCCACAGGGATACCACGACCATTATCTTCTACGGTGATAGAGTTGTCTTCGTTGATGGTAACTTCGATGTCGGTACAGTAGCCCGCCATTGCTTCGTCAATAGAGTTGTCTACAGTTTCGTTTACCAAGTGATGAAGACCCTTTTCGGAGATGTCACCAATATACATCGCCGGACGTTTGCGAACAGCTTCCAGGCCTTCCAGAACCTGAATGTTACTCGCAGAGTAATTATTTGCGTTGTTTTGATTTTCTGCCATTTTAGTATTGTCTTATTTCCGTGCAAAGATACTAAAAAAAGCTGAGAAACAGGAACTTTTGTTTGTGAAAAATCACCAAAAAGTGAAGAAAAAACGTAGAATGTGAACTTTAGCGGCAAAAGTGTCTTGAAAAAGCTGTTTTATAATCGTTTTGCGCGTTTTTATAGGGTATGTTGTAGTATAAACCGGTTGTGATGGGAAAATTTTATGATGCAGGAAATGGATAGTCGGGTCCATAGAAAAGAATAAGGCTGCGACCCTATCATAGGATTGCAGCCTTATTTATTTCTTTGCTTTGACTTATAAGTTAGGCCAACTTAGCGATGTGCTTTGTAAGACCAGACTTCAAGTTTGCAGCCTTGTTGTCGTGGATAACGTTGATCTTAGCCAACTTGTCTAAAAGCTTCTGAACAGTAGGATAGAGCTTTGCAGCCTCTTCCTTGTCAGACATGTTGCGCAACTTGCGGACAGCATTGCGCATAGTCTTTGCATAATACTTGTTGTGCAAAGCCTTCTTCTTGTCCTGACGGATTCTCTTGATTGATGATTTGTGATTTGCCATCTTCTTTATGTTATTTTTTTTATTTCTTAAATGTTTGTAGTCCCTAGCAGAGTCGAACTGCTCTTTAGAGAATGAAAATCTCTCGTCCTAACCGATAGACGAAGGGACCATTGCTTATTTGCGGGTGCAAAGTTACTACTTTTATTTGAATCTAGCAAATTTTTCATAGAAAATTTTCGCTAAATGCGCATTTTTTTGTATTTTTGCCCTGTTTTTCACTAATATTAGGCAAAATGGAGATAAAAACTAGTGCTATCGTATTGCAAACCATCAAGTATGGGGACTCTCAACTTATCGTGGATTTCTTCACCGAAAAGTTGGGAAGACTCTCCTTTATGGTACGTGTGCCTAAGTCATCTAAGGGGAAGATGAAACGGCAGCTTTTCCAACCGCTCATGGTCTTGAATTTAGAATTTGATTATCGTCCCAAGTCAAATCTGCAGCGCCTTAGGGATGTTTCGATTCAGATTCCATTCTCTGATATCCCTTTTTCTCCATACAAACTTGGCATTTCCATGTTCTTGGCAGAACTGCTTTCATATGCTACCCGTCATGAGCAGGCTAATGGTGCGCTCTATCTTTTCATACAGGACAGTATCGAATGGTTAGACCATGCTAAAGGTGCTATTGCCAATTTCCATATAGTCTTTATGATTCAGCTCTCTTTTCATTTGGGTTTTATGCCCAATATAGAGAGTGGTATGTCTGGCGATTATTTTGATTTGGTAGATGGATGTTTTGCAGCTCATGTTCCTTCGAATGTACATTATTTAAATAAGGAAGATTCTATGCGGCTTGTGTCTTTGTTCCGTTTAGACTATAAAACAATGCACCTCTACACAATGTCCCGTATCGAACGGAACAGGTGTGTAGAGGTGATACTGGAGTATTATAAACTTCATTTGCCAGGTTTCCCGGAAATGAAGAGCTTTGCTGTTCTTCAGGAACTTTTTGCTTAGTCATTTTTGGTTTCCTCGCTTACTTGACGTAAACCTGAAATAAACCTAGCCTGTATTCTCTGTTTAGGCAAAACTGATGACGCCCTGTACAGAAGAAGCATCATCGTTATTGTCTTCTTTTGGCTCAGTGTTGCCAGAAGCAATATTGCGGATCTCTTCCAGAGTCTGTCGGGTACGCTTATAGGTAGGCGTGTTTTCTACCTGAAGGATGACATCCTCGTTATCCAAATCTTCCTGGCGGAACAGGAATATGTGTGGATGACGCTTATACTGTGTCGTATTGCCGTCGCTGCCATAATAGCGTTTGCGGCGGTCTTCTCTTTCAGCACGTTTCTCCTCTTCTTCAGCGAGACGGCGAGATTCTTCCTCAGTATGTTTCTTGAGGTGGCGGTTCATTCCCTCTACATCCTCGAGTCCGAAACCTGTTGCGAGAACGGTTACCTTTACGCGGCTTCCCAATTCAGGGTCAATTGCAAGACCCCATTTCAGTTCGAAGTCGTCACCGAATTTCTCCATAAAGTCGTTGACATCATTCATCTCGTCCATGGTCAAGCCAGGATTATCTTTCTTCTCGCTTGCAAATGCGATGCTGAGCAGAATCTTCTTAGAGTTGAATACGTCATTATCGTTAAGGAGTGGTGAGTTCAAGGCATCTTCTATTGCTTTCTTTACTCTTCCTTCTCCCTCACCGTAACCTGTACTCATGATAGCCACACCGCCATCTTTCAGTACGGTCTTCACATCATTGAAGTCGAGGTTGATGAGACCATGTACGGTAATGATTTCAGCGATACTCTTGGCAGCTACACTCAAGGTGTCGTCAGCTTTGCCGAATGCATCGAGAACGGCAAGGTCTGGATAAATCTGGCGAAGACGTTCATTGTTGATTACCAGTAAGGCATCTACATGTTTCGACATTTCCTCTACACCATCCAATGCCTGGTCAATCTTCTTAGGACCTTCAAAACGGAATGGGATGGTTACGATACCAACGGTAAGAATACCTAACTCCTTACTTACTCTGGCGATGACAGGTGCTGCACCTGTACCGGTACCGCCACCCATACCCGCTGTGATGAATGCCATTTTTGTTCCATCGTTGAGCATGTTCTTGATATCTTCAAGAGTCTCTTCGGCAGCCTGGCGTGCTTTGGCAGGTTTGTTTCCTGCACCCAGACCTTCCTTGCCTAGCTGCAGGTGTACAGGCACAGGTGAGTCGTTAAGTGCCTGGTTGTCTGTGTTGCAGAGTACGAATGTTACATCGTGTATACCTTCGCGGTACATGTGGTTGACGGCATTTCCACCGCCACCACCAACACCAATCACCTTGATGATGCTATTTTCTTTTTCAGGTTCCCCAAAGTCAAGAATATGAGGAGCGTTTCCATTATCTAGCATAGTCGTATAATCTTTATAGGGTTTATCTATCTGATTTTTTATTTAACCTGTTGTGAAATCTGTTTTCTGATAGCCTGGTCTTTGGCATCTTATTCTTCTTCAGAAATGGTATCTTTCACAAACTTCTTGAAACCTCTCATCATTTTATGGATGAGACTGTTTTCTTTGCGTCTCTTTTCTTCTTCTTCGGCTTCTTTTTCTGCCAGTAGTCTTGCCTCAGCTTCTTCCAGTTCTTTTTGCTTGCGGGCAGCCTCGTCAGCAGCCGCTTTTTCTGCCGCAGTAAGAACAACGCCCTTGCCGGCAGTCTCGTTAGGGTTTCTTGGAGCCTTGTGCTGCTCGGCTGCTACTGGCTTTTCTGCAGAATTGCTGAAGAGATCAGTGCCGATTTCGTCACCTGCACAGTTCATGTCTCCCTTTGCCAGGAGTCCCAATACGGTGTTCATTGTACCATCGTGATTGGTAATCTTAGGATCCTTGGAGTTGACTGTTTGAGAAACAAACTTGGCAATGCGTACTTTGTCGATGTGGGTATGTGTCTTGAAAACCTTATCGATTTCAGGCATGTTGCTGCCGCCACCTGTAAGGATGATACCACCCAACAGCTTATCTGAGAATTCCACAGGAATCTGGAACCATGCGTTTTCTACGATTTCCTCTACGCGTGCTTCTACGATTTCGATGAACTTCTTGCTTTCAACCACTCTATCCTTGTCGATAGGGTAGTTCAGGGTCGGGTCGATATTGTTGATATCGGTATAAGCCTTGGCATACTTGAGTTTCATCTTTTCAGCATCAGGCTCTTCAATCTGAAGACAAGTTAAGTCTTTGGTCACGTTGCCGCCGCCCAATGGGATGACAGAGAGATGACGAAGTATACCTTTATAATATACAGAAACGGTTGTCGTATCGGCACCCAAGTCAACAAGCATACAGCCTGCACGCTTTTCAGAGTCTGTCAAAACGCTGTCAGCCATAGCTAAAGGAGCCAGGTACATTTCTGCAATAGGAATGTTGGCATTTTCAAAACAGGTATTGATATTGTTATAGAAGTTCTTGCGCCAAAGTATATTCAGGAAGATGCCTTCCAGATGGTTACACTGTATTCCTACAGGGTCTATCTGGTATTGGTTGTCTATCTTGTATTCCTGAGTTGCAGCATCCAGGATTTCCTGGTCCGGATAGGTCATGTTGCGGTTGATATCCATCAGTTCATTGATCATCTCTTGTGAGATGATGGTGTTACCTGGGAGATCCTTGACAATGACGTTCTTGATACTGCGTATAGAGCGACCGCCCACGCCTACATAGACCTGGGTAATATCCTGTTTCAGTATATTCTTCAACTTCTTGATGATGTTGGTCAAGCATTGGCAGGTTTTGTCAATGTTATAGATCACACCCTTTCTGATGCAAGAAGATGAATCTTCCTCTACGGTGGCAAGTACGGTGATGCTGCCGTCCAAATTCTTCTGACCTGCTATACCTGTCATCTTAGATGAGCCAAGTTCGATAGCTACAATAAATTCCTTTGGCATAGTTCTTATATGTTATCTTAATCTGTTTCTATTTTCTAATTAGCTATTTTGATGCTTTTTACATATGATCTGGTTGTCGAATTCGATGTTGATATACGAATACTTGTTCCAGCCAGCTTGTGAGAGTCCATACTTATAGAATTTCTCTAATCGATTCATCTTCTTGTTGACGAAATCGTTGATGGCTTGCTCTCGTTTGTCGATGAGGTTGGTCTCTGGCAGGTTACCTATATATATAATGTGGTTGCCTACTCGCGGTACCAGTTCTATTCCTCTATCAGGCAGGACATTGATCTGTTCTATCTGGTTTCGCCAGAGTTCATTCGTCATCAGCGCTTTGCTTAGTAATGAGATGTATTTTTTAGCATACCACTTGTTGATGTAGCCCGTTGCGATGATAATGTCGCATGTATAGTTCGTGTTGGGCATGATCTGATTGTGGTCATCAATATAATAGTCCTCGTTGCTGATGTTTTTGATTCTGACGATTGGCATGCGTTGGGTGAGGTAGATGTCAACAAGACCATCCTGAGTCTTTGAACATTCTGCCGTCTTGACGAAAGGACTGGTCTTCAAGGTTTCTTCTATCATGCGGGCGTTCACCTCTTTGAGCGGTTCCCCCAGCGGATAGAGTTTCCTGGCTTCCAGTCGTTTCTTGATTTCCTTCGCATTCAGAAAGCCATTCGTCATCTCATCTTGAATGTTGATGTTCACCTTGGTGCATACCAACTTCGTTTCATCAGGTTTGTTAAACCTGGTGAAAGCGAATACCAGATAAGTACCGAGTACTAAATCCAGTGCGATGATGATGGTTTTCTTCCAATTGATATGCATTTATTTCTCTTCAAGTATTTTGGTAATTTGTGGAACATAGTTGTCCAAATCGCCAGCTCCTAAGATAACTAGAACATCGAAGTCTCGATTCTTTACCAGGTCAAGAACGTCTTCTTTGTGAATCATGCTCTTTTCTACACCTGGTTTCAGATTGTCATAGATAAGCTTGGAGGTTACTCCTGGAATAGGCTGCTCGCGAGCTGGATAGATGTCGCAGAGGATAACCTCGTCCAAGAGACTCAAACTGTTGGCGAAATCTTTATAGAAATCGCGGGTTCTAGTATACAAGTGAGGCTGGAAGATGGCTGTTATCTTACGGTCCTTGTACAACTCTCTGATACTCTTTGCACTCTGATAAATCTCCTTTGGATGATGAGCATAATCAGATAGGAATACCAGTTTGTCGTTCTTGATCTTAAAGTCGAAACGGCGGTCAACTCCTCCGTAGGTCTTCATGCCGTTGCGGAGCTCATCGGCTGTACAACCATTCAACTGCGCCATTGCCATTGCTGCCACACCGTTGGTGATGTTGATAGGTACAGGCTGTCCGAGTTCTACGCCCGTTACGTTCTCGATAGGAGAGATGAAATCAAAAGTGATTCCTCCATTCTCTATCTTGATGTTCTCTGCGTGGAAGTCGCCCTCGTCCTGGCTGTATTCGTATATCTTGACGCCGTCTTGTACGTGTTGCTTCATCTCCAGACCTTTGTGGATGATGAGTGCACCGCCCGGTTGGATTAGTTCTGTATAGTGACGGAAACTCTCCAGATAAGCCTCCTTGGTGCCGTAGATGTCGAGATGGTCAGGATCTGTAGCTGTGATGACGCTCATCCATGGGCGCAACCAGTGGAAACTGCGGTCAAACTCATCTGCCTCAATGACAACATAGTCGCTCTTGTCGGAGAGGATATAGTTGGTGCCATAGTTCTTTGAGATACCTCCCAGGAAGGCATTACAGTCAATATGGCTTTGGTGCATGATATGAGCACACATGGTAGATGTTGATGTCTTTCCGTGTGTACCCGCTACGCACAGTCCCTTATGTGTACGGGTTAATGTACCCAGAACCTGAGCTCGTTTCTCGATGGTGAAGCCATTCTCATGGAAGAAAACCAGTTCCTTGTGTTCAGCAGGAATTGCCGGTGTGTAGACTACCAATGTTGTCTTGGCGTCCTTGCAGGCTTCTGGTATGAGGTCAACATTCTCCTCATAGTGGATAAGCATTCCCTCTTTCTCCAACTCATGAGTTAGATTGGATGGAGTCTTGTCATATCCGGCTACAACCAACTTCTTGCTGAGGAAGTATCTGGCGATGGCGCTCATTCCGATGCCGCCCGCTCCTACAAAATAAACTGCTTTAATATCTTTTATTTCCATTACTTTGTTGCTAATTTGATTACTTCGTCGGCGATGACGTCGGCAGAGTTCTTTAATCCTAATTTCTTGATATTCTCACAGAGCGAAGCAAGCTTTGCCTCGTCTTTTACCGTGTCAACTGCTTTCTTGAGCAATGCCTCTGGTGCATCGGCATCCTTTACGTAGATGGCAGCATCTTTGTTGACTAATGCCATGGCGTTCTTGGTCTGGTGGTCTTCTGCCACATTAGGGCTTGGAACCAGGATAACCGGTTTGCCGATGAGGCAGAACTCGCTGATACTGCTGGCACCTGCGCGGCTGATAACCAGGTCGGCTGCCTTGTAAGCTGCACCCATGTCGCTGATGAAATCTGTAACCTTGAGCATTGGCAGCTCCTGGCCTTTCAGTTGCTCCATGATGGCAGCATTATAGTATTTACCTGTTTGCCAGATAAACTGTACGCCGCTTTCTTTCACCAGGTCGAGGTGCTGGAGCACACTCTCGTTGATGGTTCTTGCGCCAAGGCTGCCACCTACGAGCAAGATGGTCTTCTTTTCAGGGTCGAGACCGAATTGCTTGCGTGCCTCTTCCTGGGTGATGGAAGTTTCCAATACATTCTGGCGAACAGGATTACCGGTCATGATAATCTTGTCTGCAGGGAAGAAACGCTCCATTCCTTCGTAAGCCACACAGATTTTTTCTGCCTTCTTAGCCAAGAGTTTATTGGTTACACCAGCGTATGAATTCTGCTCCTGGATGAGGCAAGGTATTCCTTTGCTGGCACAAACATTGAGAGTCGGACCGCTAGCATAGCCACCTACACCCACAGCCGCCATAGGCTTGAAGTTTTTGATGATGCTCTTTGCCATGTGCTGGCTCTTCCATATCTTGAAGAGTACGGCGATATTCTTGAGCAGATGCTTTCTGTCAAAGCCGCAGATAGGCAAGCCCTTGATCTCATAACCCGCAGCAGGTACACGCTGCATTTCCATTCTGCCGAGTGCACCTACAAACAAAATCTTAGCATCAGGGCGCTTTGCCTTGATGGCGTTTGCAATGGATACGGCAGGGAAGATGTGACCACCTGTGCCGCCTCCGCTTATGATAATTCTTAATTCGTTATTCATATCCGTTCATGTTTATAACGCAAAGGTATAAAAAAATATCGATTTAACGGCATTTTCTGCCATTTTTTCACCTTAATTTATAAAACTCTTGTCAGGCAGCCACCATTTTGCTGTCGTCGAGCTCATTTTGAGGTATCTCTTTCTTCTTGGCTGTTCTACTGATACTCAGGATGATGCCCATGTACAGACAGTTGATGATGGTAGATGTACCACCTCTACTGATGAGTGGTAGTGGCTGTCCTGTAACAGGAGCCAAACCTACTGCTACTGCCATGTTGAAGAGTGCCTGGGTAACCAGCATGATGGCGAGTCCCATGCAGAGGAAGGCAGGGAAATTGTTCTCACACCGGTTGGCTATTCTGCCAGCTCTGAACAGGAGGATGATGTAGAGGAATGCAACCAGTGCGGCTCCCCATATACCCATCTCTTCGATGATGATGGCATAGATGAAGTCTGAGAACGCCTGTGAGAGGAAGTCTCTTTCTACTGAGTTTCCAGGCCCTTTGCCTACGATGTTGGAAGAGGCGATGGCGATGTTGGCATGTGCCACTTGGGCATCTTTGTCGAGATCGACATCCTGTGGGGCTACAGGTTTGGAGTTCATAAACTTGTCAATACGGGCTTTCCAGGTGTCGGCTCTATGGAACATCTTTTCTGCCATGTTAGGCTTGTTCTGTTCCTGCTCAACCTTCTCGGTCAGCGTATTTTCCGGTTTATTGCCCTCTTCGCCCTTGTCCTGTCCTACTATCATGATACCTGCAAAGGCTGTGACGATGACAATCATGCACAGTCCCACCAGCTTGCCAATCTGGTTCATCGGCACTCGTCCGATGAGCATCATGGCTAAGATTGTGATACTGAGGAGCATGGCTGTGGATAAGTTTTCCAGTCCGATGAGAATTACAAATGGAGCGGTTGCTACAAGTATGAACTTGAATGCCTTCCTGTTGGCTCCCTGAGCTGTTTGCATAGCACTAAGAATCTGAGCAACAGCTAGTACTACCGCTCCCTTCGCTATCTCAGAAGGCTGGAATTGTATGCCCATCAAAGAGAACCATCGGGAGGCTCCGTTGGTAGATTGACCGGTAGCCAAGACCAGGACGAGCAACAGTAATGAGATGCCCATCACGACGGGGGTAACAATCTTGAAATACTTGCATTTCACCTTGAGCATGCAAATCATGGTGAACAGACCGCCTCCCAAGAGCAAGATGTGGCGGATGACAGGTGCCATGTAGTTTCCTGTCTTGTACGACAAGGAGCTGGAGGCAGAATATACCTCCACGATGCTTATCATACAGAGAAAGAAGAAGACCATCCAGATCACCTTGTCTCCCTTGAAAATATTACCAATGCTCTTGTTATTCATTTCTTTATAGTTCTATCTGTTCTATTTGTTGAAAACTGTTATTCTCCGATAGCTCTTGCCAGCGCCTTAAACTGCTCGCCTCTATCTTCCATGTTCTTGAAGAGGTCGAAACTTGCGCAGCATGGGCTGAGGAGTACGGTATCGCCCGGCTTTGCCAATTCCTGGCAGGCTGCCACGCAATCCTTCATGCTGTGAGTGTCGCGTACAGGGATGCCGAGTGCGTCAAAGTTGTCGTGCAACTTCTGGTTGTCGGCTCCGAGATATACGATACCAGCACATTTCTCCTTTACCAGGTCCTTGATCTGGTTATAGTCATTTCCCTTATCCTTACCGCCGATGATGAGGATGGTAGGGGTGGTCATACTCTCCAGCGCATACCAGCAGGCATCTACGTTGGTAGCCTTTGAATCGTTCACATAGTAAACGCCCTGGAACTTGCCCACTTTCTCCAGACGGTGCTCTACACCCGGGAAGTCGCTCAAGCCTTTGTGCAGGGTCTCGTGGTCGATGCCTACGATGTTGCATGCCAGACCTGCAGCCAGACTGTTATAGATGTTGTGCTTGCCGCGTAGACTCATGTCTGCCTGTGGCATTTCGAAGTCTGAAGGGAAGTTGAGTTTGTATTTGCCGTCTTCGATAAAGCCAACGCAACCCTCCTCCTTGAACTCAGAGAATGGGCAGAGATGTGACTTGAGGTTGTACTTAGCCAGCTCCTTTGTAACGATAGGATCATCGTTCCAGAAGATGAAACTGTCTTCTTCTGTCTGGTTCTGGGTAATGCGCATCTTGGCATCGGTATAGTTCTGCATCTTAAACTCATAGCGGTCCAGATGGTCTGGAGTGATGTTGAGCAGGATGGCCACATTGGCACGGAACTCATACATATTGTCGAGCTGGAAACTGCTCAGCTCGATGACGTAGTACTTATGAGGAGTTTCAGCCACCTGAAGGGCCAGACTCTTTCCGATGTTGCCTGCCAGACCTACATCATAGCCAGCCGACTTGATGATGTGGTAAATCAGCGAGGTAGTGGTTGTCTTACCGTTACTTCCCGTGATACAGATCATCTTGGCGTCAGTATATCTGCCCGCAAATTCTATTTCGCTGATGATAGGTGTACCCTTAGCCATCAGTTTCTGTATCATAGGTGCTTCCTTAGGAATACCCGGACTCTTGATGACTTCATCTGCATCTAAAATCTTTTCTTCTGTATGGTGACCTTCTTCCCATTCGATGTTGTGGTCATCCATCAACTTCTTGTAGTTATCCTTGATCTTTGACATGTCTGAAACAAAGACCTCGAATCCCTCTTTCTTTGCCAGCACGGCTGCACCTGCGCCACTTTCGCCAGCTCCTAAAATTACAATTTTGCTCATTGTCTTATTCTCTATACTTGTCGGGCTGATAAGAGCCTGTATTTTATCTGATCTTCAATGTGATGATGGTCAATGCTGCCAGAATGATGGTTACAATCCAGAAACGGATGGTAATCTTTGATTCATGGAAGCAGTTGCGAGGCTTCTTCCACAGATACTTGCAGTCAGGATCCAGCTGACTGTCCTGTGTGCGGAAGTTGTCGTGGATAGGTGTGCGCTTGAAGATACGCTGCTTCACACCTCTCCGCTTTCCTATCTTGTAATAGTAAACCTGCATCATCACGCTGAGGCTTTCTACGAAGAAAATACCGCAGAGGATAGGCAGCATCAGCTCCTTGTGGATGATGATGGCACCTACTGCGATGATACCGCCGATGGTCAGCGAACCCGTATCGCCCATGAATACCTGGGCAGGGTAGGCGTTGTACCAGAGGAAACCGATGAGGGCTCCGATGAAGGCACAGAAGAATACTACCAGTTCCTCAGAACCAGGAATATACATGATATTGAGGTAGGCGGCAAACTCGATGTGTGACGACACATACGCAAGTATGCCTAGCGCCACACCTATGATGGCGGAGTTTCCGGCACACATTCCGTCCATACCATCGTTGAGGTTGGCACCGTTTGATACGGCTGTTACAACGAAGATGGTCATGATGACGAAGAGAATCCAGCCTGCTGCTACCTTGTACTTACCGCAGAAACTGGTGATGCTGGAATAGTCGAGGTTGTGTCCCTTGACGAATGGGATGGTGGTCTTCAGCGATTTTCTTGCTTCCGTACGATGCTTTACCACCGTTTCCTGTCCCTGTTGCTCGATAGCGAGGTTCTCGTTCATCTTTACATCAGGTGAAGACCAGAGTACCAGTCCCACGATCAGGCCGATGCCAATCTGTCCTATAATCTTATATTTGCCCTTCAATCCCTCCTTGTCGCGCTTGAATATCTTGATGAAGTCGTCCATTCCACCGAGAAAGCCGAGCCATACGGTGGTGATGATCATCAGGATCAGATAGATGTTGCGCAAACGTCCGAGTAACAGTACCGGTACGAGGATAGCCAGGATGATGATGACACCACCCATAGAAGGAACGCCAATCTTCTTGACACCGAACGGGTCGATGCTGGCATCGCGCTGTGTCTCTGTAATTTGCTTGCTCTTGAGATACTTGATGAATTTCTCGCCGAACCAGGCAGAGATTACCAATGATAAAATCAGCGCAAGCAGGGCACGGAATGAGATGTAGCCCCACATGTGGGAACCTGTGATGCCCCACTGTTCCAGAAATCTAAAGAGATAGTATAACATTTTTCTTTCTTTTCTTGATTGATTTTACTTCTGTGAAATTCCGAAGATGTCGCGAATCACCTCCTTATCGTCAAAGTGGTGCTTTACGCCCTTGATCTCCTGGTAATCTTCGTGTCCCTTACCGGCTACGAGAATCACGTCGCCCTTCTTTGCCAGCATGCAGGCTGTGCGGATGGCTTCCTTGCGGTCTACGATACTGATTACCTTCTTCATCTGCTGGGCATTGAGTCCGGCAAGCATGTCGTTGATGATGTCCTGTGGCTCTTCGAAACGTGGGTTGTCGCTGGTGATGATTACCTTATCGCTCTGTTTTACAGCCTCCTGTGCCATCAATGGGCGCTTGCCTTTGTCACGGTTGCCACCGGCACCGCAAACGGTGATGACTTCTCCGCCCTTGCCTTCGAGCACTTCGTGGATGGCGTTCAATACGTTCTCCAGTGCATCTGGTGTATGGGCATAGTCAACAATGGCGGTATAACCTTCTGGCGACTGGATTGGTTCCAGTCTTCCGCTTACGCTGTGAAGGGTACTCATCACTACGAGTACATCCTCTGGCTTCTTGCCGAGCATAATGGCTGCACCATATACGGCGAGCAGGTTGCTCACGTTGAACTTACCGATGAACTGTACGCCCACTTCTTTGCCGTCAATCTCCAGATACATGCCGCCGAAGTGACACTCCAGGATCCTGGCTCTGAAGTCTGCCATGCTGCGGGTAGAGTAGGTCTTCACGGTAGCCTTGGTGTTCTGTACCATGATCATGCCGTTCTTGTCGTCGGCATTGGTAATGGCAAAGGCTGTCTTAGGCAGTCCGTCGAAGAAAGCCTTCTTGGCGTTACGGTAGTTCTCGAATGTCTTGTGGTAATCGAGGTGGTCGCGGGTGAGGTTGGTGAACAAGCCTCCGGCAAACTGCAGGCCTCCGATACGCTTCTGTGCGATGGCGTGAGAAGAGCACTCCATGAAGGCATACTCGCAGCCTGCCTCTACCATCTTGCCCAGGAGCATGTTCAGCTCGATAGGGTCTGGGGTGGTATGGTCGGCAGGGATAGCCTCGTCCTCAATGTAGTTGCAGACGGTAGAGAGCAAGCCACACTTATGGCCGAACTTGCGGAACATATTATATAATAAGGTGGCAATGGTGGTCTTACCATTGGTACCTGTTACGCCTACCAGTTTGAGCTTTCTTGAAGGGTCGCCGTAGAAGAGGGTTGCTACCTTGCCGACAGCATCCTCGGTCGAAGCGACCTGAATGTAAGTTACGCCCTCAACTTTCTCTTCAGGCATGTCTTCGCACAAAACCGACTTTGCGCCCAGTTCCAATGCCTTTGGAATAAACTTGTGACCGTCAACCTGCGTTCCCTTCATGGCAACGAAGAGATGACCTTCCTTAATCTTGCGAGAGTCGATGTTTACTCCCGTAACCTCTACATCAGCATCGCCGATTATCTGAACCGGCTCGATGTTTTTGAGTAATTCTTGTAACTTCATATCCTGTTTCTGTTTTATATTCTATATATTTTTTATCTACACCTTATTATATATAGGGCTTCAGATAACTGTTTCTGGGTTTTATTCGAGCACAATGCTGCATACGGCACCTTTCTTGATGACCGTTCCCGGCATCAGACTCTGCTTTACTACCTTTCCTCTACCTGTAATCTGGGTCTTGATGCCCCGGCTCTCCATATTGTAGATAGCGTCTCGGGCTCCCATTCCGGTAACGTCGGGTACGATTGTCTTGCCGTATTGCTTCTCCCTGATGAGCTTGATGCTGTGGTTACCCACGCGCTCTGCCTTGCCCCAGATAGGGTTGCCGTTGGCATAGCTGCCACTCCAGTTGGCATTGGTCTTGATGCCGAGGTGGCTGAGCACATAGTTGGCTGCAAGGATATTGCCTGCCTTTACGTCAGGAACGAAGACGGATGCTGAGTCGCGGGCGTCCTTTACGTCAACTTTCAGACTCTGCGCCATGATGCCTTCTGAAATCTCATGGAAGACCTTACCGCACATCGTACCGCCCGAAGCAGGCAAACCGGATTTCTGTATGCAGACGATACAGCTGTAGCGTGGCGCATCGGCAGGGAAGTAGCCTGCGAAACTGATGAGATAGCTGGTTCCGCCACTCTTATATCCACCGGCACCTTTTGAAATCTGGGCTGTACCGGTCTTTCCTGCCACTTTGAAGTTAGGCGAACCGGCTTTCTTTCCCAGTCCCAAGCTTACCACCTGTTCCAGGATGGTTTGCAGTTCCTTGATGCTCTTCTCCTTGGCTATCTGCTGGCGCATCACTTCAGGAGGAAATTCCATGATGGTTTCTCCGTTCTTCATTACCTTGCTCACGAATCTTGGTCGCATCATCTTGCCGTTGTTGGCGATGGTGTTGTAGAAGGTGAGGGTAGAGATAGGCGGTATCTGGGTCTCATATCCGATACTCATCCATGGCAAACTGGTCTTTGCCCAGTTGTCATATTGTCCGTTCTTGTTTCTGTGCGGCATGCGGATTCTGGCTGGTGTTGCTCCCACCAGCGGAATCTTCAGGTCGTCGTGCAGACCGGTACGGTAGATACCCTTTACGAATTTCTCCGGGTTGTTGCGGTAATGGTCGTCTATGATGCGGCTCACACCGATGTTCGAACTGTACCACAGGGTCTGTGCGAGGGTCAGCATTCCGTATCCGCCTTTTCGCCAGTTGTGGTCTTTCATTTCTCTGCCGTACATCGGCCATATACCGCCACCGGTTTCTACATGATAGGTGGTGTCTACCACTCCGTCGTCCAGCGCTACGAGGATAGAGGCTGGCTTGAACACCGAACCTGGCTCCAGAAGGTCGCTCACGGCATGGTTGTGGATTTCTCTGTATTCGCCGTCGAAACATTTCTCCATGTTTACGATGGCCTTGATGTCGCCCGTAGGTACATCCATCACGATGGCTACACCCACATTGGCGTTGATTTCCTTCAGCTCGTCGATGAGTGAGCGTTCGGCAAGGTCTTGTATGCTCACATCGATAGTGGTCACGATATCAGCTCCGTCAATAGGAGGGGTATCGGTAATGTCGAGGAACTTGTTGCGCACCTTGCGGCGATGCACGATACCATTGGTACCTCGCAGGATAGAGTCGTAACTCAGCTCCAGACCGAACCGGGCAGTATCCTTGGCGCCATACATGGCTCCGATGGTACGGCCTGCCAGCGAACCGTAGGTTCTGGTTCGGGCATTATATTCTTCCCAGTGGAAACCGCTCTGGTAGGGCTTCAGGCGGAATACCGGAATGTCCTTTATCTCGGTGAAGGTGTTATAGTCTACACGCTTCGGATAAACCGGCCAGTGGCGGCTCATCTTGGCGCGACCTTCGGTGAGGTGTTTCTTGAAATCAGCCGCGTTCAGGTTCGGGAATATCTGGTGCAGGCAAAGACAGATGGAGTCTTGCTTGGCATCCCACAGCGAGTCGTTCTCTGCATCTTTCAGCGCCTTGAAGTCCATGAAGACCTTAAACTCCGGCAGCGAACTTGCCATCAGCTGTCCTGTACAGCTCAGGATGTTTCCTCGGTTTGGCTTCACGGTCACGGAATCCTTCTTTTGCCGTTCTGCCACCTTCATCCAGTAATCATGCTTGGCGGTCATGATGTAGAGCGCTTTACCCACTACGGCTATGGCGAAAATCGTCATGATGATGGCGATGGCGCTGTAGCGGGGCATTACTTTCTTATGATCAAATTTGCTGCTCATTCTTCGGGTACGTTTATGATGTATGGAGGTTGGGTAGCGATGTGCAGCACGCTGTCTTTGTTGTTTTTCAGCATGTCGAGCACATTACTTTCACGACTCTTCTCTGTTATCTGGCTGCTTGTAGACAGCGCTTTGTATTTGGTGTCTTGCAGTTCTTTCTGCAGTTTGTCCAACTCGATGATATCGTTCTGGATATTGTATCGGTTGGATATGTAGATAATGACAAAAAACACGATGAGGATAACGAGCCATATCTGCCGGCGTATGATTTGTGCGGTAAGAATGTCTCCACCCAGAATCTTTCGCAGCGTAAAGCTCGATGATCCTGAAGCCTCTTCCTCTATGGCTTGCTTGGCAATCACTTCCTTGAGCGAAGCCTGTGGAGCCTCCTGCTGCTGTGGCTCCTGCTGCGGAGTTTCCTGCTTCGGCGGTTCCTGTGATGCCTGTGCCTTTTCTTCGGCTATAGGCTTCTCACTGATGTTTATGTCTTTATCGTTTATCATTTCTTTTCTGCTATTCTTAGTTTGGCGCTTCTGCTCCTAGGGTTTCTTTCCTGCTCGTCGGCATCGGGAACGATTACCTTGTTGTTCACGAGTTTGAAAGGGGTTTCTATTCTTCCGAAGAAGTCCTGCTCTATCTTGCCTTCTGCATTGCCCGCTTTCATCATGTTCTTTACGATTCTGTCTTCCAGCGAGTGATAGGTGATGACGCTGAGTCGGCCTCCCGGTTTCAGAAGTTCCGTGGCTGAGCGGAGCATCTCTTTCAGGGCGTCCATCTCGTGGTTCACTTCTATGCGCAGCGCCTGGAAGAGTTTTGCCATGTCTTTCTTCTCGCGTTCCCGCTTGAAGAGGGGCTCTACGGCTGCCATGAAGTCTTTGGTGGTGAGGATGGGCTTCTCGGCTCTTGCCTTGACGAGTGCCGAGGCGATGCGGCGCGAGTTCTTCAGCTCACCGTATAGGTAGAAGATGTCGGCAAGGGCACCTTCGTCATATTCGTTTACGATGTCGGCAGCAGTCTTGCCTGCACGCTTGTTCATGCGCATGTCGAGTGGGGAGTCGAAACGGAAGGAGAAACCGCGGGTCTCGTCATCGAAGTGATGGCTTGATACGCCCAGGTCGGCTAACAGTCCGTCGAGTCCGTCTACCCCGTAGTAGCGCATCCAGTTTTTCAGGAATCTGAAGTTGGAGCATACGAAGGTGAAGTTCTCGTTAGCCACCACGTTGCGCTCTGCATCGGCGTCCTGGTCGAAACTGTACAGGTGCGCCCCCTCCGTCAGGCGCGACAGAATCTCTCTGGAGTGTCCGCCACCACCGAAGGTTACGTCTACATAGATACCTCCTGGCTGTATGTTCAACCCATCAACGCTCTCCTTGAGGAGCACCGGTACGTGATATGTTTCTGCTGTCTTTATCATATATCTTTTTGCTGTCTTATCGCGTTATATTATTGCGTGCGTACTTATTAGTGTATAAATTTGGGTTCAAAGGTACATAAAAATCTCCATATAGCCTTACATTTTCCCACAAAATTTATAAAACTTAATGAAAAAGTTGTTTTTGGTCAACTTCACCTTCCAGTTTCGGGCATCGCCTTTTTGTTCTCATCAAGTGTGATGTTTTTGCAAAAATACGTGCAAAATGGGCTCGATTTGTCGTGATAGTTTTAAAAAACTAATAAATTTTCGCTTTTTTGCTATTTTTTTTGGAAAAAATGGCACGTATTTGAAAAAGTTGAGTTACTTTTGCACTAACTTATATAAGTTTTAGCAAACATGAGTGAATCAATAGAGAAAACGATAGACATAGATAAGATTCTTAAGAGCAAGATGGGAAGCAAGGTGAAATTCGTACCGCGCTTCCTGGTTTCCTGGCTCAAGAAGATTATTCACGAGGACGAGGTGAACAGGTTCTTGTGGGAGAGCCGTGGCCTTTCGGGTACTGAATGGCTCACCGAATGTGTGCGCTATCTGAAGATGGATGTTGAAATCGTAGGCTTGGAAAACCTGCCTGACAAGAACGACGGCAAACTCTATACCTTTGTTTCCAATCATCCTTTGGGCGGACAGGACGGTGTATGTCTCGGTTCCATCATCGGCAAGCACTATGATGGCAAGTTCCGCTATCTGGTGAATGATCTTCTGCTCAACTTGCCGGGTTTGAAACCTGTAAGTATCGGCATCAACAAGACGGGTCGCCAGAGCCGCGATTTTCCACGTATGGTGGAGGCGGGCTTCAAGAGTGACAACCACATGCTGATGTTTCCGGCAGGCTTGAACAGCCGCAAGCGCAAGGATGGAACTATCCACGACCTGCCTTGGAAGAAGACGTTTATCTCTAAGAGTGTAGAATATCAGCGCGATGTGGTGCCTATCCATTTCGGAGGGCGCAACTCTGAGCGCTTCTACCGCATCGCCCGATTTAGCGACAAGTATCTGCCGTTCAATCTCGCCATGCTGTTCCTGGTTGACGAGATGTACAGGAATGTGGGCAAGCATTTCCGCATCTCCATCGGCAAACCGATTCCTTGGCAGACTTTTGATAAGAGCAAGTCGGCTACCGAGTGGGCGCAGTATGTTGAAGACAGGGTTTATGAACTTTAATGGTTTTCAAAACCCGGGAACATTGTTTTATATTAACGAAATCGTAGAATCATAGCATAGAAGAAGAGTAATATGGAAGAAGAAATCATCCAACCGATTGACCGTGAGCTCCTGAAAAGCGAGCTTACACCCGACAAACAACTGAGAATGACCAATAAGAGCCATAACGAGATTTACATCGTTACGGCAAATGATTCGCCTAATGTGCTGAAAGAGATTGGTCGACTTCGTGAAATCGCTTTCCGCGAAGCGGGAGGCGGAACGGGCAAATCTATGGATCTTGATGAGTTCGACTTTGGTGACAACTGTTACAAGCAGCTGATTGTTTGGAATCCTGAAGCCGATGAGATTATCGGCGGTTACCGTTATCTCCTGGGTAAGGACTGGCTGCTCGATGAGAAGGGACAGCCTAAGCTGGCAACCAGCCACATGTTCCATTTCTCCGACAAGTTCCTCAAGGAGTATATGCCTTATACCGTAGAGCTGGGCCGTTCCTTCGTTTCGCTCGAATATCAGAATGTGCGTACCAACACCAAGAGCATCTTTGCTCTCGACAATCTCTGGGATGGTTTGGGTGCTTTGACGGTTCTCTATCCGGAAGTAAAATATTTCTTCGGCAAGATGACGATGTATCCGTCTTACATCCGTCGTGGCCGCGACATGATTCTCTATTTCCTCAAGAAGCATTTTGATGACAAGGAGAACCTCGTAATCCCGATGAAACCGCTGAAATTGGATACTCCGGAGAGTGATTTGGCTGCTATCTTTACAGAAGATGACTTCAAGGCAGACTATCGCATCCTGAACCGTGAAGTTCGCAAGTTGGGTTATAATATTCCTCCTCTTGTTAATGCCTACATGAGTCTGAGTCCTACGATGAAGCTTTTCGGTACCGCCATCAACTATGGCTTTGGTGATGTAGAGGAGACCGGTATCCTTATCGCCATCGATGAGATTCTCGAAGAGAAGCGAGTTCGCCACATCAACAGTTTTATTAAGGAACATCCTGAGGCTCTGAAGATTACGAGCGGAGCCAATAAAGTAATTTATAAGGAAAAAGTTATCTAGACTATACCGCAGAATCCCATGTTCTTATTGCTTATAGGCAATAGAAACATGGGATTTCTGTTTTCTGTAAAAACTGCTTGCCTCGGTTAAATAGTCTTAATGAATCTCGGAAAAGGCAGCGGAATTTTGGTTTTATGTGTCGAAAAGTGTATCTTTGCGCAGGTTTTATGTGTCAGAAAGTGTAAAGATATATCACCAACATGCCGTTATACGGGGTGTCTTTAAAATGAATTGCAATATGGACAGAAAATTATCAATCAGATTTTATAAAGACCGGGAAGTAAGAGCGGTTTGGGACGGGGAATACAACAAGTGGTGGTTCTCTGTGCTGGATATTATCGGCGTATTGAACGAGCAGGACGATTATAGCAAGAACCGTAATTACTGGAAGTATTTGAAAAATAAACTGAAGAAGGAAAATAATGAACTGGTTAGTGCTACTAACCAGTTGAAATTACAAGCTCCTGACGGCAAACTGCGTTTGACCGATGTCCTCGACAACGAAGGTATTATGTTGCTAGCCAGGAACTTTCCTAACAATAAAGCTGCCGACTTCCTGGATTGGTTTACCTATAGCGATAATACCATTGATGGCCAGAGCCGCAAGAAAGCATACACTCTTTTTGAGAGTGAACTGATTAATTCCATTACTGAAGGTTCTGTCAAAGGTTTGCAGCAGATTCATGCTTTCCTCTTTGGTGGTCTATACGATTTTGCGGGACAGATCCGAACTATGAACATTGCAAAGGGCGGTTTCCAATTTGCCATGGCGCAGTATCTTCCACAAACACTTGCTGGAATCGAACAGATGCCGGAAAGTACGCTGGATGAAATCATCGACAAATACGTAGAAATGAACATTGCTCATCCTTTCCGTGAGGGAAATGGCAGAGCTACGCGCATTTGGCTTGACTTGATATTGAAGCGCAGGCTGAAAAAATGCGTGGATTGGAGCCTTATTGACAAGAACGATTATTTGGCTGCGATGACACAAAGTGTTGTTGATAGTAGTAGCATCAAACAGCTTATTTCCAATGCTTTAACAGATCAAATTGAAGACCGTGAGGTCTTCATGAAGGGCATAGACTATTCTTATTATTATGAGCAGGTGGATGAATAAATAAAAAGAAAAATAACACGGACAAATTCAAATTGTCCGTGTTATTTTTTAGTTTAAGATTTGTTTTATCCCTTACATTTTCCCTTATACAATAGGCAGACTGATTCCGTTGATCTTCTGATAGATGTCGAGCGCATAGATGTCGGTCATGCCGCTGATATAATCAATTACCGCCATGATGCGCTCCTCCAGATTTTCGTTCTCTATATCATACTGGCTGCTTACCCGGCGCAGGAGCTGCTTGGAGTAGAAGCGCGATGGGTTGACGGCTGCTTCGATGAAAACCTCCATCAGGGTTGCCATGATTTGATAACCCGACAGTTCTATGTCGAGTACCGGCTTGCTTTGGTAAATCTTAGAGTAGGAGATCTTCTCACATTCCTTGTATGCCTTTTTCTGGCGCTCGGAAATATGGTCGATGAGACTGCCCTCGAAAGTTCCGGCAAGGATTTCCTCCTCGTGCGCCAGGAAGGCTGCCACACATTCGTTCTCCAGTTTGCCGATGACGCTGGCTCTCATGTACACCACTTTCTCGTTTTCGTCAGTCAGTTCTTCGTCGATGATGCGCTGGCGTATCTTCTGCTGGATATCTTCATCGAAGAAACTCAGCAGCAAGTGCTCCGTCTCGGCAAAGGAAAGAATCTTGAGCTTATGGGAGTCTTCGATGTCCATGATTTCGTAGCAGATGTCGTCGGCAGCTTCTACCATATATACAAGTGGATGGCGGGCGTATTTGAGAGGCTCACCCGGTGCAGATTTGCAAAAAATGCCCAATTCATCGGCAATTTTTCTATAAGATTCCGCTTCGGAAGCAAAGAAACCGAATTTGCCGTGGTTGCCGGCAAGACAGCTTGCAAACGGGTATTTTACGATGGAAGCAAGCATGGAATAGGTCATGACGAAACCACCCTGACGGCGCCCCTTGAACCGGTGGGTCAGGATTCTGAAGGCATTTGCGTTGCCTTCGAAATGCGTAATATCATCCCAAAACTCCGATGAAACCATTGATTTTATCTTCTGACCCGGTCCTTCAGAGAAGAAAGTCTGGATGGCTTTCTCGCCGGAATGACCGAAAGGCGGATTGCCCAAATCATGTGCCAGACAGGCTGCACTTACGATGGTACCTATCTCCTCGAAGAGCGTATCCTTCAGTTCAGGCCGCTTCCGGATGACGTGTCGGGAAATGTCGTTACCAATCGACATGCCCACACTCGCCACCTCCAGACTGTGGGTGAGGCGGTTGTGAACGAAGATGCTGCCCGGCAAAGGGAAAACCTGTGTCTTGTTCTGCAGGCGGCGGAATGCCGATGAAAAGATAAGACGGTCGTAATCGCGCTTGAATTCAGAGCGATCATCATGGCGCTCGGCATGCTTATGCTCCTGTCCGAAACGCTTGTTGGATATCAGTTGTTTCCATTCCATATTATTGTATTACTTGATTCTGTAGCGCAAAAATACACTAAAGTAAGCACAAATCAAAATAAAATATGATAAATTACATGTTTTTATCCTCAAAAATTCATTTATTCCATCAAAATTGCTTATTTTTGCAGATTATTAAACTCAGACACAGATAAAAAAGGAAAAGTCATGATAAAAGTACAGATTATCAACAAGGGGCATCAGCCTCTACCTGCGTTTGCCACACCTCAGAGTGCCGGCATGGATTTGCGTGCTAACATCGATGAGGCAATCGTGCTTCATCCTATGGAGCGACGACTGGTGCCAACCGGTCTTTATATGGCTTTGCCTGCAGGTTATGAAGCGCAGATCCGTCCTCGCAGCGGTCTGGCTTTGAAGCATGGCATTACCGTATTGAATACGCCGGGAACCATCGATGCCGATTATCGCGGCGAAATCATGGTTCTGCTCATCAATTACTCTACAGAGGATTTCGTTATCAATGATGGTGAACGTATAGCTCAGATGGTGCTGGCTAAGCACGAACAATGCGATTTCATCGAGGTTAATGAGCTCGATGAAACCGAACGTGGAGCCGGCGGATACGGTCATACGGGTGTAAAATAACAGATTATTAAAGATAGAATAGAAAGGATTAGAATCGTGAAGATGAATCTTAGAAATATCAGTTGGGCAATGGGGCTGGTCTTGCTGGGCTCGGTAGCCATGCCGTCGCTTGCCCGTAAGAAGAAGGTGCAGCCGGTTCAGAAGCCGGCGGTTCAGGAGGATCATCTCTCTCCGAACGACCGCCAGCGCTACAACTATTTCTTCCTGGAGGGAGCGCGCCAGCAGGCTGCCGGCAATTATTCGGCAGCTTTCGACCTCTTTGAGCATGCCCGGAAGATTGACCCGAAGGCGGCTGAAACCTATTTCTATGAGTCGCTTTTCTATTCTCAGCTCAAGCAGGATTCCCTGGCACTTGCTTATATGCAGAAGGCAATAGAACTGGATCCGGAAAACCAGACCTATGCAGAGCAGTTGGGCAGATATTATATAGGTAGCCAGAAATACGATCTTGCCATCGATGCCTATGAGAATCTGTATGCCAAAAACCACGATAATACCGATGCCCTCCGTATCCTGGCTCAGCTTTATTCCCAGAATAAGGATTATAAATCAGTACTCAAAACCATTTCGCGTCTTGAGGTGGAAGAAGGTGAAAGCGAACAGTTCACCCTCTCTAAAATGAGAGTTTATGAACTGATGAACGACAAGAAAGCTGCCTATCAGGAACTGAAGTCGCTGGTAGACCAGCATCCGCTGGATATGCAGTACAAGACAATGCTGGGCAACTGGCTCGTACAGCACGACCGCCAGAAGGAAGCTTACAAGTGCTTTACCGATGTGCTGAAGGAAGAGCCTGACAATTCCTATGCCCAGATGTCGCTTTACGACTATTATAATGCCACCCGTCAGGAGCAGCTTGCCGGGCAGATGCTCGATAAGATATTGATGAGTCCGAAATCGGATCTGGAGACCAAGGTGATGATGTACCGCTCTTTCATTCAGAAGAACGAGAGCGAAGGTGGCGATTCTACCAAGGTGATTGCGCTGTTTGACAAGGCGCTCAACGTGGCTCATCCGTCAGCCGATGTGGCAGAGATGAAAGCTGCTTATATGAGTTTGAAGAAGATGCCTGCCGACTCTGTTTGCCGTGCCTTCGAAAAGGTGCTTACCATAGCTCCGGATAACGTGAATGCCAGAATGCAACTCGTACAGATGCTCTGGAACGAGAAGAAGTACGACCTGGTCTCCCTGCAATGTAAGGCGGCTCAGGAGTATAATCCCGAAGAAATGGTGTTCTATTACTTCGGTGGAATGGCGTATTATCAGAAAAATAAGGAAGACGAGGCACTTCGCGAGTTCCGTCTCGGACTGGCGCAGGTGAATGCGCAGTCGCCGGCTGACCTGGTTTCCGACCTCTATGCCGTAACCGGCGATATCCTTCATAAGAAAGGTGAAGAGCAGGAAGCTTTTGCGGCTTACGACTCCTGCCTGCAATGGAAAGATGACAACGTGATGGCGCTGAACAACTATGCCTACTATCTGAGCGAGAAGGGCGTTGACTTGCATAAGGCTGAGTCGATGAGCTACAAGACCATCAAGGCAGAGCCGAACAACGGTACTTATCTAGATACCTATGCCTGGATTCTCTTTATGGAAGAACGCTATGCTGATGCCAAGACTTATATAGACCAGGCACTCAAAAACCGCGATTCCACCGCAGATAACAGTACGGTTCTGGAACATGCCGGAGATATCTATTATATGAATGGTATGGCCGATGAATCCGTGAATTTCTGGAAGGAAGCCTATACCGGCGAGAACCAGACAGAGGTGTTGGCATGGAAGATTAAGAACAGACAATATATTACCGAAGAAGAACTGAAGAAGCGTAATGCGTCCAAGCAGAAACCTGCCGCTACGAAGAAGTCAGTCAGGAAAGGTAAGAAGAAATAAACGGAAAGTAGAAAAATCAGGAAAGATGAAATATACAATGAAGAAGAATAAGATGATGCTGCTTGCCGCAGCCTGCAGCATCCTGCTCCTCGGTTCTTGCGGAACCAGCAAGAATGTACAGGGCTCTGGCTCCACAACAGCCAGTCATCAGAAAGAGAATGCCACCAAGGGTTCTGTCTCTCGTCAGAGTGAGACGCTCAAGAAGTTGGCTTTCGTACAGAAGGTTTCAGACAATCAGGTGTATACCAGGAATATTGTAGGCAACATGTCGTTTACGCTCCAGGCTGGTGATAAGGATATTACCGTGCCGGGAAAACTGAGCATGCGTAAGGATGAAATCATCCGCATCCAGCTCTTTATTCCTATCTTGGGTACAGAGGTGGGCCGTCTGGAGTTTACTCCCGACCATGTACTTATCATCGACCGTCTGCACAAGGAATATATCAAGGCAGATTATACCCAGGTAGACTTCCTCAAGAAGCAGGGCATCTCCTTCTATTCTCTGCAGGCTCTCTTCTGGAACCAGCTGCTCCTGCCGGGCGAAAGGACTGTGAAGGAATCAGACCTCAAGAAGTTTGATGCCAGACTGGATGTGGCAGGAGATGCTGTGCCGGTTAGTTTCAGGAACGGCAATATGACCTATGCCTGGACAGCCAACCGCACTACCGGCCGTATCACAGCAGCAGATGTTGTCTATAAGAGTGCGCAGAACGGCACCTCCAATCTCCACGTCTCCTACGGCAATTTCAAGAGTGTAGGTGTCAAGATGTTCCCTGCCTCCCTGAATCTGGCGATGACCACTACTGCTACCAGGAAAAAGCAGGAGGCTAAGATCAGTCTGGAATTGAATCAGGTGAAGACCGACAGCAAGTGGAGTACTCAGACCGAGATTTCGGGCAAATACAAGCAGATTTCTCCAACAGATGTGCTCAGCAAGATATTGAGTATGTAGATGCTCATCAAGAGTTTGAAATTATAGAACATGGGTTTTTAATATAAGAAATGAAGCGAATCTTATTATTCATCATGGCAATCACCTTCTCGCTCGCACCTTTTGCGCAGAAGCATTCTGCCCAGAAGAAGCCGGTGAGAAAGACTGCCGTAACTGCGAAAAAGAAGGCTGCTACTCCTGCCAGAAAGACGAACAGCAGAAGTCATGTGGCCAGAAAGACATACAAACCAGCTGCGCCAACCAGAGCAGAACGCAGGGCTGCAACCTATAGCAATGCCTCTATCCGAGGCTTGCAGGGACAGCGCGCTTCTATCCGGAAGAAGATCAGAGAGCAGGAGCAGGCTTTACAGAGAAATAAGGCGGATGTGAAGAAACGTCTTGAAGACCTGATGGCGCTGAACGGAGAAATAGACCAGCGCCAGAAGAAGATTGACGGTATCCAGAAGGATATCCACCATATTGACGGCAATATCGGTATCCTGCAGGCACAGTTGAAAACGCTTCAGCAACAGTTGCAGGACCGCAAGAACAAGTATATCCGTTCCATGCGCTATATGAGCCGTCATCATACGGTTCAGGACAAGCTGATGTTCATCTTCAGTGCCAAGAATCTTA
Source organism: Segatella copri (assembly GCF_009494835.1). GTDB lineage: Bacteria > Bacteroidota > Bacteroidia > Bacteroidales > Bacteroidaceae > Prevotella > Prevotella copri_F. The sequence goes on from NZ_VZBE01000087.1 coordinate 219,346, forward strand.
CACAGATGTATCGCCGCCTTTCCTTCATCCGCCAGTATTCTTCCTATCAGAAGGTGCAGGGCGAGGCTGTAAAGGCTAAGCAGAAGCAGGTGAACGAGAAGCACCAGCAGTTGCAGCATGTTAAGGGACATAAGAACACCTTATTATATAAGGGTAAGCAGGAGAAGACGGTTTTGGAAGGTAAGCAGACCCAGCAGCAGGAAATGGTGCAGGGACTGCAGAAACAGCAGAAGACCATTCAGGCTGTCATCGCCGACCAGCGTAAGAAAGATGCGGCAATCAACGCACAGATTGACCGCCTGATTGCTCAGGAAGTAGCCAAGGCAAGAGCCCGTGCTGCTGCCGAGGCTAAGAAGAAGGCAGCTGCCGCTGCTGCCGCCAAGAAACGTGCCGAGGAACTGGCTCGCAAGAAAGCTGCTGCCGAGGCTGCTGCCAGGGAGAATGCCCGTCGTATAGCCGAAGCCAAGGCGCGTGAGGCTGCTGCCGAAGCTGCCCGCAGAAAGGCTGCCGAAGAAGCAAGACTGGCTGCCGAGGCTGCAAGAAAGGCTCTGGAGGAGGCTGCTGCCCAGGCTGCTGCTCAGGCGAAGGCTAAAGCGCAGGCTAGGGCGCGTGCTGCTGCCGAGGCTGCCAAGCGTGCTGCAGCAGAGCAGGCTGCCCGTGAGGCTGCTGCCGAACAGGCTGCAAGAAAGGCGGAGGCTGAAAGACGGGCTGCTGAATTGAAGGCGAAGGTAGATGCTGAACGCAGTACCCGTGAGATTGCGGCTGCCAAGAAGGAGGCACAGGAAGCTTCTACCTTGAGTTCGGTAGACCGTATGCTGAGCGGTGGATTCGAGGCTAACCGTGGTAGATTGCCGATGCCTATCAGCGGCAGTTACCGTGTGGTGAGTCATTTCGGCCAGTATAATGTAGAAGGTTTGAAGGGCGTAACGCTCGACAATAAGGGTATCAATATCCAGGGCAAGCCGGGTTGTGTGGCTCGCAGCATCTACGATGGTGAGGTGAGTGCCGTCTTCGGTTATGGTGGCATGTGGAACGTGCTGGTTCGTCATGGTGCCTATATCTCTGTTTACTGTAATTTGAAATCGGTCAGCGTTCATAAGGGTCAGAAGGTACGTACCCGTCAGGCATTGGGTAGTGTTGGCTCTGAAAACATCCTCCAGTTCCAGCTTCGCAAGGAGACTGCCAAGCTCAATCCGGAGGCTTGGCTGAGCCGATAATGTATGAAATGGTGCAGCCGGTAGTATTTTTACTGCCTGGCTGCTGTAGATGATAGAAATGAAACCTCCAATCGACTGGGTTCGGTTGGTGGTTTTTGATTGCTTACTAAAGAGGTGGTTACTGGCTTTTTTTGTGTTGTAACAAAAACTTTGTCTCATTTATCATTTAATTTTTATTAAATATTGCTTAAGGGCTGATTCAATTTTATGTTGTAATTTTGCAACCGCAAATTTTCGAAAAGAATTAATAACGAGAAAAGAAGTTTTATAAATATGAAGCATTCATGAAAAGATGTATAGGGCTATTCTTATACTGTTGGTTCCTTATCATTTTGTTTACTTCTTGCATTTATGATGACTATTCCGGTTGTCCGCAAAAGGATGGCCGTAAAATGGTGCGGATTAATGTGGATTGGCATTTGTTTGATAAAGAGGTGCCTACTGGTATGACGGTCATGGTGTTTCCCTGGTCAGGTGGTGCTCCGCAAACTGTCTTGACTAATGAGATAACTCATGCCGACTTTTCCTTAGAACCTGGAAAATATCGTATCCTTGTATTCAACCAAAGTACGACCGAGTTTGGTACACTCGACTTTCTGGGAATGGACTCTTACGAGACAGCACGGGCTGTGGTACAGCATACAACATCGCGTTGGTACTCGCGTGGAGATGATGAACAGATAGGAGTTGAGCCCGAGTGGCTTGCCTCTGATAAACTCGATGAATTCGAGGTTTCTGGAGACTTTTCTGAGGTTACTTTAACTCCAAGGAATGTGCTTTCGCATATCCAGGTCAACGTGAAAGTTCCAAGTATAGGATACCTGCGTTCTGCGAGAGGATCCTTAACTGGTATTTCAGAAGGATTTCTGCTGGGACAGGGGAAGCCGCTTCAGAGTAAGGTGACTTATCTTCTGGAGTCCTGGACGAAAACGATAGATAAAAATGACGCAACACTAGGAACGTTGAAGACATCGCTTAAATGTTTTGGCCTACCCGAAACTGCCCATCTTGATGCAGAAAACAATAAGCTGTCTCTTTCAGCTTTGTTGATAGACAAAAAGACGCAGGTAGATTATCAGTTTGCGGTAGGAGATAAGTTTAAGAAAGATGAAAATTCATCGGAGTTAGGTTATATTGTTTCTCTCCACGTAGATGTTAAGGTACCGAAACCTTTGCCTGAGGTGAAGCCTTCGGAAGGAAGTTCTGGCGGTTTTGACGTTACGATCAAGGATTGGGGTAAACCTGAGGATATTGATATGGAACTGTAGAAATTGTAAAGTGATAAGAAACATATAAAAATAGTAATAATAGATTAGTTTAGTTTAAAAATAGATATGTATAAGAAATTTTTTATGGGTATTGCTGCAATGGCAGCGTTGACATAGGTAAGTTGTTCAAGCGATGACTTGAATAGTCTTTCAGACAATTCTTCTAAGAATGAGGCTATCAGCTTTGATGGCTATTTGGGAAGAAGTGCAGTTGCTGTAAATGGTTCACGTGGTAGCGTGGTGGATCTTAATGCTCTTAAGAGTAGTTCGGAATTAGATAAAAAAGGTTTTGGTGTGTTTGGTTACTATTCTACTACAGATCATTCTGCTCCAGAGCAGTCTTTTGATGCTAATTTGTTCAACAATGAGCGCGTAACTTGTCCTAAAGATGGTGCAGATTGGACATATGACAATAAAAAGTATTGGCCATCACAAGGTCATATTGATTTCTATGCGTATGCTCCTTTTGAAACAGGAAAGACGTTAAATAAAAAAACATCTGCTACACCTACCACTACTACACCTACTTTTGATTTTACTGTATCAAAAACAATTGCTAACCAGACAGATTTGTTGTGGGCTAATGCTGAGAATAGGACAAAGGATAAGCTCTCTAGTGCAGATAAAAATAAAGTGAAATTTACTTTTGCTCATGCTTTGTCTAGACTTGGTTATACTGCAAAGTTAAATGATGCTTATTCTAGTGCAACTATTACATTGAATAAGATTACATTGGCAGGATCTTCTGAAAATGCAGAAATAGGAGCTTTCTACACAAAGGGTACTATAGATTTGTCTAAGCCTTCTTCTGAAAATCCTTGGACGCCATTAGATAAAGATAATAAGCTAAAATTTGATTGGTTCTCTAATGATAATACGTCTAGTGATAATACGTTAAGTAAAGATAAAGTAATCAAAAATTCTGGCAACGAATATTTGTTTGTAATTCCACAGGATTTCTCTAGTACTAATACAGAATCAAATCAACTTTATGTTATCGTAAAGTACACTATACAATATAATGGAGGAACTGCACAGCCAAAAGTTTCATATACAGTTTATAAGAAACTTGAAAAGAATTTCTTGCAGGGCAACGCATATACAATCAACTTGAACATTGGTCTGACTCCAATCGAATTCGATGCTGATGTTACTCCTTGGAATCCTAAAGATGGTGAATCAATCGATGCCTCTTGGAATTAATCGTATCAGATAAAAATAAAGAATTAAAAAGTATCATAAGATGAAGTTTCTTCGTTTAGCCTTTTATGTTTTGATAGCACAGCTGGTATTATCTGGTTGTGCCGGCGAAGGCGTGGAAGAAACTTCATCTTCTTCATCTTCTGAAATCAACTTTGATGCTTATCTGGGTCGGAATGCTTCAACCCGTGCTGGAGAAACCAATATTACTTCTCTCCAAGGGCCGTATCCTAACTCCGGATTTGGTGTCTTTGCAAGATACAAACATACTGATGGGACAATCTCATCTCTGATGGATAATGAACACGTAACCTGGAATGGGAATCGTTGGGGATATACAAATACCCGATATTGGCCAAATCAAGGAACTGTGAATTTCTATGCCTTTGCGCCTTATCACAAAAGCGTAAAACTGGTAAACAAACCTAAGAGTAACGATGTCTATCCAACTTATATAGAGTTTACTTCTTCAAAGTATTCTGTAGATTTGGTATGGGCACAAAAAAAAATAACCGCCCCAATATCTCCGACTGACAATACAGTGAAATTTAAGTTTCAACATGCTTTGGCTCGTTTGGCATTTGATATCACAGCCAAGCCGGAATTAGAGGAAAATGGTGCTGTGATAAACGTTAAAGAGGTGAAACTGTATGGCAGAACAGAAAATGAAGGTGCCTTTGATGTCCATGGCTATCTGAATCTTGAAGACGGAGAATGGTATCGCGTCGAGGATGAAAGTACTAGAGCGGTTTATACTTGGACACCAACTGGCGCAGAAGATGGAACCAACTTTAAGTTAACTGCATCTCAGTTAGACCATGAATGTACAAAAATAGAAAATGCTCCCAATTCTTATCTCTGTATAATCCCTCAGGATAAGTACCGATCGTTTAATCTGCAGATAACTTATACGGTACAGCAGGGAAACTTTGAGGAAGAGGTGACGGTAAAGAAGGATCTGAAACCAGTTGATTCTCATTTTCCGTTTGAAAAAGGAAAGGCGTATGTCTTTCATTTGAAACTTTCACTTGATCCTATCAATTTCAACATAACGGCTGATGTCGAAAATTTTGTTGAGGGGAAAAATGAATAATGTGTTTATAAGGATAATCGGGAATATGAAGCGGAATATTTATAGTAAGTTATGGATGATTTTCTTTGTCTTGATGGGTACAGCCTGTACCAATCAGGTGGAGGATGCTATTCCTGTATCTGATCAGCCTATTGAGTTTTCCGTGCAATCAGATTGGAAGGAAATTCCCAATACTCGCTCGAATGATGGTAAAACGAAATTTAACACTGGTGACGAGATTCAGATTTTCGGCTTCCATAAGTCTTCTTCTGGTGAGGTTCAGAAGTTTATGTATCGTGTAGATGGCTGGATTAGAGGTCAGATAGTAAAATTTGATGGTACAAACTGGAATTATTCACCCAAGCGTTTCTGGCCTAAAGAGGGAAAGCTAGATTTTTATGCTGGCTATCCAGCGTACTCTGTTGGCTATGACGAAAAGCATAATAGGATGTTTTATGAGCAGGAGACCCATCCTTTGGAGCTTGATCTGTTGTGGGGCGTATCTACCGGTCATGATTGTACAACAACAGGTCGTAGAAGCAACGTAGAAATCACGATGAAGCATGCCTTGGCTAAGGTGATTATCCGTTTTGACTCCTCTTTGGGTGAAATCAAGCAAGCTATAGTTTCGGCTTACAATGCTGGCTATTTCTCTCCAAACGAAACACAGGGAATCCCTCATTGGAATGTTGATACAACGTCTATCCAGAAAGTTACCATTATTCCTTATTATCAAGACCAGACGGCAATTGGTGATGCTACCGTATTTATCTTGCCAGATAAGATTACGGGACTCATACTGACAAAAAAGCTTGATGGGACAGTGATTGATGCTTCTAAAGAAATCAAGAAATATACGTTTGAAGCAGGAAAGTTATATGATCTCACGATAAAAGGAGTACAGAAGACGAATACAAATACCCGTTCTATAGCAATGTCTGTTCGTTGTGTTTCGGAATAGCGAAAAAATATCGACCTGTACGGTTGAAATTACCCACACGCCCTGAAAGGGCAGAAGCTCCTAGCCCAGGGCATCGCCCTGGGTTATTACAGACGCAAACTTGTCGCCCTGTAAGGGCAAAAGCTTTAAAATACCTGGCAGTATACAAAGCTTTTGCCCTTTCAGGGCGTCTTGCTGATTGCTATTATGCCCCCGGCTCGCCCAGGTATTCGAAGATGGTGAATACCTGGCGGGGAGGGAAATACTGGCTATGCTCCTGGTAGCCTAAGCGTTGCAGCTCGTTCCAGAGGGGCTCGCAACGCTTAATCCATCCCATGATATGACGGCGCGCTGTTGCCCCGTCGGTTGTGTCGGGAAAGTAGAGCAGACCCAGCTCGGTCTTGCTGTACATACGTTGGGGATAATTCATAAGCTTTATATTTTTTACAATCCTTCTACACCATGATCCTTAAAGAAACCTATCATCGCTGTGGTCATATAGCCACCCATGTTCATCTTCTTGTTCGAACGCCTGCAGTTGGCTATGTAATAATCCTTTCGCAGGAAGAAGTCCTCCAGGTCGCCAATCATATCTAACCTGAGATAGCCGCTCAGCTGGTCTGCCTTCTTCTCGCTCACATCATAATTGCATTGCAGCCGGAGTTTCAGTTTGCTCCGCTGTCCTCTCAGTTCGCTGCTCACTTCTGCACCCTCCGCAGTTTCGCCTGATGTGCGACGGTCGTGCAGGGTAAAGGTGATGTGTTCGGGCAGGTGATGCTTCACTTTTTTACCCTCCTCCAGAAAGAAAGGCTTATAGGTAAGATACTGGTCGATGATGTGGTTCTGGTAAAGGCGCTTGAGGTCTTTGCAGGCAAAAGTCAGACATTTGTTGTCCAGTGCCGACCAGGTCTTGTAGTAATCTTCCCTGCCATGCATCAGTTGCTGGATATGCGCCGTTTTGCAGATGGTGAATCCCTTTGCACCCCAGCAATTCATGATGATATATAACTTGATGCTCGATGCGCTGCGGCATTGGTTGATGGCATTGAGGTCGATACGGCTGACTCCCTTGTCGAAACTGTAGAAAAACCGTATCACGTTGTTGTCGAAGCGGAATTTTACCATCCAGTTCTTGTGCCGGTCTTGGTATATCTCACTCTTAAACAGGCATGCAAATTTCCGGTATAATGTCTGTTTTTCCAGCTTAAACGGCAGCAGGATGGGCTGGGATTCTATACGCTTGATGGCATCGCGCAATTGCGGATAATGATGAGCACCATAAGGAAACTCCGACAGTTTCATGATGACATCGGTGTGGTCTGCAGCTCTCTGTTCTGCGGTGAAGCCATTAAAAGTCTGTGAAGTTACCTGATAAGGGATGACATAGCCCAAGATGGCTTTCTGGGCATGCTTGATAATCTGCAGAACGATTTTGAGTTCTAGCACAGAATAGTTCTGGTAAGACAATCCTTGTACGCCAAGGATGGCTATCAGTTGTTTCTCTTGTTGATTTGTCAGAGGGAAGGCCTGCTGCCCGCCCAGCTGCTGTTGATTAAATTGTTCCATTGTCGGTTTCTTTTAAAATTGTTAGTGGCCTACCGATTGGGGCAAGTCTTGTTGTTGTTTATTGAAAACCGGCATGGAATTGGAGTAAGGAAACAAATAAGTTAAAACGATCTATCCGCTTGGGTAGATTTCTGCCGTTCATTCTTATTTCCAAAAGAGAACCTTACTACGCATCCATGCCGATAAATCATTATCAAATTTATCAGGCATAGAATGCCCTGTAAGGATTACCTTTTGGTCACTCACCTTTCGGGGCAGAAAATCCTACTCAATGAGCTATGTTCTAATCCTTAACCGAAAGCATTTCCCGGTGTCCTTCATCGGGAGGAGAATCACATTCTCCGCGCTTTCATGATGCAAAAGTAATATTTATTTCAGACTTATGCAAATTTTTGAAGAGAAAAAATGCATTTTAAAAGCTGAAATGTTGAAAAAAAAATCTTTTTCCTCCCGTATTACGTATAGTGTAAAAGATGTAAATGTATATATATAATATACTTGGTATAGTATAGGGAAGAAAAATCTGCATCTAACTGTATGATATTCAGTACCTTGTATTTTTAAGATTCTCCCTGGTAGTCATTCGGGCATATCATAAAACCCATGATTGTCCCTGATGGTACCTGTTATTGTCCCTGATGGTACCCTCAGAAAGGCTAATTCTCCCTGGTAGTCATTGAGCACTCAAATGAGGTAAACAAATAATGTACTTCCGTTTACCAACTGATGTGGCTGAACTGGGTTAAGGATATGGCTGCGTCGGGTTAAGGATTCGACTGAACTGGGTTACGCAGACGGCTGTACTCGCTGATTGAGCCACTTGAGTAGTCTGATTGAGCCACTTGAGTAAGCTGATTGAGCCACTTGAGTAAGCTGATTGAGCCACTTGAATAAGCTGACTGAACCACTTGAATAATCTGCAGCATACTCCGATTTTATTTAACAAGTTAGGGCGCATCCAATCCGGATGCGCCCTTTTTCTTTTCATTCTCTAACTTTTTCAGAAACTTTTCCTAGAAATCTCTTGCAGATATGAAAATAAAGTCGTAACTTTGCGCTATAGAATTTTAAAACAGATGGTTATGAAGTACTTAGACCCTAAGGCAGACCTCACGTTCAAGAAGATATTCGGCAATCATCCTAAAAGACTGATCAGCCTCCTGAACGCACTCCTGCCACTCAGCGAAGAAGAGCAGATACACGAGATAGAGTATCTGCCAACGGAACTTGTGCCCCAGCTAGAAGGGGGCAAGAACACCATAGTTGATGTACTCTGCACCGACGTCAGAGGCAGGAAGTTCTGCGTGGAAATGCAGATGGAATGGTCTGACGCATTCCAGCAGCGAGTACTGTTCAATGCATCCAAGCTCTATGTGAGTCAGGCAAAAAAGGGAGGAAAATACAGCGAACTGCAACCAGTGTATTCTCTCAACCTGATAAATGATATCTTTGCGCATGATACTCCGGATTTCATCCACAACTACCGCATCGTGCACGATAAGGACAGCAATAAGGTCATCGAGGGCTTGCATTTCACCTTCATTGAACTCCCTAAGTTCACTCCTCATTCCATCGCTGACAAGCGCATGATGGTCTTGTGGCTCCGTTTCCTCACAGAAATCAATTCCAACACGAAGGATATTCCTGCCGACCTGCTTAATGATCCGGAGATTGGAAAAGCCGTAGAAGATCTTGAAGTTTCCGGCTTTACAGATGCCGAGCTCAGAGCCTATGACAAGTTTTGGGATTCCGTAAGTGTTGAAAGAACCCTTCTGGATGACAGATACCAGAAAGGAATGGAAGAAGGTATGGAAAAAGGCAGAACTGAAGGCATAGAAGAAGGCATGAACCAGCGAAGCCTTGAAATTGCCAGGAAGATGCTGGCAAAGGGTATGGATGAAGCGTCTATCATGGATATGACGGGGCTGACGGTAGAGGAGATAAAGCTACTGAAAGCGGAGATGTAGATTACGAATATCTCCATATAATCAAGGGTCTATACGCCACCTGTTCATCGTGGCATATAGGCCCTTGTTGTTTCACCGTGAGGTGCAATGTGTGCAAACGATTGCCTCTTTTTTATATCATTTTTCCTATATTCCTTATTCGGTATTCTAAAAAGAAGTCTTATCTTTGCCAGCGAAAGTAAGTAACAAGATAAAAGATGATGGAAAACAGAAAAGCGTGGTTATGTCTAAGGCATAACCGCGCTTCGTTTTTTATTGTATTCTATATAATAATCAGAACGAATATCTCTTTCAGATGCTGGCTCCATCCAAGAGTTCCCGGTATTTAGCTACAGCATCTGAAATCTCGCTTATTCTGATAAATTCATCGGCAGAATGGGAGCGGGAAGACTCTCCTGGTCCCAACTTGAAGGAAGGGAAGTGCATCAGAGCCTGGTCGCTCAACGTTGGACTGCCGAATGGCTTCATGCCCATGGCTACACATTTCCTGATAAGAGGATGCGCCGGGTCGATGCGGGATGACTTCAGACGGAAACTGTGGGCCTTTACCTCGCTCTTCAGGTGCTGGCAGATAAACTTGTAAACCTCCTCGTTGTCGTAAAACTCGTTGGTGCGGATATCCACCAGCATCGTACACTTATCCGGAATCACATTATGCTGGGTTCCGGCATTCACCACGGTAAGCGTCATCTTGGTAGGTCCCAGGAACTCGCTTACCTTCTCAAACTTATAGTCACGAATCCATCGCATATCATCCAATGCCTCGTAGATAGCGTTTACTCCCTCGTTGCGGGCAGCATGACCGCTCTTTCCGTGAGCAATCACATCCAGCACCATCAGTCCCTTTTCGGCAACAGCCGGGTTCATGCCGGTAGGTTCACCTACGATGGCAAGGTCGATATGCGGAAGCAAAGGCAGGGCACGGGGAATGCCATCCTTTCCTGACACCTCTTCTTCGGCGGATGCCAGATAGATAAGATTATACTGCTGAGGCTTTGCGGTCAGCATTCTGAATATCTGGAGGAGCGAACAGAGTCCGCCGCCGCAGTCGTTGCTGCCCAAACCGTAAAGTACACCCTCTTCTACATCCGGTGAAAACGGGTTGCGTGTCCATGAAGCCACAGGCTTCACGGTATCGATGTGAGCGTTGAGCAGCAGGGTAGGTCGGCTCTCATCGTAATGAGGGTCGATAATCCAGATGTTGTTCGCCTCACGATGAGGTTCGAAACCATATTTGCGGATGGTCTGCTCCATGATGTCGGCAGCCTCCTTCTCGTTTCTGCTTACAGATGGGGTGGCGATGAGCTTTTTCAGCAAATCCACGGCATCGCTTACATATTCTTCTTGTGTCATCATAATCTCCCTATTTTTTGATTTCGAGGGCAAAGATACGAAAAAAAGAGCAGATAAAGTGGAAAAAATATCTTTTTATTTTGTGTTCTTAACAAATTCTATTATCTTTGCATCAGAATATAAATATAAGCTTATGCAGATTAATAGTCATCTTTCGGTACTGGTACATGATCTCGCCAAGAAATGGGGAGAGAAAACTGCTTTAACTTTCAGAAAGTTTGGCAGCGACCAGTGGCAATCGGTTTCATTCAACCTCTTTTCCTTAAGAGTGAAACAAGTGAGCAATGCCCTCCTGAATCTTGGGGCTAAACCTCTTGACAAAATCGCTGTCTTCTCGCAGAACTGTGTGCATTATCTGTACACCGACTTCGGTGCGTACGGTATCAGAGTAACCTCTGTGCCTTTCTATGCCAACAGCAGCGAGCAGCAGATTCAATATATGATTAATGATGCGCAGATTCGCTTCCTCTTTGTTGGCGAACAGGAGCAGTATGACAAGGCTCACCGTATCTTTGCCCTCTGTCCTTCTCTGGAACGTATCATCATCTTCGATTCAAGCGTGCGCATCAGTACCCACGATCCTGCAGCCCTCTATTTCAAGGACTTCCTGAAGTTGGGTGAGAATCTTCCTCGTCAGACGGAGGTAGAGGAACTCTACAAGCAGGCAAGTATGGATGATTTGGTTAATATCCTCTATACCAGTGGAACAACTGGAGATAGCAAGGGCGTGATGCTGACCTATAGTCAGTATTATGCTGCTTTGAAGGCAAACGACGAGTGTGTGCCTGTTACAGACAAGGACCGCGTCATCGATTTCCTTCCATTCACCCATATCTTTGAACGTGCCTGGTCTTATCTCTGCTTGAGCGAAGGCGCCGAACTCATCATCAATACTTATCCTCATGAAATTCAGGAGAGTATGCGTGAGACGCATCCTACCTGTATGTGTAGTGTGCCTCGTTTCTGGGAAAAGGTGTATATTGCCGTAAAGGCTAAGATGGATGATGCCGGTCCTATCCAGAAGAAACTCTTCTACCATGCTTTGGCAGTAGGAAAGAAGCGGAATATAGAATATCTGGCAAACTGCAAGCGCCCTCCTCTGACATTGGAGTTGGAATATCAGATTATCAACAAGACCGTTCTGAGCATGGTTCGCAAGCAGTTGGGCTTGGAAAAACCGAATATCTTCCCTACAGCGGGTGCTTATGTAAGTCCGGAAGTAGAGGAGTTTGTACATGCCATCGGTATCAATATGGTGGTGGGTTACGGTCTGACCGAGAGTCTTGCCACCGTATCTTGCGATCATGCTGACAAGAAACGCAGTCTGGGTTCGGTGGGTCGCCCTATCTCCTGCATTCAGGTAAAGATAGGTGAGGATAATGAGGTGCTCCTCAAAGGTCCTACCATCACTCCGGGCTATTATCATCGTGATACCACCAATGCGAAGGCATTCGACAAGGATGGATTCTTCCATACCGGTGATGCCGGCTACTTGAAGGACGGCGAGCTTTATCTCACCGAGCGTATCAAGGACCTGTTCAAGACATCCAACGGTAAATATATCGCTCCGCAGCAGGTAGAATCGTTGCTCCTGGTAGATAAGTTCATCGATCAGGTGGCTGTCATCGCCGACCAGCGCAAGTTCGTATCAGCCCTCGTCGTTCCAGAGTTCCGTCTCGTGGAGGACTGGGCACGTGAGCATCACATCGCCTTCACCTGCCGTGAAGATTTGTGTGCTAACGAGAAGGTGCAGAAGATGCTGATGGACCGTATCCAGATTCTCCAGCAGCATCTGGCTTATTATGAGCAGATTAAGCGCATTACCCTCTTGGCTCACCACTTCTCTATGGAGTCGGGTGAGTTGACCAATACCTTGAAGATTCGCCGCCCTATCATCAACAAGAACTACAAGGCGGAGATTGACAAGATGTATGAGGAGTGATCATCAAGTTTAAAGTTTAAAGTTTATAGTTAAGAGTTAATGATTACAGCTGACCAATTGAAGGATGTGATGGACAGAGCAGAAGCTCTGCATCGCTATCTCAATATAGACCAGAAGAAAGTAGAATTTGAAGAGGAGCAGCTCCGTACCCAGGCTCCTGACTTCTGGGAAGACCCGAAGTATGCACAGGAGCAGATGAAGAAGGTGAAAGGCATCCAGAAATGGCTCGACGGTTATAAGACTGTACGTCTTTATGCTGATGAACTGCAGCTTGCCTTCGATTTCTATAAAGACGAAATGGTAACCGAGGAAGAGGTGGATGCCGATTATGCCAAGGCGATCAAAGCCATCGAAGACCTGGAGTTGAAGAACATGCTTCGCCAGAAAGAAGACCCGATGGACTGCGTGCTCAAGATTAATTCCGGTGCCGGTGGTACAGAAAGCCAGGACTGGGCACAGATGCTGATGCGTATGTATATGCGCTGGGCTGAGGCTCATGGCTACAAGGTAACCATCACCGATATGCAGGAAGGCGATGAGGCTGGTATCAAGAGCGTCACCATGACCATTGAGGGCGGTGAGTACGCTTATGGCTATCTGAAGAGCGAGAACGGTGTGCACCGACTGGTGCGTGTTTCTCCTTTCAATGCCCAGGGCAAGCGAATGACCAGTTTCGCCAGTGTCTTCGTAACTCCGCTGGTAGATGATACCATCGAGGTATATGTTGACCCAGCCAAACTCTCCTGGGATACCTTCCGTTCGAGTGGTGCCGGTGGTCAGAATGTGAACAAGGTTGAATCCGGTGTCCGTCTGCGTTATTGGTATACCGACCCTGATACAGGTGAGGAAGAAGAAATCCTCATTGAGAACACCGAGACCCGTGACCAGCCAAAGAACCGTGCTAAAGCATTGTTGCTCTTGAAGAGCCAACTCTACGACCGCGCCATGAAGAAGCGTCTGGAGGCTAAGGCTAAGATTGAGGCTGGTAAGAAGAAGATAGAGTGGGGAAGCCAGATTAGAAGTTATGTCTTCGATGACCGTCGTGTGAAAGACCACCGTACCAACTATCAGACATCGGATGTAGATGGCGTGATGGACGGCAAGATAGATGATTTCATCAAGGCATACCTGATGGAGTTCCCTACGAATGATGACGAACAACAATAATAATCTAAAAAATATACGACTATGAGTGGAAATAAAGACTTAAGAAGAGCCAAACATGAGGCTTATCAGAAGAAACAGGCTGCAAAAGGCGAGAAAGTAATCAAGTGGATATTCGGTGGATTGATTGTCCTCGGTATTCTTTTTGCCATCTATGCAACAACATTAGTATAAAACAATGAGTGGATTAGAAATAGAAAGAAAATTCCTCGTTAAGAAGGGCGACGCTTATAAAAGCGCCGCCTTTTCTTCTAGTCATATCCAGCAGGGATATATTCCTGCCGAGGGGGCTACGGTGCGGGTTCGCACACGGGACGAGAAGGCTTACCTTACCATTAAGGGCAAGTCGGTAAATGGCGGCATGACCCGCTATGAGTTTGAAAAGGAGATAACGATGGACGAGGCGCAGCATCTTCTGCAACTTTGTCAGGGTGGCGTCATCGATAAGCGTCGCTATCTGGTGAAAAGTGGCAGTCATACCTTCGAGGTAGATGAGTTCTATGGCGATAATGAAGGTCTGGTCATGGCAGAGGTGGAGTTGGCTAGCGAGACCGAAGCCTATGAGAAACCTGATTTCATCGGTATGGAGGTAACAGGTGACAAGCGATTCTACAATTCGCATCTCTTGGGCAATCCTTTCTCGAAGTGGCGTGATACCTTGCCGGCTGAATATCGTTAGAAAATGTATCGAAAAGGTCATTTCTGCGCTCTAAAACAGACTAAATAGCATAAATATTACTAAATTTGCGTTTTTGCTTTCAAATAATTCATTTATTTCAGAATTATTTTATAATTTTGCACGAAGAAAAATTAAAAAATAAGAAATTAGTAATAGAAAGATAGAAATGACTGATTCAAATAGAGGAAGTTTTGGTAGCAAGATTGGATTGATTCTTGCTACAGCAGGTGGCGCCGTAGGTTTGGGTAACGTATGGCGCTTCCCTTATATGGCTGGTCAGGAAGGTGGCGCAGCCTTTATTCTGGTATACATCGGAAGTGTGCTCCTGTTGGGCATTCCATGTATGATTTCTGAGTTTATCATCGGCCGTCATGGTGCCTCTAATACCGCACGTGCCTATACCAAACTCTCTAATGGTACGGCATGGAAGTGGGTAGGCTACCTGGAGGTGCTTACCGGTTTCCTGATTACGGGCTATTATGCGGTGGTTTCGGGCTGGTGTCTGCAGTATGTCTATGCCAGTATCATGGGCGAACTGCATGGTGACCCTACCTTTGTGGCGAATTACTTCAAGGAGTTTTCTTCTGATCCTGTGCGCCCGGTTATGTGGACGGTAGCGATATTCCTGATTTGTCATTTCGTGATTATTCATGGTGTGCGCGGCGGTATAGAGAAGGCTTCTAAGGTGATGATGCCTCTCCTGTTCATCCTGCTTTTGATCATTGTGGTAGCAGCTTGTCTGTTGCCGGATGCAGGTAAGGGCGTGGAGTTTCTGTTGAAGCCTGATTTCGGAAAGGTAGACAGAAACGTGTTCCTGAATGCTTTGGGACAGTCGTTCTATTCTATGAGTATCGGTATGGGCTGTATCTGTACCTATGCCTCTTACTTCAGCCGTCAGACCAATCTCTTCAAGAGTGCTTTGCAGATTTCCATCATCGATTTGCTGGTAGCAGTACTGGCTGGTCTGATGATTTTCCCTGCAGCCTTCTCTGTAGGAGTATCACCGGATAGTGGTCCTTCGCTCATCTTTATCACTTTGCCGAATGTCTTTAATCAGGCATTTGCATCGTTACCTTTATTGGGATGGATCATCTCGCTGCTCTTCTACGTGTTGCTGTCGGTAGCTGCCTTGACCTCGCTGATGTCACTTCATGAGGTGAATACTTCTTTCTTCTACGAGGAGTTGAAGATAGACCGCAAGAAGGGTGCTACCATCGTTACGGTTTCCTGTGCCGTCATCGGAGCCTTCTGTTCGCTCTCATTGGGTGCAACAGACAAGCTTTCATTCTTCGGAAAGGCGCTGTTCGATTGGTTCGACTTCGTTACGGGTCAGATATTCCTTCCTTTGGCAGGATTCCTTACCTGCCTGTTCCTGGGTTGGTATGTACCTAAGCAGATCGTACAGGATGAGTTTACCAACTGGGGAACCTTGAAGGGCCGTCTCTTCGGTATCTATCTTTTCCTGATTAAGTTCGTTTGTCCTGTCCTCATCTTCCTGGTATTCCTGAACCAGTTTGGTGTCTTCGGATAAAGCATTTGTAATCGGATAGATAATAATCATATATATAATTAAGGTATATAATATATATAATAAGGTGTAGCATCTGCCGTTTCGTCGGAAAAAATAAATACTACACATTAAATACTAAGATAATGGAAACAAGAGGAAATTTTGGTAGTAAGTTGGGCGTTATTCTTGCCACAGCCGGCTCGGCAGTCGGTTTGGGTAATGTGTGGCGTTTCCCTTATATGGCTGGTCAGAATGGTGGTGCCGCCTTCATTCTCATCTATTTGGTATGTATCATCCTACTCGGATTGCCTGGCATGATGAGTGAATTCATCATCGGCCGTCATTCCGCATCCAATGCAGCCCGAGCTTATACCAATCTGGGTAAGCATAAGGCTTGGGGTGCCTTGGGCTTGATGGGTATCATCACCTCTATGATTATCCTGGGTTTCTATGCCGTAGTGGCTGGCTGGTGCCTGCAGTATCTCTATGCCAGTATCATGGGCGGTGTTCATGGCGACGCAGAGTATGTGAAGACCTATTTCCAGACCTTTGCAGCCGATCCTATCCGTCCTACCTTATGGGCTGTAGGTTTTATCCTGCTTACCCACATGGTGGTAGTACGCGGTGTGCGAAATGGTATAGAGAAAGCATCCAAGATACTGATGCCTATGCTCTTCTTCCTGTTGATTGTGATTGTGATAGCTTCCTGCTCTCTGCCGGGAGCGATGAAGGGAGTGGAGTTCCTGCTGAAGCCGGATTTCTCTAAGGTAGATGAAAACGTGTTGCTCGAAGCGCTGGGACAGGCGTTCTTCTCTTTGAGCATGGGTACGGCATGTCTGTGTACTTATGCCTCTTACTTCAACAGACAGACCAATCTCTTGAAGTCGGCTACTCAGATTGTGACCATTGATACGGTAATCGCCGTATTGGCAGGTTTGATGATCTTCCCTGCAGCCTTCTCGGTAGGTGTGCAGCCAGACAGCGGTCCTTCGCTCATCTTCATTACCTTGCCAAACGTATTCCAGCAGGCTTTCGGTAACATGCCGGTTGTCGGTTATGTGATTTCGGTGTTGTTCTATGCTTTGCTGGTATTGGCAGCCCTGACTTCTACCATCTCGATGCACGAGATAGGTACCGCCTTTATTTATGAGGAGGGTAAGATAAGCCGTGCCAAGGGAGCCTGGTTCGAGACCATCGTTTGCAGCATCATAGCTGTATTCTGTTCGCTCTCTCAGGGTGCCGTACCTGATTTGGGCTTCTTCGGCAAGGATTTCCTGAGCAATTGTGACAACTTTACTGCCCAGCTGCTCATGCCGTTGAGTTCATTCATCACCTGTCTGTTCCTGGGATGGTATGTGCCAAAGAAGATTGTGCGTGATGAGTTTACTAACTGGGGAACCCTGAAGGGAACTCTCTTCCCAGTCTTCCTGTTCACCATCCGTTTTATCTGTCCAGTCTGTATTTTCCTTATCTTCCTGCACCAGTTTGGTGTCATTTAGCAAAACCGGCAAACTTGCAGACAGGCTATCTTGCCCCTAGTAGGCAAGATAAGGCTTGATTCTTTCTATTTCGGCAGGTGGAAAGTCTTTGAGGAGACGCAGCTCTTCAGCACTTTTCAGCGGACCATGGGTTCTGCGGTAGTTTACGATTTCCTTTGCCTGGTAAAAGTCCAGGTAAGGATGTTTGCGCAGTTCGGCTAAACTGAGCTGGTTGACATTCATTTTCCGGATATGTTTTGCATCAATATTCATATAGTGGAGGGCTGTCTCGGGCACGCCTTCCACTTCTTGTATCTGGCTCATGGAAACGAAACCGCCTAACCGCTCTCTGTAACGGATGATGCTTCTGGCATAGTAAGAGCCTATGCCGGGAATTTTCTGCAGTTCGGTCGTATCAGCAGAATTGATGTTGATATACTGACCTTCTTTCAGTTTTCGTGGATAACTGTATTGGGTAGTGTCTTTCTTCCTTTCTTCTCTGGTTCTTATAGCCGTTTCTTGATAGCCGTAGTTGTATCTTTCTCTTGGATAAAAGTTGGCAGCCGGCTGGTAGTCTTTACCAATTCTGATAAAGGGCAGCAGTTTTTCGAATTGCTTCTTGGTTAGTCCGTAAACCCGTGCAAAGTCTCTAGGTGTCCTGAAGATACCTCCTTTATTTCGATATTTGATGATGTTTCTGGCTTGCCATGATGCCAGTCCCAGCCGTTGGAAATCAGATTGGCTTGCCGTATTGGGGTCAAAGGCGAATACTTCGCTCGACTGAAGTCCGTCTTCATAATAGCCTGGCTGTTGCCGCGTAGCATATCTGATGATACTATCGTTATGGGCTTGTTGCTTTTCTGAGGGCATAGTTTCTTTAGAACCTACAATGAAAATCATTGTGGTACTGACAACGAGCAGGGTCAGGATTACGAGTAATGCTCGCCGTTCATGGTAATTGATATAAAAAAAATCCTTTAAAAACTTCATAGGCTTACGGATTTTAAGTCTATATGATTGTTTGGTCGGGATTACTGGACTCGAACCAGCGACCTCATCGTCCCGAACGACGTGCGCTACCAACTGCGCTAAATCCCGATATCTGCTGCAAAGGTACATTAAATAATGGACAACACCAACAAAAATAGACTTTTTTATCTTTTTTTGAAAGAAATTTCCCGAAAAATTTGCAGGAACCAGAAAAAAGTATTACCTTTGCACCCGCAAATGATAAATCGCGATTTGTGAAAGTTGGTGCCATAGCTCAGTTGGTAGAGCAAAGGACTGAAAATCCTTGTGTCCCCGGTTCGATTCCTGGTGGTACCACTTCTTTAAGAGACTGAATCTTCGTAACAGGATTCAGTCTTTTTTTATGCCCTTTTTTATAATATTCTATTTTACACTTATGAAAACGTTTGCGTAAGAAAAATGCGCCAGGATGTTTTATAATAGCTATTTTTTCACTACTTTTGCACTGTAAGATTCAAAAACAAACAAAAAATAAATCTAACAAACATTCATTAAAATGAAAAAAGCTTATTTATTATTGTTGGCTGGAATGTTGTCTACGGCAGTATTTGCCGGCAGCAAACAGACGGTTAAGATTGATGGTCAGCTCATAGAAAAGACTGTCTCAGAGATTACCTTCGATGGCGACAATGTTGTTCTTCAGTATGCAGATAATACATCTGATCAGGCAGACATGTCGCTCGTAACCCTTTCTTTCACTTATCAAACTACCGGCATCAGCCAGGTAGAAGATATAAAGAAAGCATTGCGAGGTAAGGTTTATAACCTTCAGGGCCAGTATGTAGGTTCTTCCCTCCAGGGTTTGTCTAAGGGTGTTTATATTATTAATGGTAAGAAAGTAATCATCAAGTAAAAAAGGAGGAACGCAAAATGAAGAAAATGGTATTTACTTTGGCACTCCTCCTGATGAGTTTGAGTGCAGCTTTGGCACAGACATGGACATTTGGTGCAATGAGCGAGGCTGACAAGGCTTTATGTGCAGCTGATGCCAACTGGGTATTGGGAACTGATCGCTACGGCTATACCTTAGCTTTGGAAAATGAAGCTCTTGTAGCAAATGGCTCAGAATTGGCTTATGCTAAGGGCTTGAAGTTTACTGCTGGTGCTCCTGCTGATAAAACCGAAGGAAAAGCAAAAGTCCGCTTGAACTATGGCTCTTCTCGCTTGGAATTGAACGGAAATGGTGTTTCTTTGACTATTCCGAGTTTGAAGGCTGGTCAGAAAGTTACTGTAAGTTGCTCTACTGGTAAAACAGGAACGGCACGTGGCTTGGATGCTACAAATATCACTCCTGTTTCTGGCTCTTTCAATGCTACTTCTGCAGATCAGGTTACCAACGTAGGTACAGTAACAGCTGATGGTGATGTCGTGTTGAAAACCAATGGTGGTGGTATGAATATCTATAGCATCAAGGTTGAGACTGTAGGTGGCGGATCTAGCGATACTCCTGGTTCTACCGACAAGATTACCCATGCCGTGGCTCGTAACAGCAAGGTCAATCAGATGTATGTTACCACCAAGTCGGGTGATGTGAAGTATTATAATACTGCAGACTTGACAAGTGTGAAGTTCGAAGGTGATAAGGCAATCATCGCACCTAAATCAGGTTCAGAGAATGATGAGTACAATGCTTCAGTTCAAGCCATCAGATTTGCTAAGAAGGCCGATCAGGGCGAAAGTGGTGATATTGACAATCCTGCAGGTGTGATTCAGATTACTGAGGCAAAGGGCTGGCAGGAGTCTGCCTACCTGAAGTGGGCTCCATTCGAGGGTGCTTCTTCTTATAATGTATATGTAGATGACAAGAAGATTGATGCTCAGCTGGTTCGTCAGTATGCTTCTTACTATCGTGCTGATGTTCTCGGTTTGAAGAAAGGCACTTATTCTGTAAAGGTTGTTCCTGTAAATGCTGAAGGTAAAGAGATTGCTGGTGCCAATACAGCTTCTAACTTGGTAGTAAAAAGCTATAACCGTGAGGGCTTTGCTCATTTCAAGTATGCTGGTGTAGGTGCTTATAATAATGATGGTACTTTGAAGGCTGGTGCTAAGGTTCTCTATATTACAGCCAAGACAGCTAAGACCGTTTCTACAACAGTTAATACGGGTAAACTTGAGACCATTACCGGTCTTCAGTCTATTATTGATGCTTATCAAAAGGGTGAGGATACAACTCCTATCGTCTTCCGAATCATCGGTAAGGTAAGCCTTTCTGACTTGGACAAAATTTCAAGTTCTGCAGAAGGTTTGCAGATTAAAGGTAAGGGTGCTCACTCTGTAATGAACATGACTTTCGAAGGAGTCGGTGATGATGCTACTGTATATGGATTTGGTTTCTTGCTTCGTAATACCAAGAGTGTAGAGTTCCGTAACTTTGCTATCATGCGTTGCCTGGATGATGCCATGTCTCTTGATACTGATAACTCTCATGTATGGATTCACAACATGGATCTCTTCTATGGTAAGAAGGGTGGCGCTGCTGACCAGGCTAAGGGTGATGGTACTGTAGATATCAAGGGTGACTCCCAGTATATAACTGTAGCATACAACCGTTTCTGGGATAATGGTAAGGCTTCTATGTGTGGTATGACGAGTGAAAGTGGCCCTAACTATATCACTTATCACCACAACTGGTTCGACCATTCTGACTCTCGTATGGCCCGTATTCGTACCATGAGTGTTCACATGTACAACAACTACTATCTGCACAATGATGTTTATGGTGTTGGTGCAACATCGGGCTCAAGTGTGTTCATGGAGTCTAACTACTTTGATGCTACCAAGCGTCCTATCATGAGTTCTCTGCAGGGTACTGATGCCAAGGGTGATGGTACTTTCTCTGGTGAGAAAGGTGGTTTGATTAAGGCATACGGCAATGTATTTGCCAACAAGCCAGACAACTTCAGCTATATCCCATACGCAGAAAACAATACAAGCTTCGATGCCTACGAGGTTTCTGATCCAAGTGAGCAGGTTCCTTCAAGCGTAAAGACTTTGGTAGGTGGTACTTCTTATGATAACTTCGATACCAACTCAAGCCTCATGTATGCATACGCTGCTGATAAGGCAGAAGATGTTCCTTCTATCGTAGAAGGCTTCTATGGTGCAGGTCGTTTGAATCATGGTGACATTGATTTCGTTATTCCTGATGAGACAGTCGTAACAAATGGTCATCAGCAGCCATGGCCTGCTTTGGCAAGTATTCTTGACGCTTATACTTCTGGTGTTGTTAAAGTGTTCGGTGAGAGCAATGCAACAGGCGAAGGTGGTTCTACTGAAGGTGGAAGCACTGGTGGTGAGACAGGTGGTTCTGGCGAAGGTGGTAGCACTGGCGGCTCTACTGGTGGTTCAGAAGGTGGCAGCACAGTAACTCCTATCGAGGGTACAGTAACTTGCTCATTTGCTGGAGGTAAGGCTTCTAATAGTAGCTTTACTGTAGCGGGAAACTTTAAAAATAGTACAACTGGGGTAACTGTAGATGGAAATACTTATAATGATTACCTCAAATTAGAATCTTCTGCAGGTACAGTATCTTTTAAGACAACAGCAAAAATGCAGATGACTTGTTATACTGGTGATACAAAGGCAAAATTAAAGATTGATGGTGCTGATGTTACTGGTGATACAACCAAGGGCGTTGTTACTGTAACTCTTGAGGTAGGTGATCATTCTATAGCCAAGGCTGGTTCTGGTTCTAAGTCTTTATATCTCATCAAACTTGTACCTGTAACAGAATAATGAATGTGTTTTGCCCGATGAGGGAAGGATGTATACAATAATTTCAAGGGCTGTCTTTTCTTGAAGAGGACAGCCCTTTTTTAGAAACAAAAACTAATCTTATCTAAAATGAAACAAACAAACTCTACTTTTTCTGCACAGCTTAAGGCTGTTTGCCGTAAAACTCTCTTGGCTTCTGCTTTGCTTTGTAGCTTCTCTATGATGGCAAATGCACAGACCCAGGATGGTCGTGACTTCTCTATAGATGGCTTTGCTGCCTATGAAGGCGTTCCTGGTACTAACTGGTTTCGTGCCGGAGGAACTACCGGCGGTGCCGGTGGCAAGGTGGTGAAGGCTGATAACTTCTCTCAGTTGCAG
Organism: Segatella copri; assembly: GCF_009494835.1. GTDB lineage: Bacteria > Bacteroidota > Bacteroidia > Bacteroidales > Bacteroidaceae > Prevotella > Prevotella copri_F. The sequence continues at coordinate 241,823 of NZ_VZBE01000087.1, forward strand.
GCTTATCTCCAGGCAACAGATCCATATATCGTTATCGTTGACCATGATATTACTACAGGTATCAAGTGTTATGTGGATGATCTGAGTACCGGTCGTTTGCTTGACGACCAGAGTGGTAAGTCTGGCGTAGAGTCTGTCTATGGCGAGCGCATTATGGTTGCTCCTAATAAGACTTTGATTGGCGTGGTGAACCCAACAACAGGTGAGGCTCCTCTCTTTTCTCATATCACCTTCGTGATGCAGTCGGTTGATAACATTATTATCCGTAACTGCCGTTTCACCATGAAGGGCGTTCCTGTGCTCAGAACAGGTGAGAATAAGATTGTGGCTTGGCGTAATGGAGCACAGGTAGAAGTGGGTGACCCTGACTGCATCGGAATCCAGGCAGATAAGGTGAGTGCCAAGACCGACTGGGGTGGACATATCTGGATAGACCATTGTGAATTCTTCAATGGTGGTGCAGCCAATAAAGACCGCTATGATGGTTTGCTCGACTGCAAGAACAATGTGCAGTGGATGACATTCAGCTATAACTATTTCCACGACCATGACAAGAGCTGCTTGTGGGGTAAGGGTGATTCTGATGTTTATGAGAACTGCCGCACCATCTCTTTCCATCATAATTTCTTTGATCAGATAAAAGGCTCCCGTCTTCCTCTCCAGCGTGGTGGTCATGTACATTATTATAATAACTATATGCGTGGTTGCGAGGATGGCTGGGATATCCGTACAGGAGCTGTGGCATACGAAGAAGGTTGCTATTTCGAAGATACGAAGTCGCCTATCCGCTCAGATAGAGGTGGTAGCTTGAATATCTCTAAGGCTGAAGGCTATGATTGTATCTACAAGGGCTGTAACAACTTGATGGAAGGTTATACCAATATTGATGGCGCTAAGATTAGCAAGTCTCTTCCTGTAACCAAGACAGATTGGGTTCCTACTCAAACCACATCCTCTTACACCCAGCATTATCTCGACAAGACAGTGGATGTTCCTACCATCTGTGAAAAGTATTCTGGCGCAGGTAAGGTAGAAATCTGGAAGGCTTATACCTCTGCAATTCCTGTGGTGGATGTGTCTGAATTCGATCATGCCATCAAGAATTACAGCACAGCTAAGACCTACGATGCAGAAGGAAAGGAAATGGCAGGTGCTACAACCGGTATTTCCCATACCGACATGTTAGCAGAAACCGGCTCCTCTCGCATCGAGTATTATGATTTGGCTGGTTCCCGGCTTTCTGTACCTCAGAAGGGAATCAATATCGTCAGGAAGGTGAGCCTTGATGGACATGTAAGCGTGAAGAAGGTAATTGTCAGGTGAGAATCCGATAAAGATTCTTGCCTCTTTAATGAAAAAACGGACAAAAGCTAGATAAAGATTTGCTTTTGTCCGTTTTTTCTTTATTTTTGTCTGAAATCTGTCTGCTGTTTTTTTCTCTTTTCTCTACTTTTGCAACCGAAACAATTTTAAACGTAAACGCATTTAAACGTAAAACGCAACCTAAAAGTAAAACAATGAAGAATATATTAGGAAAAGCCATGTTGCTGGCTACAGCGCTCTTGTTCTCTATTACAGGAACAAGTTGCAGCAGCGACGATTCTCCGGTTCATGAGCAGGAGAAAACATACGATATGAGCGGTTTTGCCAAGGGCGCCGATGTAAGTTGGCTCACAGAGATGGAGAAGGACGGTGTGAAATTCTATAATCAGAATGGCAAGGCTACAGAATGCATGAAGCTCCTCCGCGAAGAGGGAACCAATTCCATCCGTCTGCGTGTCTGGGTAAATCCGGAAGGTGGCTGGTGTGGCAAGGATGATGTCATCGCCAAGGCTTGGCGTGCTCAGCAGCTCGGCTTCCGTCTGATGATTGACTTCCACTATTCTGATTCCTGGGCTGACCCGGCTCACCAGACTGTTCCTGCTGCATGGCAGGGCTATACAGCCGAACAGATGAAACAGGCTGTGGCTGATCATACCAAGGATGTGTTGAAAGCCTTGAAGGATAGAGGTGTAACCAACGTAGAGTGGGTACAGGTGGGTAATGAAACCCGCGACGGTATGCTCTGGAATAGCGATGAGGCTGTAACCGCTCAGGTATCTAAGAATGCAGACAACTTTGCTGCTTATATCAACGCCGGATATGATGCTGTAAAGGAAGTTTATCCTAATGCAAAGGTCATCGTGCACGTGGATCAAGGACAGGACCTCGGTGGACTTACCTGGCTCTACGATAAGCTGAAGGACAATGGCGGAAAGTGGGATGTCATCGGACTGTCTCTTTATCCAGAAGATGATAACTGGCAGAGTTATGCAGAGAACTGTCTCTCTAACATCCAGACTCTTTCTTCCATGTATGGCAAGGACGTCATCATCTCTGAAATCGGTATGTGGTGGGGTTCTGAGCAGGCTGCGCCATTGATGAAGAAGATGGTGGATGGCTGTAAGAAGATTTCTACCTGCGAGGGTATCTTCTATTGGGAACCGGAAGTTTACAACAACTGGAAACCAGCCAACTATATCACTCTGGGTTGGGAGGCATATACCAAGGGAGCCTTCGACAACAGCGGCAAACCAACTGCCGTATTCGATGCATATAAAAATATTAAATAGCAATATGATCAAGAGAAGCATTACTTTCATGACTCTTGCCCTGGCACTCACTACGCTGTGCCAGGCGCAGAGCAGAAAGGTTATCAACCTGCCTTCATGGGACTTCTCCCGTGATGGCAAGGCGTGGCAGCAGGTAGCTGTTCCGCACGATTGGGCTATCTCGGGACCTTTTGATAAGAAATGGGACCTGCAGATGGTGGCCATCGAGCAAAATGGCGAAACCGAGAAGACCGAGAAGTCGGGACGTTCTGGTGCACTGCCTTGGATAGGTGAGGGTATGTATAAGATGAACTGGACGGCTCCTAAGGGCTATAAGCGTGCCGTACTCGTCTTCGACGGTGCCATGAGCCAGCCTGTTGTCAGCGTCAATGGCAAGGAGGCAGGCAAATGGGCTTACGGCTACAATGCCTTCCGCATCGACATCACACCTTTCATCCAGTTTGGTAAGAGTAATCTCATCGAGGTACATCTTAATAATGTAGAGGAGAGCAGCCGATGGTATCCGGGAGGCGGTCTTTACCGTCCGGTTTCCGTAGAACTCTATGGCAACGAAAACTTCTCTACCTGGGATACCTTCGTGCGTACCCTGAAGGCTGATAAGCAGGAAGCTGAAGTAGAAGTAAATGCGCTGCTGGAAGGAAAGACTGGTAAGTCGGGCAAGACCGTCATAGCCCTGTTGGATGAGGCTGGCAAGAAGGTTGCCGAGCAGACCGTCACAGGTGCCAATCCTGAAATCAAGACTACTCTGAAGGTGGCGAATCCTCAGCTCTGGTCTCCGGAATCTCCTTACCTCTATCAGGTAAAGCTTACCCGATATGAAGGAAAGAAGGTGGCTGATGTGCAGACCCTGAAGACCGGTATCCGCACCATTGCCGTATCCAAGAATAATGGTTTCCAGCTCAATGGCGTTACCCGCAAACTGAAGGGTGTCTGTCTGCACCACGACCTCGGTCCATTGGGTGCAGCAGAAAACAAGGCAGCCCTTATCCGTCAGATCAAGATGATGAAGCAGATGGGTTGCGACGCCATCCGTACTGCCCACAACATGCCTTCTACCATGCAGATGGAAATCTGCGATTCCCTCGGTATGATGGTGATGGCAGAGAGTTTCGATATGTGGATTTATCCTAAATGCAAGAACGGCTATGCCAAGTTCTTCAAGGAGTGGAGCGATAAGGATATCACCAATCTGGTAAAGCACCACCGCAACCATCCTAGCATCGTGATGTGGAGCATCGGTAACGAGATTCCTGAACAGTGGAGCAAGGAGGGTATGGAGATAGCCAAGCATCTGCAGGATCTCTGTCATCAGTACGACCCATCCCGTCCTGTTACCCAGGGCATGGATAAGGCAGAAGATGCCCTGAAGAGCGGCTTTGCCCAGGTAATGGACGTTCCGGGCTTCAATTATCGCGTACATAAATATTATAAGAATATTGAGCAGTTGCCTCAGGGCTTCCTCCTCGGTTCTGAAACCGCCTCTACGGTCAGCTCCCGTGGCGTATACAAGTTCCCGGTAGTGGTAAGTGATAAGGCTACCTATCCTGATGGTCAGTGCTCAAGCTATGATACCGAATACTGTTCCTGGAGTAATCTTCCGGATGATGACTGGAAGATGCAGGATGACTACAGTTGGGTAATCGGTGAGTTTGTATGGACCGGTTACGACTATCTCGGCGAGCCTACTCCGTACGATACCTACTGGCCAAGCCGTAGCAGCTACTTCGGTATCTGCGACCTTGCCGGACTTCCAAAGGACCGTTACTATATGTATCGTGCCCGCTGGAACGAGCAGCAGCATACTACCCATCTTCTTCCTCACTGGAACTGGAAGGGCAGGGAAGGACAGGTTACCCCTGTATATTGCTATACCGATGGTGTGGAAGGCGAGCTCTTCGTCAACGGCAAGAGTCAGGGCAGGGTTCGCAAGGACAAGTCAAGCCGTCTGGACCGCTACCGTCTGCGCTGGAACAATGTGAAGTATGAACCGGGTGAGATTCGCGTGGTTACCTACAACCAGTATGGCGATAAGGTTGGCGAGGACGTGAAGCGTACTGCTGGTGAGCCTGCACAGATAAAGTTCAGTGTAGAAACACCAGATCATGAGCCTATTGCCTGCATGGTAGAAGGCTGTACCGATGAGCACAATGTTCTTCTCAATGCCGATGGTAACGACCTTGCCTTCATCACCGTGAGTCTGCAGGATAAGGACGGCAATGAATGTCCGCTTGCCGATGACGAACTGACCTTCGAGGTGAGTGGTGCCGGCTCTTTCAAGGCAGCCTGCAACGGCGATGCCACATCGCTCGAACCGTTCACCCAGCCACAGATGAAACTCTTCTCCGGCAAACTCGTTGTCATCGTACAGAGCAGCAAGCAGAAGGGCGACATCATCCTGAAGGTAAAAGACAGCAAGCGAAATATCGAAAAGTCGATTACGCTCCAGGCAATATAAGAAGACTGAGACAGATTTCAGTTGGTTATAAAGTATATAGTTTATATCGGATCCTCTGGGAATAGCAGCGGCTATTTTCCCAGGGGATTCTTTTTTTTATGAATTTTCTCCGATATTTTTTGGCGTTATCATGAATATTGTGTAAATTTGCACGCATGAAAAAGTCAAAAGAACCTATATCTCGCATCAGCATGGCAATTGCTATGCTCTTTATTTCGCTCGCCATCCATGCGCAGCGTTTCGTCAACACCTCCCTTGAAGGTGCTCAGTCCGTTTGTGCCATTACCCAGGACAGTGATGGAATGATATGGCTCGGAACCGATAACGGTCTTTACTGCTATGATGGTTATCATGGCTACCGCCATTTTCAGGAACATACATTCAGCAATACGCGTGTCAATGCGCTCGGTTTCGAGGGCAGAATGCTCTATCTGGCTACTGGCAACGGCATCCTGAAATTCGATACGCAATCTTATCAATATGCCGAAACACCAGCCATGAAGGCTTTTGCCGATGAGGCGAAGCGCAAGCAGCTGAAGGAACTCCGTGTGCTCGATATCAAGGGTGGTAAGACTGACTTCGGTGGCGATGTCTATGCCTTGCTCTCTACTCCGCGAGGCTTGCTCGTAGGTTCGCTTGCTGGTCTGCGTCTCGGCAGCAGACTGATTCCGCTCCGTGCCGGAGAACAGCCGCTGGTCAATGCGCTCGCCTATGATGCCAAGCGCCGATGCTACTGGATTGGTACCGAGGGTGCTCTCTATTGTGCCGATCTGCAACTCAGGAACTTCTCACAGATTCCAGCTCTGAACGGCAATTCCATCAAATGTCTTTCTACAGATGCTGCCGGCAATCTCTATATCGGAACAGATAACGGACTCTATCAGATGGCACTCTCCAATGCCATCACCCATTATATCCACGATTCCCGCGATGATGCTTCTATTCCTAACAACATCGTCTGGGCTTGCTTTGTAGATAAATGGCAGAATGTATGGGTGGGTACTGACAATGGACTCTCCCGTCTCACTACCCATACCTATTACCGCTATGTATCGCTCGATAAGATTACGATGTCGGGTGAGGGCAACTGTCTCCATGCCATGCTCCAGACCCGTAACGGCGAATGGTGGATGGGCGGTACCAACGGTCTGATTCATTTCACCCGGAATGCTGAAGGCTATCAGAATGTGGCATGGTACAAGCAGAACAGCTCTGCCTTCCCGCTGAGTCATAACCGTGTACGCAAGATTTATGAAGACCATGACGGCGATGTATGGATCTGTACCGACCATGGCATCAACTTCTATGACCGCAGTTCCCGTCAGATGCGCAACTTCATCGTCTACGATAAGAGTGGCAAGTATTCTACTGCCTGGGCTTACGATATTCTCCAGGACAAGAAGGGCAGGATATGGATGGGTTCTTATCAGGGCGGTGTCTTCGTGATGGATAAGGCGGCTCTTCTGAGCGGCAAGACCATAGCCGACTGGCATTACTCGGACAAGGGAAAGAATGCGCTCTCTGGTCTGCATGTAGGTCAGATGGTAATGGATGGAAAGGGTAGGATTTGGGTTTCTACCTATACCCGTCTCGACTGCATCAATCCGAACGATATGAAGGTGGTGCAGGTAGCTAACTCAGATGTTGTCAACTATCTGATGGCAGACAGCAAGGGTAATATCTGGATGGGTGATAACAATTCGGTAACCTGTTATTATGCAGCCGGTTCTGTGCTGGGTAACAGCTTTTCTTCCAAGACATGGCAGATTGGTGGTAAGGTAAGTACCATGTGCGATGTGGAAGGCAAGATATGGGTGGTATCGGGCAATGAATGCTGCGTAATCAATCCACAGGGCGAGAGCCAGCGCTTCATGATTCCTTCTGTTGTGCCGCTCAACATCTGTTACAGCAGACAGACTCATGAGGTAATGATGGGCGGCAATGACGGCTATGTGGCAATCAGTTCCGATGTAGCACAGAAGCCTAAGCAGTTTACCCGCCTGATGCTGGCTGGAATCATCGTAAACGGACAGGCTTGTGAGGAGCGTGGAGAAATCCTGAAACTGAAGAGTGATGAGAACAACTTCACCCTGCAGCTCACCGACCTTCCTTTTGCTGATCATCCTTCAGCCGTTTATGCTTACAAACTCGAAGGCAGCGACCACGACTGGCATTATCTGAACTCCGGCAATATCGATATCACCTATAATGGTTTGTCGTATGGCGATTATCATCTTACGGTTCATGCCGTGGATGGTGAAGGCAAGATAGCCGCCGAGGTTTATTCGCTCGACATCTCCGTCCTGCCGCCTTGGTATCTCTCCTTCTGGTGCAAGCTCTTCTATATCACGGCACTCATCGTGTTTGTGGCATGGCTGGTAAGCTGGTATTTCCTGCGCAAGGAACTGGCTGATGCCCAGAAGCAGAAGGCTGAGGTGTTGGAGCAGGTACAGATGCGTATTGACTTCTTCAACCGTCTGACGGAAGATTTGAAGGCTGCCGTAGCTCATCATTCATTTGATGAGGTGACAGCTCTGATGGTCCGCTACCTGAATGTGAAGAAACCTGAGGTGTCATCTTCTGTTGCCACTGGGTTATCCGCTTCGCCTGTATCTGAGCCTGAGTCATCATCCTCAGAACCGGTTCCTGCACGCTCTGAGTCTTCTGAAGAGGAAAAGAAGGAAGTAGATGTCAGCGAGTTGGATGTGCCAGACAAGCGTCTGCTCGAAGAGATCAATGAGGCGATAGAGAAGCACATGATCGATTCCGACTTCAATGTTTCGATGTTGCAGGATGTGATAGGCATAGGTGGCAAGCAGCTGTATCGCAAGACGAAGGCGATAACGGGCCGTACGCCTGTAGAGTATATCCGTGAGATGCGTATGAGCCGTGCTGCCGAGCTCCTGAGCCAGGGTAAGTTCAGTGTTTCCGAGGTGATGTATACCGTTGGTTTTTCTAACAGCAGTTATTTCTCCAAATGCTTCTCCAAGGAGTATGGCATGACTCCTACGGAATACATGAAGGTGAAGAGGTAAATGTATCCTTCGGCTTGTCGAGATATCTGCGTTAGCTGATAAAATACGTTCCGATGCAGTAAAAAATGCGTCCCGATGTAGCATTTGCTACGTCCCGACGCAGCAAAAGATACGTCCCGACGTAGTACAAGCTACGTCGGGACGTAATTTCAGCTTTATGAAAACGGCTGCATAGAAACAAAAAAAGTGTGTATTGAACTTGTTTTTGCAAACTGTAATCGGGTGTGACAAAAAATCGACAATTAACTAAATTTATGAACATATATGCTAAAAAACATAGATATTTCATATCAAACATTTAAATTTTAAGCGATTATCTTGGGCAAATAAGAAAATATTCGTAATTTTGCACCGATTTAAGTTAAATAGGTATTTCCATGCGTGCATATTAGTGAAAGAATGTATAAATGGAGGGGCGAAGTGTCGCCCTGAGTGCTTTCGGCTTTTACCAAACGAGAAAAAAATGAGAAAAAAATAATAATTATTAATTAGTAAACTTGAAACAAACAAGGATGAGAAGATTAACTCTTTTACTTGTCTCACTTGTATTGTTGTCTATCCAATCGGTCTTGGCGCAGAGTTTCAGCGTCAAGGGTACAGTCGTGTCTGCTGAAGACAACGAACCGATGATTGGTGTGACCATTATGCAAGAGGGAACATCAAATGGCGTAGTGACCGATATTGACGGTAACTATACCATCGAAATTAAGGGTGCTTCGAAGGCTACGCTTGCCTACTCTTATGTGGGTTGCGTTACGCAGAAGCACGTTGTGAAAGCGCAGACAAATACGCTCAACATCACCCTTGCTTCGGATTCCAAGATGATGGATGAAGTGGTTGTGGTGGCGTATGGCGTGAGAAAGAAGGGAACCATTGCGGGTTCCGTGTCTGCCGTAAAGTCTGAAAAGATAGAAAATGTGCCGGCGGCAAGCTTCGACCAAGCTTTGCAGGGACAGAGTACTGGTTTGCAGGTCATCTCTTCTTCGGGTGAACCTAGCAAGGCGGCTACCTTCCAGATTCGTGGTACCAACTCTATCAACTCCGGCAAGTCGCCACTCTTTATCCTCGACGGCGTGCCAATCTCAAGTTCTGATTTCAATACCTTGAGTCCTAACGACATCGAAAGTATCTCTGTATTGAAAGATGCCTCTTCTACCTCTATCTATGGTGCGCGTGCTGCCAATGGTGTGGTTGTCATCACTTCCAAGCGAGGCTTGGCGATGGACAAGGCGAAGATTACGCTCCGTGCACAGTATGGTTTCTCTGAGTTGGCACAGACCAACTGGAAAATGATGAATACCGATGAGCGTATCCAGTTTGAGAAAGAAGTAGGTCTGGATACAGGTAAGGATTACAATCTCCTTTCAAGAGTAAACGTAAACTGGCTGGACGAGGTGTTCAACGACCGCGCTCCGCTGCAGAGCTACGAACTCTCTATCAACCGTGCTACCGACCGCTTGAACTACTATGTTTCTGGTGGTTTCTACGATCAGGACGGTATCGCACAGAATTCAACCTTCCGCCGTTACAACATCCGCACCAATGCTGATGTAAAGGCAGGCAAGTGGTTGAAGGTAGGTACCAACACTATGGCTGCCTATGAGGAGGCTCAGCAGGCTGACGACGGTAGCTATAATACCGTTACTCCTATCTCAGCATGCCGATTCATGTTGCCTTACTGGAATCCATACGCAAAGGATGGCAGTCTGGCTTCACTTGCTGCAGGCAACTGGGCTGGAACCAGCGAGAACCCTATCGTTTACATGGGCTTGAATCCTATCAAGAACAAGAAATATAAGGTGCTCTCTACCATGTATGCTGAAATCTATCCGATAGAAAATCTGACTATCCGTACTCAGTTTGGTGCCGATTTCACCCATTCTACAGCGTTCCTCCAGTCGTTCCCAAGTCTCTCTTCAAATAACGGACAGGGTACTGCGGCACGCCAGAGCAGCGATGCCATCAACCTGACAGAGACCACTACGGCTAACTACCGTTTCACCCTGAACGATATCCATTCGTTCAACGTGATGCTGGGTCAGGAGGCTGTCAATTTCCACTCAGAGGGTTTCCAGGTATATTCCAAGGGTCAGACCAGCGATCTCCTGACCAACGTATCATCAGGTACACGTGCCAGCCGCTGGGCAGATTCATCTTCTGACTACTCTTACCTGTCATTCTTCATGCGTGGCGAGTATAACTATAAGGAGCTCTACTATGCCGACTTCTCTCTGCGTACCGATGCTTCTTCACGTTTCGGTAAGGATCATCGCTGGGGTACATTCTGGTCGCTCGGTTTCATGTACAACGTGAAGTCTACCGACTGGCTGAAGGATATGAAGTGGCTCAGCACAGCCCAGATTGCCGTAAGTACCGGTACATCGGGTAACTCTGAAATTCCTAACTATTATCACCTGGCTCTGGTATCGGGTGGTGCCAACTACGATAATACTGCCGGTTTCTCTCCATCACAGAGTGGTAACGAGGAATTGGGTTGGGAGTCAACATGGGCAAACAACTTCGCCCTCCGTTTGGGCTTCCTCGACAGAATCAACTTCAGTTTCGAGGCTTACTACAAGCGTACCTCCAATATGCTGATGCGCGTTCCTGAGTCTTACACCGTTACCGGCGAGGGCTATCGCTGGAAGAACGTAGGTGTGATGGCTAACAAGGGTATCGAGTTGAGTGCTGACGGTGATGTAATCCGCACACGCGACTTCACCTGGAATGTAAGTGCCAACGTATCTTACAATCAGAACCGATTGAAGGAACTCTATAACGGTGTAACCGAGTATGTAAACTCAACCACCGGTTTGAAGTATGTAGTAGGTCACTCAGTAAGCGAGTTCTTCCTGAACCGTTATGCCGGTGTGAACCCAGCGAATGGTGAGCAGCTCTGGTATGATAAGGATGGCAACGTGACCAACGAGTTCCGCGAGAGCGACAAGGTGATGACAGGCAAGACCTATGATGCACCTTGGATGGGTGGTTTCGGTACAAGCTTCCGTTGGAAGGGCTTGCAGCTTTCTGCCCAGTTCAGCTGGATCGGTACACGCTACGTGATTAACAACGACCGTTACTTCGAGGAGAGCGGTGTAACCTTCGGTACTGCTTACAACCAGTCAAACCGTCTGTTGTACGACCGTTGGAAGCAGCCTGGCGATATTACCGACATCCCACGTTGGGGCGAGGTAACCCAGCTCGACGACCGCTTCTTGGAGAATGCATCGTTCCTCCGTCTGAAGAATCTCAGTCTGTCCTATTCATTGCCACAGAGTCTGTTGCGCAAGACCAACTTCTTCTCTATGGTCAGAATCTACGGTCAGGCACAGAACCTCTTCACCGTAACCGGTTTCAACGGTCTGGATCCTGAGGTTTCATCCAATATTTACCAGGCACAGTATCCGGCATCACGCCAGTTTACTCTGGGTGTTGAATTGCAATTCTAACCAAGAAAGGAGAAAAAAATGAATATCAAAAATATAAAGACATACATCCTGTCGGGAATCCTAGCCCTCTCGATGTCTTCCTGTCTTGATAAGTATCCAGAGGATTCTATCCGCATGGACCAGGCTATCAATACGGTGGGCGACATAGACAAGCTGGTGTACGGTATCTACGACAGTTTCAAGAGCAGCGCCCTCTATTCGGGCAATCTGACAATCCTGCCAGATCTGCAGGCAGACTTCGTGTACTGCGTGAAGGGCTACTCTAATGCCTATGGCGATATCTACCGTTGGAAAGATATCAAGGCTACCAACACCGACATCGAGGCGGTATATGCCGACCTTTATGGTGTTATCAACAATGCCAACTTCCTGCTCGACAACGTAGATAAGGTAAAGGCAAACACCAACAGTGATAAGGAGCTCGACAAGCTGGAGCAGTGTGAGGGCGAGGCTTATTTTGCCCGTGCCCTGGCTTACTCAGAACTGATCAAGTGTTTCTGCAAGGCTTACGATAGCGATGAGCAGGCTGCGAAGGAACTCGGCGTTGTACTCACAGAGCACTATTACGGCAATGAGCCACAGAAGAGAGCCAGTCTGAAGGAATCATACGAATTCGTATTGAGAGACCTTGACAAGGCTGCCGAATATCTGAAGGTAGATGAAGACTTCACTGGAAGTCTCTACAACGAGATTTTCTTCAATGAGTATACCTGTCATGCCTTGCGTGCGCGCGTATCCTTATATATGCACAAGTATGATGATGCCATCAAGTATGCATCTAAGGTAATCGGCAGTAAGTATTATACATTGGAGAAGGCTTCTTCCAACACCTATTTAAACAAGGTGAACGATTACAAGTATATCTGGACCTATGGTGATTCGCGTGAGGCTATCTGGAAGGTAGGTTTTACCGTGAACAGCTATGGCGGTGCACTGGGTACCATCTTCGATAACTACAACTATGTAACTTATCGTCCGGACTATGTGCCTGAGACATGGGTTATCAACTCATTCGACGCCAATGACCTCCGTGCTGCAGCCATCTTCACAACCCGTGTAACAGGTTATGAGCACGGTTTGCAGTGGCCTTTGCTGAGCAAGTATTTCGGCGATGCAGAATTCCTGAACAACAATATCCTGCATGTTCACCAGCCAATGGTGTTCCGTCTCTCAGAGCAGTATCTGATTCGTGCAGAGGCTTACGCCATGAAGGGGGACTATAGTAAGGCAGGTAAGGACATCTCTACCTTGCGTACAGCCCGCTACTCATCTTATGGTGGTAACACCTCGATGAGCGAGAGCAACGCCATGAAGATAATCGAGGCAGAGCGCGTGAAGGAACTCTATATGGAAGGCTTCCGTCTGAACGACCTCAAGCGCTGGCACAAGGGATTTGAGCGTAAGGCTGCCGACCAGCCTGCTGCCAACTTCGTGCAGAGCAGTCTGAAGGTTGAAAAGGATGACCCTCTCTTTGTCTGGCCAATTCCTCAGCATGAGCTTGAGGCACCAGGTTCTGAGATTCAGCCTAATGAAAGTAACAAATAAAATAAGGAGACGATCATGAAGAAAATAATGATGGGATGTTTGGCAGCCGTAGCTGCACTCATCGCTCTTGTGAGTTGTTCACAGGATTATACCACTTATGCTGGTCCAAGTCATATCATGTTCTCTGATACGCTCTATCAGTATGCTGTACAGGAAAGCAATGAGGTTTTCAATGTGCCTGTGTCTGCAACCGAAAAAGCTGACTACGACCGCACCTTCGGCGTGGAGGTAGTAGACAAGCAGAGCAATGCCATCGAGGGTAAGCATTACCGCATCCTCAACAACACCGTTACAATCAAGGCGGGCGAGATGGTAGGAAATGTGAAGGTTCAGGGTATCTATGATAACATCGGCAAGACCGACTCTCTCGGCTTCACCCTGAAACTGGTGATTCCGGAGAAGTATAACTGGACAGATCTCTATAAGGACTATGCCCACGTGGTAATGCAGAAGTCTTGTCCTTTCGATATCCACAACTTCTCTGGCTGGTGCATGGTAACATCTACCTTCTACAGCAAGTATCTGAACAACGTAAACAACCGTCTGATCAAGACTGAGGTAGTGGAAGGCGAGGAGAATACCGTTCTGCTGAAGGATGTTTACTATAAGGGCTACAACCTGAAGTTGAAGTTCAATACCAAGAACATGCTTGAGCCAAAGGTTGAGATGGACGACCAGATAGCTGGTGAAACCGGCGAGGCGTTCGGTACCATCTATGGAGACGGCAAGTTGCGCATCAGCCAGCCTTCTCTCTATACCTCTTATTATAACACCTGCCAGAACTATGTATTGCAGTATGTCAACATGAGTGTTGACAACAAGGATGGTTCAACCTACGGCAACGTAGGAACCTTTATCACCATGTATGAATGGATCAGCGATGCAGAAGCAGAGAAATTGAAAGAACAAGGATATTAAGCCTTCGGTTTTCAAATGCAGATATATTCAATTAAAAATAACAAAAGAACAATATGAATAAGTTAATTTCAAAATATTGGCTCGCACTTGTGGCACTCGTGTCTGTGTGCATGTTCTCGGCTTGTTCGAGCGACGACGATGCCGTTACTCCTGTGTTTCCACAGGTGCAGACCATTGCTGGAGCTGCCGGTGATGTGAAAGAATTTACATTTGATGCGAATGAGAGCTGGAGTCTCTCTTCTAACAAAATCTGGTGTAAGATTGCCCAGAATGATGCAGAGAATGGTTTTGTAATCAATGGTACTGCAGGTAAGCAGACAGTTAAGGTTACTCTTACAGATGATGATGCCAGCAAGAATTTGAGTGTTGCTCAGTTGAACTTGAAGATGGGTGGTCAGGAAGTGACCATCGCAGAGATTCATCGTTCTGCTGACGGCTATAAACTGAAGGTGTTTGTGCGCACAAGCCCTGATGCCGATCCTATCAACATTACCGAGACTGGTATTGAGGCAGGCTACAACAAGTACAGCAAGTTCTATGTTGAGTCAAACTTTCGTTTCGCCGTAACCAACACCCCAGAGTGGGTAGAGCTTGAGGGCGGCTTCATGGTAGGTGTTCCTAACAAGGAGGTTGCTGGTGGCGTAATGTTCAAGGAAGGTGTAAAGAACGCCAAGTATGCCATTGACAAGAGCGAGGGCGAGTCTATCACATTTGCTTCGCAGGATGGCAAGGCAGAGGTTACAATCCCTGTATATTATAATGGTATGGCTTCTGATGATATCAATATCAAACATCCTACAAAAACGCCATGGGCTGTATGGACCGTGTCGTTGGACGGCAAGTTGTTCACACAGAACAGCTCAAATCTTACAGGCGAGTCGTCAAACGACTTTACCTATCACAACTATCTTCCTTTCCCAATCAAGGTGCTTAACGACGACATCCAGCTTGTGGTGTTCGAGAAAGCTGGCGAGAAAGATAATGAGGTCTTGAAGGAAGATCAGACAGGTGCTGTTCAGCTTAAGGGCGAGAAGGGCAACATGAAGCTTACTGTTGCTCCATTGACAAGTGGTAGCCGCAAGTTTGTTGTTTATGCTTTGCCTAAGGCTAAATACGAGAGCCTGGAGAATGGTCTTGACGGAATGTTGGAAAACAACTTCAAAGAAGTGAAGACCGACTACGACCGCTACTTCCTCCTTGAGCTTGAGCAGAAGGATAACAAGTCAGAGGCAGGCGATGAGTCGGCTGCACCTACCATCAAGATTATGAACTACCAGGATGTAGCGTGTACAAAGGATGTAAACGGTATGTATAAAGAAGTAGCATCAAGTTTCCTCAATTATAATGGTGATGAAATCTATGTTGCTTCGGCAGGAGTAGGTTCTTCGCTTACTGTAAACCCTAACATCAAGGATTGGGATCCTACTACCATGATGGAGACGGGTTATCTCTATATGATAGGTAGCGATGGTAAGGAAATCGTTCCAGAGCCAGGCATGGATGAGAATGAAAACTGGGTATTCTCTTTCCGACTCCCAGAGACAGCTCCGGTGTTCATGGCTTTCCAGGATCATGGCAAGGTGGTGAAGGTGCTCGTAATTGAGCCTACCTATAATCAAAGTAAGAAACATACTTCTATCAGAAAAATTAGAAAGTAATGAACAGAATGAAAATATTTTCAAAGGCACTCTTGTTGCTCTTGGTCTCTCTCCTGACCTTTGCAGCAACAAGTTGCTCGGATGAGGAGACCGGAGGCTGGGACGGCACATACGGATATGTGCAGTTCAAGCTCAGCAAGAAGGTTTCTTCTAGAGCTACCCGTGCTACTGCCCTTGACAAACTTGAGAAACTGGATGATGCCAAGAAAATCAAGGTGGTCATGGAGCACAACGGTACAACTGTCTCTCAGACACTGGTGCTCAATTCTTATAATTCAGAGAATGCAGAGTATGGTCTGAGAAGTGAAAAACTGCAACTCGCTTCGGGTACTTACACCGTCATCGGTTTCTATCTCTATGATGCTGTAGACGAGGAGTTGCTGGCTTCTTCTGCCGGCGAAACATTCACTGTAGTAGGTGGCGGTCTGGAAGTACAGAACCTCATGGTGGAGACTGTGGAGCGTGGTAAGGTGAAGTTCAATCTCGTGAAGGAGTGGGAGAAGACCCGTGCCGGTGGTACTGAGTATCTCTTCTCTAACATCCGTCTCGTTGATGTCAGCGTAACCAACCTCTTTACCCGTGAGACCTATACCTTCCCTGAACTGAAGGTGAAATATAAGGAGGGAAGCAAGGAGAATCAGAATCCTGACAATGAGAACGATAAGTATATGGACACAGGTACAGCTTACTGCGATTCTACCGTATGGTTGCCTGCCGGTACTTATCAGGTTACCTCATATACCACCTACGGCAAAACAGGTGCGGTGAAGACCAAGTATGAGACCCAGCCTGTAAAGGGTGAGGCTTTCATTATAGAGGACAATCAGCTCAATGATAAAGCTCAGGTGCCTATCCTGCTTTCCAAGACAAAGGAGTATATCAAGGACTATGAGGCTTTGAAGGCTATCTGGGAATCTCTCCATGGTAAGGAGTGGAGCTTCTATGGCGATGCTACCTTCAAGGGAGCTAACTGGAACTTCAACAAGGAACTCGATATGTGGGGCGAACAGCCGGGCGTAACGCTCAACAGCAACGGCCGTGTCATCGGTCTTATCATCGCCGGTTTCGGTGCAAAGGGAATCGTACCTGATGCCATCGGACAGCTGACAGAACTCCAGGTGCTCAACCTCGGTTCTCACGATGAGAAGATTGGTGCCAACATCTTCAATGATTATGATGCAAACAGTCTGACTGCAGCAAAGAAGAACAGCATGCGTCACGACTATGAGAATAAGTTCCTGAAGTATGACCCACGTGCTAACATGTCGGAGATGATTGTAAAAAGCTACAACTCTGATCCTAAGGTGGCACCGAAGAACAGAATCAAGAAGGACAGCCGCATCAACCTGAAGGATGCACAGATCGGTACATTGACCAACGACATTACCGGTATTTCAAAGGCCATCTACCGTCTGACCAAATTGCAGCAGTTCTACATCGGTAACTCTTCTATCACATCCGATAAGGTTTGTGCGAACTTCTACAATGCTGACGATCCTGTTTATGGTAAGTTTGCACAGGAGTTTAAGGAAGAGGATTGGGACAAGATGGAAAACCTGACCGATATCGAGCTTTACAACTGTCCGAAGATCAGTCGCATTCCAGACTTCTACTATAAACTCCCTAAATTGCAGGCGATGAACCTGGCACGATGCAAGGGCATCTCAGCCAACCAGTTGAGAAAAGATTGGACTCGCTTAGCTGAGGAGAAGACCGGTAAGACACTCCAGATTCTCTATATGAGTTACAACAACCTGGAGGAGTTCCCTGAGTCATCTGCCTTGAGAAAGATGGTAAATCTCGGTCTGCTCGACCTGGCTTACAATAATATCAAGAAGGTAAATCCGTTCGGTTCTGAGGTAGCTCTCTCTTCTCTCTATCTGAACAACAACCAGATTGAAGAGATTCCTGCTAATCTCTGTGCCTTTACAGATGATGTAGAGAGTCTGACCTTCGCTCACAACAAACTGAAGAAGATTCCGAATATCTTCGATGCAAGTTCGGTTCGCGAGATGGGTTCTGTAGACTTCTCTTACAACGAGATTACAGGTGTAGATACTAGTCATGGTACCTACAAGGGTATCAATGCAGCTTCAGTCAGTCTGTCAAACAATAAGATAGAGAAGTTCCCTTCTGAGTTGTTTACAGCCGGTTCGCCAATCACAACCATCGATTTGAGCGGCAACCGGATGCGTACCATCCCTAAGGGTTCCATCAAGGGCAAGAAGGCTTATCTGCTGCAGGTTATCGACCTCCGATTCAACAAGTTGACATCCCTCTCTGATGACTTCCGCTCAACCACATTGCCATACATTACCAATATGGACTTGAGCTACAACTGCTTCACCGAGGTACCAACCCAGCCATTGAACAGTGCCGTGCTCCGTGCCTTTGCCATCAACCACCAGCGTGATGGGAAGGACCAGCGTTGCCTGCGTACATGGCCTACAGGAATCACAACCTGTCCGAGCCTGATCCAGTTCCAGATTGGTTCCAACGATATCCGTAAGGTAGAAGAGACACTGACCTCTCACCTTTATATCCTGAATATCGCAGACAACCCTAACATCTCTATCGATGTAACCAGCGTCTGCCCATACATCAAGGCAGGTATGTATAAGCTGTTCTACGACAAGAATCAGGACATCCGCGGTTGCGATGCTTTGGATCTCGAAAATTAAACGAATAGAAAGTAAGATAATATGAAATATATTAATAAACTTACATGGCTCCTCGTTCTGGGTGCAGGTCTGATGACCGCATCCTGCAGCGATAGCGATGATGTAGATATCCCTGGAGGACTCGCCATCGACAAGGAGCAGATTGAAATAGCAGCTGAGGGCGGTAGCGAACAGCTTGCCATTGCTGCCTCACAGAATTGGGTGGCTAACGTGGATGAGCCTTGGCTGATGCTCACTCCTGCCAATGGCGTGGGTTCTACTACTGCAACTGTGGTAGTTGACTCTACTCTGATGAACGGACGCCGTACTACCGATATCGCCTTTATCGGCGATAACGGTCAGCGCCGCACCGTTTCCGTGTTACAGTTTGGTTATGGTAAGCAGATTGACATCAAGGAACCAACTGTAGAAATCGAAAATTCAGAATCATACGATAAGCGTGCTTTCGAGAGTTTGATTTCTGCCAATGTAGAATGCAAAATCGGTAAGATAGAGTATTCTTTCGAGGGTGATATGACTGATGCCGAGAAGGTAGAGAATGAGAAAGAGCGTGAAGGTTGGCTTCTGAATAGCAAGGATGAGGATAAACTGACAGGTACCAATCTCGGAATCGTACTTGATAGAAAGGCGCGTCCTCGCAGCGTGAAGTTCAAGTTCCACTGGGCGATGAACGTGGTTCCTGCCGTTCGTGTGGCTAAGGTTCATCTCGTGCCAGTCAAGGCTGAAGACCAGCTGGTAGATGCAGATGGCAAACCTACAGATGATGTCATTCTGACCGTTCGTCAGAAGGCAGCACCAAAGATTGAGGACAACCGTGCCGGTGACTCTCTCTCTGTCATCATGATCAACCAGAAACTGGGTAGCATTGCTACCTTCGATTCCAGCGATAACATGCGCAACTGGAGCGGCGTAACGCTCTGGGAAGCTACTGATGCTTTTGTGAAGGAGCATCCTGAGGCTTTAGGACGTGTACGTTCTGTCAAGTTCAGCATGTTCAACCTCAAGAGTGGTGAAACTCTTCCTAAGGAAGTGGGCAATCTCAAGTATCTGGAGTCTTTCTCTGTTGCTGCCAACGAGAACAACCAGATTCGTGAGGTGAAGCTCGGTGAAGAAATCTGCTCGCTGAAGTATCTGAAGAATCTTACCGTTCAGGCTTATGGTCTGACTCATCTGCCTGCTAGCTTTGTTAATCTGGGCAAGAGTCTTGAAACGCTCAATCTGGTAAGTAACAACTTCAACAAGTTGTCGGATATCACCAATATCGTCAACGAGAAGAACTTCCCTAAGTTGCGTAACCTCATTCTTTACGCACAGCGCCGTACGGATGTTGTCACCAACATCGCTTCGCTGGGCGAAAAGAACGCATCAGGCGTCTATGTTTATAATAACTATCCTATCGGACTGTATGGTAAGGTAAATGCCGAATCCGCAGACCGCCAGGCGCTTCTCAAACTCCTGACATGGGATAAGTTGAATACACTGGAGTTGTCTTACTGCTTCCTGGAGGGTGAACTTCCTACCGATGAAGAGATGACTGAGGCACTGGAGGCTGCCGACAAGGCTACCCGATACAGCGAGTCTGACTTCTCTACCAACAAGAAAGATTATCTCGACAAGCTGGTAGGCGATACCTGCAAGTGGTTGCTCTCAGACAGGAGTAATCCTGTAACCTGCAAACACAAGGACGGTTCTGTAGTTAGTGAGAAGGTTTATCCTTACCAGGTGCCACGTGTATTGCCAAACTGCCGTCAGTTGTCACTCAACCTGAACTTCTTTACAGGAAAGGTGCCAAACTGGATTCTTTTCCATCCACACCTGGTAGAATGGAATGCACCTACGATGATCTTCAACCAGCAGCCTAAGGGTAAGAATAGTGATGGCGCTCCCGTTGGTTTCTCTAATATGACAGAAGACAGCTACAGCTACGACTACTATTACGGAACCAGCGACCCAGGTAGCAACTGGAAGGTTTCGGGTGTAGCTTATCCGCTCTACTACCGCAAATACGTGGCAGCAGGCGATATTAATGAAGCTGCGCTGATGGCTAAGTACAGGAGAACTAAGAAAAAGTAAGATAAACATAAAAACAATATAGAAGCAAACAATGAAGAAAAAGTTTTTCTATATAGCAGTGGTCGCATTGGCATTGACGGGCTGTTCTGACAGCCTGTCAACCATCGGCTCTTCTGACGGCAATTCAGAAATCACCATTCCTGCAGATGCTGAGGCGGGTGAGCTGCTGATTAAGTTCAGTCCGGAGATGAGCGATATCCTCGACCAGGCACAACTGAGCAAGACCCGCGCCGGAAAGGCTACCCGTTCGGGTATTCCTTCTACCGATGAGGTGCTCGACATCCTGGGAAGCTACAGCTTCGAGCGTGTGTTCCCGGTAGATGCAAATACTGAGGCAAGAACCCGCGAGGCGGGACTCCACCTCTGGTATACGGTGAAGTTTAATAAGGGAACCGACCTGAAGACGGCTGCCGAGCGCCTGAAGCAGTTGGGCGAAATCTCAAAGGTTCAGACCAACGGCCGCATCAAGCGTGCTTACAATACCGACAGCAAGCGCATCTATCTCAGCGATAAGGCACTTCAGCAGAAGTCTACCCGCTCAGCAGCCAATGGCGAGCCAAACGATCCGGGCTTTACCAGCCAGTGGCATTACCGTAACCTGGGCGAGGGCAACTATGATTTTGAGAACCTCAACAACAACAAGGTAGGCGCTAAGGCAGGATGTGATGTGAATGCACTTGAGGCATGGAAGACCTGTAAAGGCGATCCTTCTATCATCGTGGCTATTCTTGATGAGGGCGTGATGTATACGCACCCTGATCTGGCAGCCAACATGTGGTGCAACCCGGGCGAAAGTGTTCAGGGTGCCCAGACTGACGGCGACGGAAACGGTTATGAGGGCGACCTTCATGGCTACAACTTCGTTACTGAGAGCGGCGATATTACCTGGACTGATGCCAATGACACCGGTCATGGTACTCACGTAGCTGGTACCATTGCAGCCGTAAATAATAATGGTATTGGTGTATCTGGTGTTGCCGGTGGTGACGGAACTCCTAACTCTGGTGTCAAGATTATGTCTTGTCAGGTATTCTCCGGTCAGAACAGTGTAACCTTGGCAGGCGAGGCGAGAGCCATCAAGTATGCTGCCGATAATGGTGCAGTCATCCTGCAGTGCAGTTGGGGTTACAACTCTTCAGAGTCTAGTATCATCAACGGTTATACTCCGGGCCCTGCTACCGAGAAGGAATGGGCTGAGACCTATCCGCTGGAGAAGGAAGCTCTGGATTACTTCATCAACAATGCCGGTTCGCCTAATGGTGTCATCGACGGTGGTATTCCAGTCTTCGCAGCCGGTAACGAGTATGCTGGCAATCCTGCTTTCCCAGGTGCTTACTCTAAGTGCGTCTGCGTATCTTCATTAGCTGCCGACTTTACTCCAGCCTGCTACACCGATTTCGGTTCGCTCGTAACCCTGAGCGCTCCTGGTGGCGACTTGGAATATTACAGCAAGATTGGCGAGCAGGAAGATGAATACTGGGCAGAGACCACCGAGCAGAAAGGTGCTGTGCTCTCTACGATGATCAAGAACGGTCAGCCTGCTTACGGCTACATGGAGGGAACCTCTATGGCTTGTCCTCATGTTTCGGGTGTGGCTGCCTTGGGTCTCGCTTATGCTGCCAAGACGAACCGTCATTATCGTGCTGCCGACTTCGTAGCCCTGATGAAGAAATCAGTGAAGGATTTGGATAGTCATTATCAGAATGGTGCAACTAAGACCTACTATATGAACCATACTACCGTAGGTGCTTCGCCAGAGATTGTACAGCTCTCTAAGTACATCGGCAAGATGGGTGCTGGTCTGATTGATGCAGCTCAGCTCTTGAATAACATCAAGAACAAGGAATTCAGTTCTGATATGAAGTTGCCTAACGTCTATGTAGGCATCGAGAAGACAGTTTCTCTCAACCTCGCTGCATATTTCGCAGGTCAGACAGGGGGATTTTCTTGCTCTGTAGCGAAGAACGGCGTAGCTTCTGCTTCGGTAGATGGCAAGACGCTCATCGTGAAGGGACTCGCTGCCGGAAGTACATCGCTCACCGTAACAGCTGCCGATGGTACCAGCCAGACCGTAGTTGTGACCGTTAGAAAGAGTGCCGGTAACAATGGTTGGATGTAATATGAAGATATTTGCTTTCCTATCGCTTTTCTTCCTGGCTTTGCCTGTTACGGTGAATGCGCAGGAGGAACTGCTGAAGTTTGAGCATCCGCTTATCGATGCAGGTACGATGACCGAGGACGATGCGCCTCGCACCTTCACCTTCGTAGGTAAGAATGTGAGCAAGAAGATACTGCACATCACACAGGTGAGAACCACCTGTGGATGTACCAGTTCTTATGTCAAGGGCGATGTGATGAAGCCTGGCGATACTTGTCAGGTGCAGCTCACCTTCACGCCTAACCGCTATCCGGGCACCATCAATACGGGTGCTTATCTCTATCTGAAAGAGGTAGAGGGACAGCCTGCCGTTAAGCTTGCCTTAACGGGCAAGGTGCTGCCGGGTGCTGACCAGTGGGCGCGCTATCCGCACAAGATGGGCGTACTCAGACTGAAACAGGCGAAGGCAAGTATCACAGAGGTAAAGCCGGGCACAGAGCCTGAGGCACGTATCCTCTGCGGAAACAGCGGCGACAAGCCGCTCCGTATATCCAGCCTCCTTCTTCCTCCTTATGCCCGTCTTACGACAGAGCCTGAGGTGATAGAACCGGGTGATGAGGCTGACCTCGTCATCACCATCATAGCCGATAAGATTCCGGCTACGATGCCCGAATCCTTCACCTTCCCTGTTATTCTGGAGGGCTTGGATGCCCGTCCGTCTGACAGAACGATACAGGTCGTTGTAAAGTTAGAAAGGTAAAAGGGTAAAAAAGTAAAAAAGAAAAAAATACCAAGACAATGAAATATTTGAAAAAACTCTTCACCCTCCTGGTGATTGCTTTGTTTGCCTGCGGCTTTGCTGCCTGCAGCAGCGATGATGAAGAACCGGAGGAGCCTTCTCTGGAAGTTACACCTGCCAATCTTCATGGCACATGGGAGTTGGCTGAGTGGAACGGTAAACCTCTTGCTGAGGGCACATACTGCTACATCGTTTTCAACCGCAAGGACCAGACTTTCGAGATGTATCAGAATTTAGACAGTATGTATGGTCGCCATATCACCGGTTCGTTCGCTATCAAGAACGATCCATACCAGGGCTACATCATCAGCGGAAGCTATGATAACGGTAAGGGCGACTGGAACCAGAGTTATCTCGTAACCCGTCTCCTGGCATCAGGTTCGATGATATGGACCGTCAAGGACGATGCTACCGACATCAGCCGCTACAAGCGTTGCGATGAGGTACCTGCCGAGATACTCAAGGATTGTAAAGATCTTACAGAAGAATAAAAAAAAGAGCGAATTATCTGCAAATTCTGCGGATTATTCGCTCTTTTTTTGTATCTTTGCCCTCAAACTTATCATCGGGTTCAAAGTTTAAGAATATGATATTAACGATTACAGGTTCAGACAGCACCGGAGGCTCTGGTGTACAGGCGGACATCAGAACGATTTCCGAGTTGGGCGGTTATGCTGTTTCGGCAATAACCAGCATCACTGTGCAGAATACGCTCGGTATTCAGGAGTTCTTCGATATTCCTGCTGAGATTGTTTCTGGGCAGATAGAGGCTATCATGAACGATATGCAGCCTGATATAGTGAAGATTGGTATGATACGCAGGGTGGAGACGCTGAATGTGGTCATCGATGCGTTGACCAAGTACCGTCCTGCCCATATCATCTATGCCCCTGCCATCTGGTCGAGCCAGGGCGATGCGCTGATGACGGAAGATGTGGTGAGCCAGATCAAATACCGTCTGTTGCCGCTCTGTTCTGTCGTCGTGTCACGCAAGAAGGAGAGCGACATCATTCTTCAAAATTCCAAACTGCTGAGCCTTGCCGAGAAGCAGGGACTCCGGATCTATCGCCTCGACAATGCCAATTCGCATGGTCTCATCAACCGTTTCTCTTCAGCTCTTGCCGTCTATCTGAATCAGGGCAAGAAGATGGAGGAGGCGTTGGCGATGGCGCAGGATTTCATCAATGTAGAACTCGTGCGCCAGAGCAATCTGCAAGGCAGGAGTTCCGAGCTCTACAACCAGTTTATCTCGCAGGTCAATAACTTCTGCCGCACTTACAGCGATGTTCATTTCTATGCCGACCAGTTGAATGTGAGTGGCCGTTATCTGGCTCAGGTTACCCGCCGCATCTCCGGCAAGACGCCGAAGGCAATCATCGATGAATACATCGTGAAGGAGATAGAGCGCGAGCTTTCTACCACCACGCATACGGTTCAGGAGATAGCCAATACCTTCGGTTTCTCCTCGCAGGCTCATCTCACCAAGTTCTTCAAGAAGATGAGAGGGGTTACGCCTTCTGCTTTCAGGCAACCAAAGCCTGTTGATTAAAATGAGTCCATGTTTAGCCATCTTTGCCATGGCTATCGTTGAATTCTCTTGTTTGTTTTGCAACACTAAGATAAGTGAATTCTTCGATATGACAAAATCCTGGGCAACTTTTTGTTGCTCAGACACTTAAAAAGTTTAATTTATAATAGTGTTGCGGAATTAATGTAAAATAATAACAAAACATGAAACGTACTTTTTTCGCATTTCTTTCCCAATGCCTGCTTGTCATCATTATACTGACATCATGCAGTGACGACCAAACCGATCTCTCCCCTGATATTAATACCCCGATTACCGGTTATTGGCAAATAGCCGATGGTGACATCAATGGCGATGGTGCCATTCAGGGCATCGTGGTACACAGTGACGAGACTGTCAGCGAATGGTTATATACCGGTGAAACCGCTAATCCTTATCACCTGGGTTTTAAAACAGGTAAATGGAGCGTTAACGGCAACCACTACGAGATGCAACTTCCTATCAGCAATGGCGCCTATTATAATGTGACAGTGGCGGGAAACAATGACAGAACAATGTATCTTGCGTATAAAGGAAAAACATCCGTAGTGCCTTTCTATAAGCTGACATCCCTCCCTGGAAATGGAAACGAGATGATCAGCGAACTTGAGGGCATGAAAATGTCGGGTTACACGATGGCTGATATCACGGGTTATTGGGAACAGGATAACGAGAACGGCACAGGCTTCTATATCGATAATGAAGGAAACATCTCTGATTTGACATGTTTGTATGGTGTGGAAAAATATTATTCCGTGAAATATCATTCTGCAGAGGTGATACTTAATGGAAATAGCTGTGTCATCTCTTCTTTGGGTTCACAATGGATGGTGTATGCCGTTGGCAGCAACTCATTGCTTGCCATTGACCGCAATAACAACAGTCTGCAAGTGGAACACTTCGTGAAGAAAGATGTTCCTGATGAGATGATGCGAGCCGACGAGATCATGAAGACCCCTGTGCCTGCAGGACTGCTTGGCAAGTGGGAAACCATCCACTATACGCACATGATCAATGGTGAGAATGTTACCGATATTGACATTCTCAATGGTGATGATTGGAACAAGCAGTTTTACCACACATTAGCTTTTTCAGAAAATCACAAAATATGCAAATGGGATAGGTTTGGAAGTCAGCTCTACGACCAATGCTTCATGTTGAAGGGTGACGACATCACTATTGCAGAAGACTTGACCAATCTCCTTTTCCCAAAATACAGTTATACAGAAACATGGACCATAAGCGACAAGACTGAAAACAGTATGAAGCTTACGCGCGAGCAAGATAATACAACAGAATGTTATACCTATAAACGAAAATAATTTCAATGAAACATATCATAACAGTCGTTATCATGATGTTGTTGCCTATGTGGACAACAGCTCAAAACGAAAGTCGCCACGTGTCTGTCATTCCACATGCAGGCGTAACAATAGCCAAGATGAATGGCGCTGCACTAACGGTAGCAGAGAAATGGAAAGCCGGATATACTGTTGGAGCAAGCGTTGAGTTTCCTTTGTCGCAGAATTTTTCTCTGCTTACGGGAGCAGACTTCAGCCTGATAGGTACTGGATTTGAGAAACAGAAAGAGAAATATGCGTCTGCCGATGAAAAACTTGACGTGACGTATCTCTCCGTGCCTCTGCAAATCAAGACATACTTCTCTGGTGTGAAAGGATTGGCTGCACATATTGGTGTGCAGGCTGGCATACTCCTCTCGGCAAAGGATAAGATGACTATACACAGCATACGCACGATGAACCTCGGCAACGATGTATCATCAATGTACCTATGGGAATCGTACAAAGAGAAGAAATCGGAGGATGTAAGCAGCAAATTCCGCAATGTTGTTATTGGCATTCCCCTTGGAGTGAGCTACGAATGGCGACATATCACCCTCGACGCCTCCTATTGTTTCGAACTGCGACAGGCTATCAGTCTGAAGACAGACAACCCCGGTGGCTGGGGCTTTAACAACTCACCAACGGCACGCAACCATGCCATATATATCACGGCAGGATATAAGTTCACGCTATAGATAGAAAGGCGAGCACACACCAGGAGTAGGATACTTCTGGTCTGGCTGTGCCAAATCTGCCAAGTATGGACTGGAGATTGTCGACATAGCCGTGATTGATGCAGATGAGAAGGAGATAGAGCGCGAACTTTCTACCACCACGCATACGGTTCAGGAGATAGCCAATACCTTCGGTTTTTCCTCGCAGGCTCATCTCACCAAATTCTTCAAGAAGATGAGAGGGGTAACGCCTTCTGCTTTCAGGCAACCAAAACCTGTTGATTAAAATGAGTCCAGCCAATTAAGGCAATAAAATACGGCCAACTGAGGAAATGAAATACGGCCAACTGAGGAAATAAAATCCAGCCAACTGAGGAAATATCAAAAAAAAATAGTATCTTTGCACACGTAATCAAATATTTGAAAATATGGAATACAAATATAGAATCGCAGACCAAATGCTGGCAAAGAAACTGGCAAGCAAGGGGGCTATCTTGATAGAAGGTCCAAAATGGTGTGGGAAAACTACCACCGCCGAACAGCAGGCTAATAGTATCCTGTATATGGATAATCCTGCCTCATTGGAAACAAATCTACAGATGGCAGAGATTGATGCTTTTGTCTTGCTGGAGGGTGATACGCCAAGACTTATTGATGAATGGCAGTTGGCACCCAAACTTTGGGATGCCATCAGATTTGAGGTTGACCATCGGCATGATGTGGGACAGTTTGTCTTGACAGGCTCTGCTGTTCCTGCAGATGAAAAAGATATGCACCATTCTGGAACGGGACGGTTCAGTTGGCTAACGATGAGACCAATGAGTCTCTATGAATCAGGCGAATCAAACGGAAAGGTGAGTTTGGCACATTTATTTGAAACACCAGAAAAGATAGTTGCCATTAACAAACTGAAGATAGATGACCTGGCATATCTGATTTGCCGTGGTGGTTGGCCTTTTGCTTGTGGATTACAAGGCGAAGCAGCTTTGGAACAAGCATTCGACTATGTGGATGCTGTTATTAAGAAAGATGTTTCGCGGGTGGATGGAGTAAATCGCAACGCAACGACTACAAGATTGCTATTGCGTTCATACGCCCGGAATCAAGGTTCGCAAGCAACCATCGGAACGATAGTGGCTGATATGATG
Organism: Segatella copri; assembly: GCF_009494835.1. GTDB lineage: Bacteria > Bacteroidota > Bacteroidia > Bacteroidales > Bacteroidaceae > Prevotella > Prevotella copri_F. The sequence goes on from NZ_VZBE01000087.1 coordinate 269,878, forward strand.
ACAAATGATGAAAATGAAATTAGCGTGAAGACAGCAGGTAGCTATCTGGAAGCCTTGCGCAAGATTTTTGTCATAGAGGATTCCGAAGCCTGGAATCCTAACCTACGCTCCAAGACGGCTATCCGTACTGCAAATACCCGTTACTTTATAGACCCGTCTATCGGAACGGCAGTATTGGGACTGGGGCCTAAAGATCTTATCAACGACCTCAATACGATGGGGCTCTTTTTTGAAACCCTTTGTATTCGTGATTTGCGAGTCTTTGCAGATGCATTAGATGGAGAGGTGTATCATTATCGCGATAAAAATGGATTGGAATGTGATGCTGTTGTGCATCTGCGTAATGGTAAATATGGACTTGTTGAAGTAAAGTTAGGTGGCGACAAGCTCATTAACGAGGGTGCAGAAAACCTGCTAACTCTTGCAGGTAAAATAAATACAGAAAAAATGAATGATCCATCTTTCATGATGGTACTTACGGGAACAGGCGATTTCGCTTATCGAAGAAAAGATGGTGTTTATGTTGTTCCTATCGGGTGCTTGAAAGATTAAAATAAGGTTCATTTTACTTCTTGCCTGGTAACGGTACTAAGTTGCATCAGCGTAGTGTATGAACGAAGAAAAGTTAAAGTAATTAAGTTAAAATAGAAACACGGACAAATTGAATTTGTCCGGCTCTTTTGTCCGGTCGCTTGTAAAGGGTTAAATATTAGTAACTTATAAGCTACCGGACAATTTGTCCGGACAAATTCAATTTGTCCGTGTTATTTTTTTCTTTTTATCTCTATGTTTTCCACCTCGTAACTTATAGACTTTGGAGCCATAAAACTATGAGTTAGTATTTTTAACATAAAGCTCTAAAGCAGCCAAAGGAGAATAAGAGAGGTTGGAACGTAAACAGTTGGGAATGAGCAGATTTGCACAAAGTTGCCAAATCGGCATAAAGCAAGCGAGTGAGGAATATTGAAGTAGTTCAGTTACTAAATCGTGAGCCACAGTTACCTATGCAAAGCAGGTAACAATGCGGAAAGGCAACTTTGTGCATCAACGGATTTTATTGCGCTGATTCTCAATGTTTTGCGTATCAAGGAACGCTTACAAAATGATTATATTTGCACACTCAAAATGTAAGCGTTATGAAAATCGAAAAATTCAAGGTGTTGCTCTACCTAAAAAAGAGCGGAATGGACAAGAATGGAAAAGCTCCCATCATGGGACGCATCACAGTGAACAGGACTATGGCGCAGTTCTCCTGCAAGTTGTCTTGCACTCCATCGCTTTGGAATCCCCGTGCCAGCCGATTGGAGGGCAAGAGCAAGGAAGCCGTGGAGACCAACAAGGACATCGAGCAGTTGTTGCTTTCCATCCAAAAGGCTTTCGATGTGCTTGTGGAAAAGAGAACGGACTTCGAGGCTAAGGATGTCAAGGAGGCTTTGCAGGGCAGCGTCAAGACACAGACCACCCTTCTCTCCTTCGTGGACGAGCATATCAGTGAACTCAGCACCCATGAGGGCATCGATATGTCGAAGAGCAGTGTCTGTACTTACAGAAAGATTCGCAAGAATCTCGCTGAGTTCATCGGGGAGAAGTATAGGTTGACTGATTTGGCTTTCGGACAGCTGACCGAGCCTTTCATCAGTGACTTTCACCATTACTTGCTTGACGAGAAAGGCTTTTCATCAGGAACCATCACCATCTATGTGTCGCTCTTCAAGAAGATGTGCCGCATCGCCTTTGAGCGAGGCTTGTGCAAGAACCTGCTGTTCGCCCATTATCGGGTTGGCACTCCAAAGGTTACGACCCCCAAGGCTCTCAGCATGTCTGATTTCATAAAAATCCGTGATGTGGAACTGCCCGAAGACAAGCCGAGACTATCCGTTAGCCGTGACCTGTTTCTTTTCGCCTGCTATGCAGGAACAGCCTTCATAGACACCGTTTCCATCACGAAAGCCAATGTCAGGGTGTTGGAGGATGGTGACAAATGGCTCGTCTATAACCGCAAGAAGACCGGAACACTTGCCAGGGTGAAACTCCTGCCCGAGGCGTTGGAGCTGATGGCGAAATACGAGGACGGGGCAAGAGATACCCTTTTCCCATTGCTGAGCACGAATCGTGTTCGTATCGACCTCATCACCATCTGCAAGTTGGCGGAAACGAGCAAGACCTATTCCTACCATTCGGGACGACACTCGTTCGCCAGCCTCATTACGCTGGAGGCTGGTGTGCCGATGGAGACCATCTGCAAGATGCTCGGTCACAAGGATGTGAAGATGACGCAGCGGTATGCGAGAGTGACCCAAAAGAAGCTGTTTGAGGACATGGACAAGTTCATCGCTGCAACCGAGAAGGACTTTATTCTCGCATTATGAACAAGGCTTTCAACTTTTCTTTTTACAGTTTCAACTACATTATTATATTATAAGGACAACAACTATGAGCAGAAGTACATTTTCAATTTTGCCTTACATCAACAGACAGAAGGTGAAGGCAGACGGAACAGTCAACATACTTTGCCGCATCACCGTTGACGGCAAAAGTGCAGCCATTTCCACAGGCATATCCTGTACCCCACAGGAGTGGAACGCCAAGAAGGGAGAGGTACGGAACGCAAGGGACAACGGACGATTGGCAAGTTTCCTTGCTGAGGTCAAGGATAAATACAACTCACTTCTTTCCACCAACGGCATCATCACCGTGGATATGCTGAAGGCAGTGTTGAAGGACAAGGACACGACAGGAAGGTTCTTGCTGAACTTTGGTGATACCATCGTGGAATGGTATCGAACCTCAAAAGCCAGACAAACCTTTCTGCACAAGCGAACATGGCAGAAGAACCTGAGAGCCTTTGTCCATTCGTTGGATAAGGACGACATCGCCTTTGAGGACATAGGCGAGAATTTCGGGGAGGAATACAAGCTATTCCTGAAACGAGACCAGGGACGCATCGACAGCTACGTGAACCATTGCCTTCTCTGGCTGAACATGTTGATGTACAAGGCAGTGGACAGGAGCATTATCCGCTTCAATCCCATAGCCAAGATAGGGTATGAGAAGAAGGCAGCCCCGAAGATGACCCATATCAGCAAGGCAGACTTCATCAAGATGCTCTCTACCCCGATGGCTGACGAGCGAACGGAGCTTGCACGCAGATGTTTCATTTTTGCCTCGCTCACCTCCTTACCCTATATAGATGTAAAGAAACTGTACCCTCACCATATCAGTGACAACTCCGATGGTAGAAAGTTCATCCGCAAGGAAAGAGAGAAGACAGGCGTGGAGTTCTTCGTGCCACTCCATCCGATAGCCGAGAAGATTCTTTCGCTCTACAATACCACGGACGACAGCAAGCCTGTTTTTCCACTGGGTGAGAAGAAAGACATCTATCTTGATGTGCATACCCTTGGAATGGTGCTTGGCATAAGCAATAAGTTGGGATTCCACGCCAGCCGCCATACATTCGGAGTCTTGATGCTCAACGAGGACATTCCCATCGGCAGCATAGCCAAGATGATGGGACACGCAGACATTACAAGCACACAGGTCTATGCGCAGGTGACGGAGCAGAAGATTTCAAATGACATGGATAAGCTTATTGCCAAGCGAGAAAGGAACAGATTGTCGAACGAAAAAACTATGGGAAAATGAACAGAGGAGTTATAACTATCAGTGAGAGCGGAACGGTAACCATGCCGAC
>NZ_VZBE01000059.1:0-36366 GCF_009494835.1 Segatella copri
TCAAGTGGCTCAGTTAACTTACTCAAGTGGCTCAATCAGCTTACTCAAGTGGCTCTGTCAGATTACTCAAGTGGCTCAATCAGCGAGTCCAGCCGTCTGAGTAAGCGAATCCAGCCGTCTGCGTAACCCAGTTCAGCCATATCCTTAACCCGACGCAGCCACATCAGTTGGTAAACGGAAGAACATCGTTTGTTTACCTCATTTGGGTGGGCAATGACTACCAGGGCAATTTAGTCTTTCAGAGGGTACCATGAGGGCCAATAATAGGTACCATCAGGGCCAATCATGTGTTTTCTGATATGCCCGAATGACTATCTTGGCAAATCTTAAAAATGCAAGACTTTGAATATCAGACAGTTAAATGCTAATTTTTCTTTCCTATACTATACCAAGTATATTATATATATACATTTACATCAATTACACTATACGTAATACGGGAAGAAAAAGATTTTTTTTTCAACAAATCAGCTATTAAAATGCATTTTTTCTCTTCAAAAAATTGCATAAGTCTGAAATAAATATTACTTTTGCAACATAAAAAATATAAAGCTTATGAATTATCCCCAACGTATGTACAGCAAGACCGAGCTGGGTCTGCTCTACTTTCCCGACACAACCGACGGGGCGACAGCGCGCCGTCATATCATGGTATGGATTAAGCTGACGAGCCGGGGGCATAAAGAAAGACCGCCAGGCGTTTCTTTCTACACCTGGCGGTCTTGATATTTCACAGAATAAGAACTTAGTTTTTCTTCCAAAGCTTGGTCATATCCTCCAATGTCTTACCCTTGGTCTCAGGAACGAGCTTCCATACAAAGATGGCAGCGAGGATACAGATAACACCATACAGGCCATAGGTGAACCAATAGCCCAGGCTGTTAGCCATCGGAACGAAAGAGGTAGAAACAATCCAGTTGAAAATCCACTGGAAGGCTACGGCAATCGCTACGGCAGCACCACGAATCGTATTAGGGAATACCTCGGCGATAAGTACCCAGCAGATTGGTCCCCAAGAGAACATGAATGATGCAGAGTAAACCATGATAGATACCATGCACAACAACTGCAGATGAGGATTACCGAAGGTGATGGCTACACCAATGGCACCCAATGCCATGCCCAGAGAACCGGTGATGAGCAAAGGCTTACGACCCAACTTCTCTACCGTAAAGATAGCTACACAGGTGAAACCGAGGTTCACGATACCATTGAATACGGTCAAGACCATCGGATTGTCAAAGCCCATGGCATCATAGATGCGAGGAGCATAATAGAGCACGGCATTGATACCTACAGCCTGCTGGAATACAGAAAGCATCACACCTACGAAGATACAGAGCACACCGTAAGTAAGCAGCTTCTCCTTCTTCTCAGTAACCGTATTCTTGATGTCATCCAAAATCTTCTTAGCCTCCTCAGCACCATTGATGCGAGCCAGAATACGCTCAGCCTTCGCATCCTGACCAACCATGGCAAGATAACGGGGAGTCTCCGGAACGAAGCAGATAAGCAGAGCAAACAAGCCCGCCGGAACCATCTCAGAACCAAACATATAGCGCCATCCGGTTTCGATAGCCCAGGCAGCCTCGCCACCATTCAGAATCTGGTTCATACCATTGCCCACACTCTGGATAGCAGGAGCAATATGATCGCCAAGAATGAAGAAGTTGACGAAATAAACCACCAGCTGACCGAAGATGATGGCAAACTGGTTCCAGCTGACCAACATACCACGGATGTTGCTAGGCGCAATCTCACCGATATACATCGGACATACAGCAGATGCCAGACCCACACCGATACCGCCAATCACACGATAGATGTTGAACACGACGAGAAGCGTAAGATTAGGTTCGCCCTTTGGCAACACCAAAGACTCCGGGCACATCGATCCCCATGCAGAGATGAAGAACATCACACCCGCAAAGATCAGCGAGCGCTTACGGCCCCAGTTAGAAGCCAGCACACCCGAAAGTGCCGAACCGATGATACAACCGATGAGGGCACTGGAAGAAGTGAATCCATGCCAGAAATCGGTATAGGTGAAATCCTCAGCACCCATGAAGAATGCCTGCAAACCCTTCTCGGCTCCCGAGATAACTGCGGTATCATAACCGAAAAGCAAGCCGCCCAAAACGGCTACCATCACAATTGAAATAAGATAGGCTCTTGAGCCCGTTTGTTTTTGTTCCATTATTCTTAGGTTTAAATTTTAATCACTTTTCTGTAGAATAGCGTAGCATTTACCGGCAGGAAATCTCCTTTTTTCATGCAAAAAATCAATCCCCACCTGATAATATACGTTTTTTCTTTATAAATATTACGTTCAACATGCGGTTTTCCCCTATTTTTTTTGTAAATTTGCACCAAAATAAGAAGAAACATAGAATTTAGGTAATATGAACATAGCAGATTTTCTACATCAGCAGGGCGATAAGCGAGGCTTTTCGTTCGAGGTTTTACCTCCGCTGAAAGGTAACGGAACAGCAGCACTCTTCCGTACCATCGATGCGCTGAGCGAGTTTGGTCCTCGCTTTATCAACATCACTACGCACCATAGCGAGTATGTATACAAGGAACTGGAAAACGGTCTCCTCACCCGCCAGCGTGTGCGCCGCCGCCCTGGCACCGTAGCCATCGCAGGCGCTATACAGAATAAGTACGACATACCTGTCATCCCTCATATTATCTGCAGCGGTGCTACGAAGGAAGACATCGAGTACGAACTGCTCGACCTCCAGTTTCTGGGCATCAGCAACATTCTCGTTCTGCGAGGAGACAAGGCGAAAGAAGACCGGCAGTTTACACCAACCGAGAATGGTCATTCCCATGCCACCGACCTTCTGAAGCAGGTGAATCAGTTTAATGAAGGTTTCTTCTTTGATGGCACTCCCATCAAGCACCCGGGCGACAAGTTCTGCTGCGGTGTAGCCTGCTATCCGGAGAAGCATGAAGAGGCGCCAAACCTCGAAATGGATATGCAGCATCTGCTGGAGAAGCAACAGTTGGGCGCAGCGTATGCCGTTACCCAGCTCTTCTACGACAACGAAAAGTTCTATGCTTTCGTTGAAAAGGCGCGACAGATGGGCGTAACCATCCCTATCATTCCTGCCATCAAGCCTTTCGCCAAGTTGAGCCAGCTCACTGTAGTGCCGAAAACCTTCCACTGCGATATTCCTGAAGAACTCGCACAGGAGGTATTGAAATGTAAAACTGACGATGATGCCAAGCAGCTCGGTATCGAGTGGACAACCGCTCAGGTGCAAGATCTCTTCGAACATGGTTACAACAATGTTCACTTCTTTACCGTATCGGCTGTAGACAGCGTCAAGCAAATAGCAAAAATACTGTTTTAAATGCAAAAAAATGAAGTTATAGGTCAGCAAGAAGTATGGAACCGTCTCATGGAGATGGTTCAGGAGAACCGTTTGCCCCATGCGCTGATGTTCTGCGGCCCGCAGGGTTGCGGCAAACTGGCGATGGCACTGGCTTTTGCCAGCTATCTTCTGGGCGATTCACCGATGCTCAGGAAATGGGAACATCCGGACCTCCACTTCACCTTTCCTACCATCAAGACCGCCAATATGGGCAGCGAACATAAACCGGTGAGCCTCGACTTCATCAAGGAATGGAGAGAGCTGCTGCTTTCTAAAGGTCCCTACATCCAGATTAGCGACTGGATGCTGAAGATGGGCAAGACGGATGCCGACTATAACAAACAGGCTATCATCACTGCCGAAGAAACCGATGCCATCTCTCACGAACTGATGATGATGTCGAGTCAGGGCGGATATAAGATAAGTCTGATATGGCTCCCGGAACGTATGAACATCCAGAGTGCCAACAAGATACTGAAACTGTTGGAGGAACCGCCACGCCAGACGGTGTTCCTGCTGGTAAGCGAGAATCCGGAACTGCTGCTCGAAACCATCAGAAGCCGTACACAGCGTATCGACTTCAAGAAGATAGAAACCGCTGAGATGGAAAAAGCGCTGACGGAACGGAGGGCGCTGGAGCCAGAAACGGCACACCGCATAGCCCGTATCGCCAACGGCAACTGGAACCTCGCACTCGAAGAACTGGATGCAGGAAACGAAAACCGGCAACATCTCGACATGTTCATCATGCTGATGCGACTGGCTTACATGCGCAAGATTGGTGACCTCAAGAAGTGGACCGATGTGATAGCCACCTTCGGAAGAGAAAAGCAGAAACGCATGCTCGACTACTTTATGCACATGCTCAGAGAAAGTTTCATGTACAACTTCCGGAATCCGGAACTGAGCTACATGACGCAGGATGAGGAGAACTTTGCCAAGAACTTTGCCCGCTTCATCAACGAGGCAAACATCATTGACATCTCCAACCTCTTCGAAGACAGCAAGCGCATGATTTCGCAAAATGCCAATGCCAAAATCGTTTTCTTCGATATGGCGCTCAAAATCATCGTCCTCCTGCTTAGGAAGTGAAGCTCCAGAAGCAGCACGCCCTGAAAGGGCAGAAGCTCCTAGCCCAGGGCATCGCCCTGGGTATAATGGCAGACAACAAGGCGCCCTGTAAGGGCAAAAGCTTTATGTCTTGTTTGGAGTTTTAAAGCTTTTGCCCTTACAGGGCGACAAACTAGCGCCCGTAATAACCCAGGGCGATGCCCTGGGCTAGGAGCTTCTGCCCTTTCAGGGCGTATGGGGCAAAACAGGGCGTATGGGGCAATACAGGGCGTATGGGGCAAAACTTGCGAAAGTTCTGTTCATTGTTCATTATAAATTATGACATTATAAATTATACATTATAAATCAGATTATCGTGGATTACAAAAATATGAAATTCAGGATGTGTAACGGCTGCGACCGTGGTCTGTGCGCTAAGGGCGTAGGAAGACAGGACAGACAGCTAAACACATACGACTGGCTTGCCGATGTACCTGGCAATGCTGAAAGTACTGACCTCGTGGAGGTACAGTTCAAGAATACCCGTAAGGGATATTACCACAATGTGAATAACCTCGACCTGAAGAAGGGCGATGTAGTGGCTGTAGAGGCTAACCCTGGTCACGACATCGGTGTGGTTACGCTGACCGGAAGACTGGTAAAACTCCAGATCAAGAAGGCAAACCTCAAGTCGCAGGATGATATCAAGCGTATCTACCGTATCGCCAAGCAGGTGGATCTTGACAAATGCAAGGAGGCTAAGAGCCGTGAACACGCTACCATGATCCAGAGTCGCCAGATTGCCAAAGACCTGGGACTGAAGATGAAAATAGGTGATGTAGAATATCAGGGAGACGGCAATAAGGCTATCTTCTATTACATCGCTGACGAACGTGTGGACTTCCGCCAGCTCATCAAGGTTCTTGCCGATACCTTCCATGTACGCATTGAGATGAAACAGATCGGTGCAAGACAGGAAGCAGGCCGTATCGGTGGAACGGGTCCTTGCGGCAGAGAACTCTGCTGCGCTACCTGGATGAAGAACTTCATCAGCGTTAGCACCAATGCAGCACGCTACCAGGACATCTCACTGAATCCTCAGAAACTTGCCGGTATGTGCGCCAAACTGAAGTGCTGTCTCAACTACGAGGTAGACAGCTATGTAGAGGCTAGCAGAAAGTTACCTCCTAAGGATGCCGTACTGCAGACAGCCGACGGTGATTTCCATCAGTTCAAGGTGGATATCCTGGCAGGTCTTATCACCTACTCTTCTGACAAGAACCTGGCTTCCAACCTCGAAACCATCAGTATCGAGCGTGCCAAGGCTATCATCGAAATGAACCGTCAGGGCGAGAAGCCATTGAGTCTGCTGGAAGACGGTAAGGCAAAACCTGTAGCCAAGCCAGTCGACCTGCTTGCCGAAGCTGATTTGAGCCGCTTTGACAAGGCTAAGAAAAAGAAGAAGAAGAACAATAAGAACAAGGGACCTCGCCAGCAGGAGGGAGACAACAAGCCTCAGAAGAACGAGAACCGCGCGCTGAATGGCGACAACAAACCTCAGAAGAATGAAGGCAAGCCAAACAACCAGCGCCGCGACAACCGTAATCAGGGCAATCATCCTAAGGGTGACAACCGCCAGCCAAGAAACGACAGACGTCCTAACAAGGGAAACAAGCCGCAGGGCGGTAACAAGCCGCAGGGTGGAAACAAGCCTCAAGGCAATAACGCCCCTCAGGGTGGAAACAAGCCACAGGGCAATAATGCCCCACAGGAATAAAGAATAGGAGCTAGAAAAAGATGAAAAAGACAGTTTATTTCATCGTTTTGACAGCGATCGTTCACATTCTCTCTGCCTGCAGCGGTTCGACCGTATACGATGAGTATGCCCATACACCGATTGCAGGATGGGAGAAGAACGACACCCTATCATTCGAAGTATCACCTCTACTCGAGCCCGGGCATTACAGGCAAAGCCTAGGACTTCGCATTACAGGTGCCTATCCGTTCATGGGACTTACGCTCATCGTAGAACAGACGGTTTATCACAGAAACAGAAAGATGCCTGGCGAATGCAAGATAGATACGGTAAACTGCCAGCTGATTGACAAAAACGGCGTGAGCAAAGGACAGGGTATCAGCTACTATCAGTATAACTTCCCTATCAACATCTATCAGATGCATCAGGGCGATTCCATACACGTAGCCATCAGACATGATATGAAAAGAGAAATCCTGCCCGGCGTGAGTGACATCGGCATCAAGATTTCCAAGATACAATAAAAAAAAGAGTGAACAGATTCATCAACAATCTGTTCACTCTTTTTTTTAACTTCTCACTAAGTTCCTTCCCGCATCAATTCTCAAGAAGATGAAAAGAAGGATGGTGAATCCCCATAACGAACTACCACCATAACTGAAGAACGGCAGCGGAATACCGATAACCGGAGTTAAACCCAACACCATTCCCACATTAATAAACAGGTGGAAGAGGAATACCGACAGGACACAATAGCCGTAGATACGCCCGAATTTGTAAGGTTGCCGCTCAGCCAGATGCATCAACCGCAATATCAAAGCCAGGAAAAGCAGCAGCACGCCTGCCGAACCGAGGAAACCTTCCTCCTCGCCTACCGTACAGAAGATAAAGTCTGTATCCTGCTCAGGCACGAACTTCAGTTTGGTCTGCGTTCCATTGAGGAAACCTTTGCCCTGAAGTCCGCCGGAACCAATGGCAATCTCACTCTGATGCACGTTATATCCCGCACCAGCCAAATCTTCATCCAGTCCCAGCAGTACGTTGATACGCACTCTCTGATGAGGTTCCATCACATGATTCAACACATAATCGGCAGAATAGAAGAAAGCGATACTTCCCAACGAAAAGATGGAGATGAGGAAGTAATTCCGGAACCGGGTTCTCAGTCCCTGATAAACCAGGAATCCGATGAGCATAGCACACAGGAAGAGCTGGATCCACACAATGTCGAACGGAATGACATAGGTAGAAAAGAGCACGAAGAGCAGCGTAATGCCTACCGAATAGGCAAGGATTATCAGTGCCTGTTTCCTATCGCCCGTATAGGAGTTCACCATGCCAGCCGTAAAAATCTGCACCAGCAGAAGCACAACAAACTTACCCACAGAAGTATAGGTATCCCACATCATCACGTTCTCATACTTCACACCCACTACGAAGTAAGCCACCATCGACACGCCGGTAAAGAGAATGGCACCCGGCATTCCTTCGCGGTAAAGCATGAGGAAGAATGAAAGATAAACCAAGGCAGAACCCGTTTCGCGCTGACCTACGATACAGAGCATCGGCAGAACGATAATGCCTACGGCTGCCATGAAATGCTTCAGGTTCTGCATACTGAAACCATAGCTTGACATAAACTTGGCTACCGCCAGAGCCGTAGCAAACTTACCGAACTCAGCCGGTTGCAGTCGGAGCGGTCCCAACACCAGCCAGGAGTGGGAACCCTTGATGCTATGCGGATTGAATATCGTAGCAAAGAGCAAGAGTATCAGGACGCCATAGATGACATACGAGAAGGTATCGTAAAACCGGTCATCAAGCAGCAGGATTACCAATCCCAGTGCTATGGATGTGCCAATCCATATAATCTGCATACCCGAGCGGGCACCCAGACTGAATATCTCGTTGTCACCATAGTTATAGCTGGCTCCACAGACGCTCACCCATCCAAAGATGAGGAGTGCCAGATAAAGACCTATCGTCCACCAGTCAAGTGAAGCAAGCACACTAGGTTGTTTATTATCGATCATAATCTATAAACTATAAACTATTAACAGAAAACTATCTACTGCTTAATCCGTAGGCGATTCTACGGGCCTGCATCTCTGCAGCCCTGCGCTCAGAATCAGGAGATAACTTACCCTTGAGATACTGTTCCATCATCAGACCACCGATAGGCACACCATAGTCAGCACCCCAACCACCATTCTCTACATACACGGCAATGGCAATCTTCGGGTTGTTCATCGGAGCAAAGCCCATGAATACAGAGTGGTCGTGGCCACGGTTCTGTGCCGTACCCGTCTTGCCGCAAGCTTCGAAATCGTAGCGGCCGAGCAGCTTACAGGTTCCCTTCAGTGCCGAACTTCTCATACCGGCTACCACATAGTTGTAAGCCCGTCGGGAAGCCTTGGTATAATGGCGTCGGGTATAGAGCGTATCAAGCGGTTCTCCCTTCACCTTTCTCACTACATGAGGCACATAATAGTATCCCCTGTTGGCAATGGTAGCACCCAGGTTGGCTATCTGCAACGGCGTAAGGTTAACCTCACCCTGACCGATAGAAATACTGATTACCGTCAGTCCGTTCCATGAACCTTTGTAAGCCTTATCATAGAACTGTGCATTCGGAATCAGACCGCGTTTCTCGCCAGGCAAGTCGATGCCCAACTTATATCCGAATCCCATACTCACCATATAATCTTTCCATAAGGTCATCGCATTCTGTACGCTGCCATACTTCTTGCGGTTACCTATCATATAGTAAAGACCCCAACAGAAGTAACCATTACAAGAGGTACTGATGGCATCAACCAGCGAAATAGGCGACGGGTGACCATGACAGCCCACATGCAGACCCTTATAAGAGAAACCATGATTACATGGGAATGCTGTTCCCGGTGTGATGATACCTTCAGTAAGATAGGTCAGCGCCTGGCTGGTCTTAAAGGTAGAACCCGGAGGATACTGTCCCTGAATACTACGGTTCAGGAGCGGTTTCCAAGGATTCTGCGAGAGCCACTTGTGCATCTTGCCGCGGTTTCTACCCACCAGACGTCTTGGATCGTAAGAAGGAGAAGAAACCATAGCCAGCACATCGCCCGTTCTAGGATCGATGGCAACGATACTGCCGATTTTACCCTGGAGCAGACGTTCGCCCAAGGCTTGCAACTTGACATCCAATCCCAGCGTCAAGTCCTTTCCAGCCACAGGTTTCTGGTCGAGTTTACCATTCTGATAGCTACCCTGTATTCTTCCGTGGGCATCTCTCAGCATGATCTTCACACCCTTCTCACCACGCAGCTGCTTCTCATAAAACTTCTCGATACCCAGTTTTCCGATATAGTCGCCAGCCTGATAGTAGTCATCATCTTCAATATCGCTTTGCGAAACCTCACCCACATCACCCAGCACATGGGCAGCATAAGGGTAGGTATATTCTCTGACGGTACGTTTCTGGACATAGAAACCGGGGAATCGGAACATCTTCTCCTGGAACACACAGAAATCCCGGTCGCTCAGCTGTCCCATAAAAAGCTGCTGGGTATAGCGCGAATAGCCCGGGTTCTTAGAGCGGTCCTTGATATCGTTCATTCGCTTGATAAAAAACTCTTTCGTAATACCCAGCGAATTACAGAAATCCATCGTATCAAGCCTGCCGCTCTCCTCGTTCATGACCACCATCAGATCGTAAGACGGCTGATTATACACCAGCAGCTTACCATTACGGTCGTAAATGGCACCACGGGCGGGAAACTCAATATGCTTCAAGAAGGCATTACTGTCGGCATTCTTCTTGTAGTCGTCGCTCATAATCTGAAGCGTAAACAGACGAATCATGTAAATGACCACAATAGCTATGGCCACTCCACCGATAACGAATCTACGTTTTTCAAGATTGTAATCCAACATACCTTATTATATATAGCAAACTAAAAATCGTGTTCTTTTCTCTCTCATCACTTATCCGGAATCTTACTTTCTGAAACTTTCTGTCGCCATCACCAATATATAAGTGATAACCGTACTTCCGCCTATACATTCCAACCAGTGAACCCAATTAAAGAAATTGAATGTTTCGAGTGTAAAGAACAATAGATTATAAACGAGAATGATGAAGAATACGTACCAGCAATATGCACCTACGCCGATAGAACGCATGGACGGTTCCAGATCGTCGGCGCTGTCACGCGGTACGAAAAGTTCAAACAAATAAGGTTGTAGCAGTCCTACGGCAGTCATCGAAGCTGCTGCAACACCTGGCGTATTGGCAAATACGTCCACACAAAGCCCCATCATAAAGCACCACAATAACACCGCCCATTTAGGATGGTTGCGGCGGAAATGCAGTACCATAATGATATACAGCAAGGGGGTGGCACAATTGAATAGATGAATATGATTAAACACCAATCCCTGTACCAGCACGAGCACCACAAAGGTAGCTAGTCTTTTCACTAAATCTATACTCATTGCTTTTTATATCCTCTTACTATACGTCATTATTGATTATTGTCTCCATTTGTTGCGATGCTATCCTGTGCTGCACGCATAATCTCCAACCGCTCTTTCATGGCGGCATCATCAATTACACATACATCACGCAGACGGGCAAAATCGGTAGAGAGGCGAAGTTGTACGCGATACGACAGTCCATCGGCGGAGTTGAACACGTGCAATATCCTACCTACTCTCACTCCAGGAGGGAATACAGCAGAATAGCCACTCGTTACCACATAGTCACCCAATTTAAAGTGAGCATGACGTGGCACCTCTTCCAGATAGGCAAGGTCAGACACACCACCCTTCCAGCGCAGATAGCCAAAATAGCCTCTATTCTGAATCATACAACTGATGTTCGACTTCGTGTTCAATACCGGAATCACGATAGCGTAATGTTCTGCCACCAGATACACGATACCCACAACACCCGTACCGCTGATTACACCCATATCCTTGTGGATGCCATCCGCGCTACCCTTGTCAATTGTCATCAGGTTGCCGGGTTTATCGACACTATTCGCCACTACCTTAGCCGGAATCAGACGATAGTTTCTCAGCAATGCAAACTGGTCACGATGGTAGATGCTGCTATCCTTGGTCACGCTCACGAGACTGTCGGAAAGTTTCTGCACCTCCTGTTCGAGATATGCATTGCGCTGTGTCAGTTCCTGGTTCACCTTGGTAAGTGAGAAGAATGTTTCTACATTCGCATCCCATTCATACAACTTACCCGTTACGGCATTAGCCGAGGAGAACCAGGCACTGCCCTGATAGCTGTTATACTGAAACAACAGCACCATACTCACCACCTCAAGAATCAGGAAGACAAACCAATGGTTGTATTTCGCTAAAAACTCTAAAAGGTTGCGCATACTTTATTCTTACTATTAGAATAAGTTCTGATTATCTCATCAAGAATGAGAAACGGTCTACATTCTTCAACGCAATACCAGCACCCTTGGCAACACTGTGCAATGGATCTTCTGCGATGTGGAATGGGATATTGATCTTATCCTGCAAACGCTTGTCGAGACCGCGGAGCAAAGCACCACCACCAGAGAGCCAGATACCATTCTTCACGATATCGGCATAAAGCTCAGGAGGTGTGTTCTCCAATGCTGAGAGCACAGCGTTCTCAATCTTTGCCACGGTCTTATCCAGACAGTGAGCAATCTCCTGGTAGCATACAGGTACCTCCATAGGCAACGCTGTAATACGGTTAGGACCATGTACGATGAAATCTTCTGGAGCCTCATCACCCAGATCGGTCAGAGCTGAGCCCACATGAATCTTGATACGCTCAGCCATACGCTCAGAAACCTTCACGTTGTGCTGACGGCTCATATATTCCTGAATATCGGCAGTAAGGTCGTCACCGGCTGTACGGATTGAGTTGTTCGATACGATACCACCCAATGAGATGACAGCGATTTCGGTAGAACCACCACCTATATCAACAATCATATTACCCTCTGGAGCCTCAACATCGATACCGATACCGATAGCGGCTGCCATTGGCTCAAAAATCAAATATACATCACGTCCGTCGGCATGCTCGGCAGAGTCGCGCACTGCACGAAGCTCAACCTCGGTAGAACCAGAAGGTACACCGATAACCATACGGAGTGAAGGAGAGAAGAGACGGCTACCAGTATGAACCATCTTAATCAATCCACGCATCATCTGCTCACAGGCAGTAAAGTCGGCAATCACGCCATCACGCAATGGTCTGATAGTACGGATATTATCATGAGTCTTCTCGTACATCATCTTAGCCTTCTCGCCCACAGCAATCATCTTGTCGGTGCGGCGGTCAAGGGCTACAACAGAAGGTTCATCCACTACAATCTTATCATCACTGATAATGATGGTATTGGCTGTACCCAAGTCCATTGCGATTTCCTGAATAAATGAAAAAAATCCCATTTCGTTTCTAAATTATTTTAAGCTTAAAATTTTCTTTTTATTTAAGGAGTTAAGGAGTTAAAGGAGCATAGAAGCCACGGCAACAGTCTGTCATATACCGGGGATAGAATCCCCGCAGACACTTGTCCTGACTTCTTCCACTTCTTAACTCCTTAACTACTTTATTTTTCCGAGAGTTTACTTAGCAAACCATGCATGGATTGCAGTATCGTAGTGAGAGCTTACACCGAATGCACGCTCTGCAAACATCTTGCGGTCTTCGATATCTGTCTCAGCACCCTTCTTCTTCAGGATATCGAGCAAAACGCCGTATTCTGCCTTGCTAGGAACGATCACCACGTCCTTGAAGTTTTTGGCACCTGCACGGATCAAAGAGATACCGCCAATATCGATTTTCTCGATGATATCAGCATCGCTAGCGCCGCTAGCTACAGTCTGTTCGAAAGGATACAAGTCTACGATGACGAGATCGATAGAAGGGATTTCGTATTCCTTCATCTGCTCCTGGTCACCCTCGTTGTCACGGCGAGCCAAGATACCTCCAAATATTTTAGGATGAAGAGTCTTTACGCGACCACCCAAGATAGATGGATAGGTAGTGACCTCCTCAACTTTCTCGCATTCATAACCCAAAGATTCGATAAACTTCTGGGTACCACCAGTACTCAGGAATTTTACACCCTCTTCATTCAACTTGGCGAGCAATTCGTCCAAGCCATCCTTGTGGAAGACAGACACCAACGCTGTCTTGATTTTCTTTGTTTCAGCCATTGAACTTATAAATTATAATTTATGATGGTGCAAAGGTACGAAGATTATTTTGATTACACAACATTTCCCCCCATAAAATAGCATTATTTAAAGGATATTTAAAAGATAATTGAGAGAAATCAAGAAATAAGCAATCTGAGCGAATTCTAATTCTATCATTTCTTCGCGTACTGAACTTTCGCCAGTAAGCCCTCACGCCCTGAAAGGAGCCTGGGCCTTCAGCCCGTACTCAAACCGTCTTCTTCTGTCATTCTGTCCGGAAATATCTCTTATTTCTATCTTTTATCTACCCAAAACAAGACAGATTGTCAGTAAACCATTGATTTTCAACGAATAGGCATAAGTTTCGCTAAAGGATGGGAGGAACGCACCGGGAGGTTTCCGAAGAGGAGATTCCGGCGCTCATCCAAATAACACAAATATGAATATATAATATAAGAAAGGAGATATTAATATGACATTCGACAAATTTACAATCAAGGCGCAGGAGGCGGTACAGGAAGCCGTAAACATTGCGCAGCGAAATGGTCAGCAAACCATCGAACCGGTGCATCTGCTTAGCGGTATCCTTGAAAAGGCTACCGATGTGACCAACTACATCTTCCAGAAGTTGGGCATGAACGGACAGCAAATCGCCATGCTCTTACGTCAGGAGATGCAACATCTGCCTCGTGTGCAGGGCGGCGGTCAGCCGTACCTCAGCAACGAGACTAACCAGATACTGATGAATGCCGAGGATACCGCCAAGAAAATGGGCGACGAGTTCGTTAGCGTAGAACCTATCCTGTTGGCTATCGTACAGGGCAACTCTACTGCTGCACGTATTCTGAAGGATGCTGGTGCAAATGCCAAAGATATGCTCGCTGCCATCCAGGCACTGAGACAGGGACAGAACGTAAAATCACAAAGCGCTGATGATAACTATCAGAGTTTGGAGAAATATGCGAAAAACCTTGTAGAACAGGCAAGAAGCGGCAAGCTGGACCCAGTTATCGGACGTGATGAGGAAATAAGAAGAGTACTCCAGATTCTGTCACGAAGAACCAAGAACAACCCTATTCTGATAGGTGAGCCTGGTACAGGTAAGACCGCTATCGTAGAAGGTCTTGCCGAGCGTATCGTACGTGGCGATGTACCCGAGAATCTGAAGAACAAGCAACTCTATTCTCTCGATATGGGTGCGCTGGTAGCCGGTGCCAAATATAAGGGTGAGTTCGAGGAGCGTCTGAAGAGCGTCATTAAAGAGGTAACCAACGCCAACGGCCAGATTATCCTCTTCATCGATGAGATTCACACGCTGGTAGGTGCTGGAGGTGGCGAAGGTGCCATGGATGCAGCCAACATTCTGAAGCCAGCCCTGGCTCGTGGTGAACTGAGAGCCATCGGTGCTACTACCCTCAACGAGTATCAGAAGTACTTCGAGAAGGATAAGGCGCTGGAACGCCGTTTCCAGACCGTCATGGTCAATGAGCCTGACGAGGTAGACGCCATCAGTATCCTCCGTGGTATCAAGGAGCGCTACGAGAACCATCATAAGGTACGTATTCAGGATGATGCCTGCATCGCAGCCGTCAAGTTATCAGAGAGATACATCTCTGACAGATTCCTCCCTGATAAGGCTATCGACCTGATGGATGAGGCAGCAGCCAAACTGAGAATGGAGCGTGACTCTGTACCAGAAGAACTGGATGAGATTACCCGCCACTTGAAGCAGTTGGAGATTGAGCGTGAGGCCATCAAGCGCGAGAATGACCAGCCTAAGATTCAGCAGTTGGATAAGGAAATTGCAGAATTGAAGGATCAGGAGCATGACTTCCGTGCTAAATGGGAAGGCGAAAAAGCGCTCGTCAACAAGATTCAGCAGGATAAACAGGAGATAGAAAACCTGAAGTTTGAGGCTGAACGCATGGAGCGCGAAGGCAATTACGAGCGTGTGGCTGAAATCCGCTATTCTAAACTGAAGGCGCTCGAGGATGACATCAAGAAGATTCAGGAGCAGCTGAAGAGTACACAGGGTGGCGCAGCGATGGTCAGAGAGGAAGTTACTGCTGATGATATCGCTGAGGTTGTAAGCCGCTGGACCGGAATACCAGTAAGCCGTATGATGCAGAGCGAGCGTGAGAAACTGCTCCACCTGGAGGAAGAACTCCACAAGAGAGTCATCGGACAGGACGAGGCTATCACCGCTGTAAGTGATGCCGTTCGCCGCAGCCGTGCCGGTTTGCAGGATCCTAAGCGTCCTATCGCCAGCTTCATCTTCCTCGGTACTACCGGTGTAGGTAAGACGGAACTTGCCAAGGCGCTGGCTGAGTATCTGTTCAATGACGAGTCGATGATGACCCGAATTGATATGAGTGAATATCAGGAGAAGTTTAGCGTAACCCGTCTGATCGGTGCGCCTCCAGGATATGTAGGCTACGATGAAGGTGGCCAGTTGACCGAGGCTGTACGCCGCAAACCATACAGTGTGGTTCTCTTCGATGAGATTGAGAAGGCGCATCCCGATGTATTCAATACCCTGTTGCAGGTATTGGACGATGGTCGTCTGACTGACAACAAGGGTCGTGTAGTCAACTTCAAGAACACCATCATCATCATGACTTCCAACGCAAGCCGTGAGATGTTGCGCAAGACCTTCCGTCCTGAGTTTCTGAACCGTATTGATGATATCATTACCTTCAAGCCGTTGACCCAGGAGCAGATTGCCGAGGTTGTAGAACTTCAGATGAAGCGAGTAAAGAAGATGTTGGAGCCTCAGGGCTTTGAACTTCGCTGGACTCCTGCAGCTATCCAATATCTGGCAAAGGTAGGATACGACCCAGAGTTTGGTGCCCGTCCTGTAAAGCGCGCTATCCAGGATTATGTCTTGAACGACTTGAGTAAGAAGATTCTTGCAGAAGAGGTTAGCAGAGAGAAACCAATTACCATCGATCATACAGATGCAGATGGA
The DNA here is from genome assembly GCF_009494835.1 of Segatella copri. Classification (GTDB taxonomy): domain Bacteria; phylum Bacteroidota; class Bacteroidia; order Bacteroidales; family Bacteroidaceae; genus Prevotella; species Prevotella copri_F. Next base: position 16,340 of record NZ_VZBE01000059.1, read on the forward strand.
TTGGTCTTCAAAAACCAATAATTCCTACAGATAACCAATCCGCAGAAAAAAAACTGATTGAAACATAAAATAAAGAGGGTGACAGATTCAGATATCTGCCACCCTTTTTTATTTATTATACACTGTTTTTCCATCAACACACTCCACCTTGACCGCCAATCTGCCATCAGGTGATGTTACTTCATAATTGTTGGCTTACGCACAAACCGCGCCGAGCAACAAAATACCAACAATACATTTTTTTTGCTTCATTTTCATTTTATTGTTAGGTTGAAATTATTATCTGTCTATGACGCAACAGCAGTATAGCCGACGTTCCAGCTTCTGTTACTGTAGCGTACAACAAAAATCGCTCCTGAATGAGAAGAAACCAAAAAGCCCCGACATCACGTCGAGGCTTTTGAAGTTTTTGAATGTTTCAGCAGTTTGTGTTTTTTATGTAGTTATGATTTGTTCGTTTTTGAAAATCAATTCTTTTTCTGGGTGCAAAATTAAGACAAATATTGATATAAATCAAATAAATCTCGATTTTTTATGCAAAAAACCACGTAAACGTTTACAATTTTTGCGAACCAAAAAGACCCTTTGTGAGCTGTTGTGGCTAAAATACAGCTGTGCATTTTGTGTCTTTTGAATATTTTCTGCCACATTAATAAAAAAGTTAAAATATTGATGCTATATTTTGTTTTCTCTGTATTTTACACTATCTTTGCACTATCTTTTCACATTATTATATATATAAAGAAATTAGATGAAAGAATTTGTAATATCAGAAGTCAAGGCGGAAACCGCTGTACTCGTGGGTCTGATTACCAAGACACAGGACGAAGCCAAGACAAAAGAATATCTCGACGAGTTGGAATTTCTTGCCGATACTGCGGGGGCTGTCACCGTAAAGCGATTCACGCAGAAGGTGGTTTCTCCTAACCAGACCACCTATGTGGGTAAGGGTAAACTCGAAGAAATCAAAGAATATATCAAAAACGAAGAAGAGGAAGATAGAGAAGTAGGTATGGTCATCTTTGATGATGAGCTTTCTGCCAAACAGATCCGTAACATCGAACAGGAACTGCAGGTGAAGATTCTGGACCGCACCTCACTCATCCTCGATATCTTCGCCATGCGTGCGCAAACCGCTGCGGCTAAAACCCAGGTAGAGTTGGCGCAATACCGCTATATGCTCCCTCGTCTGCAAAGACTCTGGACTCACCTGGAACGACAGGGTGGTGGTTCAGGATCTGGTGGCGGTAAGGGATCTGTTGGTCTGCGTGGACCGGGTGAGACCCAGCTCGAGATGGACCGCCGTATCATCCTCGGCAGAATGAGTCTCCTCAAAGAGCGACTGGCAGAAATCGACAAGCAGAAGACTACACAGCGAAAAAACAGAGGCAGAATGGTGCGCGTGGCACTGGTGGGCTATACCAACGTAGGTAAATCTACCATCATGAATCTGCTCAGCAAGAGCGAGGTGTTTGCAGAGAACAAACTCTTTGCCACCCTCGACACCACCGTACGCAAGGTGGTGGTAGACAACCTGCCGTTCCTCCTTGCAGATACCGTAGGATTCATCCGCAAATTGCCAACCGACCTGGTCGACTCCTTCAAGAGTACCCTTGACGAGACACGCGAGGCCGACCTCCTTCTGCACGTAGTAGATATCTCACATCCCGACTTCGAAGAGCAGATCCAGGTAGTAGAGAATACGCTCAAGGAACTGGATTGCGCCGATAAGCCATCGATGATTATCTTCAACAAGATAGACAACTACTCATGGATAGAAAAAGAGGAAGACGACCTCACACCGATGGAGAAAGAGAACATCCCGCTGGAAGACCTGAAGAAGACATGGATGGCAAAACTCAATGAGGACTGCCTCTTCATCTCGGCAAAGAACAAGGAGAACATCGACGAATTCCGCGAGATACTCTACAAGAAAGTAAGAGAGTTGCACGTACAGAAGTATCCATACAACGACTTCCTGTACCAGGATTATGAGTAAGAACATAAATATCAATAACAAGTAAGTTATGAATGATTACAGACCTTTAACCACCGAGGAAATCGAGGTGCTTAAACATAACGACTGCTGGGCCGAAGACTGGACCTCAGTCAATGTATCAGAAGATTTCAAGCCCAACTTCATGCACCGCGTGATGCTCTATGGCGAAATAAACATCGGATCCTTCAACAAGAACGTGGAGGTGAGCCAGGGCTTCGTAAAGCATTCGGGCATCAACAATGCCACCTTGCGCAATGTAACCATAGGCGACGACTGTCTGATAGAAAACGTAGGCAATTTCATCAACAACTATACCATTGGCGATGATTGCTACATCTCAAACATCTCGACCATGGAAACCACCGAGGGAGCTACTTACGGCGAAGGAAATCTTGTGAGCGTACTCAACGAGGTGGGCGAAGGCAACGTAATCCTCTTCAGCGATCTGAACAGCCAGCTGGCAGCCTTCATGGTGAAGCATTTCCCTGACAAGGAAATGAAGGAGAAAATCCGCCAGCTCATCAAGACCGACATCGACAACAAGATGCCGGATCGGGGCCAGATTGGCAACAATGTGAAGATCATCAATACCAAGGAGATCACCAACTGCGTAATCAATGATTACTGTGAAGTGAACGGTGCTTCCCGTCTGAGCGACTGTACGCTATTGGGCTCTGTTCATGGCAACGTATATATAGGCACAGGCGTTATTACAGAAAACAGCATCATCGCTGAAGGCGCCAGCGTCATCAACAGCGTAAAGATACAGGATTGCTTCGTAGGCGAAGCCTGCCAGCTGGCTAACGGCTTTACCGCATCAGCCTCCGTATTCTTCGCCAACTCCTATATGAGCAATGGCGAGGCTTGTGCAGCCTTCTGCGGTCCTTTCACCGCTTCTCATCATAAGAGTAGTCTGCTTATCGGAGGCATGTTCTCTTTCTATAACGCCGGTTCTGCCACCAACTTCAGCAACCATGCCTACAAGATGGGACCTATGCACTGGGGCATTCTGGAGCGCGGTTCCAAGACAGCCAGCGGTGCTTATCTCCTGATGCCAGCCACTCTGGGTTCCTTCTCAGTATGCTTCGGCAAGCTGATGCACCACCCAAACACCCGCAACCTGCCTTTCGCCTACCTCATTGCCGATGGCGACAAGATGTTCCTCATCCCGGGCAGAAACATCACTACCGTAGGTCTGTACCGCGACATCAAGAAATGGCCTAAGCGTGATCTCCGTGCTATGGAGAACCGCAAGAGCATCGTCAACTTCGACTGGCTTTCACCTTATTCTGTTGGCGAGATTCTGAAGGGTAAGAAGATTCTTGAAAACCTGCGCGAGGTTACGGGCGATAACGTTTCGCAGTATCTCTATCACGAATATATCATACCGGCTTCATCGCTCCACAAGGGCATCAAATATTATGATATCGCCCTCCGCATCTACATGGGTGCCGTATTGAAGCGTGTACTGAAGCGCGACCCAGCCATCACCCCTCCAGCCAGCCATGTCGGCGTGGGCGATTGGGATGATCTTTCGGGACTCCTACTCCCGGTTTCTGAAGAAGAAGGCATCGTTAGGGATGTGAAGGAAGGAACTATCGAGAATATAGAACAGTTGCTCGACCGGTTTGAAGAAATCAATGCCAACTATCGCGACTACCAGTGGGCATGGACCTACCAGATGATCTGCGATTACTACGGCATCAGTGACATCACACTCGAAGATGCCAACCGCATACACGAAGATTATATCAAGGCACGCCGCTCATGGATAGCAGAAATCCGAAAGGATGCTGAGAAAGAATTTGCCATGGGCGATGTGGAGGAAGAGGTTTTCCGCAACTTCGTCGACAGCCTCGACCAGGAAATAGAATACGAGAATTAATTAGACTTGAATATTTCAACAGTTTAAAATAACAAAAAACATTATGGCAAAAACTCCAGATTTTAAGTATGCTCCAATGTTCCAGATTGGAGAGGACAAGACAGAGTATCGCCTTATCTCTAAGGAAGGCGTAAGTACAGCAGAGTTCGAGGGTAAGACTATCCTCAAGGTTTCTAAGGAAGCTCTTACTTTGCTGGCACAGCAGGGTTTCCACGACGTAGAGTTCATGCTCCGTCGTGAGCACAACCTCCAGGTGGCTAAGATCCTCAGCGACCCAGAGGCTTCAGAGAACGACAAGTACGTAGCACTCCAGTTCCTCCGCAATGCAGAGACTGCCGTTAAGGGCATTCTCCCATTCTGCCAGGATACAGGTACTGCTATCATCCACGGTGAGAAGGGCCAGCGCGTATGGACCGACTTCGAGGACGAAGAGGCACTGAGCCTGGGTGTTTACAACACCTACACACAGGACAACCTCCGCTATTCTCAGAACGCTCCTCTCAATATGTATGATGAGGTGAACACCCGTTGCAACCTTCCTGCTCAGATTGATATCGAGGCTACAGAGGGCGACGAGTACCGCTTCGTGATGGTAGCTAAGGGTGGTGGCTCTGCCAACAAGACCTACTTCTACCCTATGACCAAGGCTACTATCCAGAATGAGGGCACACTCCTCCCATTCCTCGTAGAGAAGATGAAGAGTCTGGGTACAGCAGCATGTCCTCCTTACCACATCGCCTTCGTTATCGGTGGTACTTCAGCTGAGAAGAACCTCCTCACCGTGAAGTTGGCTTCTATCAAGTACTACGATGAGTTGCCTACAACAGGTGATGAGACGGGTCGTGCTTTCCGTGACATCGACTTGGAGAACAAGCTCCTCGAAGAGGCTCACAAGATTGGCTTGGGTGCACAGTTCGGTGGTAAGTATCTCGCTCACGATATCCGCGTGATCCGTTTGCCACGTCATGGTGCAAGCTGCCCTATCGGTATGGGTGTAAGCTGCTCTGCCGACCGTAACATCAAGGCTAAGATCAACAAGGACGGTATCTGGTTGGAGAAGATGGATGAGAACCCAACAGAGTTGATTCCTGAGGAGCTCCGTAACCCAGGTGAGGGTACCAAGGGTATCGAGATTGACCTCGACAAGGGTATCGACGCAGTTCGTGCTGAGTTGACCAAGTATCCTGTAAGCACCCGTGTTAACTTGAAGGGTACCATCATCGTGGCTCGTGACATCGCTCACGCTAAGCTCAAGGCTCGTCTGGATGCAGGCGAGGAGATGCCTGAGTACTTCAAGAACCACCCTATCCTCTATGCAGGACCAGCCAAGACTCCAGAGGGTTATCCATGTGGCTCTATGGGACCTACCACAGCCAACCGTATGGACCCATACGTAGATGAGTTCCAGGATCACGGTGCTAGCTTGGTAATGATTGCCAAGGGTAACCGTGGCGATGTTGTTACAGAGGCTTGCAAGAAGCATGGTGGTTTCTACCTCGGTACTATCGGTGGTGTAGCTGCCGTTCTCTCTAAGAGTTCTATCAAGAGCATCGAGTGCGTAGAGTACCCAGAGCTCGGTATGGAGGCTATCTGGAAGATTACCGTAGAGGACTTCCCTGCATTCATCCTCGTAGATGATAAGGGCAACGACTTCTTCAAGCAGTTGAAGCCTTGGACTCCTTGCAAGGAATGCCAGAAGTAAATGATACTGAAATCATGATAATGAAAAAAGCTCAGGGCAGATAGCCCTGAGCTTTCTTTTTATACTTATATCGGATAACCTGTTCTGTTTCCGAAACAGGAACATCCGTTTAAAGCAGCAGTTTATATGTCTTGCTTTGCATACCAGTTTCTACCCGCAACAGATAAACGCCTTGTCTGATACCCTGTAAAGAGAGACTGACTGTTTTTCCATCCGTAGCAGATGCCTGTCTGAGCAGGTTTCCTCCCGTATTATACAGTTTAATCTTTCTCACGTCCTTGCCCGAAACCAAGAGTTGATGTCCCTCGCGACAGATCTCGGTTTCAGTATCAGAGATGGTAGCATTTTCTATTCCTGTAGCTATATCCTGATAGAGAATAAGGATATCGCCCTTTCGCTTGAGAAAATAAGAAGATTCCTGCGGATTCTTCAGTTCCACTTTCTTTCCTCCTATCTCGCCCATCACCCTGAACAGATAGGTATGACCGTCGGTCCAAGGCAGATTATTCTTGCGCAGCCAGTAGCTGTAAAGCGGCACGTCTAAAGCTGATGAGACGGTTACATCATCGCTGATTCCATTTACCTCTATTTCTTCCTTTGTATGTACATCTTCAGAGATGAGGGAAACATGCCCCTCGTAACTGCGGTCTTCTGTCGTACGCAGCGAAACTCCCATCTTGAAGAGAGATACCTTCGATACATCGACGCTTCCGGTTTCTATCTTCTCGTTCGAATCATCAGCCAGAAAGACTTCAGCTTTTGCCATCAATGGTTTCTCCTCTCCCTTTACCACCTCTATATAGGCTGCATCCTGATCGTTGATACCGTTAAGCGGACAATCCTGGGTTTCGGCTTCATCCGAAGTAATCTCCAGTTTCACCTGATAATATCCCGGAGCAAGCTGGGCAGGAACCGAAAGGAGAATCGGGATTTCGGTCTCGCTGAAACCATCTATTTCGGTCAGCTGGTCCACACGTGTACTCAACACAACCTCCTGGTTCTCATCCAGCAGTTTCACTCTCAGGTAACAGTCGCGCGGCACACCATTGAGGTTCTTGATAGTGAAGAAGGCTCGTACCTTGCTGCCCTGTTCAGCTTTGCCGTCAAGTCTTGGCTGCCCCATCAGTTGGAAGCGGGCATCTTCCGAACAGATTTCAGAGATGCGGCCGGCACCGTCTTTCAGTTCCACCCCGATAACAGGTGCCTTCTTCATCGGCAGGAAATCATCCCATGAACCATCATCCTTCCGGGCTGCACATATAGCAATGATACGGTAATAGCCGTTTTCAAGACCGGCAAGACTGAGACTGATTTTCTGAGCCTGATTGATAAGATAATCAGTTCCCATCCATCCCTTCTGCTCTCCGCCATAAAGTCTTTCCGTAAAGCCTCCCTGCTGATGATCATCAGAATAAACCACCTGCTTGAGATTCCCTGCTTCATCATAAACGGCAACACCGATGTCACCCCTGAAAGGCTTGCCTCTGTTGACGAAGGAATTCATCTCGACAGTTACCGGCTGTGAAGGGTCGAATAACTTTCCCGACGCCTCTTTCAGGCTGAGAGAACCACCCTCGTTGAACATCAGCTGCGGCGAAGTTTCCAGCAGTCCGCGCTCTATTTCGGGATATTTCCCGTTGTTGGGATGAGCTAAGATGGCGGTAATGGCACGGTTAAAGGCAAGCGGTTTGCCCTGAAACTCACTTCCGGTCTGCGAAACATTGAGATTGGTGAGCGAATAATAGGCATCGCCCTGACCCTCCCAACCGAAGTTCATGTGGAAGAGGCCGTTTTCATCGAAACCATCAGTTACCCAGGCATGACCGGAAGCCGAACCGGCTGGTCTGCCTTCCAGATAAACCGGACATCCGTTAAGCAGTTCCTGTCTCAGGATTTCTGCAAACCTCCCCGGTCCTTCTACAGCTTTCGTAACGTAGGCTGCCGAATAATCGAAATGCTTCTGCAGCGCCTGACAGGCGAAGACTCCCTGGGTTCCACTTGCGCTGGGCGTATATTGCATGAAAGAAGCCACACCCACATCGTTCATCAGTAAGGCTACGGCATCTATCTCTGCAGGAGTAGCCTGAACCGGATAGCGGTAGTCGGGCAACATGTTGGCCCAGTCGTAATGCGACTGACTGAAATCCGCACTTTTCTTGTCCTGGTAGTAGGTTACCACATATTCGTTTTTTCCCTGTCCCTGAGCCGGCCACTGATGATAATACATCATCTGAGCCACAGCCGTAGCCACACAGCCGCTGTATTCATATCCCGTTTTAGCATTAAACGGATACGACTGTCCCCATTTGCTTTTCAGCATCGGCGCTACGGTTTTAGAGTAAAGTCCGTTGCGTGTATGGCTTTGCACCTTCACCTTTCCTTCTTTCAGCACCTCGAAAGTCTGTCGGTATCCCGAAAGCAGCAGTTTTACGCAGGGATTGGCATTGAGCGTATCGAGACTACCTTCTTTGCTGTATCCCAGCACTTCACCCATCTGGTCATCACCTGATACGATAACGAATCCCTGTCCCCGCGCATCATTATATATATAATAAGGTGTACCAGCCTTATTTTTCCTGCCCTTCTCCTTTGCTTTCATACCGTCGTTTTGCGGCAGAGTGACATATCTCTTAGCAATCTCCGCCGCCTTCTGCCAGTTAATTTCCTCGGCATGAACAGTTTGAGAACAGGTCATCATCAGAGCAACGAATCCCACAAATAGGTTCCCCATTTTCAGTCCCTTCCATTCTTTTCTTTCTTTTTTCTTTTTCATTTCTTCAGGTCTTAATAATTGATATTGAGTTAATTACGCCACCTTCTGGAAATATCAGATGAGCTACACTTTGCCATCATCCAGAAAGTTTTCTGCAAATATACAACTTTTCTTTGAAAAATGCAAGAAATAGCACCAAAAAACAGCATGATTATTTGGACAAACCAATATTTATTCTTATCTTTGCATCCTATTTTTCATAGTAAGTATTTTAACAGTAAAAACTCAAAATGATGAAGCAGAAAAAACATCGAAAGATTCCGGCACTGGCTGCTGGAACCACACTCGTGGCAGCGATGACCCTGATGGCATCCTGCTCCACCGATTATGAAGACCAGATCGTGTACAACGACATTGAAAAACCGTTCCAGGAAGATTTCAAAAAGGATACGGTGGTTTTCGAAAAGTTGCCGGCAGAACGGGCTAAACACATCCTGAATCTATCTGACCCATCAACTGAAATCGTAGACAAACCGGATTACACCTTCCAGACTGACAACCTCATCAATGTTAGGAAATCTACTGAGGATGAATCGCTCGTCATCACCAGTTGGTCGGCAAAATCAGTCTCCAACGTAACACTCGAGATGTATATCCCGGAAGTGGATGAATACATTCCGGTGGCGTTCATTAAATCCATTCCCGCCTTCTCCCGCTTCTCCTTCAAGCCATCATTCGTTGGCAGACGGAATATCTGGAAAAAGAAAAACGGAAACTTCGTGAGTTTCACCTGCCCGTATCTCGACCTTAACAGGATGAAGACACGTCTCGTGAGCGATGATGAGCACTTCAAGATGCTCCAGAAGATTGACGCCAGATGGACCTGCAGTTTCTCCAACTACGGGTGGACTCCAGAGGTTGGAGAATCGCACAATTTCCGTGAAATGAAACCTATCTACGCCCGCGAATGGGTGGTGATTGTCACCAACTATACCTATATGATGACCACTCCGGAATATAAGTATGTGATGGCAAACTTCAAGAAGGTGATGGGCGGCGATCTCTACGACAACAATAAGGTAACGTTCACTGCCGAGAAATACCAGAGCGAAATGGAAAGATTCAAGGCACAGAAAAACTTCGTGCTCGGACAGTCTAGTCCGGCATACGGTGGATTGGGCGGCGGCTACATCTGGACCGTTACCGACTGGAACTTCTATGGCCATTATGGTTCGTTCAGCGGATGGGAAGCTATCTCCCACGAGCACATGCACTGCATGGACTATAGTCACGACAGCAATATGACGTATCCAGCCAAAACACCGGAAGGCGTCAACGTAGGATGGCCGGAATTTATCTGGCAGCTGCACATGTGGCTGAGCCATAAGGGCGATCTCCCTTATACCGACCGCAATCTGCTGGGCTTCCACAAAGATGAGAATGCTAAGTATCGCGACTGTGGTATCAATGATATCTTCAAGGATGATGCCAAACTGCAGAAGACCATAGAGGATTTTTACAAAAAGAGCAGACTGGTGAAATATTTCACAGAGAACCCGATTAAAGATCATGCAAAATAAAGGAGGAAACTATATGAGAAAAAATATGTTCATGATTGGAGCAGGAATGATGCTGGCTTTAGCTTCCTGCGATAAGACAGAAATACGTGAGATAACGGAAGACAGAGTGGTACCGCAACCGGTAGATACCATCAAGGTGGCAGATCATTTCTATCTGGACGGACATCTTTCCCGCACAGCCGAAGATTTAGGTGGCAGACCGCTGGATGCAGCCAACCTCTTTAACGATGGCGAAGAGTTGTATGTGGCGAATTTTGCAGGCAAGTGTGTTGATGTCTTCGATGCCGAAACATTGGAATTCAAGCGCAGCATGAGCAACGGCGACCGCACGCTGGCACGCGATGTTTATGCTGAAGGCGACCATCTCTTTGTGGCTGCCGGCGAAAATCAGGAGGTACAGATCTTCGACAGGAAAACGGGCAAATATCTCAGCCGTCTGGGCACAGGTTCCTGGCCAGCCAGCATGATTTCAAAGGTGGGCTGCGTTTGCGCAACCCCTCGTCTTGTCTTCGTGCGCGACTCAAAGTATACCAACATCCGAGTCTTCGACCGCGAGGCGCTGAACCTGGGGGCAGCCAACAACAATAAGGTATTTGCCAAGCTCAGTACGGGTGGCGATTTCATTGGCAGCAGTAATGAGCCGCTGGGAGAATCCTACGATATGGAGGTGATTGGCGATTCGCTCTATGCCTTCATCCCTAGCACGGGAACCATCTATTCATGGAAAGTAGAAGACATCATCCAGCAAAAGGATTATGCCCCGCTCAAGGTTTCCCGTTCTCAGGAGTTCAAGCTACGTTCCATTTCAAAGACCGGTGACAAGGATAAGTTCTTCGTATCAATGTTGAAGGACGGCAAGATACAGTTGGCAGAATACAGTCTCGCCGATTTCCAGGCAAGAAACTTTGCCAATCCGTTGCGCTGTTTCACCGCCGATGACCGCGTCCTCCTTCCTTCCCAGACCATCATAGCCTACCAGAAGGAGAAACTGATACTCACCAATGGTGCAAAGTTAGACCGTTGGGATATCCGCAACAATCCGGCATACGAAATCAAGCCAAGACAGAAATAACCGTAGCGTTGTCTTATTTTCAAAATAAATTCCCCCATCCTGCCTTCGCTGGCTGGATGGGGGATTTCTGTTATTAATGATAGTCTTGTTCAAAACGGATAAAGACACCGGCTTTATTGTAATAGAGTTCATAACCAGGGATATCGATTTCATATCCACCTAACTCTTTCTCTATCTTGTAAGGCTTCTGATTAGGATATCGCTTCGCTATATCTGCTGCAATGTTGGCTGGAATGATACCATCAGGCATCACAGAGAACTTGCAGTCAACCGAAGTCCACTCGCCTTTCGCATCAAACTCCAGCTGGGTTCCGTCGCTGAGCAATACATCATACTCCCACCGGCCGTTGTCCTTTTCCTTCTCCGCATGGCTCACGGCAACCTCGGCAAAATGCTTCTTTACAAACTGCTGTGCATGCATCGGCAAATCATCAAAACTGATTATTCTTTCCTCACTGCTGTGGCAAGATACTGATATCATAGCCAATACCATCGACAAAAATGCCGTCAAAAACTTTCTTTTCATGTTGTCTAATTTTAAAAATTATTGAATCAATTACCTGTTTATTCTGTCAATTATTATTTGCGCATTACCACCTTCTTTCCATTCCGGATATAGATGCCCGGCTGGGTAACTCTGGTAAGTTTGCGGCCATCCAACCCGTATACTGCATCAGAAGATGAAGAAGCGGCTGCACAGCCCGTGCCCTGCGATAGAGCCGGCTTCGTGATGCCTGTAGTCGGCGCCTTGCGGTAGAGCGTAATGCGGCGGCGCAACGTATTGGCATTCCAGCGGTCCAGCCACATGCCGTCACGCTCTATATCTACATGTATCTCGTAGGTGCCCTCTGCCAACTCAGAAAGATTCACGGTATGGCGGGTAGAACCCGTAAGATCCGTATCATTGTTGCGCGGAATGCTCACTCTGCTGATGCTGCTCGTATACGCAGTCTCGCCCGTAGCCACATTGACCAGACGGTAGCGCATGCGGGTCTGCAGACTGCCCTGCGTAAGATACTTCATATAGCCCGACATACCCAGCACCAGCTGCGGCTTCTGATCCAGGTCGAAGTAATGGGAAGGCACATAACTGCCCGCTTCATCCAGGAGTTTCACCGATGTAACGGTCACCCTGCCTTCGTAGTTGTTAGGATATACCTCAAGCAGGAAATCTTCCGGCACCGCAATCTCGTAGACGCCAGGATTCTTCGTCTCGATATTGTGGTTGAAGCGGAGCTTCATGCGATACTTGCCTGCCTTGAGCTCATGAGAGCCGGTAGGGCCCGAATAGGATGTCATGAACCTCACGAGCCACTGGGTAGTATCCATGCGCTGCGCCACCATGTGGATGAGATAGGCATTCGGTACCTGATAGGTTTCACCCGCCAGATTTCCCGTGCCCTCCAGTTCCACCTGCAACTCGCCGCGAGCCTGATAGCGGCTCAGGTTAGATACATTCAGCAGAATGCCTGCCAACTGGCTGCTGTACTGATAGGCTGGCTCCAGCACCTCGGGCTTTCCCGCAAGCAACAGGTGAGGCTTGTTGTCTGCCTGTACCAGCGTAACCTCGCCACGGTTTACAATCATCGGCACGGAATTGCCATTCACCATCTGCCTCCAGTCTTCCCAAACGCCCTTGTCAGCATCCAGGAGTCGGCGGCCCAAAGGTCGCAGAGTGTAGGTGCCGTCTGCCAGACCGTCTATCTCATTCAGGTCCATCTTCCACCAGTCATATTCGAAATTGTAGCTGGTATAATAGGTAGCCCAAGTCAAGACACCCGACTGTCCGAAGACATGCATACACTTTCCGTCCTGCGTAAAGAGCCCGATGCCTATCTGTCCGGTATAGGCGCCTCCGGCATCCTGAGCCACATTGCGGGCTCCCACACCTTTAATCTGCGCCGGAATAACCGACTTCACCGTCATTCCTTCACTCGCCTGGAACTGCAGTCCCTGGTCATTGTTCACCGACAGCACCACCGGTTTAGGCTGCAGCGGTTCTATCATTCCGTCGTTCGGATGCACGAAGAGCGCTATCTGGTTTTCGTAGTAACAGCCGTCGCTGCCGTAACCTCCGCCAGCCGTCGCTGCTGTATTGATGTCGAAATAGCCATTGTCCAGACCAGCCCATCCCCAGTTTATATGCACCAGTCCATTCTCATCATAGCCATCATATAAAAAGGCATGGTCGCCGCCCGTCATGAAGACCGGACAGCCGAGAGACAGTTCCTGGTAGATAGCCTGCAGAAACTCGCCGCCCGGCAGTCTGTCCTTCTCCAGCTGGCGCACATTGCAGTTGTAATAGTTCTCGAGGGTATTCCATAACTTTGCCTCATCACAGAGGGTTCCGTGCACGCCGTAGGTAGCCTGGGCCAGTTTTCCCAAGTCGCGCATCAGCACGCCCACTGCCTGTGCCTGAGCCTCGCTGTACCCTCCTCCGCTGTAGGAATCGAGCATGTTGTCCCAGTCATAATAATCGTATGCCATGGCACCCTTACCCCGGTTTACCCCCTCGGGTCTCATCTTAGGCCAGCGGTGGGCATAGAGCACCTGTGCCATCGCCGTGATGGTACAGCCCGTATAGGTAGGCTTGCCGCTGGTGCTGCTGCGCGGGGTATAGTAGTTATAAGGATAATCCTGGCTCCACTCCGCACTGACGAGCGGTTTTACCGATGCCTTCGGCGGTTTGGCATAGACCGGCGTCACGCTGATGCTGTCTACCTTCACCAGCTCCACCACCCGTGCATATCGCTCCAGGAGTTTCTTCATCGGAGCCGACATATTTTCAGCATCCAGTCTTCCCCTGTCACTATATCCCAGTACCCCGCCTACCCGGTCATCACCCGCCACGATGACGAAGCCTTCACCATCCTGGTTGTTGAAGAGGTGGAGCGATGGTTCTGAAGTACGGGTTCCGCGGCTTTTCACCACCGACGGACCCACACTCACAGGATTTCCGATAAACTTTCTTGCCATTGTCTGCGCCTTGTTCACGTCTACCGGTCCGGCATAGACATTCATAGCACATATCGCCGATACGGCTATGGCGTAAAATTTCTTATCCATCATATCTCAGGTCAAAAAGAATTATCTGATTACCGTTTTCTTGCCGTTCACGATATAGATGCCCGGCGTCGGCTTGCCGTTCACCTTGCGTCCCTGCATGTCGTAGATGCCCTCCTGTTTTTTCTGCTCCAGAACAAGGTTAGGACGGATGCCTGTAGTGCCATGATTGCGCACACTGCAGCGGGCAGCATTTTCTATCTTCCCGGTCTTGGTGTTGAAGAGCACCGCTGCTATCTCTATCTTGCTGCGGTCGCGGATCACGCTGTATTTGTTTACACCCTCAAAAGTGGTGGAGTGCGTCTTCACCTCGTCTGCCCGGAAGTCGGTCATCTTCGAGTCCTCCAGTCCGTTGTCCATACCCTGCGATTCTATCGCTACATGGTTATACACCATGCCCTTTACCTGCGACCAGCCCTCTACATAGTTGGCAGCATCGGTAATGTCAAAACCGGCAGCCTTGTTATCACGTGCCACCCATACGGCAGGAACCGTTACGGCATAGCGGTCTATCAAGCCTTCATATACCGAACGGGATACTACCTTGCTGATATCATCAGTTTTATGAACAGAAACAGCCACTACGTCGTCGGGATACATACGCGCTATGGCATCGGTAGCCACCAGTCCGATAGGACAGTGCCAGCACCACATTCCCGCATAATCTTCTACCAGTACCCGCTTGTGCGGCATCTTGTTGACCGTGCAGCAGGTAAGATAGGCATATCCCGCCGAAGCCTCGTTATACTGTCCGTTCACCTGTGTGATATTGAAGAGCAACTCTTCCTTCCCCAGTTTCTGGCCCGGTTTGATAGGAATTTTTACCTCTCGCGTTTCTCCATCCTTGAGCGGCTGGTCGAAGTTCAACACGAAAGGTCCCTCGCTCACCTGCTTATCTGTATAATAAAAGGTATAGCTGATGCTGGTCACCTCGGTATCACCCCAGTTGGTCAGTTTTAGCGGCACCACCGTTTCCTTATCCCCCATTTTCAGGAATACGTTGCCCGGTGTCATAGGCGCCACCGAATTCTTTGCCCAGCAGCCAATTCTTTCCGCTATTTTCTGCGCCTGTTGCCAGGATTGTGGCCCGGCAGAAAGATGAGGTGGCAATACGAATAAGATTAGCAGCGACACTGCTGTTAAAATGGTTCTTTTCATCTTGTTTTTCTCGTTAAATAATTACTAATTTTGAGTTTCTGTTTTATTCTGTCATCTCATGGATCACTACGAGTCACGCCGACCCGTCTTTTCGGCTACAAATATACTATAATTTTTCCAAGACAGAACACGCTTAAACTTTTATTAACAGATATTCGTTATTTTTTCTTTTAAACCGACCGTTCGCATGTAGTACTGTATAATCTTCAAAGCAAAAAACAGCCTAAAAATTTGGAAGTTACAAATATTCAGCGTATCTTAGCAGATGATAAACTGCACTCGGCAAAATATTCAAGCAAGCTTGATATTCTGCGCTCGTTAGCATTATCTTTGCAGTACAAATAAAAACATAAAGCGTATGAAACAGGTAGAAGAAAGATACATCAGCTTGCTGACCGATTTCGGCTTCGACCGCCTCTTCGAGGAAGCCGAGATAGCCAAGATATGCTTGCTGATGGCGTTGACCTCAATCTGATTATGAAGTATTCCGGTCTTACCCAGGAACAGATAGAAAAATTGAAATAAGATATTATCTTAGAGGTAACAGATAAGAAATTCCCCTGCCTACTTTCGCAAGCAGGCTGGGGACTTATACTTTCCGGGGATTTTGCCTTGCAGCAGATTCCGGGAAAGTATTTATAATGCTATAAAAACAGCACTCCGCTTCACTGCGTCGGGCTGACGATTCATAAATAAAAGTAAAAGTTTGAGGGGGCTCTCGCCCGCTGAAACAATTTCGACCTGTATGGTTGAAAAGTTTTATGGTTACATTCAAGCACATGAAGAAGAATACCCAAGTGGTTAAGTCAGCTAACTCAAGTGGTTCAGTCAAGAAACTCAAGTGGTTCAGTCAAGAAACTCAAGTAGTTCAGTCAGCGAGTTCAGACGTCTCTGTTGGCTGATGCAGACGTCTCGATAAGCTTACAGATACGTCTCCGTTAGCCTACGCAGTCATATTTGTAACCCTACGCAGTCATATTCGTAACCCGATGCAGTCATATTCGTAACCCTACGCAGCCATATTTGTAACCCCACGCAGCCATATTTGTAACCCGATGCAGCCGTATTCGTGAATAAGTTTTATGTAATCATCTATCATCCATCACGATTTGGGGTTATCCCTCACGATATTCTCACTACACATTACCAGATACTGCCTGGGGGCTGGGGATAACCTATTCCCAGAGCATAAAGAGGTTAGGTCATTTCATCACAGCCGTATCTGCTCCAGGCATCTGTCTGCCACCTCCTTCCTATGCGTAACACAGATAATAGTCTTATCGGCATACGAAGCAAAGAGGCGGTCGAAAAGAAGTTTCTCGGTTTCGGCATCCAGCGATGAGCTGATTTCATCAAGCAACAGAATGTTACCTTCGCGCAAAAGACTGCGGGCTATGGCAATGCGCTGTGCCTGACCGCCACTCAAACGGGTGGCATGCTCTCCTATCTTCGTATCCATACCTGCCGGCAAACTGAAAACGAAATCGGCACAGGCTACATGAAGGGCTTCGGTAAGCTGCTCATCGGTAGCCACGGGATTGGCAAGAAGAAGATTATCGCGAATGGTTCCGCTCATCAGCGTATTACCCTGCTCTATATACACGATATGCGAACGCATGCCGGTTCCTTCTGTCTCTTTGCCCAGGGCATCATACAATACTATCCTTCCGCTATCGGGCTGGATGATACTCGACAAGAGACGCAGGATGGTAGTCTTGCCACAACCGGTTTCTCCTACTATCGCCACAGATGTGGCGGGACGGAAATCATAAGAGAAATGACTGACAACAACTTTCTTTCGCTCATCGGGATATGAATAACTCACATCCTGAAGACGGATGCCGCAAGCACACTGCAAAGGTATAGAAGCATCTGCCTGCGACAGAGATTCCTCCTGCTCGGTATTTTCTATCTCTACCAACCGGTCTACACTCGCTGATGCATGAATCAGCTGGGGAATCATGCCCAAGAGCGACATGATAGGACTCTGTATCTGACCCACCAACTGCAGGAAGGCGGTCATCACACCAAAGGTTATCAACCCGTTCTTGAGTTGGATGGCACCATAGACAAAGGCTCCGAAATAGCCGTAACTGAAGGTGAAGGCAAGGAGCAGGCGTGATATCAACGTAAAACGGATTCTACGGCGGACCAAATGATGCAAACGCTGCTGCATACTGCCTACCCTACCGGAAACCGTGCTCTCTGCCTGCAAGGTCTTGATGGTGAGTTCATGTTCTACGGTCTCCTGAATCATCATCTGTATACTGCTCTCCTCCTCGCGTATCGCCAGCGTCATCTTCTTGAGTCGGCTGCCGAGATATTTGGCACAGACTGCAACCACCGGTGTCAACACCAGAAGGCTCCATGCCAGAATAGAATCGATGGAACGCATCAGGAAGAAGGCACCGAAGAGCTGCACCAGGGTGACTACAATTGTGGGCAGGATATCCGTAACTACCGAAGAGGCTGATGAGAGATCGCGCTCCAAACGCTGGCTGATGTCGCCGGAAAGCATATCGGAAGCTGGTTTTCCGGAACCAGCCTCAGCCTGATGCTTAACGGCATAGAGTTTCCTGCCCAGCACAAACCGGAAGAGGCGGCTACGCATATCATTCTGGAGGATAACCTCGGTGATGCCGGAAAGATAGAATACCAGCTGGCGAAGGGCTATCAGCAGGGCGATGACAGAAAAAAGCACGATGGTTTCGCGCAGCACATTGCCACGCCAGATCACCACATCGATGAACCGGCGACACAGCCAGACGAGCCACAAACCTAATGCTACCTGCAGGAGACCGGCGATGATGCGCAACAGCAAACGTCCCCGGACAGCAGACATCTGGCGAAAAAACCATAGTGCATACTTCCTCATACCAGTCCCTCTTTCTGCCACTGGGCAATAATCGCCTCACAGTCTTTTTCTGCCTGAGCCATGACTACATCATACTCATCGCACAGAGCCTGAGCCAACGAAGCTACCGTAAATTCACCCTGTTTCTCAGCCGTCTTCCAGAGAAAGGCGGCAGTTTCGTTGAGACTGATCAACTTGGTAAAGTCTACTGCCTGCATACCTTCGGCTGTTACCACATACTCACCGCAAATTTCGCGGAGTTTGAAATCGTTCTTGATCTTCATTGTATCTTGTTTTTTAGTTTTTATATGATAAACGGATATAGAGCTTGATTATTTTAAGCAAGACCCTACGCACAGGCCTCAACCTCTGCCATCTGTGCCAGTTTCTGAACGCTTTCTGCGAGATGAGACTCTTACGGCTTCCGTCGGGACAGATGACAGCATGCGCCTTCGCAATGACATCCTTGCGCAGGCAATGCTCCTTAAAACCGAGATTTCCATCGCCCGTCAGCACGATACGGCAATCATCTGCAGAAAAGGAGGCAGAGGATGCATCGCCGGCAACAGGCTCTATCCCGATGATGCGATGCACCACCGGATAGCCTTCTTCTACCCTCGCCATCACGATATCGCCCACCTTCAACTCGCCTTCTACCGGATAGAATTCTACGCAATCTCTATCACCTACGATAAAGGGAAGCATGCTGGTTCCTTTGACCGGAAACTTGACAGGACGACCTTCACGGATAAATTGCTCGAGCGCGGCTATTGCCTTATATTTTGAATCGGATGTATTCATCTTTCTATTGTACGATTGGTTTTTACCCGACGGTTGGTTTTACTGACTGATGGTCTGACTGCAAAGGAGGGCTGCACCGGCATCAGGAAGACAGTCGAGCTGATAAAGCCGGGTAGCCCCAATCAGCTTCTCTATCGTTTGATGCTGGCCATCTGCAATTTCCTTCTCCCATGCCTTGCCGGAGACAGAAGTCTTGATAGACACATAAGACTCTATGACGGTCTGTTTTCTGATTTTATTCTCTGGTGCCTGGCGCAATTGGACAATTGCCCCTATCGGATATTCCTCGTTCTTATAGCAAGGTGTCTTTCCGCTCCAAGGCGAGCCACTCACCATGGGCGTTCCTTCGTGCGATATATATACCACCGGGTTATCATCATTGAGCAGTCGGGTACCCCCGATATGTTTGAGCCACAGTCCGGAATGCGTACTCTTGCCCGTTCCGCTCTTGCCCAGGAAGAGATAAGCCTTACCCTCCTTTACTATGGTAGAAGAATGAAACAGGAGTGTATCTCCGGCAGCCGAACGCATGGCATAGAGCAGCATCAGCGAGGTGTCAACGGTTGCCTTGAGGGATCCGAAAGCCGACTTCTGGCTGAAGGTGCCAGCAGGAACCAGAAGACTGGAATGCTGATAATCATGACCTGTAACCAGTATCGATTTCATATCAGTCATTGCCATCAGGAACGCCTTCTGCTTCTCTCCCAGACTACCACTGATAATGAGCTGTCCCTCCTCATCCTGTCTGCATTCCTCCTTGAAACCGGCAGGTTTCCTCAGTTCTTCCCCGCTTTCGTTCAAGGTAAGAGAGAATGAGGTCAGGGCAGCAGATGCGACCTGTTCATCGCATTCAAACGCCTGATAAGCCTCCAGTAAAACAGCCATCATCTCCTGAGAGGAATCAGGATAAGAAAGGCTAAACCCGACATGGGCTACCTGATAATGCTTTATAATAGATTCCATTTTTCGTAATTTCATTTATGCTCCACATAAGGAGCGGTTCAAGTTTTTCATTGCTGCTACGAAGGCCTCAGAACCCTCATCTTCTGCAATTTCGCAACAAAAATACGATTTTTATCTGAGAAAGCCAAATCTTTCTCTATCTTTCTTCAAATTACTGAAGTTTTGCAGATGGAAATCGGCGCAATCGAGTAGGAGGAAAACGAAGTAGTTTTCCTCCTACTTTCGTTTTCCGACCTC
>NZ_VZBE01000049.1:0-29280 GCF_009494835.1 Segatella copri
AGACGATTTGCAAGCTGGTACCTATTGCCCGCATCGGAAATGTGAGGATGCAGGCAAATTCATACCTGTTGAAAGGGGTGACCGTTGAAGCCGCAAGGGTTGTAGAAAAAGTAGATAGACAAATCATCTTCCCTACAAAAGAGCAGGTGAAAACGGCTTCCAATGGTTATGATCTGTTGGACAACTTGTCTTTGCCTACCATTATCGTAAATCGAGCAGAACGCAAAGTTCTGTCATTAAAGGGCGGAGATGTGCAAATACGCATCAACGATGTCAAGGCTAGCATGCAAGATGTATTGGCTTTGCAGCCGGATGAAGTTACAAAGGTGGAATTCATCAATGTTCCAGGACTCAAATATGGAGACAGCAATCTGGATGCAGTCATCAACTACCAGGTCCGCCGACGCTATGCCGGTTATGTGGGTGGAGTTTCTACGATGCAAGGCACCAAGGCTGGTTTCAATAATAGCGACGGTTATTTCAAATACAATGTGAAGAAATCGGAATTCAGCATCAACTACAGTTTCTCCTATCGCTCGGTAGAGGAACGAAGCTATGAGAGTCTCGGTACTTATCATCTGCCCACAGGAGAAACTCTACATCGCAATTATTTAGGTTATGATTCTCCGTTCCTATACACCACCAATAATGTACAGTTGGGTTATAATCTTAGTGAGCCAGACAAATATACATTGAATGTACGGTTGAATTTCTACAATCACAACAGTCCTGTGAGAGGCATGAACCAGCTTTATCAGGAAAGCGGCAAGGCAAATCAATATCTGCAAAACAACAGAAAAATGCTGGAGCAGATTCCATCTCTGGACATTTATTATTCGCTCAACATGCCCCATGACCAGAACCTGGCTCTGAACCTGGTGGGTACTTACATCGGCACAGATTACCAGTATCGTATGAGGGAATATACGTTCAACAAATCGCCGGATGAATCTGTAAAGAACGCTCCGCTGACCGATTACAGTTATGATGCAACTGGTAGAAAGCGCTCTCTTATTGGTGAAGGAACATACAGCAAGAACTGGAAACAGATGGCTTTATCGGTAGGTGGACAATATAATATCAGCCACACAGATAACATCTATGTGGGAAGCAGTAATGCTGATACGGAATTGAAGTACAGCAATCTCTATCTTTTCACCCAGCTACAGGGACAGCAGAAGTGGTTCAGTTATCAGGTGGGAGTTGGTGCAACCAGGTCTTCCATCCATCAGGGGGAGAACGGATACAGCAAATGGCTGTTTCGACCACAGGTAACTTTACAGGCAAAGGCTAGCGACCGTCTGAGTTTTAAATGGAGCAGCAAAATCACGTCAGACATCCCAAGCCTTTCCGACTTGAGCGAGTTGCGCCAATATTCCAACAGCTTTGAGGCGCGTGACGGCAATAGCGGTCTGAAGCCATTTACCGGCTACAACAATACATTGTCGGCTTCCTGGAACATTCCGCTGATGTCTGTGTACCTGGAGGGAAACTGGACGTATTACGACAAGCCTATAGCTACTTCTATCTTGCCCGAAAAGCGGGAGGATGGCTCTTATCTCTTTGTGAGCAAACCGGAGAATCAGAAGAATCATGATTACAAGCACCTGCTGTTGACTCCTGAAGTTCACCTCATCAAGGATCATCTGGATTTGAACCTTATGTGCGAGTATCAGAATGTCAAGACAAAGGGTTTGGATTATTCCCACGAGTTCAATTACTTCAGTTATGGAGCAGAGATTCGATACATGACGGGTAATTGGAACATTGGCTATGGTGCCTATAAGGTGGAAAAGAGTTTTTGGGGAGAAAAGACAAACGGCGGAGAGCCAACCTCCAATCTTGCCGTAACCTACAGTTATAAGAACTGGCAGTTTGGCGTTCTCGGATTATTCGTATTCTATCCTCATGGCTGCGTGTATAAGGATGAACTTTTCAACAAGTATGTGCAGCAGAAGAACAAGGTACGCCTTGCTGACCAGGGCAACATGCTTGTCTTTACTGCCAGCTTCAACTTCAGCCATGGCCGCAGATACCATACAGACAGCCGTAAGCTGAACAATAGCGATAGAGATAATGGTATCAGATAGAACGACGACTTGTAGTTATAAAAAATAATCTTTCTAACTGGGAAAATATTTTTTTCCAGTTAGAAAGATGAAATTCTATTATTCAGTATTCGTTATGGAAAACCTTATAGGGGTCCATCTGCTGCATTTTTTCCTTTATTTTCTGCTCTATTCCCTCTGATGGTTCCGGAATTTCGGCACCCATTTCCTTGGCTGCAGCCTCATCCTCGGCAGCACCGGCACTATCACCCAGACTTCTGCGAACCTCGCTGCGCTCGCGATACGCATCAATAGAGAAAGGATTTACATCCATCACCTTACCGTAGGTCTGTTCAGCCTCCTCCATCTTTCCCTGCGCCTTCTCTACACGAGCCTTCAGCAACAGCACATCCTCGTTGCCCGGAATATGCTCATAGAGGAAAGTTGCATCGAGTTCTGCCTCGGAAAGCTGAGCCTGATCCAACAGGATGCTGCCACGAAGCAATCGGGCGGCATAGAAATCCTCACGCTTGCCTATCGCCTCAGTCAGCATCGACACGGCACGGATGGGTTCGCCCAATCCCCGGCAAGCCTTGGCATAATAGAGATAGGTCTGCAGATTCGATGTGTCCAGGTGAAGAGCCTTATCGCATACCTCCGACATGGCAGTATAGTTCTCCATCATATACGCCACATCCGCCATACGCAGCAACACCGCCACATTGTCGGTCTGGGCTTCCGAGAGAATCTGCAACTGCTCATAGGCTTTCTGCAGATCACCCATAGAGATGTAAGCCTGCGAGAGATAGTCACGGCATTCCAAATCTTCGGCATTCAACTGCAGAGCGTGTTCCAAAGACTTGGCTGCATGGTCAAATTGATGCATGCGGAGAGCACAAACACCATCATATTTCATCATGTCGAAGTCTTTTTCCTTCTCCTGTTTCACTTCCTCAGGAGTCTTTTGGCCACCAAATAGCTTTTTAAATATGTTCATAATCCAACTATTTTTTTAGGTTTTGAATTGTTTGTTGTTGAAATCGTATCAAACGACAGGGCAAAAATACGAATAAAATCCCGAAAAACGCCCCTTTTTTGGAAGAAATATTTTCTTTTTTCTGATTTTGGAAGATTGGAACGAGCTAACTGGAACGCCATTTCCATGCATTAACTATCTGATAATAAGCCTTCTAGAAAAAGAGGAAGCGTTCCCGTTCCAGTTGTTCCAATTATTTTTTCAACATATCCCTCCTACCCTTATTTTTATATATATATTTATATTATATATATATAATTAATTAATAATCAATATATTATATAATATAAAGAAGTAAAGAGAAAGGACAATCGAAAGATATAAACCCACTCAAAATTAATTGGAACAACTGGAACAATTGGAACGCAGCCAACCGGAGCAAGCTAATTGGAGCGCAGCCCCCAGGAAAATCCCCTTTTCTCTAGAAGGCAAGCCCAATCCATTTGCTTTTCACCTCAGGAACAGAAAATCATAGGAAAAACATTAATTTTCCTTAAACAATCCGCTTTCTAGGATTATTTCAAAGTATAGTTAGAAATATTTTCGTATTTTTGAAAAGTATACTTTAAAATATTTCTGTATGGACAAGCAAATTATCAAAAATATCATCATCGAGAAGCAAATAGCCATCCCGAACTACAAACTGGTTCACCGAGATTTCCTTTTCGGCGACAAGTCGAATTATATTCTCGTAGGCATCTAAATTTCTGAAAGCCTTTCCAGGCTATCACGGCTACATCATCACCCGTGATTACCAGACCCCAATAATGGCAGATGGTTATACGATAGAGGTAGTACCTATCTGGAAATGGCTACTGCAAAACAACTAGAGCTTTTCTATCTTGATTCTTGCCACCCCCATCTCGTTCAGCGCCGTGATGATTTCCTGCAGGCTTGCCCTGCATCAGGGTAATAATCGGAGAGAAAGGAAAAACTTTCCTTTTAAAAAAGAAATAATTGCCGTTTTCTTTCCCTTTTAAAAGGAAATTTTGTATCTTTGCAACCGAAAGTCCCTTGGAAAAGTGGCAGAACAGAGTAAAAAGTCCCTTGAAAAACGTGCATGAATTCAAGAAAAGTCCCTTGAAAAACGTGCACAGCATAAAGGGCAACACATCATAAATCATTAGAAAACAGATGTTTAAACGAAAAACCGAGAAATATCTCAAAGAATGGAAAAGTGATGAGCACAAACACTCATTCTTCCCCTCTACATGGCTTTTCTGCTGAAAAACAAATAATCTTCGTTAAAATATCGGAATCCTAAGAATAATCCCGACAGAAATGATTAATTTTGCAAACAAAAACAGAATACTGTAGATAAATGCAGAGGATAACGCATAAGAGAATCAGAATTTCCTGGCTGCTGCTATTGGTTTACCTGCCGATGCTGCTGGCCGTTACGTTTCACCACCATGGTGAAGCGCAGGGAACTCATGCTGATTTCTATTGTGCCGATTGTGCCCATCATGTTCATCATGACAGCCATCTGACTGCCCTGCAGAATACCATGCACGACTGTGTGCTTTGCCAATTGCAAAGCACTCCTTATCTGGCTCCATCCCTCGTGGTTTGGGTTGCCATCGCCGTGCTCAATCTCTCCCCTCGCCGTGCCTTCTGCTCTCCTTGCCTGTGCAGGGCGAAGGGGGTAAAATCTACCCGTGCTCCACCTTATTCTCTATTTTTTATAAATAATTGAATATTAACAGAATAAGGTAACAAATAACATAATGAGAACAATATTGAAAGCAATATTGCTGATGAGTCTGTGTTCATCGGCAACAGCCCCTGCTATGGCTATAAACAGAGCAAATCATGATAAGAAGGAAGCAAACATTCATGAAGAAGAGGCAAACGATTCTACCATACACCAGCCGCTGACGGAATCGAGCGTGAAACTGAACGAAGTGGTGGTAACAGGCTTAACGGGCAGCCAAAAGCTGAAGCAATCGCCCGCACCCATCTCCTTCGTCTCTGCCCGCCAGCTCGAAATGCAGCCTTCTACCAACATCATCGACGCCATCGCCCACCAGCCAGGCGTTTCGCAGATTACCACGGGAAGCGGAATTTCAAAGCCCGTGATCCGTGGCCTGGGCTATAACCGCGTGGTAGTGGTAAACGACGGAATCAGACAGGAAGGACAGCAATGGGGCGATGAACACGGAATAGAAATCGACCCCGCTTCGGTTCATTCCGTAGAGATTCTGAAAGGTCCGGCAAGTCTCATGTATGGATCGGATGCGATGGCAGGCGTCCTCATCTTCCACTCCGCTCCTACCCTTGCCAAGGGCGACATGAGAACAAATTTCTCAACGGGTTATCAAACCAACAACGGACTTTTTGATTATTCGCTCAACTTTGCCGGCAACCAGGGCGGATTTGTATGGAACACCCGCTACAGCGGAAAGATGGCGCATGCCTACAAGAATAAATACGATGGTTATGTATTCGGTTCATCACTCAGAGAGCAGGCATTCTCACAGCTTCTAGGCTGGAACTACCGCCAGGGGCATTCGCATCTCACACTCGATTATTATCATCTCACTCCGGGCATCGTAGAAGGAGAAAGAGATGAGAAAACGGGCGAACTGAAAATTCCGGAAGGCTACGATGCCAAGAGTTACGGCAAGCCGATGCCTTATCAGCAGATTCATCATTACAAGGCTGTGCTTGATAATTCCTGGTTCCTGGGCGACGGCAATCTGAAGTTCCTCCTGGGTTATCAGCAGAACCGCCGTCAGGAGTTTGAGGAGGAAGAGAATCCGAAGGAATGCGGACTCGATTTCATGCTCCATACCATGAATTACGACCTGCATTATCTCTCGCCGGAAATGAATGGCTGGAAGTTCTCTACGGGCATCAACGGCATGTGGCAGCAGTCGATTAATAAAGGTTCTGAATTTCTGATTCCAGCCTATCATCTCTTCGATTATGGTGTATTTGCCACGGTGAGCAAGGAGATAGGCAAACTGAACCTGAGCGGCGGCATCAGATACGATCATCGCCATCTGCACAGCGAGGCTTTGAGAGAAGAGGATGATGCAGAATCGCATCGTTCTGAATCGAATGATTCTTTCCGCTTCCAGGCCTTTAAGCGCAGCTTTGAAGGAGTAACCGGAAGCATCGGATTGGCTTACGAAATCCTGCCCGATTTCAATCTGAAGCTGAACCTGGCAAGAGGATTCCGTGCTCCAAACATCAGCGAATTATCATCGAATGGTGTGCACGAGGGAACCCAGCGATACGAATTGGGAAATACCGGTTTGAAGCCTGAGAACAGCTGGCAATTCGACCTTGGTCTGGATTATTCTTCGCCTATCATTTCGGCAGAGCTCTCGCTGTTTGCCAATCGCATCAACCATTACATCTATAGCGAGAAGTTGGCAGATGAGAACAATCAGCCTGTCCTCATCGACGACACGCCAGCCTATCAGTTTACTTCGGGCGACGCCCGCATTCTGGGTGGTGAGGCGAGCATCGACATCCACCCTGTGGAGCATCTGCATATCGGCAATACCTTCTCGTATGTCAACTCGGTTCAGTTGCATCAGCCATCCGAATCAAAGTATCTGCCATTCACCCCAGCCCCTCGCTGGGTTTCGGATGTAAGGTATGAGTTTGTCTGCGACGGCAAGACTTTCGACCATCTCTTCGTAAAGCTGCAGATGGATTGCAATCTCCGCCAGAACCATTATTTCGCAGCCAACAAGACGGAGACCGCCACGCCATCCTATACCTTATTAAATATGTATGCCGGAACTGACGTGAAGCTTCATGGCAAGCGCCTTCTCTCGCTCTATCTTTCGGGCGAGAACCTTACCAACCGTGCTTACCAGAACCACCTGAGCCGTCTGAAGTATCTTGACGTAAACCAGGTTACAGGCAGAAGAGGCGTTTACAACATGGGCCGCAACTTCAGCATAAAGATAGTGGTTCCGATAGAGCTGTAACTCCCCTTTTAGGATAAGCAATTCCTCATCAGGAATCAGAATTTTGAATAAACAAGTGCCGATAAGGATGCCAAAAGCTGCCGGAAAAGCAACTTTTGGCGTCATTATCGGCATTTTTTCGTCTAATTATTAGACAATCATTACCACTTTTCTATGATATTTCGTAACTTTGCACCATGATTAAGAAACAAGGAACGATATTGATTGTTGATGACAACCGCAACATTCTTACTACGGTAAGGATGCTGCTGGAACCCATATTCGATGGCATCATCACCATCGCCAACCCTAACTCCATCCCAGCCAAGCTGAGAGAGGAGCATCCCGACGTGGTGCTGCTCGACATGAACTTCTCCAGCGGAATCAATTCGGGAAACGAGGGATTGTACTGGCTCAGGGAAATCAAGAGCCTCAGCCCGAAAACCGAAGTGGTGCTCTTTACCGCCTACGCCGACATCCAACTTGCCGTAACAGGCATCAAGGAAGGTGCCGCCGACTTCATCGTGAAGCCTTTTGAAAACGAGAAGATGATACGTACGCTGGTAGAGGCTAGGGATAAGAACAGGGCTGTGGATAACGTTATCAACAGGAATAGTGGAAAACCTGGTGGAAAAGATGCGCAAAGCGCTATGTATTGGGGAGATAGCGAAGTTATGAACAATTTGAGAAGTATCGTGGAAAAGGTTGCTGCAACCGATGCAAACATCCTCATTACGGGCGAAAACGGAACAGGTAAAGAGGTGTTAGCCAACGAGATACATCGTTTATCCACAAGATGTGGGAAAAAGATGCTGCCTGTGGATATGGGAGCCATTACGGAAACCCTTTTCGAGAGCGAACTTTTCGGTCATGTAAAGGGTGCCTTTACCGATGCCAAGGTGGATAAACCGGGCAAGTTTGAGCTTGCCGACGGCAGCACCATCTTCCTGGATGAGATAGGAAACCTATCCTACGGTCTTCAGGCAAAACTCCTTACCGCCCTGCAACGCAGAAGCATCGTAAGAGTGGGCGGAAGCACGCAGATTCCCATCAACGTACGACTGGTTTGCGCCACCAACCGCAACCTGCAGCAGATGGTAAACGATGGCGAATTCAGAGAGGATCTGCTCTATCGCATCAATACCATCCATCTGGAATTGCCTGCCCTGAGACAGAGAAAATCAGACATCGTTCCGCTGGCAGAAAGATTCCTCCATCAATATGGCGATTTATATAATAAGTTGAATCTCAGTTTTTCGGAAGAGGCTGAGAAAAAACTTACCAGTTTGCCATGGTACGGAAACATCCGTGAACTCCAGCACGCCATCGAGAAAGCCGTGATTCTGTCTGATGGCGGAATGATTTCTGCCGAAGATATTGACGGCGGAAACCAGCAGAGAAAAGAGAAGCCCCTGGAAGAGGTTCAGACGCTCGACGAGATGGAAAGCCGAATGATAGAGAAAACCATTAGGGAATGTGAAGGAAATCTGTCGGTGGTAGCCGCAAGACTGGGCATTTCCCGCCAGACGCTTTATAATAAGATTAAGCGATATGGATTATAAACTAATTATAATTATCGTGCTTTTGCTCGTGGCTGTAGTGGGTTGCATTCGCCTCTACCGCCACTATCGCCGTAACATCAAGAAGGTAACCTTCCTTTTTGATGCAATAGATAATGGGGATTTCTCCTTCAGTTTTCCTACGGAGAAGAGGTTTAAGGAAGATAATATTCTACACCAGTCCCTCAACCGCATCAAGCTCTTCCTGCAGCATACGAGAGAGGAGCAGATGGATCGGGAGAAATATTACGAGCAGATTCTGAATGCGGTGGATACGGGCATCCTGGTGGTGGATAGTCACGACAACATCCTGCAGCACAACCAGGCTGCCCTCCGGTTGCTCGATACGGATGTGCTTACCCACATGAACCAGGTAAAAGGAAAGCTGAAGGATGAACACCTGGCAAAGCATGAGACCCAAGCCATGCTGAAAGACAAGCACGTGCGCATCATCGCCCTGAGCGACGTGAGCCACGAGCTGAGCAATCAGGAGGTGGATTCTTGGATCAAGCTGATTCGAGTGCTGACCCATGAAATCATGAATACCATCACGCCGGTTACTTCGTTGAGCGAGACTCTGCTTACCCGGGTTACAGAGGATAAAGACCTGAAGCAAGGCTTGGAAACCATCCACAAAACAGGAACCGAACTGTTGGCTTTCGTCAACAACTATCGCCGTTTCACCCATGTTCCCCAGCCTCAGCCTGCTCTTTTCTATGTGGAACCCTTCCTGGAAAGAATGGCGCTGCTCTGCAACCACGAAGTCGAGATAGAAGTTTCTCCCAAGGATTTGCTAGTTTACGCCGATGAGAGCCTCCTCTCTCACGTAGTAACAAATCTTCTGAAGAATGCCGTAGAAGCTTTCAGGGAAAAGGAAAGAGAAGACAAGCAGGAATGCCGCTCCGCGGATTTGCAATCCGCGGCAAGCAAGAAGGCATTTATCCGTCTCCATGCCTACGCCAATGCCCAGGAATCCATCATCATCGACGTGAGCAACAATGCCGGTCTCATCCCCGAAGATGTAGCCTCCCATATTTTCATCCCGTTCTTCACCACGAAGCCGGAAGGAAGCGGAATCGGTCTCTCCCTCTCCCGCCAAATCATGCGAGTAAGCGGCGGCAGCCTCTCGCTCCATCAGGACAAGGCGCAGGGAATCACCACCTTCCGCATCATCATCCCATAACATAAGCACATTTTTTGAGAGAAAAGTTTGGTGCTTATCCATAAAAATCGTATCTTTGTCCCCACAAATACAGAAGATTATGGCATTCGAAAAGGAAATCAAGGAATACGAGGATTTGAGACGCAAATATCAAACCCTTATCATCAATAAAATGGATAGAGAAGAGTACATCAAATATAACGAAGTACTCTTCTCTACCCATTCGTGCGCCATTGAAGGCAACTCTTTCTCCGTAGATGATACCCGGGAGCTGAAGGAGAAAGGATTAGGGATGATCCCTGCCGGAAAGACTCTTTTCGAGGCTTTCGAAATGCTTGACCACTTCGAAGCCTTTGAGTACATGATGCAAAACACGCAGCATCCACTCGACGAGAATTTTCTGAAAGAAATCAACAGACGGGTTACTAGCCACACGCTTTCCTACCGTTCTCCAGAAGCCATTCCAGGCGAATACACCACCACAGACATGGCAGCAGGCGATACGGTATTTGGCGACCACGAAGAACTCATCGCCAGAGTTCCCAAGCTGTTGGAATCTACCGAAAAAGCCACCGTTTCGGCAGTCGTTCATCCCATGATTCTTGCCGCCCGCTTCCATGGCTTCTACGAATATCTTCATCCGTTCCGTGATGGGAATGGAAGAACAGGACGACTCATCAGCAACTACATTCTCTTAAGATTGAATCATCCTCTCCTCATCATCCCATCCGAAGCCCGACAGGAATACATTTCTGCCCTCCGTATGATTCGTACGGAAGCAACCGACGAGCACCTCATCCGCTTCTTCTTCAAGATGGCAATACAGAGAATGGAAGAAGAGCTGAAGCAGAAAGAGACCAACACCAAGCGATTTATGACATTCCTCTTCTAATGAAGCATAGCGTCATACGCTCAGAAGTGACAGAAGCACTAAAGCTGATTGCCCTCTGCCTCCACAATCTGTCCATCAAACAGGCGGATGGTACGATGGGCTATCTTGGCATCATGCTCATTATGTGTTACCATGACGATGGTGGTGCCCTCGTGGTTCAGCTCGGTAAGCAGATGCATTACCTCGGCTCCATTCTTGGAATCGAGGTTACCCGTAGGCTCATCGGCAAGGATGAGCTTGGGACCGAAGACCACAGCACGGGCGATGGCTACTCGCTGCTGCTGACCACCAGAAAGCTGGTGAGGGAAATGCTTGGCACGATGACTGAT
The DNA here is from genome assembly GCF_009494835.1 of Segatella copri. Taxonomy (GTDB): domain Bacteria; phylum Bacteroidota; class Bacteroidia; order Bacteroidales; family Bacteroidaceae; genus Prevotella; species Prevotella copri_F. Next base: position 10,953 of record NZ_VZBE01000049.1, read on the forward strand.
GGCCATTCGCTTCATAATTGCCTGCACCTTTGCCTTGCGCTCTGCCTTCGGAATGTTGAGGTAGGTAAGAGGAAGCTCGATGTTCTCCTCTACATTCAATTCATCTATCAGGTTGAAGCTCTGGAACACAAATCCGATTTCTCCCTTTCTCACATCCGTGCGCTCCTTTTCCTTCAGGTTTGCCACCTCGTGATTACCCAGGAAATATTTTCCCGAAGTTGGGTTGTCGAGCAAACCGAGAATGTTGAGCAAGGTGGATTTGCCACAACCTGATGGTCCCATAATGGCGACAAACTCGCCGTCTTCTACTGTGAAAGATACATTATTTAAAGCAATCGTCTCCACATCTTCTGTGCGGAATGACTTGCAAAGATTCTCTACTTTTATCATTTCTTCTAATGTTTAATGTTTAATTTGGGCATACGCCCTTAAATCTGTGTCATCTGTGAAAATCTGTGGGAGACTTATTCATCCTTGAGATACTTCACAGGATTACTATTCGCCACCTTGTAGCAGTTGATGACGACGGAAAGCCCGATGATGACGAGCAAGATGATGGTAACGCCGATAAACAACAGAGGCGTCATCGTAATCTTCTCGCTGAACGACATCAGCCATTGTCTGGCTATCAGCCAAGCCCCCAAGTCGCCCACGATGATGCAAGGCAAGGCAATCTTCATAATGTCCTTCAGGAAGATGCGAAGAATATCCTTCACCTTCGCCCCGTTCACCTTTCTTATCGCTATCTCCTTGCGGCGGCGATTAACCTCATCTGTCGTATAACCCACCAATCCGAACAGGGCAATAATCATCGTCACGATGCCTGCTACAAGGATTCCGTTGCGGAAATGGAGCTGGGAAGCATACTGTGCCTTGAACTCAGACTCATAGTCGAGTACCTCCACTTTGTTGTTTGGATACATCAATTGCACCTTATCTCTTAGGTCTGCCAAAGCCTCTTCTGTCAAGTCATTGTACTTGACGAGCATATAAGAAGCAGGAGTGGCTGAATAAAAATAAACAAATGAAGCAGATCTTGAATCTGCATTTTCCGTGCTGACCGTACCATACTTCACATCATTGACCACACCACAGATTGTCATCGTTTCATTTTCGTTGCAATGTGCGGAAATCCACACTCTCTTGCCTACAGCACCGTCTTTCCAATGCCCCAACTTCGTCAACTTCTTCGCTAAAGTCTCGTCGATAATCACTTGACGACTACTATCCGTTCGCTCCGTGAAGAAAGACCCTTGTACAAACTTTATGCTCATAAGGTCAAAGTAATTGTCATCAACGCCCTGCGTGTCATGGATAATCATTCGAGTACGATCATCCCCTGGCAAAGTCAAATTATTTCCATTTACACTCCAGTTTTGCAGTGGCACACAATAGGTAGATGCCACTTGCTTAACATTCGGCAAATGCTTGAATTCCGACAAGCATTGCATTCGTTGGTCTGGCTTGATTCCCTCTACATAAACGATTGCCACATCCTTGTAATCATAACCAGGATTCAGATTCACCATTTTATTATATTGACTATTGACCACAAAGAGCAAGCTGAACAACAAGCCAGAGATAACGAACTGAATACCGAGCAAGGCGAGCTTCCAACGATTACGATTCTCGCTATATCCACGGAATGCAATCGCCACTGGAATTTTATTGTAGAGCCATCCCGGCACCAAGCCGCCAACCAAAAGCACAAGGACGCAAATGGCAACCAATATCCAACTGCCACGATTAAACAACAATGTACTTACAGGAGCAGAAAGGAAATTCTCTATCGTTCCCTTGCAAAGGAAGACGAGGATAGCAGCCAATATCACCGACAACCCAACATGCACCAAAGCCTCGGAGAAGATAATCGCATGGATGTTCTTCGGCTCTGCACCATAGCACTTGCGCACCGCCATCTCACGAGAACGAGACACAAGGTTGCCCACGATGATGAGCAGATAGTTCATCACGGAGGTAAAGAGTAGCACAAAAGCGATGATTCCCATAATCCACCCCATCATCTTGATGTAAGAATTTTGGGTATATACTTTGCTAAGAACCGTAAAATCATAATCCAAAGATATTCCTGATTGTTTCCATTCCTTCAAAGGGAAATGGTCTTTCCTCATCTTGTCAACGTATGGACGAAGTTCGCTCGCTTGACATCCTTTAGCCAATCGGATATAGGAGCTATAACAGTCGTTGCCTAACCAATTATTTCTTCCATCATACCCCAAAACTTCCCCGATACTGCTTAGCGACAAAAGAACTTGCTCGTCATGTAGAGAAGCACCCCAAGGAAAGCTCTCGAACACACCACCTATCGTGAAAGTGATGCCGGGATGTTTTGGCATTATAAAATGCTTGCCTACCACATTGCCACCAATCTTTGCAGCCATCTTGGAATCTATCATACAATAGAGCGGACGAGAGAGGACATCCTTTGCTTTGCCCACTAATATCTTTTGTGGGAACATATCAAAGAAGCAACTATCTGCCAGTAATATATTGGCAGAAATGGATTTTTGGTTTTCCAAGTTGCATTGGTTTTCTCCAATATCTACCACTCGTGTTGCAGCCTCCACCATAGGAGCATATTGCTTGATGCCTGGGGCTGTGGCTCCTGATGTTGCAAAATAGGAAAAAGGGGTCTGCCCCTCTGCGTCACTTCCCATCGTTCCCACTTCTGAAATCTGATACGTCCTATCCCATCCTGGAAAGTACGTATCGTAAGTCTGCTCGAAATAGATCTCGGCAATAATTACCGAACTGATTGCCAATCCGAGCGCCAGGCACAAGATCTTCACAAAGTTGTGCTGGCCCCTTCGAGGCAGATTCTTGAATGCGTTAATAATATGATTCATATCTATATCCTGTTTCAAGGGCGTTTGCCCAATTTATCACTAATCACTACTAATTAATCATTACTAACTAATCACTACTAATTAAAAACTAATACATCATTATCCTTATAGGCCTCATAGCCGCTAACGATAACCTGCTCGCCCGGCTCCAAGCCCTCAATCACCTCATAATACTGAGGATTCTGGCGACCGATGGTTATCTTTCGGCGATAAGCCTTCTTGCCACTCTTGTCTAATACAAAGATCCATTGACCGCCCGTTACACTATAAAACGTGCCTTTAGGGATAATTATTGCCTGTTTCGACTGTCCGAGCTGCAAATCTACATAATAAGTCTGACCGGTTCGGATATTGCCAGGGCGAACGCCTTTGAAGACGAAGTCGATGCGGAACCTGCCATCTCTTACCTCGGGATAAACCTTGCGAACCTGCAGGAGATAATGTTTACCATTCTGGTCGAAAGTGGCAGTAAGTCCCGGTTTTACCCGGTCGATGTAATGCTCATCTACCTGCGCCTGCACCTTGAAATCGCTGAGGTCGTTGATGACGCCTATCTTCTGTCCGGCAGAAATGCTCTGTCCCAACTCCACATCGAGCAAACCGATTTCGCCCGAAATGGTGCTGCGGATGTTCAGCTTCTCCTTGCGCTGGCGAACCAGCTGCACATTCTTCTGCATGGCTTCCAGATTATCGCCCATCTGATCCATCTGCGAACGGCGCAGCTGTGCATCCTTCTTCAATCGCTTACTGATGAGCGCATGCTTCTTGACGGCAAGGTTGTAATCTTCCTTAGCCTTCAGATACTCCTCGCGCGAATTGAGTTCTTCCTTGTGCAGCGCCTCCTGATGCTGATAGGAACGGCGCTTGGTAATGACATCCTGCGAAAGCGAAAGTTCCTCGTTGCTGTTGTTCAGACGGTCCTGCTCCATTGAAATCTGGGTATTGCGAAGCATGTCCTGCTTTTCGGCAAGTTCGCTTTCAGCATTCAGAATCTCCAGGTCGAGATTCGAATTGCTCAGTTTCACGATTACATCGCCCTTGTTTACGTGGGCGCCTTCATCCACCACTTTCTCCAGAACAATACCGCCTTCCTCGGAACTGATCTGCACCACGGAGATAGGAACCACCTGTCCATCCACCGAAACATAATCGTTGAACTGCGCCTTCTCCACGGTTCCGATGCTCAATCCCTTCCTGTCCACCTTCAGGGTGGAAGAGAAATTGCTCAATCCCAACCAAATGAGGACTGCGATCAAAACCGCTCCTCCGCCAATCCATGCCCAATACTTGCGAGGCACGAGATATTTTTTCTTTTCTATTTTTATATCCATAATTTTATGTATTCAAGTTTGCAAGAGCACTCCACACGCCCTGGGCTAGGAGCTTTTGGGCCTTCAGCCCGTACCTGAAACACTTGCGAAAGTTCTGTTATTTAATTAAATTTTCTCCCTGATAATAGGCAACCAATCTCTGTTTGATGATAAGCAGCATCTGCATCTGGAGTTCCTTGATTCTGCTTTCCAGAAGCGTCTGGGCTGCGGTATGAAGATCGAAGGTAGAAAGCATTCCTTCCTCAAACTTGCGGCTCGACATGTGATAGGCGAGCGAATCGGAGGCCACCTTCTTCTGCATCTGATGCAACTCCTTGGCGTAACCCTCTGCATCCATTACCGCCTGGGCTATCTGGTCGTGAAGCTTGCGACGGGTTTCCTCCAGGTTCACCTGCGCCAGTTGCCAGTCGTTGCGTGCCTTCTTCACGCTGTGCCAGCGGTCGCTATTATAAATAGGTATGGAAAGGGTCAACGCGAGGTATTCGCCCTGGTTGTTGTGAAACTGCGAGGCAAACCCATCGTATTGCCCTTTCTGAGAGAGATTCTTATAATAGTTGGTAGAAATGCCGCCACCGAGAGAGAGTGATGGTAGCAATCTGCCTTTTGCTATTTTATAATCATACCGTGCCCGCTCCACTTCGTATTCTGCCGACTTCAAATCGGGAGAAATATGCTGGAAGCCCTGGTAAACGGTTTCGTAGTTTACTCCAAATCCAGGAACCTCCTCATTTTCAGTCCTTAACTTCAGATTTCGTCCCTCATCAATCTGATTTTTCTGTCCCTCTTTAATCTGGATTTTCAGCTCTTCATCCACCGGAAAATTCATCGTGGATTTCAAGGCGAGCAGACTCTGTTTTGCCACATTCTCCTGATGCGTAAGATTGTATTCATCTTCTGCCACCTGCGATTCCATCTGCACCACATCCGGGCGCCCCTTCTCGCCCAGTTCATACAGGCGCTTCATCTTAGCCAGCATCCGCTTACTTTCGTTCAGTTTCTCGCTTGCTATCCGAATGCTTGCCTCAGCATAGGCTGCATCCACATATTTCTGCATCACGTCGATGGCTCGGTCGTCCTGAATCTTCTGCATCGCCGTGGCTGAATAATCCCGACTCAACTTAGCCTGCTTCAAGGCGTTGATGGTGGCGAAACCATCGAAGACATTCAGTTCGGCATAAAGCTGATAGTAGTTGTTGAATGTCGTTACATTATTATAAGTATTGGTTTCCGGGTCGATGTTTCGTCCCCAGGCGTACTGTCCCTGCACGCCGCCCGTAATGGTAGGCAGGAATCCAGCCACAGCATGCTGGTAATCCTGCTTGCGCTGGCGGGCGTTAACCACCTCCCGCTTCACCTCCGTGGCGTGCTCCACGGCGTATTTCATGCAGTCGTCAAGGCTCCAGCTCTGTGCCGAGGCGCCAGCCGCCCAGACCAACCATCCTATCAATATTCCTATTCTTTTCATAATCTTCTTCATTTTGGCATGATAAAGACAAGAGCCGTGCCAAAACATCACTTCTCCTGATAATCAAGCCATTAGACAAAAACCCTCATTAAACAGACTGTCCAACAATTAGACACAGCCGTCTAATTATTGGACAGAAACGCAGCTCAAAGCTAATCATTCGAAACCAAAGATTAAAGCTGATCATTTACCGCATCCACCACTTGTCCATCAAACAGATTGATGATACGACTGGCGTAGGTAGCATCGTGCTTGGAGTGCGTCACCATCACGATGGTGGTTCCCTCCTCGTTCAGTTCGCTGAGCAACTGCATCACCTCCATACCATTCTTGGAATCGAGGTTACCCGTAGGCTCATCGGCAAGGATGATGCTAGGCTTGCCCACAACGGCACGGGCGATGGCAACCCTCTGCTGCTGACCACCCGAAAGCTGGTGAGGATAATGCTTGGCACGATGGCTCAGCTTCACCTTTCTCAATATTTCGAGCACACGCTCCTTGCGCTCCGCCTTCCCTACTCCGAGGTATTTCAGTTGCAAATCCACATTCTCCTCAACGGTAAGTTCGTCGATAAGATTGAAGTTCTGAAACACGAAGCCGATGCGACCCTTGCGATAAACGGTACGCTCACGCTCCTTCAGATGGCCCACTTCCTCATTATTCAACCAATACTTGCCCTCCGTAGGACTATCCAGCAAGCCCAGGATGTTCAGCAAGGTTGACTTGCCGCATCCCGAAGGACCCATGATGGCGATAAACTCACCATCTTCTACTTCTATATTAACGCCGTTCAGGGCGATGGTTTCCACCTCTTCCGTGCGGAATATTCTAGTTAAATTCTCTGTTCGTATCATCGTAAAAAACTTTTTATCGTAAGAAATCTTTTTAAAGTTTATGACTCATTATTCAGCCTTGATGCTGTCTATCGGATTCGACATCGCCGTACGCAGGGTGCAGCCGATAACCGAAACAAAGGCAATCAATAAGGTGAAGACGGCGCCAGCCAGCAACACCCACCAAGGGAAGGAGATGCGATGGACGAAATCCATGAGATAAGTCTGCATCAGCTTCACGCAGATTGGGATGGCGATGACCACAGCCACCAGCGAACTGACGAGGAATCTCTTAGCCAGTTGCCAAGCCGCATCCCCAATCGAAGCACCCATCACCTTGCGCAGGGCAATCTGGCGCTTCTGCTGGTTGCCATAATAAACCGACATTCCGAAGAGACCCAGGGCAGAAATCAGGATAGAAATGCTCATGAAGGTGATGATGAGCACCATCATATTGTGCTTGTCTTTGAGGTTATTCTTCAGCATATCATCCAAATACTCCACCTCCATTTCCGTAGGAACACCCATCAATTCCTTAGCCACCTGCTTGCAGGTATTCCGGATTGCCAGCTGCGCCTGAGCATGATCGCCACGGGTTTTCACCAGAACAGACCATCCACCCTGCTGAGGGGTGATGACTCCAATGGCATTATGCTCCGTTTTCTCATTCTCGCTCAGCGCATCTCCACTATGGTAATCGGCAATCACGCCGCACACCTCGTATTCATGTTTACCATCCTTCATTCTCATTCCGAACCAAGGTTTGTGGGCAGAAACGCCATAGGCACGCTTCGCATCTTCCGTAACCCAAATCTTGCCATAAGCTGGTTCGCAATACTGTTCAATCACCTTGAATCCCAGCATCTTCATCGCCGTGGAATCTGCCATGAACATACGGAGCATTCCTATCAGTTTTTCGTTGTCATCATGCACGCCATTTCCCCAGCTTCTGATAGGATTGGCTTTGCCGTAAGTTGCCTCTTCCACCTCAGGAAGCGCTTTCAATCGGTTCTTGAGAATAGACATCTTCTCTGGCGAACCATCCAGGGAAGAATAGATGGAAACAATATCCTTCGTCTGATAACCCAAAGGCAAATCGGCAAGATGCTTCATCTGGAGCATCATCGTTATCGCCATGACTACCAGCGTAATGCTGATGACGTTCTGGGCAACGATAAATATCTTGCTGAACCACATCTTGCTGCGCATGCGGATGGTTCCCTTCACCACATCTATCGGATTGAAACGGGAAACCACGATGGCAGGAAGGATTCCCGCAAAGATGGAAATGATGACGTAAGCCAACGGCAGGAACCACAGAAGGTCGAAGGAATGGAACAGGTCGATTTTCGTATCCAACATAGAATTGAACAACGGGATGAATGCCCAGGAAATCAACAAGCCCAGCAGGAAGCAGACTGCCGTGAAGAGCGCCGACTCCTTGAGATAGCGCAGCATCACGCCCCCTACCGATTCGCCCAGCAGTCTTCGGGTAGCCATCTCCTTCGCACGGTTGCCGATCTGAGCCACCGTAAGATTGATGTAATTGAACAAGGCTGAGAGCAGCAGAACCAGCGCCACTACCAGGAGGATATTCACCAGAGTACGATTGCCATGCTTGAAAATTTCGACATCATCATCCGTAAAATGAATCTGATCCCATCTCACAAACTGGCAGCCCCACATGAAGTTGACTCCATCCGATTCCTTTTTCCAATCTTTCCAATAGTTCATGTATTTGCCAAGCAAAGTCTGTTTTACCTTTTCCGGGTCAGCATTCTTTGCCAGTCGCGCCACCGTGATGTAGGATCCAAACTGATACATCGGCTGAGCCTCAGCTTCTATCAGTTTCATCGACACGAAAATATCGTATGGGGCAAGAAGGTCTTCACGGTCGAAATCCTCCATGATTCCCACCACCTTGAATTGCAGCTTACCGCATTGGATGGTGCGGCCGATAGGATTAGCATTACCGAAGGCTTTCTTGGCAAACGATTCCGAAACCATCGCCTGATGAGTATCCGAAAGGAGATGATCAGGCGCACAACCACGGCATTTGTAACCCATGAACTGAGAGAAGTTAGGGTCGATAGCCAGATATTTCGCCTCATAATACTGTCCATCTATCATGGCTCCCTGCGGAGCATAATATTCACCCAATCTTGTCCAACCCTTGATTTCGGGGATGGAAGGAAAGAATTCCTTGGCAGTACCCCAGGTCATTCCGAGATAATCGCCGGAACCTGCTACATAGAGTTCCTTCGCCAGTTTCTGATTCGTTCCCACACGATACTCTGCAGTAGCGTAGGAAACGAGAATCAGCACAAAAGCCAGTGCCACCGAGAGACCCAAGGCCTCTATGGTGGCATAAAGCTTGTTGCGTGATAAGAATTTCACATAACTTTTCATCATATACTCATTTATTTTTTGTTTCACTAAAATCAAACGATAAAGGAAGAATACCATCTCCCTGTTTTCGTTAGCTGCTGCAAAGTTACGGCTTCTCCCGTTTTCTGCCAAGATTTCCGGCAGCCCGGAAGGTGGATTGTATGAAATTCATACACTCTATTGTATGATTATCACACAACAATCCCGTTTTTGTTTGTCGTTTCGGGAAAAAAGCGTACTTTTGCAAACAAAAAGATAAAAGATATGAAATACGGAACCCTTCTTGTCATCGACGATAATCCGTCGATACTCACGGCGCTGAAGATTTGTCTGGGCAATACGTTCGAACGGATTCTCACCCTGCCTCGCCCCGATACAGCCCCCACGCTGCTGCAACAGGAGCAGGTAGATCTCATCCTGCTCGACATGAACTTCTCACTCGGCGTAAACAGCGGTCAGGACGGCTTGCTCTGGCTCCGCACCTTCCGCCGGCTCCACGCCCACATCCCCGTGGTACTCATCACCGCCTTTGCCGACGTGCAGCTTGCCATCAAGGGATTGAAAAGCGGAGCCGCCGATTTCGTCACCAAGCCCTGGGATAATGACGAACTGATAAGGGTGCTCAAGGACGCCATCGACAACAATACGGAAGTGACAACCTTGGAAAATTTCGAGAACGATTACATCCGGAAGGTCGTGGATAAATGCCACGGCAATATCTCTCGTGCAGCCGAAATGCTCGGAATTACCCGACAAACCCTCTATGCAAAACTGAAGAGATGACTTTTGGAAAGGGAAGTTTAAGAAGTTAAGAGAAGTTAGGGGGAAGTTAAGAGACAAATGTATTAGAGCAATTTTATGATTATTATCAAGATTATATATTTAATAGGTGGAATCTGCTTCATCCTGGGCAGCCTCATCTATCTGTTCTTTCGCCATCAGCGAAGGCTGAAGGCGCGTGCTTTTCTGATGCGTGAGGCTGTAAGAAATGGCGATTACGCCTTCCGCCTCCCCACTTCGGGCTTGCTGCCAGGCGAAAGAGCCTTGCAGCAGGCACTCAACGACATGCAGGGCGATATTGCCCGCCTCGTAGCCAGACACGAAGTGGAATCATGGCAAAAGCTGACCCGTGTGCTTACCCACGAAATCATGAACGCTACGGCTCCCATCTCCAGCATCTGCCAGGCTTATCTCAGCAACCCGCAGATCAAGGGTAGTGAATACGAGGAAGGCATTCAGGCGATTCACGACACCAGCAAGTCGCTTACCCACTTCGTGGATAGCTACCGCAAGCTCACCCAGCTTCAGACTCCCGTCGTAGAACCCCTCCCGCTCGTCTCTTTCCTGGAGAGCATCAAGGCGCTCTATCCCGACCTTAGCTGGCATTTTTCCCTCCCCCAGAATGCCACGCTGGAGGCCGACCACAACATGCTGCGCCAGGTATTCATCAACCTCACCAAGAACGCCATCGAAGCCCATGCCACCGACATCGACGTCCGCATGAGCAGGAACGACCACCCTATCCTGCTGTTCAGCAACAACGGCGAACCGATTCCTGCCGATGTGGCACGGGAAATCTTCATCCCGTTCTTCACCACCAAATCATCCGGCACAGGCATCGGACTATCTCTCTCCCGCCAGATGCTGATGATGCAGAACATCGAACTGGGACTATCCGACAACTGTCTCTCCGGTTACCATGTTACATTCTATCTGGAAAAGCAAGACACCATCAAAACGACAAAATGATCAGAAAAGAGGATTTTCTGTGATTATTTCATCTTTATTACACCTTTTAATTTGCGTTTTAGCCACTTGCTTTCCTTTTTACGAACTCCTTTTTCACCTTCAATACAGAGTTCTCTTCCTTGTCACTCAACTTCGCCACATTTCAGATTGGTGCAGCCCTGATGTCTGTCTTAATGACTTGCATCGTCTGGAAGGTGAAAACAAAGACTGTTTAAGAAATAAACGAAGCTATCATCAAAATACTCTTCACTCTTCACCTTTCGGCCGGAAACCCCTGTGTTTATCGGCATTCCGAGGGGTGAAGAGTTGTTTTTATCTCTTCACCCACTCTTCACCACTCTTCACCTTCAGGAACGGAAACAGAGGCGAAAGACAGATAGAAGGATTGCAAATCCGCCAGAACTGAAGGGTGAAGAGTGGTGAAGAGTAGGTGAAGAGTGCCCGAATACTCTTCACCCCTCAGAATGCCGATAAACACAGGGGATTCGGGGCTTTTGGTGAAGAGTGAAGAGTATTTGGCAGGAAGCCTATACGAAAATAAATTAAAGGGATTTCGATAACTGTTTCACTAAAACAGCCGACTAGCAACACATGCGCTAGTCGGCTGTCTACGTTTTGCCAGTTGGCTATTTATTTTTTGCCAGTTGGCTATTTTCGTTTCTCTCATCGGCTGTTCCCGATTAAAGAGAATCTAATAATCCTCCATATAACCCTTGGTAAACATATCGTAGGACAGGGCTTCCAGTTCTGAGAGCGTCATCTGCTCTACCGAATGCTCTATCTTACGTATCAGTTCGTCTCGCTTGAAATCGTCATCATCGCTCAGACGCGATGTAAATCTGTTACTCATTTTCTTGAATGTTAAGTGTTGAATGTTAAATGTTGAATTGGGCATACGCCACTAAATCTGTGTCATCTATGAATTGAAAATCGCTGGCCGAAGGGAAAAGCAAATCTATGAGAAGATTACATCCGCTCATAGGTGTTGATAACATTTCCATCATACGCCTCGTGGCTGATTAACCGGACGTTATGAGGAAGCATAGGCGCTGGCGTTCCAGAAGTTACGGAGTTTTCCACAGATGTGGACAACAACGTTTCTACCCTGATTTCATCCCAAAGTCCAGCATCGAGGAATGCCTGATGGGTGATGGCGCCTCCCTCTACTATCAGCGACTGCACCTTATTATTATATAAGTACTGCATGATTTGCTGCAACACTTCCGTCTTGCCCCGTGAGAAATCCAGACCTTCGAAACAAGGATGATGGCGGTCGATTACCAGGCGCATCGGGTCCTTGCCGCTCCAATCTCTAACGTTGAGCTGACTGTGGTCGCGCTCATCGGTTACGCGGCCTATGAGGATGGCATCGTTCTCAGCACGCAACTTGTGGGAGAGCATCTTGGTGAAAGGCGAGGAAATAGCCATACCTCTACCCCCGTTGTCAAGAAAGCCATTCGCGGTCTGCGCCCATTTCAGGATGATGTAAGGACGCTGATGGGTGTTGAAGGTGATGAAGCGCTTGTTGAGTTCGAGACATTCCGCCTCCAGAACGCCTACTGTTACTTCGATGCCTGCCTCGCGAATCTTGCGGATACCGCGGCCCTGAACCTTGGCAAAGGGATCTACGCAGCCACAAACGCATCGCTTTACTCCTTTTCTTACTATCAAATCGGCGCAAGGCGGCGTCTTGCCGTAATGAGAGCAGGGTTCGAGACTCACATAGATGGTAGCTTGGCTTAATAGATGCTCATCCTCGGGCTTAACAGATGCAAAGGCGTTGACTTCAGCATGCCCTTCTCCGCATCTTACATGATAGCCTTCGCCGATGATTCTGCCATCCCCACTCACGATAACGGCTCCCACCATCGGATTGGGTTTGGCATTCTCTCTTCCGTTTTTCGCCAGCTGCAGACAGCGGCGCATAAACATTTCGTCTATTTCCTTTTGCGACAACGGTTCGCCCGTCTTCACATTCTGAAAAGAAACATTATTTTGTTCCATATCTAAAACTTTTCTTCGTTTTTTACTTACTTTTCGATAAAATGTCGTACCTTTGCTCTCAAATCATAATATACGATTTAGAGATGAAAACGTATCAACAACTTTGGCAATCCATTACCCCTCTATATGAGGCGGGCGAAGCACAGGCTATCGTCCGCACCGTGCTCGATGTGAAGTACGGAATGACGCTGACCGACATAATCTGCGGCAAAGTTAATGAATTATCAGCAGATGAAGAAAGAAAACTGGAAAAAATTATCAGAAGATTGCAAAAAGGCGAACCTGTACAGTATGTTCTGGGCGAAGCTGACTTTGCAGGAAGAACCTTCCATGTAGAGCCGGGCGTGCTGATTCCGAGACCCGAAACGGCGGAACTCTGCGAGTGGATAGAAAAAGATGCGACTGAAAACAAAGGGATTACGAAAGGAGAGAAGAAAGAAGACACCATCCGCATCCTGGACATCTGTACAGGTTCGGGCTGCATCGCCATTACGCTGGGACTGGACATCGGCGGCTCGGAGGTTACGGGTTGGGATATTTCGGAAGATGCCTTGAAGATAGCACAGGGAAATGTTGCGCTACTGGATGCCGGTAACGTAAAAATAGAATATCAGGATGCCCTGAAGTTGGCGGAAACATCGGATGCCGGAAGATGGAACATCATCGTGAGCAATCCCCCGTATATCTGCGAAAAGGAGAAAGCGGATATGGAGAAGAATGTGTTGGAACACGAACCCGGAATCGCCCTCTTCGTGCCCGATGAAGAGCCTCTGAAGTTCTACAGAGCCATCGCCGAATATGCCTTTTCTGCCCTCAAATCCGGAGGTGCATTATACTTCGAAATCAATCCTATCTACGAAAAAGAAACAAGGGAAATGCTGGAAGGATTGGGTTTTAAAGCTATTGATACAAAGGAAGATGCCTTCGGAAAGCAGAGAATGATGCGAGCCGGCAAATCATAAAGTTCAATGTTCAAATCTCAAAGTTCAAAGTAAAATCATCATGTTCAAATCTCAAAGTTCAAAGTATAAAAAGCCGATGACCGAGCAGCAGGCGCTCCTGAAGCTCACCACCCTCTGCACCCAAGCCGAACATTGCTCGCAAGAGATGATCGACAAGATGAAGAAGTGGGAACTGCCCGAAGATGCCATCGCCAGAAACATGGAATTCCTGACCGAGAAGAAATTCATCGACGACGAACGTTTCGCACGTTTCTTTATCAACGACAAGATAAAATACAACAAGTGGGGACGCCGGAAGGTGGAACAGGCGCTGTGGATGAAACATATTCCGAAGGACATCTCCGACCCTATCTTCGAAGAGATTGAAGACGACCTGTATATGGAAACCCTCCTGCCCCTGATGAAAAACAAATATAAAACCATCAAGGCAAAGAACGACTATGAACGCTCGATGAAACTCATCCGCTTTGCCCTGGGAAGAGGATACAGCATGGAGGTTATCCACAAATGCATCGACCGGATGAAGGAAGAAAATCTGGGAGACATCGATTTCGAAGAGGAATTCTAAAGCAAAGCATCAAGTTCAATATCCAAACCTCAAAATTAAGAGTAAAGCCATGCGTACCAGCCTGTTAAGAGACATATTAGATTTATTCTTCCCCCGAACCTGCGCCATCTGCGGAAATGTGCTCGCTGGCGGGGAGGAGATGATATGCATAAAATGTCTGTTCCGCATGCCGGGAACCAATACCTGGAAACAGCCCTACGACAACGAGATGGCAAAACTCTTCTGGCATCTGATTCCCATCGAACGCTGCTGCGCTCTCTTCCATCACATCAGCCATGCCACATCGGCTAGAGCCGTCTACCAGCTGAAATACATGCATCATCCTGAAATGGGAATCTATCTGGGCAGAATGCTGGCAAAGAAGGGGTTAGGCATTCAGTTCTTCGACGGAATAGACGCCATCATCCCCATCCCGCTCACCCGAAAACGAGAAAAAGAACGCGGCTATAACCAGAGCCTTCTCATCGCCAAAGGCATCCAGCAACTCACCCATCTGACCATCATCAAGGATGCCGTAAGAAGGAAAAAGTTTAGCGAAAGCCAAACCCACAAGAACCGGCAGGAAAGACTGGAAAACGTGAGCCAGGTTTTTGAAGCCGCAGCAACCTATCATGACGGGCAGGGCGAGCACCCCATCACGCAACTTGAGGGCAAACATATCCTCATCATCGACGACGTATGCACCACCGGAGCCACCATCATCTCCTGTGCGGAAACCCTGATAAAAGCAGCCGGAAAGATGAAGATAAGCGTGCTGACTGTAGGTTTCGCACACGACTAAAGGCCCTTTTTGCCGAGAGTTAAAACATTTTAACCCTAAATATAGCCGCCGTGTGCAAAAATCATTGTACCTTTGCAAAATAATTAATAATAATTTAATCCTTTAAAGATTATGGACAAACTGAAGAAAGAATTCGCATCTAAGTTATTGAAAGTAAAGGCTATCAAGTTGCAGCCTAATGATCCATTCACATGGGCTTCTGGCTGGAAGTCACCATTCTATTGCGATAACCGCAAGACTCTCTCATTCCCAGAACTCCGCAATTATGTAAAGCTTGAGCTCGTTCACGCTATCCTGGAGCAGTTCCCAGAGGCTGATGCTGTAGCCGGAGTAGCTACTGGTGCCATCGCGCAGGGTGCTTTGGTTGCTGACGAACTGAACATGCCTTTCGTATACGTTCGTTCTAAACCAAAGGATCACGGTATGCAGAACCTCATCGAAGGTCAGCTCGACCCTAAGGCTAAGGTTGTGGTAGTAGAAGACTTGATTTCTACCGGCGGCAGCTCTCTCAAGGCAGTAGAAGCTCTCCGCAAGAACGGCAACGAGATTGTGGGCATGGTAGCTAGCTACACCTATGGTTTCCCTATCGCCGAGAAGGCTTTTGCTGATGCTAACGTAAAGCTGGTTACTTTGACCGACTATGAGCACGTAGTAGCAGAGGCTCTGGAGACTGGCTATATCAAGCAGGAAGACGTAGAGCTGCTCCACGAGTGGCGCAAGGATCCAGCTAACTGGAAGAAGTAATCAAGCTGACCCATCAATAATGAGTACAAGTACATTCGAAAGTAATATCAAACAGATTCCTCACAAGCAGGAATCTGTTTACCGTACATTGAGCGATCTGAACAACCTGCAGATGCTCAAAGACCGTTTCGAGCAGGTGAAAGACCAGATTCCTGAGGACAAGAGAAAGGAAATGGAAAAGCTGAAGGACCTCAAGTTTGATAGCGACAGCATCTCTATCACAGCACCTATGGTGGGCGAAATCAAGATGCGCATCATCGACCGCGAGGAGCCTAAGACCATCAAGTTTGAAACAGAAAACAGCCCTGTTCCTTTCAACTTCTGGATTCAGCTGCTCCCTACAGGCGAGTTCTCATGCAAAATGAAACTCACCATCAAGGCAGAACTTAACATGTTTATCAAGGGTATGGTGAAGAAGCCATTGCAGGAAGGCATCGAAAAAATTGCTGATGCACTTGCGATGATTCCTTACCAGGATTAATAAATAAAGAAATTATGGCACATAAACTTTGGGAAAAGAACTTCGAAGTAAACAAGGAAATTGAAAGATTCACCGTAGGAAGAGACCGCGAACTCGACCTCTATCTCGCCAAGTATGACGTGCTGGGCAGTATGGCACACATCACCATGATCGAAAGCATCGGACTCCTGGAGAAAGATGAACTCACCCAGCTCCTTGCCGAACTGAAAAACATCTACGCCATCGCCGACAAGGGCGAATTCGTAATAGAAGACGGCGTGGAAGACGTTCATTCCCAGGTAGAACTGATGCTCACCCAGAAACTGGGCGACATGGGCAAGAAGATTCATTCGGGTAGATCACGCAACGACCAGGTTCTCGTAGACCTCAAACTCTTCACCCGTCATGAGTTGAAGGAGATTGTGGACGCCGTGAAGATTCTCTTCGACGAGCTGATTCAGAAGAGCAACCAGTATAAGGACGTGCTGATGCCGGGCTACACCCATCTGCAGGTGGCTATGCCTTCATCATTCGGTCTCTGGTTTGGCGCTTATGCTGAAGGACTTGCCGATGACATGCTCTTCCTTCAGGCAGCTTACCGCATGACCAACCGCAACCCATTGGGTAGCGCTGCCGGCTATGGAAGTTCATTCCCATTGAACCGCACCATGACCACCGAACTTCTCGGTTTCGACAGCATGGACTATAATGTGGTTTATGCACAAATGGGCAGAGGAAAGATGGAGCGCAACGTGGCTTTCGCCATGGCTACCGTGGCAGGAACTTTGGCAAAGATGGCTTTCGACGCCTGTATGTTCAACTGTCAGAACTTCGGTTTCGTGAAATTGCCTAAGGAGTGTACTACCGGTTCGAGCATCATGCCACACAAGAAGAATCCAGACGTATTCGAGTTGATTCGCGCCAAGAGCAACAAGCTCCAGAGCCTTCCACAGCAGGTAATGCTCATCATGAACAACCTGCCAGTAGGCTATTTCCGCGATCTCCAGATTATCAAGGAAGTGTTCCTCCCTGCCTTCGACGAGTTGAAGGACTGTCTGCAGATGGCTGCCTACATCATCAACAAGATGGAGGTGAACGAGCATATTCTTGACGATCCTCGCTACGACCCTATGTTCTCAGTAGAAGAAGTGAACCAGCTTGCAGCCAACGGAATGCCATTCCGCGATGCTTACAAGAAGGTAGGACTGGAAATCGAGGCTGGCGAATTCAAGCCAAACAAGGATATTCATCATACTCACGAAGGCAGCATCGGCAATCTCTGCAACGACAAGATTCAGGCGCTGATGGAGCAGACCCTCTCTGAGTTCCACTTCGAGCGCATGGAGAATGCCGAGAAGAATCTTCTGAAATAAAGACAGAAAGGTTTCTGCATGAAGAATAGCATATATAATAAGGTATATATATATAATAAGGTGAAGAGCATGGCTGGAATAGCTATGCTCTTACTTTGTTCGTGCGATGCAGAAAACAGCATCAGCACCAAATATCCCTGCCAGTTCTATTTCAAGTCGCAATACCATCCTGGCACAAGTCTGGAAACAGCCCTCAACGGAACGGGCGTCTACACGATGGTTAGCGCCAAAAAGGTGAATGGAGCCTGGAATATCTATTCTACATTAAACGATGGAAAAAACAAGACGGAAACCATCATCCTCTCTACAGCCAAAGAGAATTATGCCAACTATACTTATCTGGGAGCGGGCAACGACCCTAAAGATGCCAAAAAGAACGGCTTCATCATGGGATTATCAAACTTCAGCGGACCTGTAGCCTGGGACCGCCAATGTCCAAACTGCCTGGAACAATATGGTGGAACCAACTATCCGCTGGAATGGACCGGCAACCGCCAATCGGTAATTTGCGACAAATGTAAACGCATCTACAGCCTGGAAAACGGAACCATCACAAGCGGCAGAAAGAGCAAAAGCGACAAGCCGCTGATGCAATATCGGATAACCTACGGCGGCAAAGGAACCGATATATACGTGGGAAACTAAGCAGAAACGGAGGGCAAACGAAAAAAATGGCGCTTTCTTGTCTTAAAAAATGTAAATCGTTTGGAGATTTAAAGAAATAGCATTACCTTTGCACCCACATAACGCGGAAATAGCTCAGTTGGTAGAGCACAACCTTGCCAAGGTTGGGGTCGCGGGTC
>NZ_VZBE01000069.1:0-28776 GCF_009494835.1 Segatella copri
AGGTCGGAAAACGAAAGTAGGAGGAAAACTACTTCGTTTTCCTCCTACTCGATTTTTAACATGAGTCATACTACCTGGAAAGTAGACAAGTCATGTGACTAGCTTATGAATTGATTACTTAAAAAGTTTACCTCTTCAAGTTCGGGTTCTTCTCAACGTCTGTTGTTGGGTAAGGACAGTAAATTCTATCCTCTGTCCAAGAACCAGAAACTGTGACACTTTCCTTTGCTGTAATGTTCTTACCGTTCTCTACTGCTACTACGAGAGGAGCATTAGCAACGCGGTAGTCGAAGTTCTTCTTCAACTCGTCCATACGAAGCTCGTCAGAACGACGTGTAACCATTGATACCCAGTTACCAGCAATTTCCCATCCGTGCTCGATGTAGCAAGCCTCAGCCAGCTGAGCTGCGCTCATGTTGTCGATGTTTACGATAGAACCATCACTAAGAGTAACGTTATCTACGTCTGCAGAATTTACGGCACGTTGACGAACCTGCTTCAAGCATTTCTTAGCTTCTGTCAAGTCAGAGAGACCAGCACGGGCTGCACTCTCAGCATACCAGAGGAGTACCTCTGAATAGCGGATAAGGTTGTGACGGCGGTCGTTAACCATACCACCCCAGTTAGGAGCAGTATAATCGTAAGGTGCGCGAAGCATGTTACCTTCAGCATCACTGTTTACAGTGAAGATAGTGAACATAGGGTGATACTCCTTAACACATTTCTTGCCCTTTTCGAACAAGAGCTTTTCGTATTTGCCATCGACCTTTCTAATAGTCTTCTTAGGACTATCCTTCTCTTCTTTGATTTTTTCATCCAATTCCTTGATCTGTTTTGCGAGATCTTCAGGGTTAGTCTTCATTGTAACAGGAACCCATTTATCTTCTGAAGGAATTTCCCACCAATCACAATCTGCAGTAATTACAGTACCATCCTGGAAGGTAATCTTTGGAGCGTAGATGGCGTCCTTACGCGGACCAGCTGGATATCTCTTCCAGAAAGCAATCTCACCCCAGGCGTCACCCCAACCACTATCACCGAGACTTTCGAAACGGCAGCAAGAAGAAAGCTGAGAATCATGATCCCACCAACCCTTGGCGTCGTTGTTGATACCGAGCACGGTTTCCATGTTGTAGTTGTTGCCCATAGAGTAAACGTCCTTCCAGTCTGGATTCAGGATGAAACCATAGTTGCTATTGTTGTCGATGACAGACTTAGTCTGCTCTGCAGCGAGCTTGTAGTACTCTGTACCCTTGTTAAGAGGGTAACCAGCCATAGACATATAAACAGCAGCCAATGTAGATTGTGCAGCCTGCTTGGTAGTCCAAACATCAACTCCGAACAAGCGGCTAGGCTCCTTCTCGTACTTGGTAGGAAGCTCGTTGACAGCTGCCTTCAAGTCTGAAACAATCAAGTCATATACGTCAGCTACACTTGATGGAGCAACATCCAACTGGGTAATATCGGTACCAGTAATCAATGGAACAGGACCGAAAACACGTACCAGATAGTAGTAAGCGTATGCACGCCAGAAGTGAGCGTTACCCAAAGCTACATTGATTTTTTCCTGTGCTACACCTGCATTACCTGCACCTTCTACTATCAGGTTAGCAGCTTTGATAGCAGAATAGTGCTGGTTCCAGGCATCTGTTACACCCTTGTTGGCACCATCGGATGCAAAAGCATCGAGGGCTGCACAAGCCTGCTTGTTTGAACCAGGGTTAGCTGTGATATCGTCGCCCTGCCACTGTGGGTACATAGGGTTAGTCCAGCTCTGGGTCTGGTTGATTCTATCGTACAAAGCATTGCAGCTTTGAATGAGGTCATCTTCGCTATTGAAGAAGTTTTCTGGAGTTAACTGTCCCTTAGGCTCCTCATCCAGGAAATCGCCACAAGACGAGAATGTAAGCAAGGATGTTGCCATGAGACAACCCATATATAATAATTTTCTAGTTCTCATAATTATTTCTGTTTTTAGATGATTGAAGTTAGAAGTTTACACGAACACCCATTGTGATGGTACGAGGATTAGGGTAAGCACCCATATCCAAACCATTATCACGGTCTACAGAATCTCCGAATGATGCACCTGCTGGGTCAATACCCTTATAGCCTGTGATAGTGAAGACGTTCTGAGCTGAGAGTGAAAGGCGGATGTCTGCAATCTTGGTCATACTACGTGGGAATGTGTAAGCGATGCTGATATTCTCGCAACGGAAATAGTCTGCATTCTCCAACCACTTGTCTGAGTTACCGTATGTCTTGTTCTCTGCATCGATAGAAGGCATTGTAACACCAATGTTGCTGAAGTAATCCTTGTCGGTTACGAACATTGAAGCTCCTACCATTGAGTTCATGGCGAAGCGTACCATATTCAGACGCTTAGCACCGAAGGCTGCATTGCAGAATACGTTGAAGTCCCAGTTCTTGTAGGTAACGGTGTTGTTCCAACCAAATGTAACGTCTGGGTTTGAACGACCTAATATGAAGCGGTCCTTTGATGCATCTGGATTAGCGGTCTTGCTTCCGTCTGCAGCGTAATACATGTCAACAAACTTACCATCTGCATTCTTTTCTACACCAGCCCACTTGAAGCCGTAGAATGTACCGATAGCCTCACCTTCCTTGATGATGGTACATGGCTCAACAGTACCAGGAGAAGGAGTCTGACCATAAATGATAGGATCCTCTGCTGTCATCTTGGTTACCTTGTTCTTGATGTAGCTGGCATTTAATGTAGATGACCATGACCAATCCTTGGTCTGGATAATCTGTGCATTGATGGTTGCATCAAAACCCTTGTTGCTTACCTCACCGGCATTTACCCAATATCTGGTTCCGCCCAGGTAGCCTGGAGATGAGGTCTGCAAGAGTGCATCCTTGGTCTTCTTGTCGAAGTAGTCTAAGCTGACGCTCAAACGGTTGCCGAAGAAACCGAAGTCAACACCGAGGTCAAACTGGTGAACCTTCTCCCATGTCAGGTCTGGTGTTGCAAGGCCATTTGCCCAGTAACCTGTGTAAGACTGATTGGTACCGTATGTGAAACCTGTAGTTCCCAATGCACCAAGTGTAGAATATGGAGCGATATCCTGGTTACCGATGATACCATAGCTGGCACGGATCTTCATGTACTCTACAGCATCCTTGATTGGCTCTCAGAATTTCTCATTTGAGATAGTCCAGGCTGCAGCTACAGATGGGAAGTAACCCCACTTCTTGTTGGTAAAGCGACTGGAACCATCCGCACGGAAGGTGCCGGTCAACATATAACGGTCTGCATAGTTGTACATAACGCGAGCTACACCAGAGAGCATAGTCCACTTGCTGTAGCCGTTGCTAGGACTCTTGGAAGCTGCATCTGCTACGTTCCAGTAACCCAACTGCTCGTGAGCAAGGCCTGTACCGGAAATACCCATGCTGCGAACCTCGTTTGAGGTAACTTCCCATACTCCTGTTGCTGTCAAACCATGATCGCCCCACTTGTTGCTGTAGGTCAAGTTGTTGGTTGATTGCAATGCGGTAACGGTAGCATCGTTGTTGCCCATTGAATTACCAGACTGGTTCACCTTGGTAGACGTGAAGTTATACCACTTGTAATCGTTGTAGTCGATACCATTGGTTGTGGTGAATGTCAAGCCCTTGAGAAGGTTGAACTTCAAGTCAACG
Organism: Segatella copri; assembly: GCF_009494835.1. GTDB lineage: Bacteria > Bacteroidota > Bacteroidia > Bacteroidales > Bacteroidaceae > Prevotella > Prevotella copri_F. Next base: position 3,667 of record NZ_VZBE01000069.1, read on the forward strand.
TGACCAGTTACCATGGTACGCTTGCGGTCGTTGTCACCACCATGCAGAATACCGTAAGGGTTGTTCTGGATGTTGTTATATGGGTCCTTGTTATACTTACCGTTTGCATCCATCATCTCCATAGTAGGAGAGTAGTTCAAACCTACCCAGATTGGGTTAGACTGGTTCTGACCGAAACCTACACCAGAATTGTTTGTCTGAGAAAGATTGAGGTCGGCAGTCAATTCCAACCAGTCGAATACCTTATTGTGGATATTTGCCTTGAGAGCATAACGCTTAGAACTTGTGTCTGTAATAACACCCTTCTGGTCCATATAGTTAGCAGAGAAATAGGTCTGAGTCTTCGCGTTACCCTGTGAAATAGCTACCTTATAGTTCTGAGTAATACCTGTCTGGAGTATCTGGTCCATCCAGTCGATACCAGAATCTGTACCATCCAAATAACCCTGAACTGCACTCTGAGCTACACCCTTATGGTCAACCAAAGCCTGTGCATATTCCTTGGTACCCATTACCTCAGGTATATTGTAAGCGTTAGAGAAACCGAAGCTACCGTCGAAAGTAACCTGGGTAACACCAGCCTTACCGCTCTTGGTCTGTACCATCACAACACCATTGGCACCACGGGCACCATAGATAGCGGTAGAAGATGCGTCCTTCAATACCTGGATGCTTTGGATATCTTCAGGGCTGATACCCTCAAGACCTGTCTCGCGAACGATACCGTCTACTACGTAGAGAGGGTCGTTGCTCTTGTTTACGGAACTGGTACCACGTACACGAATCTTCATGGCTCCACCAGGAACACCGCTTGACATTACTTGCACACCAGACATACGTCCGTTGAGGGCATCCTCAACACGTGCAACAGGCTGGTCCTTGAAATTCTTGCTGTCCAAAACTGCCACAGAACCTGCCAAGTCAGCCTTCTTTACTGTACCATAACCGATGACTACGGTCTCTTCAAGCATGTTGGCATCATCCTGCAAAGTGATGTTGAGCGGACTACCGCTCCATGTGAGGGTCTGTGATTTGTAACCCACATAAGTGATGGTAAGTTTGGCACCCTTTTCGATGTTGCTGAGGGTGAAGTTACCATCCAGGTCAGTTACGGTTCCACCGGTCTTTCCTTCGATTCTGATGGTAGCGCCGATGATAGGTTCTCCGGTAGCGTCTTTAACAGTACCTGTACATGAGTTTTGCTGCTGGGTAGCTGTAGCAATGGTAGAATTGCTTTGAGCAGCCAATGCAGAAACAGTGCAAAGAGGTGACATCGCACCTAAAAGCGCTGCAAAATACAAATTTGCTCTTTTGTTCATAGGGCTATTATTTATTGTTAGTTATAAAATTTTTCGTACTTTTTTTCTAGTTATTAGAATGCTGAAACAGAGTTTATACAAGGGCATCCCTTTGCATCGTTGATTACGATGCGGATGCCACTTGTAGTAATCTTATCGAAGCGAAGTATTCGCTTGTAGCCGATAGTGGTAGTCTCTTCCTTAGGGTCGAGCCTTACCCAGTTCTTGCCTTGTTGGTAATAGATTGAGAAGGCTTTTACGCGCTGCCCCAGAGGTATGTATTCCTGGAGCATGAGGCGTGTGATAGATTTTGGTTTTCCGAGTTGAAACTCGATATAGGCATCTTTTTTCTTTTTAGAAGCCCAGAAGGTGTCATATTGGCCGTCTGTGATATTCTTGCCAATGTGCTTGCCTTGCTGACTGTCTACTTTAGGTGTGATGCCTTTCAGTAGATTGACAGATAATTCTTGTCGGATTTTCCTGTGGAAGTTTACTGCATTTGCAGAATCGATAGGGTGGATGAGTCCATCCTTGTCTACCGGGAAGTTGAGTAACATGGTAGCGTTGTGTCCTACACTCTTGTAGTAGAGGTTGCACAGGTCTTCAACGGTTTTTACCTTACTGTCTTCTTTCTCATGGTAGAACCATCCCGGACGGATAGAGACATCGCACTCAGCTGGTGTCCACTGGTCGCCGTCTTCCCATCCAAACTGCAACTGTTTGTAGTCTTTGAAGCCTGGATAGACGGTGTTGGATGGTATTGTAGACCAGCAGGTCTCGCCTGCAAATCCATTTTCATTTCCTACCCATCGGCATCCCGGTCCGCCATCACCGAAAAGAATGGCATTGGGTTGTAAACTGTCAACAATTTCGAAAATTCTAGGAAAATTGTAGTAGTTCCTTCTGTCGATGGTTCTGCTTTCTTCGGCACCTCCGTACCAGCCGTCTCCTCCGTTGGCTCCGTCAAACCATACTTCGAAAAGTTCGCCGTAGTTGCTCAGAAGTTCCTTGAGCTGGCGCTGGTAGAGCTTCAGGTAGTAGGGAGAACCGTAGCTTGCCTGGTGTCTGTCCCAAGGCGAGAGGTAAACTCCGAATTTCAAACCGTATTTCTTGCATGCTTGGGAGAGTTCTCCTACCACATCACCTTTACCATTCTTATAAGGTGTGTTGCGGATGCAGTAATCTGTGGTGCGTGTAGGCCAGAGGCAGAAGCCGTCGTGATGTTTGGCTGTAATGATGACTCCTTTCATGCCCGCAGCAACCAGGGTTCTTGCCCATTGTTCGCAATCCAGTTTCTTAGGATTGAAGGTCTTTACATCCGAATTTCCGTATCCCCATTCCTTATCATTGAAGGTGTTGAGCCCGAAATGGATAAAAGCATAGGTTTCCAGTTTCTGCCATGCCATCTGCTTGGCGGTTGGCACAGGTTGGATGGGATCTACCTGGCTGTAGGTGCGCTGGGCAGCAGCTGTTATGGCTGCCAGCCCCAGGCATAGTGCAACAAGAAGAGACTTCTTCATACTTAAAATAGGTTTTGTATTGGTTGTTTAAATTCCTTATTTGTCGATGTTCTCATTCAGAAGCCGGTATCTTGCCATCAGACAGGCTCCCGTGATTCCTGCAAGACCTTTCAGGCTTGAGGTAACGATTTTAGAATCCTCATTCATGATGTTGAGAGAGAATTTCTTGATACCCATCTTTACCGGTAGCGTGAGGTAGTCGCCTGTAACCGACATTTCTCCTCCGATGACCAGCATTTCTGGGTTGAAGATGTTGATGACTCCTGCCAGCTGTTTGCCAAGTTCATCTGCTATGCGCTGCAGTGTGGCAAGGCTCAGTACATCTTCCTTTGCTATGGCGTCCAGGATATCCTGGAGTGATAGGTCTTCATTCTTTTTCAGAACTCTTTCAGAGAGGATGGAAGTCTTTCCTTCCTTTATCTTCTCGATGAGTTTCCTTTTGAGTGCTCTGCCCGAAACTTCTGTTTCTATGCAACCAATCTTGCCGCAGTGGCAGATAATGTTGTTGTTGTAGGCAGTCATGTGACCGAATTCGCCAGAATATCCCGACTTGCCGTAATAGAGTTTGCCGTCGATGATGATTCCGATTCCGATGCCCCAGCATACGTTCACGAAGATGGCGTCTTTCAGACCTTTGCACTGTCCCTTAATCAACTCGGCGAAAGCCATGCTCCGGGTATCGTTCTCGATACATACAGGTAGCTGTATGAGTTGAGTCAGCTTGTCGACCAATGATTCTTTCAGGAAGGTGAACATGTTGTAGGCATTTCCCTGTCCAGGATTCACGCGCTCAGCCACGTTCACGCAAACTTGAAGAATTTCTTCTCTTGAAACAGGAAGGCTTTCGATGAACTCATTGATGATTCTGCTTATCTCTTCCAGGTTTTCAGGAGAGTTCTCATATACGTAAGGCACTCTTGTTTTTTCGGTAATCAGATTGCCTGCGAAGTCGCTTGCTGCAAGTGCCAGGCAGTTCATCTCAGGATTGACGCCGATGAAGTAGCCTGCTGTTGGAACGAGGTCGTAAACCATCGGGATGCGTCCCGAAGAATTGTCTTTCTTTCCAATCTCTCTAGCGAGTCCTTCTTTTATCAACTCGTTGAGGGCACTTGTTGTTGTCGGTAAGCTAACTCCGATAGCCTTCGACATCTCTGGGATGGTGGAGGCTCCGTGAGAGATAAACTGCTCTAGGAGCTTGCCCTGAGCTGAGGGCTTTTTGTTTATCTTTCTAAGATATTTTATTAAGTCAGCTTTCATAACTAATATTTTTTAGTTGCAAAGATAAGGTTTTTCTGTATTGGTGCAATATTTTTGCTGTTAATAAAACTTAAACGGCGAAAAATAGTATACTTTTCGTCGTTTTCGGACATCTTGTTTTCTTCTATACCTTATTATATATAGAGAGAGGTTGGATACGTAAGTGCACAAAAGGGGGTTACACTTAATCGGCATCAGATGCGAACAAAGTACAGGTATTTCAGCCGTAAGGAGACTTAAAGTATAAAAAATGTTTCTGTTTTAGAAATATTAACGCTATTTTCATTGTTGTGTTTGATAAAACTAGTAACTTTGCAAAATAAAATATTTTAGTAACGAACTGAGCGTTAATAAAGAATTTAATAAATGAAAGTTTGTATCGCTCCTCGTTATTTTTCGATTTTAACCTATTAATTAAAAGAAGTATGGAATACGATGTAAAGTCTTTAGTGATTGGCTTGGATTTGGGTGGAACCAATTCCGTTTTCGGCATCGTTGATGGGGACGGAGAAATAATAGCTACAACCTCAATCAAGACCCAGACATTCCAATGCGTGGAACAATACGTAGAGGAGTCGGTAAAAGTTGTGATGCAGATAGTAGAACAGGTAGGTGGTATGGAGAAAATTCGTGCCATGGGCATCGGTGCGCCTTGTGGTAACTATTACAAGGGGACCATTGAAAATGCAGCAAACCTGGTATGGGCAAAGGGTATTGTACCGCTGGCTGACATGTTCTCAGAGAAACTGGGCATTCCGGTTGCTATTACCAATGATGCAAATGCAGCTGCTATGGGAGAAATGAAATATGGTGCTGCGGTTGGCATGAAAAACTTCGTAGAACTCACTCTCGGAACAGGCGTAGGATCGGGTATCGTGGCTAACGGGCAGCTGATTTATGGTTGCGACGGTTTCGCCGGTGAGTTGGGACACATGGTAGTGGATCCTGACGGAAGACCATGCGGCTGTGGCAGAAAGGGCTGTCTGGAGACCTATTGTTCGGCTACAGGCGTGGTCCGTACTACCTTGGCCATGCTCGAAGTATCAACCGTGTCAACTGAGCTGAGAAATATTCCAAGGGAAGAAATTACATCTTATGCGGTTTATAAGGCAGCCATGGCAGGAGATACACTGGCACGGGAAGTGTTCAGACAAACCGGTACAAGAATCGGCAAGGCCTGTGCTGAGATAGCTACCTTTCTGAGCCCGGAGGCTTTTATCTTCTTCGGAGGATTGGCACAGGCTGGCGATCTGCTCTTCCGTCCTATCGAAGAAGCATATAACGAGCATGTGCTCTCATTATATAAAGGTAAGGCTAAGTTCCTGATGAGTGGACTGGATGGTGCCAAGGCGGCCATCCTGGGTGCTGCGGCAATGGCATCTGAACTCTAATCCGTCATTTTAAAAAAAGAAAATATAACATAACCTATTTATTTAAATACAGATAAAGATATGAGACTCAATCTTAGTTCACAAATCGTACTCAATAAAGTACCTGTAGAGTTCTACAAGCCAAAGACGACTGTAGAATACTCTGAAATCTCCAGAATGGAGAAGATTCATACAGACATCTTTGCATCTATGGCAGAAGGTGCCAGTCATGTAGCTGACAAAATAGAAGCTGGTATCAAGGCTGCACAGCAGGAAGGCAAATTCTATGTGATGGCGCTGGGTTCCGGTTCTTCTCTCTATTCTGTATACGATGAACTCGTTCGCCGTTACAACGAGAAGACCCTGAGCTTCCGCAATGTTGTTGTATTCAATGCATACGAATATTATCCGCTCCAGAAGGACAGCTCTCTCCGTACCATCAACCAGTTGAAGGATCGTTTCCTCAATCATGTGGATGTGGCTGAGCAGAACATCTTTACACTGGATGGTTTTGTGGCACAGGATGCCGTACAGGACAGTTGTCGTCTTTATGAGCAGCGTATCAAGACCTTTGGCGGTCTCGATGTAGCCCTCCTAGGTGTAGGCCGCTCGGGTAATATTGCAGCCAACGAGCCAGGTTCGGGCATCCAGTCAATGACCCGTATCATCCTCATCGGCAATACCTCTCGCGAAGAGATGGAGAACAGTGAGCAGACCAAGGAAACCATTCCTCCATGTTCGCTCACCATGGGTATCGCTACCTTACTCTCTGCCAAGAGTATCTATTTGACAGCCTGGGGCGAAGAGAAGGCAGAGATTATGCAGAAGGTGGTGGAGAACTCTATAACAGATACCCTGCCGGCATCATTCCTTCAGACTCATCCGAATGCTCATGTTGTCATCGACCTGGGTGCAGCTCACCATCTGACGCGTATCGAGCATCCATGGCTCGTAACTTCATGCCAGTGGAGTGATAAACTGGTGCGTTCGGCACTGGTATGGCTCTGCCAGAAACTCGGTAAGCCTATCCTGAAGTTGACCAATAAGGATTATAATGAGAACGGACTGAGCGAACTTCTGGCTCTCTATGGCTCAGCCTACAATGCCAATATCAAGATTTTCAATGATTTGCAGCATACCATTACCGGATGGCCAGGTGGTAAGCCAAATGCCGATGATACCTATCGTCCGGAGCGTGCAACACCATTCCCTAAGAAGGTTATTGTATTCTCTCCACACCCAGACGATGATGTTATCTCTATGGGAGGAACTATCCGCCGACTGGTACAGCAGAACCACGATGTGCATGTAGCTTACGAAACATCAGGAAACATTGCTGTGGGTGATGAGGAAGTAACAAGATTCATGCACTTTATCAATGGTTTCAACCAGCTTTTTGCAGACTCAAAAGACAGCATCATCTCTAATAAATATAAGGAAATCAAGACCTTCTTTGCCAAGAAGAAGGAGAGTGACTTCGATACGAGAGATATCCTGACCATCAAGGGACTGATCCGCCGTGGTGAGGCTCGTACCGCTTGTACTTATAATGAAATTCCGCTTGACCATGTCCACTTCCTCGACCTGCCATTCTATGAGAGCGGCAAGATAGAAAAGTTGCCAATGACCGAGAAGGATGTAGAGATAGTGAGAGCTCTGTTGCAGAAGGTGCAGCCACATCAGATTTATGTAGCCGGCGACCTTGCTGACCCTCACGGAACCCACAAGAAGTGTACTGATGCCGTTCTGGCAGCTATCGACGAAGAGAAGAAAGCGGGTGCAGAATGGTTGGAGGACTGTCGCATCTGGATGTATCGCGGTGCCTGGGCAGAATGGGAGATTGAGAATATCGAAATGTGTGTTCCATTGAGCCCTGAGGAGTTGCGGGCAAAGCGTAACTCTATTCTCAAGCATCAGTCGCAGATGGAGAGTGCTCCTTTCTTGGGTAATGATGAGCGCCTGTTCTGGCAGAGAGCCGAGGACCGTAACCGTGCTACTGCATCGCTCTACGACCAGTTGGGTCTGGCATGCTATGAGGCCATGGAGGCTTTCGTGGAGTACAAACCATTGTAATACTTTATTAATATATTTAATGTCATGGCAAAGTTCAATCGTTTATTAGGCTCGTTTGTAGCCTGTGCAGCGATGCTGGGTGGTATCTCCACTCCGGCATCTGCTGCCGATATTAATATTATCCCGATACCGGTGAAGACTCAGGTACAGAAAGGTGAGTTCGTATTGCCACAGAAGGTGGTAATCGCTTACCAGACGGCTGAAGGCAGAAATATCGCCCAGTACATGGCAGACAAACTGAAGGCTTCTACAGGTTATGAGGTAATGGTAGGTGGAAAGAAGGGGAATATCTCTATACAGATTTCTCCTTCGCTGAAAATTGCCGAGGAAGGTTATCGCCTTACCGTAACCGCCAAGGGGGTTGTTATCAAGGCGAAGACCGCCAAGGGCGCCTTCTACGGTATGCAGAGTTTCATGCAGTTACTCCCTGCCCAGATAGAGAGCGCAACCCGGGTGGATGGAGTGAAATGGGTAGCACAATGCTGTGATATCCAGGATGCTCCACGCTTCGGCTACCGTGGATTCCATCTCGATCCATGCCGCCATTTCATTTCTGTCGAGAATGTGAAGAAGCAACTGGACCTGATGTCTATGTTCAAGGTGAACACCATGCACTTTCATCTGACGGAAGACCAGGGCTGGCGTATCGAAATCAAGAAATATCCTAAACTTACTTCTGTGGGCAGTATCCGTACCGAGGGCGATGGCTCTCTTTATGGCGGTTTCTATACCCAGGAGCAGATCAAGGAAATAGTGGATTATGCTGCCAAGCGCTATATTACCGTGATTCCGGAAATCGACCTTCCTGGTCACATGATGGCAGCTATCTCTGCTTATCCTTATCTTTCATGCAAAGGTGAGCAGTGGTCGTTGAGAACAGTTTGGGGTGTAGAGGATATCGTGATGTGTCCGGGCAAGGAAGATATGTTCCGCTTCCTGGATGACATCTTTAGTGAGATTGTTCCTCTCTTCCCAGGTAAGTACTTCCATATCGGTGGCGACGAGTGTCCGAAGACCAGTTGGAAAAACTGTCCTACCTGTCAGAAGCGTATTCAGACTGAAGGCTTGCAGGCTGAAGGAAAGCATTCGGCAGAGGAAAGACTGCAGAGCTACGTTATCAAACGCATAGAGAAAATGCTGGAGAAGCGTGGCAGAAAGATTATCGGATGGGACGAGATTCTGGAAGGCGGATTGAGTGAGAATGCTACCGTGATGTCATGGCGTGGAACGGAAGGAGGTATCGAGGCTGCCATGCAGAAGCATGATGTCATCATGACGCCGGGCAGCGACGGTATGTATCTCGACTGGTATCAGGGCGACAGCAAGGTGGAGCCTGTAACCATTCCTAGTCCTCCTAGATATCTGGCTTCTACCTATAATTATAATCCGGTACCTGATACCATCAAGGCGTTGGGACTGGCTCGTCATATCCTGGGCGTTCAGTGTAACAACTGGTCGGAATATATGTATTCCAATGCCAAGATGGAGTATATGATGTATCCTCGTGCCATTGCTCTCTCTGAGATTGCATGGTCGCCAGTGAGCAGGAAAAACTTCAAGGATTTCTGCCGCCGACTAGATGCAAACAGTGTTCGTCTGGACGAGCGCCATATCCGTTATCATATCCCATTGCCTGAGCAGCCTTTCGGTTCTTGTGATAAGGTGGTCATTACTGGGGATACTGCGGTAACTTTTACCACCTCGCGTCCTATGAAGATGGTTTATACATTGGATGGAAGTACACCAACTCCTTCTTCTTCGGCTTATGCAGAGCCTATCAGGGTGAGTGGAAACACCATCATCAAGATAGCAACCATATTGCCTTCAGGCAAGATGAGCCGTATCAGAACCGTTGATGTTGAGAAGCAGACTTATGCTCCTGCTGTTAAGGTGGAGGGCGCAAAACCTGGTTTACAGATGAAGCGCATTAAGGGCAACTATCTGAAGGTTGACCAGCTGGAATGGGCTGATGCTGCCTGGGAGTGTGCAAACATCGAGGGCTTGGAGCAGATGAAGATTCAGCAGAAGGATGATGCTGCTACCTTGCGCGGTGCCAATAATTATGCAGCCATCGCTGAGGGCTACATCAATATTCCGGAGGATGGTGTCTATTATCTCTCTTCCCGTCTGGAGCAGGTTTGGATTGATAACAAACTCATGATCAGCAATGAGGGGGATGTGAAGGCTGGTACCAATCATGATACTTCTGTAGCATTGGCTAAGGGATTGCATCCTTTCAAGGTGGTTTTCCTCAGCAATATCGTTGGCGGCTGGCCTTCATGGTGGAGCAGTCTCGGCATTGAAATGCGCAAGGACAGCGAACAGAAGTTTACACCAGTAGATAACTCTATGTTTTTCAGAAAATAATAAACAGATATGAGCATCAGAAATATAGCAAATGTATCGCTTTGCCTCGCCTTGCTGTCTGTCGGCAATGGCGTGGCGGCTCAGAACGAGTCGCGCTGGCATAATGTGGATATCAACCAGCAGAACCGCGAACCTCGCCGTGCTGCTTTCTTTGCATACGAGACCCTTGACAAAGCACAGAGTTTTGACAAGAAGAAGTCGGCCAACTATCTTTCGATGGAAGGCATGTGGAAGTTTAACTTCGTGAAGGATCATAACAAGCGTCCTGCCAACTTCTATGCAGCCAACTATGACGATTCGGAGTGGAAGGATTTCCCTGTACCGGGGCTGTTCGAACTGAACGGTTATGGAGATGCTACTTATAAGAATGTCGGTTATGCCTGGGCTACCCAGTTTGACCCAAATCCTCCTTATATCAGCGAACTCAACAATTATACGGGTTCTTATCGTCGTACCTTCGAACTTCCTAAGGACTGGAAGGGCAAGGATGTCTATTTCCATGTTGGTTCGGCTACCAGCAACCTGACCCTTTGGGTGAACGGCAAGTATGTGGGATATAGTGAAGACAGCAAGGTGGCTGCCGAGTTTAATATCTCCAAGTATCTGAAGCCGGGCAAAAACCTGATAGCTATGCAGGTGATGCGCTGGTGCGATGGTTCTTATTTCGAGGATCAGGACTTCTGGCGCTTTACTGGTATAGCCCGTGAGGTTTATCTCTATGCACGTCCGAAACTTCATGCTGCCGATATCCGTCTTGATGCCGGTTTGATGAATAATTATCGGGATGGTATCCTGAACTATCAGATAGCGCTGAAGGGCGGCAAGACTGATGTGACTGTTGCCTTGTGCGATAAGGATGGCAAGCAAATAGCATCGGCTACCGGAGCTCAGGGTGTAATCAAAGTACCAAAGGTGAAGGCTTGGACTGCTGAGACACCTTATTTATATAAGGTATACATCTCTCTGAAGAATAAGCAGGGGGTAGCGGAGGTGATTCCGCAGAAGGTGGGCTTCCGCAATGTGGAAATCAAGAACGCCCAGTTGCTGGTGAACGGCAAGCCTGTACTGATTAAGGGTGCCAACCGGCATGAGATGGATCCGGATGGTGGATATGTGGTAAGTGTAGAGCGCATGATTCAGGATATCAGAATCATGAAACAGTTGAACATCAATGCGGTTCGTACCTGTCATTATCCTGATGATCCTCGCTGGTATGAACTCTGTGATGAATACGGACTGTATCTTACTGCTGAGGCTAACCTCGAATCTCATGGTATGGGATATGAGGAAAAATCACTCGCTAAGTTCCCTGAGTATCTCCAGACTCACATCGAGCGCAATGAAGGTAATGTGAAAAGTTTTATCAATCACCCTTCTATCATCGTATGGAGTTTGGGTAATGAGTGTGGTTACGGCATTAACTTCGAAAAGACCTATGACTGGGTGAAAGCGCTCGACAAGACCCGCCCTGTTCAGTATGAGCGTGGCGGTTATGACAGCAAGACTGATATTTACTGTCCGATGTATATCGACTACGAGGAGAGTGAGAAATATTGCAAGAGTGATGGTGTTAAACCATACATCCAGTGCGAATATGCTCATGCTATGGGTAATTCGGAAGGTGGTTTCAAGGAATATTGGGACCTCATCCGTAAGTATCCTAAGTATCAGGGTGGCTATATCTGGGACTTCGTAGATCAGGGCATTCGTGACAAGAGTCCTGTCACCGGTAAGGAAATCTTTACTTATGGTGGAGATTACGGCCGCTATCCGGCAAGTGACTATAACTTCAACTGTAATGGTATCATTGCTCCAGACCGCCGTCTGAATCCTCATGCTTACGAGATTCAGTACTATCATCAGAATGTATGGATCAAGGACCTGGATGCTGTGAATGGTGCTTTCAAGGTTTACAACGAGAACTTCTTCAAGAATATCGATGACTTGAACCTGACAGCTACGGTTTATGCCAATGGTGTAAAACTGGCTACAGTAGAGATTCCTGAAACAAAGGGTATTGCTCCTCAGGCTACCAAACTGATCAAAAGTGATGAACTGAAGTATGCGGTGGCAGAGGCTGAATCGAAGCATGCAAAGGAGGAGATTGTTCTTAACTTTGCTTTTGCAAGCGATGGCACACAGCCGCTGGTAGACAAGGGCCAGGTGATGGCTCGCCAGCAGTTTATCATCAGCGATTATCAGTTTGCCAAACCGGCGGTTCCTGCTGTTGCTGCTGCGCCAACCAAGAAGGGTAAGGTGCAGGAGACAAGCAGTATGGAGGTGGAGGAAACCAACTCTTATGTGAAGGTCAGCGCACAGAGAATGTCTGTTACCATCGGCAAGAAGACGGGTATGATAGATTATCTCGATGTAGATGGTGAACCGATGTTGAAGTTCCGTGAGAGTATGACTCCGGAATTCTGGCGTGCTCCTACCGATAATGACTATGGAGCATCTCTGCAGAAGGAGATGAGAGTATGGAAGAACCCGCAGATGACTCTGAAGTCTTTCGACAAAAATGTGAGTAAGGACAATGTGGTGCTGACAGCTCTCTTCGATATGCCTGAAGTGAAAGCTCAGCTGATGCTCCGCTATGACATCAGTGCTGCGGGCGAGGTGAATGTTACCCAGAAGATGACTACCGACAAGGAGGTTCAGGTTGCCGATCTGTTCAGATTCGGTCTGCAGTTGCAGATGCCTGCTACTTTCTCTAAGCTCGAGTATTATGGTAGAGGTCCTGAAGAGAACTACGTAGATCGTCATTCATCTGCTTTTATCGGCAAGTACGAGTCTGACGTGAAGGATGAATATTATCCATATATCCGTCCGCAGGAGAGTGGTAACCATACCGATATCCGCTATTTCTCTATCTTTAATCCAACCACCGGCAAGGGAATTACCTTCGAGGGGTATGAACCTATGGAGTGCAGTGCCATCCCTTATCTGGTAGAGGATTTGGATTCTGGTATCGAGAAGACGCATGCATGGGGACAACACAGTGGTGATCTGGTGGATAAGGGACTCGTGCAGTTGCATATCCAGAAATGCCAGTATCCTTTGGGCTGCATCGACAGTTGGATGACCAAGCCTATGGAGAAGTATCGTCTCCATTATGCTGATCGTGAATTTACATTCAAAATAAAGGCAAAATAAAATTTCTGTTATAAAACTCAGATATATGCGGAAATACGGGTATAAGATTAAGTTTAAATAATAAAGTGACCCTAGTTTTAGGGTTGAGAGTTTGTTTTTAGGTTTGCCGCTTGAGGGGTCTTTGGGGCCTTTCAAGCGGCTTTTTTATTGCTTGTTTCAAAATGAAACGAATAATGTGTAATTTGCTTTCATTTTGTTTCGTATTTTAAAAAGAACTATGCAAAATAATAACTAAACGAAAATATGAATATCAAAAAGTAAGTAATATTGCGAAATGTTAAGCAAAATGTCGTACCTTTGCACCAGAAAATAAACAAAATGTAAATTAATTAATAGGAGAGATTAACATGAAAAAGATTGAAGCAATCATCCGTAAGACTAAGTTTGAGGATGTAAAGGAAGCTTTGCTTGCCGCCGACATCGAGTGGTTCTCTTACTACGATGTAAGAGGAGAGGGCAAGATGAGACAGGCTCGAATCTACCGTGGTGTCATGTATGATACCAGCAGTATCGAGCGAGTGTTGCTGAATGTTGTCGTGCGCGACAAGAACGTAGAGAAAACGATTAATGCCATCCAGGAGGCTGCCCGTACAGGCGAGATTGGTGATGGTCGAATCTTTGTAATTCCTGTAGAGGATACCGTAAGAATCCGTACAGGTGAAAGAGGCGACATCGCTCTCTATAATGCTGAGCAGGAGAAATAAAATGCTAATTGGAGGAGAGAGAATAGTTTTCAGGTTTAAAGAACACTTTAAAGATTTTATGTTATGAGTGTACAGGATTTAGGAATTTCAGTAGATACCGTATGGATGCTCTTGGCAGCCATGTTGGTCTTTTTCATGCAGCCGGGATTTGCCCTCTGCGAGGCGGGCTTTACCCGTAGTAAAAACACCGCGAACATCTTGTTTAAGAACTTTGTCGATTTTATGATCGGTTCCGTTCTCTTCTGGTTCGTAGGTTTCGGATTTATGTTTGGTAGCGATGGCGCCGGTTTCATCGGTATGCCTAACTTCGGCGATTTGTCTTTCTATACAAATGCAGCCGGTCTTCCTACTGAAGGCTTCCTGATGTTTGAAACCGTATTCTGCGCTACTAGTGCTACCATCGTTTCAGGTGCTATGGCAGAACGTACCAAGTTCTCCATGTACTGCGTTTACTCATTCTTCATTTCATTGATTATCTACCCTGTAGAGGGTCACTGGACATGGGGTGGCGGTTGGCTTTGCAACAGCGAGGCAGGTTCGTTCATGATGAACACCTTCGGTGCAGCCTTCCATGATTTCGCAGGTTCTGCCATCGTACATAGTGTTGGTGGTGTTCTTGCCTTGGTTGGTGCTATCTGCTTAGGTCCTCGTCTTGGTAAGTATCGCAATGGTAAGAGTACTGCTATCCCAGGTCACAACCTGATGGCTGCTGCTCTTGGTGTATTCATCCTCTGGTTCGGCTGGTTCGGTTTCAACCCTGGTTCTCAGCTTGCTGCTTCTGGTGAGGTTAACCGTGTTGCTATCAGTCACGTATTCCTGACAACCAACTTGGCTGCAGTCTGTGGTGGTTTGGGTACTATGTTCACCTCTTGGATTAAGTATGGCAAACCTTCGTTCTCATTGACATTGAACGGTATTCTGGCTGGTTTGGTAGCTATCACCGCTGGTTGCGACTTGGTTAGTCCATTGGGTTCTGCCATCATCGGTCTCTTGGCAGGTATCATCTTGGTATTCTCTATTGAGTTCATTGATACCAAGCTTCATATTGATGATCCTGTTGGTGCAAGTTCAGTACATGGTGTATGCGGTATCTTCGGTACCTTGATGACTGGTCTCTTCGCCCTTGATGGTGGCGCCTTCTATGGTGGTGGCTTCGGATTCTTCGGTGCTCAGTGCTTCGGTATCCTCTGCATCGACCTTTGGGCAGCCGTAACAGGTATCATCCTCTTCTGGGGTATCAAGAAGATTGCTGGTCTCCGTGTTGATAAGCGAATCGAGGAAGAAGGTCTCGATATCTACGAGCATGGTGAAAGTTGCTACAACTAATGGTACTTTCATATAGCGAGCGCGAGAGATTTTTCAGCAGAAGTTTTGGCGAGCAGAGTTTTATTAGTACCATTGAATAAGGTACGCTGCATCTCAACAATATAAATAAATCGCAATTTATTTTGTATTGTCTTCAATTTGCAGTACCTTTGCTGCCGAAACTTTTAAAAACAAAAATGTATCACATAAAAATAAGAGAATATGAAGAAGATTTTTGATATAAAGAAAATGGGTGCCCTTGCACTTGGTTTGGTTGCTTTTGCTCCTGCTGCTTCTGCGCAGGATGAGGTGGAAACAACAATCGCTGCAGATGTTGTAAACCAGTATATCTGGCGTGGTCAGTCACTGGGAGAAGTCTCTTTGCAGCCAACACTCGGTATTGGTTACAAGGGCTTGTCTCTGACAGCTTGGGGAAGTGTAGGTATCTCTCAGCCAGAGGATGCTAAGGAGTTTGACCTTACCTTGGCTTATGAAACTGGTGGTTTCCATATCGGCGTAACCGATTACTGGTTCAACTCTCCTAACGAGAAGTATTTCGCCTATAAGGCACATGAAACTTCTCATGTGTTTGAGGCAAACGTAGGTTATGACTTTGGTCCAGTTGCCTTGAACTGGTACACCAACTTTGCAGGCAATGATGGATTAAATAAGGATGGTGACCGTGCTTATTCTTCATATGTTGAGGCTACAGCCCCATTCAAGTTGGGCGGTTGTGATTGGGCAGCAAGTATAGGCGCAGTTCCATTTGCAACATCTTTCTATGGTGATGCCAATGGTTTTGCAGTTACCAATGTTTCACTGAAAGCTACCAAGGATTTGAAGATTACAGATTCTTTCTCTGTTCCAGTCTTCGCTCAGGTAGCTGCTAACCCTAGCACTGAAAAAGCTTATCTGGTAGTAGGTTTTACCTTGCAGCCATAATAGGCTCTTAGGTTTTACGATATAATCTTACGTTGGTAGGTTTAAGTTTTTATTTTTTTATTTTAAATGCCGATAGTTCCACCAAAGAGCTATCGGCATTTCTTTGTATGATATGGGGGGTAAGAAACTGTGTATAATGCCCTGAATACTTTGTTGCATATCTATGAGCGTATAATATGCCCTGGATACGCTTTGTTTATCTTAAAAATGATTGTATTTTACAGATTGTAATTAAATCGTATATTTTTCTTTTCAGTTTATCATATGTTTTAATCTAATATGCGTTAATATGTTATTGTTGTGATAAAGTAAAGACAAAATGCTACTAATCTTTTCTTTATTCTAACAAAAAGTTGTAATTTTGCACACGAAACATAGCAAAAAGTAATTTTAAGCTTTGTTTTTGCTTGGTTTGCTCCTAAAAGAATGGATTGGACATGCCAAGGTGAATAAGAGAGAATAATAGTTAAAAATAACCGTAAAAGAAAGGAAAAGATTTATGTGTGGAATCGTATCTATCTTCAATATTCAGGAGCAGACTCCTGAATTGCGACAGCAAGCGCTTCGTATGAGCCAGAAGATTCGCCATCGCGGACCAGACTGGAGTGGAATCTACTGTGGTGGTTCTGCTATCCTGGCACATGAGCGTCTGAGTATTGTTGACCCTGAAAGCGGTCGCCAACCTTTGTTTGCACCAGACAAGAAACAGGTGCTTGCCGTAAACGGTGAGATTTATAATCATCAGGACATCCGTGCTCGTTTTGCTGGCAAATACCAGTATCAGACCGGTTCCGACTGTGAGGTGATTCTTTCTCTCTATCGTGAGATGCGAGCAGATTCCGACTTTGATTCCTTAATATATAAAGGTGAGGATGCGCTCCACGCCCGTATCTCCAAGATGCTTGAAGAGCTGAACGGTATCTTTGCCTTCGCACTTTACGATGCCGAACGTGATGAGTTTCTCATCGCCCGCGACCCTATCGGTGTGATTCCTCTTTATATCGGTTATGATAAAGATGGAAAGGTGCTGGTGGCAAGTGAGTTGAAGGCTTTGGAAGGTCAGTGCGACCACTATGAGCCATTCCTCCCAGGCCATTATTATTATAGCAAGAACCCTGGCATGAAGCGTTACTATACACGCGATTGGTTTGAGTATGCTGCCATGCAGAAAAAATATCAGATTGATGATGCCAAGAAGGCTGAAGAACAGCTGAAGGATGCTGAACCTCAGGAGAAAGCGGCAGTGAAAGAGATTCATGATGCTTTGGAGGCTTCTGTCAAACGTCAGTTGATGAGTGATGTTCCTTATGGTGTCCTTCTCAGTGGTGGTCTTGATTCTTCTGTTATCTCTGCTGTAGCCGAGAAATATTCTTCTACCCGTGTAGAGAATGGGGGAGAGACCAAGGCGTATTGGCCACGTCTGCACTCCTTCGCTGTTGGTTTGAAGGGTGCGCCTGATCTGGCAAAGGCACGTTTGGTTGCCGAACACATCGGAACCGTGCATCACGAAATCAACTACACCATTCAGGAAGGTCTGGATGCCATCCGTGATGTCATCTATTTTATCGAGACCTATGATGTTACCACTGTGCGTGCATCTACCCCGATGTATCTGCTGGCGAGAGTCATCCGAAGCATGGGTATCAAGATGGTGCTTTCGGGCGAGGGTGCTGACGAGGTATTCGGAGGTTATCTCTACTTCCATAAAGCACCGGATGCCAAGGCATTCCATGAGGAAACCGTACGAAAGTTGGGTAAACTCTATCTCTACGATTGTCTGAGAGCTAACAAAAGTTTGGCAGCATGGGGCATCGAGGGCCGTGTGCCTTTCCTCGACAAGGAGTTCCTGGATGTAGCGATGGGTATGAACCCGGTTTTGAAGATGTGTCCGGATAAGACCATCGAGAAAAAGGTGGTTCGTGAGGCATTTGCCGATTTGCTTCCAGAAGAGGTGGTATGGCGACAGAAGGAACAGTTCTCAGATGGTGTGGGCTATTCATGGATTGATACCCTGAAGCAGATTACCGCATCTGCCGTCAGCGATGAGCAGATGGCGCATGCTGCTGAGCGATTCCCTATTAACCCTCCACAGAATAAGGAGGAGTATTATTATCGTTCTATCTTCGTCGAGCATTTCCCAAGCGACAGCGCTGCCAAGAGCGTACCTAGTGTGCCAAGCGTAGCATGTTCTACAGCCGAAGCCCTTGCCTGGGATGCCTCATTCAAGAACCAGAACGACCCTAGCGGCAGAGCCGTGGCGGGAGTTCACGAACAGGCGTATAAATAAGTGAAGAGTGAAGAATCACTTTGCACTTCATATTTAAGTAATAAAAATAGTTAGAAATAACCGATATAAAACGAACAAGAAATGGAAAAAGGATTGTACAGTTCAGCCTATGAGCACGATGCGTGTGGCGTAGGTATGGTGGTGAATATCCACGGTAACAAGAGTCATGAGCTGGTTGATAACGCCTTGAAGGTACTCGAGAACATGCGTCATCGTGGTGCAGAGGGTGCCGATAACAAGACGGGTGATGGTGCCGGTATCATGCTCCAGATTCCACATGAGTTTATTCTTCTTCAGGGTATCCCAGTGCCAGAAAAAGGTAAATATGGTACGGGTCTCGTCTTCTTGCCTAAGGATGAGAAGAAACAGCAGGATATTCTCTCTATCATGATTGAGGAAATTGAACGCGAGGGATTGCAGCTGATGCATCTCCGCAATGTGCCTACTAACCCTGATTGTTTGGGTGAGGCTGCTTTGAGTAACGAACCAGCTATCAAACAGGTGTTTATCACAGGTGTTACAGATGATAAGGTGCCTGTCTTTGAGCGCACCCTCTATCTTATCCGTAAACGTATTGAGAAACGTGTCAGTGATCCTGATTTCTATATTTGTTCGTTGTCTAATTCGAACATCGTATATAAGGGTATGTTGAGCAGCCTCCAGTTGCGCCAATATTATCCTGACTTGACCAATAATTATTTCACAAGCGGTCTGGCTCTGGTTCACTCCCGCTTCTCTACCAACACCTTCCCAACATGGAGTCTGGCGCAGCCATTCCGTCTCCTTGCCCATAATGGTGAGATCAACACCATCCGTGGCAACCGTGCCTGGATGAAGGCTCGTGAGAGTGTGTTGAGCAGTGAGGCTCTGGGCGATATCCGTGAGATTTCTCCTATCGTTCAGCCTAACATGAGTGACTCTGCCAGCCTCGATAATGTTTTCGAGTTCTTCGTGATGAGCGGTCTGTCATTGCCTCACGCCATGGCAGTGATGGTGCCAGAAAGCTTCAACGACAAGAACCCTATCTCTGAGGATCTGAAGGCTTTCTATGAGTATCACTCTATCCTGATGGAACCATGGGATGGTCCTGCTGCCTTGCTCTTCAGCGATGGCCGCTACGCCGGTGGTATGCTCGATAGAAATGGTTTGCGCCCTGCCCGCTACACCATCACCAAGAACGATATGATGGTAGTCGCATCTGAGGTAGGTGTGATGGATTTCGATCCTACTGAGATTGCCGAGAAGGGTCGTCTGCAGCCTGGTAAGATTCTCCTCATCGATACACAGGAAGGTAAGATCTACTACGATGGTGAAATCAAGGAGCGCCTGGCTGCCCAGCATCCATATCGCCAGTGGTTGAACACCAACCGTATTGAACTGGAGAAACTTCGCAGTGGTCGTAAGGTGGAAAATGGTGTGGATAACCTCACTCGCAAGGAATTGGAATTCGGTTTTGGCGAGGAAGATATCGACGGTACTATCATCCCAATGGCTACCAAGGGTCAGGAACCTACAGCTTCTATGGGTAATGATACTCCGCTTGCTGTGCTTTCCGACCAGCCACAGATTTTCTTCAACTACTTCCGTCAGCAGTTTGCTCAGGTTACCAACCCTGCCATCGACTCCATCCGTGAGAACCTTGTGATGAGTCTTACCGAGTATATCGGTAGAGTAGGTTCCGGCATCCTGAACCCAGACGAAAGCAACTGCAAGATGGTCCGTCTGCCACATCCTATCCTGACTAATACCCAGCTAGATATCCTTCAGAATATCCGCTACAAGGGATTTAATACAGTAAAACTCCACATGCTCTTCGAAACCGCCAAGGGCGAAGAAGGATTGCACGAGGCTTTGGATGAACTCTGCAAGCAGGCTGCCCAGAGCGTGGATGATGGCTACAACTATATCATCCTCTCCGACCGTGGCGTGGATGAGACACATGCAGCCATCCCATCATTGCTCGCCGTGAGTGCCGTACATCATTATCTGATTGATGCCGGCAAGCGTGTGCAGACTGCCCTCATCGTTGAGAGCGGTGAGATTCGTGAGGTAATGCACGCAGCCCTGTTGCTGGGTTACGGTGCATCAGCCCTCTGTCCATACTTGACATACGCCATCCTCGACGACCTTGTAAAGAAGGGAAAGATTCAGGAGGATTACCATACAGCCGAGCAGAACTACATCAAGGCTGTGAAGAAGGGCTTGTTCAAGATAATGGCTAAGATGGGTATCTCTACCATCCGAAGCTATCGTGGTGCCAAGATCTTCGAGAGCATCGGTTTGAGCGAGAGCCTTCTGAAGAGCTACTTCGGAACAGAGGTGAGCACCATCGGCGGTATCGGACTCGAGACCATCGCCCGTGATGCCATCCGCCTGCACGGCAAGGCATTCGAGACCAAGAAGCTCGAGTTCCTGCCAAGTATGGGACAGTTCCACTACCGCAAGGACGGTATCAAGCACGCTTGGAACCCAGAGACCATCGCCACCCTGCAGCTCGCAACCCGCAAGGGCGATTATGATCTCTTCAAGAAATATACACATCTCGTTGACGATAAGCAGGAACCTATCTTCATCCGCGACTTCTTCAGCTTCCGCAAGAATCCTATCTCTATAGATAAGGTGGAGCCGGTAGAGGAAATCGTGAAGCACTTCGTTACCGGTGCGATGAGTTTCGGTGCCCTCTCCAAAGAGGCTCACGAGGCAATGGCACTCGCCATGAACGCCCTCGGTGCCCGAAGCAATACCGGTGAAGGTGGTGAGGATAACGAACGATTCCATTCTACACAGGATGGCATCAGCCTCTCAAGCAAGACCAAGCAGGTGGCTTCCGGTCGATTCGGTGTGACTACTGAATATTTGGTAAATGCAGAGGAAATCCAGATCAAGGTGGCACAGGGTGCTAAACCGGGTGAGGGTGGTCAGTTGCCTGGCTTCAAGGTTAACGAGGTCATCGCCAAGACCCGTCACTCTATCCCTGGCATCAGCTTGATTTCTCCTCCACCTCATCACGATATCTACAGTATCGAGGATTTGGCTCAGCTCATCTTCGACCTCAAGAACGTAAACCCTAAGGCGGCTATCTCTGTGAAGTTGGTTGCTGAGAGTGGTGTGGGTACCATCGCTGCCGGTGTGGCTAAGGCAAAGGCCGACCTCATCGTTATCTCTGGTGCTGAGGGTGGTACAGGTGCCAGCCCTGCATCAAGTATGCGTTTCGCTGGTATCTCTCCTGAAATCGGACTTTCTGAAACCCAGCAGACACTGGTGAAGAACGGTCTTCGCGGCCAGGTTCGCCTGCAGGTAGATGGTCAATTGAAGAGCGGTCGTGACATCATCCTGATGGCTTTGCTCGGTGCTGAGGAATTCAGTTTCGGTACGGCAGCCCTCATCGTATTGGGTTGTGTCATGATGCGTAAGTGTAACTTGAATACCTGTCCTATGGGTGTTGCCACACAGGATCCTAAGCTCCGTGCGCACTTCCGTGGCAGCTACAAGTATCTTATCAACTACTTCCGCTTCCTCGCTGAGGAGGTTCGTGAGTATCTGGCAGAGATGGGTTACACCTCATTGAACGATATCATCGGTCATACCGAGCTCATCGTCCGCAAAAAGGATGAGGAGATTGTTCCTACCGAGGGTTCGGATGCCGTAGAGCCAGAGGTGGCCAAGAGCATCAAGGAGAAGGCCGACTTGCTCGATTTCTCTCGTCTCTTGCATCGTGAGACAGGTCATTGCTCGCTCTATCATACTACCGAGCAGATCCATGACCTCGACAATGTACTCGACCAGCAGTTGATTCGTGGTGCACAGCGTGCCATCGAGAACCAGGAAGAAGTGAACCTCGACTTCGCCATCAAGAATACCGACCGTGCTGCCGGTGTGATGCTGAGCGGTATGATTGCCAAGAAATATGGTGAGGCTGGTCTTCCAGACAAGACCGTGAACGTGAAGTTCAAGGGTTCTGCAGGTCAGAGCTTCGGTGCCTTCCTGGTCAAGGGAGTGGATTTCAAGCTCGAAGGTGAGACCAATGACTATTTCGCCAAGGGACTTTCAGGAGGTCGTATTTCCATCCTTCCTCCTATCCGCAGCAACTTCTCTGCCGAGGATAACATCATCGCCGGTAACACCGGTCTGTATGGTGCCACAAGCGGTGAGTTGTATATCAATGGTAAGGTAGGCGAGCGCTTCGGTGTTCGTAACTCCGGTGCCATCGCCGTGATTGAGGGTGCTGGCGACCACTGCTGCGAGTATATGACGGGCGGTAGAGTAGTAGTGCTTGGTGAAACCGGCCGTAACTTCGCCGCTGGTATGAGTGGTGGTGTTGCCTACGTATGGGATAAGAACCACAACTTCGATTACTTCTGTAACATGGATATGGTGGAGATTAACCTCGTGGAGGACAGCACCTATCGCAAGGAGTTGCACGAGCTGATCCGTCAGCATTATCTCTACACCGGCAGTAAGCTTGCCCGTACCATGCTCGACGACTGGAACCACTACGTAGAGGATTTCATCCAGGTAGTGCCAATCGAGTACAAGCGAGTTCTCCAGGAGGAACAGGTAAAGAAGTTGCAGCAGAAGATTGCGGATATGCAGCGAGATTACTAATTTTAAAATTAGAAAAAAGATGGGAAATCCAAAAGCATTTTTGACTATACCTCGCAAGGAAGCAGGTTATAGACCAATTCACGATAGAATCCTCGACTTCAGCGAGGTAGAACAGACATTGAATAGCAACGACCGCCGACAGCAGGCTTCACGTTGCATGGATTGTGGTGTGCCTTTCTGTCACTGGGCTTGTCCGCTGGGCAACAAGGCACCGGAGTGGAATGATGCCCTCTACAAGGGCGACTGGGAGCAGGCTTACCGTCTCCTCAATTCCACCAACGACTTTCCGGAGTTCACAGGACGCATCTGTCCTGCACTCTGTGAGAAGGCGTGTGTATTGAATCTCATGGATCATGAGCCAACCACCAACCGTGAGGATGAGTGTGCCATCGTGGAGCACGCCTTCTCTGAGGATTATGTACATGTTGAGATTCCTGAGCGTAATGGCAAGACGGTGGCTGTCATCGGTGCCGGTCCTGCGGGATTGGTAGCTGCCAACCAGTTGAACCATAAGGGCTATAAGGTAACTGTATTCGAGGCACGTGAGAATGCCGGTGGTCTGTTGCGTTATGGTATTCCAAACTTCAAGCTCAACAAGAGCATCATCGACCGCCGTCTCCGTCTTCTCGAAGAGGAGGGTATTGAATTCAGATACAACCAGCATATTGACGTTACCAAGTTGCCGGAAGGCTTCGATGCCTACGTGGTATCTACCGGTACACCGACAGCCCGCGACCTGAAAATTCCTGGAAGAGAATTGAAGGGTGTTTATTTCGCCCTCGAGCTGCTTTCTCAGCAGAACCGTATCCTCGCCGGTATGGAGTTCTCTAAGGACGAACTGGTTAACTGCAAGGGCAAGGATGTATTGGTAATCGGTGGTGGTGATACGGGTTCCGACTGTATCGGAACTGCTCATCGTCAGGGTTGCAAGAGCGTAACCCAGATAGAAATCATGCCGAAGCCTGTAGAAGGCCCTGAGGATCCTAAGAATCCTTGGCCAAACTGGCCTCGCACCCTGAAGACCACTTCAAGTCATGAGGAAGGCTGTACTCGCCGCTGGAACATCAACTCTCTGGAGTTCCTCGGAAAGAATGGCAAGTTGACAGGCGTGAAGGTTCAGCCAATTGATTGGAAACCAAACCCTGAGGGTGGTCGTCCACTGATGGTAGAGGCAGGCGAGCCGGAAATCATCAAGGCAGAGGCCGTATTCCTGGCCATGGGCTTCCTGAAGCCACAGCAGCCTGAATTTGCCGAGAATGTATTCGTGGCAGGCGATGCAGCAAGCGGTGCCTCTCTGGTAGTACGCGCCATGGCAAGCGGCAGAAAGATTGCTGCCCAGGTAGATAAGTTCCTGAACAAATAAATCGGTTATTTTTAACTATAAGTGTAGGGAGGTTGACCTCAGTGATGAGGCTTTCCTCCCTTTTTCTTTCCTCCCTCTCCTTTGTCTTCTGAGCACAATGAAAAAGAAATTATCAGCTGTTCTCTTGGCGTTGGCGGCCTCTATGCCAATGACTGCACAGAATCTTGTAAAGGGAAATTATGGTTATCTCTATTGTCATATGAGCGATAAGGGGGGAGTGGACAGCCTACGCTATTTCCCGTGATGGTTACAACTATCAGGACATCAATAGCGGCAACCCTATCTTCAATCCAGAAGAGCATGCCCGCATTAAAGGCGGAACCCGTGATGCCTACATCACCCGTATGCATAATGGTAAAGGATACATCATGGTTACCACCGATATGTGCGTGCGCAAGAGTCACAAATGGGACAACTATGGTATCGATTTCCAGAAGAGCGATGGTCTCTACCACATGCTCATCAAGAAAGAGGGTGGAAAGAGTGGTAAAAACTATTGAAATGGAATCAAGAATTAAAAAATATAGAAAAATAAGTGGATTTATTGTTAAGTGCATAGCTGGATAGAATGTTTAGGGGGATGCTTGTGTAGGTTTAGATAAGATAAAAAATATGTTATTGCGCGCGTACATTATAATAAAGAAGGAAAATTCGTATGCATGTCTCTCTATTCTACATGCTCCTAGTTAAATCTATCACAGGTGTATTTCCTAATTTGAAATGTAGTTTTTATGTAGTCCTTTAAAATAGGCAGAAATAGCTTCTAAAATGGGCTTATTTGTTTATATATGTTAAAATACAGCTAAAATCTCAACTTTTTTGCGAAAAGATTTGGTGGAATGAAAAATAGTTAGTACTTTTGCACT
>NZ_VZBE01000065.1:0-27049 GCF_009494835.1 Segatella copri
ACCAACGACCCCGAGATTACAAATCACGTGCTCTGGCCAACTGAGCTAAAGAGGCAATCTTTACAGCCGCAATACGGCTAAATTTCCATCTACCGGAAAACGGCTGCAAAGATACAACTATTTTTTGAATCAACAAAATTTTTTCGAGTTTTTTTTTATCGATTCCTTGATTTTTCTTTAAATTTGGTCAATTGAACCTTCATTGAGTCCACTGCCTGGTCAATTCCTTCCTCAAAAGTGTCACATGTCTTTTCTACGAACAACTTGGTTCCAGGGACAGCAACTTCCAGATGAACTTCCTTATTCAAGGCAGTAGCAGGCTTCACGACCTTTAATTGCACCTCTACTTTCTGTATATCTTCAAAAGTTTTTTCTAACTTGGCGACTTTCTTTTCGATAAACGCCTGTAACTTCTCGGTAGCGTCGAAGTGAATCGACTGAATCTTAATTTCCATAGTTACCTCCATTTTTTAAAAGGTTACGCCCGAGGATGGGCTTCAATATAAACTCGTTTCAACTGTTCAAACGTTGTATGCGTATAAATCTCGGTCGTCGAGAGTTTCGCATGTCCTAACAGTCTTTTCAAACTTTCAATTCCTGCACCATGATTCAACATTGCAGTAGCAAACGTATGCCTCAACACGTGCGGACTTTTCTTTTTCAACGAGCAAACCCTTGCGAGGTTCTCCTTCACGATTTCTCTGACTTGAACCGGACTCATCCGTCCGCCCTTATCCGCAAGCAAAAGAGCTCCAGACTTAGCCATCACCCTTTGTGCTCTTAGAGCCAAATATTCTGAAAGAGCATTTTTAAGCTCGTCACCAAAAGGAACTATACGTTGTTTGTTTCCCTTACCCGTAATCTTTATCTCTTTTTTGATAAAGTTCACATCGTCAACATCAAGTCCTATCAACTCTGACAATCGCATCCCCGTCTCATAGAACAATATTATAATAGTACGTGCGCGTACATTATTATAATCATCGCCCCACATTTTCCTGTCAAGCAACTCATCCATCTCATTTTCTTTCAAGAATTGAGGTAGCGGTCTACTTTCCTTAGGTCCTTTGAGGCTATGAGCGGGATCCGACTCCACATAATGTCTGACTAAAGCAAACCGATAGAACATTTTCAAAGCACTCAACCGGCGATTAACCGAGGTTGCCTTATTTCCTGCATCTATCATATGCTCCATCCAGTTGCGAATCATATCAGAATCAACAGATTCCCAAGTGAAGGATTCAGACAAGTTCCTAGCATACTGCTCAAAGAGTTTCAAATCTTCGCGATAGTTTTCTACCGTTCTCTGCGACCTGTTCAGTTCAGAGCGCAAATATTCCAAGAACTTATCTATACTCAACATAACGTCGTACCTTTTTCATTTCGGCAACGAAGTTACGAAAATTATTTTAAACTACCAAATTTTTTGAGGATTTTTTACTTTTATTCCTCGTTTGCACGCAACTGCTGTACGTAGATGGCGTGTTCCATCTTGAGACGCTTCAAAACAGAAGGCTTGTCATACTGCTGACGAGCACGAAGCTCCTTAACAACACCTGTCTTTTCGAATTTTCTCTTAAACTTCTTGAGAGCTCTCTCGATGTTCTCACCGTCTTTAACTGGTACAATAATCATTTTTTTGCTTTTAATTTATTATGTTAAACTTATGTTATTCAATGCGAAATATGGCAATGCCACAATTTGCGGGTGCAAAATTACATCTATTTTATCAAACTACCAAGTTTTTCTTCAACTTTTTACTCTAAAATGTTCATTTTATGGGTTTTGTAGCATTTTCAAGCCATATTTTCTCCTCTTCATCAAGGAAAGGAGACAATTTTTCATAAACCGAATGATGATAAGCATTGAGCCAGTCAATCTCTTCAGGCAACAACATATCAACATCTATAGGAGTGGTATCTATAGGACAAAGAGTAAGAGGCTCTATCTGCAGGAATTTACCGAACTCAGTAGACATGTAGTCTGAAATCAGCACCGTATTTTCTATTCTTACGCCAAACTTACCTGCCAGATACAAACCAGGCTCATCAGTCAAGGTCATTCCAGCTCTCAAAGGTGTAGGCATCCACTCCATTCTTATTTGATGAGGGCCTTCGTGCACACAGAGATACGAACCTACTCCATGGCCTGTACCATGCAAGAAATTATATCCTTCACGCCACATACACTCTCTTCCTACAGCATCCAACTGTGTTCCTGATGCACCATCGGGGAATTTAACCAATTCCAACTGAATATGCGCTTTCAGAACCAAGGTATAAATATGCTTCATCTCTTCAGATACGGACCCCAAGGCTATGGTACGGGTAATATCTGTAGTACCATCCTGGTATTGAGCTCCAGAGTCTATCAGAATCAAACCTTCCGGTTTCAGAACGACATCTGTTTCAGGTGTTGCCTCATAATGAACAATTGCTCCATGCTGCGCATAGCCTGCAATCGTATCAAAAGAAATATCTCTGAACAGTTTCTGTTCGGCACGTAGCGATGTTAATTTCTCATCAATGGAAATTTCTGTTTGTCCGCCAGCCTCAACAGCAGGTTTCAGCCACTTCAAGAACTTAACCATAGCAACACCATCTTTAAGCATCGCACTACGGTAGCCCTCTATTTCTGCTTTATTTTTCACAGCTTTCATAGCCGGAATAGGAGAACCTGCAGCAACAATTTCCTGGCATTTTACAGCTTTCCACAGATAATAGCTCGTTTCATTTCCATCTAACAGGATATTATATTCCGAATATGATTCAAGGCATTTTTCCACCTTATTATATTTATAGAGAGAAACCTGATTGTCTTGAAGATACTGTTTTACTTCAGGAGATAATTTATTATCATCCACGAAAAGAGAAACTTTATCGCTCTCAATCAACAAATAACTTACAAATACAGGATTGCAATGAACATCTGTACCACGAAGATTCAAAGTCCAGGCAATATCATCCAAAGCAGAAACGAGCATACCATCTGCATGAAGTTCTCTCAAAGACTTACGGATACGGGCCACTTTAGAGGCTAGCGTCTCTCCAGCATATTCCAATGGTTGAATTTCTACAGGATTTGCAGGAAGCGAAGGACGATTCTCCCAAATCTGTTCCAAAGGGTCCAAATTAGTTCTAAGCGTAATTCCACCGAGTTTACGGAGAGAATAGCTTAAATCTTTAACATAATTATAAGAGTTGACCATGCCATCAAGTCCAACCTCAGGAGATTGTACATCCTGCAATTCTTTTCCCAACCATTCTGCGATAGTAGGCGTACCTTCCATTTTCAGCCTCATCAACTGATATTCAGTACCTTCCAACTGTTCTTCCGCAGCCAGGAAGTAGCGGGAATCAGTCCATAAAGCAGCCGATTTCATTGTAACGACAGCAGTACCAGCCGACCCGTTAAAACCAGAGATCCACTCTCTTCCTCTCCAATGGTCGGCAACATACTCGCTCTGATGAGCATCTGTACTAGGGAAGATGAAAGCAGAAAGATGTTCACGCTTCATCAACTCCCTCAATCTAGCTAAACGTAATTCGATTTCATTCATAATTGTTATGCAATTTAATGTTTAACTTAACTCAAAATAATGCATTTTGCTAATTAGAGATTACAAAGATAACATTTTTAAGAATTAACAACAAATTTAAGCGCAAAAATATGCACGATTTACATTACTTTTTATTAATTTTGCGGTCGGAAAGTAAAAAGAAGGAGTTTTACAAACTTTATTCCAGATACATTCCGCTATTTTTCAGGAGAAAAAGATTATAAACATTTTAATAAGAATTGTAGTTATGAATTTTTTAACAAATGACAAACTCGTTATCGTCGGTGCAGGCGGTATGATCGGTTCTAACATGGTACAGAGCGCTTTGATGCTCGGTCTTACTCCAAACATCTGTCTTTATGATATCTTCGAGCCAGGTGTACATGGTGTTTTCGATGAGATTCAGCAGTGCGCATTCCCAGGTGTTAACGTAACTTATACTGTTAACCCAGAGGAGGCTTTCACTGGTGCTAAATATATCATTTCTTCTGGTGGTGCTCCTCGTAAGGAGGGTATGACTCGTGAGGATCTTCTTAAGGGCAACTGCAAGATTGCTGCTGAATTTGGTGACAACATCAAGAAGTACTGCCCAGAGGTTGAGCACGTAGTTGTTATCTTCAACCCAGCTGACGTTACAGCTCTTACAGCACTTATCCACTCAGGTTTGAAGCCAAACCAGTTGACATCACTCGCAGCTCTCGATTCTACTCGTCTGCAGCAGGCTTTGGCCCTCGAGTTCGGTGTACAGCAGGATAAGGTTACTGGCGCTCACACTTATGGTGGTCACGGCGAGCAGATGGCTGTATTTGCTTCTCAGGTTAAGGTTGACGGCAAGCCATTGGCAGAGATGGGTCTTTCTGACGAGCGTTGGGAAGAGATCAAGCACCACACAGTACAGGGTGGTTCTAACATCATCAAGCTCCGCGGCCGTTCTTCATTCCAGAGCCCAGCTTACAACGCAGTTAAGATGATCGAGGCTGCTATGGGTGGCGAGAAGTTCACATTGCCAGCAGGTTGCTATGTAAACTGCGACAAGTGCGGTTTCAAGAACGTAATGATGGCTATGCCTACTACTATCGACAAGACTGGTGTTCACTTCACAGAGCCTACAGGTACTGAGGAAGAACTCGCTAGCCTCGCTAAATCTTACGAGCACCTTTGCAAGATGCGCGATGAGATCGTAGAGCTCGGCATCGTTCCTCCAGTAGCTGAGTGGAAAGAGATGAACCCTAACTTGTAATTCTCCGCTTCGGATTTTTAGAAGTTAACTCGATAAGGGCTGAATCGTGAAAATGCTTCATGATTCAGCCTTTTTTCATTTATTTTTCCCCTATAGCGGCCATTTATCCCCAAATACGCCATATCGTTACATTTTTCTGTAAATCAGGTTATACGAATTTGGCATTATTTTTGTAATTTTGCACACAGAAATAACAAATAAAAAAGGATAATAGAAAATTATGGAATTAATAAAGAACAAATCATTCGGGGGCGAGCGCCCTCTTTTCGGTGCTCACGATGTGCGTTTAGAAGATATTACGATTACAGATGGCGAATCGGGCATCAAGTGCTGCCAAAACATAGAATGCCACCATTCCAAGTTTTATGGCAAATACCCTTGGTGGCATGTGGACGGTTCCCTTATCACAGACTGCTACTTCGCCCCAGAAAGCCGTTCGGCCATCTGGTATAGTGATAATATGGTGATGAAAGACTGCACCATCGATGGGCCTAAGTTCTTCCGCGAAATGAAAAATCTGGATTTGGAGAACGTAAACATCACAGATGCAGATGAGACTTTCTGGAAGGTAGATGGCCTGAAACTGAAGAACGTAAAGCTCCACGACGGCACTTATCCATTCATGTTCTCCAAGAATATCTATGTAGACGGACTTGAGAGCGACTCTAAATATGTATTCCAATACTGCAGAAATGTGGAGATTCACAACGCAAAGATTACAACCAAGGACAGTTTCTGGGAATGCGAGAATGTAACCGTCTATGATTCGGAACTGAATGGTGAGTATCTGGCCTGGCACAGCAAGAACATCAAGTTCGTACGTTGCCACATCAGCGGCGAGCAACCTCTCTGCTATATGGACCATGTAACTCTGGAGGATTGCACCTTTGATAAGGAATGCGACCGTGCCTTCGAGGATTGCACCAACATCGATGCACAGATCAAGGGAAGTATTACCAATATCAAGAACCCTATCTCCGGAAGAATCGAGGCAGACGAAGTGGGAAGCGTAACATATACTGACTTTGCCAAAGCGCCAAAGGGTGCATGTGAAATCACAGATAAATCGAAATAGTTTAAGAGGTAATTACAGAAATGACAACAATCAAGTAAATTACTTATTGTTCCCATAACTAATTATTCTTACACTTAACTGAAATCTCCGTTCATAGACACTGAACGGCCGTTCAAAAGCTTTGAATGTACGTTCAAAGTCTTTGAACGGAGATTCAAAGTCTATGAACGAAGATTTCAATTAGGAGAAAAAGAGATTTATCCTATATAAATAAGGTATTCATCCTAAATAAATAGAAGAAACAACATAGATAGAAAACAAATATGAAATACAATTTTGATGAAATCATCGAACGTCGTGGAACCAACTCATACAAATGGGATTTGGTGAAGGAAGACGGCGTTATTCCGATGTGGGTAGCAGATATGGACTTTCAGACAGCTCCCTGCATCATCGAAGCCCTGCAGAAGCGTGTAGCTCATGGCATCTTCGGCTATACCCTCGTACCTGATTCTTATTACGAGGCTATCATCAGCTGGTTCTCCCGCCGCCACCAGTGGAAGATAGAGAAAGACTGGATTCTCTATACTTCAGGCGTTGTACCAGCCATTTCTTGCTGTCTGAAAGCCATCTGCATGCCTGGCGAAAAGGTATTGGTGCAGACACCTGTCTACAACTGCTTCTTCTCCTGCATTACAAACAGCGGCTGCGAAGTAGTAGAAAACGAACTGAAACGTGTGGGCAACTGCACTTATGAGATAGATTTCGAAGACTTCGAGCGTAAATGTGCCGATGAGAAGACCACAGCCTTCATCCTCTGCAATCCTCACAATCCAGCCGGAAGAGTGTGGAAGAAAGAGGAACTTGAGCGAATGAACGACATCTGTCTCAAGCACGGGGTAAAAGTCATCGCAGATGAAATTCATTGCGAGCTCATCATGCCAGGCTATCAGTATACTCCATTTGCCAGCATCAGCGAAGCTTGCCGTGACAACTGCGTAGTATTGAATTCTCCATCAAAGTCATTCAATATTGCAGGACTTCAGATAGCCAACATTATCTGTCCGGATGCAACATTGCGCCGCCGCATCAACCGCGCCATCAACATCAACGAGGTTTGTGACGTAAACCCATTCGGCGTCATCGCTCTCCAGGCAGCTTACAATGAGGGAGAAGAATGGTTGGATGAATTGAACCAATATCTCTACGAGAACTATCAGGCAGTAAAGGAATTCTTCAATACCGAATTGCCACAAGTTCGCGTTACCCGCCTTGAAGGCACCTACCTGGTATGGCTCGATATCCTGCCATTCGAACTGTCAAGCGACGAGGCTTATGAGAAGCTGATGAACGATGGTAAGGTATTCGTCAACAGTGGTACGATGTATGGCAGAAAGGCTGGCCAGGGCTACCTGCGCCTCAACATCGCCTGTCCTCGCAAGACCCTGATGCAGGGTCTGATCCGCATTGCTCGGGTTCTCAGCCAGTATATGGATGAAGAGGATTTAAGCGGATGCCCTGCATAAAAGAGCGAAGAAAGAGAAAAGATTTCTAAATAAAATGTTTAAAACAAGATAAGATGGAAAATGAAGTTTTGAAAGCCATTAAGGAGAGAAGAAGTATTCGTCGCTTCAAGGCAGATCAGATTACCGACGAAGAGTTGAAGACGGTATTGGAAGCTGGCACATGGGCAGCTACAGGCCATGGAACCCAGGAGCCTTTCATCATTGCCGTTCAGAATCCAGAGATTTGCGCCCAGCTTCGCAAGATGAACGCAGAAATCATGGGCGTAGAAAGCGATCCTTACTATGGGGCGCCAACCATCGTTATCGTTCTGGCACCAGAAAGCAACGTTAACGGTGTGAAAGATGGCAGCCTTATCTTAGGCAATATGATGCTTGCAGCCCACTCTATCGGTCTTGCATCTTGCTGGATCAACCGTGAAGACGGCATGTTTGCATCAGAAGAAGGCAAGAAGTTAATGAAAGACTGGAATCTTCCAGAAGGTTTGATGGGAGTAGGAGCCTTAGCCTTGGGTTATGCTTCTTCGCATCCTCATACCGTAAAGCCAAGAAAAGAGGATTACTACCGCATTATCAAATAAAGGCAGGATGCCTGGTTTACGGCACATACATATACAAGAAAAAGAAAAGGTCTCATGAAGAAAAACACATTCATGAGACCTTTTTATATATGTATATAATGAAGCTATTACAACTTAACACTTGCCAAGACCTTATCAGTAGCGCCAGCCAAATGAGCCACGAAGGCACCAGCCTTATCGCCAGCCTGATTCAGGAAGGCCTCATCATTCATCAGAGAACTCATCAAACCTGAGAAATCCTCATAGGTATTGATTTCAAAACCTCCACCCGATTTCAGCAAGCCCTGAGCCTCCTGAAACTTTTTATTGTTCGGACCAAAGATAACCGGCATATTCCATACGGCAGCCTCCAAGGTGTTATGAATACCTACACCAAAGCCACCACCGATATAAGCCACATCACCATAGTTGTACATACTGCTCAACAATCCGAAACAATCGATGATCAAGACATCAGCATCTGCTGCTTCTTCAGGAGTAGTTTGCGTATAGCGCACTACCTTCTTGCCCTTTATCAGAGAAAGAATCAACTTCAGATGCTCTTCAGCGATGACATGAGGAGCAATCAGCAGGCGCCAATCCTTATGCTCATTAAAGAAAGGTATAAAGATATTCTCATCTGGTGGCCAAGAGCTACCGGCAACAAATACATTGAAATCATGATGAGGTACATCAGCAGACTGAGATGAAGCTACTCCTGTTCTGAAAGCCTCGCAAATCGGCAATTGCTTGGCAGCCTCCTTTATCTGGAGAACACGGTCGAAACGGGTATCTCCTACCACATCCACAGCCGTGATGCCTATACCTTCGAGCAATCGCTTGCTCTCCTCGTTCTGTACGAAGAAACGGGTAAAACACTTCAGCACTCCAGCATAGTTTCTGCCATACCATTTGAAGAACACCTGATCCTCGCGGAAGATACTGCTCACGCTATAAGTAGGAATGTTGCGATGTTTCAGGATATGAAGGAAATTAGACCAGAACTCATACTTGATGAAGAAAGCCATCACAGGACGTACCAATCTAAGGAAACGGATGGCGTTCAACCGAGTATCCACCGGCATATAACAGATGATGTCAGCTCCCTCATAGTTCTTGCGCACCTCATAACCTGAAGGAGAATAGAAGGTAAGCAGAATCTTATACTGAGGATAGTCCTTGCGGATACGTTCCATCAAAGGTCGTCCCTGTTCAAACTCACCGAGCGATGCAGCATGAAACCAAATGTACTTAGCGTTAGGATCCACCTTCTGCTTCAATATTTTGAAAGCCTCACGCTCACCACGCCACATCTTGCGCACCTTTTCATTAAACAGACTTGCAATGGCTATGCCCCAAAGGACGAAATATATTACGATATTATAGATCATGATATTTCTTTATATTGGTTACTATCTATAAATACGTGAACTCTCTGAATAGCCTTCAGCAATATGCTGCAGAAAGCCATTCAGAGAGAAATTATTGTGAATTAACCCAAAACTTCGATTGCCTTGCGAAGACGGCGCAGAGTTTCCTCCTTGCCAAGGAAGGCAGAGATATCGAACATACCCGGGCCCTTACCCTCACCTACGAGAGTCAGACGGAATGCGTTCATCACATCACCCAGCTTATAGCCCTTATCCTCTACCCATTTCATCACGACAGGTTCCTGACCTTCGATAGAGAAATCCTCAATACCTTCAAGCACATCAGCAAGTTCTGTCATCTGCTGTGCAGAATATTCCTTCCAGCGCTTCTTGACTGTCTTAGCATCATACTCTGTAGGAGCAATGAAGAAGAAAGAACACAATGGCCACAATTCATAGACAAAGTTCACACGATCCTTCATCATGTGTACCACCTGCTTTACGCGGTCCAGAGTTTCCTCTACACCATTGTTGGCAACAATAGGGGCAAAGAGGTTAGCTATTTCATCATCGCTCTTCATCAGAATGTATTCGTGGTTGAACCAGATACCCTTCTTGAAGTCGAACTTGGCACCAGCCTTAGAGCAACGTGAAATATCAAAAGCCTTCACCAGTTCATCAAGAGAGAAGATTTCCTGTTCTGTACCAGGATTCCAGCCGAGGAGCGCCAGGAAGTTGACTACAGCCTCTGGGAAGTAGCCACTCTCACGATAACCGGAAGAAACCTCGCCAGTCTTAGGATCATGCCATTCCAGCGGGAATACAGGGAAACCGAGGCGGTCTCCATCACGCTTACTCAACTTACCTTTACCTTCAGGCTTAAGAAGCAAAGGAAGATGCGCAAAACGAGGCATGGTATCTTCCCAACCGAAAGCCTTATAAAGAAGTACGTGCAAAGGCGCACTAGGCAACCACTCCTCACCACGGATTACATGAGAGATTTCCATCAGGTGGTCGTCTACGATATTTGCCAGGTGATAAGTTGGCAATTCATCAGCACTCTTATAAAGCACCTTATCATCCAGGATATCACTCATTACCTTCACGTCACCACGAATCATATCGTTCACGTGAATTTCCTGTCCCGGTTCAATCTTGAAACGTACAGTATACTGCTTTCCGTCAGCAATCAGCTTATCAACCTCTTCCTTAGAAAGAGTCAGAGAGTTGCGCATCTGCATACGAGTATGAGCATCATACTGGAAATTCTGGATTTCGGCACGTTTCGCTTCCAACTCCTCAGGAGTATCAAAAGCAATATACGCCTTATCATTATCCAAGAGCTGCTGAACATACTGCTTATAGATATCACGACGTTCACTCTGGCGATAAGGTCCATGCTCTCCACCGAAACTTACACCCTCGTCAAACTGGATACCCAGCCACTTGAAAGATTCCAGGATATATTCTTCGGCTCCAGGCACGAAACGATGAGAAT
Organism: Segatella copri; assembly: GCF_009494835.1. GTDB lineage: Bacteria > Bacteroidota > Bacteroidia > Bacteroidales > Bacteroidaceae > Prevotella > Prevotella copri_F. Next base: position 10,766 of record NZ_VZBE01000065.1, read on the forward strand.
CTGTATCCTCAATTCGGAACACCAGCTCACCTCCATGTTGGCGAGCAAACAAATAATTATACAGAGCGGTACGAACACCGCCAATGTGCAATGCACCCGTTGGACTAGGGGCAAAACGCACCCTTACTTTTCTATCTGCCATGTCTTTTTATAGCTATTTTCAAATTTTTCTGCAAATTTACATCTTTTTTTGCGATTTTAGCCGTTTTTTTTCGTATTTTCGCACTGTAAAACGAAATAAGTAAGAAAAAAGTAGGAAAATGAGCATATTTAACAACCCAGAAGAGAACTATTGGCGCAATTTCGCCACAAAAACGGTTTTGATATTAATTACCGTTGCTATCATTGTTTGGTTCCTTCCTCGCAACGAAGGAAGGATGTTCCGGTACGATGTTGGAAAGCCATGGATGTATGGTTCCGTCATCGCAAAATTTGACTTTCCGATCTATAAGACCGATGAAGCCATCAAGCGTGAACAGGATTCGCTGATGAAGCAATTCCAACCTTATTATTCTGTCAATGAATCCATCGGCAGCGAACAGGTGAGCCGTTTTCTGCACGACTTCAGCCAAGGTGTACCAGGTTTGCCAAAAGAATATGTGGGACTCATAGCCCACCAGCTTCAGCGCCTTTACCAGACCGGCATCATCAATACCACGGAATATAATCGTATCTACAAAGATTCTACCAGTATGATACGAATTATCAACGGAAAGAATGTGAAGAGCGTACCTATCGGTTCGTTCTACTCTACTATTGCCGCTTACGAACGCATCTTTTACGATGAGAAACTGGCAACCCAGCGACAGCTTTTATCCCGTTGCAACCTTAACAATTATGTTGAAGCTAACGTCATATATGATAAGGAAAGAAGCGAGGCAGAGAAAGCCGACATGATGAGCAGCATTCCACTGGCAAGCGGAATGGTGATGAGCGGTCAGAAGATTGTGGATCGTGGCGAAGTGATTACGAACAACACCTATCGGGTGCTCAATTCATTCGATAAGGAGATGAAGCGCCGCAGCTCTACCCAGGAAGAACTGACAACCACTATCATCGGCCAGGTACTGTTTATCTTCATTCTTGTCATGCTGTTTACCTCTTATCTCTCACTTTTCAGAAAAGACTATTTTGATAAGCCGCGCAGCATTACCATGCTTTATGCGATGATTACGCTGTTCCCTATCTTTGTGTCACTCATGATGAAACACAATTTCTTCAGTGTCTATATCATCCCATTTGCCATGGCACCTATCTTCGTACGTGTGTTTATGGACTCGCGTACAGCCTTTATCAGCCACGTTACGATGATCCTCATTTGTGCAGCAGCAGTAAAATACCAGTACGAGTTTATCATCGTACAGCTGGTAGCTGGTCTTGTTGCTATTTACAGTTTGCGTGAACTCAGCAAGCGCTCGCAGATATTCATCACAGCCCTGTTGGTAACTATAGCCAGCAGTGTAGTATATCTTGCCCTTCAGCTGATGCAGGACAACCAGGTGTTCAACGTAGATGCCAGCATGTATACCTACTTTACCGTAAACGGCATCTTCCTGCTACTCTCTTATCCGCTCATGTACATTATAGAAAAGATGTTTGGATTTACATCTAATGTTACACTTTTCGAGTTGTCAAATACCAACAAGGGATTACTTCGCAACCTGAGTGAGATTGCTCCAGGCACCTTCCAGCATTCTATCACCGTAGGTAACCTGGCAGCAGAGATTGCCAACCGCATCAGAGCCAACAGTCTTCTGGTACGTACTGGAGCACTCTATCATGATATCGGTAAGATGACTAACCCTGTTTTCTTCACAGAGAATCAGGCGGGCGTTAATCCTCACGACCAGTTAAGCGACCTTGAGAGCGCACAGATTATCATAAGCCATGTTTCAGAAGGTCTGAAGATGGCAGAGAAGGTTGGTCTGCCAGGCATCATAAAGGATTTCATCACTACTCATCACGGAACGGGCATCACCAAGTATTTCTATATTAATTACTGTAATGCTCACCCTACAGAGGTGATTGACAAGTCACAGTTCCAATATCCTGGTCCGAACCCATTTACCCGCGAACAGGCCATCCTGATGATGGCAGATACGGTTGAAGCGGCTTCGCGCTCTCTGAACGAATATACAGAAGAAAGCATCAGTAACCTCGTCAATAAACTCATCGACGGACAGGTGGCAGATGGTTTCTTCAAGGAGTGCCCTATCACGTTCCGAGACATCGCTCTCGCTAAGCAGGTACTCATCGAACGACTCAAGGCTATATACCATACCCGTATTTCGTATCCTCACTTGAACGTAAGACAGAATGCCGGTAAAAAGACGAGTCAGGAGTCTAAAGAACAAGAGTAAAGATACACTACGTGAAGTTCTTATGCCGTAAAGCGTAAAAACGGATATACAAAAAGGTAAAACATAACCAATAAAAGCCTTTTTTCTTGCACAGTTTTTAAAATCTGTGCAAGAGAAAGGGCTTTTTGCGTTAATATGCTTTAAATATTTAATAAAACCAATAGCGAAATAGAACATTATAATTACCTTTGCGGACGTTTTTATTTAATATTATTAAGATGAAGAAACTAAAATTAGTTAGTTTAGCCATTGCGATGGCTTGTGCAACCCCATCTTTTGCAGGAGGTTTGCTCACCAACACCAATCAACATGTAGCATTCAACAGAATGATGAGCCGTGAGGCTTCAATTGGTATCGACGGCGTTTATTACAATCCAGCCGGAGTTGTATTCATGGGTGAAGGTCACCATCTCGCCATCAACTGGCAGTTGGCTTACCAGACACGTAGCATTGAAAATGATTATGCTCTGTTCACCAACAATGTGAACAATCCTATTACTCCTCGTACTTTCAAGGGTGAGGCTTTTGCGCCTGTCATCCCTTCATTCCAGTATGCTTATAATAAAGGTAGATGGTCACTTCAGGCTAGCTTCGCCCTCACAGGTGGCGGTGGTAAGTGTACCTTCGATAATGGTCTGGGCTCTTTCGAAAAGATCGTAGCTGAGACAGCAATGGCTGCTTGCCAGTTGGCTGGTGCTGTAGACCAGGTTGCAGCACAGTATCGTGTACCAGCTGTTTTCACCAACAATGATAAATTCGGAAAGGAAGGCAAGTATAGCTACAACAGTTATATGCACGGCCGCCAGTACTACTATGGTCTCTCTCTGGGTGCAGCTTATAAGTTCAGCGACAACTTCAGTGCATTCGCAGGCGTACGTGGTGTCTATGCTTCTACCAACTACTATGGTTATGTAGAGAACATCAAGGTTGGCGCAATGCCTCTCTATATGGTACTTGACCCAACTAAGGAGAAAGCTGCCAATATCGAGTTGAGCTGTGACCAGAGCGGTGTGGGCTTCACCCCTATCATCGGTGTTGATTTCAAAACTGGCAAATGGAACTTCGCTGCCAAGTATGAGTTCAAGACTCGTATCCGCTTGAAGAACAAGTCAGTAAACCAGGTACCAAGTATCGGTAACCTTCCAGCCAATCTCCGCAATGCTTATATCGCAGGTGGTGTACCTGAACAGGCTGCAGATGCCATTCTGGCAGATCCTACAATCAAGGGAGCAATGGGTCAGTTGAAGACTCAGTTCGACACAGAGCTCGAACAGGCTATCGGTGAATATGAGGATGGCAAGAAGATTGCTGGTGATATTCCTGCTTATCTGGCACTCGGTGTAGGTTACAGCCCTGTAAATGTAGTACGCGTAAACGTAGGTTTCCACTGGTTCGATGACAAGCACGCTACATCTTACAACAACCGACAGGAGAAGTTAAAGCGTGGTACATTGGAATACAACGCAGGTGTAGAGGTAGATGTAAACAAGAAGATTACCTTGAGTACAGGTTGGCAGAATACCAACTATGGCTTGCCTGAAGAGAACCTTGACACACCAGCTTCAAAAAGATACATGGACGACAAATCATTCGTTGTCAGTTCAAACTCTGTAGCAGTCGGTGGTGTATACCACATCAATAAGAAGATGGATCTGAACGTAGCTTACTTCCATACCTTCTATCAGCACAAGAAGACTTCAGAGAATGTAGAACTAATAGGAAAGACCTACAGTTCAGACTACACACGTAACAACAACGTATTCGCAGTAGGTCTCGACATCAACTTCTAAACATAACTACAATTATCATAAATAAAAGGCTACCCGTTCTTGCAACAAGTAACGGATAGCCTTTTTCATTTTATTTACCAATCTTATTTTCTTCCATTCTGCCAGAGAAAAGGAGGGGCAGGAGACTACAATGGGTCTACATCATAATAAATCTGCAGAGCTCCATATCTCGGATCCTTTCCCATCTGTTGCTGAGCAAACTTCAGATATTCTCTTACCTTCTGCTGATCAATACCATTTTCCAGTTTGATAACAATCTTTCGGATGTTCATCGTCTTAACCCTTGCCACAGCAGGTTTATCGGGTCCCAACACACGCTCGCCAAACCAGCTTCTCAGCGTTTTGCTGAGCTCATGGCTAGCCTGTTCGCATACCTTATCATATTTATGTTTTACATACACATTAATCAGGTGGAAGAAAGGTGGATAATGAAAAGTTCTTCTCTCCTCCAGAATACCCTGATACAAACCTGCATAATCATTATGTACCACTTGTCCGATTACCGGCAAGGTAGGATTCTTGGTCTGGAGAATCACCAAGCCACGCTTACCTTTTCTTCCAGCTCTACCACTCACCTGTGCCATCATCATAAAAGCATGCTCGTAGGCACGGAAATCGGGATAGTTGAGCATCGAATCAGCATTCAGGATGCCCACTACACTCACCTTATCGAAATCGAGGCCCTTAGAAACCATTTGCGTGCCTATGAGAAGATTCGTCCTGCCTTCAGAGAAGTCTGCGATAAGTCGTTCGTAGGCATTTCGTGTACGTGTTGTATCCAAATCCATTCTGGCAATCTTGGCTTCTGGAAAGATTTCCGCTATCTGATCTTCTATCTTCTCGGTACCAAAACCTCGTCCCATGATTTCCGTACTGCCACAGTTAGGACATTCCGTAGGAACCGGATAAGTGTAACCACAATAATGGCAAGTCAGCAAGTTAATGCTTTTGTGTAACGTAAGCGAGACATCACAGTTCTTACATTTCGGAACCCAACCACATACCTTACATTCAACCATCGGCGCAAAACCACGACGATTCTGAAAGAGAATTGCCTGTTGCCCATTCTTCAAAGCCTCTCTTACTGCAGCCAAAAGCTGTGGAGAGAAAGGACCGCTCATCATCTTACGGCGGCGTAAGTCTTTTACATCTACCACCTGAATTTCCGGCAACTGAATACCTTTGTATCTTGTTTTCAGTTCTACCAGGCCATACTTGCCTTGCTGCGCATTATAATAACTCTCCATCGAAGGCGTAGCCGTACCCAATAATGTCTTTGCCCCATACATCTTGGCAAGCACAATGGCAGCACTTCTGGCATGGTAGCGCGGAGCGGGATCCTGTTGTTTAAAGGAAGTCTCGTGCTCTTCGTCTATGATGACGAGTCCCAAATTCTTAAAAGGCAGGAAGACTGCACTTCTTGCACCAAGGATTACATCATAGGGATGATCAGAGAGTTGTTTCTGCCAGATTTCTACACGCTCAGCATCACTATATTTAGAATGGTAGATGCCCAGCCGGTCGCCGAAAACTCTATGAAGGCGCTCCATGATTTGTACGGTCAGAGCGATTTCCGGCAGAAGATAGAGCACCTGCTTATGCTCCTCTATGGCTTTTCTGATAAGATGAATGTAGATTTCCGTCTTTCCGCTGGATGTCACACCATGAAGCAATACAACATCCTTTTTCATCATTTGCATCAGGATACCATTATAGGCATCTTGCTGAGCCAAGGAGAGAGGTTTAATCAAGTCAAGATGAGATTCTCCATTCGTATTCAATCGTCCTATTTCCAATTCATAAGTAAAGAGAATTCCCCTGTCGATAAGCGCCTTGACAACAGCAGCCGTACAATGGCTCTCATTCATCAGTTCTTCCTTGGTCACTTTTTTTATGCCTTCTCTAGGCGTATCTCCATCAAGACTGTCCCAATGCGAGAGACTCAGAAAGGTGGTTAAAGTTTTGGCTTGCTTCAAGGCTCTCTGCACCAGGTTGAGCGCTACATGAAGTGCCTGCTCACTACGGTATGTACTGGCAAGTTCTACATAGAGTTCCATCTTGGGCTTGAATTTCTCTGTAGACTTCAGTCCACCGGGCATAGCAGCATTATAGACATCGCCTAACGGAGCCATATAATAATAGCCAATCCATTGCCACAATCTCATCTGCTGAGGCAACAGCGAAGGCGTATTGTCAAGTACCGCCTCGACAGGTTTGCAGGAGAATGCAGGCTTATCATCATGCAGTCGGGTAGCCATTGCGATATATTTCTTACTTTTACCAAGAGGAACCAGCAAGCGTACCCCAGGCACAACATTCCCTTCCATCCCATCAGGGACAGAATAAGTAAAGGTTCCGTCGAGCGGAAGGGGTAATATCACATCTACATATTTCATATCTAATCTTCTTTAACCTTGAAATATCCATCATTCAGGCTTTCGACTTGCAAAGTTAGCAAAAAAAAAGCAGATACCCATCATCGGATACCTGCTTTTATATATTTTAAGATGTACTAGGCGAGACCATACGATGTTCTCACCCATAATCTGTCCTGTTCTTTTACAAGATTAGAACCAATAACCCAAAGCGATCTGCCAACTGTTATTCTTACTGTTACCATTCACAATCTTTTCGCTTGTTTCCTTCCAGGTAACATCTGCAGTCTTACCGCAAGCGATGTTGTAGTTTGCAGAGAGCTGGAGATGGCTCAGCAGGGTAACACCCAGACCTACGTTTACACTGAAGTTTGTTTTCTTCAGAGAATAACAGCCTGATTTATCCCACTCGAAGTTCTTGTCGCCAACGTTGATACCCCACTGTGGACCAGCGAAAACGAAAACATTAGCCAAACTACTCAACCCGAAGCCATAACGTACGTTTACTGGGATATTAAGAGATTTCTGAGTCATCGTTGTCTCTGCATCATTTACAGACACCTTAGCTTCCTTCTGATCGTATAAGGCAGCAGCATCAAAACTCAAGCCAACAATAGGGATAGTAACCTTTACCATTGGACCAACAAAGAAACCAGTCTTGTTAGATGCATCGAATACATCGTTACTCAAAGACATATTAGTAACATCCAAACCGCCCTTCAAACCAAACTTAATCTGGGCATTAGCATTTGTAGCAAACATCATGGCTGCTACAACCATTAATACTGATAAAACTTTCTTCATTCTATATTTACTTTAATTCTTATATAAATTAATGACGCTCTCTACGAACCGTTACCCTAGCTGAGCCACCAGAAGAAACATTGCTTCCTCCTGATCTGCGTTTCTTAACAGTAGAAGTCTTAGCCGATTTAGATGCAGAACCACTTCTTCTGTTACGGCTTTTTTTCAGAGTCTTGGCATCCATATTCTTTTCTGCCTTGGCAATACTGTCAAGAGAATCCTTCCGAGCCTGATTACCCCAGATATTCTTCTCAAAGGCAGCCAACTCAGCTTCTATGCGTTTCTGTTCCTTCGCCATGGCCGTATCCGAAGGACAGTATTGTGCCAGGGTATTGCCCTGCATATTATTGGTCTTGTAGATTTTACCCTGATACAGATTCTTGGTAAAATAATCTTCTGCACTCATCACAGCAGCATTGTTCACATTACTGGTCATCAGCTGCTGCTTAGCCAGGAAAGGAGCCAGATCATCATACTTCACCCAGAAAAGCGGATACTTGTTTCCTACATCTCCAAAGTCATCATTACGGGTCATGATAGGGCACAAAGCCAATACCTTGGTATGGAAAGAAGCTGTTTTCTGGTCATAATAAGAAGTCTCCTTCACATAGTATGCCTTCACTTCTGCTGACGGAATATCGCTGTCATCAATATGCACCTTTCCATTATCAGTCTTCTCGTAGTAGATATGATAATTATCTACGAATGCTTTCGGAGTAAGACGGTTGGCGGCAGAAAAATCTTCATTACCATCCATACGATACTGATAAACAGGCACTCTACCCGTAAACATCAGTTTAAAGATATAGGTAAAGAGATTCATCTTACCATCTGTTGGCTCTACAGGATAATACAAGGCAGCATTGGCATCATCTGTGAGATTGAGTTCACGATAGATGTCTCTTCTCCAAACCACGTCCTCATCCATCGGGATGGCTGTAGGGAAATAAAGTTTGGCACGCAAGGTCATATTGTCAGCATTCGACTGTTGTGCCTTTTGCTGAGCCTGCTTTCTGCGAGCCGCTGGCTGTGCCATGATGCTCTGCACCATTCCCAAAAGCATGAATATGAATAATATCTTTTTCATTACATTGAACTTTGAACATTGAACTTTGAACTTTATGATAAGTAAAGCCGTTGAACTCTTCACTTACCTGACGATAACTTCCATTGCTGCCGGCAGATTTCGGGTAATTCCATCAGGACCTACAGCCTTGATATGCGAGATATAGAAGCGTCGGTTTCTTGACAGTTTTCTGAACTCTTCGCGCTGTCGTTCTGAGAAATTGGAACCCGCCGAAGCCAAAGGTATGGCATTTCCCATATTATCGAAGAATACGGTTTCGAAGCCCAGTACCTTAAACGGAATATCAAGGAGTCCGTCATCTATGGCTGCATGAATGCCTGGAGCACCCATCAGAGCACCTTTCGATAGAGCACCACCTCTAAATCTGTCTGTACCCATCGCAATATAAGCTGTTGGGTCAGGAAGTTTTCTTACATGGAATACGAATGGAGGCAGACTTCTCACCTGTCCCTTATCGCGGGCTGTCACATGGATGGTAACATCCTTACCCACCGCTGAAGGTGTAGCCACGAAATGCCCATTGCCCTTAGCTACGAAAGAACCGCCTGTCATGGAAGCAGAGATAGCATTTGCCGGAACACCAGGAACACTGATGCTGATAGGATTGGCATAGCCTGCATAGAGCACATTCATCAGGTCGGCAGCAACGGTAGCTGTATTAGGAACAGGCAATACGGTGTATTTCTGAACGAAATTGCGTCGCATCATCTCGCCATTCTTGCCTCTCATCAGAATGTAACCGCCAAACTGATGCTCACCTACGCCACCTGCCACAAAACTGTATCTGCCATTCTCGGCATTCAGCCTACTACCATTCACATAGATTTCCGGGCGCTGTGTACTGTCTATTGCAGCCATCACCACATGCGAATTGAAACGTTCACCGGCATAGAGGGTTGTTTTCTCTGGAATAACGAATGCATCGAGTTCATTCACATTCAGTTCTACCAGATCTATATTTTTCTTCTCCTCATCCGATTTCTTCCCATCATCGGCAAGACTTTTCTTGATTTTCTCGACAATAGACTTGCCTTTGACACCGAATTCCTCATCTGTAGGAGTATTCAGCGCCAACATAGCCATCAGGATGACATACATCAGGTTAATCATCTTCTGGCGAGGCGAAACCGGTCTTTTCTTGATTGCCATGGATATAAATTTGCTTGATTCTATTTATTTTCTTCGTCTTTACTCTTCACTTGTTACATGAGGAGCCGCCACACGCATATTGATGGTCATGGCATCAATCATACGGGTATAAATCATGTTCAACTGTTCTATCTGCTTTGCCATCATCTTGGTCTGCTCATTGATCTGGTCAATGGTACCAATCTGCTGGCTGGCACTTTTCAGCTGCATCTCGTATACCCTGCTGATACCTGTCAAGGTACGGTTCAGATTCTCCATCTCCTCGCTGTCACGAGTCAGTCGGCTACTCTGTTCGTTTACCTTACTCAAGGTTTCTACCAGGCTCTTCAACTGTTCTACGTAGCTGTTCTGAACTTCTACCACCTCAGGATTAAGTGGAGTCAGTTCTGGCGCAGCAGTCATTACAGGAGAGACAGGAGAAGCAACCTGAGGTTGAATGGTTTCAGAACGATTCTTGGCAGTCATCATTTCTTCAGCCGACACCTTTCCTTCCAGATACTCCTCTGTAGCATGGGTAGGCAAGTCTCTACCTTCGGCAGTCTTGTCGAAAGGACGGTCGAAAGCAGAAAGGAAGAACACGAAAATCTCGGTTCCCATACCTAAGAAAAGCATGAAATTGGCACCAGGAAGATGGGTCAACTTAAAGAGGGTACCAGCGATTACGATAGAGGCACCCCAACTGTAAGCATAGTTAAGGAATGTCTGACCCGGCACACTATCCATCCACTTCTGCAAGCGGTATACGATATTGAATTTGCTATAATAGCTCATATTATTTATCTCCTATTCTTATTCTTCAATGGTTTCTGTTTTCCGCTTGCCGTAGTAGCAAGACTTCTCACGCAACGGAATCCGATGTATGAGCGAGGCTGATTCTGGTACTCGAAAGTGCGCCATGCCGAACGGATAAACGACTCAGGGTCTTTCCAGGAACCACCTCTTACACTCTTCTTCTTCAAACGGTAAGGATCTTCTATGGCAGCATTATACTGTAAAGTTGGGTTAAAATCGCTCATTGCGTCAACACCCGCCTCTGTATAAACGGTACTTGTCCACTCTGCCACATTACCAGCCATATCGTAAAGTCCATTAGAATTTGGCGAATAGATAGCCACCTTGCTGGTTATCAGGTTGCCGTCTTTGGTATAGTTGCCCCTGTCTGGTTTGAAATTGGCGTAAAAACAGCCATCCCCATTCTTCACATCCGCATTGTCCCAAGGAAATTCATTCTGGTTCTTGCCTCTTGCAGCATATTCCCATTCTGCCTCGGTTGGCAGACGGTAACGCTGTACAAATCTTGCTTCAGGACCTAAGCCCTTCAAAAGATAGTCTGTTCTCCAGGCGCAGAAGGCATTTGCCTGTTCCCAGGTAACCCCGACTACCGGATAGTCATTATACGCAGGATTGCTGAAATAACTTCTCAGATAGGTTTCATTCTCTGCATTTCTGAAGTCGTTTACCCAACAGGTAGTGTCAGGATAAACATTCACGATATAGGTGTTCAGGAAATCCCAAGGTCCTGAAAGCGGACGGTTGATAGTCTCACGCACCACTCTACCCTCATCATCGTAATAAGCGGTATCTTTCGAAATCATCACCACCTCTTCCGGATTTATCTTCACATCGGTGTTAAGGGTACGTTCCTGTGGATTCAGGCGGAACTTACGCTGAGCCGCAGCCGTATAATCATAGATTTCGTATTTATAGTTGAGCTGGTGCCAGTCGATGAGTTTTTCTCCTGTAACCGGATTGGTTTCATACAAACTTTCAAAAGCTCTCTGCTCATCCTCATTAGGTTTCTTAGGCAGCGCTTTCTTCCAGTTTACATGAGGTGTAACCGGATCGCCATTCTTATCTTCAGTAATCATGTAAGTCTCGTCGCCTCCATAAGCAGGATCAGCCAGACGTGTACGAAGGATAGAATCACGCACATAAGCCACAAACTGCTTATATTCTGAATTGGTGATTTCAGTATCATCCATCCAGAATCCATCCACCGACACATCCTTGCGTGGTGTTTTCATTCCCCAGAGTGAGTCTTGGGTCTCCATTCCCATTTTCAGGAAGCCACGGTTTATCTTTACCATACCATAAGGGGCTGGCTCTACAAAGCTTCTACCGCTCACGCCAACCACCTCGCCACCTCTGCCTGCAACAGAAGCTTGCTTGGCACCGAAGCAGCCGCTCAAGGTGAGCAATATAGCGAATGCACTAAGGAGCAATATACTTTTCTTCATTGTTTTATGATTCTACTATGTTCTTATTTCTATTTACATTATAATATTCTGACGCTCTGATGGCGGTTTCTGCCTTTCTTGGTCAGGTTGATATCGGTCTGATACCCTACAAAGAGTTCATGACTGCCATTTCCGGCACTGAGTTTGGAGGTGTATGCCTCGTAACTGTAACCAAGCACTACCCCATGGAAACTACCGCCTACCAGCACGGTAACCGATCTGTCCGGACTGTAGGTTACTCCACCATACAACATCCGTTTCTCATATTGGTAAACTAACCTTCCTGTCAGGTCGCCTCGCCATGTGGTACCATCTGTTGTAACAAGAACAGACGGCTTTATTGTTAAGAACGGATTTCTCAATCGAATATTGTATCCACCTGTCAAATAATATGTGGCATCTATTTTCAATTCGTTGGTCTCACCTAGATTTATCGTAGGCGATGTAAGATGCTGGGCAGAAAGTCCTACATACCAGGCCTTATGCTGATAATACAGACCCAGACTCAAATCCATTCCGCTTCCATTTACGTCTGAAGTAGAAAAGGCAGGGTCACCACTTTCTCCCAAATCCACCTTGCTTCCATCAAATTTCTCACTCAGCATGCCTCCTTGCACACCCACACTCAGCGTTCCACCCAGGAGTTTATTCTGCAAAGCATACTGTAAAGCCAGTCGCTGATGAGTAAAAAGACCAATCTGGTCATTCAGTAGCGACAAGCCTACTCCATGCCGGTGATTGAGCAAGAAGAAAGGCATGTCAGCCGCCACCTGAAAGGTACGGGGGTTATGTTCGAATCCAGCCATATCAAGTGCGTAGGCCGCCGCAACATTAAGTTTCGACTGCTTACCCACAGCAGCAGGATTGAATGATGGTTCCATGTCAAAATAATGACTAAAGGAAGGATCATACTGTGCCCTCATTTCGAGCACCCCCACTAGCAGAATCCATATAATGATAAATCTTTTCAACACAATAAGATAACGGAATTTCTTACACATTATTATATATAAGCAAGAAACAAAAGATGAAAAAGGCTACCCTCTTATAGGAGAGCAGCCCTATCATCGAGATTAATACTCGTCATCATTCCAGAGGAATATTAGGGCTGAATACCAAACACTTATAGCCTTCTAACTTTTTTATTGAACATTTTATTAAGGAGTAAAAGTCGCTAAAAGGCTTTTCTAAACCTATCTTGCAACTCCTTGATTCGCTCTAAAAGTTTTTCGAAAGATAAAGTCTAACCATAGATAAAGTGGTTACACATCTCTGCATAATCACCTTCCCAATCCTTCACCAACTCTTGCCTAGGAACGAAATCAATCTCACTAGGCATCAACTTAGAATAATCTACATACCCAACAGCATAGTATATGGAACGATGCTTAACTATACGCTCATACAAATCAATATCCTGCAGGGCTTGTTTGCCAAATTCTGTATCCATCAAGCGTTCGAGATCATAAAGATGTCTAGACATTCGGACATGACGAGGAGTCTGTTTCTGAAATTCCTCGCATAGCAGGAATGCCTTCTCTAGGAATGTTCGAGTAGGCACAACTGTTCTGACCGTAGCTGTAGCCGCCGCATCTTCTCCTGGGAAAGTCTGCTCAATATATGATGAAATCAAACGGTCTTCCGTAGGTTCATTCATAGACAAGCAACTAATCTCTATCTTAACTCTTGGCGGAATATACTCTATCGTATGACCAAGCATAGACTCATAATGAACGAGAATGACAGATGGATCCTTATCACTTGCAACGGGACTTGCCTTACCATCCTCATCAATTTCCTCTACTACATTTTCTATATGGTATCCTTCCACACCAAGTTTCTTTAGATTTTCATCCAACTCTGCTGAAACTGTATCAAGAAAATACCTACGTGCCTTCTTGCGAAGTTTTTCACGCTGATTCTTTGTCGTCTTCTCTATACCGAAGAATTCATGGCTTACAGATAAGTCTATATCCTCACTGAATCTTTCTATCAAATTCCATCCTTTACTGAGACTTGTACCTCCCTTAAAGATGAGTTGATCTGCACATGAACATTTGAAAAGAGCGTTGAGCACCACAGTTACCCACCAGTCCTTTTCAATTGCAACCTGATTAATACGAAACTTCTCTTCTGCACGTTGCAACATTGCTATTCGTTCATCTATTGTGTGATTTAACCAAAGTGTCATAATGCTCGTTTTTATCTATTATATCAGTTATCAGCTTTCTCATCCATACTGGCATGAGAGTAAGGTCTTGTACAAACAAGTCTTTATGTTCCTCTTCATTGACCAATTTTCTTATGGTAGAGAGTTCTTGATTACCTACATTCTTTTGTCCTAATGTTCTAAGAGCTTGTACAAGAAGCGCTGCCAACACTGTCTGAAAAGCAAAGTTCTTAGGAACACTTCTCTTCAACTCTATAGTCCGATTTCCAAGAGTCAAGACTCTTCCACTTCCCGATGTCAGATAAGTATATTTTGTAGGCACCTGTGTTGAGAGTCCAAGTTTGTTGAGCGCTGTAACTCCTGAAGGTTGTATTTGTACCTTATCTCGCTGGGCTATAGCCATCACCATTTCATCTATTGATGGATAGACTATCCCAAATCGGGTATTCTTAGGGCGAAGATAAACCCCATTAGCTAATCGAACTATATTTCCCTTTTTTTCTTCTACAGAAAGTGCACGACTTACCACCTTCTCATTATCATTGATGTCAGAGAAGTCTGAGATGAAGAGAATCTGCCCTTCACTTGTCTCGTATATACGGTTTGCTATTTCTGCCATATCGTTTTCTTTCTTTAATGGTGCAAAAATACAAAAAATCAGCGATATGTGTAACACCCCGCCGATTTAATTAACTTTTTTTATATAGAAAACTTTGCAAATATTTTCCACAATCACTTATTTTTATTCACTCTTAGCTGTCTGTGGTACTCACGGCTCTTGCGTTGTAGTTCTTCCTTATGACTGGCATAATATCGACGTTGATACTCTTTTTTCGTGGCAGTTTTTCACTCTTTAAGAGACATACAGGCAAATTCTCCGAATGAATCTGGATACTGCTTGATTATTGCAGTAAAGACTGCGGACAAGACCTGCACGACAATGGAGTTTCCGGCTCGCCAATATAGAGAATAGTCAGAAGTCTTACGATGACGACCATTTATAAACATAAGTTTCGCTATTTGTTCTTTTGTGTAACCTTCTTTACCTCAAATCCGCAACCTATAGGGTTTAGTGGGATTTTGCTTGCAAAGCGACAAAATTCATTTTATTGTACATATTTCTTGCACAACAGAAATGTCGCAGACACAAAATCCCCTTACCCCATAAAGCGACTTGAGGTAATACGCTGGTTTAACCAGAAAAGCATGGTCTTTAACCAAAGTCTGTCTTGAACAGGTTGGCATAAGCATTGTTGTCTGAGTAAATGTTCAATACATGCCTACGTGATGTCTTAATCCATTTCGCAGGAACAGAGATGAACTTGAAAACAAAGGTCTTGATTCTGCTGGTGGCACGCAATCCAAATTCATGGGTTTTCAATCTCTGCATAATAGCTTTGTAGAAGTTTCTGATGAGAGCTGTCATAAGCAGGAATACAGTATTCTGTGCCATGAACGATTTTGGCAATCGATTCCAGCCAAAGCCATTGTTCATGTCATCGAAGATGCGTTCCTTGCCACCACGAAGATTGTAGAATTCCACGATGTCTCTTGCACTCGACTTGTAATCGTTAGCCAGTATACATCTGTAGGTATATTCGCCTTCCCAAATGTCAAGGTCTCCATCTATTCGCCTTTGTCTCTGTATGACAAGACGATACGGTTTTCCTTTCCATTTCTCAACAAGGATAGAATTCAACTCAAACTCAATACCGTTGATTTCAACAGTTTTCCATCCAGTTAAGGCAAACATGGAATCGTAGAAAGAAGAGCATCTGTTGGCACGAATATAAAAATGCCTGCAATGAGCCTCTACCATATCTACGATTTCCTCCGAACATGAGCCGCAATCCATGCGGGCACGAGAAATATATATTTCCGAAGCCTCCAATCGCTTGAAGATTCTTTCCAAAGTTTCTTTTTGGTTGAAGCGCACGTTTGTGTTGCCGTCTCTATTTTCAATACCAACAATCATGTCGTTAATGACAGCTACACCTGGACTATAGCCCAAGAACTTCTTGTAGGTTGGTTTTGCATCATACTTCTCTGTTTCAATGAACTGATGGTCAAAGTCAAAATCATACTCTTGACCGGATTTCAATTGACCAGTAGCAAGCAGGGCATTGACCAGTAAGCAGTTCATCTTGTCTGCAGTATTGAAATCATAGGATTTGCCAGAAGCAGACTTATAGGTGATGCTCTTAAAAGTCAGTTCTTCGATAGCACGTAATATGGTGTCTGCGCTGCAAGTGCGAAGAGTTGGATGAAGAGACAAATGTTTCATCAGGTGAGTTGTAACATCCTCAATACAT
>NZ_VZBE01000058.1:0-26346 GCF_009494835.1 Segatella copri
ATAACCAGTAAACTTTCCTCATTCTTCTCTCAAACACTTTTTATATGTACTTTCAGAAGAGAAAACATAGAGTTGAGCGCTTAAATACTATATCTACAACAAATAACAAGATACAAAATGGCATAAGAAATCTTCCTCAGTTCCTCAGTTCCTCAGTTCCTCAGTTTTTCTCTGACCCTTCACTTTTATCTTTATTTAGAAGCTTATTATATATATAATTATATATATAATAAAATATAATTACTTACAATTTGTAAGTATCAAGTATACCCCCTAGAACAAAACTGAGGAACTGAGGAACTGAGGAACTGAGGAATTGAGCTGATTTACTGATAATGATTTTATCATGCTGGTTGTTGGGGGAGGGTGATAGCGACTTCTATCGTTTGAATCTGCGTATAACTTAAACTGAAATTATATTTAAACTTGCTTTCTATTACTAATTATGTTAAATTCGTGTTAATATTAAGCTTGGCTTGCGCATGTATTAATATTTTTTATATATTTGCATCTCGAAAATTGGAGGAGAATAGAATAAACCGGCCTTAGATACTGAAAAACGCATCTTTCGGTCATTTTATTAACTTAAATATTCAACAAAAGGAAAAATGACGTAGAATTGGTCCCACACCTCACGATAAGAGGCGATCACCAGCACTCCAGGCTGCTTACGCCCTCATAAATTGTTAGCGCAAACACTCATACTCTGCTATAATGAGGCAAGAAACTTAAAACAACAACAATAATAATACAATATGAAAAAAAACTTAAGTACGCGAATCAAGCGTAGTCTGTCGAGGATAAAGGCACTATATATTTTTATAACAGATGTCTATTTAAGTCTGGACAGTGAGTTTATTGTAAATTATATAGAATCTAAAAACATAGTAATTATGAGTGATAATAGAACAATTGAATTGCACGATAATGCAACGTATATTGAAAATTATGGTGATGGACCTAAGAAGAAGGAAGAAAAGGCAAAGGCAGAAGAGAAATTCCGTCCGTTGCCGGAATCTCTTGCTAATCCTCAGGGGTTAATGGTGCTCTCCAGTTTGGCGATACATGGCTTTCTTGATGAGCATTTCCAGCCTAAGGGACTCTCTGTAACTAAAACTGCAGTTCTCGCATTCCAGATTTCTACCAAACTCGGCATACAGAATGTATGGGTAGTGTTCGGTACCTTTTGGAATATTGACAAGGAGAATCTTCGCTCTGCCTATAATAAAGGGATGGACCAGCAACAGATGTCTGGATTTATCGGAGAAACTGCAAAATCGATAAATGTCTGTTAGTTAGTCTGTTATATAACGTGAATGACGTTTCATAAATTAATTCGTACCTGGTACGCGTACCAGGTACGTACCAGGTAGGTTTCAGCATCTTGTTGTACCTTTGCCCCCGGAATTCAGAACCGATATGGTCTGAGTTTCGGGGGCTTTTGTGTATAGGCACATCAACCGTTGTGGGAGCGCCCAACTTTAAAAAAGGAATATTGAAAATGAAAGCAATGAAACCTTTTTATTTTGCTCATCCGCAGTACGGAAAACTGAGGGTGGTGGTGATTGGAGGCAAAATCTATTACTGCCTGATGGACGTGAAGAACATCTTTAAGAAGTCGGTACAGAAACTCTATGAGACGATTGCTGACTCGGAGGGGGAACTGAAAAATCTGAACATCGTAATGATGAAGGATATGAAAATCAAGTATAACCTTTTCTTCGAGAACCAGGAAATGGGGAAGGAAGAAGCGGAGGCTGAGAACGTGAATGCGGATATCAATTTCTGCGATGAACAGCTGGTGAAGGACCTCGTTGACAAGGATGTTGCTGCCGAGAAGATTGCGGCAAAATGGGTAATAGGGTTTGTCAAGAGCAGACTGAATGATGCCGAGAATGCTTCGCTTTTCGAGGCGAACGGGGTTGACGAGATTTCTGATAACTCGCTGATTCTGCCTATCAATGTAAGCTATGGTTCTGGGTATATCATGATTAACAGCGAAATGTTCGATTAATAAAAATATGGAGGTAAAATGGAGATAGTACATGTAGTGGCAATCAATCCTTATCGTAAGGGAAATAAAGGGAAAGTTTTTTCTTACAATATCGATACTTATGATAAGGTGATTGAATCGGCTGCCGTTAAAAAGATGATTCAGCAGATTCGGGGTGAATTGCCGATTGACGGAGTGGATTTAAACGATGCGCAGGCGGTGAAGAAGGCGCAGGAGAGGCTCAAGAGCGAGCTGCCTTTCTTCTGTCCGCACTACGGCATGTTCAAAAATAATGTGCGCAGACAGGAGAATGCCTTGCCGGAAAGCTTTCTCTTCCAGACGATTATCGATGTGGATGATAAGGAGTATGTGGAGAAGGCTATCGAGAAGGCGCGCGAGCTGAACTGCTCTTCGGGTATCTGGAATGGGAGTTTGCTGCATCTCTGCTATAGCGCTCGCAAGAAGCTGCATATCGGGATTAGAATGCCGATTGGGATGACCATCGAGGAGACGCAGAAGGCGTATTGTGAGGCGCTGGGTGTGCCTTATGATGAGAGCTGCATCACACCTGAAAGGATGATTTTCCTGACGGATAAGGACTCGGAAATCTACCGGTCTAAAATGTGGTGCGCAGTGCTGCCGGAGAGCGAGATTCAGGCTCGCAGACAAGCGTTCCTTAATCGTGGGCTTACGGTTGACGGCAAAAAAAATCTCCCACAGATTTCACAGATGACACAGATTCATTCTGGGGAGATTCATGATACAGGAAAATCTGTGAAATCTGTGTCATCTGTGGGACAAAATATAAATCATAAATTTCAAAATAAAGACGATGTTCAAAACAATAGACTTTCGGGCAATCGTGGCGATTACGCTGCTCCTGCTGGCACTGCTGTTCAGTCTGCCCAATCTGGTAATAGCAATTATGTTGATGATTCTCATTTCGGGAATCCTGGAGGCAATTATGGCACTGATGAACTGGGAGAGGCCAGTGAGAAGAATCTGATAGCCTTTGATCTGTTCGTGCAGTCGGCTGGGCTTGAAGGGATGGCGATAGATACCGTTGGGTCTCGGCACTCTTCGCTGCTCGCTATCATGAGCGCAGGCGCTTCGAGGGTGATGAGCGAAGAGGAACTGATGAAGGTGGTGAGGACGAAAATGCCAAGCTACTATCAGGAGGATGACTGCCATCAGCTGATACATGATTTCTATGCGAAATATGCTGACAGCTGCAAGCCGATGTCGAGGGATGTGATAAGGGTGAATGCGCTGGCGGAAAAACAGGCCAGCCAACAAGTTAATAGTTTACAGTTAACAGTTAATAGCCTTAACGCAAATCATGCAGTTCAAAGTTCATATCTCCAAGTTCAAAGTAGCGAGGAGGATTATCCGGAACCGCCAGCGATGCCGGAGAAACTGCCGAAGCTGGTGGAACTGCTGATATCTCGGACACCGGAGGTTTATAAGCCGGCAGTGGCGCACGCTATCTTCCCTCCGCTCGCTACGCATCTCTGGCAGACGAGCTTCCGGTATATTGATAATGTAGTACATGAGGCTACGCTTTCTACGTGTTTGCTTGCCGGTACGGGCGCAGGTAAATCGTCTGTGGATAAGCCGATTAGGTATATCATGGAGGATATCAGAAAGCGGGATGCGGAGAATCTGAAACGTGAGAAGGAATGGAAGGAGGAGGTGACGCGCAAGGGTGCCAACAAGGATAAGCGCAAACGACCGGATAATCTTGTTATCCAGGAGATTGATGCTGATATGACCAGTCCGGCATTCGTGATGCGAACCGCTGAGGCGCAGGGGCGTTTCCTCTATACTTCGCTTAACGAGCTGGACCAGTTTGATGCTCTCCGGGGTAGCGGTAACCAGCAGTTCCGCATCATGTGCCTCGCCTTTGACCCTTTCAATCTCTTTGGCCAACAGCGCGTGGGCGTTCAAAGTGTGACAGAAAGGGTAACGATAAGGTTCAATTGGAATGCATCTACCACCATCCAGAAAGGGCAGCGTTACTTCTCAAAAGTTTTGACAGACGGTCCGATAAGCCGTATCAATTTCTGTACCATTCCGGAGCGTGAAATCGGTGATGAAATGCCTGTTTACGGCGATTACAATGATGCTTACCGTGAGGCGCTGAAGCCTTATATCGAGAATCTGAACAACGCCAGGGGACTGATTGACTGTCCTGAGGCGTTCCAGCTTGCCCTTAAACTGAAGGATGAGAATGCTGAGTTCTCACGTCTGTCGCAGGATAGGGTTTACGAGAACCTTTCCTTCCGTGCCAACGTCATCGCCTACCTGAAGGCGTGTGTGCTGTATGTGGCGAACGGTTGCAAATGGGAACCGGAGATTGACGAGTTCATCCGCTGGAGCGAGCGTTACGACCTCTACTGCAAGATGCGTTTCTTCGGTGATGCTATCAAGAGAGCGAATGATACAGGCGAGAAGTCGAGCAAGCGAGGACCATCCAACATGTTGATGCAGTTGCCGGATGAGTTTACTTACCAGCAGGTGATAGATTTGCGTGTAGCGAATGGGATGAGTCAGAAAGGTACTTCCAAGATGTTGGGAAACTGGAAGGATCGCCATTACATCAGGGCTAAGGAGAACGACTCAGTTCCTCAATTCCTCAGTTCCTCAGTTTTTATTAAACTTAAATTCCGAAAGGAGAATTCATAGCGTATGGAAATAGTAGTAAAAAGAATAGCAAAGAAGAAGACTTATACGATAGGTCATCTTTATATCCTGAACGATAAGGATGTGAAACGTACCTGGCGTTCGGGGGTAAAAATAGGCGACAAGCGTATCTTTGAACATAGCTTCGATAAGGCGAAGTTGGACAAGGAGCATTACTTCTGTGATACCTTGGAGCCTACGTGGAGAAATCTCCTGGGTATCGAACTGAAACCGGAAGAGGAGGATGGACGGTACAGTAGGGTATCGGGCAAGAAAGCCCGCAAGATACCGGGTCATACGGCGATACCGGAGGGTTCATATCCTGTGGTTATCTCGAAATCGCCAAGGTTTAAGAAGTGGCTTCCGCTGGTGCAGGGCGTTCCTGATTTTGAGGGCATCCGCATTCATGCCGGTAATTATCCTGATGATACGCAGGGCTGCATTCTGGTAGGTGAAAATAAATTACAGGGTGCCGTCTTTAATTCCCGCATCTGGTTGCACAGGCTTATGAATGCCATTACCGCAGCGAGGGAAAGAGAGGAGAGCGTTTGGATTACAATTTTGTAATGTTGAATGTTGAATGTTGAATTGTTAGTGATTATTTTAAAAACAAATTATTATGGTAAAGTCAGTTAATACAAATAAAGTAGAAATGGATAAGAAGGCAGCAGCTGCTGTCGTATTTGAAAACCCTGAATTCGGTAAGATTCGTACCTTGACCGATGAAAACGGAGAACCGCAGTTCTGTGCAAAGGATGTCTGTGATATACTGGGGTATAAAAACCAGCGTGATGCCATCCAGCGACATGTTGATGACCCTTGTGTCGTGAAACACGACGTATGGGTAGTGACTGGCAAGAAGAAGGATGGAACTGCAGCAAATCGCTGGTGTCAGATGATCTTCGTTAACGAGAGCGGTTTCTATGCTTTGGTTCTCGGCTCTAAGCTTTCTACTGCCGTGAAGTTCAAGAACTGGGTTACGGCCGATGTGCTGCCACAGATTCGCAAGACGGGCGGTTATATCCCGGTGCAGCCGGGCGAAAGCGATGAGGAGACAATCCGACATGCAGAAAAAATCCTCCGTGCTACGCTCAAGGAGAAGGAGAATCTGCTGAAGAAGCAACGTCTGCAGATTGAACAGCAGAAGAAGCTTATTGGCGAACAGGATACGGAAATCCGCCGCTTGAATGATGTGGTGGATGAACAGGTGGTTCGCAACGCCAAGAATGGTGAGAACATCATACAGTTGGAGAATCAGGTGGGTAATCTTCTGCCGAAAGCGCTCTATAGCGATAACGTGCTCGATTCCGTTTCCTGCTTCACTACTACGCAGATTGCGAAGGAACTCGGTATCACTGCCCAGGAGCTGAACCGCTCGCTCTGTGCTCTCCATATCCAGTACTACCAGAGCGGTCAGTATCTCCTCTATGCCGATTACGCCCACATGGGTTTAGCCAAGAGCCGTACCCGCTACAGCGCCTTCCTAGACCCGAAGAGCGATGGCAGACAGGAGAAGATGGGCAGAGCCTACACCCATACCTATCTCGTATGGACCGAGCGAGGACGAAAGTTCATCCACGACCTTGCTCACAGATACTGGGAACTGTGTGAAAAGGTAAAAGGGTAAAAAAGCCTTTTTACTTTTTTACCTTTAAAGGCTTTTCGTCCGTACTTAAACCACTTGCTAAACTTGTATAATCGGGAAAACGACAAGGGTCTATATGCCACGATGAACAGGTGGCGTATAGACCCTTGATTTTTAGAATCTCAAAATGTATTCGTCACCATCTTTAAAGGCATTGGTCCCTTCGAGGTAGCGACGAGTCTCCTCGAAATCCTCACCTATGATGTTGGCACTAAACTGCCGAACTCTTGATATAGCCTTGATGATTACGCTTGGGTCGCTCTTTCTAGTCAAGCGTCTCAATCCATTTAGGTAATCCTCACGAAAGACTGTAGGGATGATAATCTTTGATTGGTCTGCATGGACAAGTTCTGCATTCATCATGATTCTTGAGATACGACCGTTACCATCATTGAATGGATGAACCTCGCTAATCATGAATAGGATAAAGAGAGCCCTAGCGAAAGGAGACTCCAGGGCTTTGTAGAAGTCGAATCCCTTTATCAATGTCCCCCTTACAAGTGTGCAGTCTACAAAATGCGAATCACCGGCATGGTTGTTTTGCGTCTTGAACATACCTGGGTTTCTGTCTGGTCTCGCTGCCATCATAATTCTATGACGGTCTTGAAGAATCTCCATCAGTTCACCGGCGGTACTTGGCGTTCGTCTCATCTCCCGTCTGCTTGCTACGATTTGGAATGTTCCAAGAACATCATGTGAGTCTGCATTTCTTGCTGGCATTGGTTGACCAGTCTCTATGATGCGATAAGCATCTTCTATCTCAAACTCTGTTCCTTCGATATAGTTAGAGAAGTAGCTCTCGAAAAATGCAAAGTTTCTAAATGATGCGGTAGAAACATTCTGCTCGTCCATGCTAGGAAAAGGTTCATTATGAAGCGCCTTGAACAATGTTTCAAACAACTTGACACGTTCTTGGTCAAACGGCACACCTTGAGCTCTGGCTAAAGCACTGCCAGAGGAAAGTATTCCTGAAGGTTTGGTAGAAAGCAAGGCTCCAATAATAGAATTGAGAGTTTCAAACTCTTCTGTCATATTCAGCTGTTTGGCAATCTCTTTAGCCTTGTCACGGAAGCCGTTGATGCCTTCTTCTCCATTAACTACCAACATTTTTTCCAGGTTCTCCTCGATATACGTCCTTGGCAAACATTTGGAAACATTGCCACGAGTCCTGCCTTTTTGAAGGTTTTCAAGCATGCGTCTTTCTGTGCTTGATATATACAAGTTCTCAATGAAAGGCATATCATGGGCTGTACCCATTGGACCTTTCATTAAGTGAACTTTAATACCTGGCAATTCTATGTTTTTGGTGTATTTGTATGTCAAGAAGATATCACCCTCAGATGTTGGTTTAAGTTCAAATGCAGAGCGATGGCTGATAACAGCATGAGGATAGAGTTGTCCTAAAATATAGAATATATTTCTTCTGATGATGTCCTCAGGTGCATCATCCATGTTACTTGTATAGATTCTTGTAGCAATCTTTCTCAGTTTTCCACTTTTCACTTGATTACTACTGCGAATATCAGCAGTACCTACCACTACTTCCAGAATATTATGGATTGTATTATTTTGTGCCATATTTTTCAATTAAACGTTTATTTTTCTGCAAAGATAGCTATATTTTTCGATTAAGAAGAATTTTTGTGCCATATTTTTCGATTAAGAAGGTGTTTTAAGTAATATTATCCATCGACAGGCACCAGAACACGATGAACAGGTGGCGCATAGACCCTTGATTATATGGAGATATTCGTAATCTACGTCTCCGTTTATGAATTGCTCAGATTCTTAATGATTTCCAAAGGTAGCTGGGTAGCTTTGGCAACCTGTTCGGCAGAAAGTCCCATTGCCAGCAAACGTTGTGCTGTTTCTGTGTTGGCCTCATGTTTGCCTTCTGCTCTGCCTTCTTCCATACTTCCGGGAAAAGTTGCTGAAAAAGTTTTATGGTTGTACGCAAGCACATGAAGAAGAATACTCAAGTGGTTCAGTCAGCTAACTCAAGTGGTTCAATCAAGCAACTCAAGTAGTTCAGTAAGCGAGATCAGACGTCTCAGTTAGCTGATGCAGACAAAAAGGGTTCGACAGCTTTATCGGTATAGGTAAAGGGAGATAAAGAAAGGTCAAGTAAAGCTTGTTGAAATGCTTTGCTTGACCTCTTTTCGTTTTCGGAAATTTGTATATTGTTTTCTTATTCTTTGTAGTTCTGTGTGATATTACCATTATTGTTTATCACGCTCTGAGGGAATGGGAATATCCACATTTTACTGTCTGGAGTGATGGTATAAGTCTTTCCAGCAAGTGTGCGGCTATAGTTCTGCTTCCAGCCATCGCACTGGTTCCAGCGCTTCTTGTCGATGAAAATGTTGACAGAATAGATGTCCTCATTCATGGTCACCTGCTTCACGTGCTTGATGGCTTCTTCCTTGGTGCTGACTGTGCCTTTGAGGGGCTGATACTTGGCAGGATCGATGCGGTTTACGCGCACCTTGTCGAGATATTCCATGGCTGTATCGTAGTTGCCTTTGTGGGTCTCGCATTCGGCGATGGTGAGATACATCTGGGTAGAGCGAAGACCACCATCATTCCAAAACGAGTTGAGATCAAAAGTTAAATTGAAACCAGTTTCACCCAGCATACTTACTCCGGCATCCATCAGGTAATCATACATCATATTCATATTGCTCATCTTGTCCTTATAGGCATGTCCATCCTCAAAGTTTGCCATGGTAGTAGGGGTGTAAGCATTGAAGCTTTCAGAATTTCCATTTAGGAAATAATCCTCATCGGTTCCTTTCTTGCCACGATTGATAACAGGATAAGTCCCGCCTGTCATATAACCTTGGGTACTACCAAGATATGAGGTATTATAGTTGTTAATAGTGCCATTGATGGCGATAGCCTGCTTGGCCACTTCTTCTGCCTCGTCATACTTCTGCATGTTGAGCAATGCCAATGCCTTTACGGCATAAGCTGTGGGTTTACTGAAGCGCATTTTGTTAACGGCAGAGTTAGGAAGACCATCTATCTCAATTGCTTCATTGGCATCCTTGAGTATCTGCTGATAAACTTCCTCTACGGTGCTTTTAGGCTGAGCAGTCTGGATATCTTTATCCTCTGTCATCAGGATAATTCCTGGATCTGTAGCAGCTGTAGCTGGATTGTAAGCCTTGGCAAACTTGTTGACCAACATATAGAATGACCAGGCTCTCAATGTCAGGGCTTCGCTTTTCAAAAGTTTCTTGTCTGCTTCCGTACCAGATGCGGCATCAACCTTTGAGAGAATTGGGTTGGCAATCGTGCCGATGTAGCCGTAGAAATTAGTGTAGTCTTGATCACTGGAAGTCAATTCTGCCATCTTGTCCATATTGGCTTCATCGTAAGTCCAGATGATGACGTTGCGGGTCTTAACTGGCTGACTGATGATTGTTGCTACATTGCTGTAGGCATATATCATATCACCAGCCATTTGTCGCATATCAGAGGAGCATCCCTTATACTCTTTGTTGAGAAGCATTTCAAGCTGGTCGGTTGTGGTAAGCAAGTTCTTGCCCTTTGGCTCCAATTCGGTGAAACTCTCACAAGATGAGAATAGCAATGCTGTGATTGCCAGTAAACTGTATATTGTTTTTTTCATTGTGATCTTACTTTTTATGTTATACGATTCTAAAGATTAGAAACTGATGTTCAGACCAAAGATGTATGAACTTGGATTGCGGAGTCCAAGAGTCTCTGGGTCAACATGCACATCGTTGGCTACCCATAGATACTTAGGGTTGTCTATCTGGAAGCGGAGAGAGAGGCGGTTAATGCCTGTTCCTCTGAACCACTCCTGTGGGAAGTCATAGCCCAATACGATGTTTCTGATCTTCAGAAAGTCTGCATGATGAATAGCATTATTGCTATAGGTTGTTTCAGAGCCAGTCGCTGTAGAGGCATATCTGCCAATGCCTGGAATATCTGTTGGGTGTTCTGGTGTCCATGCATTCAGGAAATAGCTGGCGATAGCGGTGCTCCAGGTGCTTGAGAATGTTTCATTATGCGCCAAGGCTCTCATCATGTGACCGCCATAGTAAGCCATCAGAATGCTGAAAGAGAATCCGTTCCATCTTACGCTATTGTCCATACCCATGATAACCTTTGGCTCGCTCTGACCAGAGTATTCCAAGATGCTTATACTTTTGCCTGTTGCACTGTGAGATTTGCCCCCATCCTCAATGTAGAACAGAGATTGACCCTTCTCGCCTTCTTGGTCGCTGATGCCAGCAAAGCGGTATGACCAGAGGGCGCTGGATGGCTTTCCTTTGACGTATGGTCTTTCAATCAACTGGGATGCGCTGTTTGATGGGTTCTCTACATCGGTTACAATATTACTGTTGTGTGACATGGTGAAGTTGGTGGTCCAACTCCAATTCTTACGGCTTGCCCCTCTCAGCCAATCATAAGTAATCTGCAATTCTATACCACGATTGCGCATAGAAGCCATGTTGACGAACATAGAGGTGAAACCCGTTGTTGGGTCGAGGGTGCGATAAGAGAACACATCCTTTGCCACCTTGTTATAATAATCGATGGAACCACGCAAGCGGTTGTCGAGCAATCCGAAGTCGATACCGATATTGGTGGTGTGGCTCTGCTCCCACTTCAAGTTAGGGTTGGCAGGACTTTCGATGGTGCCGTATGGCAAGTTGGTATATTGATTGAGTTCTCCTGATGTAGCTGTCATATAACTGGTTGCACCTTGGTAGATGTTACCAGTTACACCATAGCTGGCACGGAGTTTCAGGAAGTTTACCCACTTGATATCCTTCATAAAGTCTTCATTATGAATCAACCATCCTGCACCTACAGACCAGAGTGGCGTGCCGCGGAACTTGGCGTTCAAGCCATATACATCAGCATAGTCCTTACGGAACGAACCGAACACATTGTATTTCTCATCATAAGTATAGGTAAGGTTGAAATAACCAGAAGCATACTTGTGGTGAGTCTCAGGAACAACTCCCATTCCTTCCTTGATATAAGGATCGAATACAAACTGGCTTGCAGGGAAACCACCTGAGGCGCCAAGGAAAAGAGGTGAATAGTTCATGGTACTCAATGTTCCAAAGTCTATCGTGTGGGTAGAGCTTGTCTGCAACTGGTCGTCATAACCCAGCATTAATGCCTTAGAACCTGTCAGCTTGGTTTCACGGAATTCCAAGCCGGCAATCGCCATGATGTCGTGCTTGCCAAAGGTCTTGGCATAATTCAGCTGTCCACGTGCTGTCCAATAACGTCCGTCACTATTTGTAGTACGGAGCAGACCGCCAGTGGTAGGAACGTAGTTCTTGATAGTGCCATCTGCAGATTGATAATAATAAGCATTACGCATGGTACGCATCACATGACTATCTTGTGTTGCATTCCATTCTACGGTGTTATGATTGGTTTCATATACAAACTGGGCATTGGCAGTCAATCCGTCAATAATCTTGAAGAGCAAATCTCCATGATAGCGCATATACTGACGGCGGGTAACCTGGGTGTTATTGTAATACTCATCCACTGGATTGGAGCTTAAATCCTCAAAAGGAGAACCGAAGGTCATGTAATCATTGCCATCATACCAATAGTGTTGTCCTTTGACGCTTCCATCAGCATTATAGAATGGCATATAGGCTGGTTGTTTCCAGATATCGCTATAGTAGCTATTGTTGTCGTAACCTACTTCCTTACTCTTGCTATAGATGCCATTGATAGTCATGGAGGCTGTGAGCCACTTGGCTACATTGTAAGAACCCTTATATTGGGCATTAAACTGATTGGCGAAATGATTGATCAGTCCACTGTTGTCATACTTATAGTTGATAGTCAGGTTGTTGGTGAACTTATCGCTGCGGCCACGAAGTGAGAGGTTGTACTGCTGCATCACTCTCTGCTTATATACGGCATCTGCATACTCCTTGGCATAGTTGTTCTTCTTGAAAGAAGCCAACTGGTTCTGCAATTCTTCCTCGGAAATTTCTCCCTTAGCTCGCTGGTAATAGGCATATTCGATAGGAGTTACTGCTTGGGTACCCATAGAGATTGACTGAGCAGTAGTACCGATAGGGTCAGCCACTTCACCATCATTATGGAAGAAATAGTAGTCCCAATACTTGGCCTCCGCATCCACCTGCTGTTCTGGAGTCATATAGAAATTGTCGGCATAATCTACGTTCTTCTTCTCATATACCGTAAGGTTGGCTGCGGCATCCTTCAATATGTTTACGCTCTCGATGTCGTAAGGGTTCAAATCGTCGATGTTTCCCTCTACAGGTACGCCATCCACAACCAGCAATGGGGTGGTCTCGGCATAGAGAGAGGAGGTACCACGGATGGTCATCTTTCCATTATAAGTGGAAAGACCTGCCACGCGACCTTCGAGGTTGTTCATGATGTTGGTGGTGTAACGCTCGTCCAATTTGGCTGAGGTGATGGTAGTGACAGAACCTGTCATCTTAGGTTTGGAAATCTCCTGATAACCTGTTACCACAACATCAGAAAGCTGATTGTCGGTAACCATCTGTATGTTACGGCTTAAAGGTGCTCTACCGCTTCCCAGACGCAATTCTGCATTGCTCATACCGAGGTAGCTGAACTTTAAGGTGCAAGCATTGGCTGGCACCTTCAAGGTATAGAAACCCTTGCTGTCGGTGATGGTGCAAACCTTGCTGTCGTCGATGCATACGGACACACCAATCAGTGGCTCGCCACTTTCATCGGTGACGACACCGGATACATTACGAACTCTCTCACCTGCCATACGGCGAGTGATAGTCACGATATTACCCTCAATCTCATAACGGCAGTTCACCTTGTTCATCACCTCGTCAAGTACTTGGCGCAACGGGCGGTTGGTGGCATTCACCGTGATGTGTGGCAACTTGGCTGCCAAATCTGTACTGTAGATGAAGTTCAAGCCAGTCTGTTTCTTGACTTCAGCGAAGAACTGTTTCACACTCATCGACTTTGCATTGATAGTTACCGTCTGGTGCTTTGGCTGCTGAGCCATAGCAGTACTGGTTCCTCCACATAGGGTTGCTCCTACAAGCAGGGAGGTAGCGAAAAGGATTCGTTTCATTCTTCCAAATTCTTTCATTCTCTCTTGTTATAAAATTAAACCAATATTTTTATAATTCTATCGTGATAGTCTTGCTCTTTGGCATCAGACAAGCATGGCTATCGCAAGCCTGATAGTTGACTATAAAGGTAATCTTACCCGATTTGCCTTCTATCTTCTGACGGAAAATCTGCTCACCTTCAAAGATGATAGATTTAGAGCCTGCCATAGGTCTGCCAACAGGTTTCTGAAGTTCGCCTACCAGTTTGACATCGCCTTCTGCCTTGAGGTCATAAGTCGTCTGGATATAAGGGTCCTGATCGCTTACCTTTGCATAGATGTGATAGCCTGGATATATCTTCATGCGGATGATGAGTTCCTTGTCTTTGCCCACAGTGCTGACAGCTGATGATAGGGCAACAGGCTCTTCTTTGGTTGCTTTCTCTTGGATAGGAGCGATGTTGCTTTCATTGAATTCGTAGAATTTGAGAACGCTGTAGTCATTGCCTGGAGTCTTCGGATCGAGATCATTGACCAGCCACAGCCAGCCTCCGCTCTCAGTAAAGAAGAGTTTGCTCTGATATTTATTATACCACTCTCGCCATTGCTTGGCATTGTCGTAACGGAGCAACGTATAGCGATAGAGGATGCGCTTTGCCTTCTCTATGTCTTTGCCTTTTTCCCACATGGAGATAGCTTTGTCAAGGATACGCTTGTCGTTATTGGCGATGCCGATGCTCTTGGCATCTTCGTCAAGAATTTCTCCATATTCATTGAGCTTGCAATAGAAATATGGGCGATTTTCGGTATAATAGCTTGAATATTTGTCAACATCGGTGCCAAACATTTCATACAGTTCTCCTGCCCTTTCCTTTACATAGTCAATATAGGATGAAATGGGTTGAGGATTTTCTGCCATTTTCATATACATCTTGTCTGTTTCGCTCATCTTGCCGCCAGCAGCAACCACTTTTTGAAGTGAATCCGCCAGATGCTTAATCTGATTGTTGAAATCTTCAATCGAGTTTTTGTAAGCTTCGTAGTTTTCTTTGCTTACGGTATATTTGTGCTCATCAATTGTAGTGCGGGTAGAAATTCCCTCATTGAGTTTGCGGGCAATGATATGATGACCCTTAAACTTGTTGATATAAATAACTGCATTGAGGAAAACCGGCTTAGCTTCTTCTGTCATATCTGCAGGAGACGCAGAGAAACCCCAATGCAAGAAGTTGGCATGGCGACCGATGGCGATGGCTCCATAGCTCTTGGCACTTTCGCCACCCGATATGATTTCTGTATCAGGAGAATCCAGATAGCCCCACTGGCGAGTAACCAAACCTGCCTTATAACCCTTGGTGTTGCTATAGTCTTTATTCTGTACTTTCCACATCGGAATCATATCTGGAAGCTTCTCCTGGCACATTTCTGCATATTCCTTTGCGCCTGCAGGAGTTGGGCGTTTTGTGGTGGTTATCTTCACCTTATAAGGACCTTTGAAGATGGCACTCTTGGTATTCATGTTGTAAGCATGACCAAGAAGGCAGAGACAATACCAGTCGTTTTTCACACCGATATAGCGACCTGTTGTCTCGCTTTCGTCTGCGATGGTGATGACAGGACGGTCAAAGTTCTCTGGGAAATACTTGGCTGGTATCAGCTTGCTGAATCTGTCATTTTCAATGATTGTGCGACGTGGCTCAATAGGAGTTGGGTCGCCATCAATGATGGTTACATCATAGTCGTATGACATCCTGTAGTTATAGTCTTTTCCTTGTACCGTTTTCACTGTAGTGAAATATGTTTCAAGAAAGACTTTCCAGGCGGCAGTTCTTGTCTCAATACTCTTGGCATGAGCTTCCTTGTCATAGTCTGCTACTCCTAAAGTCTCTATGTCGGAATGACCTCCTACATAGAGTATTTTCAGATTCGTCTTTTTGGCTGTGGCAGCCATTGTTGCGATGCACGCTAACAAGGCTATTGCCATCATTGATAAAAATCTTTTCATGTTGTATATAATATTAATGTTTATATTCTCTGATATTGATGATGCCTTCCTTGGCAGTTATCTTCAATCTTGTGATATTCTCTATTGCATTGAGAGTCTGTCCCATCGGTTCGTATTTGTCAATGCTGCCTGTGAATCGCAGTTCTTTCATGTCTTCGGATGAGAACTCCACCTTCATGTTGTACCAATGGGAGATAACTTCCATCAGATCTTGCAGCGTGCAGCCGTCGAACAAGAAGTTGCCCGTGTTCCAAGAGGTGTAAAGATTAACATCCACTTGCTGGATGTCTGGTGTTCTGCCTGCTTTCAGGGTTGCCATATCGCCTGGTTTCAACAGGTATTCTTTACCGTACTTGCTGCTCACACCAACTTTACCTTTCACCAGAACAACGCTGGTTACACCTTTTTCCTTCATCGTGTTGACATTAAACTCGGTACCATAGTCGTGTACATCTCCGTTGGCAGTCTCTACTATAAAAGGTCGTTTCTTCGAGTCGTTGGCCACGATGAAATAGGCTTCTCCCTTGAGCTTTACCTTACGCTCGCTGCCTACGAAGTGATTAGGATAGATGAGAGTGGTATTGTAGTTGAGATGCACGTAGGTTCCGTCGTCCAGTACCATCCAGAATTCCTTGTCTTTCTTTGTTATCAGGGAGCTTTCTGTTATTTCGTCGCTTCCAAAGAAACTGCTTCCATCCTTACTGTCAGCTACTTTTTCTGCTTGTGCCAATGCACTCTGTGCATCTTTCACCTTGATGGTTTTGCCGTTGATGGTAAGTGTAGCTCCATTCATGTCATTCTGCTGAACCCGTTCTATGGCTTGATGCAGTTCTGCGGTGATGACGGCTGGTGGGGTGGAACCTTGATGTCCGAAATACATCCATGTACCCATTAATATGAGGGCGATAGCAGCTGCAGCGGCTATGCGTCGCAACCAGATGATGGTAGCTGCTTTGTCATCATTTCTATCTTCCTGTTCCTCTGCATGTTGGAGAGATGCTTTGAATGTAGCTTTTGCTTTCTCGGCATCAATGCTCTTGTAGAGATGGTAGCGTTGGAGAAAATCATCTTCATTCATGAGATGCTCTATCTTGTCTCTTAGCGACGCATCTTGCTCTACCCTTGATAAGAGCTCCTTGCCTTCTTCCTCTGAGATTTCGCCAGTCAGTAATTTACTGACGAGTGTATTGATATCAATATTCTTATTCATATTTTCTAATACTTTTGTGATAGAATTATTCTCTGTATTTACTATTATAACACACTCGGGTGCGTTTGTGGTTACAAAAATCAAGAAAAAAGTGAAAAAAAGTTGCATTTTTTAATTTTACTGCATAAAAATGCGTATCTTTGCACTCATGAGTGAGAAAAGTGATATTGAAATTGCAATAATTTGCCAATGGGATAATCAGGCCATCGAGTTGTTGTACGATAAATATTATCGTGCCTTGGTGAGTTATGGTTGTCAGTTTGTGGAAATGACCATTGCAGAAGATATCGTGCAGGATCTTTTCTCTGTTCTATGGGAACGTCGCCCTTTTTTCAACAGTATTTCCAAGTTTTCCGCCTATTTATATAATACGGTGCATAACTCTGCTCTCAATCACCTGCGTCATCAAGCGGTACACAACAACTATCGGCAGAGTATAGTTGATAATCTGCAGGAGTTTATGCTGTTGGATGATACCTTGGATATTTTTAATAAGGAAGAAATCTATCGTCAACTCTTTGCTGCGATAGATGAGTTGCCTCCTCGCCAAAAGGAAGTCTTTCTTCTTTGTATGGAGGGGAAGAAAAACAGGGAGATTGCAGAGCAACTGGACATCTCCGCTGAGACGGTGAAGGTACAGAAGCGTCGTGCGATAGCTCGATTAAGGGATAAACTTTCTCCTATGTTAATTGAAATTATTCTTGTTCTGATAAGAAAAAGTTTTGATGCCTAATTACTTTTCCGTTCAGCGTCTTTATGCGGAACTTTCTTCTGGGAGTATAGTTTATTCATATAGAATTAAAGTGTTTTCTGTATGCTTATAACAAATAATAAGCGGCATTCCTTTGATATGAATGCCGCTTATCATATAATTCAATATTTTTCTGAGTCATCTATGAAAGATTTGTCTTCTCGGTTTTCACAATCTTTCGGCCTTCTCTTATTTCAGATATTCTCCGAAATCTGTCAATCTCATATCGCCCTTCTTCAGGAAAGTATCGTGCATGGCGAGGGCGGCACGCATGCTCTGTGGCTCATGGCCCTTCTCGGCAAACTTCAGATACTCACGGAGCATAGGGCGGTAATCCGGATGGGCACAGTTCTCGATAATCTCTTTGGCACGGCGCAATGGGCCTTTGCCACGGAGATCGGCTACTCCCTGTTCGGTAACAATCACATCCACATCGTGCTCGGTACTGTCCACGTGACTGCACATCGGAACAATGGCTGAGATGCAACCGTTCTTGGTGGTACTCTGCGTGGTGAAGATAGAAATGTAACCATTACGCTCGTAATCGCAGGAACCGCCGATACCATTCATCAGCTTGCTGCCGCAGATATGGCTGGAGTTCTCATTGCCATAGATATCGCACTCGATGGCGGTGTTCATGGCGATGACACCCAGTCGGCGGATGACCTCAGGAGAGTTTGAAATCTCGCTCTGGCGGATGGTGAGATGCTTCTTGAAGTAATCAATATCATCATACACCTCTTTCAATGTATCGTTTGTTACGGTGAGCGAAGAGCAGGAAGCATCCTTGATTCTTCCCTCGCGCATGTATTTCACTACAGCATCCTGAACCACCTCGGTATAAACGCTGAATACCGGCACGTTAGGGTTCTGTCCCAATGCCTCTAGAACGGCATTGGAAGTTACGCCCACTCCGCTCTGCAAAGGCAGGAACTGAGGAGGAATATGTCCCTTCTTCAGGTCGCTGACCAGGAAATCAGCCACATTATGTCCCATCTGTTCGGTCACAGGGTCGAGAGGCTTGAAAGCACGCGCCTCCTCCGGAATGTTGCATTCTATCACACCCACAATCTTATGTGCATCAATCTCAACATACTCCTTACCGATTCTATCACCTACGTTCATGATAGGGATAGGAGTGCGGAATGGGCATTCTGCTATCTCATATACATCGTGAAGATAGCGGGAAGCAGGACTGTGGAAGGTATTCTTCTCGATGAGCACCTTCTTTGCCAATCTAACGATGGTAGGAACGATGCCGCCGGCAGAGGTCAGGAATGCCTTGCAGGTAGTTTCGCCTTCTTCCAAATCAGAAACTTCGATGATGGCAAGGTCTATTTCGCCATAGAAACCACGGCGCAGACGCTCAGCCATGTGGCCGAGGTGCATATCCTCATAATCAATCTCGCCCAGGTTGGTATGAGTTCTAAAGTCCTTGTTGGTAGAAAATGGCGCACGGAACTTGATGGCATGGGCTGCTGCCATGTCACCTTCGATACTCTGCGAGGTAGAAGCACCCGTGAGGATGCCCACCTGGAAAGGTCTGCCCGCCTCGTGCTCAGCCACGGCTCTCTTGGAGAGTTCGCGGAAGGTTGCCTTAGGCACGCCGTTTGGTGTGAAACCACTCAATCCGATTGTATCTTGATCGTTAATCATCGCTGCCGCTTCGGCAGCACTCAATCTTGTATATGCCATTTTCTTCTAACTTAATACTCATTAGCGGAACTTATAGCCGCCTTCTTGATAATTGATAACTGTTTGCGGCTGCAAAGTTACATATTATTTTCGATATACGCTAATAATTTGATAATTTTATGCAATTAATTGGCAAAAAACTTACAAATAGTGAATAGATATACAAAAATTACTTACTTTATGCAAAAAGATAGCCGAAAGTTTGGTACTCTCAACTATTCGCCGTATCTTTGTTGTCAGAAAGATTCACTCTTCACTTTACAATATGAAAACAGAGAAACAACAACGCATAGCTGCCGCTGCCTTCGCCAAGCGATGGGAGGGCAGGGGATATGAGAAGGGCGAGAGCCAGACGTTCTGGATAGAACTCCTCACCGAGATTTTCGGGGTGGAGAGTCCTTCTGTGTTCATCACCTTCGAGCAACAGGCACAGCTTGACCATACTTCCTTCATCGACGGTATGATTCCCTCCACCCACGTGATGATAGAGCAGAAATCGCTGGGCAAGGATTTGAGACAGGCCATCAAGCAGAGCGACGGCTCTTTATTAACCCCCTTCCAGCAGGCGCAGCGATACAGTGCCGCATTGCCTTATTCGCAGCGCCCTCGATGGATAGTGACCTGCAACTTCGCCGAATTCGACGTCTATGATATGGAGAATCCGAAGGGTGAGCCTTCACGCATCCTACTGAAGGACTTGGAGAAGGAATACTATCGCCTGCAGTTTCTTGTAGAACAGCAGGGCATCCATCTGCAACGGGAGATGGAGGTGTCGATGAAGGCGGGCGAGATAGTGGGCAAGCTCTACGATGCCTTTGTCGTGCAATATGATGCCGACGACCCTCAGTCGCTCAGATACCTGAATATATTATGTGTGCGCCTGGTGTTCTGTCTCTATGCTGAGGATGCGGGCATCTTCGGCAGACGGGATATGTTTCATGATTATCTCGCCCAGTTCGACGCTGGCTTCATGCGAATGGGCTTGGTGCAGCTTTTCGAGGTACTCAACACGCCTGCCGACAAGCGAAGCAAGTATCTCAATGCAACACTTGCCGCCTTTCCTTATACCAATGGAGGTCTCTTTGCTGAGGATATAGACATACCACAGTTTACAGACGAACTACGTGAGACGCTCCTACAGCACGCCTCCCTCGACTTCGACTGGAGCGAGATTTCACCCACCATCTTCGGTGGTGTGTTCGAAAGCACCCTCAACCCCGAGACTCGTCGTTCGGGCGGTATGCATTATACCTCGATAGAGAATATCCACAAGGTTATCGACCCTCTCTTTTATAACGGTCTTCTAACGGCATTCGACTCGTGTAAGGAGGAGACCAACATCAAGAAGCGTTTGCTGCGTCTGCACGAGTTGCAGAATCAGATGGCTCAACTTCGCTTCTTCGACCCGGCGTGCGGTTCAGGTAACTTCCTCACGGAGACTTACCTTTCGCTCAGAAGACTGGAGAACGAGATTATCAAGCAGATATACAGCGTG
This sequence comes from Segatella copri, assembly GCF_009494835.1. Lineage (GTDB taxonomy): Bacteria > Bacteroidota > Bacteroidia > Bacteroidales > Bacteroidaceae > Prevotella > Prevotella copri_F. Next base: position 20,558 of record NZ_VZBE01000058.1, read on the forward strand.
GAGCAGCTCAACGCCTTCGAGAACCCCATCAAGGTGAGCATCCACCAATTCTACGGCATAGAAATCAACGACTTCGCCGTCACCGTAGCCACCACGGCATTGTGGATAAGCGAGGCGCAGATGATGGCGGAGACGGAGAAGATTATCCACCACGACATCGACTTCCTGCCGCTGAAGAGCTACGCCAACATCACAGAGGGCAACTCATTGAGAATTGCCTGGGAGGAGGTATGTCCGAAAGAAGAGTTGGATTACATCATCGGCAATCCGCCGTTTGTGGGAGCACGACTGATGAACGAAAGCCAAAAGGCAGACATGATAGCCATCTTTGGTGAGAAATGGAAGAACGTAGGCAACATTGACTATGTGGGAGCTTGGTACAAGCGTGCCGCTGATTACATGAAAGATACCCATGTGGAAGCCGCCCTTGTATCTACCAATTCCATCTCGCAAGGTGAACAGGTGGCAAATCTTTGGCAACCACTCTTTGCCGAGGGGATCCACATCAACTTCGCTCACCGCACCTTCCGTTGGGACAGCGAGGCTTCGCTCAAAGCCCATGTTCATGTGGTGGTAGTAGGATTCTCGTATGTAGAGCGTAAGAAGAAATACCTGTTTGAGAATGGACAGAGGAAAGAGGTAAGTCATATCAATGCCTATCTGATAGAGGCTCCAGATACCTTTATATATAGTAGAAGCAAATCACTATGCAATGTTCCGAAAATAGGCATCGGCAATAAACCTATAGACGGTGGCAACTATCTCTTTGAGAAAGAGGAGATGGAAGAGTTCATCAAGCGTGAACCAAAGTCGGCGGCATTGTTCCATCCTTGGTTTGGCTCGGTAGAGTTTATCCATCAAAAGCCTCGATATTGCCTGTGGCTTGGTGACAGTTCACCAAAGGAAATCAAAGAAATGCCTCTTTGCTATAAACGAGTGGAAAATGTAAGAAATGTGCGATTGGCAAGCACAAGTGCTGGCACACGAAAGTTGGCAGATACGCCAACTCGATTCCATGTGGAAAACATGCCAGACGGTGATTCCATCATTGTTCCATCGGTTTCTTCCGAAAAGCGCAAGTATGTGCCCATGGGATTCATCCCGAAGGGAACCTTTGCCAGTAATCTTGTGCTTCTCATCCCTTCCGCCACTCTCTACCACTTCGGCATCTTGGAGTCGAACGTTCACATGGCATGGATGCGAGCGGTGTGCGGTCGCCTGAAGAGCGACTATCGCTACAGCAAGGACGTGGTGTATAACAACTTCCCTTGGCCTACGCCCACTGCCGAGCAAAAGGCAAAGATAGAGCAGAGTGCCCAGGCGATACTCGATGCCCGCGCCCTATACCCCGACTCCTCGCTCGCCGACCTCTACGACCCTACGCTCATGCCGAAGGAGCTTTTGCAAGCCCATCGTCAGAACGACCGAGCCGTGATGGCAGCCTACGGCTTCTCCACCAAGATGACGGAGAGCGAGTGCGTAGCTGAGCTGTTCAAAAGGTATGCGGAAATGGTTGAATAAAGAATTTGCAATATAAGCCAACAAGGGCATTTGCCGACATAATCTGCAAATGCCCTTGTTGCGATTAAGGCCCCAAGAGTATAGAAGAACAAGTTCATCATTCCCCACAATAATGTTCCCAATCTATCTCGTTCAGGTATTTCTCCACTTGAACCTTGATTTCGGGAATATTCTCCTTTGCTGTTGCCCAAAGAATACGAGGCAACACCTGCGAATAACCATGCACCAAAACATGGCGCATACCTTCCACCTGTTTCCAAGGAATCTCTGGGTGACTTGCCTTGAATTCCTTGGTCAGCATATAAGCAGCCTCGCCTACTATCTCTACATTTTTCATCGTTGCAAAATAGACTAAAATATTTGAGGAAAACTCTTCAAAATCTATCCCATCAATGATTTTGAGTACGTTGGAAGAATACTCCACAATATCTTCCAATCTTCCTTTATCCCTAACTAGCTCTCTCATATACCAAGATTTTATCTCGTTCCACACTCTCCTGAGCATATGGACGCAAAGAGCCATCAACTACCAAGTCAACTTCACGACCTAGCAGTTGCTTCAAATCCTCATACATTCCTCCATGGGTAAGCAAAGTAAACGAACCATGCTCAAAATCGGGGACAAAGAGAATATCTATATCGCTCTGAGCCTTTTCTTCACCACGAGCAAAAGACCCAAAGATCCATGCCTTCAACACAGGCTTCCTAGACATATAGTCATGAATTATACGTATAATTTGAAATCTATCCATATTTACCTCCTCTTTTTAAATAGTAATCACGCTGCAAATATACACCTTTTATTTTTTATCTCCAAACATTCTTGCCTAAAAGTGTAAGCCTACCTAAAAAATATCATCTTAAATGGCTCTACTTTCGAATAAAAGTTGTACTCTTGCAATACCTTTTTGGCTCTAAGTATGTTAAAATTACCACTTAGAGCCACTTTCTTACCAATTCGTTTGGCTTTAAGTGGGATTTTTTGTATATTTGCAGCCAAAACAAGCAGGTTGTTTAACCCATTCACTATATAATATATGACAAAGATAATAGGAAGGAAACGTGAGCTACAACAGCTCGAAGAGGCATACAAAGCAGAGGAATCGCTGTTTGTTGTCGTATATGGTCGCCGTCGCGTAGGCAAGACTTTTCTTGTAAGAGAGGCCTTTGACGACAAGTTGGCATTTTATGCCACAGGTGTCAACCAGGAAAACAAGGATGTACAGCTCATGTATTTCTACCATGCGCTTTGCAAATATTCTGATGCACCCCTTGCTCTGCCAAAGACCTGGCTAGAGGCATTCGATGCGCTCATCAAGATACTGGAAGCATCCAAGGAGCAGAAGAAAGTGGTGTTCCTTGATGAATTATCATGGATGAATGGAGTGGACGGCTCTTTTCTTACCGCCTTGGAATGGTTTTGGAACAGTTGGGCTTCGGCAAGAACGGATATTTTGCTAGTTTGCTGTAGCTCAGCCACTTCGTGGATTATCAACAAGGTTTTCAACAATCATGGTGGATTATATGGTCGAGTGAATCGTCGCATTCATTTGCATCCTTTTACCCTCCGAGAGTGCGAAGAGTTTTATAAGGATAAAAAGATTGCCATGAACCATTACGACCAAGTAATAAGCTACATGGTGTTTGGCGGTGTGCCTTATTATCTCAGCATGCTGGAATCAACCAAGAGCTTGGCGCAGAACATCGATGAGTTATTGTTTCATCCCGATGGTCAACTCCATCGAGAATACGAGAATCTGTATCAAGCCATGTTCCGCAATGCAGACAACCACTTACTGATAGTAAAAGCCATGGCTGCAAAGAGCAAGGGATTGACTCGCAATGAGATACTGGAAGCCACAGGCTTGCCAAATGCGGGGAGTGCGACTAGAGTATTGGATGAACTGGAACAAAGCGACTTCATTCACCGCTATACCTCGTTCGGACAGAAGAAGCGCGACGAGATGTATCAACTTACTGATGCATACACCTTATTCTATTTTCATTTCCTGCAGGATGGCAAGAACAACGACAAGCAGTTTTGGCAGCATCATCTGGGCACACCAAAGATAAACTCATGGGCAGGTTATGCCTTTGAGCAGGTTTGCCTGGCTCATGTGGAGCAAATCAAGATGGCGATGGGAATCAGTGGCATGGCTGTATCTACTTCGGGATGGTTCAGCAAGGGCAAGGAGCAAAAAGCTCAGATAGACCTGGTGCTGGATAGAGCTGACCATATCGTAAACCTCTGCGAAATCAAGTTCTCTACCCGGCCTTATACAATAGATAAGCAATATGCCGAAACGCTACAAAATCGCCAATGGATCTTTGAACAGGAGACAAAGACTCGCAAGAGTTGCCAGCAGGTTATGCTTACCACTTATGGTTTGGCAAAAAATCAGTATAGCAGCATCATACAGAGAGAATTGACCATGGAAGATCTGTTCCATTGATATTTTCGAGGATTTTAATAACATTTTGCGAATGATTTGTCGGATATATCAGAAAAATGAGTTAACTTTGCACTCAAAATATAAATAATATAAAAGAAAGGTTCATACAAGATGGAACAGAAATTATTGATCTATAACACTCTCACACGTACGAAAGAGAGATTCACTCCGCTCCACGCTCCTAACGTGGGCATGTATGTTTGTGGCCCTACCGTGTATGGCGATCCGCATCTCGGTCATGCACGACCAGCCATCACATTCGATATACTCTTCCGCTATCTCAAGCACCTGGGCTATAAGGTTCGCTACGTTAGAAACATTACCGACGTGGGCCACCTGGAGCACGATGCAGATGAAGGCGATGACAAGATTGAGAAGAAGGCTCGCCTGGAGCAGTTGGAGCCAATGGAGATTGCGCAGTACTACACCAACCGCTACCACGATGCCATGGAGGCGCTGAACGTGCTCCCTCCTAGCATTGAGCCTCATGCCACAGGCCATATCATCGAACAGGAGAAACTGGTTCAGGAAATTCTGGACAATGGCTATGCATACGAGAGTAACGGCTCTATCTACTTCGACATCGAGAAGTATAACAAGGATCATAAGTACGGTATCCTCTCCGGACGTAACCTGGAGAACGTAATCAACGAGAGCCGCGAGCTGGCTGGTATCGGCGAGAAGAAGAACCAGGCTGACTTCGCCCTCTGGAAGAAGGCTTCACCAGAGCATATCATGCGCTGGCCTAGTCCTTGGAGTGATGGTTTCCCTGGCTGGCACTGCGAGTGTACTGCGATGGGACGCAAGTACTTGGGCAGCCACTTCGATATTCACGGTGGCGGCATGGATTTGATTTTCCCTCATCATGAGTGCGAGATTGCTCAGGCTGTGGCTTCTCAGGGCGACCAGATGGTTCATTACTGGATGCACAACAATATGATTACCATTAACGGTCAGAAGATGGGTAAGAGCTTGGGTAACTTCATTACCCTGGAGCAGTTCTTCACAGGCAATCACGACAGTCTGGAGCAGGCTTATTCGCCAATGACCATCCGTTTCTTCATCCTCTCTGCTCACTACCGCAGCACCGTAGACTTCTCTAACGATGCATTGAAGGCCAGCCAGAAGGGATTGGAGCGCCTGATGAATGGTTTGAACGACCTGGAGCGTGTGCCTGTGGCTAAGCAGAGCGATGATCAGGTGAAGAAGTTTGTAAGCGAATTGCGCCAGCGCTGCTACGATGCGATGAACGATGACTTCCAGACTCAGCTCGTTATCAGCTATCTCTTCGAGGCTTGCCACGTAATCAACACAGCCCTCGACCACAAGGCAAACATCTCTGCTGAAGACCTGAAGGAGCTTTCAGACACCATGCATCTCTTCACCTTCGACCTGCTCGGTCTGAAGAGTGAGAAGGGAGCCAACAATGATGCTCGCGAGGAGGCTTACGGCAAGGTAGTGGATATGGTTCTCAACCTGCGTGCCAAGGCTAAGGCTGATAAGGATTGGGCTACCAGCGACCAGATTCGCGATGCCCTGGCTGAAGCCGGCTTCGAGGTAAAGGACACCAAGGATGGTGTTACCTGGAAACTGAATAAATAAACTCCACACGCCCTGAAAGGGCAGAAGCTCCTAGCCCAGGGCAGCGCCCTGGGTAATTACATACACAAAACAGTCGCCCTGTAAGGGCAAAAGCTTTGTATATTTGAAGCTTTTGCCCTTACAGGGCGTCTTGTTTATTGCTATTGTACCCAGGGTGCTGCCCTGGGAGGGCACTGAAAAAGGTACCCAATTTTAAGTTGCATAGCTTGTTTT
>NZ_VZBE01000011.1:0-25933 GCF_009494835.1 Segatella copri
CCCGAGCAAGGCACAAAAGGCTGTTCTTTCGATTGCCGGTGCAAAGATACAACATTTTCGGGCAGAATACAAGCTTTCACCCTAACTTTCTATTCCGAAAATGACGTAAGTAGTTGATAGATAATACTTTCTATCGTTTTCTGTCAGAACTTTATTGCAGAAACATAGCAAAACAGGAAAATACGCATTGAAGGTAGCCGAAGAAACGTGAAAAAGCGGTCATTAAGGTCAAGGTCATTAAGGTCATTAAGAAAATGGGAATCGGTCATTTTGAGCTATAGTATATATAAATATTATTTATATATATACTATAGGAAAATGTTTTTCCCCCGAAACCTTAATGACCTTAATGACCTTGACCTTAATGACCGGATAGAATATTTCTGTTTTAAAGACTTGCAGTAAATAAGGTAACGCATCGTAATTAGTTGTTTATTAAACATTTATACCAGTATATTAAAGTTGCTATTAATGTTTTATGTATAAGTATAATCTACATTCTCTAGTGCCGGAAATGAGTTCTTGCATTGCTTTTTCTCCTCTCTTTACCTCATTCTACCCCTTACTTACCCCTCGAATTTGTCAAAAATACGTCAAGTCTGAGACAGATTTATGTCTGAGGAGGGGCATTTTTTACCCTTAGAAGAGGGGGTAAAACATCTTCCTAACCTCCATATTTTGCATTTTTCCGTTAAATAGCGTGATAAAATTCTTTGGTTTGCCTGCTTTTTATTATCTTTGCTAGTAATTGACAAATTATTGACGTATCAATAGTTCGGAAAGCTAGAAACTACATAACAACAATGCTGAGATGGAAATTGGTAATCTATTGTTATATAGCTATTTAGTATGTATATTTCGTGTGTAAAGTGAAGTCTGTATGTTGGGTTACAAATGGAATATATATTTACTTTTTAAATCATAGCGCTCGCTTTTTATGCATTCTCCCAATACCTGTTTTCAGCGATGAAAAACGGAAAAATTAGAGTTTTCTGATTACATAACCCCCTTTTTAGCCCATGAATAGCCGATTTTGCTCTTTAATTCATGCCCTCATCGAGCAGCTGAAGGAGGAATATCCATTAGCCACGATTCATGGTCATAATGAATTTGCCAACAAAGCCTGTCCCTGCTTTAATGTGAAATCTTTAAAAAGATTATTCCACAGTTGCTTTTTTCGATAATTTTAATCGCACCACTTCATGTATCTTCATGTTGCAATTTATTCAGATATAAATGTAATCCTTACTTCTATCAATTATTTGTCCGGCTCCAATTCCTCTATTGCGCAAATGGCTTGTAGCTCGACCTTTTTAATGTGAGGATAAGTCTTCTTATAATTATCTGTCACATCTTTAAAGATACTCTCACCGTCACTAAAGAATGTAGCCAAGACAACTTCTCTATAATCTTCGAAAGGCAACAAATGCCAAACTTCAGAATTATCAGCATTTTGTTGGATGTTAAGAACTTCCTCCATACGTATATTTCCTTCACTGTCAGTTATGGTAAGTCATCAGAAGAAGTTGCGGATACTTTACCTTTAGCTCCATTAACATTCACCTTGCTGCCACTAGGCAAGGACAATACGATAACATATGTGCTAAATAAACAGCAAACAAATAAGATCTCGTATTATTTCGGTTGAAGACTCTGTCGGTATTCGCTGGGGGACTGGCCAAGATGCTTGGTGCAGTAGCGGCTGAAGTAAGAGAGTGACGTGAAGTTCATCAGGTCGGCTATTTGGGTGAGGGACAGACGTTCATCATTCAGATAGTCTTTCAATATAGGTATGGTGTGTCGGTCGATGTATGAGGTGACACTGTGTCCTGTCACGCGTTTGATGGTGGCGGAGAGATACTTTGGCGATACGTTTAGTCGCTCTGCATAGTAGTTCACATTACGTTCCGTTCGGCTAATGCCGGTAGAAAGTAGTGTCATCAGCTGTTTAACGATATAAGCTGTGCGGTCGGTATGGGGAACTGTGGATTCTTGTTGGGCATGGGCTTCGAATATGTCGTACATCATCGTCAGGCAGAGACTGCCCATCAGTTCGCGATAGAACTGTACATGGCTGTCGTCCTTGCGGTCACGAAGACGATGGAAGTCATCAAGCAGATGTCGTGCTTGTTCATTTGTCAGTTTGATAACGGGGTCTTGGTTCAGCGAGATACTGCCACCGATGCTGTAGTTGTTCGACGGCAGCAGGTTCTGAAGAAACTTATAATCAGCAGCAAACCATTCTACCTGCAAGTCATCATGTGCCGCCAGATTGCTGATACGGTCAGGCATCGGTATCACCACCATGTCGTTTTTGATAATGTGGTAGCAATGCTCGTTGAACACAAAACTTGCCTCACCTGCCAAGCAAAGCAGGTGCATGCAGGTGTGGCTCAACTCACGGGAATTCATCCCGTAGAAGTCTGTAGAATATTGAAAATCTGTACTCATATCTTGCTATTTTCTGCAAAAATACACTTTATTTTATAAATAAACGAACAATTTGTGCAAAAAGTGAAAATTGTGACGCAATTTATGAAAGTAAAGTACCTGAAAAACGTCGTAACTTTGTACCGTGAAATTTAAAAACGATAATATGGGTAAATCATTGAAACTGATACTTGCATCAGCTCTGTGTATGCTGGTTTCCACTGCATGCGGTGGAAACAGCAAGAAAGAGATTGCTGCGAATGAACAAACAACGACAAACGGGAAAACAGTTATGGCAAAAGACGGAAAGGCAATTGTAGTGTTCTTCTCGCATGCGGGAGACAACTACGCAGTAGGAAACATTGAGGTAGGTAACACGAAGATTGTGGCAGACTACATCACAGAAGTGACAGGTGCAGAGCAGTTTGAAATCGTTACCCACAAGTACGACGGCATGGCTTATACACCACTCATCAATCTGGCAAAGGAAGAAGTTAAAAACGGTGAGTTGCCTGAATATGAAGGCGACATCGACCTAAATAAATACGACACTGTGTTTATCGGTGGCCCCGTATGGTGGGGCACTTATCCTCAAGTAATGTTTACCTTCTTCAAGAAGCATGTTAATGACCTGAAGGGCAAGACCGTCATTCCTTTTACCACTCATGAAGGTTCTGGATTGGCCAACTGTGTAGAGGATGTGAAGGATGCATTCCCTGGTGCAGATGTTACAAAGGGATTCAGCATCTATGGCCACGAAGTGCGTACGGAAAAGAAAAAGGTCGAGAAGTGGTTGAATGGTTTAGGATATTAACGACAAAGATTCACGATTAAAAGAATAAAAGGAGAACAAATTATGATTTTCGACAGAAACGAACAGAAACAGGTAGTGGCACTATTGGGTGCCGGTAGTATGGGAACAGCCATTGTGCGCCGTATTGGTGCCGGTAAGAAGATTCTGTTGGGCGACATCAGCGAGAAGGCATTGGAACGTGTCGGTGACGATTTCCGCCGCTGTGGCTATGATGTAGAGACTTTGCAGGTAAATGCTTTGCAGAAGGAAAGCGTGGAGGCATTAGCAAGGAAGGCAGCAGAACTGGGGCCCGTGATGTACTTCATTGATACAGCAGGTGCATCGCCCAATCAGGCCAATCCTGAACACATCGTTAATCTCGATATGCTGGGCACTGGCTATGCCGTAGACGCCTTCGGAGAGGTAATGGCCGAGGGTGGTGCAGGACTAATCATTTCGAGTCAGGCAGCCTATATGTACCCCATTCCCAACGACATCGAACTGCAACTGGTGAACACTCCGACCGCTCAGCTGAAGGACGTGAAGTTCGTTCAGGAGGTGGCCATGCAGAACTCAGGCTTTGCCTACATGATTGCCAAGCGCATGAACCATCTGCAGGCACAACGCGCCGCAGCTACAAGTTGGAAGAAACGTCGTGCCCGTATCAACACCATCAGCCCTGGTGTCATCGTTACCCCGCTGGCTTACGATGAGTTCAATGCCAATGGTGAGGGCTATCAGCGCATGATTGATGCCTCTGCCGCCCAGCGCACAGGCACCAGCGACGAGATTGCCGAGGCTGCAGCCTTCCTGCTGGGAGAGCATGCCAAGTTTATTACAGGTACCGACCTGCTCATCGACGGTGGTGTCATCGCTGCTATCCGCATGGGTGAATATCAATTAGGATAAAAAACAAAGACAACAATGAAAAAGCTAATATTTAGTTTAATCGCATTGATGACAGCAATGGTTATGAACGGACAAGTGAAGCAGACGTATCTGACGTTGAACAATGGAGTACAGATGCCACAATTCGGACTCGGAGTGTATAGCATTCCCGACGGTGACGAGACCTACAATTCTGTGATGACAGCGTTGAAGTGCGGCTACCGCCATATCGACACGGCACATGCCTATCAGAACGAACGTAGTGTGGGACGCGCTGTGAAGGACAGCGGCATTGACCGCTCCGAGATTTGGATTACAAGCAAGCTGTGGCCTAATGAGTACGGTGAGGGTAAGACACTGAAGGCCATCGACCGCATGTGCGGACGCTTGGGTGTTGACTATATTGACCTCGTGTATTTCCATCAGCCTGTTGGCGACTTCGTTGGAGGCTGGAAAGAAATGGAAAAGGTGCTAGAAAGCGGAAAGGTTCGTGCCATCGGCATTTCGAATTTCGACGTGAACGATAGCATCTGGAACTCCATTGTCGAGAACTGCCGTATCGTGCCGCAGATTGTACAGATAGAATGTCACCCCTATGCTCAGCGCGAGCACTGGCAGAAGATGGCTGCCAAGCACAACATCCAGATAGAGTGCTGGTTCCCACTGGGCGGACGTGAATCAAAGGGTGAACTGTTGCGCGACCCCGTCATCTGCGAGATTGCCAAGGCTCATGGCAAGAGTCCCGCACAGATCATCATTCGGTGGCACATGCAGATGGGCTTCTCGGTCATCCCTGGTGCCTCGAATCCTGACTATATCCAAGAAAATATCGAGACCTTCGACTTCGCCCTTTCCAACCACGAGATGGAGCGCATCCACCAGTTGAACAAGGAGAAACGCTACTTCAATATGTCGTATGAAGACCAGGTAAAATGGTTCTCACAATTCAATCCAACTGACTAATAAATCAGACGACAAAATACGTTGGAATCATTAAGAAAGGATAAACGAATCCGTAATTTGGGTATAACCAGATTGCGGATTTCTTTGTAATCTATAGCAGTCTGTATTTACCACTTCATGGCCTCCTTAGGAAGCAACGGAATGGCTCCGTAGCGTCCTAATAGATAACCCTTGCGGACATCTTCACGAGGCTTGAATTCTGCCAAGGATGTAAGATGAGATGCTCCATCCTTTCCCTTCTCGACAAACCAGACTTCGTCAGCTCTGATAAGGTCGAGGTTGAGCAGGTTACATTCATGGGTGGAGAAGATGAGCTGAGTGTCTCTTCTAGACTCCAGTCCTGAGAAATAGCACTCTAAGATCTTCTGCGAGAGCATCGGGTGCATACTGCGGTCAATCTCGTCGATTAGATAGTCAACTTCATTTTGCTTCAAATCGATGAGCATTGGGATGAAGTCGAGCAATCGGATGCAGCCATCTGATTCTTCGCTCAGATCAAAAACAACCTCGGTGCCGGAAGTAAGATTCCGGTGAACAGCCTTCTGCTTGTAAATCTCATATCCTCCGTTGGCATTTACCTCGAAAAGAAGCATTTCGCCTCCAACTGTGGCAGCCATGCTGTACGCCTTGCCGTTCTTTGCCTTGCTGAGTATGTTGTCAAGTAAATCGGAAGATAAGTTCACATCCTCTTTCTTGATTTTGTACAGGCGCACGTCTGAAATGCCCGTGTTGAAGTAGGCAAGAAGCGAGCGAGTCGTTTCCTGCAGCTCGTCATTGTTTTCAGTAAGGAAAGAAATTCCCTGCAGGCGTGTGCTTGGGAAGATGATCTTCAATCCGTCTGCAAACCAGTTCTTGGCCATGCGTATGGTTTCAAGTCCCTTGCCGTTTCTGCGTACATACTCTGAAAGGAAGCTGGAATCAGAAGGTGTACTGTGGGCGATGAACTTCAGAAGCATGGATGTTTCTTCATTTCCATCCACCTTGCCAAACGTGAACTCGTTGCCATCTGCAGTAACCTTTCTTGTGAAAACTTCCTTGTCGGTACGGCTGTTGATTTCAAACAGCCATTCCTCCTTGATTCCTCCGACGGTGAACTCCATGCCATAGGCAAAGCACTTACCCTTGGTCTTGAACTCGATTTCTACCTTAGAGTTTTTCTCTTCGGTATCAGCAAGCTTGAAAGGTTCCACCTTGCTTTGCGGAAAGCTTCCATTGGCAATCTGCTGGAGCAGTGCAATGGCCTTGATAACGTTACTCTTTCCGGAAGCATTGGCTCCATAAACGATACCAGCCTTCAGAACAGAAATGTCATCACGCTTCTCTGCACGGGAAACGTGAGACGGATGGGCATTGCTCTTACCAGCCACAAAGCTGATTTGAGTCTCACCCTTGATGGAATATAGACGTTGATACATGTCCACATGTGGATATGAATACAATGAAATTAAATAACATCAAAAACGAAAAGTCATGAAAATGAAAAAGTATCTTTCGATCGCCATCCTTCTGATGATGATGGCTTCACCAGTAGTATTCACCTCTTGCGGCAATGATGACCCGATGGAGGAGGTCGAGAGTCCGGAAACAAAACTGGACGTTTGGACAGAGCCTTACCATATCATGGGTGCAAATGTGGATGAGGTCAAGAGTTATATGGCTCAATCCATGAAGCGTTACCGCCAGGTAGCTGAGACTTCCGGCGACAACATCCAGTTGACCTTTATGACTGGGCAGGGTAGTGAAGGCGTTCTTTACAGTTTCTCCCGTCTTGACGGTTCGCTTTATTCTGTCATAGATACGGAGCGAAGTGTGAACCGTGGGCTTGTGATTGACTATCTGAAGAAGCACTACACGCTTGTTTCTGCCGATGAAGCCAGCCTGCAGTACTGCTTCACCAACCCGGACAAATCCATGGTGATTACAACCATGAAGATTTCAGATTCCTATTTCAATGTGAACTATTCATTGGTTTATTGATTGAGAAAAATAAGATTTCCACCATCAGAACTTCGTGCTCTGGTGGTGGTAGTTTTATCTGTGCGTGCTTGAAGGAGCATCCTGCTCTTTGTTGTGCTAAATAATAATAAAAATAACGTCTGATGGATATAAAAACAAGTTTTATTTCTTATATTTGCAATCAAATTACAAATATCGAGGTTAAAATGGTTTTAGAGATACGTTTAAGCAATATGTTCTCGTTTCGAGACGAGGTGACTTTGGACTTGCAGGCTGCCAAGATTCAGACAAAGAAGGCAAGGGAGCTTGAAGGTAATCTGTTTTCCGTGGATGGAGAACAGATGTTGAAGAGCGTTGCCTTATTTGGAGCCAACGCTTCGGGTAAAAGCAATGTGATTAAAGCCATCAGAGCTTGTGTGAACATGGTTCGTTCATCACATAATTATAATGTTGACACCAGGTTTGCCATTTCACCTTTCAAGTTTGAGGATTATGCCAACAAGCCAAGCTCTTTCTACATCCGTTTCCTGCTGAATGGAGTAGAGTATGAGTATTCCTTCTCCTTTATGCATGATGAAATCATCACCGAGACTTTGTACTATTATCCGAATGGTCGCAAGTCGCTGGTATTCAGCCGTGATGAAAGTAGAGGAACAGAGAAGAAAGACATCTATGAGTTTAAAACTGTCATCAAGCGTCCTTTCGATGTAGCTGACAATACATCGAAGAAGACTCTCTATATTTCTCGTGCCAGTCAGATGGACAGGGAAATAGCCCAAAAGATTTTCCTGTTCTTCTGTTATGACATCGTGCTTGATTATCAGGTGGCTAACATTGATTCTCTGGATAATTTGTTCAAGGAACGAAAGGAGCAGATGCTGGAGGTGTTGAGAACGGCAGATAGCGACATCATTGACTTCAAGATTCAGAACAATGCCATCACGACGTTTCATCGTACCAACCCTTCCGTTGCGTTTGATTTCGAGACGGAAGAGTCGGAGGGAACCAAGACTTTGTTCCGGATGATGGTGAGGATGATTGGTATTATCCATGAAGGAAAGATGCTCCTTGTCGATGAGATAGACAACAGCCTCCATACTCAGCTGGTGGAATTTGTGATAGGTATGTTCAATCATAGCGACTATGCCCAGCTCATCTATACCACTCATAACACCCATTTGCTGAACACCGATTTCCAGCGAAGGGATCAGGTGTATTTCGTGAACAAGCGAGAGGATGGAAGCAGTGATTTGTATTCTCTGTTTGATTTCAAGGATTTCCGGGACACGCTGGATATGGAGAAGGCTTATCTGCAGGGACGCTTTGATGCTATTCCTACTATATCTAATCTCGCTATTTAGTTTAGTATGGAGCATTTTACTTATCTTCACACATAAATAAAAAAAATATGGCACAGATGAATCTTACTCCATTGGACGATGTGCTTGACAAGCTCTTTGGAAAAGTTGGTACTCCGAAACGTGACGCATTTGAGAGTGACGTGGACGAAGCTTTACACGCTTACCGCTTGGAAGAAGTCATTAAAAATGCTCGTATAGAGCAGAACCCTGCTGCTTAATAATATATATAAAAAAAAGAGGGCGTACCATTCTGCCTTAAATACGCCCTCTTATTATACTCTATATAATAATCCAAACCTCTTTGATTAGACATATGATGTTTGTTATCAAAATGCAAACAGCAAATCCTGTGATCAACATCTCTTTTCTGCTTACGTCTTCCGTTCCCTGGAATATAAGATTGACGATAGTTTCAATAACTTGTTTCATTTCTCTGTGCTTTTAAAAAGGAAAGACTATACCACGTTGTCTTGTGCTTACATATGGGTTTTTGAAGTATTCTCTGTTATATGATAGAATCCACTTTCCAGAATCCTTTGTGAAAGAGAATAATGATTTATAAGTATTTTCCCATTTTTTGAACTCCTTCTCATTTGGCTTACTGAAATTCGGGTATTCTTTGTCTAGCTCAATTTCTCTAAAAGACTTTTTTTCTTCTTGGTAGTGAATTGTAGAGTCCTTTTGTTCATTCCATTTTGTCTTGCTCCAGAATATATAGGAGGTAAATGTTGAACTTGCGGCTCTTTTTACTATCCAACTTTCCCCGTTAATCAGGCTTTCCATGTAGGCTTCTCTTATTCTTATCCATGTTGTTCTTCTTGGAACAGCTTTGTCGTTTACGAAGTCATGGTATTCTTGAAGTGTTATGCGATTTATCTTACAGACTAAAACAGAGTCTCCTCTGGATAGAATGGTCATATCAGAAAGCATTTTTTTGGCAGATAATTTTCTGGAGATATTCCAAATACTCTGTCTTTCTTCATATTCGTAACGATGGGCTTGTTGTATTAAGCTGAAGTACTTGTTCATCGAGCAACATGTGATGGTAGCTATGATTGCCACCACAGAGATTGCCAAAGACATCAAAATTTTACGTTTAGTTCTTGCCATAATTTAAAAGTTTATTTTGATAATTGATATTTATTTGTGTTCATTGTTTACTTTTAATTAGTATATACTTTTTGATACTAAAGTAGCAATAGAGTATTGCACTTTCAAAAACGCTATAGCTTCCTATGCAGAAAGCACTGTATTTATTAAAAGGCTGACTCCAGCAAAACAACAATTTTTCCTTGATACTTAACCCAATAGGCAAATCGCTGTACTTTAGTTCTATGCACTTAAATGTTACAGCTAATGCTATTAGAGCAATTACTAATGCAATGCTAATTTTTTTTTCTTGTTTCATTGTTTTGTTTATTATATTTACCGACCTCTAAAGGTAGCTTATAGCATAACCTTTAGAGCTGGCATTTTATGAAGTTATCTATTCTTGTGAAATAAAGTTAGGATGGCGTAACAAATACTCGTAAAGGCGTTTGACTACGTCATTGTAAAATGTCTTGTCATCATACCTTTTGTCCTCCTTTTTATTGTATATTCCGTAATAGGATAAGTGATAAGAGTCGATAGCAAGAATGTTTCGAGATTTGTCTATCCAAATTCCTTCTACTTCTGTCCATTCAAAATTGTAACCGTTGGAATTGAGAAACTCTTCTAATATCATATTTTTGTTTCTGCTATTGGAACAGCAAATGATAATTTTCGGATTAATATTCTCAATTTGTCTTTTCAGATAGTCTTTATAGACTTCTGCTTCTGCTAGAACTATTTTATCATTTGCCTTACCAGAACCTCCAGTTTTCTTCAAGTTAATTCGGGCAAAAGGGTATTGGTCTATAGTCTCCAATATGTTTTCATTCGGTATATTTTCAAACTCTATGAACTTCGATGGAGTATCCAATACAGATTTCAGACCGTAAATGATATAGGCTATTCTTTTGTCAAGAGAATGCCCTATTAACATAGGATGTTCAATAGTACTACCTCTTTTTCTGAAAGAATCACATCTTTGGTCCCATGCGCAGCCTCCTGATAGGTTTGGCTCTTTGGTGATAAACAAAACGTTTTTATTCAAGTTGTTTGCCCAAAGTATATTTTCTTTCTTGGACGATATTCTAACAATATCTCCCATCTCGTTTTGGTGTAGTTCCCCTTTGAACATGATACCGTCGAAGCAGAAAGAATCCTCTACTTGCTGTCGGAATTCTTGCAACTTGCTTTCTGGCATGTTGTCTGTAACCATTCTGTTGATTATTTCTTGTTTCATTTCTTCAAGAATTTGATTGTTCGTGCTTTGATAATCTTTCATTTTTTGTCTCCTTACGTTTGTAAATATTGTTATTTCCATCTTATTCAAATTCCCAGTTTCATATATTCCCCAAGATAATTCAAAGTTGTGAATCCAAGAGCAGAAGAAATCGTTTAACTCTGAGTATTCTTCCTTTGAGAAGTTTCTTTTCTGTGGAATGTATATGATTAGACATATCTTCGAAGAACGCGTTATCTGTTTTTTCTTCTTAAGGTATTCAAAGAACCTATGCATGAAAACATGTGTTTCTTCTCTGGGTTTTGCGGCATCTTTGAAACAATGGAAATTATGTTTTAGAATTGTTTCAATCTCTTCCTGAGGAACTGCTTTAATTGCAGTTCCTGAGAGATATTTGTTTGTTACCTTTTGGTTCATACATTTATGCTTTAAGTGAGTAATTATTTTGATACATTGCCACAAGCTGACCATCTGGAAAAAATATGAGTTCCACCTTTGGGACCTTTTTCTTCATCTTCGGTTCTTTCCCATTCTACGTTCAGAACATGTGTGCAACCTAAATATTTTGCCATTGCCTTTAAATCATCTTCGGCATCAGACTTTTCCCGGTATGCATAGGTTTCAACATGTTGAATCTTGGTCAGATGGTCAAACCTGTTTCCTTGATAGTTACTAGAAACAATTTTAACGTCCTCATTATTTTCTATAGCCTTTATCATGTTCGCCATTTTCTGCTGATAGCTTTTTGCACATGATTTACAGAGATAATGAGCTTCCTTCCATAGCGAGTATTTGGGTGAGGTATATGAAGAATCTACTCTATGAAGTAAATCGTCTGCATTTGAATCGTAGTCTACTTTGGTTAAGCATTTTCCACACAAGACTTTACCACACTCATTGCATACATACTTGGTCAAGAAGTTTAGCTTCTTGTTACAATAACTGCATTTTGCCATAATTCTGTCTCCTATTTTTTATTGTTAATCAATATTCTCTGAAAGTTTTACAATCATACTGACCATATCTGGGCCTTCTACACAGTGCTTCGATGAACCACACCTGTATGGAAGTATACCGCCTTTGCATACTATGGGTGCTCCCTTGTAATTGATGTCTATTATTAGAACTAAGTCCCCATGATAACTATACCAATTATACTTCAATGATGAAAGAAGAAGCGGATTATTGTAAGTGTAAGACTTGATGAAAGGTATCAGAAACGTATTCTGAAATTCATCAATAGTGTCCATGTTGGGGTATCTAGTTGCAATCTCGTCTTGGAGCTTATTGGTCAGGTTTGTCTTATCATCAATCCCTATAATAAGTTTGCAAGGCTTTTGCTCACTTGTATTACACATGGCAACAATACTTTCAACAATCTCCTTTGGCTGGGCATTTTCATCCTTGAATCTATTCGCTGGCGTGAAAATACTCTTTTTTTTCTCAAGTGTTTCAGATTCTTCGAAGTCCAAAGGAAAGGCAACAAGGCTTGTTAGCCTACTTTGTTTTTCCTCATCTCTGAGATCTTGATTCACGAGAATCTGAAGTACTTCATTTCGTTTGCCTTCCGGTATGGATGGCATTATGTTGCTCAGTTTGCTAAGAAGTTCATTGAAGCTACATTCTAATTTTAATGGTTTTGCATCCTTGAGTAGATAGGAGCCATCCACATAGTGTATTTGTTCCTGTGAATTACTAATACCATAGGTCTCGTGGTCTGGATAGAATGTTTGCTCATCCTTTTTGACTAGATGGATGTTACCTCCAATCTTGAGATGACCTGATTCCATCATGCTGGTAGGAAACACTGGATATTTGTGCATTACAGAGTAAGGGATAGTGACAGACTTGTCTCCTACAGTTATAGTATATACATTGTTTGTATAGTTGGTGATTTCACCTATAAATTTTTGAAATTTACACATAATATTTATGTTTAAAGAGTTGCACTTAATGTTTAATTGCTCAAGGAATATCTCTATGATATTCTCTTGAATGATAGTGGCTCTATATGAACCACCTTTACCTTTCAGCTTATAAAGGTTAGAGGTTTGATGGTATTTCTTGCTCATTCTTCTTAGCGAATGATACAGCAGATATACTCTATCAGGCTCTTTGCCATAGCTTACTTCATTCTTGTTGTTTGGAGCTCTGCTCCATGTATAGTTAATGTTACTCATTGTATAAAGTTTATTATAAGATGATGAATGCAAAAAGTTGCTATAATGACCTCTATAATGCGGCCTAGGAGTCCCTTGAACATTGATAGCTCCAGAAATCCCCAAAGTGGTCTGCAAATATAGTAGGTGAGGTTGTTGGCCCTTCCTGCTGATCGTAATATGAATGTGATAATGTCTAATGCCGATATCACTCCTATGATGCTCAAAATGGTTGATATTTTTCCCATAATCTTTACTTTTTAATTTATTCAATAATTAAACCGAAAGAAGGCTCTCTGGAACCTGCTTCGGTAAGGTGGTGGAAATACCTATGGTTGAGCAGATTTTAGCCAGAGAGCCTATACCTATATTGTATATGCCAGACTTATTCCACACCAACCCAGACAAGTTCCACCTTTGCCGAGTGTGAGAAGTCGTAAGACCTTAATGTATAATTCTATATATTCATAATTTTCTATGTTAAGAACCTTTCACCAACACCATTCTGGTTATTCGTTCTGGGTGCAAAATTATAGAAAATAATTAATAGCTCCATGCGCATTGTTAATTATCATAAAACCGCGCGGAAAAATATAACGAATATTTGCAGATTACATTTTTTTTTCTTATTTTTGCACGAAAAATGGATGAAATAATTAGAATAGAAGATAAAGCACATTGTTTGTTGAATAAACAATGTGATAGGTTGAAAAAGTTGTGGGGTGAAGGTACATACTTGACAATTTTACATTCTATCGTTGTATATGTATTAGCTTTAAAAGCAAATATAAGTTGTTCTATGCAGGACTTTTTTCATGACGTTTTGCATGGTAATTTTGTTGGTATAGATGAGGAAAGTTTAAAAGTCCTTATTAACATGGTCCCAGATACCATTGGTTATGCTGAAATTCAAAACTATATTGGTTCATTTCAAAATTCATTTGTAGATAAAGAGATTCTTATAGAGATTGAGCGGTATATGGAGTTGGTTAATTGTAAAAGACTAGAAACTAGTTTTTATAATGCCGATCTTGCTGATTATTCTTTTAATTCAAATATTGAGTACTCTCTCATGTTTTACGGAGATCAGCGCTTGTTTGAGTCTTATTTATTCTCTATATATTCTTGCTGTATAGGGCAGCAGGATATAGCTTCAAATACGTACTCCGATGATGACACTTTGTTTGTTGTAGATTTAAGTGCATATATGAAAAATGAAAACACATTCAGTAATTTAAAACAGGAACTGTTTGATAAGATTAATAAAGATAAAATTATTTTTATAATTCCTAATAAAATGCTTGAGTATTCATATATGTCATCTGATAATGTTAATTCATATTCAAATGAGGTACGGCAATATCTCTTCCTATTACTTGGCTTTTCATGGAAAATCACAGAATTTGCTAAATGTAGTATAGCTTATAAGCTAGATGTTAAACAAAGTGCACATGTAACTTTTTCTTTTGTAAAAAATGACATGTCTGTTTCATATTCTTACAATAGAAAGGATTATAGTAGTATTAAGGATAAATTTCAATCAGGTATGAATAACAATGATGTTTTATTTCATAATGTTACAACTCTTACCCTTCGTCCTTCCTTTTTCACACTTCATGTTATGGTTAATAGACTATTGAAAGCATTTATTAAAGAGAAGTATACGCATGGTCTTCAAGGAGTTCCCTATTATCAAGATAGCTATAAAGTTAATTGGAAAGAATGCCTATCTTTTAATGATGTATTTAAAAGAATATGTATGTATAGCGAGGGAGAAATCTCTTCAAGTAACGTTTATTGTGATTTGTATTTTAATAATATAGAAGAAATATGTGGTGATGCATATGAGTTAGAGCCAGCTTATCGTTTAAATAATTTACAACGTACTAATTTAAAGTCAATTATTCAAAAAGCTAGTGAACTTATAAGAAATGAAGCTTCTAGACATTCAATTTATTTACAGCCATCTGATATGTTATTTCTTATGAAACACATTGAGATTCCTAGAACTTTACTTTTTCCTAAGAGTGAGAAACTGGTAAATATGGTTAATAAAATGTATGCAGCAGGACTTAAGTCTTCTAAACTTCAAAATTTGGAAACTGTAATACCTGAGATTAGTGAAGTAGAAGGAAAACCTTATTATGAGAAGTTATCAAAACTGTTGTGTCTCTTTGAAACATTTAAAATCTTACATAAAGATAAATACAATATTTATACTTGGCATACAAAAATAGATTGTACTAATAATATAGATGAATTTCTGTTAAACAAGATGAGAAATGATGCAAAAACTAAGCATTTATTCTTTTTTTTATGCAGTGCTTGTGTAGATGATATGGATAAACTTATTTTTTTTAATACAGACAAGAGTCTATCATACAAAAATTTTACGGATATGCGCAAAGAATTATTGGTTTTCTTTCCTTATTTGAAATCAAACCAAATTAAAAATTCAGAAGACCAATTTAGGAAGAATATGAAAGAATTTTCAAAAGGAAAATATGATATTGCTGAATTTGAAAAAACAGAACGTAATCGTCTTGAAACATGGAAAAAGCAAAAAAAAATGTATTTAGATTTAATAGAAGATTACATTAAAACAGATTTGTTATCTATGAAAAAAGACCAAGAAGAAAGAGATGATTCTGCTTCAAGATTCTTAAAAGCATTGGCAGATTTTGTTGGTCTTCTTTAAATTTTATCTAACAGGAGGAAGTCCTCCTGTTAGATAAAATTTAAAACTTAATATATTTCTGCATTTTTAAAGCTATAGTAATGTTTGTCCAAAGTCCGAACATTGATAAGTGCATACTCTGCAGAGAACTTTAAGTTTTTGTGAAATAGTAATTTGGTCCTGCTTCATAAAAGGTCTTTGTACAGTTTCTTTCATCACTATTGCGATATCCTTATAGTGATAATCGGCTGATTTTCCCTGATAATGTTTCGCCCCACGCCATGAAGGATGCTACTGGAGTTCCACCTGATAGACTTTGCATTTATGTCAGCAGAGCATGACGTAAGTGCAAAGTCTCTCAGTCGGAAGGTGCCCACGAAACAACATCCAGTAGTGGCAAACTGAGTAGGTGGGACGCAAGCGATTCCCACTTAATCAGTTTGCCACTACTGCATGTCCATTCGTCGAGAAGGGCACTGGCTCACAGCATCAACCTTCATTTTCCCTCCCTTCCACCTTATTATAATATGCTGGTCTTCCTCTTTATAGGCATTCTGTCTTTCCTTTATAAATCTGTCGGCTTTTCTTCTTTATAATCTTCGCCCACGCCATAGTCCAGTAAGCATGAACAGTTAGTCAGGGTGTTGTTCTTTCGCAGGCCGATTATATCGACTTACGAAGGAACAACACCCTGGCTTTTAAAACTGTTGATACTTGCTTGGACTATTCCCACCCGGCTTTTTTTATCCCTGCAGTCATTCCCTGTTATATTTTTTCTTCTTACTGAAGCCAGAAGGCTTTGATGCCGTATCGTCTTTGGAATTTCGGGATTCTTTTTCTGCAAAGTTATCGCGTATCTGGCTAATAGCAAGTCGTGATTCGGTAACAATCTTCCTTTTCCATGTAACATGCAAAAGAGTATTCTTCCCATCAGACTTGCCTTATTGCCTTGTACGCACTTTGAAAAGCAGAAAAAGCTTCCCGATCCCAAGTCCGAAAGGACTTAACGAAAGGGAGAAAAAATTTAGAGACTATGGCAAAAGATTTCAACAACCGCCTGATTACTCCAGAATTGGAGAAGGCAATGCAGGACTATCCGCTCTATTCCCAGGATAGCAAGAAGAAGGATGCAGTTTGCATCGCAGTGTTTTTCATCGGCAACGCTCGCTGGTACATTCTTGAAGGATAGCGAGAGAATGATGATTTTGTGCTCTTTGGCATCGTTGTAGGTCTGGCTGAGACTGAATACAGCTACATTTCTGCCAATGAAATGGCAAGTGTGGAGTTGGATGCAACCAAGTTCGGACTCGGCAAGGTCAGAGTGGAGCTGAGAAAGCCATTCCAACCATGTCAGCTTTCAGAAATCTTCGACAGAGAGTTGCAGTCTTTCCTCAGCAGACTTTACGATTGAAAACATTTTTCTCGGTGGGTAGTGGCTGATGGCTACTACTTGCCAAGTAACAACAAATAAAGCTATGAACATGGTACAGGTTTACATCAAGGGACAGGAGGATAAGGAGTTGAGCAGCTTTTTGCGCTATTATCCGGTACGTATCAAGAACATCGGTATGGATGCTTTCTTCGACCGCCAGGTTATCTATGATTTCAAGGATGGTCGAAACCATGCAGATGTGGCGAAGTGCGTGGCAAAGATGCTTGTCAAGAAGTTTGGGCGCAAGGTTCGCAGCGTTGTCTTCTCTTGCGTTCCTGCAAGCAGTCAGGAGCGTAACGAGGCACGCAACAAGAACTTCTCTGAACTTGTCTGCAAGTTTTCTGGAGCAATCAACGGCTTTTCCCATGTCAAGGTTGTTGGCGAACGTACCGCAGTTCATGGCACTAAGGTCAAGAAGGATGAGCGAGAAAAGCGCTTGAAGGAAAAGAATAATATTGAGGTGGATGCGAACTTCTTCAAAAACAAGATAGTCTGCATTTGGGACGATGTGGTTACTACCGGCACTTCATTCTGTGCCTACACCGCACAATTAGAACAAGTCGGGGCGCACGTAACAAACGGCATTTTCCTCGGCAAGACATCTTATAAATACGTACAACAATGAAAAGAAAGAATATGACAAAGTTTGACAAGGCTGTTTCGGCAGCCTTTACAGGACATCGCTTTTACAACTTCTCTCAGCAGGAGGTCATAAGAGAGCGATTGACCAAAGCCATCCTCGAAGCTTACGAGCATGGCATCAGCAATTTTATTTCGGGATTTGCCATCGGCATTGACTTGATGGCAGCCCAAATTGTGCAGTCGCTGAAACCTTCCTGCCCGGGAATGACGCTTACCGCAGCCATTCCTTTCAGAGGTCAGGCAGATAGGTTCAAGCCCTGCGACAGGATGGTTTATGATGGATTGATGGCTTCTGCAGATGAGGTGATCATCCTTTCAGAATACTATTACACCCGATGTTTTCTTGACCGAGACGAGTTCATGGTTGAGAATGCGTCCCTTCTCATTGCCTTCTACGATGGGAGAGAGAAGGGGGGAACCTACTACACTTTCAAGAAAGCCAACTGTTTGGGCATTCCGGTTGTGAATATATATTGAATAACTTGCTAAATATCAAGCTTATGAATGAATTTGTTGACATCATCGTTATCTACATCGTTTTCCGTGCCATCCTTGCTTTTCTGGGCGCATGGTGGCATGGAGACGGACGCAACGATTTCAGACGAGACCGATAAATTAGCCGGAAATTTAAAAAGTTACGGAGATAATTCATATTCTCCGTAACTTTTTACATAACCACTCACTTTTGGTGTTATTGAGTTTCTCTCAGTTCTTCTATGAGATTTTCAAGAATATAATCATCACTCATAAGCTGTAAACCATATTTGGGGTCAGACAGTTGCTGGTACACCTTAGTAGTGTAAAACAAGTTGAGTGCCCTTTCTGCATCAATATGCAGAGCTTCTGCAAGCATCATTATTATTCGGCTTTGTTTGCGCCATAATACAGAATCTCTCATAGTCAATCCTCCTTTTCTATTTGTTCTGACGAAACAAACGACAGATAGTTGTCAACAATCTCTTGGTTCAATATGCAGAGTTGATGATTTACAGCCTTGTATTTCAATTGTCCTAGGGCTTGCTCAGCTGTAATGACATTGTTCTCGTAGTCTTCTACTGTATCAATGACATTATCGTTGGCAACGCCACCTTCCACGATGTCATACATGGTTTGCTTTGTACCTCCTTTACGGCAATCAACTACATATTCCAGCCATTCAAGATTGTAACTGTCGAAGATTTTAATGCGATAATCTTTACTCTTTACCGCATCGTAATCAAATGAATATATAGACAATGTCGGTAGGGCGTTACGTCCTTTTCTTTCAGCAATAGTCTTTGCCCATGACGAAGCCTGTTGGCGCAATTTGGTAAGGTAGAAACCTTGCCCAAAGTCCACCTTCTTTCTTCCTAATTTAACAAGTGGTTTTCCAACTTGTATATAAGAGCCATGATATAGTGTAATCATACTTCTTTCTCCCAGTTCAATAAAGTTTCACTAATGTCGTCTGCCACCCAGTCAAGGCTTTGTGTATGAAGGTCTTCATACCTTTTTATCAGCCTACGGTGAATCAGTCCCTGCTTCAGCAGGCGGTCGTGCATCTCCTTTCCGGAAATACCCAATTTACGTGCTCCACTCTCTATTGCCATAACGGCGAAGTGAATATGTCTGTATGTATCGTTGTCTGTATATGCCATAATCCTATATTCCGTTTATGATAGTTTCTTTATGCTCAACCTCCATGTTGGCACATTATATCTGCAAAAATACAAAAAATATTCAGAAATGTGATTTTATGAATGAATTTTGTTTGCAGAGCTAACATGATTTAACCTTATTCTTAATCTAGAGGAGCATTGAGGGACAACTTGGGGGATATCTTGAATAACCGGAAATCCTTAATGACCTTAATGACCGTGACCTTAATGACCGGAAAAACGGCCCTAAACATTTATTTGTTTTTCTGATGAAATTCCTTCCTTGTCTTAGCCATTGCTTCCGTAGCGATGTCATGGGTTTCTATCAGCAGTGGACTCTTGTGATATTGCACGATTTTGACTCCGACAGAGTTGTGCCTTTTCTTTTCCTTGATGCATTGAATGATCAAGTCCGGATTGGCTCTCGCCTTCCTTCCTCGCGACTCGGCAGAGATTGTAAGCGAGCTTGCATCTTTGCTCTCGCTGCTCGTTCGGTTGGCTGATTTAGTCGTTGGAGCCTTGTCAAAGTTCTGAATATAGGCAGCGTTGGTCAGGAAGAGAATGTCGGAACCTTCCGGTATTTCCTGCATTACCTTCACCATGAGGGTTAGCATCATGCGGAACTCAGTGGTGTGTAGGTCGCTGATTACATCACGGCTGATGATGTTGCCGTTATGCTCAATCACAACGGCAGCACCACCAGCTCGCTCTTTATGGCCATAATCACATGAGCCACCTATCCAAACGTAATATGTAGATGTATCTTGTGTCATAATTATTCTGTAGGTTTCACCACAGCTCTCCACTCCATAAACTGCTTCGTTGTTTCTCCGCTATGATGGTCGAGGAAGAGACTATGTGCGGTGTCGAGCGCAGCAATCTTCTGCATGTCCTCAGCGTCAAGTTCGTAGTCGAAGAGGTTCAGATTCTCCTGCATTCTTTCCTTGTGAACAGTCTTCGGGATGATGATTACATCGCTCTGCAGCAGCCAGCGTAAGGCTACTTGTGCAGCAGTTTTGCCATATTTCTCGCCAATCTGGGTGAGGGTAGGGTTGGTAAACATTCCGTTCTGACCTTCTGCCAAAGGAGCCCATGCCATGAGCTTGGTGCCAAACACATTCATGAATTTTCGGGTCTCGTGCTGCTGGTTGAACACGTGTGTCTCCATCTGGTTCACCATCGGTGCAATCTCCATGTTTGAAGCCAGGTCTATAAGATGATCAGGAAAGAAGTTGCTCACTCCGATGGCACGAACCTTTCCTGCCTTGTAAGCTTTTTCCAAGTCACGATAGGCACCGTAGCGGTCGCAGTAAGGCTGGTGGAGGAGCATCAGGTCGATGTAGTCAGTCTGCAGTTTGCGCAGACTCTCGTCGATGCTCTTCATGGTCTGTCCATCGCCATAGTTGGAAGGCCAGACCTTTGAAACGAGGAAAATCTCATCACGATTCACGCCGCTTTTCTTCCATGCGTTGCCTACGGCTGCCTCGTTGAGATAAGCCTGTGCCGTATCTATCATCCGATAGCCCACGCTGAGCGCATCCAGCACACAACGCTCACACTCATCCGGTTCCACCTGATAAACACCATAACCCAGTTGCGGCATTTCCACGCCATTGCTTAACTTTATCTTCTTCATAATTGTAAAATCTTATAGTTGTTATTTTATCTTGTTATATTCCTCATCGCTCACAGCCTCCTGCCACTCGTTGGATGTGTTCTCGCCAGGTATTTCAAAGGCGAGGTGGGCAAACCAGCTGTCTTTTGCAGCACCATGCCAATGCTTCACGTTGGCAGGAATATGGATGACTGTGCCGGGGAGGATTTCCTGCGCAGGCTTTCCTTCCTCCTGATACCAGCCACGTCCGGCTACGCCTACCAGCATTTGCCCGCCGCCCTTTGTAGCGTGGTGCGTGTGCCAGTTGTTACGGCAACCAGGCTCAAAGGTTACGTTGAAGAAAGGTATCTGACTGTCAGATATTTGTGCCAGATAACTGTTGCCTTTGAAGTATTTGGCGTAAGCGGTGTTGGGTTCGCCAATAGGGAAGATCATCTCACGCTGGAATGCAGCCTTCGCATCGTCGCCTTTTACATCCTCGCTCCACACTTCCTTAGCCAGATTGAATGCTGCCCAGGCTTTTGGCCAGCCGGCGTAGAAGGCGATGTGGGTGATGATCTCTGCCGCTTCCGTGCGAGTAATTCCATTGTTCTTTGCTGACTGCAGGTGATATTTCAGCGAGCTGTCGGTGATTCCTTGACTGATGAGCGAAGTGATGGTTACCAAACTGCGGTCACGCAATGAAAGCAGGTCATTGCGGCTCCATACTTCTCCAAAGAGGATGTCGTCGTTGAGGTGAGCGAACTCTGGGGCAAACTCACCCAGTTGGGTGCGCCCTGCTGTCTGTACTATTTTTTGTTGTGCCATAATGTTGAGCGATAGCGTTGTTAATATAATGAATGTTGCAAAAGCTTTCATAAAACCCCTCCTTAATAGTTATCCCTTAAACAGATTTTCCTAACTCGTATGCTTCCTGCAATTTCTGGTTGCCTTCAATGGTGCGTGGCGCGTCAACACCTCCGCAGAACAGCGTGCCAGCAAGATGGCTCTTAGGGTAACAGTCAATCCATCCAGTCAATCCTGCTTCAGCACGTTTCGGTACTTCTGGTTCATCTTCGGCAGCAGTAGTGAGCATGTAAACATCTCGGAATTTGTAGTCGAGCGAGTACAAAGCATTCATGCGGTCGATGAGCGTCTTCATCTGTCCGCTCATCTCATAATAATATATAGGTGTTGCCCAGCAAACCACATCGGCATTCAGCACTTTCTGCATGATGTCGTTCACATCATCCTTGATGACACACTTGCCCAATTTCTGACAAGCCAGACAGCCTTTGCAGAACTTGATGTCCTTTCCTGAAAGTGAAATCTTTTCCACTTCATGACCTGCAGCCCTGGCACCTTCGATAAACTGATCTGCGAGCATGTCGCTGTTTGAACCAGTACGCAGACTGGTAGAGATTACGATTATTTTCTTCATTGTATCATTTTTTTTAATTCTTTTTCAGGAACTCTTCGATGTTGTCCCAAGGAATCATTCCTTTCCCACCACCATCGTATAGGTCGCAATGAGAGGCTCCTAGAATTTTTCTTGGGTGCAAAGATACGCACATTCTCCAAAAAAGCTTATACCTGGTTTTCGGAAGATGTTACCATTATCGGAGATTTATTCCATTCTCCCATATTTCATTTCCACGCCCTCCTTATCATACAGCTTGCGTTTGCCGGTTGGTGGCTCAGTAAGCGTGATGCGAACAACAGCCGTACGTGATAGGGAACGGGCGATGCTCTGGTCGAAAGCATCCATGTGGTGAGGAAGGAAGCGCTCACAGATTAGTCTAAGACCATGAATCTTCTCTGCTTCATCTGCCAAGATTTCTGCCTTACCGAATGCAATGGCTGATTTGAATTGCAGGGTGAAATTTCCGTCCTTCGGACCAACCGTAGGCGCACAACGGGTTACGGCTGAAAGGCAAACCTCGGGATGAGCCTTGATTGCCTCCAGCTTCTTGCCTTCCAAGGCACCATGAAAATACCAATTCACATCATCATCTGATGCGAGTGACAGGGGTAAACCATAAGGTTTGCCTTCTTCGTCAATAAAACTGACCGTTATATACGGAGCCTTGTGCATTACTTCCAAAGCCCACTCACTATCCATTGCTCTTGATTCCTTTCTCATTTTTATCCAATTAATTTAATGATCTGTTTATCCGAAGCATCAGGTAGGATTTCTTTCAGATGCTCGAAAATCCTCTGATAAGATTCCTGGGGAGTGCGATTGCATTGGCAAACCTCCCTGCCATAGAGATCTTCGGGAGTATTGAGCAGCGACCATCCCCAGCCATATTCGTGATTGTGCTTGTCACGAGGGTAGATGAAATCCTCGGTCACGATGTAAGTCGCCATTTCCAGTCGGGTGAGATAACCGTCAAACTTGCTTCTCATTCCCTTGCCCGTAAAACCGCAGGATGCCCGAAGTTCTCTTGTGATGAGACTGCCGGTAGATTGAAGCGTGCAGAGAATGGCTCCTTCTATCGATTCTTCATCCGGACGGGGGTATTTGCTTCTTCTGTAGTTGCAGAAGTCCGGCCACCATTCCTGGCTGATGAATCCTGCTTTCTTGTTAAAGAACTTTCCGTACATACACGGCATTTCCTGCACAATTTCGCCCTTCCATTTCCATAGCGGCCAGTCCCAACCGCCTTCAGGAAGTCTTACGTAACCGCAGTCTTCCGCCACGATGTCTTCGGCAGAGAATCCTTCAACGCCACTATCAAGGAGAGGGAGGAAGCCGATCTTCTGAATCAGCTCCATCATGCCTGTTGCTGAATATATTTCTGGAAAATTCATGTTTATTTATTTTTATCTTTTGTAATTAAACACTTTAACCATATCCTTGTCACCACCCACAAGCTGGCTGCATCTGTTCTGCATTCCGGTGTCAGAGAAACCGCATTTGTTACCTATATGTTCTAAATCCATTATCATGGTGCAAAAATAGTAAGATTTGGAATAGAAAACGAACTTTTATTTGCTTTTCTGTTCTATTTTTGGCTATTATTTCAAAGCCTTGCCGTCGGAGAAAGCGTTTCCGACTTTCTCGCCCAGCTGGATATAGCCGTGATGAATAGGGTCGAAGACAATCAGTTCCATCTTCTCCATGTCTGGATTTCCGTCTTCAGCCAGATACTTCTCATCTACAAGAATATTGACGATTTCGGCAATGAGATAATAGCCGGTTTCGCTTTCGTCGTATTTCTCCTTGATTCGGCACTCCAGGGTCATTGGAAAATCGGTGAACACCGGAGCGTTGACCATAGTCGCCTTCTCGATGTTCCATCCCGTCTTCTCCATCTTCTTCGAGTCGTTCTTGGCAGAAACAATGCCCACGAAATCAGAAGCCACCATGGTTTTCTTGGTAGCGAAGGCAACGGTAAACTCACCGCCAAGCTTCAGGTTGTCTGTGGTGACGTGATTTCCCATCGAGATCATAATTTCCTTCATGTCCCACTGTCCTGCCCAGGCAGCGTTCATTGCGTTGGCAACTCCATCCTTATTATATGTGCCGATAATCAGCACAGGCTGTGGTGCAAACCACGGCTTTGGTGCAAAACTTTTCATATACTTCGTACTTTATATTGTTATTATTTCATGTGTAAATACGCCATCAGCGCAATCTGTATCAGCAGAATGACAGGAATGCCGTATTTGAATTTCTTGTGCATCGTCTTATGGTGCCAGACTTTCATTCCCATCCATGCCCCGATGCTTCCTCCAACGACAGCCAGCAATAAAAGCGTTACTTCCGGAATGCGCCATTTGGCTTTCTTTGCCTTGTACTTATCAATGCCGTACACGATGAATGCAACAGCATTGATGGCAAGGAGATAGTAGGCGAGGTAACTATGTAATGTGTTCATACTCTTCAACTGCGTTTTCTTATCTCTTTAAAATCCCAACTCCACATCCTTTCCGAATGGTGCGAGCGAAAGCCCAGCCATCTTGAAATGCTGTTTTCCCCAAGGAATGCCGATGATCGTTATACATAAGAGAAAGCCGAAGAACAGATGCATGATGCAAGCCCACAATCCCCCGAAAATCAGCCAGAGTAAATTCAGCGGAATGCGAATGCAACCAGTTGGACTATTCGTTTCTCTTACTGTAGAACCAAAAGGCCATAGGCAGAGCAGACCAATCTTGAATGTCTGTATCGCAAAGGGAATGCCGATGATGGTACATGCAAGAGCCAGACTTCCGGTGAAATAACCGATGGCAGCTTCGAGACCTCCGAAGAGCCACCAAAGTAAGTTTCCTATTATGCGCATAAGATTATTCTTTTATATTCTTGTTAATTTCTTGCCATTCCTGATGTTCTTCCAGATGATTGGTCTTTACCAGTACGCTCTGAAAGCCAAAACGCTTGCCTGCTTCGGCATTCTCTGCACGGTCATCGAAATAGAGAGTGGTGGCAGGATTCAATCCAGTCTGCTGTGTCATCTCTTCATATATTTCGACGGATGGCTTCTCTTTCCGCATGGCGTATGAGAGGAAGACTTCATCAAACAGATCGTCTGTGGAATATCCCAACTGCTTCATCTGACTAACTGATTTCTGCCAAAGCGTGTCGTTGATGTTGCTGAGCAGATAGACCTTGTATCGCTTCCGAAGCTTGACCAATGCTTTCAGTCTTTCCACGGGCAGATTGCCACACAGCTCTTCGAGAACTTTCTCAATATCCTCGGTTGTGGTTCCTTTGCGGCAAAGGCTCAGCATCTCTTTCAAAGTCTCAGCTTCTGCTACCAGACCATTGATATATTGGTGCATCAGTCTCTTGATTTTGCGGACATGGATTAGCCGCTTGAACGCCGTAACGCCCAGGCTCTCCATGGCTTTCACAACAGCGACATCATCAATATTCACGATGACACCTCCATAATCAAAAACGAGTGTTTCTATCTGTTTCATGCTCATTTTCCTGTTGTTAGAATTTATCTATTTCCGTGAAACGATTGAAAGTTCTGCCGTCCCTTGTTACTTTCCCGAAGAACATATCTTCCGGTCTTACCCAATAGGCTTGGTCTCCATAGAGAGCCTGATAAACCACCATG
>NZ_VZBE01000038.1:0-23576 GCF_009494835.1 Segatella copri
TAACACCCATTAACCAAATATCCTAACTTGATTCCTGGGTGCAAAGGTAAAAGAATACACTGGCTCGCGCATATCTCACGTAAGGCAGGATATCGTAACCAGCCATCACCTCCAGCATCCTCCTGCGCTTTCTGATTTCCACTATTATCATATAGATGCAATAGGCTACGCTGAAGGCGAACAGGGCTATCATCACATAAATCCAGCTGCCGATATGGAAGTTTCCGCTCTGGATAAAGCCGATGCAGAAGGCAGCCAATATGGCGGCATAAATGCTGGCGCAAACGATGCTCATCTTCCGGCGGTTGGCATGCGTTGCCTCGATATTGTAAATGCCAATAGAGATGAGCGAGAAGCAAGGGGGATAGACCAGAATGTTGAAAACGGCTCCCACAGCAGCGTCTTGCGCCCGGAAGCCCAGAAGCATCTGCATGAGAAATTGTATGGCCAATCCTACCATGGCTCCGATAATCAGCCATCGTGACACTTCATATCGCCGGTTCATCCACTTCATGTGCAGTCGGGTAATACCCAGGATGAGGATATTGACGAACATAAATAGGAAACAGGCGAACTGCAATAAATATAATGTATCCATTTCGTTCTTATTTTTGTATTTGGCATCTGCCAAGATTACTGTTTTATCGTCTTAATATGCATGCAAAAGTACAAATTTTATTTTGAAAAGAGGGTAGAAAAAGGAAAAAAGTGATTTTTAAAAAGAAAAAAAATGGTTTTATTTATCGGGGACAGCTGACGAGTGAAACAAGAACAGCAGACTGGAGAAACTAGAACAGCAGACTAGCGGTAGGAAGAACAGTGGGCTGTCTGAGCCAAACAGCGAATGAAAACCGGTTTGCCAGGTTTTTCAATAACCGAAATATCACAATGGTTCCGGCTGATATCAGAAAAGAAGACGAAAAATTGATTTTACTCTTCACTCTTCACCCAATCGCTGGGAATGCCTTTATATAAAGGGGATTCGAGAGGTGAAGAGTGGGTGAAGAGAGGTGAAGAGTTACAAAAAACTCTTCACCCTCCGCAACGCCTTTATATAAAGGGGATTCGAGCTATCGGGTGAAGAGTGAAGAGTTTTGGGCTATTCCATTGCCTCATATCCTTTATTCTGAACCAACTTGCCATTGAAGGCAAGACTTCGCTGAGGTATCGGGAAGACGATGGAACAGGACGTAAGAGCGGACTGAACAGAACGGCGAAGATGCGAGGACTTGAGGAACTTTCCGAAACGGATAAGGTCCTGACGGTGACAGGTCTCGCCCGCCAGCATAACCTGACGGTCTTCCAGAATATTGGCTAGCGAAGACTTGCGCGCAGGCAAACCGACATGCGCACGAACCATATTATACTCTGCCCTGCCATCCCCATCGTTGCGCTCCATCGCCTCAGCCTTCATCAGTAAAACATCAGCATAACGGAAACGGAAAAGAGGTTTGGCTGGCAGTGGATGCTGAACAGAATCAGCCTCATCCATCACCAGCGCATCCTTCGGCATCTGATAACGCGCAGAACTGTTGAAGATTTCATCCTCCTCTAAACTGCAGCCCTCATCAGCCAGTCTGTTGCAATAGAAGATACAGGTTTCCCAAGCATTCAATATCTTGCTGCGGTTCTCACTAGCCTTGCCGCCCGTAATGAGCGAGGCGCCATCGGCTGTACGCACCATAAATTCCAGGTCCCTACCCTTCGGACGCTTCCTGTAACCCTGCGCCCAATCGTTGTACATATAGATTTCAGCATTCAGCGCCAGTTTAGCCAGCAGGAAGTTAACCACAGGCTGCGTGATGCGCCCATAATGAGAGCCTTCCTCCAAACTGGACGTCTGAGGAAGATAAGGCAACACCTGCTGCAATTCGCTGAAGATGAAATGTAAGATTTCGCTCCGTTCGCTCTGAGCCGACAGCTTTTCATCGGTAACAGAAGAGCCCGATGCCGGTTCATAGATGAGAGATTCTGCCGCAGACAGGAGTACCGGAATCCTGCCAAACAAATCCATCGCTTCATAATACATCATGGCTCTGATGGCACGCACCTCAGCCTTGAACTGCGCCTTCTGGTTATCGGTAAGCCGTACTGACTGTAAATCTATCATATCCAGCGACTTGTTGCACATGCCGATAGCCCGATAAAGATATTGCCAGGAAGAATAAAGCTGTTCATCATCAGGAGAAAGAGAAAGCAGACTGTCCAGACGCTGAATATCGCGGATGCCTTCCCCATCTATCGTTCCACCCATAAAATCATATAAAGGAGCTATGGTCGTATCGAATATTTCAGACGCAGAACCATTGCTGCCACCCCCATCGAGCTGCTCCTTAGGATGCTCATTCAAGCACGATGAGAATGCCAACAGGGTCAGGAAAGAGATGACCCAAGTGAACAAATGTGAAATATATCGTCTCATAATCCTATCACATGAAGTTTAGGTTTCAAACTGTAAGGACTGCGAATAACAG
Source organism: Segatella copri (assembly GCF_009494835.1). Taxonomy (GTDB): domain Bacteria; phylum Bacteroidota; class Bacteroidia; order Bacteroidales; family Bacteroidaceae; genus Prevotella; species Prevotella copri_F. The sequence goes on from NZ_VZBE01000038.1 coordinate 2,475, forward strand.
CAATCCGACTGCAAATATAAGAAAAAAGAATGATAAAAGGACACAAATATAGTAAAAATCTACGTAAATTTTGCGGTTATCAAATTTATTTGTACCTTTGCACCCGGTTAGCAGAGAGCTAACTAAGGGGTGCTACCGCCGGAAAAGAGAAAAAAGCGGATGCTGAGAATATACCCATCGACCTGAACCAGGTAATGCTGGCGTAGGAAAATAAGGCACATTCCCCCCTTATATGATGTTTTTAATTTAAATAAATGAAAAGATTCAACGGGATTGCACTCAGTGTAGCGTTTTGCTCTTTGGCAAGCCAGGCTGCACTGGCACAGACAAAAATCGACACCTTGAAGGTGCAGAATTTGAATGAAGTGATTGTAAAAGGCGTACGTGCCGCAAAGGAAGCTCCATACGCCGTGGCTAACATCAGGAAACCAGAACTCAAACAATTCTCTTGCTCAGGTCAGGAATTGCCATTTCTCCTTTCTCGTACACCGGGCATCCTCGCCTGGAGTGAGAACGGTATCGGCACCGGTACTACCTATATGCGCATTCGTGGCGCTGCCGGAAGCCGCATCAATGTAACACTCGACGGAGTGGCCCTCAACTCACCGGAAGACCAGACCGTTTTCTGGGCTAACATGAACAGTTATTCTTCGCTCCTGGGCAGCATCCAGGTACAGCGCGGCGTAGGCTCTTCTACCAATGGCGACGGTGCCTTCGGTGGAAGCATCTCTATGGCTACAGCTGCTCCTTCGCTCAACCCTACTGCAGAAGTTACCGGTTCTTTCGGTTCTTACAATACCTATCATACAGGCGCCAGCTTCTCTACAGGTCTGCTCGGCAAGCATCTGATTTTTGACGGTGCTTATCACGAGACAGCTACCGACGGTTATGTAGACGGTACAGCAGGCCGCTCAGGTTCTTACTATGGCGGACTGACCTGGCTGGGCGATAACTTCAAGATAAGCTACAAGAACATCGGCAACTTCGAGAAGACCGGTCAGGCTTGGAGCGGTGTGCTGGGCGGAGATTACAACTCTAACTTCACCCTCCTTGATGATGGCATCCGCACTTATAAAGATATGTATAAGGCAGGTCTGGATAAGTTTAATGTGCTGACAGGTGATTTGGTTCGCAACGGCAAGGGCGATTATACCATCACTCCTTATACTCTGCGCGACGGAAGCAAATGGGACAAGACTACTGATAACTTCTATCAGAACCATAACATCCTTTCGGCTACCTGGACACCAAGCAGCCACTGGAGCCACAGCCTCTCACTGCATTATACCTATGGCTACGGCTACTACAAGGAGTTCAAGAACAACGCCAAGTTTGCCAAGTTCGGACTCGTCTACAAGGATGCAGAGGGCAACAAGGTCAAGAAGTCTGACTTCATCCGCAAGAAGGGACTCACCCAGCATACCTACGGCATGGTATACAATGCCAACTACAAGGATGAGCACTGGGATGTTATCGGCGGATTGAACCTGCAGCAGTTCCGCGGCAACCACTGGGGATACCTTACTTATATCGCCAACCAGGATGCCGAGAAGAAGTTCTTCGGCAACAATGGTCAGTATAAGTACTATGATTCTGATGCCCACAAGTATGACTACAGCGCCTTCGTCAAGGCAAGCTATCGCTTTGCTGACTACTGGAATGCCTTCGCTGACCTGCAGTATCGCCGTGTAGAATACAAGACCGACGGTATCAACGATAAATTTATCGCCCAGGCAGACGGCAGCTACAAGAACCAGGAGCTGAACATCAACGAGAAGTACAACTTCTTTAACCCTAAGGCAGGTATCAGCTTCAACAAAGATGGTCACAAGGCATACGCATCTGTAGCCTACAGCAACCGCGAGCCAGAGCGCAACAACTTTACCGACAACTTCAACTATCCATTCCCTAAAGAGGAGAAGCTGCTCGATGTAGAGTTCGGCTATCAGTATCAGGGCGACAACTGGCACGCAGGCGCCAACTTCTACTATATGGATTATGACAACCAGCTGGCTCAGACCGGACAGTTGAGTGACATCGGCGAGGCGCTGACCACCAACATCAAGGATTCTTACCGTATGGGCGTAGAGCTGACAGCCGGCTGGGCACCATTGTCATGGTTGTCTGTAGAAGGAAATGCCGCTTTGAGCAAGAACAAGATCAAGGACTTTGATGAGTATGTAAGCAACTGGGAAGACGATACGAAGCCAGGCGTAGTACATTACGACAACTCAACCCTGTCTTATTCTCCATCAGCTATCCTGAACGGATTCATCGACATCCACTATGCCGGTTTCTCTGCTACCTGGCACACCAACTTTGTAAGTCGCCAGTATATTACCAACACAGAAGACCGCGACTTCTCACTTCCATGCTATTCACAGAGCGACCTGAGCCTGAACTATAGCGCCAAGGTAACCAAGGCACTCGGCATCAAGGAGGTAAGCTTCGGTGTGGACATCAACAATATCTTCAACCGCCACTATGCAGCCAGCGCATTCACCTGGGGCAATGCTACCGGTTACGGATATACATTGGACAAACGATTCAAGCAGATAGCCTACATTCCGATGGCAGATACTACCTGGATGACGCATCTTACATTGAAGTTCTAATCAGAAATCATCATGATGGATTATATTGCATCACATGGTTTAGACATCTTTACCACGGTACTCGGACTGGTTTATATCCTGTTGGAGTACCGTGCCAGTATCTGGCTCTGGCTGGTAGGCATCATCATGCCCGCCCTGGACGTATGGCTCTATTGGAGTCATGGTCTTTACGGCGATGCGGGTATGGCGGTCTACTATACAATAGCCGGTATATATGGTTATGCCGTATGGAAATATGGCAAGAAGCACAACCAGAAGGAGAAAGAAGAACTTCCGATTACCTATATGAAGAAGTCGCTCTATCTCCCTACTCTTCTGTTCTTCCTGGCAGCCTGGGGCATCACCTATTATATACTGATAACTTTCACTAACTCTACAGTTCCTCTGCAAGACAGTTTCACCAATGCCCTGAGCTTTGTGGGTCTCTGGGCGCTGGCACGCAAATATATCGAGCAGTGGTTCTTCTGGATTATCGTAGATGCCGTTTGCTTCTATCTCTATATCATCAAAGGCATCCCATTCAAGGCAGGACTTTACGGTCTCTACGTCATCATCGCCGTAGCCGGATACTTTAAATGGAAGAAGATGATGATGAAAAAGAGTTGATAGTTTACAGTTAACAGTTTATAGACGGAAAAAGGAAGCCAAGGCAAAAACAAACTTGCCAGGCTTCCTTTTATTTCATTTATATAAACAAGAACCACTATACCAAGGTTCCGCGCTTAAACTTATCCTATCAGTGAAAAGCACATCCTTTATGCCCTTTTCACCTTTAATCCGTTTTCGATACTAACCAGTTCATCGCTGAATCCAGCATCAATTTTCAGTCTTTCTTCCACTTTTGTACAACTGTGGATAACTGTGCTATGATCGCGATTACCAACGAGTTTGCCGATTCTCGAAGCAGGCATTTTGGTATATTTCTGTGCCAGATACATCGTTACCTGTCTAGCCACGACATAATCACGCTTACGGCTCTTGCTGTTCACGGCAGTAACCGTTACATTATAATGATGGCAAACCGTTTCAACAATATCATCGATGGTGAGCGGCTTATCATCCACCTTCACCGCACGCTTGATGACGCGCTCGGCAAGACGGATATCAATGCTGCTGTTATAAACGATGCTGTAAGCCAGAAGACCGTTGATGGCTCCCTGCAAATCGCGCACACTTCCGTTACAGGTCTGGGCGATGAAAGAGATGACATCTACCGGAATCTTCAAACCGTCACGACGGATCTTATTGCTCAGGATATCCACACACAACTGGATGTTCGGCTTCTCCAACTCGCAGACAAGACCGCAAGAGAAACGGGTGAGCAGACGGTCTGGCATATCCTTCAACTCTACCGGAGGGCGGTCGCACGCCAGGATAATACGCTTTCCGTTGCGGAAAAGGTGGTTGAAGATATGGAAGAAGGTATTCAGCGTCTTCGCCTTACCAGCCCACTCCTGGATATCATCCACAATCAGCATATCGATAGACTGATAGAAGTTGATGAAATCATTGCTCGCATTATGGAGCACGGCATCGGTATACTGGGTCTGGAAAAGACGGGCACTCACATAGAGCACACGCTTCTGAGGATACATCTGCTTCGCTTTCAGACCGATGGCATTCACCAGATGCGTCTTACCGCTTCCCGAAGGTCCGTAAATGAACATTGGGTTAAACTGGGTGGTATTGGGATGCTCGGCAATAGACAATCCTACGGAACGAGGCAGCTTATTGCTGTCACCCTCCATATAATTGTTGAAAGTAAGCTTCGGGTCTAACTGTGTGTCAATGTCTTCCTGCTGCTGGGGAGCGGCAGGCTGGGCAGCCGTCTGCTGGGCACGCTCACGAGTTTGCTTTGCCATATCAGCATCGTCTGGATCTGCCTCTATATCTTGAGAAAGTTTATGCTCCTTATCGGTTACAACACGATAAGTGAGACGGATTCCTTCACCAAAATTACGATGCAGCACCTTGCTTAACAAGTCAACGAAGTTCTGTTCCAAGTACTCGTATACGAACGGACTCGGAACCTGCACCAACAAAGTCTTTGTCGACGGCTTGTACGATTCAAAGACGATTGGCTTGAACCATGTGTTATATTGCTGCTCTGTTACACTATCCTTTATGAGCAAAAGACTGTTGTCCCAGAGGGCTTTTGGACTTGCTAACATTGATTACTTATATTATTAATACTTTAATTCACAAATGACGGGACGCACCAAAAGATGCGAAATCACGTGCAAAGTTACAAAAAAAATAGGAGAAATGCAAATCCCCTTATTTAAAACATTTTAATAGATAGTCTTTAAATTACTGAATACCAAACACTTGCCTAAAATACATATATAGCAGACTGAAATTCAGTGAAACAATAATGTAACGTCCCCGAAACGGCTAACAAACAAACAGTTTGCGAGTCATTTCGGGGCGTGAAACATACCGAATCTTATTTAGACTAAATTTATTTAGCTCGGACTCTTTTTACTTGTCTTTTCTGCCGAAAACAGAGAAATGGACATAGCGTTTCGGATGTGCCTTCAAGTCGATAACCAAAGAGTCGGCATGACTCATGGTTGACGTCAGATTGTCGTACAGCTTGGTATCGTTCATCAGCAATCCGAGGCTTCCCTGGTTGCTGTTCAGCTTCTCAGTAAACTGATGAGCACTCTCCAAAGTCTGGTTCACCTTGTTCAAAGTGCCCTGCACATCAAGACTGGCCAGATTAGCTGTAAGGCGGTTGGTATTATCCAGCACGCCATTTGCCTTTCCTATCATACCCGGAACCTGCTTGTTGAGACCCGCCATCAGGGTATTCAGTTCACGTGTAGAAACGGTGAGGTTGCTTGTGATGGTTTCCACATTATGCAGCGAAGCAGCCAGAGCCGGGTCAGCCAGCAGCGCATTCACGCTGGTAAGGATAGAATCCAACTTAGGCAACATCTTTTCCACTACCGGAATCAGGTTGGCAGCCTTATCCATCATGCCTCCGTTTACAGCACCCGGAATGATACCACCCGGTTCTACTCTTTCGCGCGGATTGTTTGCCAGAAGCAGATTCACCTGCAGGTTACCCATCAGGTCTTTTACTATTTCGGCTTTACTGCCCTGCGGGATTCTCAAATCCTTGTTAATATCCACCTTTACTTTGATAGGACCATTCTCCTTGTAATCATATTCCAAACCATCCACGGTACCTACCTTATAACCATCCGCATAAATAGGCGTAGAGGCACCCAGTCCCTGGATGTCATCAAACGTTATAAAATAGGTATTGTTGGTAGAGAACAGATTCATGCCTTTCAGAAAATTGATTCCGAAATACATAATCAAAATACCGACAATAGCTACAAGAGCTATCTTGATTTCTTTTGTTAGCTTCATATTTATCTCTTTATATATTCGTGCTTATATCTTATCCTTACTCAGGTCAATCAGCGGTTTCTGTTCTGTTTGAACTCACGTATAGCCTGATTCACATCATATTTCTTTCCATTCTTGAAAGCGATGATGAAAGCTTCCGGGAACTTCTCGGCAAGCGTCTTGCGCAAGCGGAAAATCTCATTATAGTTGGTAGAGGCTCCCATCGTATATTTCACCATATTGCCTTCCTGATAACTGTCATAACCGGTTTCGCCCTTAAAATGGGCATCGCCCCTGCGGAGCGTGCGGTTGCTGACAAATATCTGAAGCTTGAAGACAGGCGCATCGGCTACATTGGCTTTATGCTGTGCCGGCTTGTTCTGAGCTACAGTTCTGTTCTGCTGGTTCTGTCTGTTCTGCTGCGTCTGTCTGCTCTGCTGAGCCGGTTTATCCTGCTGGTTCTGTCTTCTGTTCTGCTGAACCGTTTTAGCCTTTGTTGCTCTGGTTTCCACCTGCTTCACCATTCTTCTCGGCGCAGTATCCGCCTCCTCAGCACGGCGCTCGTCCTTCTCCTGCTTCGTATCAGAAACTATCTTGGCAACCGGCACCGATTCTGTATCCGCAGCTCGATAAGGAACCGAGATGGATTTATCGTATTTATTGCGATATTGCGCAAAACCTTCGTAGATGCCTCGGGCTATATCATCCACCCTGCTGGCATCGTTGAGCAGTCTTTCTTCATCGGCAGTAGTGATGAAACCGAGCTCTATCAGACAGCTAGGCATCGAGGTTTCTCTGAGAACCAGGAATCCTGCCTGATGCACACCCTTATCCGGACGGTTGGCACCGGAACATACCTTTCGCTGGATATTGCGCGCCAGTTCTACGCTTCTCTCCATATTCTTACCCTGTATAAACTCGAAGATGATGTAACTCTCAGAAGATCGCGGGTTGAAACCCTGATAGGTCTGCTGATAGCCCTTCTCCATCGAGATAACGGAGTTCTCTCGCATAGCCACATCGAGATTATCCTTGGCACGGTGCATACCGAGCGTATAGGTTTCAAAACCGCGGGCTATCTTACCGGCTGGCAGCGCATTGGTATGTACCGAGATAAACAGGTCGGCATTGGCGCGGTTAGCAATGTTGGCACGCTCTTTCAGAGGAATAAAAACATCCGTCTTGCGGGTATAGATGACTCTCACATCCGGCATATTGCGCTCAACATATTTGCCAAACTGCAATGCCACAGAGAGATTGATATTCTTTTCTTTGGAAATAGCACCAAGTGCACCCGCATCATGACCGCCATGACCTGGGTCAATAACGAGCGTGAAACGGCGGTTGGCGCCTGTCGCTGTCAGCACCAACATACACAATAGTGTCAATATGAGTGTTATTTTCTTCAACATATCTTTCTGATGATTTTGCAAAATTACTACTTTTGTATCAGAAAACCTAAATCTACTATAAAGTTTTATCATTTGTTAATACAACTTCTACCCCTGCGCCGTCACAATCTGCTCCAAAAGGAGGATTAACTTTGGTAATGGCGAGTTGTATTTTCTGAATAGTCGGATATTCTGCAAAGAGTCGCTTTCCTATCCTTCCGGCTACATGTTCCAGCAGTTTGCTAGGTATCTCCATCTCCTGTTTCACGAGTTCATAGAGTTCTGCATAGTTGATGGTTCCAGCCAGTTCATCGGTTTCCATGGCACTGGAGAAATCATAGCTTACATCCAGATTCACCACATAGTCGTTGCCCACCTGGGTTTCCTGTGGCAGAACGCCGTGATATGCATGGAAACGGACATTCTTCAAGTATATCTTACTACGGAAAAGCATGGTTTATATCAGTTTCTATCTTGGGGATTAGGATTCGGAATCGCTATCATCGTAAAGTTTCATCAGGCTACCATCCTTCAAATATCTCTTCAGGGCTGTTACAACACCTTTCTTCCAGGTATTGATGTTATCAGAAGTAAGCTGGAGCTGATAAACGAGTTTGATGACATGTTCGATAGGCATACGGTAGCGCAGCACACCGGAAATCAGCTTGGCATAGTTCCAGTATTCAGGATTAAACTTCTCGCTCAATCCCTCAACCGTAATCTTATAGCCTCGCTTGTTCACAAACTGGAAGTCGTATCGCTTCAATCCTCCATCAAGAATGGTCTTCACAATCTTGCCTTTGCTTACAGATTTAGGCAGCATGATACCCTCGTCCTCATCCTGCAAACCCGTGAAGATTTCGTATGGATGACCATCGAGCAGTCCTACTAGAGCCACCCATTTCTCCTTATTATTCTGGAATCGCACCACATCGCATTCCAGTTCTCGAGGTCGCACCTCCATCACTTCAGGAGAGAAAACAGGAAGATGAGTTTCCTCTGAAACAACATTGGCTATCTGATCATAGAGTTTATTCCAATCAGACTGTTCTACATGATAATTCTGATGAAGTGTTGCCAGATTAGCATTCAGTTCATCTATAAGAGCCTTGGAAGCCTCTTCAAAAGTCATATTTTCAGTATATTTCATATCAAACGTTTCATATTTAGGTGCAAAATTAAACTTTTATTTCTAAAATCTGAAACGTTTTGCCATATATTTCACTAAAAAAGCGAAAGAAAGACAACTTTTTGGGAAACTTTCACTAACTTTGCAGCAAAATAGGGTTCTGAAATGGAACAGAACTCCTATATATATAATAAGGTATAATGATAAAATAAAAAAGATATGGAATCGATTAAGAACAGAACAAGCATCAGAAAATATGCAGAGAAGGAAGTATCAGAAGAACTCCTGAACCGCCTTTTGGAAGAGGCAGAGCGCACCCCGACAATGGGAAACCTGCAGCTTTACAGCGTTGTGGTAACAAGAAGTGAAGAAGGAAAGAAGGCGCTGGCGCCAGCCCACTTCAACCAGCCTATGGTAACAGAAGCCCCTGTCGTCCTCACCATCTGTGCTGATTATCGCCGCACAACCCTCTGGGCAGAGAACCGCAAGGGAACCCCGGGCTATGACAACATTCTCTCTTTTATGAATGCAGCTACCGATGCCCTTCTCTTTACCCAGACCTTTACGAACCTGGCAGAAGAAGCCGGTTTGGGCACCTGTTTCCTGGGAACTACGGTTTATATGCCAAAGATGATCATCGACACCCTGAAGCTCCCTAAGCTCGTAATGCCAGTAGCCACATTGACCATCGGATGGCCGGCAGAACATCCAGCCAAGAGCGACCGTCTGCCATTGCGTAGCATCATCCACCACGAGCATTTCGAGGATTATACCCCAGAGAAGATTGACGACTTCTATGCAGAGAAGGAGGCATTGGAAGAGAACAAGGAGTTTGTACGCATCAACAACGTCGAAACCCTAGCCCAGGTTTTCACCGACATCCGATATACAAAGAAGGATTGCGAGGCGATGAGCCAAGGTTTCCTTGAAGCCCTCAAACAGCAAGGATTTCTTGACTAAAGAGCATTCCTCTTCTATCTTTGTCGCTTGAAGAATGCATCTATAAAGATTAAAGAACCTATATAATAAACTGAAGTTTCGCAAGTTTTGCCCCACACGCCCTGAAAGGGCAGAAGTTCCTAGAGCATTTGAGCCTTCAGCCCGTTCTTGAACCACATGCGAAAGTTCAGTAATAAGGTACAAGGATGCACTTCTATATGATTGCTGGCAGTTGGCAGCAACGTTGCCGGCAGCTGCCAGCAACATTGTCGGCAGCCGTCAGCAACATTGCTGGCAGCTACCGGCAATCATATAAACCAACATATTAAGACGAAAGAAAGCTCATCTGTCTATTGACAAATGAGCTTTCTTCAATATATAATATCAAGTATTATTCAACCACGATTGGCTTGTACTTAGGAACCAATGCCTTCATGATGCACCAGCCTACGAGGTAAGCAACACTACAGATGCAGAATACAATCATGTAGGCACCTGGCTTGCCATCAAAGCCCATGAAGCTGAAGGCAGAACCCTGACCCTCTGCATAGGTGAAGAGCATACCGGAACCCTTGTTGATCAGGAAGGAACCGATACCACCTGCCATCGCACCAATACCGGTGATGGTAGCTACAGTTGACTTAGGGAACATATCACCGATGGTAGAATAAAGGTTAGCTGACCATGCCTGATGACCTGCACCGAGCAAACCGATGATGATAGCTGGCCACCATGCACTGTACTCACCCATAGGCTGGGCAATCAGACCGAGCAATGGGAAGCAAGCGAAAATCAACATCGCACGCATTCTACCGATATATGGATTCATACCTTTCTTATCTACAAAGTAGGTTGGCAAGTAACCACCACCAATACTCAATACGGTTACAATAGCATAGAGAGTGAAGATGAGGGCGATACCCATACCTGAATCTGAAGAATAACCATACTGGTCAGAGAAGTAAGCAGGAGCCCAGAAGAGGAAGAACCACCAAACACCATCAGTCATCAACTTACCTACGATGAATGACCAGGTCTGACGGTAGCTGAAGCACTTCAGGAAACCGATAGTCTTCTCCTCAGCGGCAGTCTCAGCCTCTTTCTCAGCCTCAACCTTATCGAGGTCCTCATCCTGCTCAATATAAGTAAGCTCAGCCTTGTTTACATGCTTGCTGTTAGATGGTTTGTCATAGAGCCATACCCAGAGGCCCATCCATACATAACCGAGCACACCGATAATGATGAATGCCCACTCCCAGCCCATGCTGCGAGCCAACAATGGAATGGTAGCTGGAGCTGCCAAAGCACCTACAGAAGCACCACTGTTGAAGATAGCGGTAGAGAAAGCACGGTCTTTCTTAGGGAAATACTCTGCTGTTACCTTGATGGCTGCAGGGAAGTTACCAGCCTCACCCACAGCAAGAATCAAGCGGCAAGAGAGGAACAGCCATACACTGATTGTAGCAATCGCTACTGCTGCATCACTACCAGCCTGTACCATGCGGAGTGCCTCGATTGAATCATAACCTTCCATCTGCATAGCAACCCAACCGCAACCGGCGTGCATCACTGCACCTGTTGACCATACGAAGATAGCAATGAGATAACCTTTCTTGGTGCCCATCCAGTCAACGAACTTACCTGCGAAGAGGTTGGCGATGGCATAGAAGATTGAGAAAAGACCGGTGATAGTACCATAGTGGTCATCTGTCCAGTGGAATTCTGGAGCAATGAAGTCTTTCCATGTTAAAGAGAGAACCTGACGGTCCATGTAATTGACTGTGGTTGCAATGAAGAGCAGCGCACAGATCACCCAACGGAAGTTGGACATTTTACTTGTTGTAATAGGGCTCATTTTACAAAAAAGTTTTTAAGCGTTATACTTATTTTTATTTTAGATTACTATTTAGACGGCAAATCCTGGCTTATGTCATCATAAGCCAGGTTGCCTTTTATTGTTTTTCTTTATTCCAATGTAGGAATCTTCACTACCTGCATATCGTTGTAGATCAGATTCTCGCCTGCCATACCCCAGATAAAGGTATAGTTGCTGGTACCTGCTGCACAGTGGATAGACCACTCTGGAGCAATCACAGCCTGCTCATTGTTCAACCAGATAGGACGTGTCTCCTGTGGCTCACCCATTACGTGGAGAATCTTCTGACCCTCTGGCACATTATAATAGAGGTAAGTCTCCATACGACGGAGGTGGGTATGAGCTGGCATGGTGTTCCATACAGAACCCTCCTTCAACTCGGTAACACCCATCTGCAACTGGCAGGTACGAACACCGGCTACACCGTCGATAATCAACTGGTGGATTACGCGGTCGTTGCTCTCCTTCAGGCTACCAGCCTTGATGTTGTTGGCATCCTTCAGGGTAACCTTCTTGGTAGGATATGTCTGATGAGCACAAGCGCTGTTCATATAGAACTTAGCTGGCTTAGCTGCATCCTTGCTGCTTACCTCGATGTTCTTGGCACCACGACCTACGTAGAGAGCCTCCTGGAAACCGAGTGTATACTTCTTGCCGTCTACGGTTACAGTACCCTCGCCACCGATGTTGATGATACCCAACTCGCGGTTGTCGAGCAGATTTTTCTGATCGTTTGGCTTGTCTGTATAGAGAGGAGCGATAGAAGTCAGCTTCAGAGGAGCGGTTGTTGGCTCAGCACCACCGATGAGGAAGCGGTCGAATAGGGTGTATGTCCAGTTTACCTCGCCTGGAGCGAACACCTTCTCGATAGCGAACTCACCGCGAAGACGGTCTGTTGTATAGTGCTTTGCATCCATCGGATTGCTTGCATAACGAACATTGTAGTTAGTGTAGGCATTTTCTGCCTTCACTTCATAGCCACATTTTCCACACTGGCCAAAAGCCTGACTTGCTGTTAATACCATTACTGCTAATATTAATGTTAATTTCTTCATAATTATCTTGTTTTTACTTTTTTACCTTTTTACCCTTTTACCTTTCCCTCTTCCTTCACGATGCGCTGACGGTTGATAACCATCATGGCTACTGTGATGACTGCGAGAACACCCATACCTACGTATGAAAGCTTCACACCGCGATAGATAACCCATCCGAAGAGAGAGGATGCAAAATCGAGTGCACCGCCTGAGAATCCGTCAGGGATATGAGCGGCATTATCGCCTGTTGCTGCATAAACCTGGTTGGCTGCCAGCGTAAAGTCTGGTGCCATATCGGTAACGAAATAGAGACCGATGACGAGGGTTACCAGACCGATGATAAGCGTCTTCACCACATTACCTTTTGTAAACGGCAGAATCATTGGGAAGAGGTAGAACATACCTGCCAACGAAGCCAAAGGCAAGAACTGGTTGCCTGGCAGGAAGACTGCGATAGCCAGAATAACCGGAATCAGAATCACAGATGCTACCAGGGTAGTTGGATGACCGATAACCAGTGCTGGACTCATACCGATATGAACCTTCTTGCCGTTAAACTTGGTCTTCACCAACTCCTGTGTCTTCTCTGAGATAGGCTTTAAACCGTCGATAAACAGGGCTGTGATACGAGGAATCAGCTCCATCACAGCGCCCATCGTTACACCCAGGAAGAGAATCTTCTTGATATCGAGCTGGGCTGCCCAACCAATCAGGGCACCTACGATAACACCGAGTACCAGTGGCTCGCCGAGCACACCAAACTTCTTCTTCAGTCCCTCTGCATCGATATCGAGCTTAGAGAAGCCCGGAATCATATCGAAGAGTTTATTGAAAACGATTGCGAATGGCATGAAACTCTGGCAGAATGGCTGCGGAATAGAGATACCATCCAAATCGTAATATTTCTGGAATCTGTCGGCTGTCAAGTCTGCACAGACCAGGGTATTGATGTAGCAGACGATGGCTGCGAAATAGCCCCAGAGCAAACTCTGACCCATCACGAAGTAAGCCACTGCACCGATAAAGGCGAAGTGCCAGTAGTTCCAGAGGTCGATATTTACGGTACGTGTTGTCTTGGTAATCAACATCAGGAAGTTGACACCCAGACAGATTGGGATAATCAATGCTCCCACTGCTGTATTGTAAGCTACAGCTGCAGCTGCTGGCCATCCCATGTCAAAAACGTTTAACTGGAGGTGGTAGATGTCAGAAATAGCCTTCAATGGGTCGTTGAAGTTGGTAGTCAGCAATGCTGTTACCACGCCCAAGCCTACGAAACCCACGCCTACGAAGAGTCCCGACTTCAAAGCCTTTCCGAATTTCATGCCAATACACAGACCGATAACCGTGAAGATGATAGGCATCATCACGCTCGCACCGAGACTGATAATATAGCTAAATACTTGTTCCATTTTAATTTTTTGAATTGTTTAATTGTTAGAAAATACTCGACAAGGAGCACCCTTTTTTGTCTTTAGATGATTTGTTGTGTGCAAAGATACACTTTTTTCTTCAATTACAATACGTTTTGATGGAAAAATTTACGCAAAAAAAAATCCTATCAGAACATTTCTGATAGGATTTCTCTATTTTTATACGTTTTTAAACGATTTTCATACTTCATACATCCGGCATTTCACGCCAGATGCAGCTTAATCCTGGAAGTAAACTCTCTTCACACGGTTGCTGATGGTGGTCAGCACCTCGTAAGGAATCGTCTCGAGGATATCGCTCAGTGTCTGTACTGGCAGATGCTCGCCGAAGATTTCTACCGAATCTCCTTCCTTGCAAGGGATGTCGGTCACGTCTATCATAGCCACATCCATGCAGATGTTGCCCACATAATCTGCCTTCTGACCGTTCACCAGACAGTAGGCATGGCGGTTACCCAGACGGCGGTTCAGTCCGTCAGCATAGCCGATAGGGATGGCTGCGATAACGCTGTCTCTGTCGAGAATCGTCTTGCGGCTGTAGCCCACGCTGTCGCCTGCCTTCACGTTGTGCATCTGCAGAATGGTTGTCTTCAGGGTGCTCACGCAGTTGATGGTCTTGTTGTTGCGCGAATTGATGCCATAGAGTCCGAGACCCAGACGGCACATATCCAGCTGGCGCTCCGGGAAGTGCTCGATACCTGCCGAATTGCAGATATGGCGCAATATCTTATGGTCGAAGGCTGCCTGTAACTGCTTGCTGCCCTTGTCGAAGAGTTCAAACTGATGAGCTGAGAAATCATCGAAGCTGTCGTCATCGCTGCCCACGAAGTGAGAGAACACAGAACGTGGGATGATGGCATTCTGGTGTTTCAGCTTGCCGATGAGTTCCTCCATATCGTTCTCAGGGTCGAAGCCCATGCGGTGCATACCGGTATCCAGTTTGATATGGACAGGGAAACCGGTTACGCCCTCCTTCTCGGCTGCCTTGATGAGCGCATCGAGCAGACGGAAAGAGTAAACCTCCGGCTCCAGGTCGTAATCGAACATGGTCTTGAAGGCGGTCATCTCCGGATTCATGATCATGATGTTGCTGGTAATGCCGTTCTTGCGCAGCGTAACGCCCTCATCGGCTACAGCCACAGCCAGATAGTCTACACGATGGTCCTGCAAGGTCTTGGCTATCTCCACGGCACCTGCGCCGTAGCCGTCTGCCTTGATCATGCATACCAGTTTGGTTTCCGGCTTCATAAACGCACGGTAGTAGTTCAGATTGGCTACCACGGCATTCAGATTCACCTCCAGCGTAGTCTCGTGTACCTTCTGTACCAGCAGTTCGGTGAGCTGGTCGAAACCAAACTGGCGGGCGCCCTTCAGCAGAATCACCTCATCGCGCAGAGAAGCAAACACCTCGCTGGCGATGAATTCTTCTACATCCTGGAAGAAGAACTTCTCCGAAATCTGAATCACGTCGTGCTGTTTGCAGAGTTCAGGACCGATACCGATGAACTTCACCACGCCACGTTTGCGGGCTAAATCGCTCACCTCTTTATATAATGCCTCCGGTGCCTGACCGCTCTGGTAGATGTCGCTCAATATCAGCGTATGGCGACGACCGCGATGGTCTGGACGGCGGTTCATGAAGTCGAGGGCGATATCGAGCGAATTGATATCACTGTTGTAGCTGTCGTTAATCAGCGTACATCCGTGCTGTCCTACCTTCACCTCCAGTCTCATTGCCACAGGTTCGAGCTGTGCCATGCGCTTGTCGATATCTTCAGCAGAAAGACCGAGTTTCGATGCTACGACGGCAGAGATGATGGCATTCTGTACAGATGCATCGTCGATGAACGGGATAGAGAAACTGTCTTCCTCACCTTTATATATATAGGTAATCACGCTCACGCTCTGCTGCTTCTCGATGTTCTTCACATAGAAAGGAGCCTCCGGGTTCTTGAGCGACCAGAAGAGTTTCTCGCCTTTATAGTCGGGATATTCGGCTATCACCTTGTTGATAACCTCGTCATCGCCATCATAGATTACGGTCTCCGCATCATGGAAGAGGATGAGTTTCTCCCGGCATTTCTCCTCCATGGAAGAGAAGTTCTCCTGATGCGCAGCACCCAGATTGGTCAGTACGGCGATGGTTGGCTGGATGATGTCACGCAGGGCAAGCATTTCGCCAGGCATACTGATACCTGCCTCGAAAACGCCCACCTGGGTCTGCTCGTTCATCAGCCATACCGACAATGGCACACCTATCTGAGAGTTGTAACTGCGCGGACTGCGGGTAACAAACATGCTTGGCGAGAGCAGCTGGTAGAGCCACTCCTTGACCATGGTCTTGCCGTTTGAGCCCGTAATGCCTACGATAGGGATGTTGAACTCGTCACGGTGGCGCTCAGCCAGACGCTGGAGAGCCTCGAGCGTGTTTACTACCTTCAGGAAGTTGGCTCCCGGATAATCAGAAGCATAGCCCTTAGGCACATTCGTTACAACAAAGTTTTTCACACCTCTGCGATACAACTCAGGGATGTAGTTATGACCATCATTACGCTCCGACTTGAGCGCAAAGAACAGAGTTTCCTCTGGGAAACAAAGTGAACGACTATCGGTCAGGATAAAACCGATGTTGGTATCATTGTCTCCATAGCGACGCGCACCTATCAGTGTGGTTACCTTTTCAATAGTATATGTCATTGTCTTGTTATTTAAATATTCTTTATTTTATAAGAGATGATATTTCTCCATTTTATAAGAGATGATATTTCTCCTCAAATTGTCTTTTCTTCTCTTCCGTCCGGGCGATGAACTTCTGGTGTTCCTCGCTCTCGGGATGGAAGGGTTTATGGCCGAGTGCTTCGCGGATGGGCCTCCAGTCTTCCAAAAACTGCTCCGCTGCCTTGCCGAAGTAGGTTGCCCGGAACCGCTCCCAGATATATTCCACAGCCTGTTCGCTCGGATGCAGCATGTCTTCCTTGTAGAAGCGGTAGTCACGAAGTTCATCGTTCATGATTTCGTAAGCAGGGAAATAACTCACCACACCCGGATTCTCCTTCACCAGCTTATCGGCTGCCAGCAGGAGCGTAGCCTTCGAAAGCTGACTCCCGTGATAGCCGTATTTCGCATAGCGGATAGGACTTACCGTGATGATTACCTTCAGGCTGCCGTCACTTCCTTCAGATGCTTCCAGCTGCGATTTCAGCAGATTGATAGCCTTCTGCAGATAGCCGGCACATTCGTCCACGCTCAGTTCCCGCTCTTCGAAGAGGCGCTGCGGGCGCTTCTGGCAGTTGTCCACTATCTCGCCCGTCTCCTTCAGGATATACACATGGTTGGTACCCAGCGTAAAGACAGCCACACGGGGACGCACCTCGGAGCATTTCTCTACCGTATGGAGAATGCTTGCCGGATTATACATCACCCCGAAGGGATTCACCGTAGCCCGGAAGCGGTTCTCCACAAACCGCCTACCCAGATTGTCGGCAAAGCAACTGCCCACAAAGAGCATCCGCTCTGCCGCCTCTATCTCGAAGTCGGCCTTCGGAATATCTATTTCTGTTCTAAATCGCATCATCAGAATTTTCAATCTGTCTAAGGGGATTTGCAATCCCCACTATTCCTTCTTGCGTTTTCTCACCTCAACCACTACACCTATTATAATAAGGAGAGCCAGAACGCCATAACCGATATAAGCCACGGTCTCGGTATTCTTGAGCGACTGAGGATGGAAATCGAGCACTACTTTGTGGTTGCCTGCCTTCACATTCAGCGCACGCAGGATATAGTTCACTCTGCCCAGTTCAGCCGGCTGACCATCTACCGTAGCCGTCCAGCCCGGATAGTAAATCTCTGAGAATACGATCACGCCGCCCTTGTTCGACTTCACCTCGTAAGTCAGGTTGTTCGGCTTATACTGCGTCATCTTCACCACCGAAGTATCATCCTGCTTCACGCTCTGCGCCAGCTGTTCCTTGAACTTGGCATCAGCCACAGCCACGTGTCGGAGGTTCACCTTGCCCACGCCGTCAATTTCCTCGTTGGCATTGTTCACATACTTCACCTCGTCTACGAACCATGCATTGCCGTAGGCATACGGATTCTGAACCGGAACGGTCTGTCCGCCCTGCAGCGGCATGATGAAGTATTTGGTGTTCAGCATGTTCAGTACCGGATAGATACTGTCGCCGTTCACCTTGGTCATATCGCCGCCCGCAGCAGCTACCGCCTGCATGGTCTTCTGCATTTCAGGAGCGATATGCGCATCAATCATCTCCTGGTAGCGACGGAGCTTGGCTGGATGATAACCGCCGATGCTCTTGTGGTAGTAAGAGGTCTCGTTCTCATTGAATGTATTCGATGCCAGATTCAGCACACGGTAGTCGAGTGCCTTGTCACGGCAGATAATCTTGTCGGTCTCGGTCATCTGCTGCGGTGTATCGCGCTGCGCCTTGTCTACGAACATATCATCGTAGAGATAGCGCTTGTTCACCATCCACATATCTACCAGACAGAGCACGGCGATACCGGCAATCATATATTCCTTGCCCAGCTTCTTCATCTTGAAGAGCATCAGCAGAGCCGAACCGATGAGGATGATCCAGAACGAACGCCAGCAGTCGGATGTAAAGATGCCCTTGCGGATATCTGTCAGATTACTCATGATTGGAGAGATATACTCCTGAGGCAACTGCTGCAGCGCCTGTGTCTCCTGTACCGATACGAAATCTGGGAAGAATACGCCCGGCATGATGGCGAAGAGCAGACAGAAACCTGCTGTCAGACCGAAACTGGCATATACATATTTTATCTTCTCTGTCAGAATCTCCGGCTCATCAACAATCTTCTTCAGCGCCATCATCGCCAGGAGCGGGATGGTGAATTCTGCGATGACCAGTATAGATGCCACTGTTCGGAACTTGGCATACATCGGCACATAATCGAGGAAGAAATTGGTAAACGGCATGAAGTTTCTACCCCAGGCGAGCAGGATGCTCAGGATGGTGGCAGCAAGCAGCGCCCACTTCATCGGACCCTTCACGATAAACAGACCCAGGATAAAGAGCATGCAGACGAAGGCACCTACATATACCGGTCCGCTCGTTCCCGGCTGGTTGCCCCAGTACTGTCCCAGCTGCTGGTAAATCTGCACGAAGTTAGGATCCGCCTTCTCCATCGCCTGCTGGTTCTGCGCCAGCGGCACGGAAGCACCGCCCTTGGCATCCGGAATCATCAGCGTCCAGGTTTCGTCGATACCATAGCTCCACTGTGTGATATAGTCTCTATCCAGACCGCTGCTGGTCTGGTTAGCCGAATTTTTCTTTACGAGTTCGCTCTTTCCACGCATGGTTTCCTGACCGTACTGCCAGGTATGATAAAGGTTCGAGAGGTTGAGTGAGATACCGATGAGGGCACCCACCACGCATACCGCCGTAGCCTTTCCGAAGCGTGCGAGTTCACCTTTCTTGATGGCATCTGCCAGGAAGGCTATCACCATGAAGAGGATGATAAAGAGGTAGTAATAAGTCATCTGCACGTGGTTAGCCTGCACCTCGAAAGCCGAGAAGATGGCAGTAAGGAGCAGTCCCTTGAGATACTTGCCCCGATAGGCAAGCACCACGCCCGCAATCATCGGAGGCAGATAAGCCAGCGCCCATACCTTCCAGATATGTCCGGCAGCGATGATGATAAAAAAGTAGGACGAGAATGCCCAGATGATACTTCCCAGCGCCGCCAGCGACTGTCTGAAATCGAAGGCACGCAGCATGATATAGAAGCCCAGGAGGTATACGAAAACATACCATACATAGTCTGGCAACCACAGATGATATGCCTTCACAATCTGGCTGAGCACCTGATTACTGTCATACGAAGGCGACATCTGATAGGTAGGCATACCGCCAAACACCGAGTTCGTCCATCGTGTAGTCTCTCCAGTCTGCTGCTGGAAGAGTTCCTTTTCATGTCCCAGTCCCTTTCCTGCTGCCGCATCATGTCGGAAGAGGATTCGTCCGTCCATATCGGCAGGCATAAAGTAGACGAAGGAGATGATTGCAAATGCAATAACTACCAGAATATCCAGTAGATACTTCTTCAAAAATTTCATATTTCTATATAAACGTTTATAATTTGAAGGCAAAGATAGCACAAATTGGAGACAAAACAAAAAAATATAGCAAAAATTTATATTTTTTTTGTTGAGAAAGTTGTATTAGGTCAGAAATAGGGGTTCCCCTCTATCATTTAGGGAAACACTCGCTGCCGTTTCGGTTTTTATCCCTACCTTTGCACCGTAAAACAAGTTTCTTCAAACAGTATATATTAATGTATAAAAGAATAAGAATTATGAAAAGATTAGCATTCATCATGATGGCATTGCTCCTGGCTCTGATGCCGGCAGCAGCACAGAATTATCGTGACAGCAGATATTACAACAGCAGGACAGACCGTCTCGACTACCGTTACAACCACAACTACGGCAGCCCGTATTACGGATTCCGCATCGGTCCTGCCTTCACCTTTGTCAATTCCGACGATTCCCGTCTGGATGGTGGCGACTGGCAGACCGGCCTGAATGTGGGCGTAGTAGCCGGCATCCCATTGACCGACAGCGCCCCACTCTATCTCGAAACCGGACTTTCATATATAGAGAAAGGTGGCAAGAAGGAACTTCCTGAAGGCAAGATGACCTACAATCTCAACTATCTTGAGATTCCAGCCGTACTGAAGTACAAGTACGAAGTAGACGACCACTTCTCCATCCAGCCTCAGGTAGGCGGCTATTTTGCCGTTGGTGTAGGAGGCAAGATCAAGAACTTTGCCGAGCGTGAAGCAGAGAGTTCATTCAAGGATGCAAACTTCCGCCGCCTTGATGGTGGTATCCGCATCGGCTGCGGCATCGGCTACGACATGTTCTATGCCGATCTCACCTACGATATCGGTCTTGCCAACATCTGCCACGACAGTTTCGACAAATCGCGCAATGGAGCCCTCCAGCTCATTTTTGGAGTTAACTTCTAGGAAACCTCGGCAGTAACCCAGTTCTTGAACTTCACGACAGTAGAAAGCTTAGAGCCGAGAGCCAAAGCATAGAAGCCGCTCTCGTTAACATAGAGCATCTGTTGGGCACAGAACCGCGGTTCTCCTTTTAAAAAAAACTACCCATGCACCTTAAAACAGGGGGCATGGGTAAGACCATCCGTATTCAGTATTCAGTTATTCAGTTTTTTTTTAACCCTTACATGGATAAAGGGTTTGAAAACCCGAAAGAAATGGATTGGTTATTTTGTAATGTATTTTTTATTATTATATTATATTATATCTGC
>NZ_VZBE01000068.1:0-23416 GCF_009494835.1 Segatella copri
AAACCTGTTTTGTTGTATGCAGTCTTTATAATTTCTATCAGACGAGTAGCTAACGGAGAATTACCTCTTGTTTCTATCTCATACAAAGATTCATATTCCTGAAAGGTATAGTCTAGATAACCTTTCAGACTTTCCGGCTCTGCGCCCGCACGACTCATATCCAGTCTTATGACAGGTCGCTTCACCCATTCCGTCTCCATCTGCATGATCTTCAACCCCTCAAAGAGTTCCTTCTTACCCATGAAGTAGGCTTCGAGCGTATCGACCAGCACTGATTTACCAAAGCGGCGTGGACGGCTCAGGTAATTATACTTTTTCCCTCTGTTGGCAAGTTGCCAGATGATATCTGTCTTGTCAACATAAAGGTATCCATCCTTTCTGATTTTCTCAAAAGACTGGATGCCGACCGGCAATATTCTATCGTTAGTCTCTATCATAATTCCTAATCTTTGTTTTCCAATTGCAAATTTACGATTATTTTCCCAAACCGCCATGCTTTTTCCGCTTTTTTTTATGAGCTAGAAAGAATCTTACGGATGGTCTTATGCTCCTCTTGAAATAAATGATGTAATAAAGTTGGTTAAAAATGTAGTAAATGCTTGTTTGCTTGTCGTTTTTTTAGTATCTTTGCGATGAAAAATAAAACTCAAGTGTGAAAAATGTGGAGAATTTCACAAAAGAAGTATCAGAAATGTGTAAACTTACACATTTTTCGCACTTTAACGATGGAGGTGCTAAAAAATGTTTAATAGAATAATTATTCAAGAATTAAAACAATGGAGAGCTAAAAAAGACCGTAAGCCATTGATTATGCTGGGCGCTCGACAAGTAGGAAAGACTTCTGTACTTCAGAAGTTCGGAGAAGAATATTTTGAGCATTGCGCATATTTTAGTCTCAATGAAGAAGAGGGAGTCTGCGATATCTTTCGCAAGACCAAGAACCCGCTGCAAATCATCGAGCAATTGTCATATCTTACTTCAGAACCTATTTTGCCTCAGAAGACTTTGCTTATTCTTGATGAGATACAAGACTGTCCGGAAGCCATTAGCGCAATGAAATATTTCTGCGAAAAGACACCGGAATATGTTGTGGCTTGTGCTGGTTCTCTTTTGGGGTTGGCTTTTGGTCATCAAGGCTTTTCGTTTCCTGTGGGTAAGGTTGACCATATAAATATGTATCCTGTCACTTTTTCTGAGTTTTTGGAGCAGCGAGATGAAAGGCTTTACCAATATTATATGTCAATAGATAGCTTGGAACCTCTTCCTGACGTTTTTTTTGATAGACTTTCTCAGGCATTTACTGCCTATCGTATATCTGGTGGAATGCCAGCTGCGGCAATGAAGATGATAGAAAAGGATCTGAGTGGCGTGGAAATAACTCTACGTAATATCTTGCAAGATTATTCCTTGGACTTTGTGAAGCATGCTACGCCTTTACTGGCTAATAGGATTTCGCATGTTTGGAAGTCTTTGCCGTCACAGTTGGCTAAGGAAAATAGAAAGTTTGTTTATCAGCTGGTTCGTCCTGGTGCAAGAGCGAGGGAATATGAGGATGCTCTTACATGGCTTAAAAATGCGGGATTGATATATAAGGTAAGCTTGTGCTCTACTCCGCAAGTTCCTTTGAAATCGTATGAAGATTTGAGCATCTTCAAGATTTATAGTCTTGATGTGGGATTATTGAGAGTGCTTGCTGATTTGAGTCCTGAGGCTTATCTGGTTGATAATCCTATATTTAAAGAATATAAGGGCGCTTTGGCAGAGAATTATATTCTTCAGAGTCTAGTGGCTAATGGCGTTAATTGTTCCCATTATTGGGCTTCGGGTAATAAAGCAGAAGTGGAATTTATTGTTCAGCGTGGTTTGGAAGTTATTCCGGTGGAAGTGAAGTCGGGTACCAGTGTCACGGGGCGTAGTTTGATAGAGTATAACAAAAGGTACTCACCTGGTTTGCGCATCAGATATTCGATGCTTAATCTCAAGAGGGATGATTCCTTTATCAACATCCCTCTTTTCCTGGCTGATAGAACGGAGAAACTGATTTTTAAATAATTTTTAATGAGAAAAAAGATATATGGGTGAAGAGGGGTGAAGAGTGGGTGAAGAGATAAAGAAAACTCTTCACCTCCCGAAACCCCGATAAACAGAGGGGCTACGGGCGAGAAGGTGAAGAGTGAAGAGATAAATCGGGATTGCTTACAACTGATAGAACTTGGTGAAAGCCTTCACGCAATATTCGTGGTCGATAACGCTACCGGTTTCGCGGCAGCTGTGCATAGCGAGGATGGCATTGCCCATATCCACACCCTTCAATGGGATGGAAGAGGCGAGGATATTGCCCAAGGTGCTTCCGCCTGCTACATCGCTGTGGTTTACGAAACGCTGGCATGGTACACCGGCTGCATCGCAGATGTTGGCGAAGATGGCTGCTGATACAGCATCGCTCGCATACTTCTGGGCTGCATTGAACTTGATGACCGGACCACCACCCAGCTTAGGATGATTCGTAGGGTCAAACTTTTCGCTATAGTTAGGATGCCAGGCATGCGCATTATCGGCTGAAATCATGAAGGCACGCTCTACTGCCTGATAATAAGCCTCTTCTGTATGGCTCTGTGCCAGAGCGATGCGCTGGAGCATATATGAAAGGAATGGACTTCCGGCTCCCTGTTTGGTCTGAGAGCCCGTTTCTTCATTATCGAAGATGGCGAGAACCTGGGTGGTATCATTGGCATCAGATGCAATCATCGCCTCTACACCAGCCCAGCACATAGACAGGTCATCGAGTCTGCCTGAAGAGATAAACTCATCGTGTACACCGAAGGTGCAGGCTGGAGTGGCATCAGCCAGATAGAGATCGAAATCAAGAACATCCTCTTTCTGGATATTCAGTTCATCGGTTATCACATTCATCAGCAGATTGCCCTTCTCCAGTTCATCATTGATGATGCCGAGGATAGGGAGCACATCCTTCTGCTTGCTCAACTTCACACCATCATTCACCTGACGGTTGAAGTGGATAGCGAGATTGCTGATCTGCAGCAATGGGCGCTTCACATGAAGAAGGAGCGTCTGGGGATTCATCGCATTCTCGCCCTTCACGATAACTCTACCTGCCAAGGTGAGCGGACGGTCGAACCAGGTTGACATGATAGGACCACCATAAACCTCGGTATTCAGTTTTACGATACCGCCCTCGCAAAGCATCTCAGCATTTGGCTTGATGCGGAAGGTAGGCGAATCGCAGTGGGCGCAGATCATGTGAAAACCGGCATCTGCCAAAGGCTTCTTTCCGATTTGGAAGGCGTAGATGGAAGAGTCGTTCTTGGTAACGAAGAACTTTTCACCCGCTTCAATCTTGCCCAAAGGCTCCTGTGGGTTCATACGGCGGAACCCGTTCTTCTCCAATTCCTCGGAGATATTCTTTACTGCCAGAAAATTCACTGGCGATGCGTCTAGAAAGGATAATAATCTTTTGATCATAGTCTATATCTTTATATTAATATCTTGCAAAGATAATAGATTTTTTTCATTTTATCTCATTATTCTATTTGTTTTTCATTTTTTTGTATTATCTTTGTCCCCAAATAAGATCAATGAAAGAATTATGAAACGATATAAATCCTGTACTCTCATTATATTGCTGCTGTTGGCATCGGCTCTTCAGGCATATGCGCATGTTTCCAGAAATATGTTCATGCTTTCCAATCTCAATGCTGACAATGGTCTTTCCAGCCCTCGTGTTTATTCTATTGTCGAGGCAGAGGATGGTGCCATGTGGATAAGTACTAAGCGTGGAGTTGACCGATATAATGGGCAACAAGTAACCAATTATACTTTATACACAGAGATGCCGTATAGTGATGCTAGTGGTAGATGTATTAAACTGACTAAGGATGCGCAACATCTGATTTACGCCTACGACAACAAGGGAAAGGTGTATATATATGATAAGAGGAAAGATACATTTGTCTTGAAATGTAATCTTCAGCATATTTTAGGTGGAAGTATCGTGTTGAACGAACTGTTGGTAGACGAAAAGGGCAATTTCTGGTTAGCTATGGATAGAGGCATTTATTGCTTATCAGCAGCTACTGATGGAAAGGAGATAGTTCGGGAGACAGCTAAGGGTAGGTTTGTATTGAAAAATACCTATATTAATCATATCCAATTTATAGGTCAGAAACTCTTGATAGGAACTTTTAAAGATGTTTATTGCTATTCGATGTCTGCCCGGAAGTTAGAAAAGAAGATTAGTGGCAGTTCTGTAGTATCCTCTTATCATGATATTGTGGGACATCGTATCTGGCTGGGTACTTTTCACGAAGGAGTTAAAGTAGTGGATGATCGTACTTGGAAGCTGATAAAATCTGCTGATTTCCAATCTTTGCAAAACATTCCTAAAATTCCCGTACGTTCAATCATTTTATATGATAAGCAGACTCTTCTGATGGCTGTAGATGGAGCTGGAATATATGCTTATGACAGTTCGAATAAACAAACCAAGCTCTTGCTAGATACAGATGGACGTCCTGGTAACGTACTGAATGGTAATGGATTATATACCTTGTGCTGCGATCGTTTTGGCGATTTATGGACAGGCTCTTACTCGGGAGGAGTAGATTTGGCAATACCGATGAAACATACATTGGAATATATCACACATGAATATCTCAACAATCAATCACTGATAGATAATTGTGTGAACGATGTTTTCCAAAGCCGTGATGGGAAAATATGGTATGCCACAGATAAAGGAGTAAGTGTCTATGATGCGCAGACTCGTCTTTGGCATCATGGATTATATAATAAAGTGGCGCTTACGATTTGTCAGACTGTAGACGGCAGAATTCTGGTTGGTACCTATGGTAATGGCGTATATCAGGTTCATGCTGATGGCACTAGTATGCCTGCTTATTCTGTGGAAACAGGAATGTTGAAGAGTGATTATGTATTCAGTCTTTTCACTGATAGCGATGGTAATGTTTGGGTGGGATGTTTGGATGGAGATATGGCTTGTTTCCCTTCAGATAAATATAATTTGAATGGAACGGGAAAGTCGGTATTCTATCTGCCAGTCAACGAAGTGCAATGCATCACGGAATCACTGGATAAGCGTTTTATTGCTGTAGGAACTTCGCATGGAAGCTATTTGATTGATAAGCGTGAACCTTTGCATCCTCGTCGTTTCTTTTATCCTGAACAGTATCCCGAAAAAGACATTAATTTGTTTGTCAACAGTATGGCTTTTCAGGATTCCCGTCATATCTGGATTGGAACGGATGGAGGAGGACTCTATGATTATGATTTACTGACAAAGAAGTTTAAGCGCTATACTAATCAGGACGCTTTGCCTTCTAATACTGTTTATGGACTTATAAAAGGTATTAATGGCAATTTGTGGATCAGTACGGATAAAGGTTTGGCGTTCATGAAACAGGGGAAGATAGTAAACCTCAACATCTTTAAGGGAATGGAACGTGAGTATAACCGAATGTCTGTTGCGTGTACTTCAGATGGCAGGGTGCTTTTTGGCAGCAACGATGGAGTTGTCGCTTTGACTCCTATGTTTGCCAAAGGTTTGAATTATGCCGCTCCACTTCGTATTCATAGTGTTGAGGTTGAAGGTGTCGAACGTTCCGATCACTGGAATGAATGTCTCTTTGAAATGTTGAAGGAAGGCAAATTGAAACTTAGCCATAATGAGAATACGCTGGTTGTTTCTTTCGAGAGTATCAATTATCAATACCAGTATGATATTCAATATCAATATTATTTGGAAGGATACGACCGTAATTGGAGTAAAACATCTTCTAATCAGTTGGCACGATTTGTAAATTTGCCTTCGGGCAGCTATGTGCTTCATGTAAAGGCTATCTGCAGAAGTAATGGTAGAGAATTGGGAGAAACAACTTTGGAAATTCATATAGCCCAACCTTGGTGGAATACCTGGTGGGCATGGATTATCTATCTCTGTATTTTTGCTGCCATCTTATATTTTGTCTGGCAGTATTACAAAGAGCGCTTACAGCGAAAGTATTATGATGAGAAAATCAATTTCTTCGTTAATACTGCCCATAACATACGTACTCCTTTGAGTCTCGTGTTGGCTCCTCTTGATAATCTGGCTAATGATTCCAACTTGAGTGAGAAAAGCCGTGGATTCTTGGATATGGCGCATCGCAACGGCAACAAACTATTGAAGATGGTTACAGAATTGCTTGACTTCCAAAAGATAGAGCAGTCTGCCGAACAGGTTCGCCTGCAAGATATAGAATTGCCGATGCTTTTACGTGTGCAGTTGGAAAAGTTTGTATTGGCAGCTCAGGAGAAGCATATTCAACTGTGTATTGAAACGTGTCCGCAGCAACAGATTCATTCTGATGTCAAAATGATGGATCTGATATTGGAAAATCTTCTCTCAAATGCTATCAAATATACACCTCAAGGTGGAAAGGTTACGTTGTCGGCTTCTGTTGAAGGTAAGATGGCTAAGATTCATGTATGTGATACAGGTATAGGTATTCCAAAGGCCGAAATTAAGAGTATCTTCAAGACCTTCTTCAGGGCTTCTAATGCGATAAATTCTCAGGAAATGGGAAGTGGATTAGGACTGATGCTTACACGAAAGCTTGTAGAGAAATTAGGAGGAAAGCTTAGTTTCGTAAGTGAGGAAGGAAAGGGTACTACTTTCTGTGTGAAGATGCCATTAGGTCATGTAACAGATTCTTCTGTCCGGCTTGTTGGAGAAAAGAAAAATGTTGCAACTGAATCTTCTTTAGCTGAAGATAAGCATGATGAAACTTGCCAGTCTGTGTCTTCTGCGGTTCTGCAGGATGCTGATGTTTCGACGGATACACTTCTTTTTGTCGATGACAATGAAGATCTTCGCAAATATATCAGAATGACTTTTGGTGATTCTTATCAAGTAGTTGATGTGGAGAGTGCAGAGGCTGCCTTGAAATATTTGAAAGAGGGCGGGGTATGTGATATCATTGTTTCTGATGTCATGATGCCGGGAATGCACGGAGATGAGTTCTGTCGCAGCATCAAGGAAAATAAGGAAACATCATGGCTGCCTGTTATCCTGCTGACTGCTAAGGCTGGTCGTGACTTTATGATAGAGGGACTCGGACTTGGTGCTGATGACTATATAGCCAAGCCATTCGATACTGCTATTCTTGCGAGTAAGGTTGCCAGTATTTTGAAGAATCATCGCCGGTTGAGTCAGTATTATATGGACAGAAGCCTTGCTCTTGTTAGAGGAGAGGTTGCTTCTGATTCTGCTTCTTCCGGGCAGATTGTGGGTTCCGATTCTTCCGATGAACACTTGGAACCTGCTGGAGCTTCTGAAGAGAAAAAGGATGATACTGTCTTGAATAAGCAAGGTCAGACAGTCGAAAATGTGGCAGAAGCTGTTCTGGATCCACAAGACCAGGCTTTTGTAGATAAAGCTACCCGTTTGGTGTTGACTCATCTGAGCGACACAGACTTTAATATTGACCGACTCTGTAGAGAGATGGCGATGAGCAGAACGCTTTTCTATGGTAGGCTGAAGACTCTTACGGGTCAAAGTCCGCAGGATTTTATGCGTTTGATACGTCTGGAGCAGGCTGCAATCTTCCTGAAACAGGGGGATAGTGTGCTGGATGTATCTGTGAAAGCCGGTTTTGTAAATGTGAAGTACTTTAGTACTGTATTTAAAAAGCACTTTGGGGTTTCTCCAAGTAAGTATCTGTAAATTAGAGTTTTAAATTCAAGGAAAAGGTTTCTACTTAGACGATATGTCTGAATTGAAACCTTTTTTTGTTTGTTATCTAACCCTCTGAAAGTTCCTTTTCTTTATCTTTGCAACCAGATTCTGTTAAGTAAGTCAAACAGTTATTTAAAAAACGAAACAATAACAATATAAACATAAAAATGAAAAGGAACTTTTTGAAAATTAGCCTCTTTTTAATAGGCGTCTTCACATGTTTCTCATGCGAAGCAAGTACATTGCCCTCATCCGGCAGTTCTGATGGTGTAGGCGAATCCATACCTACTGCCCAGCAATGGAATAAAGATGTTGTGGGGTGGAATCTTGGCAATGAATTCGAGTGTTCAGCTCCTGGACAGGATGGTGAGTCGATGCAGATTGGCAACCCTGATGGTTCTATCCATGCAGAGACAGCCTGGGGCAATCCAGTTGTTACCAAGAAGATGATACAAGCCGTGAAGAAGGCAGGTTTCAATGCCATCCGTATTCCAATCCGTTGGCAGTGCCACATTACCAACGCTCAGGCGATGAGCATCGACAAGGCTTGGATTGCCCGTATCAAGGAGGTGGTGGGCTGGTGCCTGGATAATGACCTCAAGGTTATCATCAATGTGCATCATGAAAAATGGCTCGAAAGTCGTCCTACCTATCAATATAAGGAAGAAAACTGCCAGAAGCTTGCGCTTCTTTGGATGAATATCGCCTCTGAGTTTGCCAATTATGATTATCGTCTTGCTTTCGCAGGAACTAACGAAGTGCATATCAAAGATAACTGGGGCAAACCTACTGCCGAGAACCTCGAAGTGCAGAATGCTTACAATCAGATATTCGTGGATGTGGTTCGTGCCACAGGCGGCAACAATGCCAAGCGCCACCTCATCTTACAGACTTACGTTTGTAACCCTTGGTTTGGCATCGAGAATGGAGATTTCATCATTCCAAAGGATGCCGAAGGCAATGGCAACAACTATATGAGTGTGGAATTTCACTACTATCAGCCATGGAGCTACGCCGGCGATTGCACCTACGATTACTGGGGTGATGCCTACAAGGATGCTGGCAAGATACCTGCAGACAACGAGAAGACGATGACGGATTTCTTCGACAAGGCGGTGAATACCTGGAGTAACAAAGGACTGGGTATCGTTATAGGAGAGTGGGGAGTAACCGATCACTATAAGTCAAACTCAGAGAAAGTGCATGAAAACATGACCTACTACTGTAAGTTCTTGACTACGGAGGCTCGCAAACGAGGCTTCTCTACTTTCGTTTGGGACAACAACCACTTCGGCAACGGCTCTGAGAAGTATGGCATCTTCGACCGTTTCAAGAGTATGAAGGTGAATGCTCCTTGGATTCTCGAAGGAATCTTTGGGAAAGAATAATGTTAAACTAAAAACAAAAATATCAATTATGAGAAAGAAAACTATGTTTCTCGGCCTGCTTGGTGCAGGTTTGATGTGGATGCCTGCTTCTGCCATTCTCGCTGCCCAGATGAACAATGCAGCGATGAGCGTTCAGCAGAACCAAGGCATCAAGGGTACAGTGGTGGATGCCACTGGCGAAACCTTGATTGGCGCTAGCGTGAAAGTGGCTGGTACAACCAACGGTGCCGTTACCGATATAGATGGTAACTTTACGTTGAACTGCAAGCCTGGAGCAACGCTCGAAGTGAGCTACATCGGTTACAAGACGATGACCGTGAAAGCTGCTAATGGCATGAAAATCACGATGCAAGAGGATGGTAAGGCCTTGAATGAGGTCGTTGTTACCGCCCTTGGTATCAAGCGCGACCGCAAGGCTCTCGGCTATGGCTTGGAGGAGGTTAAAGGTGAGGAACTTACCAAGGCGAAGGAAACCAACGTCATCAACTCTCTTTCAGGTAAGGTGGCTGGTCTCGTTGTGCAGAACACCGCTGGTGGTGCTTCTGGTTCTACCCGCGTGCTTCTTCGTGGTAATACAGAAATGGCAGGCAATAACCAGCCTCTCTACGTGGTGGATGGTGTGCCTTTGGATAATACCAACTTTGGTAGTGCTGGTGAAGCTGGTGGTTATGACCTCGGTGATGGTATCTCTGCCATCAATCCTGACGATATCGAGACGATGACCGTATTGAAAGGTCCTGCTGCCTCTGCCCTCTATGGTAGCCGTGCTTCTCATGGTGTTATCTTGATTACGACCAAGAAGGCGGAGAAGGATAAGATTGGTGTAGAGTACAATGGTTCTTTCACCATCGATACCCAGTTGGCTAAGTGGGATGATGTGCAGACAACTTATGGTATGGGCTACAATGGTGCCCTTCCTACATCCAGTACAGCTGGTACCAACTCCAGTTGGGGTCCTAAGGCTGATGATTTCGTCTTCAAGTATTTTGATGGACAGGAGCATCCTTTCATGATGTATCCTAACAATGCGTCTGATTTCTTCCGCACTGGTTTGACGGCGCAGAACTCAGCCATTCTCTCTGTGAATTCAGGTAAGACTGGTATGCGTTTCTCTGTTACGGATATGCGCAACAAGGACATCTTGCCTAACACCAACATGAGTCGTGACAACTTCAACCTCCGTGTCAATACCTCAGCTGGTCCTGTTGACTTCGACTTCACCGCCAACTATACTCGTGAGAACGTGAAGAACCGTCCAGCCTTGGGTGATTCTCAGAGCAATGTAGGTAAGAACCTCATGACTTTGGCTGGTACCTACAACCAGGCTTGGTTGAAGCACTATGAGGATGCCGACGGCAACTACTCCAACTGGAATGCTAACGACCAGTATAACAAGAACCCATACTGGGATCTCTATAAGAATGGCAATACTTCTAAGAAAGATGTGTTCCGCTTGACAGGTAAGGCCATCTGGAACATCAACAAGCACTTGAAGTTGCAGGGTACCATCGGTACCGACATCAACAGCATGAACTTCGAGGACTTCATCGCCAAGACAACTCCAGGTACACCAGCAGGAAAGCTTACCGACCAAATCTTCAATAACAGAACACTGAACGCAGAGCTCCTTGCCCTCTACAACAACTCATGGGGCGATTTCGATGTCAATGCCACAGCGGGTGGCAACATCTTCAAGGTGAACAACAAGACCATCACCAATACCGGTCTTAACCAGCAGATGAATGGCATCCAGAACATCATGAACTATCAGGAGCAGAACACTCGTGAGAGTATGTACAAGAAGCAGATCAGCTCTCTCTATGCCAGCGCGAGCCTCGGCTACAAGCATACTTACTATTTGGAGGGAACCCTCCGTGGCGATAAGTCGTCTACGCTCCCTACAAATAACAATACATACGTATATCCATCTGTATCGGGTAGTTTGGTTTTCTCCGAGTTTATCAAGAACAAGAAGTTCATCAATTATGGTAAGATTCGCGCATCTTGGGCAAAGGTAGGTAGCGATACCGACCCTTACCAGCTTGCACCCAACTACGCCACAGGCAAGTATAGTTATTCAGGTTATACCATCGGTATGATAAGCAACTCTACCCAGCCAAATAAGGACTTGAAGCCAACCATGACTGGCTCTTACGAGTTGGGTCTGGAAATGAAGTTCTTCAATGGTCGTTTGGGCTTGGATGTAACCTATTACAACCAGAACTCCAAGAATCAGATCTTGAGCCTTGCTTCTACCACCACTTCTGGCTATTCTTACCGTTTGGTTAATGCCGGTGAGATTCAGAACAAGGGTATCGAACTTGCCCTCAATGGTCGATTGCTCCAGATTAAGGACTTTGGTTGGGACATGGGTGTCAACTTCTCCAAGAATACCAACAAGGTGAAGTCGCTCGTAGATGGCATGGATTATTTTGAACTTGCCAAGGCCACATGGTGCGGTGTATCAGTAGGTGCTCAGGTTGGCGAGAATTATGGTGCTATCCGTGGACACGATGTTGTTCGCAATGAGCAGGGACAAGTTGTCATCGATGCAGCCACAGGACTTCCAAAGGTTGACCAGAACGTGAAGACCATCGGCAACTCTTCTTGGGATTGGACTGGTGGTTTCTATACCACATTCTCTTACAAGAACTTCCGCCTCTCTGCATCTTTCGATGTGAAGGTGGGTGCTGATATCT
Source organism: Segatella copri (assembly GCF_009494835.1). GTDB lineage: Bacteria > Bacteroidota > Bacteroidia > Bacteroidales > Bacteroidaceae > Prevotella > Prevotella copri_F. The sequence continues at coordinate 11,841 of NZ_VZBE01000068.1, forward strand.
ACTCTATGTCTATGCGCTCTGCATACCAGACTGGTAAGGCAAAGGGAACATTGGCAGGCCGTGAGGAGTGGTACGCTTCTGAGGAGGCTCGTCAGGCAGCAGGTATGGACATCTCGGCATGGCGTGAGTCTGGCAACTGCAAGGGACTCGTAGTGGATGGTGTTATCGACAATGGTGATGGTACTTATCGTAAGAACGACATCGCTGTGAGCCCAGAAGATTACTGGAAGCACATGGCTACCAGCGTACAGAGCGAGTTTGTATATGACAACTCTTACGTGAAGTGCCGTGAGATTACCTTAGGTTATACTTTCCCAGAGAGTTTGTTGGGCAAGTGGGTCAAGGGCTTGAGCGTATCTTTCGTGGCTCGTAACCCATTCATCGTTTGGAAGAACATTCCTAATATCGACCCAGACTCAAGCTACAATACCTCTGGTCTTGGCTTGGAGTATGGTTCATTGCCATCTCGCAAGAGCTATGGTATCAACGTGAATGTGAAGTTCTAATCTCTTGATGGGGAAAGAAATGATAGTTCTTAACTGATTAAAAGACAATAATAAAATGAATAATATAATCAAGAAATATATAGGCAAAGGCGGTTTCGCAATGGCTCTCTTGTTGATGGCTACTGGCGGTGTGATGACTTCTTGCTCTGACAGCACGATGGAAAGCATTAACACCGATAAGACCAAGGTGGACAAGCTGGATCCTAATGCACAATTGACAACTTCTTTGTTGCAGACATACGGTGATTTTAGTTTGATGGATACTTATCGCAACTATATCACTGGTTTTGACCAGTATTTCGCTGGTGGTTGGAATGTAACCAATTATTCGGGTTCCAATTTCTTTCAGGATGATATTGCCCGTCTTATTTGGGACCGTTATTATGCGGTTTCCATCAAGAACCTTGTGGATGCCATCCACAATTCTGAGGACAAGGCTAATCTGAATGCCGCTCTTCGCATCCATCGTGTGTATCTGCTCTCTGTGATTTCTGATCTTTATGGCGACATCCCTGCTTCTGAGGCTGGCTTGGGATACATCAAGGGTATTTCTAATCCTAAGTATGATACGCAGGAAGAGCTTTACAGCTGGTTCTTCAAGGAACTTGACGCTTGCGAGAAGCAGCTTGGCACAGGTACCGACCTCATTTCTGGCGATGTAACCAGTCTTGGTGGCGATGTGGCTAAATGGAAGAAGTATGCCAACTCTCTTCGTTTGCGTTATGCCATGCGTATCTCAGATGTAAATCCTACTCAGGCTAAGGAGGAATTTGAAAGTGCATTGACAGATGCTGGCGGTTATATTGCTTCGGCTGCCGACGATGCTTACATCAAGTATTCAGATTCTCCTTATACCTATTATGATGGAGCCAACGACTATGATTTCCGTACCAATGCCTTGGGAGAGATACTCTATGGTCAGGATGCTGTATCTCCTACATTCGTATGCTCTACCTTGTTCTATCAGATGCAGAATACTGACGACCCTCGTCTCTATCGCATCTGCCGCCACTATTACAACATCAAGCGTAGTCAGGTGAAGCCAGACAAGGAGCAGAACATCGACTTGACCGATGAGGTGTTGGCTTACTTCCAGCGTCAAGGTATTGGTGAGGAGCCTTGTAATCCTGGTGCTGCTTGGTATAGCGACTGGATGAACGTGCCTAAGGTATCAGAATTTCCTTCTCTCGCTAAGTTGGCTGAGCAGGATGCTAACAATTATGGCAACTCAGAATTTCTTGCACGTATGATGCGTCCATGCTTGAACATCGACTTTGAGATGCCTTCTTGCCCTGGTATTCTGATTACCTCTGCCGAGGTGAAATTCCTCATGGCCGAGGCTAAGACCAAGGGTTGGAATGTAAGTGGTGACGCTGAGACTCTCTATGAGGAAGGTGTTCGTGCTTCTATGGAGATGCTCAACAACTATTATCTCACGTCCAACAAGATTTCTGAGGATGAGATCAATGAGTTCATTGCCAACAACAAGTTGGGTGACAATCCTAAGGCGACCATCAACACCCAGGCATGGATTCTCCACATGATGAACCCATCAGAGGGTTGGGCTAACTTGCGTCGCTCCGACTATCCTGCTATCCTGGACAGAAGCCGACTAGGCATCTTTACCAATGGTTTCACTTATACCGATTCTAACATGGCTATGCCTACTCGCTTGCGTTATCCAGAGTTGGAAGGTCAGTATAACAGCGTCAACTATAAGGCTGCCATCGAGCGTATGGGTGGTACTGATGATTGGCACAAGAAGCTTTGGTGGGATAAGGCTAACGTCAACCTTCAGCCAGAATTCGCTCCAGCTAATGGTAAAGGATACATTAAGTAATTAAGAATTTAGAATGAACAATTAAGAATTGGCTAACGCCATAACTATTAATAATTATCAAGATGAAAAAGATAATGAATCAATATAAAGGTAATGTCTTGAAGGCAATGATGATGCTTTTTGCTATGAGCTTTGCGTTCGCAGGCACTGCTACACTGTCTTCTTGTTCCTCTGACGACGATCCTTTCTTCACCGTATCAGAAGATGACAGTCCTCGTATCTTGAACACCGACTTGGATGACCAGAAGTTAGATCGCAAGACCAAATTGAACTTGGAAATTAAAGTCACTCCTGTTCACTACACCACAGTGACATGGTTGCTCGATGGCACGCAGATTTATGAAGGTACCACCATCGACCAAACTTTGCCTTTAGGTGATCATGAACTGAAGATTGTGGCAACCACCACCAAGAATAAGACCACATCCCGCACCTTGAAAGTTACCGTGACTCCTGCTGCCGATGACCCAGTTTTGGGTACCAATGCCAGCGAGCTTTGGGTAGCTCCGGGAGAAACTACAATCATCCGCAACTGCAAGAACCTGGTGGATCACGTTCAGAAAGTACTCATCGATGGTAAGGAGGCTGCCTTCGAAGTTCTCGATGAGGGTAAGGCATTGAAAGTTACAGCTCCTTCCGACCTCGCCAATGGCGATTACGACATTACATTGGTAGATGGCAGTGGTGTAGAGTTCCCTTGCGGTAAAATCAAGGTAACTACAGAGCCACGTCCATCTATGGAGACTACCCTCTGGGAAGGTCATCACTATGTATCTTGGGACTTGGGAGATGGTGACCCTAACAAGAGCTTCAACCTCATCACCAAGGACCAGGTAGCTAAGTGGAAGGAGGGGCAGACCCTCCGAGTTTACTGCTCGATGAAGGATGACGATACTTACCATCAGATCAAGCTTGCCACCACCTGGTGGACCGACTTGACTTCTCCATACGAGTTTGGTGAGGGCAATGTCGTGAAGTTTGAGTTGACCCAGGATGCACTCGACAAGATGGCTGCCGAGGATGGGTTCATCTGTGTGGGACATGGCTATTATGTAGATAAAGTAACTATTGAATAAAATATTAGAAAGATTTCCGCTTTTATCATAAAGCGTCAAACCTTTACTGTTTATGAAGAAAATTTTATTATCTATTTCATTATTGGCATTGGCTTATACAGCCAGTGCCAATGTTCCAGTTATCAAGAGCGACCCTAAGATTGAGGCTCAGGTAGAACAAACCCTGAAGAAACTCACCTTGGAGGAAAAGATAGGTCAGATGATGGAATTGGTGACCGACCTCTTTGGTGCCAACGACAAGGACGGTGTGTTCTATATCGACGAGCACAAGACCGATTCTATCCTTTCCCGCTATAAGATTGGCTCTATCCTCAACGCTCCAAATACCTGCGCACCAACCGCCAAGCAGTGGGAGAAGTATATCTCTCAGATCCAGAAGATCTCGATGAAGCGCATCGGTATCCCTTGTGTCTTCGGTCTCGACCAGAACCATGGCTCTACCTATACACAGGGCGGAACCCTCTTCCCGCAGAACATCAATGTGGCTGCCACCTTCAATCGTGAGATAGCTCGCCGTTCAGCTGAGGCTACCGCTTATGAGACTCGTGCGGTGAGCATACCTTGGACTTACAGTCCTACCGTTGACCTCGGTCGTGATGCCCGTTGGCCTCGCATCTGGGAGAACTTTGGTGAGGATTGCTACCTCAGTTCAGAGATGGGCAAGGCGATGGTCTATGGTTTTCAGGGCGAGGACCCAAACAACATCGACCGGTATCACATTGCCACTTCCATGAAGCACTTCATGGGATATGGTGTGCCTTGGACCGGTAAAGACCGTACGCCAGCCTATATCTCTCCTGCCGACTTGCGAGAGAAGCACTTCGCTCCTTTCCTGGCGGGTCTGCAGGCTGGAGCCTTGACCGTGATGGTGAATTCCGCTTCCGTCAACGGTATGCCGATGCATGCCAACAAGGACATCCTGACAGGATGGCTGAAGGAAGAGACTGGATGGGATGGTGTGCTTATCACCGACTGGGCAGACATCAACAATCTCTATACTCGTGAGATGGTGGCAAAGGACAAGAAGGATGCGCTCCGCATTGCCATCAATGCCGGTATCGACATGATTATGGAACCTTATTCTTGCGATGCTTGTGGCTATCTTGTAGAACTGGTGAAGGAAGGTAAGATTCCGATGAGTCGCATTGACGATGCCTGTCGCCGTGTGCTTCGCATGAAGTACCGTCTCGACCTCTTCAAGAACCCAACCCAGAAACTGAAGAATTATCCTAAGTTTGGTGGCGAGGAGTTTGCCAAGCTCGCCTTGGAGGGAGCTACCGAGAGTATGGTGCTCCTGAAGAACGAGGGTAATATCCTTCCTTTGCAGCATGGTAAGAAGATTCTCCTTACAGGTCCTAATGCCAATCAGATGCGTTGTCTGGACGGTGGATGGAGCTATACCTGGCAGGGTCATCGTGCCGATGAGTTTGCCGGCAAGTACAATACCATCTATGAGGCATTCTGTAATGAGTATGGCAAGGAGAACGTTATCTTGAACCAGGGTGTTACCTATAATGAGAAGGGAAAATACTGGGAGGAGAACGAACCTCAGATTCAGGGGGCTGTGGCTGCAGCGAAGGATGCCGACGTCATCGTGGCTTGCATTGGCGAGAACTCCTATACAGAGACTCCGGGCAACCTGACCGACCTTTGGCTCTCAGAGAACCAGCGCAATCTCGTGAAGGAACTCGCCAAGACCGGTAAGCCTGTCGTTCTGGTATTGAATGAAGGTCGCCCTCGTCTCATTGCCGACATCGAACCATTGGCACAGGGCATTATCGACATCCTTATCCCTGGCAACATGGGCGGCGATGCCTTGGCAAACCTGGTATCGGGCAAGTCAAACTTCAGTGGCAAGATGCCTTACACCTATCCTAAGGAAATCAATTCGCTCGCCAACTATGACTTCAAGAAGAGTGAGGAGGTGGGTACGATGGAAGGTGCTTACGACTACAATGCGAAGATTACCCAGCAGTGGGGCTTCGGATATGGTTTGAGTTATACCTCTTACAAATATAGCAACCTGAAGGTTTCTCAGTCTGATTTCCGCCACGGTGACATCATCAAGGTGAGCGTGGATGTGAAGAATACGGGAAAGGTGGCAGGCAAGGAGAGTGTCCTCCTGTTCAGTAGCGATCTCATCGCTAGTATGGTGCCTGATGGCCGTCGTCTCCGTGCCTTCGACAAGGTGGAACTTCAGCCTGGTGAGACCAAGACCATGATATTTGAATTGAAGGCAGACGATTTGGCCTTCGTAGGTTGGAATGGCAAATGGAGATTGGAGGAAGGCGACTTCAAGTTGATGATAGCCGACCAGAGTGCTGATATCCATTGCACTGATACTTATCAGTGGCCTACTGCCAACCGATAATGTATATTTAAAAGATGATTTAAAGAAAAGAGCGTGCCAAGAGTGGTGCGCTCTTTTTGTTTGCATAGTAAAATGCAGAAGAGTTAAATATCTACAAGAATCCCCCATGATGTTTGGTGTTATGTCTTGAAATGATTACTTTTGCAAATCATAATTTTTGCAGATTTACAGAATCATTCAAAACAAGGATAAATGGAAATAGTAATTGGAATCATCATAGGACTTGCCATCGGATTCTTCGTGGGGAAATTGATGGAAGCAAAAAGTGCGGGAGAGGAGAAAACCCAGCTCGTAGCGAAGGCTCAGGTGCTGGCGGCTAACATCGAACAGATAAAACTGCATCATGCTTCTGAGGTTCAATCAATGAAATCTCAAATGGAGAACGAGCGGCTGTATGCGGCGAAACTCAGGGCGGAAAGCGACCAGCAGTGGGCACAGAAACTCGAGAGCCTGAAGCAGGAAATGCAGCGAATGACGATAGAACAGCAGAAGGTGGCGGCTGAGCAGTTGGCTGCCAAGCAGTCGGCTCTGCAGGAAAACAACCGTCTGCAGATGGATGAACTCCTGAAACCTATCAAGGAACAGTTTGCTGATTTCAAGAAATCGGTAGAGGAGAGCAAAACCCAGAACGAGGTGAACAAGAAGGAACTGCAGAACACCTTCGAGGCAACGATGAAACTCTTCCAGCAGGAACAGCAGCAGGCTGTACTGAACCTGAAGGAGCAGACCGAGAAGATTGGCTCTGATGCTGCCAACCTGACCAAGGCATTGAAGGGCGACAGCAAGATGCAGGGTGACTGGGGCGAGATGGTGCTGGAAACCATCCTGGAGAACAGCGGACTTCGTAAAGATGAGGAATTCTTCATTCAGGAGAATACGAAAGATGTAGAAGGAAAGAACTATCGTCCGGATGTCATCGTCAGATTCCCGGAAGGCAGAAGTGTGGTCATCGATTCCAAGGTTTCGCTTACCGCCTATTCCGATGCTCTGGCAGCTGAAGATGAGGCTGAACAGGAACGCCTGATGAAGGCACATGCGCTGAGCGTACGAAAGCACATCGATGAACTGGCAGCCAAAGACTATTCCAAACTGGTGGATGATGCCATCGGTTTCGTACTGATGTTCATCCCTAACGAGACCAGCTATATCGCAGCCATGAAGCAGCAGCCTGATCTCAGCCGTTATGCTTATCAGAAGAAGATTATCATCATCTCACCAAGCAATCTGCTCATGGCACTCCAGCTTGCGTATAATCTCTGGCAGTACGACCGGCAGAACAAGAATGTGGAGAAAATCGTGAAGACGGCTGCTGACCTGTATGATAAGGTGGCTGGCTTCGAAGATACCTTTATGAGTGTGGGTGATCTGATAACCCGCCTTTCCGGCACCTTCGACAAGGCAAGAAAGCAGCTTTACGATGGAAGCGGAAACGTGATGCGCAGGGTGGAGAGCCTGAAGGGACTCGGAGTGACGCCGAAGAAGCAAATCAAATCGCTGGAAGAATAGAAAAAATGAAATCTAAAGATAAATAGAAGAGGATGTGGGGCGAGAACTTACATCCTCTTTTTTTTTCTGATGTAATCATTTCTTTATTTGATGTAACATTATCGTTAAAAACGGGTTTATCAGATTGTTGACGTTTGCCTTTTTGTTCAAATGTATTTGCAAATCGTTCATTTTTCGAAATTATAACCTTAAAAATGAGCGGTTTTCGATTTTTCTTTGTACTTTTGCCACGCCTGTTCGGAATGATAGGCGAGTATATGAAACAATCAAAAAAACGATATAATCATGAAACTGAACGAAATTCTTTCAGACAGCTTTAATGCTGCAGAATGGGAAGCTAAAGGTTATCAGCTTCCTCAGTATGACATCGCAGCCGTAGCTAAGAAGACTCACGATGAGCCTACTTGGGTTCACTTCGGCGCAGGTAACATCTTCCGTGCTTTCCCGGCAGCCATCCTCAACGATGCGCTCAACACGGGCAAGTACGATCGTGGCGTAATCGTGGCTGAAAGCTTCGACTACGAAATCATCGACAAGGCTTATCGTCCTTATCACAACCTCTCGCTTCTCGTCAGCCTCCAGAGTAACGGAACCATCGAGAAGAAGGTCATCGCTTCTATCACAGAAAGCCTCAAGGCGGATAAGCAGTTTGGTGAGGACTGGGCGCGATTGGTCCAGATTTTCCAGGCACCAAGTCTACAGATGGTAACTTTCACCATCACAGAGAAGGGATATTCTTATAATGATGCCGATCTGGCACGTGGTCTCGATGCAGTCTTCGCCATGGGTAAGCTTACCGCTCTTCTCTATGAGCGTTATAAGGCAGGCAAGTTGCCACTTACTCTTCAGTCTACCGACAACTGTTCTCACAACGGCGACCATGTGAAGGCTGGCGTAAAGGCTTATGCTGAGCGTTGGGCACAGGATGGTATCGTAGAGGCTGGTTTCGTAGATTATATCAATGACAGCAGCAAGATTACCTATCCTTGGTCTATGATTGATAAGATTACTCCTCGTCCACACGAGAAGGTACAGGCGATGCTCGCTGAGGATGGTTTCGAGGATAACAATACGATTATCACCGAGAAGCATACTTTCACCGCTCCTTTCGTAAATGCCGAGGAAGTGCAGTATCTCGTTTGCGAGGATACTTATACCAACGGTCGTCCACCATTGGAGTTGGGCGGTGCCCTCTATACCACCCGCAAGACTGTAGATGAGGTTGAGACCATGAAGGTAACCACCTGTCTGAACCCACTGCATACAGCGATGTCAATCTATGGCTGCATGCTCGACTATACCTTGATTTCTGCCGAGATGGCTGATGAGGATTTGCGTTCATTCATCCAGAAGATCGGTTATATCGAGGCAATGCCAGTAGTAACAGATCCAGGTGTATTGAACCCATACGAGTTTATCGGCACCGTCATCAACAAGCGTCTGCCTAACCCATTCATGCCAGATGCTCCTCAGCGTATCGCTACCGATACCAGCCAGAAGCTCTCTATCCGTTTCGGTGAGACCATCAAGAAGTACATTGACCGTGGTTTCGACAAGAGCAACCTTGTGTTGATTCCTCTGGTATTGGCAGGTTATGCCCGTTATCTCAAGGCATTGGATGATAACCTGAAGCCATTCGAGCCATCTTCTGACCCATTGTTGGCAGAGCTCCAGGCTATCGTAGCTCCTCTTGAGGTAGGCAAGGCAGATCAGGACTATTCTTGCCTGAAGAACCTCTATTCTCGCAAGGATGTGTTCGGACTCGATCTCTACGAGGCTGGCTTCGGCGAGCAGATTGAGGGCATGGTGAAGGAACTCTTCGCCGGTAAGGGTGCCGTAAGACAGACATTGCATAAATATGTTTCTGCAAGATAATTCATTTTTAAACTTATACATTATATAATATATATGGAAAGAACATGGCGCTGGTTTGGCAAGAAAGATAAGATTACACTTGCACAGTTGAAGCAGATTGGTGTTGAGGGCATCGTTACCGCATTGCACGATGTTCCTCTGGGCGAGGTTTGGACACGCGAGAAGATTCATGACCTCAAGGAGTACATCGAGTCTTATGGTATGAAATGGAGCGTGGTAGAGTCTTTGCCTGTGGTTGAAACCCTGAAATATGGCGGTCCTGACCGCGACCATCAGATTGAGGTTTACAAGGAAAGTCTCCGCAACCTGGGCGAGGAAGGCATCAAGTGCATCTGCTACAACTTCATGCCTGTTTTAGACTGGGCTCGTACCGATTTGGCACACGAGAATCCTAACGGAGCCAACAACCTCTATATGAACTGGGGCGAGTTTGCCTACTTTGATATCTATATCCTGCAGCGTGAAGGCGCTCGTGAGGATTGGGCTGAGTTCTCTAAGGAGCACAAGTGGGGCAGAGACCTCGTGGCTGAGGCTGATGAAATCAAGAAGACTTCTACACCAGAGCAGGATCATGCCTTGGTAGAGAATATCATCATCAAGACCCAGGGCTTTGTATCGGGTAACTTCAGCGAGGGCGATTCAGCTCCTGTCCAGAAGTTCCGCGACCTCTTGAAGCTTTATGATGGCATCGACAAGAAGAAGTTGCAGGAGAATATGAAGTACTGGCTGGAGGCTATCATGCCTATCTGCGATGAGTACGATATCAACATGTGTGTTCACCCAGACGATCCTCCTTATCCTGTATTCGGTTTGCCAAGAATCATCGGTCGTGCCGAGGATATCCAGTGGATGCTCGATGCTGTGCCAAACAAGCACAATGGTTTGACTTTCTGTGCAGGTTCATTCTCTGCCGGCGAGCACAACGACTGTGTGGCAATGGCGAAGCAGTTTGCTGACCGCACTCACTTTGTTCATCTGCGCTCCTGCTACATCTTCCCTAACGGCAACTTTACTGAGGCTTCTCACTTGGGTGGTCGCGGCCTTCTCATTGAACTTTGCCGTATTTTCGAGAAGGCAGAGCAGGAAGGCAAGTGCAATTCGGGCCGCAGATTGCCTATGCGAGTAGACCACGGTATGACCTTCACCGATGAGCCAGGTGGCGTATTCGATGAGAGCAATCATGGTCACAATGCCGGTTACACTCTCCTCGGCCGTATGTTTGCCATGGGTCAGATTCAGGGTGTCATCGCAACAGTAGATGATGAACTGGGCATTGAGTATAAGCAGCCGGGATTCTATGATTAGTGATTAGTTATTAGTGATTTGAAATTTAGGTTAGATAAAATACGAAAAAGGCTAGTGTGCGTTTTTGCATGCTAGCCTTTTTTGTGTGCTTGGGGTGCTTTATTCTTTTGTTTTGAGCTCCACTTCCTCCACATACTTCACCAGCGAATCCTTGCCGTTATGCAGATAGAAGTCTACACGAACCACGTGGTTGATGTCGGCATTGCCCTTCACTTTTATGTGTCGGGTCTTGCTGTACATCATCGTGTCGCGGCGTGAAGGATAGGATACGAGCTCGATGAGGTCTTTGGTAGAATTGCTGCCCACATAATAGATGCCTACACTGTCTTTTCCGTTCTTGATGGCAGCAATCTTCGCCATCTTCTTGGCATGAGCCGCAGAGGTATCTATCGGGTAAAACTCGCTGGCAGCTACCGTGTCGCCGTCATGCTGGTCGGGTGCAAACTTGCAGCTGGTACCCATCGTAGTGATAAAGGATGCAGCAGCCAGGGCTGCCACAAAGTATAATATTTTCTTCATTGTTATTTCCTTTCTTTTCTTTAAAGAATCCTGTTTTGTTCGCAAAATGCGTTATCGGCTGCAAAAGTACAAAAAATAACTCGAAAAGCCATACCTTTTTTATCTTTTTCCTTTTAATACTTCGGATGGAGAGACGCGTGCTGAAGCTGGGCGGGAGGAGTTATGGGGATAGCATGGCAGGAGCGGTATGGCAGGAGCGGTATGGAAGGTATGGTAGATATGGATGGAATGGAAGGAATGGATGGAATTCCGTGCAAAGATACAACTTTTCTCTGATACTGCCAAATTTGGGGGTGTGATAAGGAAATGTTTGAACTATGCTTTCAGATTGAAAGTAGTTAAACTTCCTTACTCATAGTTTTGTGGGTGACAACTCATAGTTTTACGGGTAACAACTCATAGCTTTGTTCTCTTAAAGTATAGAGTTAAGCAGTAAATCAGGTGTTTATGATGGTTGTGATGTTTTTACTGCAATGACTCAGTTCCTCAGTTCCTCAGTTCCTCAGTTTTTCTCTGACCCTTCACTTTTTCCTTTATTTAGAAGTTTATTATATATATAAATATATATATAATGCTAT
>NZ_VZBE01000005.1:0-21129 GCF_009494835.1 Segatella copri
TAGGGCTTGTTAGGGACTTGCACCCATTAGAATAAGCTCATGCCGAGCATACCATAAAAAGAAATAGTGAACGCAGTGCGTCCACTATTTCTTTTTCTAATTTATCTCAACAATGAGATAGATTAGAGTTCAATACATTTAATCGTCATTATATCTCATTTAATAGAGCATTTTCATTATATGTGATCCTTGTTATGAAGTCTTCATACGAGTTACAATCTCTTGGTATAGAAACAGCATGTAAAGATAGAGTTCCCAAGTAGCTATCTTTATGCATCCTTTGAGAAATAACTTTATTGGCGTCACCAACATAAGGACATATAACACCACCCTTAGGTGCTTTTAATCTATACATATATGCCATAATCTGATGTACATCTTCGCGGTCAATGTCAAGGTGGTCCCCATTAATGGCAAGTCTTTTATATTTTGCATCAAGTACAATATCATCTTTCCAAAAATCAGGAAATCTTTGTCCTCCATGTTCAAAGAGATAGATTGCACCAATTCCTAACTTATTTTCAGGATGTGTAAATCCTACTTCGCACAATAGAGTGTTTAGATATTCTTCCCACAACCATGCCCCATCAAAGAGAATTCCGTAAATCCTGTCATCGTTAGTACCGTACTTGATTTCTTCCTGACGAAGAATTTGGACGCATATTTTTTGTAAAGCTGTGTATTCTGTATAAAAAGGATGATTACAAGGAAGTAGATTCTCTTGTATAATCTTTATTCTTTCTGTATGACAGTAAGATGGCGTATATGAAACAATCTTTTTGATGCAATCATCCACAACCTTGTCAGACGATAATATTATATTACCTGTCGGCATAGTTTTTATATATTCTATTGTGTGTCTGATGAGTTCCGTTATCGAATTGTCAAAACTGTATTCTTTTGTATCATATGCAACAGTTCCTCGGAAAGGAATATTCTCTCTAATGTGGCGACTGATGTCTATGGTACCATGAACATTAGCGTCATTGTGTCTGAATCTTCTGTATTGTTTATATACGCCTTGACGCATTGCTTTTTTCAACATAGCCGGGAACATATAAACAAGGAACTCTAAAACATTATCTTCTGATGATGTAAAATCTAGATTAAAGATATTGTACGAAAATACTTTCTGTAGCATATAGTGAAGAAAGTAATCGTGTCCATGATTGTCAAAACGTGAATATATCTTCAGTTGTTGGTTCTTGCGTCCTACAAACCCCATTATATTCCCCGTCTTTAATCTAGCAGAATTTTCATCTTCAGCATAGATATCTACAATTGTATTATCGCCAATCCTATCATCGGTATCATCTATGCTCAATGGGAAAATAAGCAGATGCTCATTTTCCTCACATAGTTGTCTGATGGGTTTGTTGGCAATAGGAAGTAGGTCTGCTGCTTCATGAAGAGGGCAGACCTTTCCTTTATAGTTATTATCTGGAATTGTTATCATTAGTCAACAATATCAACAGTTTCATTATTCAACGAATCAAAATACACGTTCTTAAACTCTTCTACTTTTGCTTCTGCATTGCTATAACCACGAAGATATTCTTTTAGAAGAACTTCTATATGCATATCCCATAATGCCGTAAAATCGCCATTATAGTGTTCTTTGTCTAACTTCAAGAAATAAGCTGGACCTATTTGATAAGCGGAGCCAAGACCTCGAGTTTTGAATATTTCTTTATTTAAAGCATTCATAACTCTGATAGCTTTTTCGCAAGTATCATGGTCAAGTTCTTCTGAAAGCATTTCTAAACGATCTTCTGGTTTTATCTCCTTCCATGCAAAACGTCTGCGCAAGGCAAAATCCATACTTTCCACGCTTCTGTCGATGTCGTTCATTGTTGCAAGAATATATACATTCTCTGGTACAAAGAATCCATCAGCAAAGACATCATCCTTATTAATGAGATTTTGATATTGTGTCTTTACTTTACCTTTCTCGCCCCTGTAGCCCGGGTCGATAGCATAGAAAAGTTCACCAAATATCTTAGACAGCTCGCCACGATTGATTTCATCAATAATAAACACATATATTGAATCTTTGCTTAAACGTAATAATCCTTTTTTGCAAAATGTTTTGAAAGCTCCATCCATTCGTTCAAAACCAAGCATGTCTCCTTTCTTTATCGGTCTTAATCCTTCTACAAAATCTGTATAGTCATAAGATGGATGAAACTGAACGAATTCTACTTCAGCATCCATAGCTTTAGCTATTTCTTTTGCCAGGAAAGTCTTGCCTGTCCCTGGAGCACCAGTAAGAACAAGATTCTTATTTGCTTTAAGAAGTTTAATATATGATTGAATATTTTCCATATTACGTGTTTGGATTTCTGATAAGTTTTTTAAAAAATCACGAACCTGCCATGGGTAAGTACAAATATCATAGACAGATTTATTTTTTAATTTATCTTTGAAATAAGACAATAGTAGATGGCTACTTTTGAACCAGCTGTTAAAATCAACTTCTGGAACGTCTTCAACCCCTGCATTTCGCAAGAGATTAAAAGTTTCATTTAAATAATCCTCTTGTATTATAGTACAAAGCAAGTTTGGCTGCAGTGAAGCTATAAGACGATTGGTGGCTGCCCTTCTGTCCTGATTAGTTCTTTGTCTTATAAATGTCTTGATATTATTATAGACATCCCATAATGGCTTATCTTGGCTTTCGGCAATTTCTTTCAACATTGGAGCCAATTCTTTCCAATCTTCCTTTATACTATTCTGTTCTTCTTTTGTAAAATAACCTTGCTTTAACGAAGATACACATTGATCTCCTCCTCGTTCAAAAAACTCGTGGAACAAGTTTTTGTCCCAGTCTTGCCAATTTTCGCAAGATTGGGCACTTTCTATAAATCTAGGCACATAGTAACTGTAGTTATCATGCCATTCTTGCCAAATTTCTATCTTGCTAATAATGTCTTGTAATTCCATAATTATATATACTATATTTTGACGTTATTTTAATATTTCTTGCCAATGCAAAAGCTGTTATAGATTCTTCAGGAATGTGGTCTTTCCACTTCCGTTGATTCCCATGATGATGTTGACATCATCATGGGGCTGGAACTGAACGTGGCGTTTGTTCCAAATTTCAATATCTATATGATTCAATATTATCTGTGCCATATTATCTGCGTTGTATTTTATTTATTGACTCTGACGAGTTATTCCTGCTGCCAAAAATCATTTCCGATGCAAAAGGGTTATTTCCCGATGCAACATGTGGATGTTGCTGATAGTTAAGCTTTTATCTTTTAAACGGTACAACTACCCTTTTTACAAGTGCAGAGAAAGTGGGCGACAAATGCAATGTGCTTATTCTCAGTCTGTTAGCGATAAAGTTGTACCGCTCCTTTTTAGCCTTTTTTGTAAGATTCTGGAAACAAATGCAATGCATTGTTTCTCAGCCTCTTCCGTTTCTTGTGTTACAGAACGCTTATCTGGTTGCAAAGATACAGATTTAAATTGGATTAGAGCAAACTATTATCTTAAAAAATATTATTCCACAGTTGCTTTTTTCGATAATTTTAATCGCACCACTTCATGTATCTTCATGTTGCAATTTATTCAGATATAAATGTAATCCTTACTTCTATCAATTATTTGTCCGGCTCCAATTCCTCTATTGCGCAAATGGCTTGTAGCTCGACCTTTTTAATGTGAGGATAAGTCTTCTTATAATTATCTGTCACATCTTTAAAGATACTCTCACCGTCACTATAGAATGTAGCCAAGACAACTTCTTTTCTCATCTCAATATAGTATAATGTTAATTGACGCAAAGATAATGTTTTAAAGTGACAATGCTGCATAAACGCCATAGTTTATGCATGGCTATGTCCTAATTTAGAAAAAATAAAGATAAAGCTATAACAAAGCTACCATTATGCCAACCGATAATCTGATGTTTTATTAAATGTATGCATGAAAGACTTATAGTAAGTGATTAAATCGGCAAAAACTGGAAAAATCAATATATTCTGACATATTCGTTTCTTTTTGCATAAATAACTTTAAAAATCATCCTTAATGTAAATGATTAGGGATGATTTTCGGCTTTTTTTTGTATTTTTGCTATTAAATATTGTATTATAACGACAATAATAAACGAAACGGATATGGTGACACAAAGTGAAGCAGCCCTGGAACAGGGACTGATAAAGACACTTCAAGATATGAGTTATGAATATGTCAAGATTGAAGAAGAAACAAATCTTGACCAGAACTTCAAGACTCAACTCGAAAAGCATAATAAGAAAGAACTTGCCCGTCATGGACGTACAAGTTTTACGGATAGTGAATTTGAAAAGATAAAAATTCACTTAGAGGGCGGTACTCGTTTTGAGAAAGCCAAGAAACTGCGAGACCTGTTTCCATTAGAATTGGAAACAGGCAAACGTGTGTGGGTTGAATTTCTCAATCGCCAGCAGTGGTGTCAGAATGAGTTCCAGGTTTCCAACCAGATTACAGTGGAAGGTAGAAAGAAGTGTCGCTATGATGTTACCATACTTATCAATGGTTTGCCTTTGGTTCAAATAGAGCTAAAGAAACGTGGCGTGGAGTTAAAGCAAGCTTACAATCAGATACAGCGCTACCACAAGACTTCGTTTCATGGCTTGTTTGACTACATACAGTTGTTTGTGATTTCAAATGGTGTGAACACTCGTTATTTTGCCAATAATCCTAATAGTGGCTACAAGTTCACGTTCAATTGGACTGATGCTGAGAATGTGCCGTTTAATGATCTCTCCAAGTTTGCATTGTTCTTCTTCGACAAATGTACCTTGGGTAAGATGATAAGCAAGTATATCGTTCTGCATGAGGGAGACAAATGCTTGATGGTATTACGTCCATATCAGTATTATGCCGTAGAGAAAATTCTAGATAGGGTGCAGAACTCTAACAAGAATGGTTATATATGGCATACTACTGGTGCCGGTAAGACTTTAACTTCATTCAAAGCGGCTCAACTTGTTTCTGAGATTGATGGTATAGATAAGGTGATGTTTGTCGTTGACCGTCACGATCTTGATACGCAAACACAATCAGAGTATGAGGCTTTTGAACCTGGGGCAGTAGATGGTACAGATAACACCTATGAGCTAATAAAGCGATTGAGTGGAAAGTCAAAGATAATCATTACCACCATCCAAAAGTTAAACTGTGCAGTTACTCGTGATGCTTACAACAAGCATTTGCAAGATGTCAAGAACCAGAAAGTAGTGATGATATTCGATGAATGCCACCGCAGTCATTTTGGTGATTGCCATAAGAATATTGTTGGTTTCTTCAAGAACTTACAGATATTTGGCTTTACTGGTACTCCAATATTCTCAGAGAATGCCAAGGGCGAGCATACCACGGCAGAGGTCTTTGGCGAGTGTCTTCATCGTTATTTGATAAAGGATGCTATTGCTGATGAGAATGTACTCGGTTTCCTTGTGGAGTATTATCAAGGTCAAGGCGATGTTGACTTGATGGAAGAACAGCGAATGAAGGAGATTGCTCAATTCATCCTCAACAACTTCAACAAGTCAACATACGAAGGTGATTTCAATGCTTTGTTTGCCGTCCAGTCTGTGCCTATGCTTTTGAAGTACTATGACATCTTCAAGTCATTACATCCTAAGATAAGAATAGGTGCTGTGTTCACATACGCAGCAAACGAAAGCCAAGATGATGATAACACTGGCATGAACAATGGTTTTGTTGACGACACGGTTACGAGTGACAAGCTGCAAACCATTATGGATGATTATAATAATATGTACGGAACTGCTTTTACAATAGACAATTTCAGTGCATATTATGATGACATCAATCTTCGCATGAAGAAGAAACGTGCTGACATGGAACCGTTGGACTTGCTGCTTGTCGTTGGTATGTTCCTTACTGGCTTTGATGCCAAGAAACTAAATACGTTGTATGTTGACAAGAACCTTGAATATCATGGTTTATTGCAGGCTTTCAGTCGTACGAATCGTGTTCTCAATGAGAAAAAGCGATTCGGAAAAGTTGTCTGCTTCCGTAATTTGAAGGACAATGTTGATAGAGCTATCAAGTTGTTCAGCAATACTGACGCTCCTGAGGCATTGGGATTCGTACTTCGTAAACCATTTGCTGATGTAAAGAAAGATTTGGATGAGTTATGCCAGAACTTTAAAGCGCGTTATCCGGACATGGCTTCCATTGACAAGTTGCAGAGTGAATATGACAAGCGCAATTTTATCCTCGCTTTCCGTGATATTATCAGAAAACATTCTGAGATTCAGGTGTATGAAGAGTGGAATGCCGATGATTCATCTTTGGTAATGACAGAGCAGGAATACAACGATTACCGCTCTAAATATCTTGATATGACGATGGGATTCATACAAGATGATGAGGATGACAAGAACGATGACAATGGCAAAGAAGATGAAGGAATGGCGCATGAAGACCCAACTACAGATATCGACGATATTGATTTCTGTCTGGAGTTGTTGCATAGTGATGTTATTAATGTAGCATATATACTGGAATTGATAGAAGACCTCAATCCTGCAAGCGATGATTATCAGATGAAACGACAGAATATCATCGACACGATGATAAAAGACCCAGCTATGCGCAATAAGGCTAAACTTATCGACCACTTCATCCGTGACAATGTTGATAATGACCAAGCTGGATTTGTAAAGTCGAAAGCTGATGGCAAGATGGATTTGGAGAGTCGTCTGACAACCTATGTTACTCAGGCACGAGCCCATGCGGTTACTTCATTGGCTACGGAAGTGGGAGTAAGTCAAGATGCACTTATTAAATATGTGCAGGAGTATGATTATTTACATCGGGAAAAGCCTGAAATTTTGCAGAAGGCTATCAAGGAGAAAAAGGGACTGCGTTTCTTGCAGCGTATTCATCTTAAAGAGTCATTGATTTTAAAACTGCGTAAAATTATCGAAACATTCAGTTGGGAATAAAAAAGAAAATTAAAAGAAAAAATATGAGTGAAGAATTACAACAAAAACTGCGTACGCAACTTTGGACAGTAGCCAATACTTTGCGTGGCAATATGTCTGCCAGTGATTTCATGTATTTCACTTTGGGCTTTATCTTTTATAAGTACTTGTCTGAAAAGATAGAAATGTGTATTGATGCTGAACTTGAAGAGGATGGAAGTAACTTTAAGGAAGCCTGGGCAAGTAATGAGGAAGAACTGAAGGAGGAGTTGAAGAAGTTTAGCATGAATGAACTCGGTTATTTTATCGAGCCAGAATACCTGTATTCTTCTGTAATAGAGGCTATCAATCGCAAGGAGAACATCCTTCCACAGCTGGAGCGTTCATTGAAGAAAATAGAGGACAGTACCATTGGACACGATAGTGAAGAGGATTTTGGTGGTTTGTTCTCTGATATAGACCTCGCTTCTCCTAAATTGGGAAAGACCGCAGAGGATAAGAACAATTTGATTAGTGAAGTATTGATTGCTCTTGATGGTATCGACTTCGGCTTAAACGAGGCTTCTGATATTGATATTCTCGGCGATGCTTATGAGTATATGATAGGTCAGTTTGCCGCAGGAGCTGGCAAAAAGGCTGGAGAATTCTACACCCCACAGGAAGTTAGTCAGATTCTTGCAGATATAGTTACTACAGGCAAAACACGCTTGAAAAATGTATATGACCCAACTTGTGGTTCAGGTTCATTGCTTCTCCGTACTGCTCGCAATGGTAAAGCTGATTTGATTTATGGTCAAGAGAAGAACCCTACGACATTCAACCTTGCCCGAATGAACATGTTGCTTCATGGAGTTAAGTTTAGTGACTTTGACATAGAGAATGGAGATACTCTTGAAGATGATGCTTTCCCTGAGGAACAGTTTGATGCGGTAGTAGCTAATCCGCCATTCTCTGCAGCCTGGAGTGCAGCGGAGAAATTTAATAATGATGATAGATTTAGCAAGGCTGGTGTCTTGGCTCCAAAGTCTAAGGCTGACTATGCATTCATACTTCACATGATCCATCATCTTAATGAAGGTGGAACGATGGCATGTGTTGCTCCTCATGGTGTTCTTTTCCGTGGTGCATCAGAAGGTAAGATTCGCCGTTTCCTCATTGAGAAGAAGAACTATATTGACGCCATCATCGGTTTACCTGCCAACATTTTCTATGGTACAAGTATCCCAACTTGTATTATTGTGGTAAAGAAGTGTCGCAAGGATGATGATAATATACTCTTCATAGATGCCAGCAAGGAGTTTGAAAAGATAAAGACACAGAATAAGCTTCGCCCAGAGCACATTAAGAAGATAGTTGATACCTATCGTGAGCGCAAGGAAATCGAGAAGTATAGTCATTTGGTAACTTTACAAGAGGTTGCCGACAATGACTATAACCTTAACATTCCTCGTTATGTAGATACGTTCGAGGAAGAAGAGCCTATCGACATTCATGCGGTCATGAAGGAAATCAAGGATTTGGAAGCTAAGCGTGCTGACCTCGACAAGCAGATTGATGTATATCTGAAAGAGTTGGGGCTGGTTGAGTAATTATCATCAGAAAATAAAGTGCGATGGAAGAGAATAATGTACCAAATATGCGTCCGACATTCGATGTAATTCGGAATGTGGATGACAAAGGAAAAGAATATTGGAGCTCTCGTGAACTCTGCAATGCGATGGGATATTCGGGGTATTGGAAATTCCAAAATGTAATAGACAAAGCAATTCGTGTTGCAGGTGAAAAGGGTATGAATATTGACGACCATTTCAACCATGTGGTTGAAATGGTCAAACTTGGTAGTGGTTCTTTCCGAAAGGTAGAAACGTTCTATCTTTCACGAATGGCTTGTATGATAATAGCAGAGAATGCAGATACAAGAAAGCCATTGGTGAAGCAAGCAAGAGAATATTTCTCGCAGTCTGTATCTACGACAGAGATTGTGCAGAACTCTTTGGAATCCAATATCTTACTATATAAGACTGCACAAGGTGAGACTCGCATTGAAGTGATATTCAACAGTGAGACCTTTTGGATGTCACAGAAAAGAATGGCTTCTTTGTTTGGAGTTGATAGGGCAACTATAGCCTATCATATTTCTCAGATTTATGAGTCTGGAGAATTGCAAAGAGAGGCAACTTGTAGAAAAATTCAACAAGTTCAACTTGAAGGTGAGCGTGATGTAGAGCGTGCTCCTTTGTTCTACAATCTTGATGTAATCATAGCTGTGGGCTATCGTGTGAACAGCTATCAAGCAACCCAATTCCGTATATGGGCAACTTCTGTATTGAAGGAGTTTGTTATCAAGGGATATGTGTTAGATGATGAGCGTTTGAAACAAGGTAAGCACTTTGGCAAGGATTACTTTGATGATTTGCTGGAACGCATTCGTGAAATTCGTACGTCAGAGCGTAGATATTATCAAAAGATAACTGACATTTACGCTGAGTGTAGTGCTGACTATGATGCAAAAGCTGAGAGTACCAAACTCTTTTATAAGATGGTACAGAATATGATGCACTTGGCTGTTACCAATCATACGGCAGCAGAGATTGTTTATGAACGTGCCGATGCAGAAATGCCACATATGGGCTTGACCACATGGAAAAAAGCACCTAATGGCAGAGTGCAGAAGTCTGATACGATTGTCGCCAAGAACTATCTTTCAGAAGATGAACTGTCTCAGCTCAATACAATAACAACAAGTTTTCTTGATCTTGCCGAATCTCGTGCACGGCGTCATATTATCACAACGATGGATGATTGGAAGCAACGCTTACAACAATTCCTTGCAACTATGGATTATGATGCAAAGAGTAGTGCAGGCAAGGTTTCCCAAGAGGAAGCAAGAGATAAGGCTTATTCTGAGTATGAGAAGTTTAAGGTTATTCAAGACCGTTCATATATCTCAGATTTCGACCGATTCAATAATGGCAATGATGATGATACACCATTGCTTCCGTTTGACATCGACCCAAAAGAAGAGTAAATACCAGTAGAGGAAAGTATAACAAACAATTAAGGATTTAAAATAACTATGGCAACATATAAAGAACAAAATAAACTGAATGTACCCCATTTGAGATTCCCGGAATTTCATGGGGAATGGGAGAAATGTAAGGTTTCTGACGTCTTGAACTTCTATTCTACAAACTCTTTGAGCTGGGATCAACTGGAATATGGAACAGATAATATGCTCAACTTACACTATGGGCTTATCCATGTTGGGCTACCAACAATGGTGGATTTGTCAAAGGATATTTTGCCTGCTATAAAGAAAGAAAATGAACCAAAGAACTTCGAGCTTTGCAAAGAAGGTGATATTGCTTTTGCTGATGCTTCAGAAGATACAAATGAGGTCGCAAAAGCGATAGAGTTCTACACTTTAGAAGACAAAGCGGTTGTATGTGGTTTGCATACGATACATGGAAGAGATAAATCCAACAAAACTGTTGTTGGATACAAAGGCTATGCTTTTTCCTCAACAGCATTTCATCATCAGATTCGCCGTATTGCACAAGGTACTAAAATATACTCGATTAGTGCAAAGAACTTCGCTGAATGTTATATTGGTATTCCTTCAAAAGAAGAACAAACTAAAATTGCCAAATTATTGCGTCTAATAGACGAGCGCATCGCTACCCAAAGCAAGCTGATTGAAAAGTTAGAGTCCCTAATCAAGGGAATTGCACAGAAGATAGTTCGCTGCAACAAGCCCAATGTTCGCTTATCAGAATGCTTGGAATGTAAATCTTCAACCCTGCAAGAAAGTGATGTGTATGAGCAAGGTACATATCCTGTATATGGTGCAAATGGCATCGTTGGTTACCTCGATAATTATAATACAGAGAGTGAAGCTGTTTATATTATCAAAGATGGTTCTGGTGTTGGAACAGTTTCCTACGTTACGGGCAAATGCTCTGCAACAGGAACTTTAAATACTTTACAAGAAAAAGATGGTTATTCTCTTCAATACTTTTACTATCTACTAAAAGTGTTCAATTTTGAACCTTATAAGACTGGTATGGCTATACCTCATATATACTTCAAGGACTATGGTAATGCACTGTTTTTTTGTCCATCATATACTGAACAACTTCAATATGCAAGACTGTTTTTTGCAATAGATAGCAAACTATCGGCAGAACAAAACATTAAAACAAATATTAGCTTGCAAAAACAATACTTACTTCGCGAAATGTTCATATGAACATTTCGCGAAGTAAGTATTGACGTAATTTCTTATATTGGCTCAAAAGCTTCATCTCGTTTTGTGAAAGCTTTATAAGCCATTGTACTTTTTTATAGAAGAAAGTTTGGTCGGAGTATGAAGGTATTCTAATTTTATAAGACAAAAAATCTTCTGGAGATACTGCCATTCTTTCATATACTGTACCTTGCTCAAATCTTCTCACTTTTTCTATAAAATTATGATTAGTCAGATATAACTCGATAAAACCTATATTGACATTTTTACAAACTTCAAAAGTTACATATATTGGCGAGAAGATTAAATCACCAAATGTGTTTCTACAAATAACCCCAAATTTTAAATTAGCGGGATTGTAGCAAATATCGTCAAGATGAGTTACCTTATATTTTTTATCTTCTTGTTTTACAAGAAAATCTCTATCCCAACGTCCTGTCTTAGGAAATATTCCATCTTTTGAAAGTGTTCCATGAATAAACTTACCATCTTTACAGCAATATTCATTTCTTTCTTTGAGGATGTCGCTTAGTCTAATAAGGTACGCTTCTTCTTGAACTGACAACTTTTCAAAATAATTGTTACATATTCCCTTGATTAAGGATTTTGAAGTTTGTAGGTCTGCGATTAGTAAACTTTTGTTCACGCGAAAGGATATGTTAGAAACAACTATACGTTTAGCGGATATTGCAACATTGAAAAATGGTTATGCATTCCAAAGTAGCAAGTATAACATACTGGGGAAGTGGAAGATAATTACAATCGCAAATGTGTCTGGCGGGCGATATATAAACGAAGAAGATTGCAATTGCATAATTAACTTGCCGAATGACATACAAGACCATCAAGTATTAAAAGAAGGAGATATTTTAATATCTCTCACGGGTAATGTTGGGCGTGTTTCTCTTTGTAAGAGTGGTGCCTATTTACTCAACCAGCGAGTAGGCTTGTTACATATTGAAGGAAATATAGACAAAGAGTTTCTATATCAAGTTCTCTCTTCTCGTAGATTCGAGAATAACATGGTTGCTTGTGGTCAAGGTGCAGCCCAAATGAATATTGGCAAAGGGGATGTAGAAAATTTTGTATTACCATATTCCTCAAAAGCCAATAATATTCATTTGGTTGCAAGAATACTACACTCATATGATGAATGCATCATTAATGAGCTACGAGAACTAACACTGCTAACCATGCAGAAGCAATATTTTCTTGCCCAGATGTTCATATAAACATCTGTGACAAGAAATAGTTCTTTTGTCTATTGAGCTGATCAAGTACTGATAACTCATTGTCAACTTTCGCATCAATGCCTTGCAGTGTTGATGCAATTTCTATATTGTGACTATATCCGTAAGTAGGAATCATTATTCCGCGAACAATATCTGCGTTAATATTGCTTTGTGTACCAGTTTCAAGGTACTTGTGGATGTGTCGATACCTAAAATATGACAAGTAGTAGTACAGATAATCCAATAAGTCTTTGTCTTTTAGTTGCATTGCAAACATTGCTTGACTTGTAGCAAGAGGCACTTCATTTATAGTTACCAAGCCAACTGATGCATACATTGACATAATCAAACTATACTCTGGAACTACCCATGCCGAAGATTTTTCTAATCCGTTTTGGCTCAAATGATTTTCTGTGCATCGGACATACTTACCTTGTTTTGTTATATCGTTAATACTCAAGAATGGTATTTCTCCATTATAGTATTCTTTATTTGTGGAAGTCGGAGTACCACCTGCCTTGCCTTTTGAAAACAAAGTATCTAATCTTTTCCATCCATTAGGCTTTTGAGCAAATAACAATTTACTAATCGCAGACTTTAGCTTCTTCAAATCCTCAATCAGCTTGCTTTGAGTAGCAATACGCTCATCCAACAAAGAGATAAATTTTATAAGTTTATCTTGCTCGTCTTGGCTCGGATAAGCAATATGAAATTTTTCTAATATATCATAACTTAGGTTTTGCTGCTTTGTTCCTTGGGCATATTTTATGCCTATAATATTGCCATGTTTCTTATACCAAGAATACAAAAACTCGTTTTTTACATCTCCTTTCTGAGTAAAAGCCATGCAAGCTTGACTTATTGTTGATTCTTTGCATGTAATAGAACCTGTACCACGAACCCCATCTGCTTCTAAACCATAAATAGCAATTACAAAAGTTCCTGGATGCAGCAACTTTAGATTATTTGCAGTTGCTGCATCTTCTGATATTTTCTCTTTTGTATCTGAAATGTAGTGCTCTTTTAATTCCCCACTAGTAATCCAATTCACATTGCCTTCAAAGTGCTCTTTATTCAATCGACTTGGAGTATTACCTGAGTATAGATCAAATTGCTCACCTATCGTACTAACACACCATTCCCCATGAAATTCCGGGAATCTCAAATGGGGTACATTAGGATGCAATTTTCCCTAATCATCTTTCGCCTTATTTATATAAGGGTCTATTCCCTTAAAATAATAACATGGTTAATAATAAAAAGACAATTAAGGAGATTGCAGACATCTGGAAAGAAGACAAACGCCAGTATGTCAAGCAATCAACGATGGCAGTATATTTGTTATCGTTGGAGAACCATTTGCTTCCGGTTTTTGGGGGCAAGATGGAAGTTACGGAAGAAGAGGTCCAGACTTTTGCCTTGGACAAGTTGAATCTTGGATTGAGCCAAAAAAGCATCAAGGACATGCTCATTGTTTTGAAAATGGTGGTTCGTTTCGGAGAGAAGCAAGGTTGGCTCAATCATGTAGAGTGGAAAGTTAAGTTCCCTGCCAATCAGCCAAAGGCTACATTGCCAATCTTGACAAAGGCGCATCAAAAGAAGCTGATGGACTATCTCAAAGACAATTTCACGTTTCCTAATTTGGGGATACTTGTTTGTCTTTCTACTGGACTTCGCATTGGAGAAGTTTGCGCCTTAAAATGGTCTGACATTAATATGGACACAGGATTACTTCATGTTAATCGCACCATCGAGCGCATTTATATTGTGGATTCTGATAAACCACATACGGAGATTGTGATTAATACTCCTAAGACAAAGAACTCTTTGCGTGAGATTCCTTTGAGTAAAGAACTTGTCAGAATTTTTAAGTCTTTGATGAAGGTGGTGAACAAGGACTACTATGTTCTCACGAACAACACAAAACCGACTGAGCCAAGAACGTATCGCAACTATTTTAACAAGCTATTGAAGCAGTTGGATATTCCGCGATTAAAATTCCATGGGCTACGCCACAGTTTTGCTACTCGCTGTATTGAGAGTCATTGCGATTACAAGACTGTTAGTGTTCTTTTGGGACATGCCGATATTAGTACTACGCTTAACCTTTATGTTCATCCGAATGAAGAGCAGAAGCGAAGTTGCATCGACAAGATGATGCGATATATGAAGTAGCGTTACCGTTAGAACGTTCTAACGTTTATTCAAATGAATGATATACATAGAAACATATATTTAATTATACAATACTTTCTGTCTGTATATCAATACGACAATGAATCAGTACGTCAGTAAGTCACTCATCATCATATTTGCAAATCAATACTTACCGATAGGTTGATTCAGATACTCGACTTTGGAGAGGTATCTACCGATAGGCAAGTGCTTTCGAGAGTAACTCGAAAGGTTTTGAGTAACTCAAAACATAACTTGCTATCGTCAGATACCTCGATTTTTCAAATCATCTCAGAGTCTGAAACCACGTTGCCTTTTAGGAGTGCGGAAACGTGGTTGAGGCTCGTCAATAATTTCGAGTTTGAAGACATCTATCAATTTCCGAATGGCAGGATTCTGTTTGATGAGGGCTTGAAGTTTTGCTTCTGCAGGCTTGATTTTGAGCAAATAATCAGCAATGTCTAAGCCTTTAGCTTTATCTTCTTCGCAGGCTTGATGCTCTAAAAAGTCGAAAAGCGTTGCACGGATGCCGAGAACTTGCATCTTTGGCAGCTTATCTTGCCAAACTGTTGTCGCTCCCAAATCAGGGAATAAGACCACATCTCTGTTTTTCAGAACAGATAACGACTTCGTGTTAAAGCAACCATTCTTACCACCACTTGCTATCCATAAGAATTGAGGAAGATAGTAGGAGGCTATCAAGGCTGTCTTCTCACTTTCAACCAATGCTATAGGCTTGGTCTTGTCTTTATTGATAAGATGTTCGCCAAAGAAGCATTGACAGAGATTGAAATCCTTGTGGGGGATAAGCGAGTGTACCCATGAAATATGGTTGTATGGTTCTTTTACTCGCTTACCAGTCTCGGGATAATAGAGCATTACCTTACCAGTTCTCACCTTGCCTTGATTGTCAACTTGCCAAAATACCGTGGCACCAGTCCAGTGTTTGGAAGTTCCGACATGATATTTCTCCATCAAAGAAAGAGTAGCTGTTTCACCGAATTGAGAAGATAGAAACAAGAAAAGGTTGTTTGCCTCATAACATTTAAGAGAACTTCGCATGATGTTCTCGTCTATATAAGAAGTGGGTAATGGCTTCGGCATTTCTCTCTTCTTATATGAAATAGTCTCATCCTTTGTAAATGTCTCATTCTTCTCGGGATTCTTCTCAAAAAAATCCTTGGGAGTGAAGTGATAACCACAACTTTGCTCATGGTTGCAACGACCCACGTAAGGAGAAAACTCAATCTTCCCTTCTGTGTCAATATATCGGGCGAAGCTACGTTTCTTATGACATTCTGGACATGTATGTCGGGTAGCGATGCCTTTGTATGGCTCTAATATGAATCTATGTGTACTCATTTCATTTCTTTTTTTTATGTGGCGGTTCTGTCGGTTTTGTCGCTTTTGGTATTAAAACCGTCAAAAGCGACAAAACCGACAATACCGTCACGAGTTAATCTTTGAATATTCTCCATGCTTCTCTTTGCGAAATAGGACTCCGATGTTATCATTCAGAAATCTTTCCAATGTCCTTGACTTCATGTCGTTCTCTTTGGCGACATCATGAGCTTGGGCTGTAGTGAATGTTGCAGGAAGATGGTTGACGATTGCTTGTTGTTGAGCGGTGAGCATATTCTCGTTGAGGATTTTTTGTACTGATATGGCAGAGTTCTTGAAATAATCTGTCAATCGGATGGCTCGCTCTACACTCAGCAGGTCGATGGCTTCCTTATCACATTCTCCACACGTCCATCGTGCCAATTGAATGATCAGACAGAAACGGATGATGTATATCTCCAACTTGCAATAGATGCTGACAATTGTATCATTTGTTTCATTGTCGCATTGCTCGGAGAAATGATGCTGCCATTCATAGAGCCTTGCCTTAGCTTCTTCTGTGAATGATAAAACATGAGGCTCGATTTCCTGTTGCTCATTTATTGGACACTCCATATCAATAAGGTGTTGAATGATGGTTTGCCAATCTCGCTCTATATTATCGGGCAACTCTCGGTCACTCCATCTCGCTTTCTGCTGAAGGTTAGGCATGACGAACAAAATGCGATCGATGAAGCCGTTGCTGGAGCGTTCGCCTTTCGCCAACTCACTAAGTATCTTCTTTTGGATGGTTCCGATTACTGAGATATAGGGGCGTTTAATGAAAATGGAACTCTTGGAACTTCTTCTGTCTGATATGGTTGTCTTGGCGCTAAAGACAGATAGCCAGAACTGTTCCTCTGAACCATTGTTATAGCGGTTGAAGTTCTTGAACCATGCAGACAACTCGTCTGTCCATAGGCACAAACCCCTCTTGTTCTGCGCATGAATATAGCTCAAGCCTTCTGGTGTGACATCAGAGACCAAGAAACGTTTGCGTACAGGTTCTTGCGGAAATCCATCCTCTCCATTTTCAATGCGTTCCTTGCGAGACATGCACATCTTTTCCTCAAACTTACTGTATTGCTCCTCGAACAACTTGTTTTGCTCATAGTCGTAATCGAGGAATGGCTTCATAGCGAAGCTAAGTGGGTGGCTCTTGTTGGCTCCAGGTCTTCCGATAAGAGCCATGTATAAGATAGGACTTTCAAGCCAACCTTGTTTCATCTGTGCCAAGTGCGTGTTGCCGATACCAACAGCCAATGCAGTGAGTATGGCTGCTGATATATAGTCGGTAGGAAAACTGTGGCATTCGTGTACCTCCTTGATGATTCTCTGAATCTTGGCAGGAAAGATGCTTACGGGAAACTGGCTACCTGATAGGCGAGTACTCATATCAATAGCCTTATCCATGATAATCATTGGATTGATGGAAGTTTCCTTATTGTTATTTAAAGCTGTCATTTGGTATAGAGTTAAAAATTATACATTGACTTGGGTTTGCGCTTCATTCCTCCTTGCATGGCTTTTAGCATTTCAGAATGGTTCTGCTCCTTGGTAGCTTTTCGACCATTCTCAATCCATGCAAGCAGCTCATCCTTATAGAAGTATAGCTTCTTACCTTTTTTATAGGATGGCAGAATGCCTTGGTTAACCAATCGATAAATGGTTGGCTTCGACTTCATTATAATAATAGCAGCCTCATCAATCTCAACCAATATATGGTTATTTGCTGATGATGTAGGTTGAAGTGCTGATACCATTTGCTTCAACTCGATAACTTGTTCTGTTAAATAAGATACCGCTTGTGGTAACTTATCAAAGGTGATACATTCATTTATCATATCTGTTCTATTTTTATTATTCGGGTACAAAGTAAATGAGTTATGTAATGGGGATAAATATCACTGAGATATAACCTCTGAATAACTGCTCAATGCTTATCAGCAACAATAATGTGTCTTGATTCCGCCTTGAACATCTAAGCATGGTAGTAATTCTATGATGCAGGTACCTTCCATTCTTAACTTCCTTATAATAGTGGATATTTCCACATCAACCAGCGCATCAGCAAAAACTTGTTTTATAAAGGTTGCTGTATCAATGCCTTTCTTCTTGAAGAGATTTCCTATATTCCAAGCATAATGCATTAAGTCTATAGTACGAATAGCCTTGTCAACAATCAATGAATGATGTCTCATGTGTGTAGAGGCACAACACTGGAAAATAGCGATGTTGTCACAAAGTTGGTTCAAATGCTCCTCCCTCATGTAGGCAGCAAAAGTTCTTCTGGTATAATCGATAGCTGAGTTTAACAAGACCTTTTCCTTCTTGGCTTTGTCTTCCAATGCTTCCTGTCTCAACTGTTCATAGCTTGTAATACAAGAAGAGGCTTCATCTGCATAGACGAAAGTTACATCTTCCAGGTTTAGCTCTTCCCCCTCGTCATATGTATTTGTTTCATTGATGGCAATAGAAGACAGACGCTTTCTTTCTGTATTGTTTACTGTATTACAAAAGATATGCTTAAACCATGGGGCAAGTAATCGTACGATACTATCTAATGCATGGAGATAAACAACCATCAGTATGGTGGTTGAGATAACGAACGTCAAGTTGCAGCTAAAGGTGTCTACACCATATTGCATAGCTTCGTTGCGAACAAGTGCACCAATGATAGACATTGCACACAAAACCAATAAATGCTGTGTCAAAAATTCTTTTTTAAACTGTTTCATATTGCGTATTATTAATCATTTGTGGCGCAAAAATAGGAAAAACTGCAGAAACTGACACGTGAGTCATGCGTGACTCACGTAAAACTTTTAGGAGCCTTTAACTAAAAAGCCCGATATTGAACATTTTTTCAATATCGGGCACCATGAAATGAATGCAATGGTTTTATTTAAGAGAAATCTTATTTGCTGTCTCTCTTTTCTTTGCGTTCACGAGGTCGGCATATATCTGTGTTGTGCTTACATTCTTATGGGTAAGCATCTTCGAAACCGTGTAAATGTCTGTGCCTAAGGCGATTTGGATTGTTGCATACGAGTGCCGGAAGCAATGCACAATTTAAGCAAAAGCAACTGAAAGTGAAGATGAGAGAAATGAACTGCAAGTGGTTGAGAATGAGCAATATTTCATAATTCTGCCAATTGTCTGCAAAGCAAAGCCGAGCAGGATATTGAGTTATTTCAGTTACCAAACCGTTAGCGGTCAGTTACCGAAACCAACACTGCTAACGAGGTGAAAAGCAAATAGTTTGTCACCAGTGTTTGTTGCACTGTTCTGCACAACTTTCAATGACGGAGAATGCTTACTGATTGATTATTTTTGCAAACTAAAAAAGTAAGCAGATGAAAGTTGAAAAATTCAAGGTGCTGCTCTACCTCAAAAAGAGCGGATTGGACAAGAACGGTAAAGCTCCCATCATGGGACGCATCACCCTCAACCGAACAATGGCGCAGTTCGGTTGCAAGTTGTCATGTACGCCAAAGTTATGGAATCCACGTGAGAGCAGACTTGACGGCAAGAGCAAGGAGGCTGTGGAAGTGAACGCCAAGATTGACAAGCTGTTGCTGGCAATAAACTCAGCCTACGAGTCACTTGTGGAGCGCAAGACGGATTTTGACGCAAAGGCGATAAAGGATCAGTTTCAATGCAGTGCAGACACTCAGATGACCTTGTTGAAGCAGCTTGACGCCATCATTGCGGATATTGAGTCAAGAATCGGCATCGACTACAAGAAAGGCACGCTTCCAAACTACCAGTACACCCGCCTGACATTGGGATTGTTCGTCAAGAAGCGTTATGGAACTGACGATGTGGCATTCGGTGAGCTTGACGAGCAGTTTATCCGTGAGTACATGGACTTTTGCTTGGACGAGAGAGGTCTTGCACTTGATACAGTCCGCCACTATCTCGCCATCTTGAAGAAGACCTGCCGAATAGCTTTCAAGGCAGGACACTCCGAGCGTTATCATTTCATGCACTTCAAGTTACCTCAAAAGAAAGAGAATCCACCAAAGGCATTGACACGTGAGGACTTCCTGAAAATTCGTGACCTCGAAATACCAGAGCGAAGAAAATCTTTGGCTTTGACCCGTGACCTTTTTCTTTTCGCTTGCTATACAGGCACGGCTTATGCCGATACAGTTTCCGTCACGGAAGAAAACCTCTTTCGTGATGAGGAGGGCAGCCTTTGGCTGAAATACCATAGAAAGAAGAACAAGATGCTTGCACGTGTGAAGTTACTGCCAGAGGCGCTTGCCATGTTGGAGAAATACAAAGACCCGACAAGACCTACTCTTTTACCGCCACAGGAATTTCGAGTGCTGAGAGGTAACATGAAAAGTCTCCGAGTACTATCTGGCATAAGTATGGATTTGGTCTATCATGTTGGACGGCACAGTTTCGCATCGCTCGTTACGCTCGAAGAAGGTGTTCCGATAGAGACTATCAGCAAAATGCTTGGTCACAACAACATTCAGACCACGCAAATCTATGCACGTGTCACCCCGAAAAAGCTATTTGAGGATATGGACAAGTTCATCGAAGCCAACAAGGATTTCAAGTTTGTCCTGTAATATTATCACAAAATAAGAAAGGAACATAACAATGAGAAGTACATACAAGCAGTTTTATTATATCAACCGTGGCAGAGTAAAGGCAGACGGAACCACATCTATATTTTGCCGTATCACGATTGACGGTAAAGTGTCAGCCATAGCAACAGGTCTGTACTGTGCTCCCGAAGAATGGGACACGAAAAAAGGTGAAGCCAAGAATGCAAGAGTGAACGGACAACTGCAAGCGTTCAGACAAAGAATTGACGAAGCCTACGAGCAGGCAACAAAGGAAAAGGGCATCGTTACCGCCGAGATTCTGAAGAATGTTATTGTTGATGCAAATACTATCCCGATGACATTGCTTGCCACTGGCGAGGAGGAGCGTGAACGCCTTAGGCTGCGCTCCATCCGTATTAACTCAACATCTTCTTATCGCCAATCGAAGACATCGCAGCTAAACTTGCGAGAGTTCATCGGGTTAAGAGGAATGAATGACATTGCATTTGAAGATTTGACTGAAGAATTTGGCAAATCTTATAAGTTGTTCTTGATTGGCAAAGGGTATAGTGCATCCA
>NZ_VZBE01000083.1:0-20801 GCF_009494835.1 Segatella copri
ATTTGCCGAACGTTCACAAAGACTGTCCGTCGTTTGATGTCAAGCGATGGCTGAAGTTGGTAGATTTCCACATCTAGCCGAAGCCAGAGGATATAGATGTCTATACTTAGAAAATTACTAAAAAAGGGTGTGTCATGCAGTTATGACACACCCTCTTTTAGTTTTAAGAACATAAACGCAGGCTCGTAAGTCAGCTAGGCGTATTAGAAAGAAACTCATCAACAAAAGACTGGGGAGTCATAATTTTGATTCGTTTATTATCTGAGACACCAACGAAGTCTTTAACATTGATAGTCAACAAAATGTCAGCACCACAATTAATAGCCGCCTGATATTGATAACTATCTTCTAAATCTCTAAAGTTTTCATCCTCTACTCCTTGTTTCAGTCCAAATCTTGAAGCAGACGAAATTTGGAAAGTGTCAAGAATGCGGAGCAGAATTTTCCTTTCCTGTACTAAACGTTCAGGATTGTAGATACTCATTCTTCGTAATTGTTTATCCACGAGAAAAGTGATGGTATAGAATCCTCCTTCAGACAAGAACAAAGAATGACTGGTAGATGCCAAGGTAAGAATTTTAGCCACAGCATCAAACAGAAGTCTTTTTTCTAAATATTCCGTTATAATATTGGTATCACAAAAGATTTTCATATCCCATATTTTTCTTCCAGATACTCATCACGCAGTTCTTTATCACTTTTATCTGAAGCGAACATGCCGCCCAATTCTTCCCAGCTGAACATTTTTGACTCAGCAGGAGCTTTCATATCTTCTTTTTCAGATATATCAACAACAATTTTTTGCAGGATTTTATTTACCCAATCCTCAATATTAAGTTTATCTTTTCTTGCAAAGATTGCCGCTTTGTCATATACATCTGGTCTTAATGTAATTGTTGCCATAATAATCTTTTTCTATTTAGCAATTGCAAAACTACATTTTTTTATTGAAAGTGCCAAATGAATTTGAAAAAAAATGCATTATTTTACTCTTTTTCCTCATATAACGGAATTTTTCCCGAATCCCTGCTAATCGTACAAATCTCTCAAATATGCGCAACGACAGAAGAAAAATAAGTGTTATCCATAGAAAATTACTAAAAAAGGGTGTGTCATGCAGTTATGACACACCCTTTTTCTGTTTATCTATTTCTTCTTGGGCAAACCTATCTTCTTGCCTACCTTGAAACGGTCGAAACCTTCGCCATAAACACCGATGACGGCACTCTGGCTGACAAAGGCGGTAGGATCTATCTCGTCGATAAGACGGAATATCTTCTGAGACTCACGCTGACGCGCCAATACAAACAGCATGTGGACATCCTTGCCACTGTAACAGCCATGACCATCCATCACCGTACAACCTCGGTCGGCAGCGGTATTGATGGCTGCACTGAGCTCCAGATATTTGTCGCTGATGATGAAGAACTGAACCGAACGGCGCAACGCATTCACTACATGATCTACACAGAGCGACTGCACAAAGAGGCAGACATAACCGTAAATCACCATCTCCCAATCGCGCAATACCAGATAAGAACTGGTGATGATGCACAGGTCGCAAATCATGATGGCATGACCCAGGGAAATGTTCCAATACTTGTTGATCATCGCCGCTACGGTATCAGAACCACCCGTAGAACCATTGCAGGAAAGACCCAGACCGGCACTGCTGCCCATGAAGAACGCACCGATGACCGTTGCCATGAACGGCTGGTCGTGAAGCAGCGGCGTCATGCCTACCGTATGCGTCTCTATCAGACGGGTAGTTAAGGCAAAGATACCAACACCATAGATGGTCTTCAGACAGAACTTATAGCCCAGAATGCGGAATGCGATGAGAAGCAGGAACACATTGAGCGCCAGATAAGATACAGATGCCGGGATGCCAAATCCCCAGTAAAGGATAGAAGCGATACCTCCTACACCACCCATCGTGATATGATTGGGAAGCAGGAAGATGTTCAAACCGATACTACCTTCTATCATCGCCAGGGCAATGATAACGTAGTCGCGGATTTCATGAAGTTTTGTTTTTCTCGTCATATAAATTTACGTATTTCTTAAAATGCGGTGCAAAGGTACTAAAAAATAAGTAAAAAAAGGGCAGCTACGTGAAATATTACTTAAAAAACAAATCTTTTTTATGAAACCGGCACCTTAATTCGAAAAGATTTCCTATTTTTGCAGAAACTATGCATTATTAATAATCAAAAATTTCTAGTCTATGGCTAATTACGAAAATGAAATCAACTCGTGGCCAGTCCTGAAAAACGGACTGCACTACAAATGGCTTGTCGACTACGCTGCATTCAGCGCCTTCGGTACTTTTGAACTCACAGCAGAGGAATGGGAAAAACGCGACCTTATCGTCAACTTTAAAGGTAACTCTGAGCTCACTACGGAGATGGACCATCAGGAAGCCCTGAAGAAGGCTATCGAAATGGTATCAGACAAGCTGAAGAGTCTTTTGGGCGAAGAGGCAGCACAGTTTACCCTGGTCTGCATTCCTGCAGCTCTTGAGGCGCATACCAAGCGCCGTTTCAAGGAGTTCAGCGAGGAGATATGCAAGGCTACGGGCATGACCAACGCCTACCCTGCCTTCAGCTACACGCATGATGTAGATGAAGATGGCGATCCTGTAGATGAACTCCATATCGACGAGGCTTTCTTCCAGGGCAAAAAGATCATTCTCTTTGATGACATCATCGCATCCGGCAATTCGGTAGCCAAGTTTGCCGACCAGCTGGAAGGATATGGTGCCAAGGTAGAACTGGCGCTAGCACTGGGAAAAAAGATTTCTGACGGATATGACCAGAAATAAGATATTATAAATTGATAGTTTTTTAGGCACGGATTACACGTGCCTAAAAAACACCGTTTATTATCAGAAAGCGATTTGCTTTCCCTTTTCTATGAACTCTGCATTCACGATGTCGATATCCTTCCACATCGCCATATCCGACTCCAATGCGGCCAGGCTTGAGATATCCTCACCATAACTGAAGAGGCGCTCTATCATCACACCATAGGTAAGATGCTCTATCTTCTCTATCGGATGAAGAACCACCGATTCCTCAAAACTGCTCTTCTTACCATTCCGGATTTCTACCAGCAAACGGGCACGTAACAGTTCCTTAACCGACTGGTTGACAATCTGTTGAGGTATCTTCGTTAAATCATGAATTTCTTTCGGAGTATACGCCTGTTCGCCCTGATTGAACCGACGACAAACCAGATGCATCACTACCCCACAAACCTTGATACGCTGCACCAGTTTCAGATGATCGTACTGCAAATCACCATCATAATAATGGATGTTCTGGTTGGTATGGCAAAGCAAGGCGCCAAACACTACGATAGCCCACGAAATCTGAAGCCATAACAGGAAAAGCGGAATGGCTGCCAGCGAACCATAGATGACATTGTAGCTGGACAGGAAAACCTGCAGATAGATGTAACCATACTGCAGAGCCGTCATGCAGACACCCGCCAGGAACGATGGAACCAGGGTACTGCGAACCCGGATATAGGTATTCGGGATGACATAATAGCAGAACACGAAGAACAGGAACATCGGAACAAAAGCCGCCAGATGAAGGATGAACGAAGGAATGGTATCACCGATATCCGCTATCCTGTCTACATTATCCACCATATTCACCGTCCATACATTGATGCTCGAAGCAAAGAGTATCAGCAGTCCCAGACCAAACAGAATGGTAGGATATTCGGTAACAATCTGCTTCCATGAACGCTCGCCCGTATGCCAGATGTCATCGAAGGTAAGCTCTATCTTCTGCATCAGCGAAACGATGGTATAGAGAAACATCACGATACCCGTACCGATGATATAATTGCTCTGCGTATTCTCGATATAATTATGAACGAAGTTAACGATAGTCTGCGCCACAACGGGCTGTGCCTCGAAGGTGGTAGAGAGCCAGGATTCGAGCAGAGAGGCATAGCCGAAACCACGGGCTATGACAAACATCATAGCCATGAAAGGTATCAGAGCCATGAAGGAGGCGAAAGTCAAGGCAGCCACATCCCTTGCCCACATATCCTTGAGATAGAAGATACGACCGGCAAGCATACCCATCTTGAGCCAAGACTTGAGTCTGCCCCGGAAGTCTTTGATATTAGAAGAATTGAACTCTCTGATATCTTCGTAAAAACCTAGTATTCTGTCTATTACCCCCATAAGCTTAAAGTATTGGTTTCACGATAAAACATCAAATCCCTCCACAACACCACCGGGATGCCGTGAAGGGATTTGTCTTAGTATAAATTGCTTCTGTTCTATGGATTAATAGAACTTGAAGTAGTTGCGAGCATTGTTGTAAGAGATATCCTCAACCATGCGAGAGAGGCTCTCCATATCGTTAGGAAGCAAGCCCTTCTCTACATCATTGCCGAGGAGGTTGCAGAGCAAACGACGGAAGTACTCGTGACGTGGGTAGCTGAGGAATGAACGTGAGTCAGTCAACATACCTACGAAACGGCTCAGGAGACCCAATACAGAGAGTGCGTTCATCTGGCGAGTCATACCATCGAGCTGATCGTTGAACCACCAGCCAGAACCAAACTGGATCTTACCTGGGCAAGAACCATCCTGGAAGTTACCGAGCATGGTAGCAATTACCTCGTTGGCACATGGGTTCAAAGTATAGAGGATAGTACGTGTGAGCTTACCCTCCATGTTGAGCTCATTGAGGAAGCTGCTCATAGCCCTGGCTGTAGTGAACTCACCGATAGAATCGAAACCGGTATCAGCACCGAGCTTGTTGTACATCAATGTATTATTGTCGCGAATAGCACCATAGTGGTACTGCTGTGTCCAGTCGGCAGCGTGATCCATCTCAGCGCAAACCTTGAGGAATGCATGCTTGTACTGACGGATTTCGAGAGCAGAAAGCTGCTGGCCACGCATAGCCTTGGCAAAGATAGTCTCAATCTGAGAATCTGTGTATGGCTCATCGTAGAACTCCTCGATACCGTGGTCGCTCAACTTACAGCCGTTCTCAGTAAAGAAGTCGTGACGCTTCTGCAAAGCATCAACCATATCCTGGAATGTAACGAGGTTAACACCTGCTACCTCACCGAGCTTGTTCATATAGTCAGCGAAATCTGGCTTCTCGATGTTCATAGCCTTGTCAGGACGCCAAGCTGGAATCATCTTGATTTCGAAACCGCTCTCACGTGTCTGCTTGTGGTAACGCAGGTCATCGATTGGGTCGTCTGTAGTACAAACGCACTCTACATTGTAATGACGCATCAAGCCACGAGCGCTGAACTCAGGCAACTGCAACTTCTCGTTACACTCATCGTAGATTTCACGGGCTGTCTTAGGGCTGAGCTGCTTATCGATACCGAAAGCAGTCTTGAGCTCCAGGTGAGTCCAGTGATAGAGAGGGTTACGGAAAGTATAAGGCACTGTTTCAGCCCACTTCTCGAACTTCTCCCAGTCGCTAGTATCAGTACCTGTGCAGAAGCGCTCATCTACACCATTGGTACGCATAGCACGCCACTTGTAGTGGTCGCCGCCGAGCCAAAGTTCTGTAATACTCTTAAACTTGTGATCATTTGCTACCATCTCAGGGATGAGGTGGCAGTGATAATCGATAATTGGCATTTTAGCCGCATGATTGTGGAAAAGATCCTGTGCAGTCTTAGTGTCGAGCAGGAAGTTTTCATCCATAAATTGCTTCATAATTCGTTATCGTAGTTTTTAAATGTTTATTTATACATTTCAAATTGTAGCGCAAAGATACAACAAATATCGGAAAAAAGAATCGTTTAAGCGAAATATTTTTGATTATTTCACTTAAACGATTACGTTGGGTTGCATTATACAATGATTCTTGTCTTATGATAGCTTTCACGGAACTCGCTTGGCGAGCATCCTTTCTTTTTCTTGAAGATGCGGTTGAAGTTGCTGAGATTGTTGAATCCGCAATCAAAACCTATCTCGCTGATACTCTTGGCGGTATCTACCAGCATGCGGGCAGCATAACCCAGACGCAGGTCGATGATATACTCAGAGATATTTCTGCCGGTATGGAGCTTGAAGAAACGGCTGAACGCACTGCTGCTCATGCCTGCCAGCGAGGCAAGCTCCGGCAGACGGAGTTCATCCATATAGTTCTTGGAGATGAAATTCTTCACCTTCAGAATGCGCCGGCTATCGTCTTCAACCGTTACCTTGGCATAACTGCTGGAAGCCAGCGTGCGGGCATTTTCGCAGCGTGACAACTCATAGAGAATGGTCAGGAACTGCTGTACAGCATAGAATCCGTCTTTTACGGTACTTAAAGTATCGAGCAGTCCGTATACCTTCATGATTGCCTGCATCGGGAATGAGAGTCCCTTCTTTGCTTCCTGCATCATACGGGTGATGCTGGCGTACGGATTTCTTCCGAAAAGGGTTTCATCACCCATGGAGAAATCAAACTGGATGGTAATCTCACGGATATCATCGCTGTGGCATTCGTTCTGTTCCCATACATGCTCCAAATCAGGCGATGTGATGAGACAGAGGTCATAGTCGCCTATCACCTCCTGCGAATCGCCAACGATTCTCCTTACTCCCTTTGCATTCTCTACAAAGTTCAACTCGTACACCGAATGGTTATGGATAGGATAAGTAAACTCCTTCTTGTGTCGGTCTGCAATATAGAGCACATCCTTACCCATCAGCGGTGTTATCTCGTGTATGATTCTTCTATCATCTACCATGGTACTAAATGATTAATAACTAATCACTATTTTAGATATTCAAAGTCTTCAGAATGTCGCTCATCTTCTGCTTGGTTGCGATACGGGTAGGAACCAGAGGCAGACGGAGCTCGTTCTCGATGAAGCCCATATCATTGAGCAGCGCCTTTACGCCGGCAGGGTTACCGTCAACGAAGAGCAGACTGTAAAGCTCAGTGAAAGAATGATGAATCTTACGGGCTGGCTCATATTCGCCACGGAACTCGAGACGGATCATACGGCTGAAAGCCTTAGGCAGGGCATTGCCGATAACAGAGATAACGCCGGCAGCACCACTGGCAATCATTGAGAAGGTAAGCGCATCATCGCCGCTGATAACATCAAAATTATCAGGCTTGTTCTTGATAATCTCATCTACCTGCTCCAGACTGCCACTAGCCTCCTTCACGGCTACCACATTAGGGAAGTCGCGGGCGATACGGCAGGTTGTTTCAGGTTTCATGTTGACACCGGTTCTGCCAGGAACATTGTAGAGCACGATAGGCAGCGGACTAACCTGAGCGATGGCCTTGAAGTGCTGATAGAGACCTTCCTGAGAAGGTTTGTTGTAGTAAGGACAGATACTGAGGATGCCATCGATGCCACTCCAGTCGGTGTTCTTGATTTCTTCAACGACAGCAGCAGTATTATTACCGCCACAATATTTCAATATCTTGATGCGACCCTTGTTCACGTCTTTCACCAATTCTGTGATTTTATCTTTCTCTTCCTGTGTAAGACATGGAGCCTCACCAGTTGTGGCAAGGATGCAAAGGAAGTCTGCACCATTGTCAATTTGAAACTCTACCAATCGCTTGAGCGACTGATAATCAACCGAGCCATCGGTGTTGAAAGGAGTAATAAGGGCAACACCTAAACCCTTGAATATGTTCTGTGCCATAATCTATAATATCAAAAACGTTGGCAAAAGTACACAATTATTGTCAATTTGCAAAATAAAATTGAACTTTTCTTTCAAGATTGTACCATTTTTGAAAAAAATCTGTATTATTATACCATATTTCACGTTTTTTTAGTAACTTTGCACCCGAATTAAGCAAAGAACGTAGAACAAATCAAAGCTCAAAGTTCATAGCAAAAAACAAAAAAGTTCAAAGATCATCATGAGATATTTCATATTCTTCGGTTACGACGGCACCAACTACCACGGCTGGCAGATTCAGCCCAATGCCAATTCGGTGCAGCAGGAGTTGCAGCGCGCCCTCTCCATACTTATGAGAAAGGAAATGGAGGTGGTGGGAGCAGGAAGGACCGATACCGGCGTACATGCCCGACACATGGCAGCCCACTTCGATACCGACAGGATTCCGATGGAACCCGACCAGCTGGTATACCGTCTGAACCGCATCCTGCCCCGCGACATCGCCGTATACGAAGTAAGGGAGGTTGCCCCAGAGATGCATGCCCGTTTCTCTGCCATCTCGCGCACATACCATTATTATATACATACGCAAAAAGATCCGTTTGAGCGCCATTATTCACTGCAGATGAACTATCCCCTGAATTTCGAGAAGATGAACGAGGCGGCTCAGCATTTTCTGCATCACGAAGACTATGCAGCGTTCTGCAAGGCGGGTGGCGACAACAAGACTACCATCTGCCACGTAACAGCCGCCCGATGGATACAGACCTCTCCTACCACCTGGTATTTCGAGATTACTGCCAACCGTTTCCTGAGAAACATGGTGAGAGCCGTAGTGGGAACGCTTATCGATGTAGGCAGAGAAAAGATTACGATGGAACAGTTTCTCGATATCCTGCACAACGGAAGCCGCAGCGATGCAGGCGAAAGCATGCCGGGTAACGCATTGTTCCTGGAAGACGTGGGGTATGATTTCAAAGATTAAATGATTAGAAACACAAGGGCGCGAGCCTCATTCAACATTCAACATTCAACATTTAACATTCATAAAAATGTGGTTAGTATTAGCATTTCTCTCAGCAGCGCTGCTGGGATTTTATGATGCCTTCAAGAAGAAGGCGCTTTCAGGTAACGCAGTGATTCCCGTGCTCTTTCTGAACACGCTCTTCTCATCGCTCATCTTCCTGCCGTTCATCGTGATGAGCTATACAGGAAAGTCGCTGGATGGAACGATGTTTCATGTAGCAGAAGGCGGATGGGAAGTTCACAAGTACATCGTACTCAAGAGTTTCATCGTATTGAGCAGCTGGATCTTCGGTTATTTCGGCATGAAACACCTGCCGCTCACCATCGTGGGACCTATCAACGCCACCCGACCGGTAATGACACTCGTAGGCGCCCTGCTGGTTTATGGCGAGGTACTGAATCTGTATCAGTGGATTGGTGTCATACTTGCCATCATCTCCTTTGCCATGCTTTCGCGCAGCGGCAAGAAAGAGGGTATCGACTTCAAGCACAACAAATGGATTTACTTCATCGTGCTGGCTGCTGTTCTCGGTGCAATAAGCGGTCTCTACGACAAGTATCTGATGGCTCCACCAGAGAATGGTGGTGTAGGATTAGACAGAATGATTGTGCAGAGCTGGTACAACATCTACCAATGTTTCCTCATGGGAGCCATGCTGCTGATGATATGGTGGCCTACCAAGAAGAATTCTACCCCATTCCACTGGCACTGGAGTATCATCTTCATCAGTATCTTCCTTTCGGCAGCCGAC
Organism: Segatella copri; assembly: GCF_009494835.1. GTDB lineage: Bacteria > Bacteroidota > Bacteroidia > Bacteroidales > Bacteroidaceae > Prevotella > Prevotella copri_F. The sequence continues at coordinate 9,418 of NZ_VZBE01000083.1, forward strand.
TTCGTTTATTTCTACGCTCTGAGTCTGCCTGGCGCCATGATCAGTATCGTGAGCATGATTCGCCGCGGTTCGGTTATCGTCAGCTTCCTCTTCGGTGCAGCCATCTTCCATGAGAAGAATCTCAAGGCGAAGTTCGTAGACCTTCTCCTCGTACTGCTCGGAATGCTCTTCCTCTATTTCGGAACGAAGTAATGATTATAAAAAAAGTCTTGCAAGCCAATGTGCCTGCAAGACTTTTTTATGTTTTTACCAGATATGTGCACGCTTGTTCTTAGGAACAAAGAGCTTGTCGCCCTTCTTGATGTCGAATGCCTTATACCATGAATCCACCATTGGGAGGGCACCGTTCACACGAGCCTCGTTTGGAGAGTGAACATCCACGGTCATCAGATACTGCAGGTACTCAGGACGGGCATTGCCTGCCCATACACGTGCCCATGCCAGGAAGAAGCGCTGTTCTGGAGTAAATCCATCCTTCACACCCAACTTCTCTGTCTTCATCACATTCTGAAGCGCACGGAAAGCGATGTTCAAACCACCATTGTCACCGATGTTCTCACCCAGGGTCATCTGGCCGTTTACCTTCTTGCCAGCCAACTCAATCTTGTTGAAATGGTCAACCAGGATCTTGGTGCGAGACTCGAAGTTCTTCTTGTCAGCAGCAGTCCACCAGTTGTGCTGGTTACCGGTCTTGTCAAACTGGCTGCCCTGATCGTCAAAGCCATGACTCATCTCATGACCGATTACACCACCGATACCACCATAGTTCATCGCATCATCGGCTGTTGGGTCGAAGAATGGAGGCTGGAGAATAGCTGCAGGGAAGCAGATCTCGTTGGTAGTTGGGTTATAATAAGCATTGATAGTCTGAGGAGTCATTCCCCACTCTGTCTTATCTACCGGCTTGTTCACCTTGCGGGCGATTTCATCCTTGGTAAAGAACTCAGAGATATTTGCCATATTCTCGTAGAGAGAAAGGCTGTCATCTACCTGCAATCCGCTATAGTCCTTCCACTTGTCAGGATAGCCGATCTTGATGATGAAGTTCTCCAGCTTATCCTTAGCCTGTGCCTTGGTAGCAGCACTCATCCATGTAGCCTCGTCGATGCGCTGTGAAAGCGCAGTCTGGAGATTGTGAACCAGTTCGAGCATACGCTTCTTGCTGCTCTCCGGGAAGTACTTCTCTACGTAAATCTTTCCGATAGCCTCGCCCAACACACCGCTCACGGTACTTACGGCACGCTTCCAGCGAGGACGGTCCTGCTGAACACCGCTCATTACCTTGCTCAACTCAAAGGATACGGCACGGAAATCATCGCTCAACACGCTGGTTGCACCAGAAATCACCTTGATCTCTGCGTATGTCTTCAGATCATCCAGAGAGGTCTCTGCGAGAATCTTCTCAACCTCGTGGATTGGTTCAGGCTGACCCACGCAAATTTCCTTGAAAGCAGGGAAACCGGATGCCAGGAACACATTGCCCCAGTCGATGCCAGGATAATCGAGCACGAGCTGGTTGTAGGTCATCTTGTGATAGTTCTTGTCGATGTCGCGGAGCTGTACCTGGCTATAGCTTGCCTTAGCGATGCGGGTCTCGATAGCCATCACAGCCTCCATCTTCTTCTGGGCGGTAGCCTCGTCGTTGCCTACCATCTGGAAGAGCTTCTTCATATAAGCCTTGTATGCATCACGAATCTTCTTGGTCTGCTCGTCATCGTTTACATAGTAATCGCGTACACCAAGACCGAGACCACTCTGGTCTACCTCAACGAGGTTGTTGGCGGCATCACGAAGGTCGGCGCCCACACCGATGCCATACATCATGGTACCCTCGCCACGGAAATCGAGCTGAGCGGTAACGAGCTGATACTCTCTGCGGTCCTTGATGGCTGCAATGCGGTCGAGAGTTGGCTTGATAGGTGCCCATCCCTCCTTGTTCAGGCGAACGCTGTCCATACGGAGGTTGTAGAGCGAACCGATCTTCTGTCCGAGTGACCCCTTCTGCTGTGGCTTGGAAGCATATTCAAGGATGATGTCCTGGATGCGCTTCTGGTTCTGCTCAAAGAGATCGGTGAAAGCACCATTGTCGGTATGCTCGGCATCGAGTGGATGATTCTTCATCCAGTTGCCTGCGGCATAGCGATAGAAATCATTACCCGGCTTGATGGTCAAGTCCATGTTGGTCTTGTCAATACCGGAGCCCAACTTCTCCTGCTGGGCAAAAGCAGTTGTTGCACTGAGCAACAATGCTGCGAATAATACTTTTGTTCTCATTATTGTTTGTATTTAACTGTTTCTTTTTTTATAAGGGCGAGACCTGCAAAGGTCAGGGCGCCATTCAGCATCAGAAGCTCATAACCGAACTTATAGCCCACATACTGCGAGGTAAGGGTATCAATGGCGAAGCAGATGAGCGGACTGGCGATGCAGACCCATGGCGACCAGCGGTCGTTTACCTGACGCCTGGTGAGCAGACTGAAGGCAAACAAACCCAACAGCGGACCGTAAGTATAAGAGCAGAGGATGTAGATGGCATCTATCACGCTCGTAGAATTAATCGCCTTGAAAGCAATGATGAAGAGCATGAAGACGAAAGCCACCAGCAGATGCATGCGCTTGCGGAGCTTCATATCCTCTTTCCTGCCCAATATATCCACACAGAGACTCGTAGTAATGGCGGTCAAAGCAGAATCGGCACTGGAGAAACTTGCCGCCACAATGCCAATGGTAAACAAGACCACCACCAGGTTTCCCATCGCCCCCGAAGCCGCAAACATCGGCAACAGATCATCCGGAGCCTGCGGCAGCGCCACTCCCTGTTTCTGAGCCAGCATCACCAGCAACACACCCAGACTCAGGAAAAGCAGATTGGCAGGCACAAAGGCAAAACCATAGCTGCAAACATCCTTCTGGGCCTCACGGAGCGACTTGCAGGTAAGATTCTTCTGCATCATGTCCTGATCAAGACCAGTCATCACAATCACTACAAAGACACCGCTGAGGAACTGTTTCCAGAAATTCTGTTTCGACATCCAGTCATCAAAGACAAAAATACGGGAATGACTGTCGTGAGCTATCGCAGTGATTGCTTCGGAAGGAGTCATGCCCAACGCCGACATCACCTGACAGATAATGAGGATGAGCGCAGCAAACATACAGAGCGTCTGAAAGGTATCCGTCCACACCAGCGTCTTGATGCCACCCTTGCGCGTATAAAGCCAGATAAGCAGTACCATGACAGGAACCGTGACCCAGAACGGAACACCAATCCCATCGAGCACGAAACGCTGCAAGAGGATACAGACGACAAAGAAACGGACCGCCGCACCCGTCATCTTGGACAAGAGGAAGAACGAAGCTCCAGTCTTATACGAACGTTCCCCCAACCGCTGCTGCAGATAACCGTAAATCGTAGTGAGATTATACCGGTAATAGATAGGAAGCAAAAGAAAGGCAACCAGGAAATAACCCAGAATGAAACCGATGCACATCTGAAGGTAGGTCATATCCGTTCTCATCACCATACCCGGCACACTGACGAAAGTGATGCCCGAAATAGACGCACCCACCATACCGAAAGCAACCATATACCAAGGCGAACGGCGGTTGGCACGATAGAAAGTTTCATTACTTGCCATTTTACGGGCAGTAAGATGACTGAAGAGCAGCAGCACACAGAAGTATGCCAGAACTGTGATAACGATAGCCATATTCTCTTAGATTAATATAAAAACAAAAAACCTCCGAGATCACTCTCGAAGGTTTCTGCGGTGCGTACGAGACTCGAACTCGTGACCTCCTGCGTGACAGGCAGGCATTCTAACCAACTGAACTAACGCACCATATTATTATGGAGGAGTCGAAATGTTCAAATGAAATTAGCGGTGCGTACGAGACTCGAACTCGTGACCTCCTGCGTGACAGGCAGGCATTCTAACCAACTGAACTAACGCACCAAACTATTTTGGCAAACCTGCAAGATGATTTTGAGCGGTGCGTACGAGACTCGAACTCGTGACCTCCTGCGTGACAGGCAGGCATTCTAACCAACTGAACTAACGCACCAATCATGAAATCAAATTGAATGGCTTAGCGCTCATTTTTCATTTGCGAGTGCAAAGGTACTACTTTTTTTTGGTTCTACCAAATTTTTATGCAACTTTTTTACAGAAAATATTGAAAAAACATCGCATCCTCATATCCAACTGGGCTACAAAGCCATTGTTTCAGGACATTATTCCCCTCAAATCCAACAGATTGCAGCATTTTAGCCGCTTTTTGATTTCTAATACCTACAATAGCATAAATCTGCTGAAGATGAAGTACATTCCGAGCATATTGCAACAAGCGTGACACAGAAGCCTTCGCGTAACCCTGCCCCTGAAACTCCTTTTTGATGACAATTCCGAGTTCGGCACGGTGATGACGGGGATCAAAATCTGTAAGATCCAGGATGCCCACCTGCTCATTCTGCTCATTCTCTACTATCAGGCGCACCTGATTGTCTACATAAATATCTGCCGAAGCACTGGTTATATAGTCGAGCAGCACCCGGCGCGAATATGGAACATTGGAAACACCCAGTTCCCAAAGCCGATCATCATTCTCTATCTGGTAGAGAAAATCAAGATCTTCCAACTCTAAAGCACGTAATCGAATATTCGGTTCTTTCATAAACTACACTTATAAATAATGTACGCGCGTACCTTATAATATAGAAATAAATCTATCCTTATAAATAACCAAATTCATCCTTATCCATCACCTCCCTATCCGTAATCACCTTACCGATGTCCTTCGTATAGGTAGCCAGTTTGATATTCTCGTCAGACCGCTGCGCAAGCTGATGCAGCATCTCTTCATAGCTCATCTCATCAGCATCAAACAATACCTGGTTTGACAGGTCAACATGAGAAGGAGAAAAGAATCCCAAACTCTTTCTGATTCTCGCAGTCATCATCTGCGTAAAGGCTACAGAGGCACGGGCATAGATGGCAAATTTGATAGGAATACTCAAGAGATGCGACATACCCGAATAATGTTTACGGAAGAAGATAAGCATCGCCTCGTAAAACACATGAACATAGCGGAAGCTCGACTTCTGAGTACTTTCACCTTTGTAATGCAGGATATCTACAGGCAGATAATAGTTCTGATAACCACCCTTCAAGATACGGTAAGAAAGATCAATATCCTCGCCATACATGAAGAAATCCTCATCCAGCAACCCCACCTTCAGCAAGGCTTCGCGACGAATCATACAGAAAGCACCGCTCACAACCTCTATCTTTGCCGGCTTATCCCATGGAAGATAACCCATATAATAATGACCGAAACTGCGATGCTGAGGAAACCGGCTGCACAACCCCATCATCTTATAGAAAGCCACCATCGGAGAAGGCAATCCTCTCCTACTCTCAGGAGCTGGTTTGCCATTGGCTCCCAACATCCTTACACCCAGAGCACCAGCATCAGGATGAGAACGCATAAAACTGACAGCATCCTTGAGAACATGCTCACCGATAATGGTATCCGGATTCAGCAAAAGAACCAGATCACTCTCACTCTTGCGGATAGCAAGATTGTTGGCACGGGCAAATCCGTTATTATGCGTACAGGCTACAACATGGAGATTAGGATATCGGGAAGCCGGGAAACACTGTTCGAGATATTCCACCGTTCCATCCTGAGAATGATTATCAACCACGATAATCTCTGCCGTATCTCCACTTGCATCACCCTGCTGCCCACACTCCAACACGCCGATAGCTTTCTCTACCGAACGCAGACACTGGGCAAGATAGTACTTCACATTATAGCTTACTATGACAACACTGAGTTTCATATCGAATAGCAAATATTAGATACTGAAAGTTTAACCTTCCGCCTCTGTTGTTTCGTCCTCACATCTTCCGACAGAAGGATAAACAAAGAAGAGACAGAGAAAAAGGATGATAGCCATATATCCGAAAGCAGGCGCCATCGTCTGATAATACATAAACGTATTGACCAGCATTGGCAAGCAGAGCATATTCAGACGGGCAGTGCCCAGAGGAAGAAGTGCATCTCCCTTACGGGTTACCAACTGACGGTGAATAGCCTTGAAACTGAAGAGTTTGAGCGCCAAAGGAATAACGGCAATGGTAAGAAACTCCATCGCTACGGTTATCACATAGACCAACGTAACATCCCCTGCCAGATTAGTAGGTTCCAGAATCTCTGTCTCATAGAGCAAGACCAGCAGGAATCCTACCAACAGGACAAAGAGGAAATTGGCCATCAATATTCGTTGTACTTGTTTGATTTTCATTTTGTTGTCTTTTGTTATTGTCCAAATGGAGTTCTGTTCAGAATACTCCGTCCGAGGGTAACCTCATCTGTATACTCCAATTCATCACCCACCGAGATACCACGGGCGATAACAGAGAGTTTAACAGGATAATCAGCAAGTTTACGGGAGATATAGAAGTTGGTAGTATCACCCTCCATCGTACTGCTGAGAGCAAAAATCACCTCCTTCACCCCACCTTCAGCCACACGCTGAACCAGCGATTCTATCTCTATATCCGAAGGACCGATACCATCCATCGGCGAAATGATGCCGCCCAAGACATGATAGAGTCCGTGAAACTGCTGCGTGTTTTCTATCGCCAGTACATCCTGCACATTCTCGACGACACAGATGGTAGAAGCATCGCGCCGGGAATCAGAACAGATCGGACAGACATCAGTATCGCTGATATTATGACAAACTCTGCAGTATTTCACTTCACGCCGCATCCTGGAAATGGTATCAGCAAAGAGTTCTACATCCTCACTCTTACGCTTGAGCATAAAAAGTACAAGGCGCAAAGCTGTTTTGCGCCCTATACCTGGCAATTTAGAAAACTCCGCCACTGCCTTTTCCAACAAAGTCGAAGAAAACTGTTGTTGCATCTTAGCAGTTTAGAGATAAATACCAATACCCAGTTTCAAACCTACTGTAGAATAATCTACATGCTTCTTGAAACTCTGATCGTAGTAGATAGCTGGCTCGATAGTAACCGACTTGCCGAGAAAGAAAGCATAACCTACCTCTACCCCTGGCATGAAATCATTATAACCTCCGGAATGAGCCAACTTTACGCCGCCACCCAGATACAGGCCATTCTGCTCGATATAATAACGTGCCTGGGCACCGACAGAGAAATAATCCTTCACGCCTTCAAGACCAGAATGATTATATTCTGCCTGCCCCAACAGCATCCAGTCGTCTTCTACGAAGTATCCAGCCTTAGCCTGAATACCGAGATTGAGGTCCTGAGAGCCATTATAACTCAAGTTTAAGCCCGTCATCGACGCACCGATATACTGTTTTCCACTTTCAAACTGAGCATGGGCAGCTGTCGAAACGACAAGGGCCAATGCTGCAATAGCTAATTTTTTCATTCGTATCATATAAATTTACGTATATTGATTAATACTTATATATAAATCTATTGTTTCTTCTGATAACTGCGATACCAACCCAGGAACCATACCAAGGCTATCACCAGAATGATGACACTGCCCGTATAAGCCAGGCTCTCACCCAAAGCCAAAGCTGTTGGCGAAATGAGCAGGAAGGTTGAACATATCACGGTCATAAACAAGGCAGGAACCAGCGTCATCACAAAAGGCTTCTTCTGCTGTACCAGATAAACCGTCAATGTCCAGAGGGTGAACACAGAAAGCGTCTGGTTAGCCCAGCCGAAATACTGCCAGATGATATTGAAACCATCAGGATTCTCCATCTGCCAAACCAGAATGCCCACCGTAAGAGCAAACAACGGAACGCAGATATAAAGACGCTTGCGCATAGAGCGCTGCTCCAAACCGATAAACTCGGCGATAATCAGACGGGCACTTCTCAAAGCCGTATCGCCACTGGTAATAGGTGCTGCAACAACACCCAGCAGAGCCAGGATTCCACCAGCCACACCCAACCAGCTGGAACATACAATTTTCACAACGGTAGGCGCATCGAAGTTCTGGATAAGTGACTTACCGCCATCAAACTGAGCGATAAACTGCTGAGCCGCCTCAGGACTTACGCATTCACGCCATCCACCATAATAGAAGAAATACATGGAAACCGTAGCCCATATCAAGGCAACAACACCTTCTGTAATCATGGCTCCATAGAAAATAGGGCGACCCATCTTCTCATTCTTCATGCATCGGGCCATGAGCGGACTCTGCGTAGCATGGAAACCACTGATGGCGCCACAGGCTATCGTGATAAAGAGGCAAGGGAAAACCGGACTCTTCTGTACAAAAGACTCCGTTCCCAACCAAGCCGGATTCTCATTGAGATTGCAACTCTGCAAATTGCTCCAGAGTTCAGGCAATGAAGGCCACTTCACAAAGAGACCTATCATCAGAGCACCTGCCATAAAGAGAAGCGAGAAGGCAAAGAGCGGATAAACCTTACCGATAATCTTATCGATAGGCAGTAATGTAGCAATGACGTAATAAACGAAAATCACCACAATCCAAAACATCTGGCTGCCCCAGAATGCATCCGTATTACAAATACCACTCATAATGATAGCCGGACTGTATACAAACACAGCTCCCACCATCATCAGCAAAAGTACCGAAAAGACCAACATCACTTTCTTGGTGCGTCCACCCAAATACTTACCTACCAGTTCCGGCAAACCAGCTCCACCGTTACGGATACTGAGCATACCGCTCATGTAATCATGCATGGCTCCTGCGAAGATACACCCGAAGATAATCCACAGATAAGCCACCGGTCCGTACCAGGCACCCATAATAGCACCGAAGATAGGACCCGTTCCTGCAATGTTGAGGAACTGAATCATGAAGATCTTCCAACTAGGCAGTACCATAAAGTCGACCCCATCGGCTTTGGTCACTGCAGGCGTAGGGCGGTCATCAGGACCGAACACATGCGCCACAAACTTTCCATAAAGAAGGTAACCCAATACAAGGGCGACCAAACTAATAACGAAACTGACCATTTTTCTTTTATTGCTTAAAATTTTCTCTCTTTTCGGTGCAAAATGCACTTTATTTTAATATTTCAACCGCAAAAGTAATATTTTTATTTGAAATAAAAAAAAATATTGGTATCTTTGTTGCCAAATTGTAAGATTATGAAGAGATTTAAGATATTTTTTATCGTTTTATGCTCTGTTTTGGCCGCAAAAGCCCAGAGTATCGTGTTCAATAACCAGATGCCGAAACATGAAGTAAGAGCTGTATGGCTGACAACCATAGGAGGTATCGACTGGCCACACTCCTATGCCCAGTCTTCTTATTCTGCCGAAAAGCAGAAAAAGGAACTGACGGATATACTAGACCGGTTACAGCAGGCTAAAATCAATACCGTACTGATACAGACCCGCGTAAGAGGTACCATGATTTATCCGTCGGCATACGAACCTTGGGATGGATGTCTGTCAGGATTTCCGGGCAGAAGTCCGGGCTATGATGCCCTGCAGTTTGCCATCGACGAATGCCATAAGCGCGGTATGGAACTGCATGCCTGGGTGGTAACCATCCCTGTAGGAAAATGGAACGCACTCGGCTGCAAAACCCTCAGACAGAAGATGCCGAAACTCATCAAGAAGATTGGAGCCGACGGATACATGGATCCGGAAAACAGTCGGACTGGTGATTATCTGGCTAACATCTGCAGGGAAATTACACATAAATATAATGTAGACGGTATTCACCTCGACTACATCCGTTACCCTGAAACCTGGAACATCAAAGTGAGCCGGGAACAGGGACGCCGGTATATCACCAACATCGTAAGAAAGATTCACGATGCAGTGAAGGCTGAAAAACCTTGGGTAAAAATGAGCTGCTCACCTGTAGGAAAGTATGATGACCTGAGCAGATACCGGAGCTTTGGCTGGAATGCATACACGAAGGTCTGCCAGGATGCACAGGGCTGGCTCAAGAGCGGTCTGATGGACGAGCTCTTCCCTATGATGTATTTCAAGAACGAACACTTCTATCCGTTTGCCATCGACTGGCAGGAACAGAGCCATGGCAAGATTGTGGTTCCAGGACTGGGCATCTACTTTCTCGATCCGAAAGAAGGAAAGTGGAACATCAATGACGTGACGGCAGAAATGTATCATATCCGAAACCTCGGAATGGGATATGCATTCTTCAGAAACAAGTTCCTCCTGGACAACAAACAGGGTATTCTCAACTTTACCCAACGTTTCAATCCATACCCTTCATTGGTTCCGCCGATGACCTGGGCAAGCAAGAACCAACCGGAACAGCCACAACAATTATCGGTAATCACCACCGATAACAAGGTATCAGTTTCCTGGAGCAATCCTTCAAACTATACGGATGGCACTAAAATCGCAACCCCTTATATATATAATAATGTATACGCGAGCAAGATATATCCGGTTGACATCACCGATGCACGCAACCTGGTTGCCGCACGAATCATAGGAAATTCGTTCAAAATAGAAAATCCTGATGCAAAACATCTGTTTGTTGCCGTAACTTCAATGGACGGATATGGCATCGAAAGCCAGCCAACCCAAGAAAAAGAGGAAGAGAATCCACTTTTTGCCAAAAGCACAGGAGCTGCGAAATTACTCGAATGTGACGGAAAGAAGGTATATCTAGCAGAAACTACAAAAAATCTCGTTTTTGACGTTCTGATGGTCGAAGCCCTGCAAGGATGCGATATTCTGTACCTCCATGCAAAAGATAACACGCTAGATGTTAGAAACTTAAAGGAGGGTATCTACCGCGTGGTAAGCATCAACAAGAAGGGGTATAGACATACGTTAGGAACCTTCAAGATGAAGAAAAATTGATTTTTTTCGAAAAAAGTTGCGAAAAAATTTGGTGGAATCAAAAAATAGTAGTACCTTTGCACTCGCAATTCAGAAATGAGGCTTTTAAATGTTGCACCCTTAGCTCAGTTGGTAGAGCAACTGACTCTTAATCAGTGGGTCTAGGGTTCGAATCCCTAAGGGTGTACAAAAGATAAGAATTGGCTCCGTAGCTCAACTGAATAGAGCACTTGACTACGGATCAAGAGGTTCAAGGTTTGAATCCTTGCGGAGTCACTCTCCTATCAAAGCTTCACTGAAATAAATGGTTTTGGCTCCGTAGCTCAACTGAATAGAGCACTTGACTACGGATCAAGAGGTTCAAGGTTTGAATCCTTGCGGAGTCACTCTCCTATCAAAGCTTCACTGAAATAAATGGTTTTGGCTCCGTAGCTCAACTGAATAGAGCACTTGACTACGGATCAAGAGGTTCAAGGTTTGAATCCTTGCGGAGTCACTAACAAATAGTTGCACCCTTAGCTCAGTTGGTAGAGCAACTGACTCTTAATCAGTGGGTCTAGG
>NZ_VZBE01000071.1:0-260950 GCF_009494835.1 Segatella copri
ATTTATTAACACAAAAAGTTGCTCAAAAATTTGGCTATGTCTTAGGAATCAACAAGTTGGTTGTTTCTTGTACCTCAGAATATGACAAGGCATTGGTTTCTCCGGTTTTATCCTTTATACCAACTACCAATTTGCCACCATGTGAATTACTGAACGCCACTAACTCACAGGCAATATCATATTTGTCGAGAATGCGTTCCTTGAACTGCACCCCCGACACCTCGCCAGCGTTTATCTGTTTCAATATATCGTCCATCATTCTTTGATACATTCTTTGTTCAACAAATCGTTTACATCCACTTTCAGTAAATCTGAAATACGCTTGCAAAAGTACGAAAATAATTTCAGAAAAAGGTAAAATATTCTCAAAACATTTACGAAAACATGCAAATAATTGATTGAACTTTCGCATGTGGTTCAAGTACGGGCTGAAGGCCCAAAAGAGGGTGTGTCATAAATCAACAGCTCGCAAGTCCGTATTACGGACTTATACCACAGCACCTTCTGCACTATTAGAGCGTGTGGAGCTTACTTGCGAAAGTTCAGTGGGCTTATAAACTCCCCCCAAAAAAGAATCTATGAAAAAGTATGATAAAACATGAGCAAGTATGAGCAACTGTGAGTTGACCCCTCACCGATTTCGTATCTTTGCATTGTGGTTCAGAGATAACATCTCATACCACCAAGAGGCAATGCGCAGCGCCCCCCTACAACACAAACACAATTTATTAACCTTAAAAATGAAGACACTATGATTCTGTACACATTGAAGAAGTATGTCAACGAGAAGTTGAGCGCCGCTAACGGCAAGTTTTTCGCCTACCCTGTAATCACCCAGACCTATGGTCTTGATGAACTCGCAGAGCACATGGAAAGTCACAACACACCGTTCTCAAAGGGAGCCATCAAGGGTATGCTCACCGACATGGTGAGCTGCGTAAGAGAACTGGTTCTGCAGGGTATCGCCGTGAAGATTCCCGACCTCGCCATTTTCAGCATCGGCATCAAGAACAAGGAAGGTGCTGCCTCCGAGAAGGAGTTCAGTATCACCAAGAACATTGCCGGACTGAAGCTCCGTGCCCGTGGCACCGGTGAGTTCAAGGCAAACAGTCTGAACCTCGATGCATCCCTGAAGAAGGCTACAGCCGTAACAGGAGATGTTACTCCACCAGACGGCGGTAAGGACAACACAGGCGATACTACCCAGGGTGGCGGCACAAACCAGGGCGGCGACTCAACACAGACTGGCGGATCAGGCAACACCGAGAGCAGCGGCTCCGATGGTGGCGACGGCCTGGAGTAACCCCCTCGCCAGTAGATGAAGAAAGAAGGTTTTAGACAGGATGCAGTCCGGGATTCGGCTATAGCACCCCCGGCTATTCATCAATATAGCAAGCATCATTGAAACACGCGCTATCAAGCCCATCTGCTCATCCTGTCAGCCTTCCTTCTCCAGTATCGCCCGGATATAGGAAATCCGAGCCCCCAATCCATTTATTAACCTTAAATCAAATGAAAATGAAAAGAGAAACACTCAAGAAAATTCTGAATTTCGTCATTACCGTTCTCACCGCCGTAGCCTCTGCCTTTTGTGTGCAGAGCTGCCAGTAGTATCAACCCTTTAAAGATTCAGCACTATGAAAAACACAAGAAAAATATCACTTATTGTCATTCACTGTTCAGCCACCCGCGTCACCCAGGACTTCACCTTCGAAAAGCTCGAAGCCTGTCATTTAGCCCGTGGTTTCCGCAGCATCGGTTATCACTATTACATCACGAAAGACGGCGTCATCTATCCCGGCCGTCCCGAGTCAGAGATAGGAGCCCACGCCCGCCATTTCAATGCCCACAGTATCGGCATCTGCTACGAGGGCGGTCTCGACGCCGACGGCAATCCGGCAGATACCCGTACGAAGGCTCAGAAGCAGTCGCTCCAGAATCTCCTGACGAGTCTGTGCGTAGACTATCCCGAAGCCGAGATCCTAGGTCATCGTGATCTCCCGAACGTCCACAAGTCCTGCCCCTGCTTCAGTGTTCAGGCTTGGCTGAATGAAATCAAATTCCACATTTAGCCCTCTATTCAGCTGATATTGTTCATACTTTATTATTTTTTCTACTCTCTCCCCCAATCTTAAGTGATTAAGGTTGGGGGATTTTTTGTCTCCTTTATTTCAGAAAGCGTTAGAAAGGGCAAAAGCTTTGTTTATTGCCCGGTATTTTAAAGCTTTTGCCCTTACTATTATATTTGCACTTGGAAAAATAAAGAGGTAAAAATCTTTATATCTGCAAACTTTTGTTAACTTTGCAGAAAATTAGATAAGTACAATAAAAAAAGAAGAATACTCCATATCCAGCGTTAACCCTGTGCCCTTTCTAGCATAGTAAAGGCTTAGCCCTGTTTGGGGAACTGGATATTTTCTGAGCAGAAGCTTGAGAGTAAATTAGCCTGCTTGTTGAACAAGACAGGACTCGTAGTATAGTTGTAGCCGCTCAGAACGGAGCACCCTTCTTATTAAAAACTTTATTCAATATGCAAAGTTACGGAATAGATTTGGCAAAAGAGAAATTTGACGTAAGTTTTTTCGACTTGACATCAAAAAAAGTATCAAACCAACCTTCACATAAGGTTGTAAAGAACAATTTAAAGAGTATCGGAAGGTTTTTAGAAACCCTTCCTAGCGATGCAGTATTGGTTGCTGAGCATACCGGAGTTTATGGTGATACCCTCTTGAAGTGCTGCATGGATAGCAATGTAAAGATTGCCTTTGTGGGTGGATATGTCATCCATAGATACAGAGCTACCCCTGACCGTGCCAAGACGGATGTCCTGGATTGTGCACTGCTCAGAGAATTTGGAGAGAGATATCCTGATAAGCTGAAATACAAGACGTTTCCAGAAGAGGCTCTATATGAGCTCCGTCAATTGGCACGCCACCGAGAAATGCTTGTAGAACAGCGTAAGCAGCTAATAACAGCCGACAAGAGCGAGGATTGCCGTCCTGTTAGAAGTCTTGCCGTCAAGCGAAGCATGGACCGTATAAAAGAGATGCTGGACACGGAAATAGCCGAGACGGAAAAAGAAATGTTGAAAGTCATAAATGGACATGACAGCATTCACCACAACTATGAGCTTGTAAAAAGTGTCGATGGAGTTGGGCTGATTACCGCAGTAGAACTATTGGTAAAAACAGAGAATTTCACAAAAATAACTACAGCGCGCCAGTATTCAGCTTATGCTGGAACTGCGCCATACGAAAAATCATCAGGAAAAATGGACAAGGGAGCACATATATCCAAGATTGGTAATAGACGGTCAAAGACCTTGTTGTACATCTGCGCAGAAAGCGCCAGATTGCACAACAAGGAGATTAAACTGTATTACGAGAGACGTACTTTAATAGATAAAAAGCCGCGTCATTATGTACTAAATGCCATAGCAAACAAGTTGCTAAGGATCATATTCACCCTCGTGGAAAAAGGTGAATACTATGACGCAAACTTCATCAGGCAAGACCCAAGGGTCGTTAAATATAATTAACGTTAAAAAATACGCTCAAAGCTTGCTCAATTAGAGTAAAACAGGGCGTGTGGGACAAAACTTGGGAAAGTTCGGTTAAATAATGTAAAAAAGTAACGTAATACTAAACTTTATATGTACTTTTGCATCCAATTAAATAAAAATAAGAAACAAATTAAAGAGAAAATATAAAAAAGAAGAAAGGATATGAAGATGAAAAGAATCATATTGACACTCACAATGCTGGTTGCTCTTGTAGCTACTGCATCTGCTCAGGCAGAGATTAAGTTCGACAAACTGATACACAACTTCGGTTCGTTCGAAGAGTCAAATCCGGTACAGAAGGCTACCTTTACCTTCACCAATGTAGGCAACAAGCCTTTGATTATCAACCAGGCTATTGCCAGCTGCGGCTGTACCATACCTTCTTACACCAAGAAGCCTATCGCTCCAGGCGAGAAGGGACAGATTAGTGTTACCTATAACGGCAAGGGCATGTTCCCTGGTCATTTCAAGAAGAGCATCACCGTCCGTTCTAACGGCAATGTAGAAATGTCACGTCTTTATATAGAAGGTGTTATGACTGAAAAGAAATAATCTAGCTCAATACATATTTAAAAGTAAGCATGATTTTCTATTTCTCAGGAACTGGAAATACCAAGTGGGCAGCAGCCAGACTGGCAGCGGCTACACACGAAGACTTGATTTCTATCGCCCTTTATATGCGGGCGGATGATTCAAGCCACAATATAGCCGAGCCGTTTATTCTGAAAGAGAATGAACGGCTCGGATTCGTTTTCCCCGTACATGGCTGGAGGGTTCCACGCCTTGTAAGGGAGTTTATCAGGAAGATGAAGATAACTTCTGATGCTACTACAGAAGGTAATAAGGAGATGGTCAGGAAGCATCCTTTCGCCTATTGCGTCTGTACTGCTGGCGACAGCATCGGACTCACCATCGAAAACCTCAACGATACGATTGCGCTGAATGCATCGCTTCAGGCATTGGGCATCACGGAGGTTTCTGCTTCCTACTCACTCATCATGCCGGAATCTTATGTGGGACTTCCTTTCATGGATGTTGATCCAAAGGAGCGCGAAGTTCGTAAGAAATCGAAATCGGCACAGGAACTGGCGGTTATCTGCGAAGAGATATTCGACAGGAAAGAGGGCGTGAACCGTCTGGTAAAAGGTCCTATCCCCTGGTTCTTCACCAAGGTTGTGGGCGGATTCTTTGAGAAAGTGCTCATCACCGACAAGCGGTTTCATGTGGAGAAAGACAAGTGCGTGAAGTGTGGCATCTGTGCCAACGTCTGTCCTGTAGGCGATATCAAGGGCGGGCACGGAGAATATCCGGAATGGCTGCATTACAAGGATTGCCTCACCTGCTTTACCTGCTATCACCATTGTCCGCATCACGCCATCGAGTTTGGTCACCAGACTCAGAAGAAAGGACAATACTTTTATAAATAATCCCCATCTACCCTAACTGTTTATGAAGAAGACAATCATCTCTCTGGCGCTCGCCTTCCTGGGCATCGCCAATCTCTATGCCGCAAAGGCTAAACCGGGCATCGCCAAGATTATGCTGGCTGATGGAACCGTAGCATGTGCTACCCTGCATGGCGACGAAACCTTCCACTACTACATGCTGCTGGACGGTACGCCCCTGCGGGAAACCCAAGACGGAAAATACGAAAAGATAACTGCTGAAGAGCTGAACACCCGAAAAACCCGTGCTTTCTCTTCAGAGAATCTTACAAGAGCATCAGAAATAGGAACCGTGAGACCAAGCTATTTCCCTCATAAGGGAAGCCCGAAGGCATTGGTACTCCTGGTGCAGTTTCAGGATGTGAAGTTCAAGAGTAAGAATCCGGTTGCTACATTCAACCATTACCTCAACGGAAAGAAGGGAGAAGCTATGCCTGAGGCTGATAAAGAAGTGTTTATCACCAAGACTTACTGCCAGAACTATGGCAGCGTACAGCAGTATTTCGCTGACATGAGCGATAACCAGTTCATACCACAGTTTGATGTAGTGGGTCCTGTTACGGTAAGCAAGATTTCAGCTTATTATGGCAAGAACGGAAGAGACGACGGAAGCGATACCAACTATCCGCAGATGATTCAGGAAGCCTGCCAGCAGGTAGACAATCAGGTTAACTTTGCAGATTACGACAGCGATGGCGACGGATATGTAGACCTCGTATATGTAATCTATGCCGGCTATTCTGAAAGTATCTCAGGTAATTCAGGCGATTGTCTCTGGCCGAAATCGGGTACCGTAGGAGGACTGGGAACCTATGACGGGAAAAAAGTACGCCGGTTCGGCATTAACAACGAGCTGAACAATAAGCCTGCAGATACTCAAGACGGCAAATACTACATCAATGGTATCGGTCTCTTCTGCCATGAATTTTCGCATACCCTCGGTTTGCCAGACATCTATCCAACCAACAACCTCACAAACCATAACCAGAGTCCTGAATCTTGGGACGTTATGGATATGGGCAATTATCAGGCTGACGGCTACCAGCCCATCCCTTATTCACCATGGGAGAAGAGCATCGTAGGATGGAAACAGCCTACCCTCCTTTCGGATACAGAGGCGAAGCAGATAAAGCTGGAACCATACGACAAGGCATCGGATGCATACAAGATTATAGCCAACAGCCAGGGCGAATACCTGCTGCTGCAGAATATCAGAAACGAGGGATGGTACAAGGAGGCTCCGGGTTACGGATTGCTGGTATGGCGCATCGACTACGATGATTTGCCATCGGTTAATCTGTTTGATAATCCCAACAATACGCTAGGTAAGCCAAGGGTAATGATTGTTCCTGCAGACGGCATGGTATACAACAGCTATAATAGAACTGTCAGCGACAATGATATTATCACGAGTCTTCAGAACGACCCGTTCCCAACCTACAAGGCGGGCTCTGCTACAGAGTACGAGGTGAACAGTCTGACCAGTATCACCCTGAACAACAGTGTTGATACGAGTCATCCGCTCTACAACATCACAAAGGATGAAGCAACCGGTCTGGTAACCTTCGATTATCTCAAGAACTTCTCTCCTACCGGAATCTCTTCGGTCATCATCGGTAAAGACAGACCGACAGCCTATTTTGATCTGGAAGGCAGAAAGGTTTCCGTTCCACAAAAGGGAAAGATTTACATCACCAGCAAGGGACAGAAGATAGTATACTAACTATATAAACAATGAGGGTGTGTCATGTTTTATGACACACCCTCTTATTATTTTAATATATTCTAGGACCGAAGATGGTGGTACCTACACGAACCATCGTGCTGCCGTGCTTGACGGCAATATGATAATCGTGACTCATACCCCAGCTACGCTCGCAGAAAGCATCATCATCAGCAAAATATCTGGCCTTTATCTCATCAAAGAACCGGGCAGCCTCATCAAACTCCTGAGCAATCTGCTGCTCATCGTCTGTATTAGATGCCATCATCATGATGCCACAAATCTGCACATGCTTCATCTCCCGCCATTCGCCTGCCTCCAGGAGTTCGCGGCAAGCATCAAGAGAAAGACCCGATTTGGTATCTTCCTCAGCCAGATGAAGTTCCAGAAGAACCTTCACCACACGATCGTGCTTGGCAGCCTGCTTCTCAATCTCCTTGAGAAGTTTCAGACTGTCTACCGATTCAATCATCGAGATATAAGGTGCGATATACTTTACCTTATTGGTCTGCAGATGACCGATGAAATGCCACTCGATGTCCTCAGGCAGCGAAGCCACCTTCTTGGCGAGTTCCTGCTCATGACTCTCGCCGAAGATACGCTGTCCTTCAGCATAAGCCTCCTCGATATACTCGTTGGGATGGAACTTGCTGATGGCAACGAGACGGACACCGGCAGGCAAGCTGCCCAGCACCTCATGGAGATTTCCTTTTACATCATAGTCCATATTCTAAATGTTGAATGTTGAGTGTTGAGTGTTGAATTATTTCTCCTCGTATTCAGGCACATCATTCTTCTCCTCTTTCTTCTCGTTAGGAGCATGGTGCTCGAATACATCCATCAGTTTGGTTTCGTTCAAACCAACCACATCATAATCTATCATGGTCTTGCCCATCACCTCATCAATATAACGGAGGGCACGGGCGAGAGACTTAGCCTGAACAAGATAGGTAACATTGCTGCGCTTCTCCTTCTCACTCTTCTCATCAATTGTGATGAACTGGAGTTTAGCCTTATACCACTTATCATCATCATCCACATCGCTGAAGAAGATTTCGCCGTAGCAAGCCTTACCGATACCGCTCACCTTCAACTCGCCGCTTACATAAACCGACATCTCATCGATGATGGCGCTCTCAGCCTCGGTAAAGCTCAAAGCATCTACTACGTATGCTTCAGAAACAACCTTTTCTGAACCATCCTCCATTGTCTTCTGATATTTCACTTTGGTCTCAAACCATGTACTTGTTCTACTTCTCATATTTTTCTTCTTACTTATTTTAATTAATTAGTATAATCTTATAACAATTCTTGAAATTAAGTGCAAAGTTATAAAAAAGAAAGCAAAGAGCGACATATTTAAAGAGTTTTTAATCAAAAAATAAAATTTAACCGAAAGTTATTCTCAATTCTCATCTAATTTTCTTATCTTTGCAGCCGAATAGCGTAAATTGAAAAGACCAGAAGGTCATAGAATTCAATTTTCGACACGGATAATTAATAGAAAGAAACAATATTTTAAGATGCCAGAAATATCTGTACGCGGTCTTGAAATGCCAGAGTCACCTATCAGAAAGTTGGCTCCTCTGGCTGCCGCAGCAAAAAAACGTGGAGTAAAGGTATATCACCTCAACATCGGTCAGCCTGACCTTCCAACTCCTCAATGTGGCCTAGATGCCTTGAAGCATATAGACCGCACGGTCTTGGAGTATTCTCCAAGTCAGGGCTATCTCAGCTATCGCGAGAAGCTTGTAGATTACTATAAGAAATTCAACATCAACGTAACTGCCGATGATATCATCATTACATCGGGAGGTTCTGAGGCTGTACTCTTCTCTTTCATGAGCTGCCTCAACCCTGGCGACGAGATTATCGTACCAGAACCTGCTTACGCTAACTATATGGCGTTTGCCATCTCGGCGGGTGCCAAGATCCGTACCATCGCCACAACGATAGAAGAAGGTTTCTCCCTGCCTAAGGTGGAGAAGTTTGAGGAGCTGATCAATGAGCGCACCCGTGCCATTCTGATTTGCAACCCTAACAACCCTACGGGCTATCTCTATACCCGCAGAGAGATGAATCAGATTCGTGACCTGGTGAAGAAGTACGACCTCTATCTCTTCTCTGATGAGGTTTACCGTGAGTATATCTATACCGGCAGTCCTTATATCAGTGCGATGCACCTGGAAGGCATCGAGCAGAACACGGTTCTCATCGATTCTGTTTCGAAGCGTTACAGTGAGTGCGGTATCCGTGTGGGTGCCCTCATCACCAAGAATGCAGAAATCCGCAAGGCGGTGATGAAGTTCTGCCAGGCCCGTCTCTCTCCTCCACTGATCGGTCAGATTGTAGCCGAAGCTTCTCTGGATGCTCCTGAAGAGTACTACCGCGACGTATACGATGAGTATGTAGAGCGCCGTAAGTGCCTGATAGACGGCTTGAACCGTATTCCGGGCGTATACTCTCCTATTCCTATGGGAGCCTTCTATACCGTAGCCAAACTGCCTATCGATGATTCTGAAAAGTTCTGCCGCTGGTGTCTGGAGGAATTCAACTACGAGGGCGAAACCATCATGATGGCTCCAGCCTCCGGTTTCTATACGACTCCGGGAGCCGGCCACAATCAGGTTCGTGTAGCTTACGTCTTGAAGAAACACGATCTGGAGCGTGCTCTGGTGGTTCTGGGTAAGGCACTTGAGGCTTATCCGGGAAGAGTGGAAGACGAAGGACTGTAACAATGTTGAATGTTGAGTGTTGAATGTTGAGTTGCCTAACGGACACAAAGATTAAATTAACTATCAACATTCAACACTCAACATTCAACATTCAACATTCAACACTCAACATTCAACATTACAAAAGATGAATTTTCCTCTATTTATAGCAAAGAGATTATATAGCGATCAGGGCGACAAACGTAAAGTTTCTCGCCCTGCTATTCATATAGCCACTGCAGGTGTTGCTATCGGACTCGCCATTATGATTATGTCGGTATGCGTAGTGCTCGGATTCAAGCATACCATACGCGACAAGGTAATAGGATTCGGAAGCCATATACAGGTGGCCGACTTCATGACGCTGCAGCAGCAAAACCAGTATCCGGTGGTCATGAACGACTCGATGGTCAACGTACTGAAAAAGATACCTGGCGTAAAACATGTGCAGAAATTTGCCATGAAAGAGGGAATCCTGAAGACGGACAGCGATTTCCTGGGCGTCATGTTCAAAGGTGTAGGACCTGATTTCGATTCTACCTTTATCCATCAGAACATGGTCGAAGGCAGCATCCCTAAGTTTGATGACAAGGCGAGCCATAACCAGATTCTCATCTCACAGCTGATGGCTGACAAGCTGAAGCTGAAGACGGGAGAACGCATCTTTGCCTACTTCTTTGATGACAACGCAGTGCGTATGCGCCGCTTCACCATCAAGGGTATCTATCAGACCAACCTGAAGAAGTATGATGAGGTAATGGTATACACCGACCTCTATACTGCCGTGAAGCTGAACGGATGGGAAGAAGACCAGGCAAGCGGTGCAGAACTGACCGTAAACGACTTCAACAAACTCGACGAGACAGAAGATTATATTATAAATAAGGTGAACCGCACGGTAGATCACTATGGAGAAACCTACAGCAGTTCTACCATCAAGGACCTGAATCCAAACATCTTCCAATGGCTGAGCCTGATGGATCTGAATGTCTGGATTATTCTCGGTCTGATGCTGATAGTAGCCGGCGTCACCATGATCAGCGGTCTGCTCATCATCATTCTGGAACGCACCTCCATGATAGGCGTAATGAAGGCATTGGGTGCCCGCAACAAGACCATCCGCCACACCTTCCTGTGGTTTGCCGTCTTCATCATCGGCAAGGGTATGCTTCTGGGCAACATCATCGCCCTCGGCATTCTTACCCTCCAGTACTTTACAGGCATCATCAAACTCGATGCACAGACTTATTATGTAAGTACCGTTCCGGTAGAATTCAACTGGCTTGCCATCATAGCCCTGAACATTGCTACGCTGCTGATAAGCATCTTCATGCTCGTAGCACCAAGCTACCTGATTTCTCATATCCATCCAGCCAAATCAATGAGATATGAGTAAAATTCAGTCTATAACACCACAATATATAGACTAAAAAGGAAAAAAACTAATTATTTTATATAGTTTTTGAAAATAGTGCACATTTTATTTTGCAGTGTGCACTATTTTCATTATCTTTGCACAAAATTTTGTAAATTGTGCAATGAATTCAATACCAAGTTTTAACTCGTATATTGAGAACAGCATTATCAAGAATTGGAATCTGGATGCGCTCACCGATTACAAGGGCACAACCCTCCAATATCACGATATTGCCAGAAAGATTGAGAAGCTACACATCCTGTTCGAAAACAGCGATGTAAAGAAGGGCGACAAGATTGCCGTCTGCGGAAGAAATAGTAGCCAGTGGGCAGTAGCCTTCCTGGCCATTATTACTTACGGAGCCATTGTCGTACCTATACAGAACGAATTCAAGCCTGAGCAGATTCACAACATCGTGAACCACAGCGAAAGCAAACTTCTGTTCGTTGGTGACGTGGTAGCTACAGAGATAACACCAGAGGAGATGCCTTCGCTGGAAGGAATCATCTATCTTCCGGACAATTCGCTTGTCATCTCGCGCTCTGAAAAACTGACTTATGCGCGCGAGAACCTCAATGCCATGTTCGGACACAGATATCCTAAGTATTTCAGACCAGAACACGTGAAGTATCACGTAGACGATCCTGAAGAACTGGCGATGATCAACTATACCAGTGGAACTACCGGTTTCTCAAAAGGTGTGATGCTCCCATACAGAGCACTTTGGGGTAATCTCGACTACCTCATCGATTCAGTGAAGCCTAACATAGGTAAGAACTGCAACATCCTTTCTACCCTTCCGATGGCTCACATGTATGGACTCATGACAGAATTTCTCTTCAATATAGTTTTGGGTAACCATATCTTCTTCCTTACCCGTCTGCCGAGCCCAACGCTCATTTCAGAGGCGTTGTCAGAAATCAAGCCAGACATCCTCTATGCGGTGCCGCTTGTAGTAGACAAGATTGTAAGAAAGGAAGTATTCCCACATATCCAAACCAACCGTGCTCGACTGCTGATGAACATGCCTGTCATCAATAAGCGCATCAAGGAGAAGGTTCGCGAGTTTGTATTGAGAAAGTTTGGCGAACGTCCTTGCGAGGTTGTTGTGGGTGGTGCTCCGCTCAACAAGGAGATAGAGAACTTCTTCATCAGCGTAGGTTTCCCTATCGCAATGGGATATGGTACCACTGAGACTGCTCCACTTATCACCTTTGCCCATCAGGACAACTATGTGGCAGGAAGCTGTGGTGTTGCCGTAAAGCACATGGAGGTAAAGGTTTTGAGCGATGACCCGGAGAACGTAGCCGGTGAACTGGTTTGCCGCGGCATCAATGTGATGAAGGGCTATTACAAGAACCAGGAGGCAACAGATGCCGTAATAGATAAAGACGGATGGTTCCACACAGGCGACCTGGCAACGATGGCCGCCGACGGACATATCTTCGTAAGAGGAAGAAGCAAGAACATGCTGCTGGGACCTAACGGACAGAACATCTATCCGGAAGAGATTGAGGACAAGCTCAACTCCATGGCTATGGTCAACGAGAGCATCGTAATACAGAGAGATGACAAGCTGGTAGCTCTGGTTCATCCGGATATGGAAGAAGTTAACAACCTCGGCTTTACAGACGAAGACCTGGAGAACATCATGGAGCAGAACCGCAAGGAACTGAACATGCAGATACCTAGCTTCGCAAAGGTGTCACGCATCAAACTTCATAATCAGGAATTTGAAAAGACAGCCAAGAAGTCTATCAAGCGTTACCTCTATCAGAACGCAATCTAGAGACAGGCCCTATCTGCTGACAGACCATCAGCAGATAAGGTCTATCATCAGCAAACGGACTTCAGTACGAGAAAAATATAAAAAAGCAAATCGTTAAATAACAAGAATATGGAGATTCCAAGCTTTAACGCACTAATCCAAAAGAGCATCGTAGACCATTGGGATATGGATGCTCTGACAGACTACAAGGGAGCAACCTTGCAGTACCATGATGTAGCACGCAAAATTGAGAAGCTACACATCATGTTTGAGAACTCTGGTGTAGTAAAGGGCGACAAGATAGCACTTTGCGGTCGAAATAGCGCAAACTGGGCTGTAGCATTCCTTGCTACCCTTACCTATGGGGCCATTGCCGTACCTATCCTGCATGAATTCATGCCAGACCAGATTCACAACATCGTAAACCACAGCGATGCCAAACTGCTCTTTGTGGGTGATGTTGTAGCTACACAGATTGATGCAACGAAGATGCCGGGTCTTGAAGGCATCATCTATATACCGGATTATTCACTTGTCGTTTCACGTACCGACAAGTTGACTTATGCGCGCGAACACCTCAACGAGATGTTCGGTATCAAGTATCCTAAGTACTTCCGCAAAAACCATGTCAACTACTATATGGAACAGAATCCGGATGAGTTGGCTATGATCAACTATACCAGCGGAACTACGGGTTTCTCCAAGGGAGTAATGGTTCCATACCGTGCACTCTGGGGCAATGCAGATTTTGCTGAGGACGTACTGGGCAAGAAAATCAAGTCGGGAGATTCTATCATCAGTATCCTGCCGATGGCCCACATGTACGGCATGGCGTTTGAATTTATCTTCGAATTCATCAAGGGCTGCCACGTCTTCTATCTCACCCGCATCCCTAGCCCAGCCATCATCGCCGAGGCATTCGGCCGCATCAAGCCAGCCGTCATCATAGCTGTACCTCTAGTTATCGAGAAGATTATCCGCAAGAAGGTATTCCCTAAGATCCAGAACAACCGCATGCGTATGCTGCTCCACATGCCTGTAATCAGCAAGAAGGTGAAGGAGAAGATATGCGACCAGGTATCCAATGCCTTCGGTGGCAACTTCTACGAGGTGATTATCGGTGGTGCAGCCTTTAACCAGGAAGTGGAAAGTTTCCTCCATAGCGTAGGTTTCAAATATACCGTGGGATATGGCGCAACAGAATGTGCCCCTATCATCTGCTACGAGGATTACAAAAACTTCGTACCGGGCTCTTGCGGTAAGGCTGCCCTCCACATGATGGTCCGCATCGACAGTCCTGATCCTGAGAATGTACCGGGCGAAATCCTTGCCAAGGGTCCTAACGTAATGTTGGGTTACTATAAGAATGAGGAAGCTACCAAGCAGACCATCGACGAGAACGGATGGTATCATACAGGCGACCTCGGAACCATGGATGGTGACGGCAACGTCTTCATCAAGGGTCGTAGCAAGAACATGCTGCTTGGCGCAAACGGTCAGAATATCTACCCTGAGGAGATTGAGGATAAGCTCAACTCTTTGGCTCTGGTAGCAGAAAGCGTGGTTGTACAGAAGGGCGACAAGCTCATTGCTCTGGTTCACCCAGACTATGATGAAGCTCAGACCCTGAATCTCGGTACCAACGAACTGGCAGATGTCATGGAGCAGAACCGCCAGGAGCTCAACACCATGATTCCTGCTTACAGCAAAGTATCAGAAATACGTATACATGAAGATGAGTTTGAAAAGACTCCTAAGAAGAGCATAAAGCGATTCCTCTATACGGCAGAGTAAAGAAAGAACCTGTATTATGAAATAAAAAATGGTGTGACTTCGGTTTTGAAGTCACACCATTTTTTATAAATTATTCATTATAAATTATAATAAAGTATTCGAGCGGATTCTGGACAGCGTTTCCGGAGTCATCTGCAGATAGCTTGCGATATAGGTGAGCGGAGCACGCAGAACCACCTGTGGGTTCATTTCGCACAGGCGCTTATATTTATTAGGTGCCGACTCAAATCGCATCAGATCGGCATGAATCTGAGACTGAATCAAACTCTCTTCCAGTATTTTACGATAAAGCATCTGGATATTGACATTACGCATAGCAGCCGCCTCCAGCTTCTTCTTCGGTAGCATATACACCAGCGTAGGCTCCAAAGCTTCCACCTGCAGGCGGGTAGGCTCTTCCTTAAAGAGGCTCTCAATGCACATAAAGATGGAATGATCCACACCCAGATGTTCGGTCACCTCCTTGCCATTCTTTAAGTAAAATTGGCGTATCAATCCCTTCTCGATGTACGAGATACCCATGCACTGTTCACCTTCAGGCAAGATCATCTCGCCCTTGCCATACTTGATAGGCTCCAGGATATCTTCCATCACATCAAGCTCATCATGAGTCATCGTACTATATTTACGCGCCAACTCGCGCGCAATATCACGCTTAGGGGTAATTACTTTAAAGTCTGCCATAATACTTAACCTCCTTTTCCTTTATACTTATATTAAATCATTAGTCGAGTTTGAGCACAGCCAGGAAGGCTTTCTGTGGCACTTCCACATTACCAATCTGCTTCATGCGCTTCTTACCCTTCTTCTGCTTCTCCAGCAACTTGCGCTTACGGCTTACGTCACCACCATAACATTTGGCGGTAACATCCTTGCGCACCTGCTTAACAGTCTCACGAGCCACAATCTTGGCACCGATAGCTGCCTGGATAGCAATATCGAACTGCTGACGAGGTATGAGGTCCTTCAACTTCTCGCACATTCTGCGGCCGAAGCTCACAGAGTTATCGCGGTGAGTCAAAGTACTCAATGCATCTACAGGCTCTCCATTCAACAGGATATCGAGCTTCACCAGGTCGGAATGACGGAATGAATCGATATGATAGTCGAACGAAGCATATCCCTTAGAGATACTCTTCAGCTTGTCATAGAAGTCGATGACGATTTCTCCCAATGGCAACATGAAGTGGAGCTCTACACGGTTTCCACTCACATATTCCTGGTTGATGAGTTCGCCTCGTTTATCCAGACAGAGTTTCATGATAGGTCCAATATAATTGGTAGCCGTAATGATGGTTGCCCGGATATATGGTTCCTCAATATGGTCTATCAGTGTTGGGTCTGGCAATCCGGAAGGATTGTGAACCTCTTTCACACCGCCCTGCTTGTCGTATACCATATAAGATACGTTAGGTACGGTAGTGATGACATCCATATTAAACTCACGGTCCAGTCTCTCCTGTACGATTTCCATGTGGAGCAATCCGAGGAATCCGCAACGGAAACCGAAGCCCAAAGCCACAGAACTCTCTGGCGAGAAAGTCAATGAAGCATCATTGAGCTGCAGTTTTTCGAGCGATGCACGCAGATTCTCGTAATCGCTAGGATCGATAGGATAAACACCGGCAAAGACCATAGGTTTCACTTCCTGGAAACCCGCAATCGCCTTGTCACAAGGACGGGCGATATGGGTAATGGTATCACCCACCTTAACCTCGGTAGCATTCTTGATACCCGAGATGATATAACCTACCTCACCGGTACCCAATTCCTGGCGTGGAATCATATCCATCTTCAATACACCGATTTCATCAGCATCATATTCCATGCCGGTATTGAAGAACTTCACCTTATCTCCCTTACGGATCACACCATTCTCTATCTTGAAATAGGCGATGATGCCGCGGAAAGAGTTGAATACAGAGTCGAAAATCAAAGCCTGAAGCGGTGCCTTCTCGTCTCCTACCGGAGCAGGAACACGATTAACAACAGCTTCCAGTATATCTTCTACACCCTCACCGGTCTTACCTGAAGCACGGAGAATATCCTCATGCTTACAACCGATCAGGTCTACTATTTCATCTTCTACCTCATCAGGCATAGCTGAAGGCATATCTATCTTATTGATTACCGGAATAATCTCCAGGTCGTGCTCGATAGCCATATAGAGGTTTGAAATGGTCTGTGCCTGAACGCCTTGAGTTGCGTCAACAACCAGCAGTGCTCCCTCGCAAGCAGCGATGGAACGGGAAACTTCGTATGAGAAGTCAACGTGTCCCGGAGTATCGATAAGATTCAGGATATAGGTCTGTCCATCCTTTGCCTTATATTCCATTTGGATAGCGTGACTCTTGATTGTGATACCACGTTCTCTTTCCAAATCCATATCATCAAGCATCTGTCCTTCAGTAATCTTGATGGTCTGAGTCTTCTCCAGAAGTCGGTCTGCCAAGGTACTTTTACCATGGTCTATATGTGCAATAATGCAGAAATTTCTTATTTTATTTATATTCTCCATATAATTTTCTCTCTTTAGAGTGCAAAGATAGTATTTTTTTTCGTATCTTTGCACAAAATATTGAAAATAATAGAGATTTTTAGATAAAAAATAGAAAAATCATGAAGAAAAAGTTGATTTACATCGGTATTTTTGCTTCTTTGCTCGTTTCTTGTACAGAAAGTCTGGAGGACAAAGCGGCTCGTGAAGCCAAGGAATATACTGAAAAATACTGTCCTACTCCATACGTCAACGACGCCAGGACTGACAGTGCTGCATTTGATAAAACCAAGAAGATATATACGTACTATATTTCTTTGAGAAACAAGGCAGATAACAAGAAGGCGATAGATGCCAACAAGGGGAAACTCCATAAGATTCAGAAGGAAGCCCTGGACAACAACCCTGGTCTGAAGAAATATAAGGAAGAGCATTTCACCTTCCGTTTCGTATATCATTCGGCTAAGAACCCGAAGGAGGTGTTGCTGGATGATACCTTCAAGTATTAGAAAAGACACGGAGTACTAGTAGTAGAAAAGGCACGGATCACTATAGTAATCCGTGCCTAAAACACTCTTAATATCCCATTTCCTGCAAAGCTGTCGCCAACTGGTCCGGACAGCTTGTAGGCTTATTGCCACAAGTGATCCCCTTCAGTCGGGCGATGACCTCCTTTGCCTTCATGCCTTTAATCAAAGCACAAACGCCCTTGGTATTGCCATCGCAGCCTCCGATGAACTGGGCATCCTGCACATTTCCATCTTCATCTATACTGATGCAGATGTATTTTGAGCAGGTGCCATGAGTCTGATAAGTTACCTTCTGCAACTTATCCTGTTTGTCTTGCTGCAACATAATGCTTATTCTGCGTCTGCAGGAATTTCTGGCTTCATGTTGGTATATACAGTCTGAACATCGTCAAACTCTTCCAACTTCTCAACCATCTTGTCGATAGTTTCGCGCTCCTCAGGAGTTACATCCTTCAAATCGTTAGGGATGTAAGTGAACTCAGCACCAGTTACCTCGAAACCCTCAGCCTCCAGGTGCTTCTGAATCTCACCGAAGCTTGTAGGAGCACCATAGATAGTGATTTCGTTGTTCTCCTCATCCTCATCAAACTCATCTTCTACGCCGTAGTCGATCAGGTCGAGAATCATCTCATCCATATCCAGACCTTCCTTCTTCTTGAATGTGAACACAGCCTTGTGGTCGAAGAGGAAAGACAGAGAACCTGTTGTACCCAAGTTTCCGCTGAACTTGTTGAAGATAGAACGAACGTCAGCAACAGTACGTGTAGTGTTGTCTGTCAGAGTATCAACGAAGACAGCCACTCCGTGAGGACCATATCCCTCGTATGTTACTTCCTTGTAATCGCTGGTATCCTTGCCACAAGCGTTCTTGATGGCACGAGCGATGTTATCCTTAGGCATGTTCTCACGCTTACAGTTAGCGATGATAGCACGCAATGATGGGTTGTTCTCTGGTTCTGGACCGCCTGCCTTCACAGCAATAGCAATCTGCTTACCCAACTTAGTAAATGTCTTGGCCATGTGGCCCCATCTTTTCAGCTTTGTAGCTTTACGATATTCAAATGCTCTTCCCATTGGAATAAAATTTTAAATGTTTATCGTTTGTTTATAATATTATCTTAATTCTGCACTGAGCACCTTCTGCATTATCTCAATTCTGCATTGAGCTTGCTTGTAAGGTTGGCTATGAGCTTCTTCATGATAGCATCTATCTGCTTGTCATTCAGAGTCTTCTCCTCATCCTGAAGAATGAAGTTAACGGCATAACTCTTCTTGCCCTCTGGCAAATGCTCACCCTCGTAAACATCGAAGAGAACAACGCTCTTCAGAAGTTTCTTCTCTGTCTGGCGGGCAATCTGCTCAATCTGAGCGAACTCTACATTCTTGTCTACGAGCAATGCAAGGTCGCGGCTCACTGAAGGATACTTGCTGATGTCAGTGTAAGTAAGGTTCACCTTCTTCACTGCCTTCATCAGGTTATCCCAGTGGATATCAGCATAGAATACATCCTGCTCAATATCGAATGCCTTCTTCAACTTCAGGCTCAGGATACCCAGTTCTACCAATACCTTACCGGCACGGGTCTCGTAATTTACGCCCTTAGAGAAGATGTTATTGTCGCTGTGCTTGATAACCACGTTGTTCTGTGGCATACCTACACGGCGGAGAACATTCTCTACCACAGCCTTCAGCTCGTAGATGTTGCTCTGCTCATCAGCATGAGCCCAACTGCCCTCTACGCGCTTACCGGTGATGAAGAGTGACATGTGAGCCTCCTGAGAGTAAGCCTTGATAGGACTCTCCTCGCTCCACTTCTCCTTATTATATATATAGGTGTTACCCACCTCGAAGAACTTCAGGTTCTGGCTCTTATGGTTGATGTTGCGAACCACGCTCTCCAAACCACCGAACAGCATCGTCTGGCGCATCACACCGAGATCAGCACTCAATGGGTTCATCACCTTCACGGTTGTCTCGTTAGGATACTTGTTGAGGTCGAAGTCGGTATAGTAGCTAGCCTTGCTCAGAGAGTTGTTGAGAATCTCCATGAAGCCCTCGCCTACCAGCTGCTCTGCCACGAGGTTCTGGCTGTGATAAGCCTTGTCCTCATCGCCCTGAACAGTCAGGGAGCTCTTCAACTGGGTTGGAATCTCCACATTATTATATCCGTAGATACGGAGGATATCCTCTACTACGTCGCAAGGACGCTGAACGTCTACACGATAAGCAGGAACCAGGAGGTCGATGCCCTCAGCATCCTCCTTCACGATCTTCATCTCGAGAGATGTGGCGATATTCTTGATGGTTTCAGCACCAATCTCCTTACCGATGAGGCGATGCGCATACTCATAGTTCAGACGAACAGGGAAATCCTGCATTGGCTCTGGATATACATCCTTGATCTGCATGGAAATCTTACCGCCAGCCAACTGCTTGCAGAGGATGGCAGCCTGCTTCAATGCATAAATCTGTCCGTTTGGATCTACACCACGCTCAAAACGGTAGCTGGCATCTGTACTCAAGCCATGACGGCGAGCGCTCTTGCGGATCCATGTAGGATGGAAGTAAGCACTCTCCAAGACTACATCCTTGGTTGTCTCGTAAGTACCAGAACCCTTACCGCCGAAGATACCGGCGATACACATAGGCTCTTCAGCATTGCAGATGCTCAGGTCGTGCTCACCCAAGGTATGCTCCTCGCCATCGAGAGTAACAAACTTGGTGCCCTCTGGCTGGGTACGAACTACAATCTTATGACCGGTAACCATGTCTGCATCGAAGCAGTGCAATGGCTGGCCGTATGCCATCATGATGTAGTTGGTGATATCCACGATATTGTTGATAGGGCGCAAGCCGATAATGTTCAGCTTATCCTGCAACCACTTAGGACTTTCCTTCACCTCACAACCGGTGATGCTTACACAGGCATAACGCTTGCAAGCCTCAGTATTCTGGATTTCAACATCGATAGGAAGATCCTCGTTGTCTACCACAAACTCATCGCAAGATGGACGATGCAAGCTTGTCTTGTAGCCATTCTGCTTCAACCAGGCATACAGGTCGCGGGCTACACCCCAGTGACCGAGCGCATCAGCACGGTTGGCTGTGATATCAATCTCGATGAGCCAGTCGCTCTCCAGGTGATAATACTCAGCAGCAGGCTGACCTACCGGAGCATCTTCTGGGAGTACGATGATGCCGTCATGAGAAGTACCTACACCAATCTCATCCTCAGCACAGATCATACCCAAACTCTCTACACCGCGGAGTTTGCTCTTCTTGATGGTAAAACTCTGGTCACCATCGTAAAGCACGCAGCCCAAATCTGCCACGATAACCTTCTGACCTGCAGCAACGTTAGGAGCACCACAGACAATCTGCTGAGGTTCGCCCTTACCCAAGTCAACGGTTGTAACATGGAGGTGATCACTGTTAGGATGCTCCTCGCATGTCAATACTTTACCAACATAGAGACCTTTCAGTCCGCCCTTGACAGACTGAACTTCTTCCAAAGCGTCAACTTCGAGTCCGCAAGAGGTCAACGCGTCCGCAGTCTCCTGTGGTGTCAAATCGAAATCGACGTATTCTTTAAGCCATTTGTATGAAACGTTCATTATAATGATTTTTTATTTTATTTCTATTTTGAAAAACCCGAAGAAACATCATTCGGGCTATGCATGTTCTAAAACTCTGCAAAAATACAAAAAAAAATGCATATAAACAAATAACATTCGCCATTTTTGCACTATTTAAAATAAATACATGCAAAAATGGCGAATGCCTTGGTTTTTATTCGAAAACTTCGTCGATACTGCCACCTCCTACTTCCTCAAAGTCATCCTGTTCGGCTGCCTTGCGGGAACAAGGATTGTAGTCTTCCGGCAAATCGAACTTGATAGCAGGACTGATACCCAGCGACGGGTCGGCATAAACCTTCTTCATGAATATCGCCCAGATAGGCAAAGCCATGGTAGCACCCTGACCCATACTCATGGAATCGAAGTGGATATCACGCTCCTCACCACCTACCCAGCAGCCACTTACGAGTTGTGGAGTAAAGCCGATAAACCAACCGTCGCTGTTGTTATTGGTAGTACCGGTCTTGGCGCCAATCTGTCCTTCCAGGTTATAACGGTAGCGCAGTCTTCCTGCCGTACCATTATCCACAACGCCCATCAGCATGGTGAGCATCTTCATGGCATTATCGGCACTGATCACCTCGTTCATACGTGGCTGGAAGGTAGCAATCGTATTACCTTCATTATCCTCGATACGGCTCACAAACATGGGAGCAGTACGGATGCCGTGGTTGGCAAATACGGTATAAGCGCTCACCATCTCGCTGACACTTACCTCACATGGTCCCAGACAGAGACTCATGGATGCATGGATATCAGGACTGTTGATGCCGAAGTCGCGCAACATCTGTACGAACTGCTGCGGATTGAGCTTACTCATCAGATAAGCACTCACCCAGTTGCTACTCTGCGCCAATCCCCAACTCAGCGGCACCATCTGTCCGGCACGTGAATGGTTGGCATTGCGAGGTGTCCACGGACGACCTGCCACCATATAGGTCCGCTGACGGTTAGGCGCCAGATCGCAAGGCTGGAAGCCGTTAGACATCGCCAGACTGTAAAGGAATGGCTTGATGGTAGAACCCACCTGCCGGCGTCCCAGACTCACCATATCATACATGAAATGAGTATAATCCAATCCACCCACATACGCCTTCACAGCACCCGTCTTAGGATCCATGCTCATAAAACCGCTACGCAGAAAACTCTTGTAATAACGGATAGAATCGAGCGGACTCATCAGCGTATCAATATCACCATGATAGGTAAATACGGTCATCTCCTGCTTCTTGCGGAATGCCGCCTTGATTTCATCCTCAGAATATCCCGCAGCCTTCATCGTACGGTAACGCTCACTCTGGGTGATACTGCGGTTCAGTATACTCTTAATCTGTTGCGGTGTCAGCTTATCGCTGTATGGCGAGCTTGGTTTGCGGGCTATCTCCGCACTGAAACGAGGCTGCAGATAGCGGGCTACATGCTGATACATAGCCTCTTCCGCATACTGCTGTATACGGCTATCGATAGTTGTAAACACCTTCAGTCCATCACTGTATACATTATATGGCGAACCATCCTTCTTATAGTTCTTGTTGCACCATCCATAGAGCGGATCATTATCCCACTGGATAGAATCCACCACAAACTGGGCACGGTTCCAGGAAGGATAATCACTGCGTTCCGGACGCTTAGCCATCATATACTGGCGAAGGAACTCACGCAGATAAGTAGCCGAACCATCCTTATGGTCGGTACGGTGGAAATTGAGTGTCAGCGGCTCAGCAGCATACTGGCTATACTCGCTCCGGCTCAGATATCCCGCCTTCACCATCTGCGAAAGAACCACATTTCTGCGCTCCCTCGCTCTCTCCGGATAGCGAACCGGATTGAAGAGCGACGGATTCTTGCACAGTCCGATGAGCGTTGCCGACTCACAGAGGGTCAGATTCTTCGGTTCCTTATTAAAATAGGTATTGGCCGCCGTCTTGATTCCTACAGCATTGTGTAGGAAATCGAAGTAATTGAGATAGAGAGCCAGAATCTCCTCTTTGGTATAATAGCGCTCCAGCTTCACCGCAATCACCCACTCTATCGGCTTCTGCAACAATCGTTCCATCGTACTGCCTGCCTTCTCAGAATAAAGCTGCTTGGCGAGCTGCTGCGTGATGGTACTTCCACCACCCGCATTAGTCTGTCCCAGGATACCACGCTTGACGATGGCACGTCCCAGTGCACGGAAGTCGATACCTGAATGCTCATAGAATCGCTCATCCTCAGTAGCCACCAGTGCCTTTATTAAATAAGGTGACATTTTCTTGTAAGGAATCACGATACGGTTCTCCTTGTTCAGGTTCCACGTACCAAGCACCTTGCCATCGGCAGAGTAAACCTGGGTGGCAAATCTGTTGATAGGATTCTGCAGATCCTCGATGTCGGGCATGTAGCCAATCATTCCAAACCAGATGGCAACAAAGGCAAGAATTACCATGAGTATTCCAGTGCCGAAAACAGCCCATAAAATATGTATAAATCGCTTTCTCATCACTATTTCTTTAAATATTTGTGCAAAATTACATAAAAGTTTTGACTTATCACACATAAATCAGATTTTTTATGTAACTTTGTGGGCGATTTTAGAACATTCAATCATATTTCAAATGGAAAAACATAATTTTGTGACCATTGCAGACCTTTCCAAGGAGAAAATCATGTACCTCCTGGAAATGGCGCAAGAGTTCGAAAAGCACCCGAACAGGGAGTTGTTGAAGGGAAAGGTCGTAGCGACCCTTTTCTTCGAGCCATCTACTCGTACCCAACTCAGTTTCCAAACCGCTGCCAACCGTCTTGGTGCCCGTGTCATTGGTTTCTCTGATGCCAAGACATCCAGTACCACCAAGGGTGAGACCCTCAAGGATACCATCCTGATGGTAAGCAACTATGCCGATGTAATCGCCATGCGCCATTTCATCGAGGGAGCAGCCCAGTATGCCAGTGAGGTAGCACCAGTGCCTATCGTAAATGCAGGCGACGGCGCTCACATGCACCCTTCACAGTGCCTGCTCGACCTCTACTCTATCTACAAGACCCAGGGTACCCTGGAGAACTTGAACATCTATCTTGTGGGTGACCTCAAATATGGCCGCACCGTTCACTCACTTATCACAGCTATGCGCCACTTCAACCCTACTTTCCATTTCATCGCACCTAAGGAACTCGCCATGCCAGAAGAGTATAAACTCTACTGCAAGGAGCACAACATCAAATATGTTGAGCACGAGGACTTTAACGAAGATGTAATTGCAGGTGCCGACATCCTCTACATGACCCGTGTACAGAAGGAGCGTTTCAGCGACCTGATGGAGTATGAACGCGTAAAGAACGTGTATATCCTGAAGCGCGACATGCTCTGCAAGGCGAAGGAAAACATGAAGATCATGCATCCGCTGCCACGCGTGAACGAGATTGCTTACGATGTAGATGATGATCCACATGCATACTATATCCAGCAGGCTCAGAACGGCCTCTATGCACGTGAGGCTATCTTCTGCCACTGCCTCGGCATCTCGCTCGATGATGTGAAGAACGACAAGACAATCATTGAATAATGTTGAATGTTGAATAATGTTGAATGTTGAATGTTGAATGTTGAGTTGCCTAACGGACACTTAACATAGACCTCAAGGGCGCAAGCCTCACTCAACACTCAACATTCAACACTCAACATTCAACACTCAACACTCAACATTCAACACTCAACACTCAACATTAAAAAAAAAAGAGATGGGAAACAATAAAAGTCAATTAGTGGTTGCGGCTATCGAGAACGGTACCGTAATCGACCATATACCAGCCGAAAAGACCTATCAGGTAGTAAATCTGCTCCAGTTGGAGAAGATGGAGACCCCTGTTACTATCGGCTACAACCTGCCAAGCAAGAAGATTGGCAAGAAGGGCATCATCAAGGTTGCCAACAAGTATTTTACCGATGAGGAAATCAACCGACTCTCTGTCGTTGCGCCTAACATCGGACTGAGTATCATCAAAGACTACGAAATCGTAGAGAAGAAGACCGTCAAGACTCCTGATACGCTGAAGGGCATCGTAAAGTGCAACAACCCTAAGTGCATCACCAACAACGAGCCTATGCAGACCCTCTTCCATACCGTAGACAAAGTGCTCGGTATCGTACGTTGCCACTACTGCGACAAAGAGCAGCAATTGGGCAAAGTAGAGCTCTGCAAGTAATAAAAACAGGTAGTTTATAACAAAAAGTAAGCAATATCACTCAAAATGTTACGATTTATTTGGTAGTTTGAGAGATATTGCTTATTTTTGCACCCGATTTCATTAAACATCAACCATAAAAAGTAAAGGGAAATGGTAAAAGATCAAGAGATTTTCGACTTAATCGAAAGAGAACATCAGCGCCAGCTGAAGGGTATGGAGCTTATCGCTTCTGAGAATTTCGTGAGTGACGAGGTGATGAACGCTATGGGTTCTTACCTTACTAACAAGTATGCCGAGGGGCTGCCAGGCAAGCGTTATTATGGCGGATGCCAGGTAGTTGACATCGTAGAGAACCTCGCCATCGAGCGTGTAAAGAAGGTGTTCGGTGCTGAGTATGCCAACGTACAGCCTCACTCTGGTGCTCAGGCTAACGCTGCTGTTCTGCTTGCCGTATTGAAGCCAGGTGATACCTTCATGGGTTTGAACCTCGACCACGGCGGCCACCTCTCTCATGGTAGCCACGTCAATACATCCGGTATTCTCTACAACCCTATCGGTTACAACCTGAACAAGGAAACAGGCCGTGTAGACTACGACGAGATGGAGAAACTGGCTCTTGAACACAAACCAAAACTGATTATCGGTGGTGGTAGCGCTTATAGCCGCGAGTGGGATTATGCCCGCATGCGCAAGATTGCCGATGAGGTAGGCGCTCTCCTCATGATTGATATGGCTCACCCTGCAGGTCTGATTGCAGCCGGTCTGCTCGACAACCCATTGAAGTATGCGCACATCGTTACTTCTACTACTCACAAGACCCTCCGTGGTCCTCGTGGCGGTATCATTCTGATGGGCAAAGATTTTGACAACCCATGGGGTTTGACTACCAAGAAGGGCGAGGTTAAGAAGATGAGCATGCTCTTGAATTCTGCCGTATTCCCAGGTCAGCAGGGTGGTCCGCTGGAGCACGTCATCGCTGCCAAGGCAGTAGCCTTCAATGAGAATCTGCAGCCTTCATGGAAGGAGTATGCTACTCAGGTAAAGAAGAATGCAGCCGTACTCGCAGATGACCTCATCGGTCGCGGATTCGGTATCGTGAGCGGTGGTACAGACAACCATTCTATGCTCGTAGACCTCCGAAGTAAATATCCAGATCTTACAGGTAAAGTCGCTGAGAATGCGCTGGTTGCAGCCGACATCACAGTCAACAAGAACATGGTTCCATTCGACAGCCGTTCTGCCTTCCAGACATCAGGTATCCGCCTGGGTACAGCAGCCATGACCACACGTGGTGCCAAGGAAGATATGATGCACCTCATTGCCGAACTCATCGAGGAGGTTCTGAATGCTCCTGAGGACGAGAAGGTCATTGCTCGCGTTCGCGAAAAGGTGAATGCTACAATGAAGGATTACCCTCTCTTCGCATACTAATCGTTACGGATAAATATAATTACAAACTGCGGGCCTTCCGTCCGCAGTTTTTTGTTTCATTTAATAAATAATAAAGAAAAGAAAAAAATTATGAAAAAGATGAAAAGCCTACTGCTCATGGCACTTGCGTTGCTCCCTGCGAGCAAAACTTTAGCACAGACCAACGCCCAAGTTTTCTACGACTTCGGCAGTGACCGCAAGTTTGTTACCCTCACACTCGAAATGTTCAAGCAGGACAAATGGGGTAACACCTATTTCTTTGTAGACCACGACTTCAATTACGACAAGATGGACACCAGCAGTCCAAACGTGGCACAGGGTGGAACCTATACTGAGATTTCACGTGCATTGAACTTCTGGCAGAACAGCCCAATGAAGAACTGGAGCCTCCACGTAGAGTATAATGGTGGTATTACCAAGAACTACCCTATCAACAATGCCTGGCTCTTCGGTGTGGAGTATTTCATGCACGACAAGAGTTTCAAGAACACCTTGACACTCCAGGCACTCTACAAGACTATCCGCAAGACCGACCAGAACGTGCCAATGCAGTTTACTGCTGTTTGGGGATGCAAAGACATCTTTGGATTAAAGGGATTGAACTTTAGCGGTTTCGCAGATTTCTGGTGGGAGAATCACAGTTCTTTCAAGGATAAGGATGGCAACCTGAAGCTCGACAAGGATGGCAACATCGATTACAAAGCCGAGCACACCGTCTTCACTACTGAGCCACAGCTTTGGTACAATGTAGGTCAGCACTTCGGCTGCGAGAACCTGAGCGTAGGTAGCGAGGTAGAAATCAGCCACAACTTCGGCAGCAATGCCGGCTGGATGGTTCGCCCTTGCCTCGGTGTAAAGTGGGACTTCTAATTACGAATTTCTTAGCTGCGGAAAATTTTCAAAATGAATTTTTGAAAATTTTCCGCACTAATTCTTAACCACTTTATTTTCTGTTTTTCAACAGCTTACGTTACTTCCTTACTGTCAATCCGCCATCAGAAATTCCTCCGATTCCACCTTTATTCTTATTATACTGACGGGTTACGCCGCTCAAGTTAACTCCGCCAACACCCTCGGATGTAGCGTTTACACTTTGGCAGTCAACCTTGGCTTTCACGCTGCCCACGCCTTCATTCTTGATAATCAGACTGCCGCCCTTAAACATTCCCAGATTAACAGAGCCTACGCCCTCATTATCCAGTTTCACACTTCCCATCTCAATCTTAGAGATTTTCACTGAGCCTACGCCTTCGTTATCAATGTTCATATCATCTCCAGCCACATCATCGATATTTACCGAGCCAACACCCTCGTTGGTTATCTCCAGTTTGTTGGCAAGAATCTTCCCAATCTTGACAGAGCCTACACCCTCGTTATCGATTTTCAGGCGGTCGCTATTAATCGTCTTGGCATAGAATGAACCCACGCCTTCCTGTGCAATCTTCACCAGGTCAGGACTGGTGATATAAATCTTGAGTCTGTTCTTTTCAGAGTTACACGCGGCAGGCACTTTGACCTTTCCGTTGAGTCCGATCTTTACCTCGCCGTCACGATAAACCACCTTGAGTTTCTCCTTGAGTTTCTGTACGAACTCAGCATCCTTGATGGCAGAGTAATCCAATCGAACGCTGCATTCATCGCCATTGTTCTGGGTATAATAAACGCTGGCAATCACATTCACGTCGATTGCCTTGAAAGGCTTCTCGGTCAAATCATCCTGCGTAAAGTTGAGACTTCCCTTCATTTCACTGGCAGAAGATCCCATACTGCAAGAACTCAAGCCCATTGGGGCAAAGAATAAAGCGGCAGCCACCGCCCAAATACCAAATTTCTTCATACTCATATCTAATTTTATATTTCTAAATACGTGATATACCGAAAACCTATTCTGTTTCGGAAATCTGATGGTTAGACGCAAGAAGATACATAAAGGTTGCAGGATAAGAGAAAAAATGCAGAAAAAAAAGTGCAACAGAAAGCTATTCTCACAGGAACAGCCTCCTGTTCTTACTGAAACAGCCTTCGTTAGTCACTGAAATAGCCTTCGTTAGTCACTGAAATAATATTCGTTGACTATTGAAGTAAGCCTCACTCCAATTTCAAGCAAGCAACACGCCATAACATTAAGGTATTCAAGGAAAAGGCACAAATTCTACAAGGCATTCCAATAGATTTATTTTTCTCTATCCCCCAATGCAAAAAATTGCCTAAAAATTTGGAAGTTACAAATTTTCAGCGTATCTTTGCAGAAGATTGTACGGCGCTCGGCAATTCGAAAGCAAGCTTTCATTGCACTCACTGACATAATCTTTGCAAAAGTATTAATTTAAATGAATCGCGTATGAAACAGGCAGAAGAAAGATACATCAGCTTGCTGACCGACTTCGGTTTCAAGCGAATTTTTGGAACGGCAATGAATAAGGAATTACTCATTTGCTTCCTCAACAGCTTGTTTAATGGCAAACAGGTTGTGAAGGACGTGTCGTATCTGAACCCGGAACACGTGGGAGATGTATATACCGACCGCAGAGCCATCTTTGATGTATATTGCGAAGGCGAAAACGGCGAGAAGTTCATCGTAGAAATGCAGAATGCGTACCAGACGTATTTCAAGGATCGCGCCCTTTTCTACTCCACCTTCCCTATCCGCGAACAGGCACCCAAGGGAAATGAATGGGATTTCAAACTCAATCATATCTATACCGTTGCCCTGCTCAACTTCAACATGAACGAGGATGCTTTCGACAAGGAGAAAATCCGCCATCATGTGCAGTTATGCGACACAGCTACCCACAAAGTATTTTACGACAAACTCGAATATATCTATGTAGAGATTTCTAAGTTCAACAAACCCCTGGAAGAACTGGATACGCTCTACGAGAAGTGGCTCTATGCACTGAAGAACCTCTATAAGCTTACCCAGCGTCCTAAAGAGCTGTGCGACAAAGTCTTCGACCGTCTCTTCGAGGAAGCCGAGATAGCCAAGTTCACTCCGCAGGAAATGAGGGAGTACGAAACCAGCAAGATGGCATATCGCGACATCAAGAATTCCGTAGACACCGCCAAGCGTGAAGGTATAGCCGAAGGCATGGAAAAAAGAAGTCTTGAGATTGCCAGAAAGATGCTGGCAAAGGGCATAGATGAAGCGACGGTAAAGGAAATAACCGGGCTGTCGGCGGAACATATACTGCAGCTAAAAGCAGAAATATAGATTACTTATTTGCTGAGCTGAAAATAACAGCAACAACATGTCTTAGTTTTTTTTAAAATATGACAACATTAGAGTTACAAACAGAATATCAATCACTCGTCAACATAATTGCCAACGAGGATTACGAGACAATAAGCAAGGCTGTCAAAGCACTGAAGAAAATACTGTCTCCTAACAAGGCTGTGTCTCCCAACAAGACAAAGACTAAGAAAATAACCAAGGCAGACTTAGTTATAGACCCAAGAATTGCAGCCATGACTAAAGGCATCAACTCGCCAGAGTCATTCGACTACAAAAACGAAATGTGATATGATTTCAGAAAAAGAATTAAATAGCTATCGGCTGACAAGCATGGAAGAGCCAACAGATGAAATGCTGGCTCAGATTATGCATGAGGCAGCCGAAATATACAGAGAAGAGCACGAAGATACAAAGAAAAAAGTAATAAACATGATAAGAGAAGCTTCCAACCAAGCTGCTCATAAATATCAAACCCTATATGGCAAATAATACACATAAACCTGCTGAACTTTCGCAAGTTTTACCCCACACGCCCTGAACCAACGGTCACCGGCCGAAGGGAAAGGTAAAGGGCAGAAGCCCCTAGCCCAGGGCATCGCCCTGGGTAATTACGGACGCAAACCTGTCGCCCTGTAAGGGCAAAAGCTTTAAAACTCCAGGCAAAACATAAGGCTTTTGCCCTTTCAGGGCGACTAGCTTGCACACATTATACCCAGGGCGCTGCCCTGGGCTAGGAGCTTTTGGGCCTTCAGCCCGTTCTTGAACCACATGCGAAAGTTCAGCAAATAATTGATAAACCGAATACCGTTCTGTTTCGGAAATCTTTGTTTTCCAGGTTTACTGAACGACCGTAGAGAGTGATAACTTCTTTAACTTCCCTTAACTTCCCCAGATACGAAAGTTCAATCTAATATGCAAAACTTCAAGTTTTCTGCGTTAATATTTGTTTAAAAATCAGTCCTTTTTCGGTATCGTTAACTTCTTTTATCTGATAATTGTTTAACACAACATAAGACGGGATGCCCTACCCCACTCGCTTTTCAAAGATTTCAGCGGTAAGAAAAGAGAAAAAATGGGACCCTAAAAAAATGGCACCCATTTCGGAACCAAAAATAAACGCTTAAAATATGTAAAAACGGGCAGAATTCTTAAAATATGTTTATAAAAAGCGAAAAACACCCTTCACCACCCTTCACCCGTAACTATTTGACACATAAAACCTTAAATAAAAAGGTGAAGGGTGAAGGTTTGAAAACTCTTTTTTATATATACGCGCGGCAAGGGGAAAAATCCGTTTTTTCATTTTTCTGACTTTCTGGTTTTTCCAAAAATCCTAAAAAAAGAATATATATATAAGATTTAAAATATACCCTTCACCTCGTCGCCACAACACATATCCATCATCGTATTCCCAACATTTGTTTTCCTGGTTTACTGACTCCACTTTAAAAAGTGGAATCAACTTTTTTTACCAGAAAAGTTTCACAATAGAAAAAGGAGGTATGAAACATGGACTAGAGCTGACGTAATTCAAAAGAATCTGTGTAAATCTGTGAAATCTGTGGGACATAAAAAAATCCCACAGATTTCACAGATTTACACAGATTCATTATTGTTTACTTTATTAAAGTGGGCTCTTTACTGAACTTTCGCATGTGGTTCAAGAACGGGCTAGGAGCTTTTGCCCTTTACCTTCCCCTTCGGCCGGTGACCGTTGGTTCAGGGCGTGTGGAGCTTACATGTGAAACTTGAGTGGTTTCTTCGGAGATATTTTTTTATCTTTCGGAGATATTTTCGTATTCTTCGGAGATATTCTGCTATCTTTCGGAGTAATTTTCGGGTTAATGAGTTCAGAAATGTTATCGTTTGACAAGCGGAAGAGCCAATTTGTTATCGCCCACAACAAACCAACCGATTGAGAATCAGAACAAAAAGTAGCGAATTAAGTTTATTTAACCCTAAAAAACAACTATTTATGAAATAATTTC
Organism: Segatella copri; assembly: GCF_009494835.1. Classification (GTDB taxonomy): domain Bacteria; phylum Bacteroidota; class Bacteroidia; order Bacteroidales; family Bacteroidaceae; genus Prevotella; species Prevotella copri_F. The sequence continues at coordinate 31,907 of NZ_VZBE01000071.1, forward strand.
ATTAAATTTGCAGCGTCTAAAAGCACCACTTGTAAGTGTACGCAAGATGATGATAGTCAAACTACCAAAACGATAGTCAAACTACCCAAAAAAACAACGAGCTGAAGGACAAGAATATAAGTAAGTGATATTAATCAGAAACTGAAAGTACAATTTAAACTTAAATAGATATGAAAGTATTCAATTCTACTCTTGCTGCCATCGGTTTGGCAGCATTCGTATTCGCATCATGTAGCGACAGCACCGACACCCCTAACAGCGGTAACGGCAACTCTGTTGTGGATGTTACAACTATTGGTCTTACATCTTCAACACCAACAGGAGTATTTAACTACAAAAACAGTACAGCCAACGCCCGTAAGTTCTTCGGTTCAAGAGCTGCAGGTGATGTAACTTTCATCACTGCGATGCCAACTGACATTCCTCAAGAGCCAAACTTGAAACAAGAATTGCAAACGGGCAATTCAAAAGACTTGGTATTTACTGAAGGAGGAATTAACGCTTATGCTATCAAGAACAAAAATACCGTAGACTTGACCGGCAAACGTATTAAGGGTGTAAAAATCTTCGTACATGGTGACGCAACTTTGATTTATGACAAGTCAGAAGGTGGCAACGAAATCGTTCTTGCAAAGGGTGCCAAGATACAGTATAAAGGAACCGGTAGCATGATTTCTGCTACAGATAAAGTTTATGTTACAGAAGCCAGTGCACGAATTAAATCAGACAACGATATCGTTATTGAAGGAGAGCTTTACGCTAACTGGAGAGGTATTGGATATGAGTCAGGCAAGGAGCAAGAACTCCGCACTGGTCTCGGTAACACTACAACCAATGCAAAGGGCGAGAAAGTTGTCCCAACTCAGAACATCACTTTCAAGAATGGCTCAAAGGCATTTATTGACGGTTCTCTCCGTGCAGTTAATCTGAACATCGAGGAAGGTGCTTCTGTAAATGCAACTGCAAATATTCTCAATGCCACAAATGTAACAGTTAATGGAGGCTTGAAGTTTGGTGGTTTCTTGCAGGCAGGCAACGTTACCGTTAATGGTACTATTGATGCGAGCTCAGCAAACACTGCTATCAAGGTTACAGGCAAGCTCAACATGGAGAGTGGATCTTCATTGACAGCTCACTATGTAAATGTTACAAACAACGAGAAGGATGAGAACAATTCAGTTACTAAGGTTGGAGAGGCAGAGCTTAACTTGAAGTCTGGCAGCAACATTACAATCTCAGATGGAAACGTTATCAATGTAAACAACCTCAATACAGATAATGCATCATCCGGCCAGATTACATTGGCAGGAAATGATGCAGTAGCAGTAATTAAGGCTGACAAGTTCACTAACAACGGAAGCGATAAGATTGACGCATTTGCTACTCCTGGCAATAATTCAGTATTATTGCTACAGTTCACAAAATGCTTCAATGGCAATGGTGAAATGCCTTCTGCAGGCGATCTTGACATCTCAGCATCTTATCTTGACTATGACAAGACTACAACTGGTGATGTTGTTAAGTTGATAAACGAGAATCACAAGAAGTATGGCTACAAGTTGACTGTCGACATTAATGCCATCAAGTCTAATCCAAAGCTTGACTTGGTTGCTGCATTCAACCCTTCAAACAAAGCCATGTCTGCATCGTGCATCCAGAACGTAGGCGACTACATCTACGTATCTTACCACACAAATGGCAAGGCTCGCAAGGGTGGTCTTGAAGTACTCCACTTCGAAGGAAATCAGATTAAGTCAGATCAGGAAGTACAGGGTACAACAGGTTTGGACATCAATCACCTGCTGGTAGACAACAATCGAGTATACGTTGCTGGAGGTGAAGTAAATAAGGGTGCCATCTTCGCTTACGTTCCATTGCAGAACAACATTTTGACAACAGGTGATGATGCAATGAAGACATACGTACTGAATGCTACTGAGCACAACAAATTGGACGCTAACAGTATCACAAAGTATGGTGACCACTTCGTAGTAGCTTCAACAAGAGGCTTCGAAGACTACGACAAAGACTTCAACCACATTTGGTTTGAGGATACAGAAGTTAAGAGCGTTGTTACAGCAAACGACAAGGTATATAGCTTGGTTGCTACAGGAGCAAACACAACAGGTACAATCAAGGAGTTCAATACCACAATGTTCAACAATGCTTCTAAGACTTACACTACCAATGGTAATGTAGGACCAGAGAACGGCAAGAACACTATCGCTGTTGATGGAACAGATCTCTACGTTTGCCAGGGTGCTCGTGGTCTCGTTCGCTATAATTCAAATGGCGACAAGGTATGGGATTATGTAGTTCCTACCATCCAGAACGAAAAGAGCGACAAGTATGGTGCCGTTAAGGGTTACTGCAATGGTGTAGCAATCAGCGGAAACTATGTATTTGTAGTAGCTGGTGGTTATGGTGTAGTTGTACTTGACAAGGCAACAGGTAAAGAGCTTTGCCATCGTATCGCATTCAACGGCAAACAGGAGAATGGCAAATGGAAGAATGGCAACTCTGCTAACTACGTAACAATAGGCAAGGATGGTTACATCTTCGTAGCTTATGGCCAGAGCCGTGTACAGGTATTCAAACTCACTTCAACAACTAAGTAATTAGATATTGATAAAATACTCTCTTGTTCTCCCCCACTCTCACTTTTAGGAGTGAGGGAGAACAAACCTTATAAAAAGCTAAGATAACTAGCTAATAAAAAGGTATACGTGAAATACGAAAGGAATATTAACGGTTAATAAAAGACTAATATGAAAGCTATTAACATCAAACTAGCTTCTTTTACATTCGCAGCAATGCTCCTTACATCTTGTAGCGATTCAAACGAGAGCCCATTATCTCCTTCTACTCCACAGGATGTAGTAGGTAAAGAAGTTACTTCGATTACAGATGCTCAAACTCTTGCATCCCGTGTATACAACTTCAAGGTATCAGCAACAAGTAGAGCAGCTGATGTCCCTCAAGCTAGTATGGGCGATGTATACAACATGCCAAAGAAACCAAATGTACCTGCTGATGCAATTGAAATTGTAGAGGCTTGGAATCCTGAAGGTAAGCCATATTCAACAACTAACCTTCAAGCAGGCAAATCATATTTAGTAAAAAAAGGAATACATCTAACAAGTGGATTAAACTTGAATGGTGCAACACTATATGTAGAAGGTGAGCTTACAATAGACAATTTTTGGGGAAATTCAAATGGTAAGCTTATTGTCCTTGGTGGAACAGTTAACATTAATATTAACCAAAATGATGGAAATGTATTCCTAAGCTCTGGTGTAAAGTTATACAACTATGATGGCAAGATTACATATAACAACAGTAGCTCAAGCGACTTCTTTATTTCTGCCAATGACGAATTTTACACAAATACGGATTTGAACTTAAACGGTAAGGCACTGAAAGTTCAAGGTAAATTCTATGCCGGCGGAAAGGTTATTACAAGTGATCTAAAATCCCTCAAGGGTGCTATCGTAAACATTCAGGGTGGTACTGAGGGTCTAGAAAATACAGACGTTAAATTGGATGGTATCGTCAACATTGATGGTCATGCTAAATTTAAGAGCCTTACATTTGAAAATAGTGGTCAGTTGTATTGCTGCTCACTTGAAATTCCTGGAGATTTGATTTTAAAGGGTGGAGACGGTGCAGGAAGTGCACTCCACACAAACTATATCAAAGCCAAGAACATCACCATTATGTTTCCTACCAATATATACTTGGTAAACAATAGTACTATTGAATGCGAAGGAACATTGACAACCAACAAGAATGGTAGCGGTTCTGTCATTCTTCAGGGTAAGGATGCCAAGGCTTTGATTAAGGCTAACGAAATCAAATATAATGGAAGTGACAGCCCAATGTCATTGATGGATTGTTATATATTCCAAGCAAAAAATGATGGTGGTGAGTTCTACATCGATGTAAAAAAGATGAACAATAGCGCGCCTGGTGGAGATAACTATCTCTTTAGCGATTGCAACTTCCCTAATGCTGGTAAAGCTCATAACTTTAGCAACAACTCAAACCCTGTTGTAGCAAAACCTGCTGAATGCGGTTATACATTGGAGCCAGAGGATCCTACACCAGGTAAGAGAATCGATGAAGTTGGTGAAATTGGCTACGACCATACTCACGACATCTCTGCAACTTGCATTCAGGAGTATAATGGCAAGCTCTATATGTCTTATCACACACGTGGAAAAGGACACGGTGGCTGTATCGAAGTATTCGAGACAGATGCCAATAAGCAGACTAAGTTGTTACAGTACTTGCAGGACAAAGACAACACAATGGACTTCAACCACTTGATGATTGACAGTAAGTCTTCAACTCCTAATTTGTATGTAGTAGGTAACTATGCTTACCACAATGAAGCAGGTAAGCAGACTGAAGCAAATGGTTTGATGGCAAGAATTGGTATTAATTCAAGTGGACTCTTGGATACAGATGTTAAGAACATTGGCGATGCTTTTGTTAATCCACTTATCATCGTCCCATTGGATCAGACCACTCAATCTTCAAGCTTAGATGAGAATGCCATCATACGCGACGGAGACAAACTTCTCATCACAAGTACTAGAGGTTATGAAGTTTACGATGCAAACACATTGGAACTTCTCAACAGCAAGCCAACTCCAGGTAAGGCAAAGCACATCGCCATCAATGGCAATGAGATTGCAGCCCTCTACTACACCACAAGTCCTAGCGACCCAGATGCAGCAGTTGATGCTAAATTGGATTTGTTTGATGCAGGTGCTAACATTGCAACAGCAACTCCAAAGAAGACTATCGATATCGCAAGCATCACACCTAACAATGGTAAGAACACAATTGCCATCGACGGTGAGAACATCTATGTTTGCCGCTGTGCAAATGGACTGACATGCTACGACAAGAATGGTACTGAGAAATGGACATGGCAGGCTCCACTTACAGCTTCAACCAAAAAGCCACAGGGATATGCTAATGGAGTAACATACGATAACAATTATGTATACTTAGCATGTGGTGGCTATGGTCTTGTTGTTCTCGACAAGAACGAGATGGAAAAAGGCAAGCCAAAGGTAGTAGCTAAGACACGCGTAACAGGCGTGGCAGATGAGACTACAGGTAAGATTTCTTGGAATTCTGCTAACTATGTAAAATTATACAATGGTTTAATTTATGTAGCTTACGGTAAGAATAGATTGAAGATATACCAGTTGGTTGACAAAAACGCATCTGGTGCAGGCACAAGCTATGAGACTGATAAGAAGCAGACAAAGAAGTAAGAGAATACTAAGAAGTATTTAATACAAATAAATACCCTAACACGAGATGAATGCAGCTGCAACAGCTCGCAGCTGCATTCATCGTGTTTAATAACTCATTATGAAGCGAAAAATAATACTATACTCAACTACAGCTCTGCTACTTCTCATGGCAGCACAAAGCTCTATGGCTCAGACGAAAGGCAAAAAGCCGAAAAGTTTCAGCCCTAAGATGCTCGTATATGAGAATCTGAAGAACAATAATGTACTGAGACACTTCAAACAGCGCTTCGCACAACTCGACACTCTCATCAAAAACCCTATCTGGGTAAAAGCTCCAGTCATAGAACTGGGACTCAATAAACAGCATCACGCTGATATCAACAAGACCGACTCTCTGTTCTGGTCGAAAACCGCACATGAGCACCTAGCGCTCAACAGACACAACGGTCTGGAAGTGACCGGACAGGTTTATGCCCGACCTGACGCGTACTTCGATTCTGATGAAGACGACGCAAAAGAGGTATCAAAATATAAGATGAAGGTTCAAGCCGAACTGGGTTGGAACATCATCAACTCGAAGTTCTACCAAGGCAAGGAGAAAAGAACAAAAATTGCTCTTGCTAATGAACTCGACCGCTTGCAAATAAAAAAGCGCCAAACTGCAGACATCTATGAAAAGGCAGCCGATGAGCTGACCGAACAATATAATTTCTATATCGGTACTGTCATAGCACACAGACTGGACAACCTCGACATCATGAACGAAGCGTACCAGTTTATGCTTGAGAAAGACCGAATCAGCAACGACAAGATGCTGAAAGTGATGAACGATAAGCTGGAGGCTGAATATGACATCTCCGTGCTCTGTACAGACAGAGATATCACCAACAAGCCTATCTACCGCATCAAACCAACCAAGATCGTGGTAGACACAACAGCCCTCTGGAACCATCTGAACCAGGAAAGTCTGGATGCACGCATCATGATGGTGAAAGAACAGATTGCTGACAACGACAGCAAGCTGACCAACTATTTAAGCACTACCCGACTCACACCATTCGCAAGATGGTCGAGCTACTGGCAGAGCAACAACAAGATTTCGAACAATGCCGACGTGGGCGTGAGATTCACCATTCCTATCTGGAACGAAACGCCACGCAAACGACAGGCACTGGAGACCCAGAAGGAAATCATACGCAGCAGCCGTGGTACCGATGTGAAGGAAATAAAACAGTCGGTAGGCATCCTGCTCAAGAAGATAGACAACCTGAACAAGGCTATAGCCACCGAGGCTTTCCATATATACCAGACCGGCAAATATATCGAAATGCGGCGGTTTGCCTACCAGAACCAGAAGCAGGGATACAACTATCTGATGCGTATGGACGAATATACGGGACTCCTGGAAAGTATGGAGCGTATGTACAAACTGATGCAGAACCGCGCACTCGCTATCATCAATATCGAGAAAGCCGTGAGCATCTATGACAACAACAACATCTTCAAAGAAATAGAACTTTGAATGTAAGGAAACCAGAATATGAATGAATTCCAATATAATGGCACGCCACAAGAACAGGCGATGGCAGACTTGCTGAAGACGCAGGGTCACCGCCTTGCCAGACAGCAGATTATCTTTGCCCTGATCTTCCTGCTGGTTATCGTGCTTGCCGCCTACTATATTGTCACTCGTATGATATGGGCAACCTTCGACGGTTATATAACCCTCGATGAAAACCGTATCAGTGCCGTTGACGACATCTATATCCTTAAGGTGAACAAAGAAATGGGTGAAGTGGTGCATAAGGGAGATACGCTCTACTCTTATGTACTGCTAGGTAATATTGTGAACCAATACGACCCGAACATTCTGCCTTCTGCCGTAAAGGAGACTCACGACATGGAGGTACAGGCTAAACTCGCCCAGCAGGAGATTCCGGTGCTGCGTACCCGACTTGCCGAACTGAGAAAACAGAAAGCATCTGAAAGTTCGGACATCTACTACGGTCTTACCGACAACACCAAGCGAAATGAACTGGATGCCGAGATTGCCGAGGTAGAAGAAGAACTGAGAAAGCAGGCTAAGAAGGTGGAAATCTACGCACAGGCAAAGAACACCACCTATAACTTCATGAGCCGTAGAGGAGCCGGCAGAGCAAATGCTTCCATGCCTTACTCCAACACCAGCATATACAACCCTGGTCTGATACACTACTGCTGTGCACCAGCCGATGCCTACATCTCAAAAATCAATGTGAGCGACAAAACCCTGGTGTTCAAAAGCGAGGAGGTGATGGTTATCCAGCATACCGACTATGCAGACTGCCATCTGGGCGTAATCGCATACGTACCAAACGACATGGTGAAGTATATGGAAAGCCCTGACGATGCAGACATCATCATCAACAAAGACCTGGAACTGAAGGCTAAGTTGCAGATGGTAGGTCTGAGAGTAGAGGAAATACCAAAGCATCTGCAGAGTAACTTCTCGCATGATGCCAACGCAGTGGTTGCCGTCTTCACCCTGAACCCGAACCAGAGAGTACCGGCATGGGTAATGAGCAACAGACTGCCGGTAAGAATAAGAGTGAACAAGATTGGTGCCATGCTCGATCCGAAGCCACTACCGATGTACACCGTCCCAGTGGGCAAGAACGAAAACGTGAAGCGAAGCAACATGATTTCGAGCGACACCAATAATCATCAAGATAAAACGAAATAAAGAATGATTGGACTTAGAAGAAACAAACGTGGAGATATGGTGCTCACCATCGATAGCTATATAGATATCGACTCGACACCGGACATCCAGCCCGACTACTTCGATTGTATTTACATCAATACGAAGAGTGAGCGTGCGTTCCATGCTATACTGTTTGGAGCCAGTCCAATCTTATCATGGAAATGTAGCTACAAACCGATATTCGTCAATACGGCGTTATCGGGAAAGGGACAGATCATCGACTATATCGTCGATGCCTATGTGAGCGACATGAACAATGAAAAGGTATATGAGATTATAGACAAAATCAAGCTGGCAAGACAGAAGTTTGGTGTAAAAAGCGAAACAAGCCGTCCTACACAGCCTAACCAGATCTTTGCCAACATCCTGAAATACCTGCTCTCAAGAGACCAGCGAATCATGGGACACCGACTGCTGGAGAAATCGTCTTTGGGATATATCAACCCAATCTTCGAGCACTATCACAGTATGAGTCTCTTCCATCTCAACGAGATGTTCATGTTCATCGACACTATGGTGGAGTTCGGAGCACTGCGCATTCACCGCTTCCTGCTCAAGGAGCACCTCTGCCCTAAGTGTAACCACTCTCACCTGCTCTATACTGAGTGCTGTCCGAAGTGCGGAAGTTCGAACCTGAAGATACAGAACATCATCCACCACTTCAGCTGCGCCAACGTATCGCCGGAAAGCAGCTACAATGTGGGCGGTATGCTCATCTGTCCGAAGTGTCACAAGAAACTGCGCCACATCGGTGTTGACTATGACAGACCAGCCGTGGTATATACCTGCAACGACTGCGAGAACTCGTTTACCTCGCCTATCACCAAGGCAACCTGCTGCTACTGCGAGAGCACCTTTCCGGTAAATGCCCTGGTGCCACGAGACGTAGAGGACTACGAGATAACGGAAGAAGGAATCAGAACACTGACCAGCGGCAACATCATGTTCAGCAACATGGTGAACATCTATGATAACTTCATGGAATATTATCTGCTGATGAACCGACTGCGACGCCAACTGATGGAAGCCTACCGCAAGGATGAACTCTCGGTCATGGTAGGCAAGATATGGATTATAGATGATAACAAGGATACCGTAAAGATAAAGGAAAGCATACAGGGCAAGCTCTGTAGAATCTTCTCCAATCACAAGGTGTCTTACTACAACAATATCTTCTACGTATCCTCTACCCTCTATGAGCAGGGAGAAACGGTGGAAGAGGCTCAGCAGAAACTGAGCAAGGAGATGTCGATAGCCATCAGAAAACTCGCCAACTCGATAGAACCGGACGAGATTATCTGCAGCATGCTGGAAACCAAGGCGAAGACCATCGCCAACAACTATGACGAGTTCTTCAACAAACTGCAATATGTGGATATGACTCCAGACGACTACTGCCGCTACTCAGAGGAACCTCTGATGAAGGAAGAAGAGAAAGAGGTGAAACCGCAGGAAGAGCTGCTTGATACGGAGCCGAAGGAAGATGAAAACGACAAGATACAGAAGCGCATCGTGCTCTACAAGAAACTCGTTGCCATCCTTGTCACCATCGCAGGTATACTCATAATCATGGCCCTCTTGGCGCTCACCGTGCTGAGATAAGCCATCAAGAAGAAAGGGAAAAGCGTATGTTTAGCATAGCAGAACATCTGAACGATTTCTTCGACTGGATCAGCACGCTATCGTTTAGCAGTATCGTGAATACCTACTGGTTCCTCTTCTTCATCGAGATGCCAAGATATTATATCCTGGAATATCTCGTAATCGGAAACCGACTGATGAAGAGAAACCAGATAGATAAAGAGAAAGAATATGCCAAGTACTTCCTGTACCGCGAGAATCCGCTTATCAGCATCCTCGTACCGGGAAAGAACGAAGGCAAACATATATTCAAAATGGTGAACTCGCTGGCTGAGCAAACCTACCGCAACTACGAAATCATCGTGGTAGACGATGGTAGCGACGACGACACCAAACTGATTTGCAACGACCTCTACCGAGCCGGGTATATCACCCACTACCTGAGGTTGGATACAAGAGGCGGTAAAGCTGCCGCCAGCAACTATGGAGCCCAGATGGCAAAAGGCAAATACATCGTATGTCTGGATGCCGACTCTTCGCTCGACCGTGATGCACTGGAGAAAATCCTACTCCCCTTCTACATCGACGGAATGGTGAAGGGCGTAGGAGGATGTGTGAAAGTGCGCAACTACAAGGAGACCATCTGCTCATCGCTGCAGGCTTTCGAATACCTGAAGCGAATACAGGTGGGACGTATCGTAACCAGCGAACTGGGTATCTACCACATCATTTCGGGAGCATTCGGAGCCTTCGAAAGAAAGACGCTGAAGGAAGTGGGCTATTGGGACATAGGACCGGGACTGGACGGTGACCTGACACAGAAGATCCGCAAAGCCGGATATAAAGTGAAATTTGCCGAAGATGCCATCTGTATGACCAATGTTCCTACCAAATGGTACAAGCTGTATCATCAGCGCATCAGATGGTCGCGCTCGCTCGTGAGATTCCGTCTCCGCAAGCATGCCGACATTCTGCTGCCTACCAAAAACTGGAGTATCCTTAACTGGTTATCCAACATGGAGAGTGTGGTTTTCGACTGCTTCCTCAATTTTCTGTGGTTGTGGTATATCATCAAGCTCGCCATCACGTTTAACACGCACATCATCGAGGTGCTGGCGCTGGGCTACTTTATCAGAGTATGCTTCTCGCAGCTTGCCTTCCTCCTGGTGCTGATGGTTTCAGAAAGAAAGAAAGACGTGTGGTTCCTCTACAGATATCTGCCACTGATGTCGCCTTATACAGGTTATTTCCTGCGTATCGCCCGTCTGTCGGCTCATCTGCAAGAAATCTTCTTCCGCCGTTCTTACAAGGACGCATGGAACCCTGAGAAGACTTCGCGCTATGCTCAGCTTGAAGGAATCTAAAAGATCCGAGTTACTTGCTGTAACGCAAACACAGCAGGGAGCTCCCAATAAAAGAAATAACATTATAAAACATAAACAATATAGTATATGATAAACAAGTCTTTTGAGTTTAAGATTGGAGTAATAGGTTTGGGGTATGTAGGTACTCCACTGGCATGCTTATTCTCAAAGAAATACGATACATGGGGTTATGACATCAAAGCAGAGAAGGTAGCCAAGTTAGCCAAAAGCACGATGGAAGACAACAGACCTGTATCCAAAGCTTTGGAACAGGGACTGAAACTGACCAGCAATATTGATGACCTGAAGAAGTGTAATGTGTATATCATCGCTGTACCGACACCGGTGAACAAATCGAACAAGCCAGACATCAGTTGCGTGCGCAATGCTACAGCTGAGGTTGGCAAGATTCTGAAAGAAGGTGATATCGTAGTCTACGAGAGTACCGTTTACCCAGGTCTGACAGAAGAGGTCTGCGCCCCATTACTGGCATCTACATCAGGATTGAAGTTGAACCAGAGTTTCGTTGTAGGCTTCTCTCCAGAGCGCATCAACCCGGGCGATACTGTTCATACCATCGAGAACATCGTGAAGGTTACCAGCGGTTCTACACCCGAAGCAGCTGCTATCATCGACAGTCTCTATGCTTCAGTACTTACCCATGGCACCTACAGGGCGAAGAGTATCAAAATAGCAGAGGCATGTAAACTGATGGAGAACTGCCAGAGAGACATACAGATAGCCTTCTTCAATGAGATGGAAAAGATTTTCGACAAGATGAACATCAACATCGAAGACGTAACGGCGGCAGCTAGCACAAAATGGAACTTCGTGCCAGCTACTCCAGGACTCGTTGGCGGCCACTGCATCGCGGTAGACCCATACTACCTGATTAACAAGGCACAGGAGGTTGACGTGGTACCATCGCTGCTCTCTACAGCCCGCGAGGTTAACGAGCAGATGGCGGTATGGATGGCAGGAAAGATAAAGAATGCATCTGAAAGCAGAAAGTTCAAGGCTCCGGAGACTAACGTGCTGATTCTCGGCTTCTCGTTCAAGCCAGACAGCGATGATATCAGAAACACAAAAGTAGCCGATCTCTATATCAACCTGGTAGGAGCAGGTTACAAAACCACACTCTACGATCCATTGGTAGATGTAAAGGAAGTAAAAGAAGAATATAATATCAAGGTGACAGATGATCCTAAAGTTCTGGAAAAAGAGTATCAGATTGTGGTAATCGGTACTCATCACAAGATGTTCGACAGTATCGATATGAACAATCTAATCACTGATAAAGGATTCATATGCGACATCTACGGCATTCACAAGCCAAGAAACTAGATCTTCAAGATCGGAAAGAACCTATATAATAACCAGTGAAAAATGGAAAAGAACAAAGTGCTAATCGTCGATGATATTTCAGAAAATATTGAAACTATCTCTGAAATGATAAAGGACTTCGACATCGACGTGAAAACTGCAAATGGCGGAAAAGAAGCCATTGAACTGATTGACTCATACAAGCCGGACGTGATACTGCTCGACTTGATGATGCCACATGTAAATGGGTGGGACGTAATAGACCATGTACGCTCTAAATACTCGAAAAGTGAAATGGTCATCATCGTGGTTTCCCTGTTAAGCAACAAGGATAATGTGGATGAATGCTACGAGCTTGGAGTAAACGACTACATCACAAAGCCTATCATCAAAGCCCGTCTCACCAGTTCGCTAGACGCTCATCTAAGCAGTCTTGCAAGAGGCTAAAGTGCCTCTTGCAAGATTGCTTCTGCATGAGCAATGCGATCACTAGTAGGAGGATCTATGCCTTCCAGCGGGTAGGCAATACCTAGTTTCTCATACTTGTAGATACCCATCGTATGATAAGGTAAGACATCTATACGCTCAATATTAGAGAGTGTAGAAAGAAAATCACGCAGCTGATAGAGGTATTCATCCTTGTCGGTAATACCTGGAATCAGGACGTGACGAATCCATACTGGTTTGTGTATCTCGCTTAAATAACGTGCACAATCCAGTATGTTTACATTAGAATGGCGGGTGAGTTTATGATGCTCTTCATCGTTGATATGTTTGATATCAAGAAGAACAGTATCAGTGACGGCCATCAGACGCTCGAATTTTTCGAAGAAAGCACCCTCTTTCCTAAATGGTTGCGCTGATGTATCAAGACAGGTATTGATACCACGCTGATGGGCTTTCTCGAAAAGTTCGATGAGAAAGTCTATCTGCATCAGGGCTTCTCCACCGCTCACGGTAATGCCACCCTTGTCTCCCCAATAACTCTTGAATCTCTCTGCCTTATCCAGCAGGTCATCAGCACTCCACTCCTCTCCTACCCCCGTCTTCCAGGAATCCGGGTTGTGGCAGAACTGGCAGCGCATCGGACAACCCTGCAGGAAAATCAAAAACCTGATGCCTGGTCCATCTACAGAACCAAAGCTCTCTATGCTGTGAATAAATCCTTTATGCATTCTTTCGAAGATCATATACTCCCCACAATGCAAAAAGACTCATAAATAAGGCTATTACACCCCAAAAAACAAATACGCCCATAATTATTTTATCTTTTTAGAAATGATTAAAAACAAAAAGCCCATTTAAGCCTGCATTTTACGATAATCATTGTAAGCCCATAGGGTAAAAGCACCAGCAAGCAGAGCAAAAAATCCCATAAATACTAATAGTTCCATATTTATTTTCCTTTCTTATTTTTATCTTTAGACATTAATATTAAAAAGAATCCACATACAGCTAGAAACATAGTTATGAGAGCACCAAAAACTAAAAGTTTCCCTGCATCTATATCCTTTTTCATAATACTTGCCAAGATGATACCACCAAATATAAGTTTGGCTAAATCCAGGCAAAACTTTCCTCCTTCACTCCAAAGAGTTGTTTTTTGTTCTATATTCAATTTCATACCGCAAAGATAGTAAAATTATCAATATCTTGCTCCTTTTTGCAGTTAAATAAGCTAAAATGCCCGCTAAATATCCTCGGAAAGAAAATCTAGCGGGCAATCTATATGTTACAAAGAGACAAGAGAATTCTTCACTCTTCCCTCTTCATTCTTTACTTCCTTAGAGTCTCTCGTGAGCCTGACGAGCGATTACGTCGAGCTGCTGCTCACGTGTCAAGTCGATGAACTTAACAGCGTAACCACTCACACGGATGGTGAAGTTCTGGTACTCTTCCTTCTCTGGGTGCTCCATCGCATCCTTGAGCTTGTCGATACCGAATACGTTCACGTTCAGGTGGTGAGAACCCTGGTTGAAGTAACCATCCAATACACCTACCAATGTCTGGGCACGCTCCTCATCGTTATGACCGAGAGCACCTGGACTGATGGTCTGAGTATTAGAGATACCATCGAGAGCATACTCGTATGGCAACTTAGCTACTGAGTTCAATGAAGCCAAAAGACCATTCTTCTCTGCACCGTAAGATGGGTTAGCACCTGGAGCCAAAGGAGCACCGGCTGGACGACCATCAGGCATGTTGCTGGTGTACTTACCATATACTACATTTGATGTGATAGTCAGGATAGATGTAGTAGGCTCTGAATTGCGGTATGTATGATGCTTCTTGATCATGTTCATGAAGGTCTTGAGCAACCATACTGCAATCTCATCAGCACGCTCATCATCGTTACCATAACGTGGGAAGTCACCCTCGGTCTTGAAACTGAGAGGGAAACCGGTCTCATCACGGATAATGTTTACCTTGGCATACTTGATAGCTGAGATAGAGTCAACTACGTGGCTGAAACCAGCGATACCTGTAGCGAAAGTACGACGAACATCTGTATCGATGAGCGCCAACTCTGCTGCCTCGTAGAAGTACTTATCGTGCATGTAGTGGATGAGGTTCAATGTCTTCACATAAACGCCAGCCAACCAGTCCATCATATCCATGAAACGTGGCATGAACTCCTCGTATGTCAATACATCACCCTCAACGGCGCGATACTTAGGACCGCACTGCTCGCGTGTCTTTGAGTCAACACCGCCAGAAACAGCGTAGGTCAAGCACTTAGCCAAGTTGGCACGTGCACCGAAGAACTGCATCTCCTTACCTGTCTGTGTAGCAGATACACAGCAGCAGATGCTATAGTCGTCACCCCAAACTGGGCGCATTACGTCATCGTTCTCATACTGGATAGAGCTTGTCTTTACAGAAATCAAAGAAGCGTAGTGCTTGAATGACTTTGGCAAGCGAGAGCTATAGAGTACAGTGAGGTTTGGCTCTGGTGAAGGACCCATGTTCTCCAATGTGTGGAGGAAACGGAAGTCGTTCTTGGTAACCATTGAGCGGCCATCCTGACCCATACCACCTACCTCGAGAGTAGCCCAAACTGGGTCGCCGGTGAAGAGCTCGTTGTAAGAAGGAATACGGGCGAACTTAACCATACGGAACTTCATGACCAAGTGGTCGATAAGCTCCTGAGCCTCATCCTCGGTAAGAGTACCCTCGTTCAAATCGCGCTGGATATAGATATCGAGGAATGTAGAGATACGGCCTACAGACATCGCAGCACCATTCTGAGTCTTCACAGCTCCGAGATAACCGAAGTACAACCACTGAACTGCCTCGCGAGCGTTCTTGGCAGGCTGAGAGATGTCGTAACCATACAACTGAGCCATCTCCTTCAAGCCCTTGAGCGCCTTGATCTGCATAGAAACCTCTTCACGAAGACGGATTACTTCGTCAATCATCTCACGGTCGCCCATGTTAGCGAGGTCGTTCTTCTTCTCCTCGATGAGGAAGTCGATACCATAGAGCGCTACACGACGGTAGTCACCTACGATACGTCCACGACCGTATGTATCAGGAAGACCGGTAAGAATGTGGTTATGGCGCACGAGCTTCATCTCTGGAGTATAAGCATCGAATACGCCATCATTATGAGTTTTGCAATACTTGTGGAAGATTTCGTGGAGCTTCTCTGATGGCTGATAGCCATATGTTGTACAAGCCTGCTCCGCCATCTTGATACCACCGTAAGGCATGAAGGCACGCTTCAAAGGCTTATCGGTCTGCAGACCAACTACCTTCTCCAAATCCTTTGTACCTTCACCGATATAAGCAGCACCGTAAGCTGTCAATCCTGAAACGATTTCTGTTTCCATATCAAGCACACCACCCTTGGCGCGCTCCTCCTTCTGGAGTTCCTTCAACATACCCCAAAGGGTGTTAGTTGCCTGAGTTGGTTCTGCAAGGAACGACTCATCGCCGTCATAACAAGTGTAGTTGTTCTGAATGAAATCACGAAGATTCACTTCACTCTGCCACAAGTTTCCTTTGAAACCTCTCCATTCTGTTTTCATCATTTTAATACTTTTTTTTTTACAAAGTTAATAATTATATATTTTGCACACACTATCTATTTTGAGTTGGTTTTACACCTATTTATATATAGTAAAATAAAAAAGCCCGAACACGTTTGTGCCCGGGTTTTTAAGCACCTTTATCTGAAGGTGCGTATATCATGATGTTCTCGTTCTTTCCGACAGCATCTGTTTTTCCTATATTTCCTAAGTTTATTCCCACTATTTATTTCATGTCTTTTAAATTCATTATTTGTAATTGGCTTGCAACAGTTTTGCAATGAGGATGCAAAGTTACAACAATAAAATGAGAAAAGAGAAGAAAACCTGAACTTTCTTCTCTTTTCTATGAAAAATCATCATTTATGAGTATCATTCTACTGATTCTCAAAGAAATGATTGAGATTTTCGATGAATAATCCGAAACACTTGTCATGAATCTGACGTGTCATGGTAACAGGGTTCTCCGCATTTAGGATGGTACCGCTCATTGCCACACCGATGCCCAATTCTGCAAGCGGATCTATATCGTCTGGAGTCAAACCTCCGATGGCTACCATAGGCAGAGAGATTTTATTCTCCCTCATCTGCTCAATAATCTGGCGATAACCTTCTATACCCAACACCGGAGAGAGTTTCTCCTTGGTGGTAGTATAGCGGAACGGACCACAACCGATATAGTCAGCCCCCTGTTCATGCAAACGGCGAATATCATCAAATGTATTGGCTGTTCCTCCGATAATGAATTCATCACCCAGGAGCTTACGGGCCTCATCAACCGGCATATCATTCTTTCCAAGATGTACACCATCTATCTGTAACTTCTTCACGAGTTCTACACGGTCGTCGAGGATAAAGGTTGCACCGGCACCCTCACAAGCCAACTTCAACTTACGGGCTATAGGCTCTACCTCTTCATCGGTAGCCCCCTTCATGCGAAGCTGAACCCAATCACATCCTCCGATAAGTGCCAGATAGGCTCCTTCGAGATAAGAGAAGCGCTCGTTCTGATGCGTGATAAACTGAAAGCTCGTCTGAAAATGAGCTAATGCTAAAGACTTGTTCATACGTACTATAAAATATAAATTCGCTTGCAAAGGTACTACATTCACACGACAAAATCCTACAATTTACCTTTTTTAAACTTCATCATTTGGAAATGGGGAAAGTCTTCCTTTTTTTTTATTTTGTTTTTTTATACATTCCTATGCATTTATATGGATTCTTTTCCGTACCTTTGCACTCAAAATACAAAACATTACTTTTTATGTTGACAGATATTGAAATAGCTAAATCAGTAAAAATGCGCCCTATCAATGAAGTGGCAGCAGAACTTGGAATCCATGAAGACCAAGTGGAAAACTACGGCCGTTACATCGCTAAGATTACTACGGACAAGATTGACACCAACAAGTTTAAGAATCACCATCTCATCCTTGTTACAGCTATCAGCCCTACAAAGGCTGGTAATGGCAAGACCACCGTATCCGTGGGTCTCGCCCTGGGTATGCAGAAGATTGGCAAGAAGGCTGTAGTAGCTCTTCGCGAACCATCTCTGGGTCCTTGCTTCGGCATGAAGGGTGGTGCAGCAGGTGGCGGTTACGCCCAGGTTTTGCCTATGGATAAGATTAATCTCCATTTCACCGGCGATTTCCATGCCATCACAGAGGCCAACAACATGATCTCTGCCCTTCTGGACAATTACCGTTTCCAGCACGAAGCAGAGGGTTTCAAACTCAAGAAGATTCTTTGGCGTCGCGTCATGGATGTGAACGATAGAGGTTTGCGCCGCATCATCACCGGTATAGGAGATAAGAACGGCATCGAGACAGAGTCTGGTTTCGATATTACGCCAGCTTCTGAGATTATGGCTATCATGTGTTTCGCAACAAGCATCGATGATCTTCGTCGCCGTATCGATAATATCCTCCTGGGCATCACCGAGGATGACAAGCCATTTACCGTAAAGGATATGGGTGTAGGTGGCAGTATCGTAGCTCTCCTTCTCGATGCTTTGAAGCCAAATCTGGTTCAGACAACAGAGGGTACACCAGCATTTGTTCATTGCGGTCCTTTTGCCAACATTGCTCATGGCTGCAATTCCGTCATGGCTACAGCTGCTGCTCTTGAGTATGGCGACTATGCTATTACAGAGGCAGGATTCGGTGCTGATCTCGGTGCAGAGAAATTCTATGACATCAAATGCCGCAAGACAGGTTTGCAACCAGACCTCACTGTTCTCGTTGTTACCCTCCAGGCGTTGAAGATGCATGGTGGTGTAGCTCAGGAAGATATCAAGAAGCCAAATGTAGCTGGTATGGAAGCTGGCTATTGGAACCTCGACAAGCACGTAAAGAACCTGCAGAGTTTTGGTCAGACTGTAGTGATTGCATTCAATAAGTTTGCAACCGATACAGATGAAGAAATTGAAGTATTGCGCAAGCATTGCGAGGAGATGGGTTGCGGTTTCGCCGTAAACAGCGCCTTTGCCGAAGGCGGAAACGGAGCCATTGAACTTGCCAACCTCGTAGTGAAGACCATTGATGAGCGTCCATCAGCCCCTCTCTATTTTGCTTACGATGATAACGATAGCGTTGAGGAGAAGATAGAAAAGGTTGCATTCAATCTTTACGGAGCAGGCAGCGTAACATTGAGCGATTCTGCCAAGGCGATGATTGAAGAGATCAAGATGCTGGGTGCTGAAAAGTTCCCTATCTGTATTGCCAAGACTCAGTACAGTTTCTCTACCGATGCCAAGGCATACGGTCCTACAGAAGGTTTCGAACTCCACGTTCGCGACATCACCGTAAATATGGGTGCAGAGATGATTGTAGTCATCGCTGGTCCTATCATGCGTATGCCGGGCTTACCAAAGAGCCCACAGGCTGAGCGCATTGATGTAGTAAACGGTGAGATTACAGGACTTTCTTAAGCACTACAGATTTCACAGATTCTTATAAAAAAGCCCAGGGCGTGATGTCCTGGGCTTTTTTATTTATCGCATACTGAATTCGCAACCACAATATAACTGATTATAGAATTCATTGATTCTCAAGAGTTCACCTCGGCGATTCTGCAAACCGCCCTTCCGCCAATTCATATCCCACCATTCTACATCAGGATAAGCCTCAACGGCAAGATGACCGGCAGTATCTATCTGCCTGATATTCTTCCAGCGCGAAGATGCCAACGTGGTAGTAAGAAGGTGAAATCCATGCTCCTGCGCATACTTGGCTGCATGAGAGAGGCGGAACTGAAAGCAGACAGAACAACGGCTGCCACGTTCGGGTTCATCCTCTAAGCCCTTGATAACAGAAAGCCACTCCTGATGATCATACTCATCCTCTACATAAGGCACATTCTGGGCTTCCAGGAATCGTTTCAGTTCATGTTTGCGTACATCATATTCCTGCTGAGGATAGATATTACTGTTACTGAAATATACAGTAGGCTTCATGCCATTACGAAGCATACATTCTACGATAGCCGCCGAACAAGGTGCACAACAAGCATGCAACAAGACAGCCTGACCTTCAGACTTGCTTCCATCCGGGAGAGTAAGTTTTACGTATTTATATTGTTCTTCTACAGGAATCTTCATTATTATAAATATTAAATATAAAATATAAAATATGAACAGCTACTTCTGGTACAAAGTATTTTCGCTTTGCTTCAAAAAACAAATGGAGTACAATCTCACGACACCCCCCATTTGCCCAAATATATGCGAAAACTAGTGCAAAGGTACAACATTTATTCGAACCGCCAAATTTTTAGCACGCTTTTTTCATCACAATGGTTCAAGCGGCAAACATTTAACTGTATTTTAACACTTAAACACCAGTTTCGTTATCTTTAAGAACTATAAATCACGTTTCAGCGTGATAACTGTCAGTTCAGGCCATGCGCCTAGACGGAAAGGGAAAGAACCACCAATACCCGATGATACATAGAGCATCTGCTCACCAATCCGGTAAGCTCCGCCCCATTCTTTGAAAGCCATGCGGGCAGGCGTCCATTTACCTATTTTCAATTGTCCGGCATGCGTATGTCCCGCCAGAGTAAGTTGTATCTTCTTACCAACTACTTCTCTGCGCCAATGGTGAGGATCATGACTCAAGAGGATTTTAAACATATCTGGATTCAACCCCTTCATCGCTTTCTTCAGATTACTGCGATTGGTGAAAGGAGGCTGACCGGGATTCTCTACGCCGATTACAGCGATAGATGCCATACCATGACTCACCACATGATGTTCGTTCATCAGCTGATGCCACCCCAGACTTTCCTGATAACCATAGAGCATACGGCGGTTTCTCTTCAAAGCGCCAATAGAATGATTGTTGCCATATTCACAATAATCATGATTTCCCCAGATAGAATAGATGCCATCTGGCGCATGAAGCTGCCCCAGCGTATCCAGATAAGGCTCCACTTCGCTGGCTTGGTTATTGACCAGATCGCCCGTAAAGAGAATCATATCGGGTTCTTCATTGTTGGTCGCATCCACCACCTTCTGCACGAAATCATTGCCGGGAGGAAACGAACCGAGATGAAAGTCGGTAATCTGTACCAGACGGTAACCATCAAAATAAGGTGGCAAATCGGGCGAGGTAAAGGTAATATGTTTCAGTTCTAACCGCTTCCAACCCTCCATAAAGCCGAAGGCAAACCACCCCATTACACCCAAAGCAGGAATCAGAGCAAAGAACCAAGGAAGAAATGCATCGAACAGGATGAAGACAACCTTAGGGAATGCCGAGAAAAGTATGGTAGTAAAGAGTACACGGACTGACAACTTATGGAAGAACCCCATCTGCAACCCGACTTCGGCAAGAACAAGTAACAACGAGGGAACCCACCATAAGATGGCTAGCAGCAAAGGCCACTCACTCACCCCGATGTGCCAAAGCCAGAAGTCAGGCAGAAATGCCAGAACCGACATGACTACTATATAGAATATGGATCTTAATATCTTTTTTAATACCTTCTTCATTGTTTTTCTTTATAACTGGGTACAAAGGTACGATAATTCATAGACAATACAAAATAAATTTAAATATATTTTCAATGTTTTGTTATTTGAGAAGATTGCATTATCTTTGCATAAGATTTGCTGCACTCGGCAATATGAAAGTAAACTTTCATTGCACTCGATTGCAAAATCTTTGCAAAAGAAAAATTAAATAAAATGGCACGACGACTAAGAAAAAAACGCATAGCAATCATATTGCTTACCTTTACAGCAATCGTAGGATGGACTACACACAGCTGTATATCTCGCTGTACATCAGCATCAGATAAGAACAAGGCGGCAGATTCGCTCCCTAGGGTTCACATCAACGATTCCATCTCAAATGCCCTGACAGAGGGGAAGGAATATCATGAGATGGACTCGGTAATAGAAAGGTTTCTCAAAAGATGGGAAATCAATGGAGCCCAACTCGTCATCACCCGCAACGACTCGCTACTCTATGCCCGCGGATTCGGAATGGCGGATAAGGAGCGAGGCATCAGAATGGAGCCTAACATGCTGATGCGCTTCGCCTCCGTATCGAAACTGATTACAGCCGTAGGTATCATGAAATTGCAGGAGATGAAGAAACTCAAGCTGAACGAGAAGGTGTTTGGCGAAAAGGGAATCCTGCGCGATACCGTTTACAACAACAGTATCAAGGACAAGCGATATTACGATATCACCGTAGAACAGTTGCTGCGCCATCAGGCTGGTTTCAACAACTATGCCGGCGACCCTGTATCTTCCACCCGCTACATCATGATGCAGAACCATCTCAAAACGCCACCTGATCACCCTACCCTGCTCAAGATTCTCTTGAAGCGCCACTTGGGTTATACTCCTGGCGAAGGCAAATGCTACAGTAATCTGGGCTACATGATTCTCTCCATGATCATAGAGAAGAAGAGCGGAATGAAATATGAAAACTTCATACAGAAGTATGTGCTCCGCCCAGCCGGCTGCTACGACATGCATATTGCGGGAACTTACTTAAAGGACCGCCGACCTAACGAGACGAAGTACTACATGCACCAGGGCAGCATCCCTGTGTATGAATACAACAACAGTGGACGACTGGTGGAGAAATGCTATGGTGACACCGACCTTCCCCGCCTGTCGGGTGCAGGAGCCTGGTGTGGTTCGGCAGCCGAGCTGAGCCGTTTCATAGCCAGCATCGATGGTTTGCCACATGTCAAGGATATCCTCAGCAAGAAGAGTATCGAGTTTATGACGCGCGAGCAGGCTGACCACCAATACTCTATCGGTTGGAACTATACACCAAAGAGCGACAAACCATGGATTCGTACCGGTTCGCTGGCAGGCACATCAGCCATCGTCCTGAAATATCCGGATAACCAATGCTGGATTCTCATCACGAACACATCTACATGGAAAGGCCACGGCTTCTCTAACGATACTATAGCTTTCTTCGAGAAACTGAGAAAGAAATATATGACAAACATGCCAAAGAAAGACTTGTTCTTATAAAACCAAAAAGAGGGTGAATCAGAAGTAAATGATTCACCCTCTTTTTATATTAATGCTATGTTGTCTGAAAAGATAATTATACCTTAGAATGTATACTTCAAACCAACCTGGCCACGCCAGCGGCTGTAGTATGAGCTAGGATACTTGAGAGGCATATCAGATGAGTTAGCAAACTGGAACACGCCATCACCCTTGTACGTGATAGGAGAAATAATCTCGCTGTTATAACCACTACTGAAGGTACGGCCCCAATCCTTGTTCAGGAGGTTAGCCACGTTCATGATATCCAAAGTAAGTTCCAAAGCATGTACATACTTACCTGTACGGATGCCAAACTTCTGACCGAAGTGGAAATCGAAATGACTTTCGAACGGCAAGTTAGCACCATAACGCTCGAAGTACTCACCACGATGATCCTTCACATAGTCTGTAGTAGCAAGCCACTGCTTCAAATTAGCACGCTGCTGCTCAGCAGTATAAGCATCAGTACCCAAGAACTTCATTTGGTCTACCTGCGCATCTGTAGGGATGAAAATCAAGTCATTACTTGTACCATTATCTCCGTTAATATCTCCACTATAAACGAGAGAGTAAGGAGAACCGCTCTGACCCTGGTAGATAAGGCCTACTGTAGTGGTAAACAACTTGTTGGTTCCCCAGTTGAAGTGATAGAAAGCAGAAGCCTTCACTGTATGAGGCACATTATAAGCACTATTAGCCAACTCTGGGTTGTTTGAGAAGCGATAAGTATGAGTATTACGCCAGTTGCTCTGAGCAACAGATGAGGTCATACTGCTTACAGACTCTGAGTGAGTGAATGTATAAGATGCATTCAGATCAAGACCGAACGCAAAGTGCTTAGCTGCAGACAAAGACAGGCTGTAGCTGTAGCCCTTGCTGGTATTATACATTGCATAGATGTTGTTAAACGACTTAGCATCTGCCACCTTTGTATAAAGAGGACGGTTATCCCAGTTCATGTAAGAGGTCTGAGACAAGGTCTTACCAGTCTCCTCATAAGCCAAGTTCTTGTAATAAACATCATTCAGACTCTTGCTGAAGATACCCTCAGCAGTCCAGTCGATACCCAGGAGATTGAAATCGAAACCAAGATTAACACGCATAGACTGAGTGAACTTGAAATCCTTGTCAAACACATTGATCAGCTGGCTACCGAGAGCCTTCAGTTTATCTGCATTCTGAGTCTGCTTGTTAGGATCCATGATGAGCTGCACATCAGAATTATTTTTTGCAGAGTAAGAAGATGTCTGCACACCAGTATTCGTAAAGTTGTTGCTCAACCAGACGAAAGGAATACGACCAGTGAATACACCGATACCTCCACGAAGGATATATTTGCGGTTCTTCTCAATATCCCAACGGAAACCTACACGAGGGCTCCACATTGGTGTACTGGCAAGTTTCTGATTGGTTTTGAAACCATATCCCTTACCTGCTGCCCACTCATTGAATTTAGCATTCTCGGTAGGCGTATCAAAGAACAGAGGCATATCCATACGGAGACCATAGGTGAGCTGGAAGCTGTCTGTCACATCCCACTTGTCCTGTACATAAAAGCCCAGCTGAGCTGCGCTAAACTCTGGTGCCCAACGAGGATTACCAGTCACCTCAACATTAGCCTGTGTGAAGTAGAAGTTCTTGATATACTTACCATCACCTCCAAAACCATCAGCTCCACAACCCTTATAATAATTTAGGAAGTCGTCTGGAGTATCAAAATAATAGCATCCATAGAGATTCTGAAGGAAGAGGTTAGAGAACTTGTAAAGCTCATTATGTGTACCGAATGTCAGTGTATGATTCCCCTTGAACCATGTAAAGTTATCTTCGAGGGTATAAATGTCCTGATTCAATCCATTAGCCATTGAGGAATATTCATTACCGATATTCATGGTACCATTTCCTACCTTATAGATAGTGATAGATGGCGCTGGCTTACCAGAAGTACGCTCATCACGAACACGAACGTAAGATACACGTGCCTCATTGCTCAGGTTTGGAGAGATGCGGCTCTGCAACTCTGCGGCGAAAGAATGAGTTTTAGATTTGAAATCATACAAGTGATCGGTAGTATTCAATGTAGCAATACCACCCAGACCAAGCGTCTGCTTAGCATCAACATAACTCCAACGAACAGAGAACTTGTTGAACTCGTTGATATTCCAATCCAACTTCAAACCAGCTTTCTGGCTCTTCACGTTCTTATCTTTATCTGCCCATGAAGTTGCATAATCATAACCCTGACGGTTAGCCAAGTCATAAATCTTAGACATCAAGTCCTTAGCCAAATCCGGATTAAACTTAACATCTGGAGAATCGATGGTATACTGAGTTGGGTATGACTTTTCTGAATTCTCATAGTTTGCGAAGAAGAAGAGTTTGTTCTTGATGATTGGACCACCGAGCGTAAATCCGAACAAAGTTTCCTTCTCATCATCATAAGGCTGAGCATAGGTACCATCCATATTCTTATAATGACGACCTACCAAATTCTGGTTGTTCCCATAGAAATAGCCACTTCCATGGAAGTCATTGGTACCGCTCTTAGTTACCGCGTTGATGGCACCACCGGTAAAACCACCCTGGCGAACATCGAAAGGAGCGATATTTACCTGAATCTGGTCAATAGTCTCCATAGAAACAGGCTGAGATCCTGCCTGACCACCATTACTGCCATTAGCAGTAAGACCGAACACGTCGTTATTCATCACACCATCAATCTGGAATGAATTATAACGGTTGTTCATACCGGCAAATGACATAGAACCAGACTGTCCGTTCGTAGTAAGCTGTGGATTCAGGCGAGCCACATCCGCAATACTGTGCGAGATAGAAGGCATATCAGCTATCTGCTGAGCATTGATACTCATGGCCGCACCGGTCTTCGTACCATTCAGACCAGCCTTACCCGAAACAACAACCTCCTGAAGCTGCTTGGCATCTTCCTGAAGAGAGCAAGAGAGATTTTGGCTTTCACCCAAGTTCAGACTGACATTGTTGAAAACCTTGTCCTTATATCCGATATAAGAGATACTTACCTTGTAAGGACCACCTGGACGCATACCCTGAATAGTATAGCGACCATCTACATTTGTTACAGCACGATACACAGTACCAGATGGCTGGTGTGTAGCAGTAACAGTAGCCCCAATAACGGTTTCGCCATTGGAAGAAATCTTACCACTAATGCCTGAAGTGGTAATCTGAGCCATTGCCGAAGTCACCATGAAGGCGAGCAAAGCCAGAAGTAGTTGCAATCTTTTCTGCATGTTGTTTTGATTCTTTTGTGAATAAATAAAGAGAGAACCGCGCATCTCGTACCGTGTGCATTCACTCTTATAAACAAATATGTTGCAAATATAAACATTTTTTTTGAGACAACAAGCAAAAAACAGAGAAAAATGATAGAACACACCAAAAAATATGCAAATAAACGAAAAAAAAATGCACTTCCCTCGAAAAAGAGAAGTGCATCGCGATAGAATTATTCTAATGGGAACTCTTCCCATGTATCAAACTTATTTCAACAAATCTTTGACCTCTGACAAATTACCATCATTGGCAGCTGGTTTGATTGAAAGGAGATAATTAAGCAAAGGATAAACATCTACGTTTTTAAAGACTTTATCCTTAACATATCCTTTTTTAAAATCAGGGCCAGCTGCACGGAATAGGACATGCATATCGCTATAAGTTGGATCAAAGCCATGATTTCCGGCTAAGACCTCATTCTTATCACTGGGTACCCAACCTATGTCTGTAGTAACAACAATGTCGGCAATGTTCTCATTTGTACCATAATTTAAATAGGCAGGCATTTCTGATTTACGCCATGCTCTAATATGAGGTACCTTAGAAAGAGCTTTCAGTATTTTATTTTCACATCCCTTATTGGTATATATCATCGTAGGGAATCCCATTGCTATGTTTTTGTACCATGACTTATCCAAATAATGGGTCAGATTAATGATACGTTCATTCGAGTTACGGTCCATACCATGGTCTGCTGTCACAATCAGGTTCACATTTTTACCATCGGGCATATTCTGGATATCTTTCCATAACTGTCCGAGAAGGCAATCTAAGGTCTCTACTTGCATACGGGTTTGCCTACTCTCAGGACCATAAGTATGACCTGAATGGTCAGGCTCATCAAAATAAGCCATGATAAGCTGTGGGCGTTTATCTTCCGGCATTTTGAGCATCCGCTCTATTTCTGCTATTCGCTCAACATAAGTCAGCAACGGTTTCTGCTCATAATTATAATAGATATCAGGATAAGTGCCCTGTATGGCAACATCTGAGCCAGGCCAATAAACCACGCCTACCCGCTTTCCCTGTCGTTTGGCGGTAATCCAAACAGGTTCACCTCCCCAGAAGCGGGGATCCATTTTTGTTGTTTTATCACCTAAACTAAACACCAGTCCACTCTTTTTATCAAGAAATTTATTGGCTATAATTCCATGATGATCAGGAACCAAGCCCGTTGCCAGAGTATAATGGTTAGGGAACGTAACAGATGGAAACGAAGGCTGCATAATAGCTTTTACTCCATCTTGTGCCAAATTGTCAAGAAAAGGCGTATCATACATCTCGGGATAATCCCAACGGCATCCGTCTAAGGAAATTATCACGGTTCGATGTTCCTGTGCCAGACTTACAGAAAAGGGAGCCAGGAAAGAAATCAATAATAATAATATTTTTTTCATTATGATCTATTTTATTTGAAACCAAAGAGGGGATGTACTGCCAAACAGAAGAACATCCCCCAAATATAACTGTACTTATGGACTAATACTTAGAATGTATACTTCAAACCAAGCTGACCGCGCCAGCGGCTATAATAGTCGTCATAAGAACGCATTTCGTAATTACCTGGGTGCAGGAACTGGAACTGTCCGTTACCACTGTAAGTAACAGGAGAATAGTATTTAGCTGCACCTGTTGATGTATAGCGACCCCACTTCTTATTGAACATGTTACCCACATTCAATACATCAAATGACAATTCTACAGAATGAACCTGAGCACCAACCTTGAACTTATAGGTCTGAGCAAGATGGAAGTCGAAGTGACTCTCGAATGGCAAGTTATCAGCATAACGCTTGAAGTATTCACCACGATGCTTGCTCATATAGCCATCATTGGCAATCCACTCTCTGAAGTTTTCCTTCTGCTCTTCAGCAGTATAGTTCTTGTTAGCCTTAAACTGCATCTTATCAATCTGCTCATCTGTTGGGATAAACATCAAATCGTTACCATTAGAACCATCCTGGTTCAAATCACCATAATAGTACAAACTATAAGGTGAACCAGAAGTACCTGTATAGATAAGACCTACTGTAGTATTCCAGTGCTCGGCGTAATCCTTATGATAGAAGGCAGAAGCCTTGATCTGGTGAGGCACATTGAATGCAGTGAAACCGAGCTCAGGTGAGTTAGGATTCTGATATGTATAATTGTAGTTATAGTTTGACTGAGCTACTGAAGATGTACCGCAGTTAACAGACTTTGAGCGTGAATAAGTGTAAGATGCTGCCAGATCCAAACCAAAGTCAAAGCGCTTAACAGCAGACAAAGACAGATTGTAACTGTATCCCTTGCTGGTGTTATCCAACATATATACATTGGCAAACTTCTTCAAGTTAGCATCTTCTGTGCTGGTAACCTTTTGGAACAATGGACGATTGTCAAAAGCCAAAGACTTATAAGTCTCGCCCAATGTCTTACCAGCCTCAGTACGGGTCAAATCCTTATAATAGATATCATTCAGATTCTTTGAGAGAACACCCTCCAAAGTAAAGTCAATACCTGCTAATGTAAAATCAAGAGCAAGGTCAAGACGCAAGTTCTGAGTAAACTTGAAGTCCTTAGCAAATACATTTACTGTCTGGTTACCTGATGCAGCCAGCTTAGCAGTATTCTCACTCTGCTTGTAAGGATCAACAATAAGACTTACATCATTGAGTTTGCCAGTTCCCTTCTTATTCTCTGTCAGACCAGTAGAACCATAAACATTATATACAGAAGTCTGGATACCAGTATTTGTAAAGTTGTTGCTCAACCATACGAATGGGATACGACCGGTAAAAATACCAGCACCACCACGGAGAATCATATTATGCTCCTTCTCGATATTCCAACGGAAACCTACACGTGGAGACCACATCGGAGTGCTGCTCAACTTATGGTTTGTAACAACATTCCATCCCTGCTTGGCAGCAGAAGCATTAAACTCAGCATTCTCAGTAGGAGTATCAAAGAACAATGGGATATCCATACGCAAGCCATAAGTCAACTCAAAATTAGGAGTAACATTAAACTTATCCTGTGCATAGAAACCAATCTGACCAGCAGCAAACTCTGGAGCCCAGCGAGGATCACCGGTTACTGCTACATTGGCAGAACCGAAACGATACTGGTTCAATGTGTTGTAATATGTAATTTCACCTGTTTTTGAATTAACAGACTGAGCAACTGTCTGTCCATTAGCAAACATTTTGAAATCATCAAAATTGTTGAAATAGTAAGTACCATAATTATCCTGGATAAAGAGGTTCTTAAACTTGTAGTACTCTCCATGAGTACCGAAAGTCAGAGTATGATTGTTCACATACCAGTTCAGATTATCTGTAAAGGTGATGATGTCCTGATTCAGAGAATTTGCTGTAGAAGAACGCTCTGTACCGAGACAGAGAGTACCACCACCCACATTCTTAATCTGAATCATTGGTGCAATACCCTTTGGATCACGATGATCTCTTACAGATACATAAGAAGCCTGGAACTGATTATTTATCTTGTCGCTGAAAGAGCTGTTCAATTCTGCAGTAAAAGTATTAGTCTTTGAGATGAAATCAAACTGATAATCAGAAGCATTCAGATAACTGGCAGAACTATTGCTGTTCAACTGCTTAGCATTAACCATGCGCCAGCCAAAAGTAGCCTTATGCTTGTCGTTGATATTCCAGTCGAGCTTTACACCAGCCTTGTCACTCTTAGTATAATTCTTAGGATTATTATATGAAGCATTGTAACCCTTTTCCTTCAGGATAGAAAGCACTTCATCTGCAATATTAAAGCCTTCTGTTCCTAACTTTGAAGCCTCAGAACCATAACCATAGTTATTTGGATATTCCTTGTTTGATTTCTCGTAGTTTGCAAAGAAGAACAACTTGTTCTTGATGATAGGACCACCAAGAGTTACACCATAACGATAGTCTGTTTCATCATCATATTTCTGGCTATCCTTACCATTCATCAAAGTATACTTAGAACCTATCAGGTCTTTGTTCAACCAGTTGCCATAAACAGATCCATGGAAGGTATTGGTACCCGACTTAGTGATGGCATTGATGGCACCACCAGTAAAACCAGACTGACGGACATCAAAAGGAGCCACGCTCACCTGTACCTGATCAATAGTCTCTGTAGAAATAGGCTGAGTACCAGCCTGACCACCATTCTGACCATTAGAAGTGAGACCGAAAACATCGTTGTTTACGGCACCATCAACCTGGAAGCTGTTATAACGGTTATTAACACCAGCAAAAGACATTGCTCCAGACTGAGAGACACTTACCATAGGATTCATGCGGGTGATATCACCAATGCTATGACTGATAGAAGGCATATTGGCTATATCCTTGGCACTATAGCTGGCAGCAGCACCAGTCTTGCTGGCATCCAAGCCTAACTTACCCTTAACAACCACTTCACCTAAAGCATGTGCATCCTCTTCCAACTGAGTTGAAAGGTCTGACATTTCACCAAGTTTGAGTGTTACATTCTTGATTTCCTTGGTTTTGTAACCAATGTAGGAAATCTCTACCGTGTAAGGACCACCAGCGCGCATACCCTGAATAGTAAAGCGGCCTACGCTGTTAGTCACAGAACGATAAACAGCACCTGTTGGCACATGGGTCACTGTAACAGTTGCACCTATTACATCTTCACCATTAGCTTTAATCAAACCTTTGACGCCAGATGTAGTAATCTGCGCAATGGCTGTGGAAACCATAAAGGACAACAAAGCCACAAATAAAAAAAATCTTTTCTGCATACCTTAAAATAAATAATTAAATAATACGGGATATAATCCCCTCTTATATTGTTATCGTTTGCAAAATTAATAAAAAAATCTCTTTTAATTGTTACAAAAGCATGAAAAATAGTATTTTATAATATAAAAAAATCTGCGTTAAGCAAATAACGCAGATTTCCTTTAATTTGTTATTTATAACAGGGGTTTACTTATAGTTTTTTCCGGGGTTGGCTCCCCTACTCCTTTCTCTGCCAGATGCTCATCACCTTGCGACGGATGGCTACGATGTTCAGGATAGAAACTATCAGGAACAGGAACAGACCTAGAGCAATAGCTGGAAGCATGGTGCCCTCGTCGATATCAGGGAAGAGGGTTTCGATGAAGCCCATGTAGTAATCGCGGAGGAAGAAGAGGATGATCCACGCGATGATAAGTACCACGATGTTCAGCGCAATGGTGAGCACCTGATATGGTTTTGCTACATTGTTCGGACTGTAGCCTATCAGAAGAAGATTCTCTAACTTAGAAGAATTCTTCTGAACCAACAGATAGATGCTGAGCATCAGAATGTAGAAGCTCAAAACGGAGATAACCAAACCGATAATCATCACCATCGATACCATCATGCGGAGGAAATAGGTAGTTTTCTCAGCATCCAGCTTGTCTGTCTCTACCTCATAACCATTATCATCCAGGTATTTAGTGATGTTCTCGTCTCCCGGGTTTCCTACCTCTACGATGAGGCGGTTAGGATCGCTCTTCTGGTTTGGAGCAAATTCCTGATTGCTCCAGTCCATGAATGCCTGTGGAACAAGGATGGTGTTGAGTCGCGAAGAGAAACCGATAACCTTTCCCTTGAACTGCTCTTTCTTGCCACCAGCCTGAATCTGGATATTGAAATCGATCATGCCCATCAGTCCATCGCTGATTTTAGGGAGCGAATGACTCTGGGCGAAACCGAAGTTATACATATTAATATAGGTACGCGGGAGGATGATTGGCACCTCTTGAGTTCCCGGCGTATATTTCCAGTCCTTGAGCGGCACATCAACAAAACCGTCAGGCACACTCTCGAAGAAGAGTTCGCTATTCAGAACGTTCACGCCGTTTACACCCATCTGGGCATCTACCTTATATTCAGTAGAGGTGAATTTTCCTATCTTCTTTACAAACTTCTGGTCGCCGATTTCATCGATTTCAGAACCCGAGAAGGTATTGGAACGGCCGCTGATGGTATTTCCCATACCTATCTTCTTGCTCATGATGAGGTAGTCGGCTTTCATGAAACTGTCTTGCTGAGTGAAGACAGGCAGCACGTCTTTATAAAACTGAAAGCCGAAAAGAACGATGAGCATACCGAAGAGATTGGCGAAGGCAAAGCCCGCAAACTGAGGTATGCTGATATGCTGACGCAATAATTTCCAAACCAAATTCATAATCTAAATATATGTTCATAGTTTAAGTCCATGTGTTTACCTATACTGGTTACGATAACGCCAGCCCCCTGCTCCTTCGCTTCGGTCATCATGATATCTGCCATGATGCGCGAATTGTTGTCGTCGAGGTGACTGATAGGCTCATCAGCCAGAATGAAGTCGAAAGGCTGACAGAGCGCACGCATCATTGCCACACGCTGCTGCTGCCCGAACGACATTCTGCCGATTTTGGCATCTACCTTATCAGCAATACCGAGCATATCAAACCATTTAAGAATCTGCTCACGCGTCTTGAATCCGGTTATTTTGTTCTTGATTTCTACATTCTCCAGGGCAGTAAGCTCAGGGAAGAGACGGAGTTCCTGAAAGAGATGGCTGATATGACGCTTGCGCATCTCTACCCAGTCTTTCACCTTGTAGTTGGCGGTAACATCATTGTCGAACATCACGCTTCCGCTGTAGTCGTGACGATAGCCGAGCACATAGCTGCAGAAAGTACTCTTTCCGCTGCCACTCTCTGCCTCGATAAGATAAAGATGACCTTTCTCGAAGGTAACATCCTGCTTCCATATCTCCGAATCCAGGTCATTGCGCTGGGCGAAGACCTGTGGGAGAACGGAATGAAGCTGAATCTTTTCCACTTTTTTTATGTTTAATGTTTAATCTTTTACCTTTAAAATTAGGACTTGGGGGGGGACTAGCGATAGAATCGCTAGGAACGGGGGCGCAGAGAGGAGGGGTAAGATTCTTTTTACCCTTTTACCCTTTTACCTTTTTACCTTTAAAGTATAGACCACCGAAGTAAGATTTCCGAAGACTGGGGTGAGCAGACCGGTTACGGTAGAGATGGCATCATCCTTGCCCGTGCCGTCACTATCAGAACTCTTGGCGAGATTGATGACCATTGCCAGTTTCTGACCGACGATGAGTTTCTGAATCTTTGCATCTATCGGATGATTACTTGGTTTCACGGCATATTGCGCCATCAGCTGGTCGCTTCCGCTAAAGAACTGCTTGTCATCCGTCACACCGAAATAGAACGAGGTCTTGCCATCGGTATAGAAGTAAGCATTCTTTCCCCAATTGGCTATCTTCGCACCAGCCGGACATGAAGTTTTCCAATAATCAACATCGCCCAACCACTTGGCATGCGACAGTTTAGCAGCCATCGTCATCTGCATATTGTTATCTGTAAGCGAAGGCATCA
The DNA here is from genome assembly GCF_009494835.1 of Segatella copri. Classification (GTDB taxonomy): domain Bacteria; phylum Bacteroidota; class Bacteroidia; order Bacteroidales; family Bacteroidaceae; genus Prevotella; species Prevotella copri_F. Next base: position 65,435 of record NZ_VZBE01000071.1, read on the forward strand.
CGATAGCCATATCCCCATCCACACTACGGATGATATTATCCATGTCGATGGCCTGGTTGATACCCATCAGGAGGGTCTGAAGGCTGCGGTTGCTCTGCATCATCGGCAGGAACTGCTCGCCCTTTACGTTCATGAAGATACCCGCCAGGGCATCAGCAGGCATCGACTTAACGTAGCTGCCTTTAATCGGACGATAGGTTTGAGCCGCCTTCTTCAGGGCCTCATCTATTTCTTTATTAAAGGAGAAGGTTTCTCCCTTCACCTGCAGGATACCGTTTTTCACGTCCATCTCAGCAGCAATCACTACCTGCGAAGGGTCGGTATCTTTAGGAGTACCAAGGGTAAATGGAGCTACGAACTTCTCCGGAAACGCCTGAGCCTGAGCCACCATAGCCATAGGCGAAGTGATGGTTTCCAGACGTTCAAACATAGGCGATGCGGTAATACCTTCGTCCTCATCAGCCTTCAGATATTTCACCATCTGCTGCTGGAGCTGGGCCTGCGCATCGGCTACAACCGGTCCCATAACGAGGAGTGCCTGATCAGAAAAGCCGACCAGCCACGAATTTTTCAATACAGAGAAATGAAAGCCTTTGCGCTCCTTCACCTCTGTAGCGATATGCTGTTTGGCAAGCGAAGCAAGCCAGTCTTCCACATCGCCCTCATCGCTCACCTTGGCACAAAGTCCGAGGTTACCATCAGCACTCTCAAAGAGAAAAATCTTCTCTGAGATGTCGATGCCACACTTCGATGCATCCTCAACGTGCAACAGAGACTTGAGCATTCCCGCCTTGTCTTCATCGCTTTTGCCGGATGCCATCTGCTGCATGTCAACAGAGATGAGCGCAGTACTTTTCTTTGGAATGGCATTGAGATAGTCAGTGCCCGAGCATGAGCTCAGCAATCCCAATACGACAGCCAAGCACATGAACATCAAACTCTTATACAATCTTTTCATCACACTAGTAATATTATAAAGCTCTTGCCAAATGGCACATGTTGACAGCCACCAATCCTGCTGTTTCCGTACGGAGGCGACTGGTGCCAAGCGAAACACTCTCATATCCGTTTTCCAGGGCCAGTCTCACCTCATCGATAGAGAAATCGCCCTCAGGTCCTACCAGCACGGTGATGTCATCGGCACCCTCCTGGGCTGCTCTGGCAGAATCATCAGCTGGGCATGACTTGGAAATCTCGGTAAAAAAGTCTTTCTTTTCTATCTCCTCATAACAATGGCAGATAAACTTTCTGCCATTGCGGGGAGCCGTAATAAAATCTTTAAAGTTCTGCAGTTCGTTGACCACAGGTTTCCAAGCCTTGTGGCTCTGCTTGACGGCAGAAACCACAATCTTGTCTATGCGGTCTATGCGGATGACCTTGCGTTCAGAGAACTTGCAGTTGAGGAAAGAGATTTCATCGAAGCCGATTTCCGTAGCCTTCTCTGCCATCCATTCAATGCGGTCCATCATCTTTGTCGGGGCGATGGCCAGGTGAATGTGTCCGCGCCAGGCAGGCTGCTGCGGCATAACCTCCTTCACCTCATAGATGCACCGTTTGTTGGTAGCCAGCGAAACTTCTGCACGGTAGAACACCCCCTTGCCATCCATCAGGAACAATTCGTCCCCCGCCTGGATACGCAAAACCCTGAGTGCATGAGTAGCCTCTTCCTGAGGCAGTTCTGTCTGTGTAGCCGCATCTGGCACATAGAAAAATCTAACTTCTTTCATTTCCTCTTATTGTTACTTTTTCTTCTTAATTTTCTGTTATTCCGTAAGAATATTCTTTAATTATTCACTTTTTTGCCTTTGCGGCGCTCTATCTCATCGCGAATGGCTGAGGCAGTTTCGTAATCTTCTTCATTAATGGCACAATCCAATGCTTTTTCGAGCATCTGGTCTGGCAAAGCCGAAATAGGTACCGCACAAGAAGCCGAACTCATATCATTTTTATTAAAAGGAGTAGAAATTTCCTTTATAACCAGCTCTGTTGTATACATTTCTATATCCGCAGCCACAGACAGCAACACAGCCTGGTCAGTCTTGATGCTCATACGTTCATTTGTGATTTTATTCACAAGAGTAGCAAATACTCCCCTCTCTGGCGTAGCATCGAATTCGAGATAGAAATCGTCTACATTGAGCCTGTCAAATAGTGTCCAAAGTACAGAGACCACATCATTTTCAAAATCAGAAGTTTTCGAATTACATGCCTTCAGCTGCTCTGCTACATATTCATTAGTCATAATAGACAAAGCTCTTTTTTCGGATTCGTCTACCAAACTAATAATACATGTCCCGGAAGCTTCCGGAATGCCAAAGCAGGCAGCGAGTTTAAGTTTGTACAACATCATTATGTACCCTTTCTTTATTTAAATTTATTTATATTCTTACGTAACATTCTGTTTTTACTCTCGCGTTGAGTATGACCTTTTTCTTCCTTATTTCTGTTCTTTCTTCGGACGGAAAAGGACAGCAAAGGCTACAGCTACCACGAGCGCATAACCGGCAAAGATGAACCAGCAGGTTTTCCAGTCACCCATCAGGTAGCCATCATCTGTCCAGTGGCAGTAATGGTTGATGACCATACCTGCGAGAATGGTTCCGATAGATGCTCCCAGACCGTTGGTCATCAGCATGAACAGACCCTGAGCCGATGCTCTTACCTTCACATCACATTTCTGGTCTACAAACAGACCGCCCGACACATTGAAGAAGTCGAAGGCTACACCGTAAACGATGCATGAGAGGATGAAGAAGGTAACACCTGGGAATGCAGGATTGCCCAATCCGAAGAAACCGAATCGCAAAACCCATGCCATCATGGCGATGAGCATCACAACCTTGATGCCATAACGCTTCAGGAAGAACGGAATGAGAAGGATGCAGAGCGCCTCTGCCACCTGAGAGATGGATACCAGGAGCGTAGCATTGTTAGCAGCAAAAGTATCGAGCATCGCAGGATCGCCCTTGAAACTGGTAATGAACGGAGTGGCATAGCCATTGGTTACCTGCAGACTCATACCGAGCATGCAAGAGAAGATGAAGAACATCGCCATCTCACGGCTCTTGAAGAGTTTGAAGGCATCGAACCCCCATGTCTCTACCCAGCTCTTTGTCTCTTTCTTCACGATAGGACAGGCTGGCAATGAGAAGCAATAGAGGAAGAGAAGAATGCTGAGCACACCCGATACCAGGAACTGATAATGGGTATACTGGAACTTATGGGCGTTCTCGCTCAACAGGAACGAGAATGAACCGTTGTCCCAGGTAGCACAGTTCACGATCCACATCGTGAGGATGAAGCCCACGGTTCCGAACACACGGATTGGCGGAAAAGCCTTCACGGTGTCGAGCCCGTTGCTCTTCAATATACTGAATGCCGAAGTATTTGACAATGCCAATGTAGGCATATAGAAAGCCACGCTGAAGGTGTAAACGGCAATAAACATTGCCTCATTAGGAGTATGACTAGCCTGACCCATACCGAACAGACCTATCATGGCTGCTCCTGCCAAAAGGTGACAATAGCCCAAAAGACGTTGCGGCTGGATATACTTATCTGCCACAATACCCATCAATGTAGGCATAAAAATAGATACGATTCCCTGTATGGTATAGAACCAGGAAATCTCGGCACCCATCCCAGCCTTGCCGAGATAGTTGCCCATAGACGTAAGATAAGCTCCCCAAACTGCAAACTCCAGGAAGTTCATCACTGCTAGGCGTACTTTCAGATTCATAGTTTAATGTCTTTTTATTATAAAATATTAGCTGCAAAGATACAACTTTTCGGGTAAAAAGCACACGATTTTGAAGATTATCCGCATGAAAGCTAGCATATTTAACAAATTATGTGTATTTTTGTAGCCGATTTCAACAGATATAAGAGAAAAATAATATAGAAACAACAGATATGTTAGTAAAATTTTTCCTCACGTGCAATAAAATCGGGGCTTTCACGCTAGGTGGAGGCTACGCCATGATACCGATCATGGAACAGGAATTTGTAGACAAGAACAAGTGGATGAACAAACAGGAGTTCATGGATATCATGGTAGTGGCTCAGACCACTCCGGGCATCTTCGCCATCGACATGGCGAGTCATATCGGCTATAAGCTGAAGGGAGTCTGGGGAGGCATTGTGGGTGCCATTGGCATAGCCCTACCTTCTATCATCGCCATTCTCATCATCGCCATGTTCTTCCAGCATTTCAAGGACAATTATTGGGTGGGTAAGTTCTTCATGGGTGTGCGCCCTGCCGTGGTAGCGCTCATTGCTGCACCTTGCTTCAAGATGGCAAAGACGGCAAACATCAACCGCTACAACATCTGGATTCCCGTTGTCTGCTGTCTGCTGATTGCAGCTTTCGGTATCTCCCCTATCTACATCATCATCGCAGCCGGTGTGCTGGGATGGCTCTATGGAAAGGTAAAAAAAGTAAAAAGGTAAAAAAATATAGAGATTATGCTATTTCTAAAGTTATTTCTGATATTTACCAAGATTGGAACATTTAATTTTGGTGGCGGATATGCGATGCTTTCGCTCATCCATAACGAGACGGTAGTGAAGAACCATTGGCTTACCAATGCTGAGTTTACGGATATTGTAGCTATCAGCCAGTCTACACCGGGACCTATCGGCATCAACTGTGCCACCTACGTAGGTTATACCGCCTGCCTTCACGACGGCTATCCTACCTGGGCAGCCTGCCTGGGTTCGGTATTGGCTTCGCTCTCCATCATGTGGCTGCCTTTCATCATCATGATTCTCATCAGCCGCTATCTGATTACGCACAAGGATTCTAAAATCGTAAAGGATATCTTTGCGGGGCTCCGCCCTGCCATCATCGGACTGATAGCTGCTGCCGCCGTTCTCCTGATGAATAAAGAGAACTTCGGATCACCAACTGACAATCCGTTTGTCTTCGGAGCAAGCATCGTGCTGTTTCTGGCTGCTTTCTACTTCACAAAATTCAGAAAGACCAACCCTATCCTGCTGCTTTTCATCTGCGGTATCATCGGAATGGTTATCTTCTAAACATCGCCCTGCGGTCTGAACCAACGGCCTCCAGCCGATGGGAAAGACAAGGGGCTGATGGCTTCAGATAGGGACAAAAAAAAAAATTGATTGTCTCACGACAACCAATCTTTTATTAACCTTAATAATCTAATACCATGAAAAACACGATGCAAAGGTACAAATAATCTTGTAACCTGCAATAGTTTATACCTAAAAACTTTAAGAATTTAACTCTCCTTAAAAGTTTTACCATTCCAATTAAATTTTCTTTGCACTTTAATTGCATTTATAGCCTTCTTATCGTCAGCAGACACGAAAGGTAAAGCCAAGCGCACTACGAGGCTGTTTTCATGTTGCAGGAGCAGAGCACTCACGATTTTGAGTTCAATTTTCCCCTTGAGTTCCTCAAACTTAGCCTCGCTCATCGTATCGGGTTTGGCAACAAGTCCGGAAGCCAGTTGCTGCAAAGATTTCCCATCGAAAATCCTGCTGGCATCCTGCTCTTGCCAATCCTGATTAAAGAGATAGAATTCGCTCTCCTTCTCTACTCCGGCAAAGGTTTTCACCACGCAAAGCAGCGAATCACCGTTAGCCGATGGCAGTTTCTTCATCTGCAAAGTTGCGCTCTTACTCGTTCTCAACTGAGCGAAATCAGCAGTCAGCGTATCCATCACACTCGTTTCGCCTAACAGATTCTTCACTTCCGCCTTCACTCCCATCTCCTGCAGCTCAGCAAATTCCAGCCGCAGGTTGTGGTTGAGATAAGGCACAACAGAATCGGGCATCGAAACCAGCAAGTCCTTCATCGACTTGGCTTCCATGTCCATACTTGCCATCATCAGGCAAGCACATAATATATATTTTATCTTCTTCATCACTACAATTCCTTAGACCACTTCTTTCCCCAAGGAGTAAAGAGCCAAATCAAAAATGCCGTAGCCGGAACTAAGCATATTGCAAAAGTTAAAGCCAATGTATTCATTTTTGAAGCTTATATTTTTTTAGAGATTCTCTAAGAATTTCTTACCCCATTTTGTATGAAGCCAAAGCGCCATAGCCCCAGCAACGACTGTAATCGTCGCATAAATCATAATTAATCCTTCCATAACACTTATTTTTTTAATATTCTAAAACCAACATATGCCAAAATAGCTGTGGAAGCTAGTCCAAAAGAAAGCAATCCCCAAACCATCGCATCGTCATATTTTTCTTTCATAACCATAGACAAGATACATCCTGCAACATTGGTTGTGAAATTAGCCTTAGCTAAATCATAAAAGAACTTACCAAGATTCTCTCGGCTCGTTTTTTCCTTTTCTCTATCTTCTCTTGCAGTCATATTTCTCTATTTTCCGACAAAATTACGGAAAATAAATGTAACTTGCAAATGATTTGCTCATTTTCTTTCGAAATTTAACCTAAAAAAGACGAAAAAAGAGGAAAGCGCTTCATTACGAAACACTTTCCTCTAATTATCTAATCATTAATCGTACAATCTTCTTTCAGAAGAGATTTACTCCTCTACAGCAGCCTGCGCCGCCGCAAGTCTGGCGATTGGCACGCGGAATGGAGAGCATGAAGCATAGTTCATGCCAACCTTAGCACAGAACTTAACAGATGATGGCTCACCACCATGCTCACCGCAGATACCTGTGCGGAGGTTAGGACGGGTAGCACGACCATTCTCTACTGCCATCTTGATGAGCTGACCAACACCCTCCTGGTCGAGAACCTGGAATGGGTCAACCTTCAGAATCTTCTTCTCCATGTAGGCAGGGAGGAAGGAAGCGATGTCATCACGAGAATAACCGAAGGTCATCTGTGTCAAGTCGTTAGTACCGAATGAGAAGTACTGAGCCTCCTCTGCAATCTGACCTGCTGTAAGGGCAGCACGAGGAATCTCAATCATAGTACCAATCTCGAACTCTACCTCTACACCGTACTCGATGAATACTTCCTTAGAAGTAGCGAGGATGATAGCCTTCTGCTGCTTGAGCTCCTGAACGGTACCGATGAGAGGAACCATGATTTCTGGGCATGGGTTGTAACCTTCCTTCTTCAACTCGCAGGCTGCACCGAGGATGGCGCGAGTCTGCATAGCTGTAATCTCAGGGAATGTAATACCGAGACGGCAACCGCGATGACCGAGCATAGGGTTGTTCTCTGCCAGAGAGTTTACACGCTTCTTGATTTCCTCTACGCTTACGCCCATTTCCTTAGCCATGGTCTGCTGACCAGCCAAATCGTGAGGTACGAACTCGTGGAGAGGTGGGTCGAGCAAGCGGATGTTCACGTGGCAGCCATCCATTGCCTTGAGGATTCCATAGAAGTCAGCCTTCTGGTATGGGAGGAGCTTGGCAAGTGCCTTCTCGCGACCCTCAACAGAGTCTGCCAGAATCATCTCACGCATAGCTACAATCTTCTGATCATCGAAGAACACGTGCTCAGTACGTGTCAGACCGATACCCTTGGCACCGAATGCACGGGCTACCTCAGCATCGTGTGGAGTATCCGCATTGGTACGGATTTCCATCTTTGTATATTTGTCGCAGAGGTCCATCAGCTCCTTGAAGTCGCCTGAAAGCTCTGCAGCCTTTGTCTCAATCTGTCCTGCGTAAACCTGTCCTGTAGTACCGTTCAGAGAAATGTAATCACCCTCCTTGTAAACTACGCCATCAATCTCAACAGTCTTAGTCTTGTAGTCAACGTTGATAGAGCCGGCGCCTGATACACAGCACTTACCCATACCACGGGCTACAACGGCAGCGTGAGAAGTCATACCACCACGAGCGGTAAGGATACCCTCGGCAGCTGACATACCAGCGAGGTCTTCTGGAGATGTTTCGATACGAACCATGATGACCTTCTTGCCGTCCTCATGCCACTCCTGAGCATCGTCAGCGTGGAATACAATCTGACCGCAGGCAGCACCTGGAGATGCAGGGAGACCCTGTGTGATGACCTTAGCCTTAGAGAGAGCCAGCTTATCGAATACTGGATGCAAAAGTTCATCGAGCTTCTGAGGCTCACAGCGCAGGATAGCAGTCTTCTCGTCGATCATACCTTCATGAAGGAGATCCATGGCAATCTTCACCATAGCTGTACCTGTACGCTTACCATTACGAGTCTGGAGGAACCAGAGTTTGCCTTCCTGTACGGTGAACTCCATATCCTGCATATCGTGATAGTGGTGCTCCAGCTTATCCTGCAGCGCGTCGAGTTCCTTATAGAGTTCAGGCATAGCCTCTTCCATAGAAGGATACTTGGCAGCACGCTCCTCTTCAGAGATACCTGCACGCTCAGCCCAGCGCTGAGAACCAATCTTTGTAATCTGCTGTGGAGTACGGATACCGGCTACCACGTCCTCACCCTGTGCATTGATAAGATACTCACCATTGAAGAGATTCTCACCATTACCAGCGTCACGTGAGAAGCAAACACCTGTAGCAGATGTATCGCCCATGTTACCGAATACCATCGCCATGACAGATACGGCAGTACCCCATTCATCAGGAATACCTTCCATCTTGCGGTAGAGGATAGCACGCTCGTTCATCCAAGAACGGAACACAGCGCAGATAGCGCCCCAGAGCTGATCGATTGGGTTGGTAGGGAAATCCTGACCGGTCTGCTCCTTGATAGCAGCCTTGAAGAGTTCAACGAGCTTCTTGAGCGACTCTACAGAGAGATCCTTGTCAAGTGTAACGCCCTGCTCTTCCTTCACCTTTTCGATGATAGCCTCAAATGGGTCGATATCTTCCTTGTTTACAGGCTTCAGTCCCATAACGACGTCACCGTACATCTGTACGAAACGGCGATATGAATCGTATACGAAATGAGGGTTACCGGTCTTCTTGACCAATCCCTCAGCTACTTCGTCATTCAAACCGAGGTTGAGGATGGTATCCATCATACCAGGCATAGATGCGCGTGCACCCGAACGTACTGATACGAGGAGTGGATTCTCTACAGAACCGAACTTGCTGTTCATCAATGCCTCAGTATGAGCCACAGCAGCCATTACTTCGTCCTGAAGAAGTTCTTTGATTTTTTCCTCACCCACTTCATAATATTCATTACAAGTGTCTGTTGTAATGGTGAAACCTGGAGGAACAGGTACACCAATCAGGTTCATTTCGGCAAGGTTTGCGCCTTTACCACCAAGTACTTCTCGCATTTGGGCATTGCCTTCTGCTTTTCCGTTTCCGAATGTATAAACTCTTTTTTCGTTCATAATTGTTATAGGTATATATTTTATTTCGTTTTACGTTGCTAATTATTATTTGTAATGCAAAGATACGATTTTTATTTGATACTACCAAACTTTTATACGCTTTTTTGCTATCCCGAGATTACATTTTATACTGTTGACGCACACACGGGCAGAAAATTAACAATCCCGTATACGATAGAAAGATATTTGACGAATCTGAAAGTGCGTCTCTCGGGATTGCAGCCTGCATTTTCGGTGTTTTTTACCCCCTCCAGATGCATCTGAAACTGCGTCACGACGTAGCGATGGCTACGTCCCGACGCAGTGCCAGACACGTCGCGACGTAGCAACGGCTGCGTCGGGACGTAATTTAAAGGTAAAAGGGCGTTTAAAGGTAAAAAAGTAAAAAGATTATCAGGCGATAACAAAAGTAACAAAAGTAACAGGTGACCTCTGATGTAAAAATGTGAATGTGAATGTGAATTTGAAATGTAAATGAAGAAAAAAGAATGTATGTAATGATATAATATCATTTAATTCTAATATAATAAGGTACGCGCGTACGGACAATTTAAATATATACTATCAAAAATCATCAATAAACAGCCTTGACAAAAGGATACACATGACAGTCCGTTTTCTTCACTTACATTTCAAATTCACATTCACATTCACATTTCATCCCTTTACAACCACAGAACATTACCTGTTACTTTTGTTATCGCCCCACATTTTTTTACTTTTTTACCTTTTTACTTTTTTACCTTTAATCGCCTTTTTACTTTTTTACCTTTAAAAGCCTTTTTACCTTTACTCGCAAATAATTTGGGACAACTCTTGCATTTCTCATAAAATTGCAGTATCTTTGCACCCATAAAAAAATACAAAACATTATTATGGCAAGAAAACGTAAACCATTACCTCTGTTAGAGAACATCACCATCGAGGCAGTAGCAGCCGAGGGTAAGTGCATCACACGCGTAGATGAACAGGTCATCTTCGTACCATTCTGTGTGCCAGGAGATGTTGTCGACTTGCAGGTAGTAAAGAAGAAACATAAGTACTGCGAAGCCAAGGTGGTTCGCTTCATCAAGAAGAGCGAGGTGCGACAGGAGCCTATGTGCGAGCACTTCGGCATCTGCGGCGGATGCAAATGGCAGAACCTGCCTTACGAGGAGCAGATCAAGGCAAAGCAGAAACAGGTGGAAGACCAGCTCACCCGCATCGGAAAGATAGAACTCCCTGAGTTCCGCCCTATCATGGGTAGCGTGAAGACTCAGGAGTACCGCAACAAGATAGAGTTCGGATGCAGCAACAAGCGATGGTTCACCGCCGAGGAACTGGCTCAGCTCCCTCAGAAAGAGGATGATACCGTAACATCACTCAAGGAGCGCCACGCTCAGAACGCCATCGGTTTCCATATCACCGGAGCCTTCGACAAGATTTATCCTATCAAGAAGTGCTGGCTGATGGATGACCTCTGCAACGAAATCCGCAACTTCGTATTCGAATATGCTGATTCTCACGACTATACCTTCTACGACCTGCGTGAGCAGCACGGTTTGCTCCGCAACATGATGATCCGTAATTCGAACACCGGAGAGTGGATGCTCGTCTTCCAGTTCCACTACGATGAGGAGGGCGATGAGCAGAGAGCATTGGAGCTGATGCAGCAGGTGGCTGACAAGTTTCCTCAGATCACATCGCTCATGTATGTAGACAACCAGAAGGGAAACGATACCATCAACGACCTGGAACTCAGCCTCTTCAAGGGCAACGACCATATCTACGAACTGATGGAAGACCTGAAGTTCAAGGTGGGTCCGAAGAGTTTCTACCAGACCAATACCGAGCAGGCTTACCACCTCTACTGCGTGGCCCGCGAGTTTGCCAACCTTACCGGAGATGAGCTGGTTTACGACCTCTATACCGGAACCGGAACCATCGCCAACTTCGTGGCTCACAAGGCAAAGAAGGTAATCGGTATCGAGTACGTGCCAGAGGCCATAGAGGATGCCAAGGTGAACTCTCAGGTGAACAACATCGAGAACACCCTCTTCTATGCAGGCGACATGAAGGATATCCTGACCAACGATTTCATCGCACAGCACGGTCGACCAGACGTCATCATCACCGACCCACCACGTGCCGGAATGCACCCAGACGTAATAAACGTCATTCTGAATGCAGCGCCAAAGCGCATCGTATACGTAAGCTGCAACCCGGCAACCCAGGCTCGCGACCTGCAGCTGATGGATGCGGAGTATAAGGTAGCTGCCGTACAGCCGGTGGATATGTTCCCTCATACCCCTCACGTAGAGAACGTGGTATTGCTCGAAAAGAGATAAACCTAGAAATCAAAATAGAAACAAGATGAAGAAAACCATCATCATGGCGCTCATGGCTGTAGCTTCGGTCTCAGCCAGCGCCCAGCAGAAGCAGACCATCGAAATACCATCATGGTTGAGCAACGTGAAATTGTCGGGGTATGGAATGACCCAGTATCAGTACAACGGACAGAAAGATGCTGAATCCAACTCATTCAACATCCGTATGGCGCGTATCTCTCTCGAAGGTCGCATAGCAGGCGACTTCTACTGGAAAACTCAGATTCAGTTCAACGGCAACACCTCTACCCTCGGTTCCAGTCCGAGAATGGTGGATCTGTTTGCAGAATGGCAGAAATATGAATACTTCAAGGTGAAGATCGGTCAGTTCAAGAACCCGTTCACCTTTGAGAATCCGATGCACCCTATCGACCAGGGCTTCATGGGATATTCACAGAACGTGAGCAAGCTGGCTGGTTTCAGCGACCGTGCCGGAGAACATGCATCCAACGGCCGAGACATCGGTCTTCAGTTCCAGGGCGATTTCCTCAAGAATGCCAACGGCAGAAACCTGCTGCACTATCAGATTGGTGTATTCAACGGACAGGGAACCAACACCAAGGACGTTGACCAGCAGAAGAATGTGATTGGTGGTGTATGGGTAATGCCTGTAAGCGGCATGCGCATCGGTGCCTTCGGATGGACCGGTTCTTATGCAAGAAAGGGAACCTGGACCGACGAGCATGATGCCTCCTATACTGCCGACATTCAGGAACGCTCTGGCGTTCGCAAGCTCAGCCAAAACCGCTATGCCTTCTCATTCGAATACAAGCAGGATGGCTGGACCGTACGTTCTGAGTACATCCACTCTACCGGCAAGGCTTTTGCCAAGAGCATCACCAACTTCAACGATGCCAACGCCAAGGACTGCAATCTGAATGCAAACATCGGCGATAAGGCTCAGGGTGTATACGGATTGGTTATCGCCCCATTGGCTCAGCTGCCAAAGAACAGCCGTATCGACGTAAAGGCGCGTTACGACATGTATCAGCCTAACGGCAAGAGCAACATGCAGAGGACCCAGTATGAGGCAGGTTTGAACTTCCACATCGGCAAGCGAATCTCTATCCTTACCGAGTATGCGCTCATCAACGACAAGACACTCGCGAAGCATAATTACTCCATGGCAGATGCCGAGGTTTGCTTCCGATTCTAACAGATACAACAAAGGCTCGCTCCTGCTACAGGAACGAGCCTTTATTGTGTTTACTGTCAACTACTTATCTTAGAACGAATAAGAGAAACCTACTGACATGAATTCCTTAAACTGCCAATAGCTATCATCATCCTTGCGCTTCACACCATCGTCGAAACGCGGATAGAGGAAGATGTTGGTAGAAATATAGCGGTTAAACTGGAAGGTAATGGTGTTTTCCCACTCTATTTCAGCACGCTTGTAAGTGGTGTATCCCCAGAGACGGGTCTTCCACTTGATATTATCCGCTATCTGCCAAGACAGGTCGAAGGTACACTCAGAACCGTAATCGGTCATGCCGTGCTTCCCCTCATCCAGTCCGTACCGCGTAGCCAGCGATGCTCTGCCCACATACTTCCAGTTGAAAGCCAGAGGAGCCAGATGAGCACTACCCTTCAGGCGATGATGGAACCAGTCTACATTATAATCCATACCGACAGAGAGGTTCAGATTGAATGGCGAGAAGAAATCGGAATAAACCGTCTTGTCATTACTCTTGTAACCATGCGTAAACTGAGTCTGGCCAATCAGCTGGATGGTATAATACCACTTCCTGGAAGCCTGCAGACCGAGCTTTCCGGTGTATCGGATCATATCGTCGCTCGTTTTCAGCGTATGAACCGTATCACCCTTCGAAGTCTGATAACCCAGACGCATCTCCACCTTATTATCCCACTTTATCTTCTGCTTGTTATTGTAATTGGCAAACATCGTCACTCTTCCGAGCACCGAATAATTGCTCTCACCACCCTTATACCAGTTGTCAGAAACATAGTTTTGCAGGAACTGCAGATAATAATCGCCACCTATGGTCCAGAAGTTAGGACGGGTGATGACGATGTCCATCGGAGCCGCATCCACCTCAATCGCCTTCGGAGCCACCTGCTCTACGATATTCGGATGATTCTTCTTCGGTTTGCTCTGCGCAGCCAGCGGTGCTCCCACCTCCTTGAGATGAGACTCAGTATTGCGCACCAGGTCGGGACGCTTGAGATATACCTCCATCAGCGTCTGGTCGAGCATCGTTGCGAGCGAATCCTTCACCCCATCCTGAGGCTTGAGTCGCAACATGCGTGCTGCCGGCCCATGATAGAAGGTGAGCGGCGTAAAGAGCTGGGCATATCTGCTATCCCCGGAATCCATCTTCATGGAATCGATGCGCTGACGGCACATCAAGAGCGAGTCAGCATAGATTTCAGCCAACCTGTTCTTCGATGCCTCTCCGGGCGCCACCTTCTTCAATTTGCGCTGGGCAGAAACAGGCGTCAGAGCCGAAAGGAACGCAAGAACGAGTAATCCAAATTTTATTTTCATACCTTAATTTTATAAATTTGGGCACAAAGGTAATAAATAATTCATAAATCTATGCCCTTTATTAGAAATATTTTTGCTCATTTCACAAAAATGTCGTAACTTTGCACCCAAATAATTCTAATTTAAATTATAAATATCGTGGCTGAAACAAAGTACATCTTCGTAACTGGTGGTGTGGTTTCTTCTTTGGGTAAAGGAATCATATCTTCATCCATCGGTAAACTTCTTCAAGCAAGAGGTTACAACATTACTATCCAAAAGTTTGACCCATACATCAACATCGACCCGGGTACGCTGAACCCGTATGAGCATGGTGAGTGCTACGTAACGGTAGATGGTATGGAGACCGACCTCGACCTCGGACACTACGAGCGATTCACCGGCATTCAAACTACAAAAGCGAATTCTCTCACCACTGGTCGTATCTACAAGGCAGTCATCGACAAGGAGCGTCGTGGCGATTATCTCGGCAAAACCATCCAGGTGGTGCCTCACATTACCGACGAGATCAAGCGCAACGTGAAGCTGCTCGGCAAGAAGTATCACTATGACTTCGTGATTACCGAGATTGGCGGAACCATCGGCGACATAGAGAGCGCCCCTTACATGGAGGCTATCCGACAGCTGAAATGGGAGCTGGGCAAGAACGCCATCAACGTTCACCTTACCTATGTGCCTTATCTGAAGGCAGCAGGCGAGTTGAAGACAAAGCCTACCCAGCACTCCGTGAAGGAACTGCAGAGCGTAGGTATTCAGCCAGATATCCTGATTCTCCGCACCGAGAAGCATCTCGAAGAGGGAATCATGAAGAAGGTAGCCAGCTTCTGTAACGTAGACCTGGACTGCGTGATTCAGAGCGAAGACCTTCCTAGCATCTACGAGGTGCCTGTAAACATGCAGAACCAGGGCCTCGACACCGCCATCCTCCGCAAGATGGGCGAGCCTATCGGCGAAACACCTGCGCTGGGTCCTTGGAAGACATTCCTCGACCGCAGAAACAAGGCTACAGAGGTGGTAAACATCGGTCTCGTAGGCAAGTATGACCTGCAGGATGCATACAAGAGTATCCGCGAGAGTCTCTCGCATGCCGGCACCTACAACGACCACAAGGTGAAGATTACCTTCATCAACTCAGAATATCTCACAGAAGAGAACGTGGCAGAACAGCTGAAGGGACAGGACGGTATCGTCATCTGCCCAGGCTTCGGCCAGCGAGGCATCGAGGGCAAGATTATCGCCGCCCACTATACCCGCACCCACGACATCCCTACCTTCGGCATCTGCCTGGGTATGCAGATGATGGTCATCGAGTTTGCCCGCAACGTATTGGGCTACAAGGATGCCAACTCACGCGAGATGGACGAGAAGACTCCACACAATGTCATCGACATCATGGAGGAGCAGAAGAACATATCAAACATGGGTGGAACCATGCGTCTCGGCGCTTACGAGTGTGTGCTGAAACAGGGTTCACGCGTGTTCAATATCTATAAGAAGGAGCATATTCAGGAACGCCACCGTCACCGCTATGAGTTCAACAACGAGTTCCAGCATGAATTCGAGAAGAACGGCATGATGTGCGTAGGCAGAAACCCTGAGAGCGACCTGGTAGAAATCGTAGAAATCCCAGGCTTGAAGTGGTACGTAGGTACACAGTATCATCCGGAATACCAGAGTACGGTGCTGAAACCACATCCACTTTTCATGGATTTCGTAAAGACAGCAATAGAAAACAAAAAGTAAATATTAGGAGTTAAAGGAGTAATCCCCTTTACTCCTTTAATTTCAAATTCTAAAAATGAACAAGAACAACATTATCGGTTTCCTCCTGATTGCCGTAGTGCTGATTGGCTTTAGCTGGTATAACCAGCCATCTGCCGAAGAACAGAGAACGGCATTCGTTCAGGACTCCATCGCCAAGGCTAAACATGCCGAGATGGAAAAGGCCAGCAAGGCTGCCGCTGCTAAGCGCCAGACTAATGCCAAAGCAAAGGTTGAGGCAGACTCAACCGCCCTCTTCTATTCGGCACTCAAAGGCCAGGCTAAGAAGATTGTATTGAAAAACGAGAAGGTAGAATTAACACTCAACACCAAGGGTGCTACTGTAGAGAAGGCTGTCATCAAGGGCTATGTGGGACACAACCTGCAGGTGAAAGACGGTTCGGCTGATGCCAAGGACGTAACCCTCTTCGACGGTAACGACCAGAGCCTCAAGTTCATGCTCGAGGCTAAGGAGGCTAACATCATCACCAGCGATCTCTACTTCACTCCATCCAACGTGACCGACAAGTCTGTCACCCTGACCGCTGTGGCTGGTGAAGGCAAGACGCTCACCATGACTTATACATTGGGCAATGACTACATGCTGCACATGAGCCTGCAGGCAAATGGCATGGCGGGTCTGTTCTCACCTAATTATAATAAGATGGATGTTGACTGGAGCGACAAGGCACGCCAGCAGGAACGTGGTTTCATGTTCGAAAACCGTTACACTACCCTCACCTACCATAATGCAGAAGGCGGTACCGACCACCTCAACGAAGGTAGCGAGAAGATTGACGAGAAGATAGAAGAAACCATCGACTGGGTATCTTTCAAGAACCAGTTCTTCTCTGCCATCATCGTAGCAAAGGATAACTTCGAGAAGGATGCTTTCATGACCTCTATCCCTCAGGAGAAGGGTTCGGGCTATCTGAAGCAGTTCCAGGCTAAGATGAAGACAGCTTTCGACCCAACCGGTAAGAAGGCATCTGAGTTTGAGTTCTACTTCGGTCCTAACGACTTCCAGATTCTGAAGAATACCGAGAAGGAAAGTACCTTCGGCAAGGACTTGGAATTCCAGAAGCTCGTATACCTGGGATGGCCTATCATCCGCTGGATCAACCGTTTCTTCACACTCTACGTATTCGACTGGTTGAGCAACGTGTTCCCAATGGGTATCGTATTGATTCTCATCACCTTGCTCCTCAAGCTCATCACCTACCCTATGGTGAAGAAGAGCTACATGAGTTCAGCCAAGATGCGCGTGCTGAAACCAAAACTCGAAGCTGCTACAGCTCAGTATAACAAGCCTGAGGACCAGATGCAGAAGCAGCAAGCGATGATGGCGGAATATGCCAAGTATGGTGTAAGCCCATTATCAGGTTGCTTGCCTATGCTGATTCAGATGCCGGTTTGGGTTGCGATGTTCAACTTCGTGCCTAATGCCATCCAGCTTCGTGGTGAGAAGTTCTTGTGGATGAACGACTTGAGTACCTTCGATCCAATCATAGAATGGAACACCAACATCTGGCTGATTGGCGACCACTTGAGTTTGACCTGTATCCTGTTCTGTGTAGCCAACCTGTTGTACTCTTGGATGACCATGCGTCAGCAGCGCGACCAGATGGTAGGTCAGCAGGCAGAGCAGATGAAGATGATGCAGTGGATGATGTATCTCATGCCATTGATGTTCTTCTTCATGTTCAATGACTACTCAGCCGGTCTGAACTTCTACTACTTCATCTCATTGTTCTTCAGTGCCGCTATCATGTGGACCCTGCGCAAGACAACCGACGACGAGAAACTCCTCGCCATCCTTGAGAAGCGCTATCAGGAGAACAAGAACAACCCTAAGAAGGCAAGCGGCCTGATGGCAAGAATGCAGGCTCTCCAGGAGATGCAGCGCAAGCAGCAGGAAGAGATGATGCGCAAGCAGGCAGAACTGAACGAGAAAAAGAACAATCTCGGAAAATAAAGATTACCAGATAAAAATGAAAGCGTAATGGATTACCCGGAAAAGGTGTTCATTACGCTTTTTTTGTCCCCGAAAAGGTATAATTTGTTAAATGATATTATAAATTATACCTTTTCGGGGGTATTTTCATTTTTTATTCGTATATTTGCCCCCGAAAGGGTATAATATAATATTATCCCATATATAATATTACCCGATAGGGTATAAAACAACAAGAATATGAGCAATACATTATCATCATACGTCAAGGAAATGCGCAAGCAATTCGGATTGACCCAAGTAGATTTGGCAGCGAAATCGGGCGTAGGTCTCAGATTCGTAAGAGAACTTGAACAGGGAAAGGAAACATTGCGACTCGATAAAGTAAATCAGGTCCTCCTCCTGTTCGGTCAGGAAACAGGCCCCGTTCCTATCAAAAATAAAAATAAAATATCATGAAACAAGGAAAAATATATCTCTACGACCAATACGTAGGTCTGCTGACGGAAGACGAGACAGGCTTTACCTTCGCCTATGATTCAGATTATCTGGCATCGGATGGTGCGGAAGCCGTAAGTCTGACGCTTCCCTTATCCGATGAGCCCTACCACGATACCGTACTGTTCCCATTCTTCGATGGACTAATCCCCGAAGGATGGCTGCTGAACATCGCAGAAAGCTGTTGGAAAATCAACCAGCGCGACAGAATGTCGCTCCTCCTTGCCTGCTGCAAGGATTGCATCGGAGCAGTAAGCGTGATTCCTACAAACGAATCTCAGCAGAAGAAATGAATGGTTCACCCCATAAACAGAAAGGAGAATAAGATATGGAGAAATGTCTATATTGTTATAAACCGCTCAAGCCTGGTCAGGTAGATTACCATCCCGCCTGCGCACGCAAGCTCTTCGGCACCAAGGAAGCCCCTGTCCTACCCTACGTTAGAAAGGAAATTGGCGACCTGGCAAAACAGGTAGTGCGTGCCCAGACCACCCTCACCGGTGTGCAGGCGAAGCTCTCGCTCGACGTAAATCCGGGCGGAAAGAACGAACCATCCCGCTTCACCATCGTAGGTCTTTGGGGAAAATATATCCTCAAGCCACAAACCGACCACTACCGCTGTCTACCGGAAATAGAAGACCTCACGATGCATCTCGCCGAAGCCGCCAAGATAGCTGTAGTTCCCCACGGACTGATTCGCTTTGCCGATGGCGAACTCTGTTATATCACCCGGAGAATAGACCGACTGGATGATGGACAAAAGGTGCCGATGGAAGATATGTGCCAGCTGTCAGAGCGCCTTACCGAATATAAATATAAAGGTTCCTACGAGCAGGTAGCCAGACTCATAAAGAAGTATTCATCGTTCTCGCAGCTCGACCTCGTGAACTATTGGGAAGTGGTCATCTTCTCATGGATTACGGGCAACGCTGACATGCACCTCAAGAACTTCTCGCTCTACAACAACCGCAAGTTGGGTTATGGCTTAACTCCAGCCTACGACCTCCTCTGCACGAAGATTGTGATGCCAGAAGATACCGAGGAGCTCGCCCTGACACTCAACGGAAGAAAGAGAAAGATTCTGAAATCTGATTTCGTCAAGGTAATGACCGCCTCGGGCCTCAGCGAGAAGGTAATCAATAACATCGCCAAAAAGTTCCGCCGATCTATCGTGAAATGGCTCGACCTGATAGAAGCCTCCTTCCTACCAGACAGCATGAAGAAGGAATACAAGAAACTGATTCTCAGCAGAGTTATGGCATTAAGATAGTAAACGATTGTTAAAACGCCCCAAATACTTGGTAGTGTTACTATTTTTAGTTACATTTGCTGTCGGATATATAAACAAATAGGAGGAACATAATATGGGATTATTAAAATATAAAGGTTATACGGGTAGCGTAGATTATAGTGAGGAGGACAATTGCCTATATGGTAAAGTTCTTGGAATGAGCAAGAATATGATTACCTACGAAGGCCAAGACGTTAATGAATTACGTAAGGATTTCGAAGGCGCAATAGATGACTATTTGATTGTACGCAAAGCCAAAGATAAAAATAGCTAATAGTTTTGGTTATTTCAGAATAATTCCGTATTTTTGCCCCAACTAAAGATACAAGTTATGGTTAGATTACAAGAATGTTTAGAAAAATTGGCCAACTTCAAACAACAGTTTGGAGATAGTTTTGGTATCACTAAACTCGGTATTTTCGGCTCGGTTGCACGAGGCGAAAATACAGAAGATAGTGATATAGATATTGTTGTGGAAGTAGAAAAGCCAACTCTCTTGCTCATGCACAACTTACATGAGGCTTTAAGCAAATTATTCAATACCAAAGTTGATTTAGTTCGCTTCCGCAAATCGCTCCGCCCTTTATTGCAGTCAAACATCAATCAGGAGGCCGTTTATGTATAATCGCAGTACCATCCATGACAAGCTCGAAGAAATCAAAGAATCCATCGAGTTAATACAAGAATGGAGCAAGGATGTGGAATCAGCTGATGATTTCATGCTTTCTCCAACTAAGTATATGGCCTTCAATGCTTGTGTTATGAGACTACAAGTCATTGGTGAACACGTGGGTAAACTTTTAAAAGTAGAAGAAAAGCCTTTAGAAGCTTATCCCAACATTCCATGGCAAGCAATATATGGTATGAGAAATATGATTTCTCACGAATATGCCAATGTCGATGAAACAGTCGTATATGATACTATCAAAAACGGATTGCCAGAATTGAAAATAATCATCGAAGATTTACTTCATCAGTATTAATTGGCACTCAAGAATTACCCCCGAAAAGGTATAATTAATCAAGCAGCATTATTAATTATACCTTTTCGGGGGTATTTTATTTGAAACGAATTTACTTCTTCAATACCGGCTCGCAGGTGATATCCACACCGAGCTTCTTGAAGATCTTCTGGTCTACATCACTCAGCATCACGGTGCAATGAGCCTGACAGCCGCGAAGCTTAGGCAACTGCTCCAATGCTTTCCTGCAGTTCTCATCATTCTCTGAAAGAACAGAAAGAGCTACCAAAACCTCATCGGTATGAAGACGAGGATTGTGACCACCCAGATAATTCACCTTGGTATGCTGGATAGGCTCAATCATCGACTGAGGAATCAGTTTCAATTCATGGTCGATACCCGCCAAGTGCTTGGTAACATTCAGGAGCAAGGCTGCACTACAACCCAACAACTCGCTGCTATGACCGCAGATGATGGTACCATCCTCCAACTCAATGGCCGAAGAAGTATGTCCGGTCTCCTTCTTATGATTCTTGGCAGCTACCGTCACCTTGCGATAATCAGTAGTAATCTTAGCCTGATTGAAGAGCATCTGAATCTTGTTGATCTCATCATCATTGCAAGCGCCAGCCGCCATCTTGTTGGTAGCCGCATAGTAACGGCGGACAATCTCGTTCTTGGATGCCTCGCAGCAAGCCTCATCATCAGAGATGCAGAAGCCTACCATATTCACACCCATATCCGTAGGCGACTTGTATGGATTGCTACCATAGATACCCTCGAACAGCGCATTGAGCACAGGATAAATCTCTACATCACGGTTATAGTTGATGGCAATCTTGTTGTATGCCTCCAGATGGAACGGGTCAATCATGTTCACATCGTTCAGATCGGCAGTAGCAGCCTCGTATGCAATGTTCACCGGATGCTTCAATGGAAGATTCCACACTGGGAATGTCTCAAACTTAGCATAACCGGCACGCACGCCACGCTTGTTCTCATTATAAAGCTGACTCAGGCAAACCGCCATCTTACCGCTACCAGGACCTGGCGCAGTAACAATAACCAAAGGACGCTCAGTCTCAACATAATCGTTCTGACCGAATCCCTCGTCTGAGGCAATCAGACTCACGTTATGAGGATAGCCCTCGATGAGATAATGGCAGTAAGTCTTGATGCCCTCGCGCTCCAGACGCTGTTTGAAGGCGATGGCTGCAGGCTGGCCGTTATAATGGGTGATGACAACAGAACCCACCATGAAGCCACGGTTCTGGAACTCACCACGTAGGCGCAACACGTCCTCGTCGTAAGTAATGCCCAAGTCGGCACGCTTCTTGTTTTTCTCAATATCGGCTGCACTAATCACGATAACAATCTCGATGCTATCGCTGATTTTCTGGAACATGCGCAGTTTGCTGTCAGGCTGGAAACCCGGCAAAACTCTGCTGGCATGATGATCGTCAAAAAGTTTACCGCCCAATTCGAGGTAAAGCTTTCCGTCAAACTGTGAGATTCTCTCCTTAATGTGTTCTGACTGAATCTTCAGATACTTCTCGTTATCGAAACCTATCTTCATACTACTTTAAATAAAACTATATCGCTATTATTTTGCAAATTTGACTGCAAAAGTACAAAAAAAACTGGCTATAGAACAATGTTTTACGCAAATTATTCTTAATTCTCAAGGATTTGCCGTATCTTTGCATCTTGCAATGGGCAGCATAACATGTCATATCGCAAAAACATGAAGTTTAAAAGAAAACATAACCGACAAATGAAAAAGAATTTACGTACCGCCTCTATCTGCGTGCAGGGAGGCTATGAGCCAAAGAACGGCGAACCGATTGAAGTGCCAATTTATCAAAGCACTACTTTCAAGTATGACAACTCTGAGGAGATGGCTATGCTCTTCGACCTGAAGAAGGAAGGCTATTTCTATACCCGTCTCCAGAACCCTACCAACGATGTTGTGGCTAAGAAGATTGCCGAACTCGAAGGTGGCGTGGGAGCCGTTTTAACCAGCAGCGGTCAGGCTGCCAACTTCTATGCTGTATTCAACATCTGCGAAGCGGGCGACCATATCGTTACCTCTAATGAGATTTATGGTGGTACCTTCAATCTCTTCGGTGTAACCCTGAAGAAGCTGGGCATTGAGTGTACTTTCGTGAATCCGAACGATAGCGAAGAAGAAATCCAGAAGGCTTTCCGCCCTAACACCAAGGTTGTTTTCGGCGAAACCATCAGCAACCCAGGCTGCGCTGTACTCGACATCGAGAAGTTTGCACGCATCGCTCACAAGAATGGAGTGCCTCTCATCGTAGACAACACCTTCGCTACACCAATCAACTGCCGCCCATTCGAATGGGGTGCCGACATCGTTACCCACAGTACTACCAAATATATGGATGGTACCGCTTCACAGGTAGGTGGCGTGGTAGTAGACAGCGGCAACTTCGACTGGATGGCTCATGCTGATAAGTTCCCAGGTCTCTGCACACCGGATGACAGCTACCATGGTCTGACCTATGTGAAGGCTTTCGGCAAGATGGGCTACACCACCAAACTCGTGGCTCAGCTGATGCGCGATCTCGGCAGCATCCCTGCCCCAATGAATTCGTTCATCCTCAACCTCGGTCTTCAGAGTCTCCACCTCCGTATGCGCCAGCATTGTGCCAATGCACAGAAGGTGGCAGAGTTCCTGCAGAACGATGAGCGTGTGGCTTGGGTTCATTATAGCGGTCTGGAGGGCGATGAGTATCATGCGCTTGCCCAGAAGTATATGCCAAACGGCACCTGCGGTGTTATTGCCTTCGGATTGAAAGGAGATCGCGAGACAGCCATCAAGTTTATGGATTCTCTCGACATGATCAACATCGTAACCCATGTAGCCGATGCCCGCACCTGTGTGCTCCATCCAGCCAGTCACACCCATCGCCAGCTCAGCGAAGAGCAGCTGAAGGAAGCAGGTGTTGCGCCAGATCTGATTCGCCTCTCCATAGGTATCGAAGATGTAGAAGACATCCTCGATGATATCAAGCAGGCTTTGGATCAGATTTAAGACAATAGGATACATAACAACAAAGCAACATTATAACAGTAAAATTAGAAACATGATTAAAGCTATGATTTTAGCTGCTGCGGCTCTCACGATGGGCACAGCTGCTGATGCACAGACTATGATTCAGAAAAATGACATCAAGGTAGAAAACCACCTGATGACTCCTGAGGCTCTCTGGGCAATGGGACGTATCGGTGGCGCCGAAGCTTCGCCTAACGGCAAGCAGGTTGTGTACCAGGTGGGTTACTACAGTGTAAAGGAGAACAAGGGTCATCAGATGCTCTTCATCATGGATGCCAACGGCAAGAACCAGAAGGCATTGACCACCGATGCAAAGAGCGAAACAGATGCTGCCTGGATTCAGGGCGGACAGAAGATTGCCTTCATCCGCGACGGACAGCTCTGGAGCATGAACCCTGACGGTACAGGCAGAAAGCAGCTCACCAACGACAAGTTGGGCATCCAGGGTTTCCGCTTCTCTCCTGACGGCAAGAAGGTAATCCTCATCAAGGAACTCCCTTACCACGGAACCATCAAGGAGAATCCTTCTGATCTTCCATTGGCTACCGGCCGTCTCGTAACTGATATGAACTATCGCCACTGGGACCACTACGTAGAGAGCCTTCTCCATCCTTTCGTGGCTGATGTGGCTGAAGACGGCACCATCAACGCCGGCGAAGACATCCTGAAGGATGAACCATTCGAGTGCCCTATGGCTCCATTCGGTGGCATCGAGCAGCTGGCATGGAGTCCGGATTCCAAGACCATCGCCTATACCTGCCGCAAGAAGGAGGGCGTTCAGTATGCCATCTCTACCGATTCTGATATCTATCTATATAATATAGGTACGCGCGAGACTAAGAACCTCTGCAAGGAGGCTGGCTATGTAGAGCCTAAGATTGATGCAACCAAGAGCATGAAGAACCAGGCAGTCAACGCTCCTGAGAATCTGAAGAACAATCCGGGTTACGACGTGAACCCTCAGTTCTCTGCTGACGGCAAGTACATCGCTTGGCAGAGCATGGCTCGCGATGGCTACGAGAGCGACCGCAACCGCCTCTGTGTTTACGAACTCGCTACCGGCAAGAAGAACTATGTATCAGAGAAGTTCGACTCTAACGTAGAGGGCTTCGTATGGAACAAGGACAACAAGAGCCTCAGCTTCATCGGCGTATGGCACGGAACCCTGAACCTCTATCAGGCTAACTTCAAGGGCGAAGTAAAGCAGATTACCAACGAGTGGGCTGACTACGGAAGCATCTCGCTTGCCAACAACGGCAACAAGCTTCTCGCTACCAAGGCTAGCATGAGTCATCCTACTGATATCTACATCGTAACTCCAGGCAAGGATGCCAAGAGTACCAAGGTAGAGCAGATTACCCGCGAGAACGACCATATTCTGAACCAGTTGAATATGGGTAAGTGTGAGCAGCGTTGGGTAAAGACTACCGACGGCAAGCAGATGCTGGTATGGATCATGTTGCCATCTAATTTCGATGCCAACAAGAAGTATCCTACCCTTCTCTTCTGCGAGGGTGGTCCTCAGAGTCCGGTAAGCCAGTTCTGGAGCTACCGCTGGAACATCCAGATCATGGCTGCCAACGGTTATGTCATCGTATTGCCAAACCGTCGCGGTCTTCCTGGTTTCGGAAGCGCATGGAACGAAGAGATTTCTGGCGACTGGACAGGCCAGTGCATGAACGATTATCTTTCAGCTATTGATGATGCTGCCAACAATCTTCCTTACGTAGACAAGGATCGTTTGGGTTGTGTAGGTGCCAGCTTCGGTGGTTTCTCAGTATACTATCTCGCCGGTCATCACAACAAGCGTTTCAAGGCATTCCTCGCTCACGATGGTGCTTTCAACCTGGAGAGCATGTATACCGATACCGAGGAGGCTTGGTTCTCTAACTGGGAATATGAGGATGCTTACTGGAACAAGGACCAGAGTGCCAACGCCAAGAAGACTTACGAGAACAGTCCTCATAAGTTTGTAGACAAGTGGGATACTCCAATCCTCTGCATCCACGGCGAAAAGGATTACCGTATCAATGCCAACCAGGGCATGGGCGCCTTCAATGCAGCCCGCATGCGTGGCATCCCAGCCGAGCTCCTCATCTATCCTGATGAGAACCACTGGGTATTGAAGCCACAGAACGGCGTGCTCTGGCAGCGCACCTTCTTCGGCTGGTTAGACAAGTGGTTGAAGAAATAACAAATAAAAAAGGCTTGCTCCGTAATGAAGCAAGCCTTTTTTATATATTATAATTCAAAGATTTAGCTTACGCGATTCAACTTCTTGATGATAGAGAAGATGAAGAGAGCTGAAACCAGGCAAATACCTGCGAGAACACCCCAGATGGCAATGAGGTTGAAGTTCTGACCCCACATGATGCCAGGAATCATAACCAACTGGTTACCGATGGCTGTTGCACCGAACCAGAGACCCATCATCAAACCAGCATACTTTGGAGGAGCTACCTTCGATACAAATGAAATACCGATTGGAGAAAGCAGAAGCTCTGCGAATGTAAGGATGAGGTATGTAGAGATGAGGAGGTTAGCACTTACACGTGTACCCTCTGTAGCAGGATTGCCCTGTGTCAAAGGAAGCTCCAAGCCCATAGAACCTACAGCCATCCATACAAAACCGAGAGCTGCAACGAGCATACCCAAACCAATCTTCTCTGGCGATGTAGGCTCCTTGCCAATCTTGTGAAGCCATGAGAACAAAGCAACGCTCACTGGTGTCAATGCCACTACATAGCATGGGTTGAACTGCTGGAAGATAGGAGCCTCAACATCTACGGCACCTTCAAGGTTGCTGTACTTGTAGAAGAGGAAAGCGATGGCAGCAACAATAACACCAAGAGAGATGCCCTTACCCTTGCCAGTCTTGCTCTGTGCCAGACCGAAACAACCGTAAACCACGAAGATGCAGGCTACGAGGTTGGTAACATCGAACGCCATTGACTGCAGACCCTCTGAAGTCTTCTGTGTATAATCGCGGGCAAAGAGTGTCAATGTATTACCGTTCTGATGGAAAGCCATCCAGAAGAAGATAACCACAGCAAATACGAGACAGAGGCAGATGATGCGCTCCTTGGTCTCAGCCTTAGAAAGTTCGTTTGTCTCCTTAGCAGAAGTCTTATCATCCTTACTCTTGGTCTCAGAAGCAAGAACATGCTTGTATGTAAAGCTGAAGGCATAGTAGATAGCGATACTGAAAATCAGTGAAGCACATGCCACGGCGAATGCGAAGTGGTAGGAATCTTCCACCGACACGCTCAAGCTCTCCTGCGCCCACTTCATAATCTTGATGGCAGCAGTAGGAGCAAACATAGCACCGATGTTGATAGCCATATAGAAGAGTGAGAAACCGGAATCACGTTTGCTGGCATACTGTGGCTCATCATAGAGACGGCCTACCATCACCTGCAGATTACCCTTGAACAGACCGGTTCCCAAAGCGATGAGAATAAGTGAAATACCCATAGCAGCAACGGCAACGGTTTCCTTGCCAAGAGGAAGTGAGAGAACAAGATAGCCGATGAACATGATGAAGATACCTGTGGTAACCATACGTCCAAAGCCAAACTTGTCGGCTGCGATACCACCGATGATAGGAAGGAAATAAACCATCATCAGGAATGTAGAATAAATAGTACTTGCCAATCCGGTTTCAAAACCGAAGTTGGCCTGCAAATAAAGCAAGAACACAGCAAGCATGGTGTAATAGCCGAAACGCTCACCCGTGTTTGCCAAAGCTAAGGCCCACAGACCTTTTGGTTGATTCTCAAACATAATTTTTTGTTTTGTTGTTATTTTATTATTTAGTTATTCTTTTCTCGCAATTTTTGTGCAAAGATACATAAATTATTCCATATTTCAAACTTATTGCACCAAAAAGCGCACTTCACATAGCATTTTTCTACTAGGAACCGGCTAAAATTCTAAAAAACAGACAAATCAGATAAAAAATTTCCGTTTATATTACAACGTAATTGCATTTTTTTTCGTACCTTTGCACCCCGAAACCATGAGGAGGTTTCGGGATACACAAAAATACTTCAAAAAATTCTAAATAGAAAGGTAAAAGGATATTTATGAGACAACTTAAGATTAGTAAGAGTATAACCAACCGTTCCAGTGAAGCACTCGACAAGTACTTGGTGGAGATTGGTAGAGAGCCTATGGTCTCTATCGATGAAGAAATCGAACTTGCCCAGAAGATTCGCAAAGGCGGTCGTGAGGGAGAACGTGCCAAGGAGAAATTGGTAAAAGCAAACCTTCGTTTCGTTGTATCTGTTGCTAAGCAATATCAGCACCAAGGTCTTTCTCTTACCGACCTCATCGACGAGGGTAACATCGGTTTGGTAAAGGCTGCTGAAAAGTTTGACGAGACCCGCGGCTTTAAGTTTATCTCATACGCCGTATGGTGGATTCGTCAGAGCATCCTGCAGGCTATTGCCGAGCAGAGCCGTATCGTTCGCCTGCCTTTGAACCAGGTAGGTGCATTGAGTAAGATTAGTGCAGAAATCAGTAAGTTTGAGCAGGAGAACCAGCGCAAACCTTCTGTTGCTGAGCTCGCTCAAATCACAAAGATGGAAGAAAGCAAAATCGACCAGACCATCAAGGCAGATAATCACCACATGAGTATCGATGCTCCATTCGGTAGCGATGATGATGACAATGCGATGGTCGACGTGATGGCTTCGGGTGATGACAGCCGTACCGACAAGGGTGTAGACTTCGAGTCTATGGCGAGCGAGCTTGACCGCGTTCTCAACTCTGTATTGAAAGACCGTGAGCGCAAGATTCTGTGCTACTGCTATGGTATCGGTTGCCACGAGAAGGGTTTGGAGGAAATCGGCAGCGAGTTCAACCTTACCCGTGAGCGTGTTCGCCAGATTCGCGAAAAGAGTATCATCAAGCTCCGTGATAGCGGTAAGATCAAAATCTTGATGAAGTACTTGGGATAAGTTAAGTGAAGAGTGAAGAACGAAGAGTGAAGAATTCTTTTGCTTTTCTTCACTAGGGTTTGAAGACGAGAGAAAAATAGATAAAACCAAGTTGCTCATAGCAACGAAAGTAAAAAGGGGCAATCAGTTGGTTCATCCCAATCTGATTGCCCTTTCTCTATTAACTATAAACTGTTAACTATTAACTATTCACAAAGTTACCAGTCTTGTCAAGAAATCCGTTCTCGCCATCTTTTGATGCTTCGAAGTAAGGATATTCATCACGCAAGCAAATTTCGTCGTAAAGGAAATCCGCCACTACCGTATCGTTACCATCCGGCATTACCAGTCCCATCTTGCCATTCTTCTCAGCTATTACCGGCATGATGCTCAAGTCATCATTATAAATGTAGCAGGTGCGCAAGAAATCATAAGTTGGCGAGAGTAAGATGTTGCCTTGATGATCTTTCATACCGAACTTTCCATCCTGCTCAAATACCTCATGATACTGAATGTATTTCGCTTTGATGCGCTGGTAATAAAAAACCATCTTACGCTTATCGTTGACAAAATCCAGCATATACTGGAAGGTGTCACAATAGTTGGCTACCGAACGGACCAGAATCATCTTCAAGTCAAGACCATCCAATGCTTTTCTGTTCAGATCAATATACTTGGCTATCGCCTTCTCCTTCTCTGGTACAGAGAGGCTGGCTAGCCTTTCCTCAAATTTCAACATAGCTTGCTTGGTACCCGACATACCCTTGATATACCGGTGTATCTGTCTGCCCATCTCAGAACATACAAACTTGTCAATCTCCTGCTGCTCTATCGGGTCAGCATAGTCCTTAATCAATGATTCAGGTGTCGCATTCATGGTTATTTCCTTTCTTTTAAAAATTATACTTTCACTCTTCACTTATTTCACATTAGGCTTCTGCAAACCATATCCCTTTCTCTTATCTTCAAACAAGAGGAGGAAAGAGATGATAATAGCAATCACACCGAAGGCTGCAAAGATAGTCATCGTCTGGGTATAGTCGATAACACCATCAGCACCCGTATTAGCCTGGTTCACCTTTCCAATCCATACCGGAATGAGAGCCAGTCCGATGTTTTGGATGTAGAAGATAAGAGCGTATGCAGTTCCTAAGAGTTTCATTGGAATAATCTTTGGCACAGATGGCCACATGGCTGATGGTACCAGTCCAAATGCAATGCCCAGGATGAGCATCAGCACGATGGCAAGCACCCATGAGTTGATTGGCAGGGCAAACATGACGTGCACAAAGGTCAGGAGGCAACTGCCGATAATCATCAGCGTAGCACCCTTGCCATACTTATCGTATATACTACCGAAGAGCGGTGTGAGGAAGATGGTACCGAATGGCAACATCGCAGGAATCAGACCTGCCAAATTAGCATCCACACCATACTTGAAAATCATCAGTTTGGTGGCAAACTTCAGGAATGGGAATACACCGGCATAGAACATCAGGCAAAGGAATGCCACATACCAGAAACCTGTTGTCTTGAACAAACCGCCCAAGTCTGAGAACTTGAAACCTTCTTCCGGTTCTGTAGCTACAGCTGCTGCAGAAGCATCCTCCTTCTTGTCCATCACGCAATAAACCAGATAAACCAGTACACCTGCGCAAAGCAATACGGCACCTAAAGCAACAGAAGCAGAAACACCGCCCATCGCCTTGGCAAAAGGAAGAGAAGCACTCAGAGCTGCAGCAGTTCCCAAACGAGCCGTAGCAACCTGTACACCCATTGCCAGAGCCAACTCATGGCCCGTAAACCACTTCACGATAACCTTGCTCACTGTGATACCGCATATCTCGCATCCTACACCATAGATGGCAAAGCCAAGAGCAGCTATCACTACCTGTGTACTATAAGTACCGAAGAATGGTACAGCAACCATTCCGTCAAACTCATGACCTAAAGCATACCACTTCAACAAGGCTCCACCAAACATCAAGACGGTAGAGAGGATACCAGTGAAACGGATGCCAAACTTATCGAGGATAAGACCACCGAAGAAGAGAAGCAGGAGGAACACATTGAAGTATCCGTAAGCTCCAGAGAAGAAGCCGTACTCATCCGAATTCCATCCGAGTCCGAGACCATTCTCTGCTCCCTTGGCTGCTGTCAAAAGAGGCTCCAGTGGAGACATCACATCTGTAAAAAAGTAACCGAACATCATCGTGATACTCACGATGAGGAGGGCGGTCCAGCGAGCTGACTTAGAGTCGCTCAATTTCATCTGCATTTTTTCTGTTGTACTCATTTTCTTTAAAACATAAATGATAAACCCGTTATCATTATTTATTATCAATTATTAATTATCATCTATTTCCGTTTCACGTTCTTCGTTCTGGTGATATCAAAGAGATAAGAGAGTTTCAGAACAATCTGTCCGTAGTTACTCTTTCCGAAATAATCACGCTTAGAAGCACCGTAGATATTTCCCAGACCATAGTAGTATCGGGCTTCGGCAAGGAAATGCCCCACCTTCGGAATACTGTATTCAGCACCCAGACCCAGGGCGATACCATAATCGAGCTTGTTCTTGACTGCCATCGTATCCTGAGCCACTACCGGACTTACACGGTTATTGTCGGTTGCCGGCATGTGCTCTACCGAGAAGTTGGTCTTCTGCGAATCACTCAGATAGAGACCAAACTGCGGACCGGCATTCACGAAGATATTCAGTCCTCTTATCTCCCTGCCCCATGCCAGATGCGCAAAGATTGGCACCTGAATATAGTTGATGGTACGCTTGTAAGCCATCGCCTCTTTGGTTTCGGTGATAATCACCGGATTATTCTCCATATCCAGGATATCCTCTTCCCATCCTGCCTGCGCATAGTTTACCTCGGCATAGATAGAGCAGATGGTCTTGAAATATTTCTCACAGGTATATCTCATCGAGAAACCGCCCGTCAGTCCGCCGTGCTGCTTCTGCTGTACCTCGGGTATGAATCCTACGCTACTCATCATATAGCCCCCATTAAAACCGATGGCGAAATCATTACGATGCTCTCCTATCTGTGCCGAAACTGGAATTCCGAAGATGAGCATCAGAATCAGCAGCCCAATATTTCTATTCATTATCAACTATAAATTGTAAACTATAAATTGTAAACTATAAACTAGTACTTCACCGCCTCTATCTGATGATTAAAGGTATAGTGAATCAACTGGAAACTCTTGTTCTTGTATCCTCCTCTACTGGTCTTCTCGAAACGGAGTGGAGTCTGCACGGGCTGGTAAGTCATCTGCTGGCGCTCACCTGTAAAGTTCTTGCCATATCTCTTGACGCCCTGAATCAGATACATTCCGTGATCGAAACCGGTGATGGCGAATCTTGGCTGTGCCACCATCATAGGCTGATGGAACCATCGCTCATAACGGCTCTCAAGCGCCTTGGTCTGTGCTGAGTTCGGGTTATAATAGAAGGTGGAAGGGATATAAGTATCATACTTATAGAATCTTTCCAGATTATACTTGGCATACATCAGCCATTCGGTATAGCCGAAGAGAGAGATGGCTGCACCCGGATACTTCGCATCAAATTCGTCGAGTTTGTTCAATACCTGAGTCAACTGTGGTGAACGTCCCGTATTCAGGATAATCACATTCTGCTTGGAAGGCATGAAAGCCTTGGCAAACTGATCGATGCTTGAATTCATATTGGTGATGCTATAATTGATTTTCCTACGTTCCAGTTCCTTGCGCAGACCGAACGTAAAGTTGCCCTTTCTCGAAGTAGAATCATTGCAGTCTACAAAGATAGGATGCACATTGGTAAATCGGCTCAGGAATGCCTTGATGGTCGCATCATTCAGCGCATCATCGCTCTGATAAACCTGGAAAATCTCTTTGTTTCTTTCTACATCATCTCCGCTGATAGAGAACGGAATCACCATTTTGATGCCGTAGTTCTTGCAGAAGTTGGTCAGCGGAGCCACCTGCTTGGTATAAAGTGGACCAAAGATGATATCACATTGGTTAGCGCCCTCCTGCAAGAGTGTATTCCGGATATCAGCATCAATAGGAACGTTCCAGGCATGCACATCTATATCGGCGCCCTGCTGCTTCAGGGTTTCGCAAGCCAGCAGCAAACCGCGGTAATACTCCACCATTCGCTTGCCGTCGCCATCAACATTATGCAAAGGTAACATCACGCCTACCTTTACCGCATTTCTGGCAACTGCAGCCTTTGAGGTTGCCGGAGCTGTAGCAGTTTTCTGAACCGTCGCCCCATTCCCCGACTTCTGACCGTTCACCTGATTAGGATTCTTCTGGTCTTTGGTGTATGGAATAAAGAGCGTAGCTCCCTTCTGCAGCATGTATCCCTCACGCTTCATCTCCGGATTGGCATCCATCAGTTCAGGAAGGCTCAATCCGTATTTATTGGCGATACCAAAGATGGTATCTTTCTTCTTAACCGTGTAAATGTCGCGCCATTTTATAGTCTGCGCGCCAATGCTGACACTGAGCAGAAGCCCAACGAGCAGCAGGAAATATCTCATTTTTTGTCTCATATCACAAGATTTTTTTAACGATATCTTCAAATATTTCATGTTTTCATCTGCAAAAATACAAAAAATCTTGCATCTGACGCAATATCTCTCATCTTTTTATTATCTTTGCACAAATTATTTTAGAAATGAGACGAAAAATAGCATTACTTTGCATCATGTTGCCACTTTTGACGTGTCAATTACACGCTCAGGAAGTCAACGACGACGAGGAGGACAACACAGAAGAGACGACCAAGGTCAGTTCTCTTCTCATGCCGAATGCCTTCTCTCCAAATGGCGATGGCATCAACGACATCTACAAGCCCAAGGATGGTTACCGGAACATTGAGGAGTTCCACGCCTATATATATAATAGGTGGGGACAGAAACTCTATGAATGGACCGACCCTGCCACGGGATGGGATGGCACCTACCGTGGAAAACCGGTCAAGGAGGGTGTCTACTTCTGTCTCGTCAAGGCGAAGGGAGCAGATGGCGTGGTGTATAACATCAAACGTGATGTCAACCTGCTCAGAGGTTATACCGAAGAGCAGAACAGTAACTATTAGGCAAACAGCAATTAGCAGAATTGGAATATGAATTCAGAAGAAAAGATAAATGTATGGGGCGCACGGGTCCACAACCTCAAGAACATAGATGTGGAGATTCCGCGTGATTCCCTCACCGTGATTACCGGACTCTCGGGTTCGGGCAAGAGTTCACTGGCTTTCGACACCATCTTTGCCGAAGGTCAGCGCAGATATATCGAAACATTCTCTGCCTATGCCCGCAACTTCCTGGGTAATATGGAACGCCCGGATGTTGACAAGATTACGGGATTGAGTCCGGTCATCAGCATCGAACAGAAAACCACCAACAAGAATCCTCGCTCTACCGTGGGCACTACCACCGAGATTTACGACTATCTCCGTCTGCTCTATGCTCGCGCCGGTACTGCCTACAGCTATCAGAGTGGCGAGGAGATGATGAAATATACCGAGGAACAGGTCATCGACATGATTCTCAGCGATTATAAGGGCAAGGCTATCTTCCTGCTCGCTCCCCTCGTACGCCAACGCAAAGGTCATTACCGCGAACTCTTCGAAAGCATGCGCAGAAAGGGGTATCTCTACGTGCGACTCGACGGCAACATCCTCGAAATCGTTCCCAATATGAAAACCGACCGCTATAAGAACCACAATATAGAAGCTGTGGTAGATAAACTGGTGGTGAAGGAAGAAGATGAGGAACGCATCCGCAAGAGTGTGGCAACGGCTATGAAACAGGGCGACGGCATGGTAATGGTTCTTGAGAAAGGTGCCAAGGAGGCCAAGACATACTCCAAGCGTCTCATGGACCCTGTAACGGGTATCGCCTACCAGGATCCAGCTCCTAACATGTTCTCCTTCAACTCTCCCGAAGGTGCCTGTCCGCATTGCAAGGGTCTGGGAAAGGTGAACCAGATTGATATCAAGAAGGTAATTCCCGATGATAAACTCAGCATCCATGAAGGCGGCATCGCTCCGCTCGGCAAATACAAGAACCAGATGATTTTCTGGCAGATAGAATCATTGCTCAGCAAGTATGACCTCAACTTGAAGACGCCTATCTGCGAGATTCCGGGCGATGCCATGCAGGAAATTCTCTATGGCTCGCTCGAAAACGTGAAGATAGAAAAGGAAAAGGTGCATACCTCTACCGACTACTTCTGCGCCTACGATGGCATCATCGACTACCTGCAGAAGGTGATGGAGGATGACGAGAGTGCGGCGGGCAAGAAATGGGCCGACCAGTTTATCTCTACCATCGAATGTCCTGAATGTCATGGTTTGCGACTCAAAAAAGAATCGCTCTCTTTCAAAATCTGGGATAAGAATATATCCGAAGTAGCCAGTCTCGACATCGATGAACTGCGCGATTGGCTCGAAGAAGTGGAACAGCATCTGCCTTCGATGAAAGCGAAGGTGGCCCACGAAATCATCAAGGAGTTGCGCTCACGCGTTACCTTCCTCCTCGATGTGGGACTCAATTATCTCTCGCTCAACCGCCAGTCAGCTTCTCTATCGGGTGGCGAGAGCCAGCGCATCCGTCTGGCTACTCAGATTGGTAGCCAGCTGGTCAACGTGCTCTATATCCTCGATGAGCCGAGCATCGGTCTGCACCAGCGCGACAACGAACGTCTGCTCAACAGTCTGAAGGAACTTCGCGACCTGGGCAATACCGTTATTGTGGTGGAGCATGATGAAGATATGATGCGGGCTGCCGACTGGATTGTAGATATCGGTCCGAAGGCGGGACGCAAGGGAGGTGAAGTTGTCTTCCAGGGCACTCCCCAGGAGATGCTCAAGACCGATACCATCACCGCCCAGTATCTCAACGGAAAGATGGCTATTGAGGTGCCTGCCCTCCGCAGAGAAGGCAACGGCAAGCATATTACCATTCACGGAACAACGGGCAACAACCTCAAGGGGGTAGATGTTGATTTCCCACTTGGCAAACTCATTGTCGTAACGGGTGTCAGCGGCTCAGGCAAATCCACTCTCATCAACGAGACCCTCCAGCCTATCCTCTCGCAGCATTTCTACCGTTCGCTCAAGAAACCGATGCCATACGAGAGCATCGAGGGTATCGAGAATATCGACAAGGTGGTGAATGTAGACCAGAGCCCTATTGGCAGAACGCCTCGCAGCAATCCAGCAACCTACACAGGCGTGTTCAGCGATATCCGCTCGCTCTTCGTAGGACTTCCCGAGGCAAAGATCCGCGGTTACAAGCCGGGCAGATTCTCCTTCAATGTGAAAGGTGGAAGATGCGAGGAATGTAAGGGTAACGGATATAAGACCATCG
Source organism: Segatella copri (assembly GCF_009494835.1). Taxonomy (GTDB): domain Bacteria; phylum Bacteroidota; class Bacteroidia; order Bacteroidales; family Bacteroidaceae; genus Prevotella; species Prevotella copri_F. Next base: position 101,430 of record NZ_VZBE01000071.1, read on the forward strand.
AGATGAACTTCCTGCCAGATGTCTACGTACCTTGTGAGGTATGCCACGGCAAACGCTACAACCGCGAGACGCTGGAGGTAAGATACAAGGGAAAGAGCATCGCCGATGTTCTCGACATGACCATCAACCAGGCGGTAGATTTCTTCGAGAATGTTCCTCAGATACTGCAGAAGATCAAGGCATTACAGAATGTAGGTCTCGGATACATCAGGTTAGGACAGAGTTCCACTACCCTCTCTGGCGGTGAAAGTCAGCGCGTAAAACTGGCTACCGAACTCTCGAAGCGTGATACGGGCAAGACGCTCTATATTCTCGATGAACCGACAACCGGTCTGCATTTCGAAGACATCCGCATCCTGATGGATGTACTCCAGAAACTGGTAGACCGTGGCAATACGGTCATTATCATCGAGCACAATCTCGATGTCATCAAACTCGCCGACTGGCTCATCGACATGGGTCCGGAAGGTGGACGAGGCGGCGGTCAGCTCCTCTTTGCCGGTACACCAGAAGAAATGGTAAAGCAGCAAAAAGGATATACCTATAAGTTCCTCGCCCCTTTACTGAAGAAATCAGGGAAACCTGAATAAATCAGGATAGGAACGAAGGCTGTGGCAGAAGAAAATTTTTAAAAAACGCTCTAAAAGTTTGGATGTTACAAATATTAAGTTTATCTTTGCATAAGATATAAAACAAACAGCGTATGAAACAGGTAGAAGAACGATACATCAGCTTGCTGACCGATTTCGGCTTCAAGCGCATTTTTGGAACAGCAATGAACAAGGATTTGCTCATTTGCTTCCTCAACAGCTTGTTCAATGGCAGACAGGTTGTTAAGGACGTTTCGTATCTGAACCCGGAGCACGTCGGTGATGTTTATACCGACCGCAAGGCTATCTTCGACGTGTATTGCGAAGGAGAAAACGGCGAGAAGTTCATCGTAGAAATGCAGAATGCCTATCAGACTTATTTCAAAGATCGTGCTCTGTTCTATTCTACCTTCCCTATCCGTGAGCAGGCACCCAAAGGTAATGAATGGGATTTCAAGCTCAACCATATCTATACCGTAGCCCTGCTCAATTTCAACATGAACGAGGATGCCTTCGACAAGGAGGAAATCCGTCACCATGTACAGTTGTGCGATACCGCTACCCACAAGATTTTCTATGATAAGCTGGAGTTTATCTATGTAGAGATTGCCAAGTTCAATAAGACCTTGGAAGAATTGGAAACACTCTACGAGAAGTGGCTTTATGCACTAAAGAACCTCTATAAACTTACTCAGCGCCCGAAAGAACTGTGCGATAAGGTTTTCGACCGACTTTTCGAGGAAGCAGAGATTGCCAAGTTTACACCTCAGGAGATTCGGGAATATGAAGCTAGTAAAATGGCATATCGGGATATCAAGAACTCTATTGATACGGCGAAAAAAGAAGGTAGAATAGAAGGTAGAACTGAAGCCAACATTGAAACGGCTAAACGTTTGTTGGCTATGGGACTTCCAACAGAACAGGTAGCCAAAGCGACCCAGCTACCTTTGGATATGGTTCAAAATCTGAGCAAATAATAAAAGTGAAAACTAACGTTTTTCTTTTATGCTGGATACCATAACAAATAACCCCAACCTACTTTTTTAAGCGGGTTGGGGCAATTTGTTTCTGTTTAAAATGTAACGATAGCATGGTACCGATTACATCGCTACGCTTGGTAACGATACAGCGCTATCGATGACTGCTATCCATTTATCTTCACAAACATCAAAGGTCCAATCCTTGTAAAGGAGGAAGACATGGATACTTATATCAGAAACCACGAAAATGACTTCATCGGTCAAGCCGAGGAATCCTTGCCAATCAAATCTTACAGAAGATTGTTTGAATTATTCGACATAGATACCGACTGGCTTGAATTATAACATACCGCCAAAGTACATGATATATGAATGTACTTTGGCGGTACGCTATTTAAAGAATTTATTTACTATCAGAGTTATTCTTCCTCTTCAGAATCACAGCCACTATCGGCGAAGCCATCATCGAAACCGATATCATATTCTTCTTTATACCCAAGCTCATACTCCCTCCTTTTCTTCCCCTTATACCGACATGCATCATCGTAAGAATCGCCTCGTATATTTTCGATACCATCATTATACCTATCCTCCTGCCCCTGATCAAGAGCAGCCTCAATGATTAATATTTAATTAATGATAAAGAAATAAAAAAGAATATTGATATGATATACAATATAACGTATTTTCAGAAACTTTTCTAGTTTTTTTTGTTATTTCTCAAAATAATATTGTACCTTTGCTCTCAAAATAAATATAATTATGAATATAGCATATAACATTAAGATTATGTGGGATTGCTTGATACCTCAAGTTAGAGACTTCAAAAAACAAATCCCTCACTTATGAAAATAAAGAAAAGCTTAAGATTCGTATTTACTTTTTATAAAGAAAGAAAGTGTTTGATGCACTTAATTACAAATCTTAAATAAGCATTTTTCTGACATAACAAATCAATCTAAACTTTTGTTGTTCAGAAACTAACATGTTGAATAAGTAAGCTTATAGAATTAAGAAACATAAAATGAATATATTCTCATTCTTCTCTGGAGCCGGCTTCCTTGATTTAGGCTTTGAAACTCAGGGACATTTTAATGTGGTATTCGTCAATGAATTCCACAAAGCCTTTAATGATGTATATAAGTATGCACGCAAAAACATGAATTTGCCAATGCCTATTTACGGACATCATGTAGAAGATATTACTTTATATCTCGACGCAGAGCATCAGGAACGACTTGCGGCACTGAAAGCAATGGTTGAAGAATCAAAAGCTCATCAATTAACAGGGTTCATAGGAGGACCTCCATGTCCAGATTTCTCTGTTGCCGGTAAAAATCGAGGTAGAAATGGTGATAATGGTCGTCTTTCCGGTACGTATGCTAGTTTGATATGTGAAGCTATGCCTGATTTCTTCTTGTTCGAGAATGTGAAAGGGCTTTATCGCACAGCAAGACACCGTGAATTTTTTGAAGAACTCAAACATCAGTTTAGAGATCACGGATATTATTTGACAGAAAGACTGATTAATTCTTTGGAATATGGAGCTCCGCAAGATAGAGACCGAATTATCTTGATAGGTTTTCATCAGAGTGCAGTTAATAGGCTGCACTTGCCGGTTCAAGACAACATGCTTATGGATTTTCCTTGGGATAATCATAAGTTGTACAATCTGGAGGATATTAAAAAACTTCCATGGCCAGGCGTTGAACCATATCATGAAGGTATAATGACAAATATGCCTGAAGGAATTATAGAGCAGCTGACTGTGCAGTATTGGTGGAACCGGAACGATGTTATGCACCACCCTAATGCTGATATGTATTTCCAGCCGAGAGCAGGTATATATCGTTTCCAGACCAAAGATGAGGGGGATGTTGCTCGTAAATGTTATAAAAGGCTTCATAGATGGAGATATTCACCAACAGCAGCTTATGGCAATAATGAGGTTCATGTGCATCCTTATCTTCCAAGAAGAATATCTGCTGCAGAGGCTTTGGCTATTCAGTCACTCCCACCGGAGTTTGTCTTGCCGCCAACTATTTCGCTGACAGATGCCTTCAAGACAATAGGCAATGGTGTTCCCTATGTTGCAGCATATGGTATAGCAAATACAATTTATGATTACATTCATCAACATAATCCAGAATTATGAAACTGACAATAGAACATGTTATAGATTTAGTTGACCAGCTACCAAAAAATAATCTATATGATTATGTTAGTGGTGGTAAAAACAAGGCCAAACTTATAGGAGTAAACAGAGATGATCAAAAATTAGAAATAGTTAGAGTCAACTCTGATAATTCAGAAACGGGTGCCAATATGTCAAAAGATGTCTTGGAGAAACTGTGCTCCAAGGTTAATTCTAACCAACCTTTCAAATTTGATAGTGTTCTTGACGGAAGTGGCAATACACGTTCTACATTTGAGGCTATATTTGCACATACAACAGAGTTCTATGCATGTAAAGTTGGTAATGTCAAGCACTTGGTTTGGGTTCCACAGATAAAGCATAAAATAGGTGAAATCTGTTATTATGATACGATTAAGGATGAAATTCAAGAATTGGGATTAGATTTCTCAACAAATATAAATATGGCTTATCGAAATTATATAACAGCTATCAAGAGTAAACCATTCCTGCTTCTTGCCGGTATCTCAGGTACTGGCAAGAGTCGCATTGTGCGTGAATTAGCACGTGCTTGCTGGGATGTTGATTCCAATGAGTATGAGGCGCAAAAGCCAAGAAACTTTGAAATGATTCAGGTAAAACCAAATTGGCATGATTCAAGTGAATTGATAGGCTATGTTAGTCGTATTGGCGCAGATCAGGATGGTAATGGTATTTCATTTGTTGTTGGTGATTTTTTAAAGTTTATAGCGAAAGCTTGGGGAGAACCTGACGTTCCTTATTTCCTATGCTTGGACGAAATGAATCTTGCCCCAGTAGAGCAGTATTTTGCAGAATATCTGAGTGTAATAGAGTCAAGAAAAGTTGATATGGAAGGGAACGTTGTAACTGATCCTATATTAAAGCAGAATGCTCAATCTTGGTATTGGAACCTTTGCACAGAACTTACTGATGATGAAAAATTGAGAGCACAATTCCGCGACAAGGGTATATCTATTCCTCAGAACTTGATTGTAGTAGGAACAGTGAATATGGATGAAACGACCTTCTCTTTCAGCCGTAAGGTACTTGACCGTGCAATGACAATAGAAATGAATGATGTCAATCTTTATGGTGGCTTAACTCATCGTTACGAACAAATCGGTAAACTCTCTTCAGAACATCTTGTTGGAAATGCTGTAGAAGGAGTTGATGTTTACGAATCGAATAAAGATGTTTGTGATGTGGTAATCAACTATTTGCAAGATATTAATAAGAAACTCGAAGGAACACCTTTCAAGGTTGCCTATCGTACAAGAAATGAATTCTTACTCTATATTGTTAATAATCTCCCATACAATAAGGATGATTCTGGAGAAGAGTTATCTTTAGATTTTGTTATAGCTCGTGCATTGGATGAAATCACTAATATGAAGATTCTTTCCCGAATAGAAGGCGATGAAACAAAGGTTAGTGCTGAATTCCTTACAGAGCTAGAAAATACAATAAAAAGGAGTTTAGAGGCTATAAGTCATGAAAGTTTCGCTAAAGAGCAGACGGAAAATACGCACAAGTCTATTTCGTTGGCAAAATTGAGTGAAATGAAGAAACGTCTTTCATCGGGTTATACAAGTTTTTGGAGCTAATATATGGAACTTCTGACGATTAAACATCAAGATTTCACAATGAGCATCGAATGTAGTAAGTTCGATGCCATTTGGCAGAAGGCTGCGAGTAATGTAGGTGTTGAGAATCTTACATCTTCTTACTCGTGGTCTGAAGGTGTGTTGTCTGTAGTCAGAATGGATGAAGAAGGCCATAAAAACGCCCTTTCTCTTGGGGATGATGCGCCTGCAGTATTCTTTGATAATGCAGAATACCCAATATGGGTTGAGTTCGAAGATTATGTAACAGGCGCAGATTTTGGCAGCACTCTTCAGAGCGACAATGAGAATTTTAGCTTCAGAAGAGGGATACTTGCAGGTTTCCTAAATTATAAAAACGATATTGGCAAAAGTGAAATTCTTATCAACTATACTGTTGGAAAAGAGATTCGCCATTTCTCTTTTGGCTTTGAAGTGTTGAGTTCAAAACTGAACTATCATGAGCACTGGAAACAGATAGTAGAAGATATAGAAAAAGAATACCGCATGTTGTCTCTTGATTATCTGAGACGAACTTTTCATGGTTTCACTCCAGATGAAGAAGGGGAAACGCCAGAACTTATATGGTGGAATATATTTGCAGGTGAACAGAAAAAGTTTATCAATGCAGTCAAGAGTATTATTGAGCGCCCTCGTCATAGGCTGCATAGTATTGAAACCTATGTCAGGGCAGATAAGCTAATTCACATACCAACTTCTATTGAAAATGAATTGGCAGAACACCGCAAAGAACAAGCTCACCTTTATCGTGTAGAACGACAAATACAGAGTAATGATACGCAAGAAAACCGTTTTTTGAAGTATGCTCTTCAGCAGATAACTGCAAGATATGAGTCATTAAAAAAACGGATTGAAGCTACTAAGGGGGTATCAGATGCTTTTAAAAGCGAAATGGATTCTGTTCTAGCTACGTTGAAATATCTTGGTAGAAATCCTTTTTTTCGAACCATAGGGCGATATAAGGGTTTGAATCAGGAAAGTATGGTGCTGCAGAAAGCAACCGGTTATAGTCAGGTATATCGAACCTGGAACCTTCTTCGTCGTGCATATTCTTTGTACGACGGCATCTATCGTCTTCAAACCAAAGATATAGCAACACTTTATGAAATTTGGTGTTTTATAGAGGTTAGCCATATTGTAAAGGAACTTCTTGGTGACGATGTGGATATGGATCACCACAACCGAGGTGAAATGAACGGTTTATTCACCTGGAATCTTAAAAAGGGAGAACATTCGTGCATCTTGTTTAAGAAAGACGGGGTGGAGCTTGCAGAACTTGTCTATAATCCCAAGCATACTGATCAAGAAAATGACTCTATCAGCATGGAAAATCTTGTTGTTCCAACTGTTGCTCAAAAGCCGGATATTGTCTTGCAGCTTACAAAGAATGACCTTCAGAAAAATATGAAGATGACTTATCTCTTTGATGCAAAGTATCGTATTGACGGCAAAGTGAATGGTGTTGATACACCACCAGAGGATGCTATTAATCAGATGCACCGCTATAGGGACGCCATTTATTATAAGGACCATTCATCTGCAGAACTTAAAAAAGAAGTCATAGGTGGTTATATTTTGTTTCCTGGTGGTGGAGAAAAGGTCGATGTTGAAGTCTCAAAATTTTACAAGACAATAGACGAGGTTAACATAGGTGCTTTCCCACTTCGTCCAAAGGATGTAGAGAATAGGGATTTGTTGGTTAAATTCATTGAATCTTTGATAGGAAGAGCTTCTATAGAGATACTTGATGAGAGTATTCCTCAAAAGGGCTTGTACTATACCTCAGATGAGCCAAAGAATGCAGAATACATGATTTTGACCATTGATAAAGAAGTTAATGATGATTTGGATGCTGTTCTTAATGGTTATGCCAACACAATAGTTATGGGCAAGAAGGGTATAGAAGAAACGAAGGATATTCAAACAATCCGATACATTGCTCCTATCACTTTTGGCAGTCATATTAAGGGCTATTATAGGGTGTCTAAGGCAAATTTGATTCGGGTAGAAGACGTAGAGTATCCTATCCGTATAAAGTTTGATGTTGGCGATTGGGTATCGTTGGAGTATCCTGCTAAATTCGGTATGCCTAAGTGGGCTCTTCGGGGTGTTTGTAAGACCAAGGAAGAATTCTTTAGACATTGCAAAGAACAGGCTATTTATAAAGAGAACGAATAATATAAATATTTTATTGTATGATGAACGATTTTCAAGTAAAAAGTAGTCGATTACATTTTGAAGATTTGGAACCATCTATGTTTGAAAAGATGATTTTAGAAATACTTGACTTTTCAGGTATGTATAAAGATATTCGTCACTATGGCAAAAAAGGCGCTGATCAGGGCGTTGATATTTATTGTAAAGAAAAAGATAGTGGCCTAACATGTTTTGTCCAATGTAAGCGCTATAATAATTTAAAGAAATCACAACTTTGTGCGATTGTTGATAAAATTATTGAAGGGAATAAAAATACTGATGGTCAAAGCTTATTGGTGGTAACATCCTGTGAGGTAAGAAAAGAAGCTTACGAGGATTTTGATACTTACGCTAAAGTTAAAGGTTTCTCAAAGGTAGAAATATGGGGTGAGTCAATTTTGACTTCCAAGTTACACCAAGAAAAGTATAAAACTATAAAGGAGAACTATTTTGGCTCAGATATAGGCAAAGAAGAGCTTGCTCGAAAAAGAATAGAAGCAGCAAAACTTGGTGAACAGTTAGTTAATCAAAGCCTATTGCGTAAATTCGTAAAGCTGACTAATGAGGATAGATATCATTTGTTAGAACATCCTTACGATAAATTTAAAGTCTCCAAGGTGATAATTCGTTCTATATACGATGAAGATTATCCAGATACTGATGATGAGGGAAAACATGATTCCTGGTTTAAATCTTTCCCTTTTAATATATATCATGATGGTATCCAGATGAAAATAGCTCCTTGGATATCTGAAACAATTGTCATCTATCCATGTGGAGAATGGATGCTCAAAAGCGAATTTGATAAATGTAAATATGATGGCGAATATATGGAACTTAATGTTGATATCATAGGTAATATTCCTTACTCGTACATTGCAAATATCAAAGAAGATGGAGGTGAATATTTTGATTGTCCGATTATATTTTGCGCTTTCAATGGGAAGTCGGGACCATTTATCAATATATGGTATGACTTTTATGACAGAGAAATGCATGCGCACATACGTTTTGAAAAGAGTAGAAAACGAGCATTGATTACCGAAAACGACTATTGGCGTTTGAAAAGAAAATATGGTTTAAAGTAGAGAAGATGTTTCTTCTCCTTGTATAAAATAAACAGAGGGAGTATAAGCTAACTTTTATTGTTACACTTTATACTCTCCTCTATATTTCTTTGCCATCTTCGGTTTCTCCGTGGAGACGATTTGAGTTTATGGTATAACGATATAAGGTTCCGTTTGCTTCTTTCCGTCCTGATTGGGAACCAACGTTATAGCAACCATCTGACTTACGACGGTACGTGGGAAAATAACTTGTTCAACTTCATCCGTATGGTCATTTCGAAACTGACACGTGATTTGCCTCATCCTTTCAGTATGAATGGTGTAATTCGGAGAGACGATACTCTCCAGGCTAAGGCTGTACGTGAAACTGTTACAAACATGGTTATCCACTCTGATTTCATGGTAAATGGAGTTCTGAAGGTTGAGAAATTTGACGATAGTTTTGTGCTAACCAATCCAGGACTTTTGAAATTACCAATCGAGCAAATTTATAAAGGTGGAGAGTCTAAAGCACGTAATCAGCGCATACAGAACATGTTCCGCATGATAGGCTTTGGCGAAAACCTGGGTTCCGGCTTTCCTCTCATACTAAGTGCTTGGAATGAAAAGCATTGGCTCAAGCCTGAATTATTGGAACAGCCAGATCTTTTACAAGTTAAATTAACTTTGCATATACAAAATGAGCCTGTAAATGAGCCTGTAAATGAGCCTGTAAATGAGCCTGTAAATGAGCGACAGCAAGCCTTTCTTTCTACAATGAAACAAAATCCATCTATAACAAGAGAGAATTTGGCTAATAAGCTAGACGTTTCTATTGCAACATTAAAAAGAGAGCTTACTTCGTTAAGAAAGAAAGGCTACATTTCACGTAGAGGAAGTGATAAAAATGGGCAATGGATAATACTCAAAAATCAGTAAGATATAATAAATATCCCCCAACCTACTTACTCTAGTGGATTGGGGGATTTTGTTTTTATATAGATATCAGTAACAACCATACTTGATATGGGATGGGCATCCAAAAGGACTGCTACCCTTTCATATAGGGAGAATTGGCATTTATTCTATCTAAACTAATTCTTTCATTACAAGACATTAAATCTCACAGGCTCCTCGCCTGTACGTAATTTGTAGTCTTCATAAAGCATCTTCTGCATCTTGTCAACCATGGCTTTCTTTGTGGCCTTGGCAGATTTCCAACGTCTAAGCGCCTCTTCTCTTGTTAATTTATTCATATCCAATCCTCCATTATTAAATTATGAGCATCCCAAATGTCCGCTCTTTCTAAATTTCATTCTACCAGATTAAGCATTCAAGAACTACTATCGGGAAGAATACGACTGCAAAGATACGGATTATTTTTGAAACTAAAGCATCTTTATCCTAATAAAATGCAGATAAATTTTATTTTAGCAACACGGCTGCAAAGAAACAGTATCTGGTAGAGTATAGTGAGAAAATCGTGAGGGATAACCCCAAATCGTGATGGATAGCGTGAGGGATATTTCCGTTTTTGAAGTATCTATCACGCTATTCAAGTGTCTGTATATTAATATATTAAGATATACAACACATACAAATCGTGATGGATGATAGATGATTACATAAAATTAGTTCATATGAAGGCTGCGCTGGGTTACGGATATGACTGCATCGGGTTACGAATATGACTGCATCGGGTTACGAATATGGCTGCATCGGGTTACAGATATTACTGCGTAAGCTAACGGAGACGTATCTGTAAGCTTATCGAGACGTCTGCATTAGCTAACTGAGACGTCTGAACTCGCTTACTGAAATACTTGAATTGTCTTACTGAACTACTTGAGTTGCTCGACTGAACTACTTGAGTTGCTCGACAGAACTACTTGAGTTGCTCGACAGAACTACTTGAGTTGCTACCCTTCCACTGGACTTACCGAACCCAGACTTGCTCTTTTGGTAAAGTGAGGGTGTGTCATAAGTTTATGATTCACCCTCTTGACTTTTCCTGATGCACAAAAAAGCACGGAATATTAAACTCCGTGCTCATTGAGCACTAAATTTATTCTACATCTCTCAACATACCACTTCCTCCATCCTCACCAACTTACCTGCTACAAACTGCATGATGATTTTATGGAGCGTTGTACCCTGGCGCAGCGCCTCGACCCTTGGAGCTGCGGCATATCGCTTGATTTGTTCCTCAGCCTCTTGCCATTGTGCTTCTGCCTTAGAAAGTTTGCCATCCTCTGGCTTTGACTCGTAATCTTTCTTCGACAACACCTTCAGCTCCAGGATATAACTATGCTTCGTAGCATAATGAGTAAGATTTGGCAAAAGGAAAAAATCACAATAGCCATGGTTCAACTCTAGCTCCGGTGCGGTATAATAGTAATTGTTCAAATTCAGATATGCCATGAAGAAACCTTGAAGATTGCGCTCCGATTCTATGCCGTCACGAACTGACGATACCTTGGAATAGGCATCTGCCATAAACTGTAATCCTTCACGCCACTTACCCTCAAGTGCCATGTAAGTAAACAGAATTTTCATCTGGTTCAAGTCAACAAACTTTTCCTCCTGATATTGCTCCAACAAATAGCCATAGTATTGTTTACGAACATTATTGTTTGGAATACCCAATATCATCATATCACCAAAAGTACCCTTTATGGTAAGCATACCATAATAGAACAACAGACTGGTGAATGTTTGAGGATTAGTCAACCTACTGGCAGGAAATGTCTCTTCCAGGGTTGTCACAATCTGCCCCGTCTCAGCTATCGTGCGGATAACACCTTTGCGATCGCCATCCAACTTATCCAACTGAAGAAGTTTCTTCATCTTGTTGTAGTCAGTCATCGTGTTTGGATCTATCATCTGCTTTGGAGCTTCCCCCCTATCTATATAATTTCGGAGATAATAGATGACCATATCACTATTGAACACCTTACTCTGAGTATGCAGAGCATCCTCAGAAAAACAATAGTTATCATACCAAGGTTTCATCTCGTCTATCATCGCCTCAATATCGCTTGCTGCAGGAATACCTCCCACTTCCTTGTAATAAGCAAACATCTTGCGTACTTCCTCCATAGAGAAGCCCAACATCTGATTGAACTCTGGCTTGGTGGAGATATGCCAGCCAATATTGAACCCACTCGTCACATCGTCCAAGGTAACAGGACTGACACCTGTGATGAAAATACGTTCAAACATACCCTTGAACTTCTTGAAGACATCACGGTAGAAGCCATCGGCATGGGTGATTGCCCAATATACATTCTCACCCTGCTCATTGAGCACGGTATTGGTGAAATTGTCATATTCATCGATGATCAGATAGAGAGGAATGCCCTTGGCTGCAGTCTCATCCTGAAGCAAAGCCAGTTTCTCCGTACCTGAATCCGACTTAAAGAACCTCTCCTTAAAATCTGCCAGATAAAACTCTTGGTAAACTCGCATGAAGCCGTCTAATTTAACACGAAGATACATATTGAAGTTTTCCTCCAACTTTTCGATACCACCACCCACATACGAGAAATCAAGGTGAAGAATCTGATACTTCCCCTGTAAAGGAGTAGGATGCTTACCTACCCATAAATCACCAAAAAGAGTTTGGAATTTCTCTTTTTTGCTACAGTCATAGTAAGCATGGAGCATACTCAGGAATATGCTCTTACCAAACCGGCGTGGACGAATGAAGAAGATGTTACTAGGTTGGTTTTCCAACAAAGGCAAATACATCGTCTTATCCACATAATATTGATTTTGCTCTATAACAGCCTCAAAGTCATTGACGCCGTAAGGCAAACGTTTCATATTCTGATTCATGATTGCTCCTTTTAATATTTTACCTTTGCAAAAATAAGAAATTTATCTGAATATGCCAAAGAATCTGTCTGTCTTTTCTTTGTATTGCTAAAAATTATTGGTATTTTTGCAATATGAACCCTATATAACCTCCTAATAGTTGAATTGATTTGCTGGCTATGGTGATTTTTTCGAGACTCGTTTGTTATAACACAAAAAAGCACGGAATATTAAACTCCGTGCTCTTTTTTGCTTTTATATTTAATCTTGTCAAAACCTTCACCATACACACCGATAACGGCACTCTGACTGACAAAGGCATGGGGATCAATCTCGCTGATAAGACGGAAGATAGCAGGTGCCTGACGCTGCTTGGCTAACACGAAAAGCATCTTCACATCCTGACCGGAATAAAAACCGCTGGCATTCACCACCGTTACTCCCCTATCAGCATCTACATTGATGCGCTTGCCTATCTCCTCATACTTCTGTGAAATGATAAAGAACTGTACGCTTCGTCTTCTGCTGTTTACTACCTGGTCGATGCAGAATGCCTGAACGCAAAGAACTACATAACCATATAACACCTTCTCCCAATCGTGTACCACCAGATAGCTGGAACTGATGATGAAGATGTCGCATATCATAATCACTCTACCTAGAGAAATGTCGCGATACTTGTTGACGATGGCTGCGATGATATCCGTACCACCCGTACTTCCACCAACCGAGAAACCGAGTCCGATTCCGCAGCCACAGAAAACGGCACCCAGGAAAGCAGCCCATAAAGGTTGGTTTTCCAAAAGATGAAAATCACCTAAACGGCTTGAGAAGAAAGAGGTCAGGATGGTTACTACTATAACGGCATAAACAGTCTTGACACAGAACTTTGCTCCCAAAATCTTGAACGCACATATTAATAAGGTGGCGTTGACGATAAAATACGGAATTTGCACAGGGCAACCCGTTGCCCAATAGATAATACTGGAGATACCAGGAAGTCCGCTTGCTGTTACATTGGTTGGCAAGAGGAACACGTTCCATCCAATAGCGTAGGATATCATACCTATCGCAATCAAAACATAGTCTTGTACAGACTTCCACAAGGGTCGAGGAGGAGTCATAATTAATTAATAATTTACAATTTATATTTTTTTAAAAAGCTTTTGCCCTTACAGGGCGTTTTTAAATGCAATTATATTTACCCAGGGTGTTGCCCTGGGCTAGGAGCTTCTGCCCTTATAGGGCGTGCTGACTATACATTTCTGGGCGTGTGGGTTTTACCAGAATTTCTTCTGCTGCTCTGACCACTCAAATCCTTGGGTAGCCATTTGGGCTTCTAATGCCGCACGGTTCACATTGAAGTGATTACAAATCTCATCGAGTGTTTCAAACTCGTGGTCACGAAGCAGGAAGTTGATGGCGCTTACGAGCATCGGAACATCATTCATTGGTAACTTATCCATCCTTTTTATATTGATTAATTAATATTTATTATTGATTACTTGAGGCACCATGCCTCTTTCGGGGTGCAAAATTACTGCAAAATTCAGACAATACCAAAAAAAATCCCAGCAATCTTTTACCGATTGCTGGGATTTTTATAAATTATTGATGATTTACGCATTCACTGCAACTGAAATCCAGTCGAAGACGAATGAGCAAATACCGAATGCTACGATACCTACGGTGCAGATTGCAAGCGCCAACTTGGTTGAGCATGCGCTCTGGAAAGTAGGAAGCGGATTATCGCTGTGCTTGATGAACATAGCCTTCACGATGAGCAGGTAGTAGTACAAGCTGATAACTGTGTTTACCAATGCGATGAATACTACGCCGTATGCCCAGGCTCCCAATGTGGTGTGGATGTCGTGTGTACCAACTGCTGCCATGAACACGAAGAACTTCGAGAACATACCGGCGAATGGAGGAATACCACCCAATGAGAACAATGCCAAGGTCATCAGGAATGCCAGACGTGGGTTGGTCTTGTACAAACCATTGTAGCTGTCCATCTGAACAGTACCGTTGTTGTGCTCCTCAATAGATGAGATGATGGTGAAGACACTCAGGTTGGCTACTACGTAAATCAATACATAGTAAGTCAGGGCGCTCACGCTCATCGCTGAGTTACCTACCACTGCCAACATGATGTAACCTGCCTGAGAGATAGAAGAGAATGCCATGAAACGCTTCAGGTCGCTCTGACGGATGGCAAACAGGTTGGCGATAGTGATAGAAAGTACAATCACGATGTAAAGCAATACGGTCCAGTACTCTACCATTGGCTGGAACACCTTCATGAGGATAGCGCAGAGAGTAAACGCTGCAGCACCCTTAGATACTACTGACAGATAACCTGTAACTGTAGTTGGTGCACCCTGATATGAATCGGCTGTCCAGAAGTGGAAAGGAACCAAGGAAATCTTGAAACCGAGACCACTGAAGAAGAATACCATACCGGCGATGGTCAATGGTGATGCTGAGATAACCTTTGCTACATCATCGAAGTACAAAGTACCACAAGCTGCATAGAGCAGAGAGATACCGTAGATCATCACGCCACTTGAGAAAGTAGCGGTAAGGATGAACTTAGCACCTGCCTCAGCAGAATTGTGACGGTACTTATCGAATGCTACCAAGCAAGCCATTGGCACAGATGCCATTTCGAGACCGAGGAAGAACAGGAGGAAGTGGTTGGCACTAACCATCATGTTCATACCGAGCAAGGTAGAGATAATCAGCATATAGAACTCACCCTCCTTGAAGGCTGTGTCTTTGCGGCTCAACCACTCCTTAGCCTGTACCATCACGATGAGGGTACCCAGCGCCAGGATAGTCTTCAAGACACCGGCAGCAGGACCTGTTGTGTACATGCCGCCAAATGCCTCTGTGGCTTCTGTTGGGAAGATATTGATGGCAATATGAGCCACCATCAAGAGACATACCAGAGGATTGAACCACTTACGGTCTGCGCTCTTGGAACTGCAGAAGTCAGCAATGAAAGTGATCAACAGAACTACCATCAGGGTAGCTTCTGGAATCATATTTAAAAATTGACTGTAATTCATTTCTTCTGATATTTATTACATGATTACACTAAAGATAGGACCGACAGCGTCCATGATAATCTTCTCTGCCCAGAGTGGGAACATACCGAGACCTGCAACGCAGGCGATAAGACCTGCTACAGCGATACGCTCGTCCCAGGTAGCATCGTGAAGTTTCTCCAACTTAGGACTAGGAACCTTCTGATAAAGGATCTTACCAACACAACGCAGGATGTAAACCGCTGTTACTACGATAGAGGTACATGCGATGATGGTACATACACGATGGAACATATCTGCATTCTGGAAGGCACCTACAAAGATGGTCATCTCGGCTACGAAACCTGAGAAACCTGGCAAACCGAGGTTAGCCAAACCAGCTACTGCATAACCTACAGAGAGGAATGGAATAATCTTCATCAAACCACCCAGATAACGTACGTCACGTGTACCAGCCTGATGATAAATCATACCGATAACGGCGAAGAAGAGGGCGGTCATCAAACCGTGAGACAACATCTGGAGGATTGCACCAGTAGCGGCTGTCTCGGTCATCATACAGAGAGCGAAGAGCACCATACCACAGTGAGATACTGATGAGTAAGCGTTGATGTACTTCAAGTCGGTCTGTACACATGCTGACAAAGCACCATACACGATAGAGATGGTAGTCAGTACGAGGAACACCTTGATCCAGAATCCGTGAGTAGCAGCTGGCAAAAGGAACATGGCGATACGGAAGCAACCGTAACCACCAAGCTTCATCAATACACCGGCGTGCAACATAGATACGGCTGTTGGCGCACTGGCATGACCATCAGGAGACCATGTATGGAATGGGAACAGCGCACCAAGGATACCGAAACCGATGAAGAGCAATGGGAAGAACACGTTCTGCACGCTCTCTGGAATCGCATGAGCACCATTAGTATGGTGAGCGATATCGAGGATTTCGAAGGTCTGAGCACCACTGTAGAAGTAGATACCCAGGATACCGATAACCAAAAGGGCTGAACCACCCATCAACATCAAAGTCAACTTCATGGCTGAATACTCCTTCGCACCACTACCCCATACACCGATGAGGAGGTACATAGGAATCAGCGCAACCTCATAGAACATGAACATAGTGAACATGTCGATAGAGATGAAGAAGCCATATACACCGATGCTCAGGAGTGTGAACCAGAGGAAGTATTCCTTCTTCATTGGCTCCATCTGCCAGGAAGCAAATGTACCGGTGAACACGATGATAGAAGTCAGGAGAAGCATCACCACTGAGATACCATCCACACCGAGTGAATAGTTGATGTGCAATGGTTCAAACCAAGGCACACAGTAGGTGAAGAGCATCGGAGCTTGGTCGGCTGGCATTGTCTCACGAGCTTCGAGAAATGCAAACACCAAATAGATGGAGAGACCGAGCAATACGCTGGCACCTGCTACCATCACACCACGAACCTGCTTGTCGTTGCGTGCCAACCAGAGGCCGAGCAACATCAGGAGTGGTACTATGACGAATATACTTAAATTCATTTCTTTTCTATTTACTTAATTGTGAGACTTTCATTAAAGAAGTGCGAGCAGGCACAATGTCAATGCTACGGTACCGGTGAGGAACCAGATAGCATAGCTGCGAACATCACCACTCTGCCATGGGCGGATGGTTTCACCTGCCTCCTGTGTACCCCAAGCCATGAAGTTGAAGGTACCATCGATAACGCGACGGTCGAACCATGCGATTGGCTTTGAGAAGCAACCGAAGACAATCTTGTGGGTGAAGAACTGCCAAGCATCGTCGATATAGAAACGGTTCAAGGCTGCCTTGTGCAACTTAGGCATCTTCTTAGCCAAAGTGTCTGCCAATGGAGTCTTCTTAGGAGCATACATGTAAGTAGCCAGACCGATACCGATGATAGCAACGATAACAGAGGTTGTTGCCACACTCATGTCGATATGGATATCGTAGCTCTGACCTGTTGCAGATACGAAGTGACCGAATGGAATCAAACCGCAGAGGCAAGAGATGATGGCGAGGAATACCAATGGACCCCACATCACGAAAGGAACCTCCTGTGGCTTGCGACGGTTCTCAGGATCAAGCTCATAGTAGCTCTGTCCCCAGAAGATGACGTAGTAGAGACGGAACATGTAGAATGCTGTCATACCGGCAACCACTGTCATGAACCAGCCCATGAATGGAGAGAACTGGAAGCAAGCTGAGATAATCTCATCCTTTGACCAGAAACCTGCGAATGGAGGAATACCTGCAATCGCCAAGCAACCGATGAGGAAGCAGATGTTGGTAATAGGCATGTACTTGTGCAAACCGCCCATGTAATCCTTGAAGTTGCTGCCGATGATGACGATGATGGCACCAGAGCAGAGGAAGAGCAACGCCTTGAACATAGCGTGGGTAAACAGGTGGAAGATACCAGCCATATAACCCAAACCACCATGGTGGTTATCTACTGCGAAGCAAACGCCGAGAGCTACGAGCATGTAGGCAATCTGAGAGATAGTAGAGAAAGCCAGACCACGCTTGATATCACGCTGGCAGCAAGCTACGGCTGCTGCATAGAATGCGGTGAAGGCTGCAATGTAAGCTACATAGTGCAATGTCTCAGGAGCATACTGTACCCAGATTGGGAAGAGGCTGGCTACCTGATATACACCGGCTACAACCATAGTAGCGGCATGAATCAACGCAGAAACAGGAGTTGGACCCTCCATAGCATCTGGCAACCAGATGTGCAATGGGAACATCGCACTCTTACCGGCACCACCGATGAACATGAGGAACAACGCTGTTGGCATTACCCAAGCAGCACCTGCCAAAGCAGAGTTGAGCTCTGGCTGAGCATTCAAGTCATAGTTGAAGGTTCCTACATAGAAGCTGTAGAACAGGATACCGATGAGGAAGAAGAGGTCAGCGAAACGGGTTACGATGAACGCCTTCTTGCTGGCATGAACTGCAGCATGCTTTGGATAGTAGAAACCGATGAGCAGGTATGAGCAAACACCCACCAACTCCCAGAACAGATACATCTGGAAGATGTTGGTAGCTACTACCAAGCCCAACATTGACATGGTGAAGAGACTCAGGTAAGCGTAGAAACGCTGCATACCCTTCTCGTATTCCTCAACCTTGTAGTTCTCATCACGCTCTGCCATATAGCCGAAGCTGTAGATGTGAACCATGAAGCTGACGGTGGTAATCACGATGAGCATCAATACGGAGATTGGGCTCAGACGGAAACCGATGTTGAAGGTGAGCAACTCAGTAAACTTCAACCATGTGAAATTAAATACGGTAACAGTTGGGTACATACCTGTTGAGGCATCGCGACCCACTGCAAAGAAGTACTCGTATGCTGTATAGACAGACATCGCGAATACACAGCCCATCAATACGGTACCGATGAGTGCTGCTACCGGTCTTTTCATCTTCATACCCACAAGTCCCAGAACCAGGAAGCTCAGGAATGGCAGAAGAAGTATCAAAAATGCATAATTGTATTCCATTGTCTTTTAGAATTTCATGTTTTCAATACTGTTCACCTGGTCACTGTGATAGTTGCGGTAAACGTTGATAATAATAGCGAGCGCTACGGCTGTCTCGGCTGCTGCTACTCCGATAGAGAACAATGTGAAGAAGAAACCTTCCAACTGTCCTGG
This sequence comes from Segatella copri, assembly GCF_009494835.1. Lineage (GTDB taxonomy): Bacteria > Bacteroidota > Bacteroidia > Bacteroidales > Bacteroidaceae > Prevotella > Prevotella copri_F. Next base: position 120,563 of record NZ_VZBE01000071.1, read on the forward strand.
GAAGAGGATGCGGTTGAACACAGCGAAGTTCAGGTCGGCTGCATTCAATACAAGCTCGATGGAGATGAGCATGGCAACGAGGTTACGGCGTGTACAGAAGCCATAGACTCCGATGAAGAACAAGAGTGCTGAGAGCACGAAGAAATATTGTACTGGAATCATTTCTTATCCTCCTTTCTTGCGATTAAGATACCACCGATGATACATGCCAACAGGAATACAGAGATAAACTCGAATGGCAATACATAGCCATACTTGTCAGCACCTACCAGTGCAGAACCTACCTGATCCATTGGCACCTCGGTGTCGGCTACGGTTGCAGCCATATCAATAAAGTGATTCTTCAACACGATGACTGCCAAGGTTACGAAACCAACGAGGCAGACGAGTGCGCGACCTACAATCTTGCTACCCTTGACATGCTCCAAAAGACCCTGGAGAGTACGCTTTGATACCAACTGGATAGCGAAGACATAAAGCATAGTGATACCACCGGCATATACAGAAATCTGAGCTGCACCCAGATAAGTATAGTCGAGCAGGAAGAACATGCCTGCTACACCGAAGAGTACGAACAACAGGAAGGTTGCCGCACGCATGATGCGCTTGGTGAACACGCACATGATGGCTGAGCCAAGGATGACTACTGCCAAGATGACGAACATAAATAAATTTGCTGTTATCATTGTCTAAAGTCCTCCTTACTTAGTCTTGGTGTTAAACTTACCGATTTCCAATGGGGCACCACCATCGATGAGGTTTGGAAGGCTACCGCCCTTATAAACCTCCTTGTCAAGGTGCATCACCAACTTGTTGCGGTCGAAGACTGCATTCTCGAAATCGTTGACAAACTTGATTGCACCGAAGTTACATGCGTTCACACAGAGCTCGCAGAACATGCAGTCGCCCAAGTCGTACTGGTAATCTACCAGCTTGCGCTTCTTCTTGCCTGTCTCTGGGTCCTCCACCATCTCGGTTACGATCTTGATGGTATCGTTAGGGCATGACTTCTCACACAATGTACAACCCACACACTTGTAAGCCTCGTTCTCATCACGAACGAAGACCAGGCGACCACGGAAACGTGGAGATACGTGGAGTGTAGTCTTGCGGTTCTCAGGATACTGCTCTGTGCTCTTTGGTGTGAAGTACTCCTTCATGGTAGTCTTCATACCGATAGCGAGGGTCTTCAAACCCGCTGCAATACCGCCGAAATATGAATTGTTAGACATACTTTCTTATTATTATAATAATGTGTATTAAAGATTATCCGTGGAATCCGAATGCTACGCATACTGTCATCAAGATCAGGATGACCAGTGACAATGGCATCAGATACTTCCACTCCAACTTCAGAATCTGGTCGATACGCAGACGTGGGAATGTCCAACGTACCCACATCAGGAGCCATACCACAGCAAAGGTCTTACCGAAGAACCAGATGAAACCTGGGATGAGGTTCATCAGATTGTCGAAGCCCTCGATACCGATGTTCAATGGCGCCCAACCACCGAGGAATACGGTAGAAGCGATACCAGAAATCACGAAGAGGTTGAGGTACTCTGCCAGGTAGTAGAAACCGAAGCCCATACCAGAATACTCAGTGTGGTAACCAGCGGTCAACTCACTCTCAGCCTCAGCCAAGTCGAAAGGACCACGGTTTGCCTCAGCATTACCTGCTACGAGGAATACGAGGAAAGCCAGGATAGCTGGCACATGACCCTTGATAATCAACCAGTTCCAAGCACCAGTCTGTGCCTCTACGATACCACTTACCTGCATGGTGCCGGTAAGAACGACTGCAGAAATCAGACAGAGACCGAGAGACATCTCGTAAGAAATCATCTGTACGGCACCACGCATGGCAGATACCACAGAGTACTTGTTGTTAGATGCCCAACCTGCGAGGAACACACCCAGCACGCCGATAGAACTTACGGCTGTGATGAGGAATACACCTACGTTGAAGTCAAGAATATGAGCTCCCTTGTTCCATGGAAGGAATGAGAAAGTACCTACAGAGGCAATGATCACGAGGAATGGTGCCATGTAGTAGAGCAGCTTGTCGGCTCTATCTACAGCGAAGATCTCCTTGATCAACATCTTGAGCACGTCGGCGAATACCTGGAAGATACCCCAAGGACCTACACGCATAGGGCCGAGACGGCACTGGAAGTAGGCACACACCTTACGCTCCATGAAGATAAGTACGATAGCGATGAGGGCGTATGCTGTCAAAATACAGATACCCACAAGCACGCACTCAATCAGAATCGACAGGAAGTCGCCCAGGCCCAAGGTCTGGCGAAGCAGATTGTCGATGAATGTTGTTACTATACTAAAATCAAACATAATTATCTATCAATATCAGGGATTACGAAATCGATTGCTGCACCTGTAGTGATGAGGTCGGCGATCTTCTGACCACGGAGCATTGGATCCAAGGCTCCTGTGAGTGAGAGACCCATCGGACGCATCTTCATACGGTATGGACTCTTGTCACCCTTTGAGTCGAGATATACACCAAACTCGCCGCTGGCACCCTCTACAGAGAAGTACCACTGTCCCTCTGGAACCTTGATGATTGGCTTCTGCTTGATGTAGTACTCACCCTCTGGAATGTTGTCAATCAACTGCTCGATGATGTCCAAGCTCTGATACAACTCCTGGATGTGTACATAGTAACGATCCATTGAATCGCAACCGGTAAGGGTGATTTCCTTCCACTCTACCTTGTCGTACATATCGTATGGATGACGCTTGCGGGTATCGTTCTTCCAACCTGATGCTCTGCCGGCAGGACCGGTTACGGCATAGTTGATACAATCCTCATAGTTCATTGGACCTACGCCTTCGAGACGGTTGTGAGTAATCACGTTGTCACCGAATACGTCGAGGTATTCCTGAATCATCGGACGGAGATACTTGCAGAGGGTCTTTACATTCTGAACGAAGTTAGGGTCGATATCTGCCTGCAGACCACCGATACGGTAGTAGTTCTGGATCAGACGACCACCGGTTGTCTCCTCCATCACGTTCAATACGTGCTCACGGTCGCGCATACAGTAAAGGAATGCAGTCAAGGCACCCAAGTCCTGTGCGGTACAGCCGAGGTACAACAAGTGTGAGTCGATACGCTGCAACTCATCCATAATGGTGCGGATGTAGCGGATGCGGTCTGAGAGTTCGATACCCATAGCCTCTTCGATAACGCCTACCAATGCGTGGCGGTGCATCATCGCAGAAAGATAGTTCAGACGGTCGGTCAATGCCAAGGTCTGTGGATAGGTCATGTTCTCCCACATCTTCTCGATACCACGGTGAATATAACCGAGGTGTGGATAGATGCGCTTCACGGTCTCACCATCGATAACGGTCTGCAATCGGAGCACACCGTGGGTAGATGGGTGGTTAGGACCAATGTTGACAACATAGTCGTTCTCATCAAAGCGACGCTTCTCTGTAGCAACAAGATGGCCATCTTCGCTCAAGGAATACTCCATGGTGAAGTCATCCTCTGGCTCATCAGTACAAGGGAACTTGTTTGCATCAGGACTCATATCGAAGTCCTTGCGCAATGGATAGCCCTGGAAATCGGTGCGGAGGAAGAGACGGCGCATGTCTGGGTGACCCAGGAACTTGATGCCGACGAAATCGAATACCTCACGCTCCAGGAGGTCAGCTACCTTCCAAAGGTTAATAACTGTAGGAATCACATCACTGCCATCCACCTTCTTGGCGATGGTCTTTACCGAGCAGCGCTCGTTGGTCTGAGTATTCTCGAGAATATAGATACATCCGAGACCTTCCTCACCGAAGTCTTCACCGATGATGGTAATAAGGTAGTCGAAATGCTTCTCGTTCTTCAACTTCGCCATTTCAGAGGCGAAATTATCAAAACTCAATTCAATATTATTCAGTTTCATGTTCTTATACCTTATTATATTAATCAGTTAGACCTTTCTGAGGGTCGAAATCCTCAGGTACTTCAGTTACGATGATAGGCTCCTTGTGTCCGAGCTTCTCGCTGTCAGAGAGGTTCTCGTTGCTCAAGCCGCGAAGACCACCCTTGCTCATAGAGAGTTCCTTTTCATTCTGAGTCATCTTGTGGTTAGCACCACCGAAGAATTTCTCAACCTTTACCTTACGCTGCAACTGCATCATACCATAAAGGATAGCCTCAGGGCGTGGAGGACAACCAGGGATATAAACATCCACAGGAACCAACTCGCTGATACCACGAACCACATTGTAGCTCTTCTTGAACGGACCACCAGAGATGGCGCATCCACCTACAGCTACCACATACTTAGGCTCAGCCATTTCATCGTACAAACGTTTGAAAACAGGTGCCATCTTATTGGTAATAGTACCGGCACACATGATCAAGTCAGCCTGACGTGGAGAGTTACGGGTTACCTCGAAACCGAAACGGGAGAAGTCGTAACGCGCACAACCTACAGCCATAAACTCGATACCACAGCAAGAGGTACCGAAGGTCAAAGACCAGAGTGAGTTACTGCGTCCCCAGTTAATGGCAGCATCGAGCGAACCGACTACCACGTTAGCACCACCCTCATTGAGCTCCTGCGCAATCTTTTCGAGGGTGTCATTGTCCTTAAACTCGTCGTAAGGAATACTCTTGATAGAGGCTCTTTTGTTTACTTCCATTCCAATGCTCCTTTCCGCCAAGCATAAGCAAGGCCAAATACCAATACCAACAGGAAGAACCCGATGCTCACGAGAGCCATAGATCCAAACTGCTTAACTACGACTGCCCATGGGTAAAGCAATACTGTCTCGATGTCAAACATCAGGAAAAGGATGGCGAAGAGGTAGTAGCCGATGTGTGATGGCAACCATGAGCTGCCACGAGTCGGAATACCGCACTCAAAAGGTTCACCCTTTACCGGATTGTATGAACGAGGACCGATCAACTTCGCGATGACATAAGCAGCCACCACCAAGGTTACAGCCGTCAGCAAAACGGTGATAAATAGTGTAAAGTTCATAAATTTGTTATAACGTTATTTTATATAAATGCTTCTAAGCGGTTGCAAAGGTAACACTTTTTTCTGAAAGAGCACATTTTTTTATGGTTTAATTTACATCTAAAGTGAAAAAACTCAAAAAACAGCCTGATTTCATCAGTTAACAGACAGTATTAACAAAGGTTCGGAAACAGCTAAAACGAGCGTATTTTGTAGCAAAAAGGAACAGAACAGTAGGAATTTTTACCCAAAAATTCATCCGCTTCGACATTGTTTCCGGCACAACTTTCATCGCCTCTCCTACCCTGTATAAGAAGGATGAGAAAGAGATTATCTATAATCTCAATGGCCAGCAAGTAGATAAGACCTCAGCTCAAGGCGGCATCTTCATCTCCCGCCAGAAAGGAAAGTTCTATAAAGCATCCGGTTCTTCCGGAGGAAGGAGATAGTTCTGCTGGCGTATTCAGATGTTTGAATAAGCAGAAGATTATGATTGAATAAGCGTATTCAGATGTTTGAATAAGCGAAAGAATATGATTGAATAAGCGAAAGGAGACGTTTCTTTGGGTTCAAAGAGACGTCTCTTTTAGTTTTAGGAGACTGCTTCCCGAGTTGAAGGAGACTGCTTCTCGAAGGTTGCCACTAGGCTCAGCAGCTCTACTGAGCCTAGTCAGCAGCTCTGCCGACTGCAGTCAGCAGCTCTGCCGAGCCTAGTGACAACACCTTTTAATCGTACAACTACAACCCTTATAGTTGTACAACTATAAACCCTTTAGTTGTACAACCATAAACCCTTTTGTTGTACAACCATAAACCCTTTAGCTGTACAACCATATACCTTTTAGCTGTACAACCATAAAACGCAACCCCGCCAGGCGTTCCTCCTTTGACGCCTAGCGGGGTTGCCCTTTTTACTTTTTTACCTTATAATAAGGACTTGGGGGACTAGCGATGGAATCGCTAGGAACGGGGGGCGAAAGGGGGTTAAGGTTCTTTTTACCTTTTTACCCTTTTACTTTTTTACTTTTAAACCTCCTTTTCAGCAAACAGGCCGAAGAGCTCAGCATCTATCAGGTCAGTAACCTTTCGGAAATCTTCCGGATTCTCTCCAAACTCCAGATTATCACCATCGATGATGATGAGGCGACCTTTATAATCCTTGATCCAATCCTCATAACGCTTGTTCAAACCCTGGAGGTAATCGATGCGGATGCTCTTCTCGAAATCGCGGCCACGCTTCTCGATATGCTTCACAAGCGTAGGAATGCTACTCTTGATATATATCATCAGGTCAGGAAGTTTCACCAGACTGATCATCAGATCGAAGAGATCGGTATAGTTTTTGAAATCCCTGTCGCTCATCATACCGATATCATGAAGATTAGGCGCAAAGATACGCGCATCCTCGAAGATGGTTCTATCCTGTACGATGGTCTGCTCTGAACGTGAAATCTCCACAACATCATGGAATCGTTTGTTCAGGAAGTAAATCTGAAGATTAAACGACCAACGTTCCATATCCTTGTAATAATCAGCCAGATATGGATTATTATCTACCGGCTCGAAATTAGCTTTCCAGCCATATCTCTTGGCAAGCATCTTGGTTAATGTTGTCTTGCCGCTACCTATATTTCCTGCTATTGCTATATGCATCTATGTCAATGTTGAATGTTAAATGTTGAATGTTGAATTGGGCTTAAGAGAACAGCCCGAAGAGCTTGGCATCTATCTTATCTACGATTTCACCAAACTGCTTGGGATTGTGCTCGAAATCGAGATTATCAACTTCTACGATGAGCACCTTGCCCTTATACTTGTTCATGATGAAATCTTCGTAAAGATTGTTGATACCTTCCAGATAATCCAAAGGCATCTTCTGCTCATAATCACGACCGCGCTTCTGGATATTCTTCACGAGGTGAGGAACTGAAGAACGGAGATATATCATCAGTTCAGGCATCTCCACCACTTCCATCATCGACTCGAAAAGCTCCATATAAGTCTCGTAGTCGCGCTGGTCCATATTGCCCATCTTTCGGTTGTTGGCCGCAAAGACATAAACACCCTCAAAGATGGTGCGGTCCTGGATAACCGTCTCTTTACTGTGTTGGATTTCCAGCAGATTCTTGAATCGCTGCTTCAGATAGAACACCTCCATATTGAGAGCCCATCGCGAGATATCCTTGTAATAGTCATCGATATAGGGGTTTTCAGCCACGGGCTCCAAGTACTGTTTCCATCCATAATGTTTAGAAAGCATCTTGGTGAGTGTTGTCTTGCCACTACCGATATTTCCTGCTATTGCTATATACATTTATTTTTAATGTTTAATGTTGAATGTTGAATGTTGAATTTTTGATGCGATACCACCCTCAATTCTACATTGGTTGCAAAAGTACAATAAAAAATCGGGATAAACAAAAAAATCCAAGCAAATATATGATTTGCTTGGATTTTTGTATTCTATTCCTGCCTTTCAGGGAATCTGTATGTTAATAGTCACGTTCGATGAGTTCGAGACACATACGGGAGTTGTGGTAAGGACATTTCCAGAAACCCGCCTTATCATCCTCCTTGTTCACCGTACCATCTTCCAGGATAGCCCAGTGCCACTCACCGTTCTTGTTATCCAGCAGATGCTTAGCTACATAATTCCAGCAGGAGATGGCAACCAGAAGATTCTCTTCGGTACGGAAATACTGATAGAGGTCGATATGTCCGATGATGTTCTCGCACTGCACCCACCACTGGCGCTGGAGATCATACTTATCTCCATCTTTCCAATGCTCATAAACCATACTGCCATCCGGACGCAAGCCTTCATCTGCTGCATCGGCTATACGACGGATGATGCGCTCTATCTTATGCAGCAATATCTTATCGTCTAAAACCAGCGCGGTTTCGTGGAGCAGCCAGGACGCCTCAATATCATGACCATAGCTCTCGATGTTGCGCTTGCCCTCCCACTCGTCATTGAAGAAGAGGTCGAGATGATAAGTCTCCTTGTTCAGAAGCTTATCGGTGAAGATATAGAGCAGATTGCGGATGCTCTTCTCCAGTTCCGGAGTCTTCCATACACGATAAAGATTGGTATATGGCTCGATGATATGCAGATGGGTATTCATCGTACGGGAACCATTCTCATCCTTATCAGAGAGACGCATGTCGGCAATCGGATTCCACTCACGGGTCAATGCCTCGATATATCCGTTGTTCTTGGCATCAAAGGCATGCTTCTCTATGTCATGATACAGGGAGATGGCGATATCCAACGCCTCCTTGTCACCTGTTGCACGGGCATACTCCGAGAAACCATAGATGGCAAAGCCGATGGCGTAAGTCTGCTTCTTGGTATCGAGCGGATTACCCTGATAGTCAACACTCCAGTAGATGCCGCCATATTCCCTGTCGAGGAAATAACCGCGCACATACTCCTTGGCACGGGTGGCAGCCTCAAGATACTCCGGCTTCTTCAAGACACGATAGGCAGCAGAAAACGCCCAGAGGATACGGGCATTCATCACTGCTCCCTTCTCGGCTACAGGATGTACCTGGTCGTTACCGTCTACACGTCCGTAAAAGCCACCGTTTTCTTCATCTTTCACTTTCGTCAGCCAATAGCTGAGGATGTTATTCTCCAGAACATCCCGCATCGTTTCTTTAAGATTTTCCATTTTTCCTTTCTTAATAGTGATTATTAGTTATGTTAAAACAGTTATTTGCGGATAGGGAACTTCCAAGACAGCACCATCAGCAGGAAGGCGATGACAGCTGGGAAGAGAGAGAACAGTGACCATACCATCGTAAGCACAGAGTCGGTAACACTGGCTGGGTCGATCATCGTATTACCCATCTTATCTGTTATCATGTTGGCACCTGCCCAGCCCAGGAAGAGGGCGATGAGAGAACCGGAAATGGCGGTACCAAACTTCTGGCTCATCGTACCGGAAGAGAAGATAAGACCTGTAGCTGATGTTCCGAAATGCTCGGTATGATAGTCGGCTACATCGGCATACATAGACCACATCAATGGCGAATAGATACCGATACCCATAGAGGTAAGGATAACGATGGCTATCATCACCCAGATATACGACGGATTCATCGGGATGAAGAAGAAGACAACCGAGAGAACCAGACAGAGTGTTGCAGCCCAGAAGAATGCCATGCGCTTGCTGCCTACCAGACGGGTGAACCAAGGAGATACACCACCGAAAATCATACAAGTTACTTCACCAAACGCCATGAAAACGGTATAGTTGATAATCAATCCCTCGATGGTTACATTGCCATGCAGACAGTAATCGAACATATAGCCGGCAACGGCATAGCGGAATCCGTTGAAGAAGTTGGTACACACGGCGATGGCTGTCATATAGAGCCAAGCCTTGTTGTGAACGAGGTCGGCAAACTGCTGGAAAGAGAACTTCTCAGCGCGCTTCGGCTTCATACGTTCCTTGGTAAGAAGTCCGCAAGCCAATGTCATCACAGCAGCAATAATACCGAGCACGGCACCAATGACAGCATACTGATGTGCGGCTGTTCCACCTACCATCTTCTGGAGATAAGGGAAAGAAAGCAGGGTGACGAATCCCATGGCATAAGCACCCACCATACGGAAAGAAGAGAACTGGTTCTTCTCATCATCATCCTCGGTCATCACACCGAGCAATGAGCCGTAAGGCACATTCACCATGGTATATACCGCCATCATCAGCAGATAGAGGGCGTAAGCATAGATTCGCTTGCCCACAGGACCGAAGTCTGGTGTATAGAGCAAGAGGGCGAATATCAATCCGAAAGGAATGGCACCATAGATGAGCCAAGGACGGTAGGTACCGAAACGGCTCTGGGTACGGTCGGCAAGAGTACCCATCAGTGGGTCAGTAACCACATCGAACATGCGGGCTACGAGCATCAGTACTGCCGCATCCGCAAACGAGAGTCCGAAGACATTTGTAAAAAACAGAGGAAAAGCGATAGACATCACCTTCCATACAATACCACCCGCAGCGGCATCACCCAATGCATAAGCTATTTTTTCTTTTAAACGAGCCATTGTTTTTATTTTTAATGTTGAATGTTGAGTGTTGAATGTTGAATGTTGAATGTTACTAAAAAAGGGATTCGCCCCTTATCCATATTCAATAATACGGATGAGGAGTACGAATCCCTACAATCTTAATACCTGAAACTTATTTACTTAAAGTCTGTTTATTTTTTGCTACCAAAGCCTTGATCTTCTCTACAGAGAACTGAGTACGATAATCATCCTTTGGTGTATTCATGCAGTAATCTACCAATCGGTCGATGGTAGAAGTTGCCACATGCATGCGGGTATCAGAAGAAGCGTAGTAGATGAATACCTTGCCATCCTCATCTGCAATCCAACCATTGGCAAAGACTACGTTCATTACATCACCGATATACTCAGGACCTTCCGGTACGAGGAGATATCCACCTGGTTCTGCAATCACCTTTGTAGGATCCTCAAGAGAAGTCATGTACATATAGAGCACATAGCGGAGACCGCTGGCACAGCCACGAACACCGTGAGCCAGATGCAACCAGCCCTTATCAGTCTTGATAGGATGAGGACCCTCACCGTTCTTCACCTCCTGGATGGTATGATAGTGACGGGCATTGATGATCTTCTCTTCCTTGATTTCGGCATGAGTGATATCATCAACCAGTGCCCAACCGATACCACCACCAGAACCTGTATCGATGAAACCATCCTGTGGACGGGTATAGAAAGCATACTTGCCATCAACGAACTCCGGATGGAGAACCACATTGCGCTGCTGGCTCTTGGTCTTCAGATCAGGAAGACGCTCCCAGTTTACCAGGTCCTTGGTACGGGCAATGGCTGCAGTAGCAGTAGCAGCACTGAGGTCGCCAGGCTGATCATCATCATGACGCTCAGCACAGAACACGCCATAGATGTAGCCATCCTCATGAGCTGTAAGTCGCATATCATAGATGTTGGTAGCAGGAACAACATCCTCCGGCATGGTGATAGGCTCATCCCAGAAACGGAAGTTGTCAACACCATTAGGACTCTCTGCTACGGCAAAGAAACTCTTGCGGTCAGCACCCTCAACACGAACAACGAGGAGATACTTACCATTCCACTTGATGGCACCCGAATTGAGGGTAGCATTCATCATGATGCGCTGCATGAGATAAGGGTTGCTCTTCTCATCGAAGTCGTAACGCCACTCCAATGGTGTATGTTCTGCGGTGAGGATTGGGTTCTTATACTTTTCGTAGATACCATTTCCCCACTCTATGGGTTCATTCTTGCGGCTCAACAATTCCTCATGATGAGTGCGAAGTGCTTTCACTTTGTCTTGAAATGTAGTCATATTTTGTTTTATATTAATGTTGAATGTTGAATGTTGAATGTTGAGTATAAAATGCACATTGGACTAATGCCAATTCAACATTCAACATTCAACATTTATTTAACCTTTAAAACCTCTTTGGCAAAGAGGACTTTCTTTTCCTTCTTGAATTTCTTGAAGTCCTCGACGATGGCACCGTCACCGACTCCAGGGAGGTAAGCCTCTTCCTGAGGTTTGTCCCAGGCATTACGCCAGAAGAGTACATAACTCAACTGATACTTCTGAAGTACAGGCCAAAGGGTTTGGGTAAACCAATCCTTCTTGCTGGAGATACCCCTGCAACCCGTTTCGGTGAGGGCAGGAATCTTACCCACCTTCTTGGCTGCCTCCATCAGCACATCGAGCGTAGCAGCAAGGTTCTGCTGATAGTTGGCATCGCTGTTGTCGAACTCGTAGACGTCAACACCCAGCATATCCACATACTTTTCTCCCGGGAATCGCTCCAGGAATTTTTCTACTGTCTTCTCGTCGCTGAGATTTGGTGACCAAGCCCAAACGATGTTATTGCACCCTGCTTTAGTAAGTATATTTAGGGTTTTTACGTATAATTGGTTATATTGTACAGGTGTGCAACTGCTAGCTCCCCACCAGAACCATCCGCCATTCATTTCATGCCATGGTCGGAAGATGACAGGAACCAGTTTACCATCGTTTGTCTTCAAAGAAAGGATGAAATCGGAAACCTTCTTGAGCCATCCGTCGAACTTCTGTTGCTGGGCGCCTCCATCCAGGACTGCAGCTACAGCATCACCTTTCGGATCCCAGGCATTCTCGCCAGTAACCGGATTCCAAGGATGCCAACTCAAAGTAACGATGCCTCCTCTCTCATTTTGGGCAATGATTTCTTTTCGCATACGATCGAAAGACACTCCATCAAGATTTTCCTTGCTGTCGAGCTCTAGCTTACCGAGATCAAAGCCCATCACGGCAGGATAATCACCTGTAGTGAGGAATACATCGCTCTTTCCTTCATCCCATTTCCAAGTAGTACCATACACCGGATCATCCTGATGACCGAGCATGATTCCCTTGTTCTGTAATTTCTGCAGTCTAACCTTCAGTTGCTCTGCCGGAGTATTGCTACATTGCTTTTTACCCTTGCAGCAGGAAGTATTGGCAGTCTGGACTGATGCGCCCGTAACGCCATCAACCTGTGCCATTGCTCCTTGCATCGCCATGAGGCAAGCTGCACCAATCAAAATTCTTTTTCCTATCATATATCTATTTCTTTAATTGCTGAATAATCCAAGCCTGCCATTCATCCCACTGCTCCTGATACCAGTAATGACCGGTCATCTGGTACAGACTCAATGTCTTTGGCGCTTTTACCGAATTATAAAGTCCGTAAGACGATGTTGGCGGAACCACCTCATCATTATAACCGAAACTGTACCAGCCAGGAACAGTGATACGACGGGCGAAGTTGACGCCATCATAATAGCGTGCACCTTCGAGTCTTGCCTTTTCCAAATCTGTAAGTTTCTGCTCTTTCCATGCAGCCCCCTGTGCCTTGTCTTCCTTATAGAAATAGTGAGGCCATCCGCCTGCAACTCCGTGAATCTCAGCTTCATAATCACACATGGCATCATGAACAGGAGCCAGGAATGTGATTCGCTTATCGAGAGCTGCCACAGCGATGGAAAGGAATCCACCCTGTGATGAACCCGTTACACCGATAGTCTTTCCGTTCCACTCAGGGAGAGAAGCGATATAATCCACACCACGGACAGCACCGGTTACTACCCGTCTGTAAGCATTGCGATAAGGATTCTCGAGATTGGTATCCCAGTAACCATTCAGTTCGCCGTTGGCAAGATCATCATAAATCTTCTGCTGCATGGTAACAGGAACACCATGAATACCGATTTCCAGTACGATGCATTCAGCAGGAGCCGTATAAGTATCGCCGGCATAAGGGCGTACACCCGCACCAGGTACACGGAGCAAAGCCGGATACTTACCTTCTTTTACCGGGACACTCAGGATGCCATACATCTTAGAGCCCCATCGGTTGTTGTTATAACTGATTTCATATACATTCTTATCCTTGGTACAACGCTCAGGCAGAAGCACCTTGGTAGGATTGAGGTCATTCTGTCTTGCCTCATCCAGTGCCTTCTTCCAGAAAGCATCGAAATCCTTAGGTTCCTGTGCGAAAGGCTGAATCTTCTCAGGAGAGAAACCTGCCGTGCAAAGTCCCTCGTAATCCTTGCCATCAACATGAGCGATAACCTTGAGGCGGTAGAAGCCCGGTCTGTTCAGACTGCCGCACCATTTCATGGTTCCGTCCTTGAGAGTGGTACTTTTCTTCACCTCCGGAAACATTGCCGGTCCGGCTTCATAATCTACCTTCACCTGGTTGAGTAGCGTACCGCTCTTTCTCACATTCACCGTGAAATTAGCCTTCTCGCCTACCCGATAATCCCAGTCCTGATGGTCAGGAGTTACCGTTACCACGATGTTGTTTCCTCTGATTTGTGCGCTGAGGCTTGAAGTCCCCAGCACACTCATCAGAACACCTATAATTATTAACCTAAAAACATTTGCTATACGATGATTCATATTGTCGTTGGTAATCTTGTTAGTTAAACATTCTGTTTTACGGTTGCAAAGTTAGACATAATTTCCGATATATCCGTGTATTATTTTGCTGAATAAACATACTTTGTTGCAAAGGCAGAAAAATATTTGGAAATATCTGAAAAAAGAAATAAGAATTGATGCACATCAAGTCAGAAAAAGCAAAGAAAACAACAAAATACACACTCTTTTCAACTCAAGAATTGACCGAAAACAACCAAAGACCAATTAACAAAGCACAAAAGGTTATGACAATTTATATAATAAATAATGTACGCGTACCTTATATATAATAGATAAATAATAGAATAATCAATATAAATCAACCATCAAGTAAATAAATTGTAACGCTAACACTTAATCTTTAATAAATATGACGAAAATTACATTTTATTTTCACTAAAGCAGAAAAGTATTAGTAATCAGCAAAATATGTACAAGCTATTTTGCAAAAAATAGCTATCTTTGCAGCAGATTTACAAAATAGCCTAAAGGTTTAGAATAAACAATATAAAACAAATAAATATAATCACAACAATGGAAAAAGTAAATGCAACCTAGAGCTAGCCTCTAGCCCTTCCTTCTCATCAGAAAAAGATGACGAAGGAATAATCAGAGAGCACTAATCCGTTTTGGATTCTTTCCCGTATCGATCATATAAGTGAAAGAGCCCAACTGTTTTAACCAACTAACAAAAATTGTATGAACTTTAAAAGTAGAGAAAAGTTGCTTGCTAGTGTAGCTGCCCTGAGTCTTCTCGGCATCTCCCCTCAGCAAACTTTCGCAGCCCAGATCACAACGAATCAGGCTGTGCAACAGACCAAGAAGATTACTGGTAACGTATCCGATGCAATGGGTCCTATCATCGGTGCAACAGTAAAAGTGAAAGGCACAAAAAATGCCGCAGTGACAGACTTTGATGGTAACTACACACTAAATGTAGCTGCCGGACAGACTGTAGAGGTAACTTACGTAGGCTATGTTACCAAAACTTTCAAAGTAGGAGGCCAAAGCAAGTACGACATCACTTTGGTAGAAGACAACAACAGTCTTGACGAGGTGGTAGTTGTAGGTTATGGTACCATGAAGAAGAGCGATATCTCAGGAGCTTCTGTTTCCATGGGAGAAGACCAAATCAAAGGTTCTATTATCACAAACTTAGACCAGAGTTTCCAAGGTCGCGTTGCCGGTGTTACATCTGTAGCGACTTCAGGTGCTCCAGGTTCTTCTACCTCAATCCGAGTTCGCGGACAGTCAACCATCAATGCCGGTGCAGAACCACTTTATGTCATTGATGGTGTCATCTTCCAGGGCGGCGGTTCAAGCGGCGGTTCATTAGGTTTGGGAGATGCCTTAGGAAACGGTTCTGTTTCTACCGTATCACCAATGTCAACTATCAACCCAGCCGATATCGTCAGTATGGAAATTCTGAAGGATGCTTCTGCTACAGCCATCTATGGTGCCCAGGGTGCAAATGGTGTTGTACTTATCACAACCAAACGGGGTAAGATTGGAGAAGCAAAATTTACATACGACGGCATGGCAGCATGGCAATACCAGGGAAAGCGTATTGACATTCTGAATCTTCGTGAATTCTCAGAATATTATAATGATTTTGTAAACAACGGATGGATTTCACAGGATCAGGCACGTCCTGATTTCTCAGACCCATCTATCTTGGGTCGAGGAACCAACTGGCAGGACGCTGTATTCCGCACAGCTTTCCAGCACCAGCATCAGGTTGCTGCACAAGGTGGTACAGAGAAGGTTAAGTACTATGTTAGTGGCGGTATGATGGATCAGGATGGTACTATCATCGGTTCTAACTTCAAGCGTTTGAACGTACGTGCCAATCTGGACGCCCAACTGAAGAAATGGTTCAAGATAGGTATGAATACTACATACACAAGAACCAAGGAGCGCCTGCTCCATGCTGATGGTACAGAAGGTGTTATTACATACGCATTGACTACACCTCCAGATATTGCAATCTATGACGTAGACGGAAACTATACATCTGTAGTACGTGACGGCTGGTCTTCACCAAACCCTATTGCACAGGCATTGAGCAAGGATATCACCATGAAGCGCAACAAGCTGACCGGTAACATTTTTGCAGACATTACTCCTATAAAGAACCTCACCTGGCATACAGAGTTGGGTTACGACTTGTCATGGAGTGATGCAGAGGTCTTTACACCTACTATGCACTTAGGCAACTGGAACCAGGACACAAACTCAGCAAGTTGGCAGAAGAATACAAGCAAGTATTGGCAGTTTAAAAACTACATTACTTATTATGGAAGTATCAAAAAGCATTCTTTCACAGCCATGCTGGGTCAGGAAACTTGGCGTAGTGACTGGGATTATACCTATCAGGCAAACTCTAATTTGCCAAACAATACAATCCATTTGCCATCTTTGGGTTCCAGCACTCCTAGTATCAAGTCTGGTTTCGGTGTTACAACAATGTCATCATTCTTTACACGTGAGACATACAACTACGATGACCGTTATTTAGCAACATATACATTCCGTCGTGACGGAAGTTCTAACTTCGGTCCTGAAAACCGTTGGGCTTCATTCCACTCATTCGCAGCAAGCTGGCGTTTCTCTAACGAGAAGTTTATCAAGAGCATCGCAGGTAAATGGTTGAGCAATGGTAAGATTCGTATTGGCTGGGGTCAGACTGGTAATGCCAATATCGGTGCTTACAAATGGGGTACTACCGTAACCAAGTTCCTTGTTGGTCAAACAAGCGTAGCATACCGTCCTACCAACATTCCAAACACTTCTATCAAGTGGGAAACTCAGGAACAGACCAATATCGGTCTCGATCTTGGACTCTTCAATGATAAGATTGGTTTCACTCTCGACTGGTACAACAAGGTTTCCAACGATATGCTGATGCCTTTACAGTTGCCTTCATATATGGGTACTCAAGGCAATGATTCTTCACGTCTTAATGCACCTTGGGGTAACTACGGTAAGATCAAGAACACCGGTTTCGAGTTGGCAGTAAACGCTCATCCTATTGCTAACAAGAACTTCTCTTGGGATACAGAGTTCAACATTTCTTGGAACAAGAACAAACTGGTAGGTCTCAGCGGCACAACCAATGCCAACATCATTGGCTATGGCCAGTGGAACGACGTGGTCTGTGTAAGTAACATCGGCAAACCTCTCTATCAATTCTGGGGATATCAGACCGATGGCGTATACAAGGATTTTGAAGATATCAAAAACTCTCCTAAGCCTAAGAGCTACAAGGAAGGAGCCCTGAATAAGGGAACAACCGTATGGCCAGGCGATATCAAGTTTAAGGATATTTCAGGTCCTGACGGAAAGCCTGATGGAGTTATCGACGATTACGACAAGACTTACATCGGTAATCCACAGCCTAAATATACATTTGGTTGGACCAACACATTCCGTTATAAGGACTTCGACCTGACATTGTTCGTCAGCGGTTCTGTAGGAAACAAGGTTATGAACTACCTGAATATCAGCATGAGCAAGATGAACAATGCCTGGGTAAACCAGAGTGCAAGTGTCAAGAATCATGCCGTACTGGCTCCAATTGATCCGAACAAGGACTACAGTAATGGTTATAAAGGCAACAATGCCAATACCGTATACAACTGGTATGATGACGTAGACAACATCTATGTAGTAAACGCAGGAACCAACATTCCACGTCTTGCTATCGGTGACCCAGCCGGAAACTCTAGCGTTATCAGTGACAGATATGTTGAAGATGGATCATACTTGAGAATGAAGAATATCACTTTAGGTTATACATTGCCTAAAAAGTATGCAAGATACCTTCATATTGAGAGTTTGAGAGTATATGCAAATATACAGAACCTCTTCACTATTACCGGTTACGACGGTTATGATCCAGAAGTAGGTGCAAGTACATCCGATTCACAGGGATACAGCTTCGGTGTAGATAACGGACGTTATCCTTCACCAACGATATATTCTTTCGGTATCAACCTTGCTTTCTAATTAAATAACAAAAGAATAAACAATTATGAAAAAATACAATATATATAAAACGGCCGTTTGCGCATTCGTCTTGGGTCTCAGCTTGTCTTCTTGCGGGGACTTTCTGGATCAGCCAGACAATTCCAACTACAATGCAGACACGTTCTATAATGGTGATGCAGAGTGCTATCAAGGCGCCAATTCTCTGTACAGTATGCCATGGTATGATTTCCAAAGAGGTTTCTTCAAAGTTGGTGAAGTTATGTCAGGAAACTATTATTGGTGGGGAAGTGAAGATACTCAATACTGGAACTGTAACGTATCTGCCAACAATGCCAACCTGAAAGATATGTCTTATTCACTTTGGACAGTAAATGCCTACGCCAACACCATTTATGATAAACTGAAAGGTGCCAACGCAAGCGCAAGCGTTAAGAGTGCATGTATGGGAGAATGCCTGACATGGAAAGCTATGGCATACTTCTATCTTGTACGTACATTCGGTGCAGTGCCAATCATCCATAACAACACAGACATTATCGGTGCCGGTACATACAATGACCAGTATAAGGCCAACATAGAGGATGTATACGATTACATCATCATGACCTTGAAAAAAGCCATTGAACTGTTACCGGAAAAAGATCCTACAGGTCTTGGACGTATTGACAAATACAGCGCAGAAGGCTTGCTTGCCAAGGTTTACCTGACAAAGTCTGGTTTCGATCCAGCAACTACAACTTACGAACAGGGAAGTGTGGCATACATCAAGACCACCAATCACCAGCGCAACCAGGAAGATCTTGACAACGCTGCCAAATATGCAAAGGATGTTATAGACAATAGTGGCAGAAGTTTGGAACCTGCAGCCAATTTCCCAGCAATGTTCTACAGCGCATACAAAGGTCCTGAATCACTCATCGCATGGCACTGGCGTGCCACACGTGACCCTTGGACATCTCAAAACTCACTTCAAAGTGACCTCGCTATTTCGGGTTTCGATGAAACAGGTAACAACTGGGGAGGATGGGCTGGTCCATCAGTAGACCTGATAGAAGCTTTCGGAGATAATCCAACAAGCCAGACTAGAAACAACACCGACATCCGCCGTAAGGCTACCATGATTATGGCTGGTGATAAATACGACTATTTCTACACAGACTGTGGCGGTTTCGATTTCCTGAAGCACGTATATAAAGGATACGAGAAGCACCAAGGTAACGGAGAACTCCAGAGTCCAACAGGAGCACAATGTGCCAAGCATCTTGTTGGTGATAAAGCCGACCATAACTTGCATATAGGCTGCGACTTTGATGTGATGGCTTATGGTAACTATACTCAGCTGTTACGTCTTGCAGATGTTTATCTCATCTATGCAGAAGCCAAGATTGGTAATGCAGGCTCAACAACAGATGCATCTGCCATTGATGCATTCTACAAAGTTCGCAACCGTGCGGTATCTACATACGAACGCCCAACATCTATCAGTTTCGAAGATGTATGGAAGGAGCGCAGATTGGAGTTAGCACTTGAGGGCGATCGCTGGTATGATTACGTACGCAGATACTACTTCGATCCTGATGCAACAATTGCTGAGTTGAACGCACAGAAGAGAAATGAGTATTATGGTCTGAATGCGCTCTATGAGACATGGTACAACAAGGGTAGCTATGATGGTCCTTGGAACTTGAACAGCGATGTAAGATACAATGATGATCCTGGTAAGCATCAGAACGTTCAGATGAGCAGTTTTACCATCCCATTCCCTACAGAAGATGCAACCATGAACCCTCATTTGCTGGAGGCACCACAGCATGTTGACATTTCTCAGTTTACTTATTAATATAAGAAACCTCAAAAACAGAACAATTATGAAGCTAAATAATAAAATATTAAGTATCATGCTTCTTGGAGCTACAGCTTTTACAGGTCTCAGTATCACAAGTTGTGTGGATGAGCCTGACAAATATGAAATAGCTGGTGGAACTCCTTCTATTGATTACGTTCGCCTGTGCGATGTAACCAAGAAAGATTCCATGTTAACTGGAGCATACATGGGTACAAGTATCTGCCTGGTCGGTAACAACTTGAGAAGTATAACAAAAATGCTTTTCAACGACCAGCAAGCCATTTTGAATACAAGTATGATTACAGACCATACCTTGATTGTAGATGTACCAAAGACTCTTACTGACAATCCTACCAATAAGATCTACATGTACAACAAGGATGGTGAGTGTACTGAATATGACTTCAAGACGCTCGTACCAGAACCGGTGGTAACATCATTGAGCAATGAGTTTGCAAAAGATGGCGAAACCGTAACCCTGAAAGGTGACTACCTGCTGGATTACGAGAATGCTCATCTTAAAATCACATTCCCAGGCAACGTAGATGTTACAGATTTCAAGAGCATTTCCAAGAGTGCCGTTACTTTTGTGGTACCAGAAGGTGCACAGAAAGGATTTGTCACAGTAGAAAGCATGTATGGAAAAGGTAAGTCTAAGTTCTATTTCCGTGACGACCGCTGCATACTCTTCGACTGGGATAATGACGGAGATGACGCAATAGCAACAGGTCATGGCTGGCGTGATGGAATTCAAAATGGTAACCGTATGAGGAATGATGTTGAAGGAGTTCAGCCTCTTGACGGAAATTACTACTACTTAGGAGGCAAGACCGTTAATTTCGATTCATGGGCTGAAGATGAATACTCATTCAACTACTGGCCAGAGCCGGCTGCAGGTTATCCTGAGTTGAACTCGCTGATGAAATGGGATGATGTTGACAACATGCAAGTGAAGTTTGAGGTTAACATTCCTAATGATTGGACAGGCTTGTCATTACAGGTATATTTTACCGGTAACGACCAGGTAACATACTCAACAGGCAACAACAACTATCTTGCAGATGACAAGTTTCCACGTGCACTTTGGACTCCATGGTATGGAGCAACCAACAACACATTCAGCACTTCAGGAAACTGGCAGACTGTTTCTATTCCATTATCAGAATTTGCATACGACAGATATGGAAACAAATTGGGTGGTTTGAAGTTTGAGAATCTCACAGGTATGACCATGTTCCTCTATACAGGACCATACAAAGAGGCTACTGTAGAATGCTCACCAACAATTTGCGTTGATAACATTCGTGTTTGCCCTATCAATGAATAAAATTTGCTGATGCTGGCAGTCATCCAACTGCCAGCACTGCAAACAAACAAAAACAATAAACGTCAATCATTATGAAAAGACATAATAAAT
Source organism: Segatella copri (assembly GCF_009494835.1). Classification (GTDB taxonomy): domain Bacteria; phylum Bacteroidota; class Bacteroidia; order Bacteroidales; family Bacteroidaceae; genus Prevotella; species Prevotella copri_F. Next base: position 141,797 of record NZ_VZBE01000071.1, read on the forward strand.
CTTTCCTCTGGTTGGTTCTGCTACTGATATGCAGTACATTTGCGTTCACATCATGCGACCGTGATGACTTGAACACCGACCAGTATGGCAATGAAATATCTGTATTATCATACGGTCCAAACCCTGTACTCCGTGGGGGTGTCCTTACTTTCAAGGGAGCCAATCTTGACCAGATTACAGAAATAGATCTTCCTGGTGCAGAAGCTATTACCAGCATTAATGTTATTACATCAGGAAAAAACTCAGAAATCAATATTGAAGTTCCTGCAGAAAAATGTGAACCGGGTATTGTTACATTGAAGACCGCCAAGAATGGTGAAATCAAGACACTTACCCCAATCACATACATTGAGAATTTGAAATTCACAGGTTTCTACGTAGGTGAAAACAAGGAAAACCTGGTAGGAAATGTTGGAGACGTCCTCACCCTCGAAGGCGATTACCTCAACAACATTACATCTGTTATTTTTGCTAATGGCTACACTATGGATGCCGAGAGTTTTAAATCTCAGACACGCTATCAGATTCAGTTGGTTATCCCAGCAGAAGCAGGAGAAGGCAGATTCCAGATTAGCGATGGAAACAACTATATGTATTCTGAAGGTGCTTTAAGTATCAATGCTCCTGAAATCGATGCAAACAATGCTATCGGTAAGTCTCTCATCAAGGCTGGTGAAACAGAGGTCCTCAGAGGTACTTCACTTGACCAGATTGCAAGTATTGAGTTGAATGGTGCAACCGTAGAAGCAGCTGACTTCAAGTCACAAACAGCTTCTGAGATTACCTTCGTTATCTCTTCAAAGGTAGCAGACGGTGAAATTACAGCTGTAACAAAAAGCGGTATAAGAATTCCTTTCGGTGAGATTACGACCGTAGTTCCTAGTCAGCTCGTTGCAACTCCTTCCCCTATCAAGAATGGTGAAGAGATAACTATCAGCGGTAAGGATATGGATCTGATTACAGGTATCGCATTCCCTAATGCCAAGGAATCTAAACTTAACAAGGTTGAGACAACAAAGGTTACTTCTACAGTACCAGAGGATGCACAGGAAGGCGACATCACTTTGAGTCTTGATAATGGCAAGACTGTAACAGTAGCCTATACATTGGTTAAGCCAACCGTTACCGCTTGCGCTCCTGCAGCCATCACAGCTGGCGAGAAGACCATCATCAAGGGTACAGATCTCGACCTCGTGAAGAGCGTCACCTTCCCTGGCGATGTTGAGCAGACCGTAACAGACTTCAAGGGTACAGCCAATGCCATCGCAGTAACAGTTCCTACTGCCTGCGCCGGTTCAGGCTTCAAGCTCAACCTGAAGAATGGTACTACTGTCAACATCGATGGTCAATTGAGCATCAAGGCAGCAACAGATCCAGCTATTGCTTCCATCGCTCCTGGTGAGGCTATCGCAGGTTCAACCATCACTATTACAGGTAAGAACTTCCAGAACATCCAGAACCTCTATATCGGTTCTTATAAGGTAAACCGCTATACATCTCGCACCAACACAGAGATTGTATGCCAGGTTCCTGCCAATGCAGAAGTTGGTACCTACAAGATCGTGATGGAAGACCCAGACGGCAACAAGATTGAAGGTCCTGAGTTCAAGGTGGTTCCTGCAGAAAAGGATATCGCTACTATCACAACCAACATGGACAACAGCGCCATCAAGTATCCATACAACTTCACTTGGGATGACACCGGTCGTTTCCGCATCATGAAGGCAGACCTCATCAAGTTGGGTGTCAAAGTAGGTTCCAAGATGCTCTTCTATAAAGAAGCAGGAGCTACCGGTCAGATTCAGATCAACAACGCCAACTGGGGTGCCATTGATTCTCCAGCAGACTGGGATGGCAACAAGGATTGCATTGTGAAGGTATTCGATGCAGCCATGATGGAAGCAGTAAACAGCATCTCAGACGGTTGGAGCGATACAGCCTTCATTCTCCAGGGCGACTTGAAGAATGTAACTAAGATTGCCATCCTCCCATAAGATAGAAATATTTAACATAAAAAACGCATTTATGTGAAATATAATTCGTAAATTTGTGGCGTAGTTATATCAACTGCGCCACATTTTTGATTTTAACCAAAACATTAACCCGATATGAAGAAAATAGCATTATCCTTACTGGTAGCTCTCAGTTGCATCTCAGCCAAAGCTGCCGACGGCAAGTCGCTGTTTGTTTCATTCAACGATGGTAGCAAGATAGAGTTTGCACTGAGCACTCTACCGGAAGTAACCTTCGGAGATGATAAGATGACTGTAAAATCTACAGCTACTACTGCCAGTTACGAACTATGGAAGGTTTCCACCTTCACTTATGGTACAACAACAGGCATCAAGCAGGTAGAAACCAACAACAAGTTTGCCTTCGAAGGTGACCGCATCATCGTGGATGGTACCAACAACAAGGTAAGCGCCTTCGCACTGGATGGGAAGAACATCAAACTCTCTCCTATCACAGCTGGCGACAAGACCATCATCAATCTCAGTGAATTGACACATGGTATCTATATTATCAAAATCAATAACAAATCCTTAAAAGTAGCAAGACAATGAAAAAACTATTACTCTCACTCCTGGCAGTAATGATTTCATTCACAGCCTTGGCACAAACGAAAGGAGACAAATTGACCATCAACCTCAAGAATGGAAAGACAGAAGCATGGGATCTGACAGCAGATGGAAAGGCTCCAGTTTCTAAAATCACACACTCTGCAGATGGTAAAGTGGGATTCGTGATGACGGGTCTGGAAGACTATGGTGCTTTCGAAATCTACGACATCAACGACATCAACAATATCTCCTTCTCTATCTATCACGAAAGCGAAGTGGACGATGTAAATCTCGCCGACCCTTCAGCTACTGAAAAGACCAAGCGTCTCTACAAATATCTGCAGCTGAATTATGGTAGCAAGACCATCTCTTCGGTCATCGCCAACGTCAACTGGAACACCCAGGAAGCAGATAAAATTTATAAAGCAACAGGCAAGTATCCTGCCATTAACTGCTATGATTTCATCCACATCTTCGTACCTAAGCAGGGTTCCAACGGATGGATTAACTACAACGACATCACCCCTGTCACCAACTGGGCTGACCAGGGTGGATTGGTATCACTGATGTGGCATTTCAATGTGCCTAAGACAGAAAGCACTGTTCCGGGAATAGACGGAAGCGGTGTAACCTGCGCCCCATCCGAAACTTCCTTCAAGGCTGCCAATGTATTTACTGCAGGCTCTTGGGAGAACAAATGGTTCTATCAGGAGATGGACAAGGTGGTGGAAGTTCTGCAGAAGTTGCAGGATGCAGGCGTTGTTGCCGTTTGGCGTCCTTTCCACGAAGCTGCCGGCAATGCCGGTCTGAAATCAGGTGCCAGCTGGGGTAAGTCCTGGTTCTGGTGGGGATATGATGGTGCTGAAACCTACAAGAAGCTTTGGCAGACCATGTTCGATTACTTCCAGACTAAAGGCATCCACAACCTGATATGGGCTTGGACTACACAGAATTACAATGGCGATGCCAATACCTATAACAATGATGCCGACTGGTATCCTGGCGACAAGTATGTAGATATCATCGGCCGCGACCTCTATGGTTATAATGCAACCAAGCAGGCACAGGAGTTCAAGGAGATTCAGGCACGCTATCCTGGTAAACTCATCGCTCTGGCTGAGTGCGGAACTGATGCCAACAACAATACAGCTACAGCAGGTATTGACGAAGCATGGAACGCCGGTGCAAAATGGAGTTTCTTCATGCCTTGGTATGGAAGCAACATGCCATCCAACGACTGGTGGAAGGCAGCCATGAACAGCAAGAACGTGATTACCCGCGACCAGGTGAACCTGAACGCAAACTATGTAGAGGAAAGTGCTGTGGATGCTGTGAAGAACATGGGCATCGGTACCAATTTCGGCAACTGCACAGATGTGGTAGCCATGTGGATGAACATGAACAGCAATTCTGTTACTGATTTCGAGAAAGCTTGGGGACAGGAGCCAACGACCAAACCGATGGTAGATTTCCTGAAGAAGAACGGTTTTAATTCCGTCCGCATCCCCGTTACCTGGTTCCAGCACATGAAGGCAGACGGAACCGTGGATGAGGCATGGATGAACAGAATACAGGAAATCGTTGATTACGTGATTGATAATGGTATGTACTGCATCCTGAATGTTCACCATGATACAGGTGCAGACGATAAGGATGTGAAGCACTGGATCAAGGCTGATGAAGCCAACTATAAGGAGAACAAGGAGAAATTCGAGAGTCTCTGGACTCAGATTGCCACCCGTTTCAAGAACTACGACCAGCACCTGCTCTTCGAAGGCTACAACGAGATGCTAGATGCTGACAACACCTGGAATGCGCCAAAGAATGCTAGCAGCTACAAGGGGCTGAACGGATATGCCCAGAGCTTTGTGAATGCAGTACGTGCTACCGGTGGCAACAACGAGACCCGCAACCTCATCATCAATACCTATGCTGCAGCTAATGGTGACGACGTATTGAACAACCTCGCCATCCCTACCGACAAGGTGGATGGTCATATCGCAGTAGAAGTTCACACCTATGCTCCATGGGACTGGTTTGCCCAGAAAGGCAAGTGGGATGCTTCCTGCAGCAAGGAAATCGCTGATATGTTCACCCGCCTGAACAAGAAGTTCATCAGCAAGGGCATTCCTTGCATCATCGGTGAATACGGTACTCACGGAAGCAAGAGTGTCAGCAAAACCAGTTCTGCCAGCGAGATTCAGGCTGCTGCCGACCAGGCTGCCGACATCGTGAAGCAGGCAAAGGCATACGGCGTAGCGACCTTCTACTGGATGAGCATCTTCAGCGAAAAAGACAGAACGGTTCCTCAGTGGACACTCCCTACAGTAGTGGAAGCAATGAAAAAGGCTTATAATGAATAACAAATTATGAGAATCAAATATATTATATTGATGTTCGCGGCCCTCCTGGCTTTCTCTTCATGCGGTGAGAAGAAAAAGAAATCGTATGACGAGATTGCCATGAGCGGTCTCACAACCCGCACAGAGAATCTGAAAACCAACATCAAGGCGTATGCCAACAAAGGTACGCTGATAGGCCAGATGTATGGAACCTTAACCGGAATAGGCTGGAACCGCTGGCAATGTGACAGCGACCGATGCGACTTGAAAACTCTCTGCGGTTACAGACCGGCTGCAAATGGATATGAGTTGGCTGGTATTGAAAATGGAAAATCACAGAACATAGACGGCGTTCCGTTCAAGGCTATCAGGGAAGATGTGCTGAAACACTTTCGTAAGGGAGGCTTACTCATCATGAACTGGACAATGCCTGATTATAACGGCAATGATGATATGCTGGAGGAATATACCAAACAGGTTGCCAAATATCTTGATACACTGCAAGATGGTTATGGTATCAAAGCACCTGTAGTACTCAATCTTCTTCCTGTAGACGGTAAGACATGGTACTGTAAACTCAGCAAAGACGACTATATCAGTCTTTATAAGAAGATACAGAATCTCTTGGATGACGAGGATGTAACGAATGTAGTTTATAGTTATTCTGAAACCTACCAGCCGGGCAAGAATCTGATGGATCGCTATCCGGACAACAAGATTGATGTGATCAACGTGACATATCTGCAAAGCAAAAATGCCATCGACCTCCCACTCTACCAGAAGAGCATCAAGGAGATTGTGAAGCAGACTCTGCCTTTTGCCCAAGACCACAACAATGCCTTCGGACTGACAACAGGAGTAGAATCTATCGGTGATTCCAGTATTTTTTCAGAGACATTGCTTACAGTACTCAAGCAGCATCACATAGCTTACCTGATGTTTGGCAGAAACCAGGGAGAACCGATTGAGGAGCATTACTATACTCCATATCCTGGTGTATCGAACAAGAAGACTCATGGTTTCATGGAAATGATAAATGATGAAGTTTGTGTTTTCCTGGAAAAACTAAACGGACTATATCTTGAACATTAATCAATGTTCGAAACGGATAAAATCAAAAAGAGAGGGCATTCACATACCCTCTCTTTTCTTTTCAACAAACTAAAAATATAACTCTATACTATTTCTGAACATACTTTTTACCGTTCTTGATTACTACACCCTTATAAGATGCACCCACCTGCTGACCTGCAAGGTTATAAACCGGAGCATTCTTAGCAGCTGGAGCTACAAGCGCATTTGATATATTAGTTGGAGTATTGTCTTCCAATAATACATAAGCGTGAGCTAACTTGCAATTATTATAGATATTGAAAGTTACACCACCCTTATGATATTCACCATCAACATAAGCATCTGTACCATTTTTTGCAGCCTTCTTGAAATCACCAACAGTAACAAAGATATCAAAATTCTTACCATCAGCTGCCTTCAATTCATAGGTTGGACTCCAATTATCAGAATTGGCAAATCCACCAATACCCCAACCATTGCGAGATGCATAAGGATCTGTCGTATTCTCGAAGCTTAGTTTCACCTTTGTATCATCAGCATATTTGTCAAATTCTGAAGCCAAAATAGTATGACCTTCAACCAATGTCAATTCAACCTCAGTCTGCTTAACCGCATTTTGGAAATAAGCACTCTTGAAAGTGACAGTCTTAGGAGCTCCATCTACACACTGCAAATAAATCTGGCGAACAACGTTCTTATGATCAGCATTCAGTGGAACAGTAATCTTATTGTCGGTACCCATTGCAGTTGAGCAAATTGTTTTATCATCATCACCTTTGGCATCATATTCTACAACAACCTGAACATTAACCTTATCAGAATTTTCAATCTCTAACACGAAATCATCGTAATCAGAGCAATCCTTACTGCCAAGCCACCATCCTGGGCGATAGCTCCAATTTTCGTGGAATGTAATAATTTTGGTCGTTGCATCATACCAAACTGTTTCACCATCCTTCACATTGTTGTTTGGCTCTCCAATATCAAGAGTAGCTGCGTTAGCAAACATAGCAAATAATACGCCACACACGAGAGTAAATAACTTTTTCATAAGCTCTTAAAAATTTTTTATAGGTTTAAATATTGTTTTTAGAATCAACACGTTTATTGGTTCTTGTCGATGCAAAGTTACAACAAAAGTAGCGAAACAAATGATACTTTATTATCTAATAATGATACTATTTTATCAAAGTATAAAATAAACTATTTTTATAGCTAATATTCCTATAGTTCCCTCGTTTCAAGTGAGGCCTACTTGATTCTGGGCAGGATGTATCTGAAATTACATCGCGACGTATCTGTTGCTGCGTCGCGACGCGTCTGTTATTACGTCGGGACGCAGCAAATGCTACGTCGGGACGTAATTTCGGGAGCATCGGTAAGCGGAATCGCTTACCAATAGGAGAGACAACAGGTGGCAATAGGTGACAATAAAAATATCGCTTTTTGCCACCCATTATTCTCTCATAATCAGAGTGTTACAACACGAGTGGCAGATATAGCAACAAAATCGAAAAAAAATACAATAAACAGAAAAAAAAGGGTGCACCATGAACTGATGGCACACCCTCCTAAAACAACTAACAATTTCACTAAACTTATAACTTACCAATCTTCTTCATTCTGTCTACCTGCGTCTTTACTACATCCAATGTAGATTTATCGGTAGAAAAAACGGAGTTCAGACCTTGCGCTTCCTGAGCAGGATCACCGGTGTAGTCATCACCTACCTGCCACTGCTCATGCTTAGGATTGGCAAAACCGCCCCATCCCCAGAAGTTGCAACCGGCAAAGTAACCGCCAGATGCAGCATTGTCGCCAACAAGACTGAACACATACTTATAATATCCATCACGTGCTTCTGTTGTAGAAGAAGTTGAAAAAGAGAAACCATCACGAGGATAGCCGAACTCCTCCATCACCAATGGCTTCCTGATACGTCCGCATACCTCAAGATGTTCATCAATATACTCCTTTGTGTTCTTGCAGGAGATTCCCAAATCTTCCTGCAAATGGTCTTTTCTCGCCCAACTCCAGTTGTATGGCCAAAGATGAATGTTGCAATAATCTACATTCTTGTCGGCACAAATCCGTTCCCAACAGTTCAGTTCTCCTTCACATCCCCATTTACCTTCGCTACCGATAGAAATCAGATGATTCTTATCGAGCGAACGGATCAGCTTGCTCGCTTCACCCAACCATTTTTCGAAAGCAGGCAACTGCTCTTTGCTGAAAGCACGAGGCTCATTACCTATCTGCCATGACATGATGGCCGGGTCATCTTTATACTTCTTCTTTGTATATCTGTTGGTTCTCGTAAGTATGAATTTCACATAATCATAGAATAGCTGATGCGCCTTTTCGCAGGATGCATATTTGGCGACGAAGTTCATGAAGGCAGGATATCCATCTTCGTTAGGACGGGGAGCCTGACCCAAACCTGCCTGCTCCAGGTAATAGCCATAACCGCCACTCCATTCCCAGGAATTGTTCAGATAGAGCACGGCCAGCATCTTGCGTTTGCCCATCTCCATCAGCAGATAGTCGAGACCGGCAAGAATCGTATCATTATAAACGCCCGGAGCTTCCTGCAGCGTCGGCTCAACCTTGGTCTTCACTCCTCGCTTTCCATCAGAGCCCATCAGGATGCGGAGATTATCAATGCCCATCTCCTTCATCTTATCGAGTTCCCTACAGAGACGCTCACGGTTGCCGCCCTGTCCTTCTGAACCGAGGATGGCACCATACCAGAAATTGGTACCTACATAATAATAAGGTTTTCCGTCGCGAACGAAATGTCCGTCCTTTACCTGCACAAAGTTTGACTTCGCAGAGATATTGCATGTAGCCAATGCCATCATCAATAAAACAAATATCTTCTTCATTTATTTATTAAGTTTACAGTTTAAAGATTCATTTTCGGTTGCAAAGATACTAAATAAGGGCAAAAAAGCATGATACTTTTTTGCCCTTTCTACATATAAATCTAAACTATGCTTATTTATTATTGCTTTTTCTCTATTTTTCTAAGGTTTCGGATAGATTTTCAGGTAATCTTCCATCCCTTCGGCTGCTCCCTGCATCACACCTTTAAATATATAGGAGTCGGAAACCACCTGCTTCTTTCTGTCGAAGATGGTCATGTGGGGAAGAGGCTGCACATTGATATCCCAGACATACGGGATAAGACCTGCCTTCATCATTTCGGCAGTCACAGCACCATACCATGCCATCATACTCTCATTATGCTTCTCCTGATTACCACCGAAGAGAGAGGCATCCTTACGGTTGGCACCATATTCACCGATGACTACTGGATAGCCCAGATCCACAAACTTCTGTTTCATCTTCATCACCTGATTGGTGATATGCTGGTAGGCATCCACGTTCTTATTATTATACCAGATGGTGTTTACTGTTCGTCCCTGGTCATCGGCTGGCGCATATCCTTTCCAATAAAGAGCCACCTTGCCCCAATCGGCATCTTTGTCCATCAAGGTAAATATATAAGGATCGTAGAAATGAACCTCTGCCATCAGACGGTTCTTCACCTTATCCTTCAGACGGGTGATGTCGTAAGAATCCTTGGCAGCCAAATCAATCTCGGTCTTTGGAGTCTGTACGATGAGCACACGGCTGGCATTATTACCACCGGTAGCACGGACGGCATCGATAAACACCTGTTCGTATGCCAGGAGACGGTCGGCAAACTCCTTACTATCAGGAGCCAGCATGTCGCCTTGAACCTGCGGACTGGCACCTCCCACTCCCGGTTCGTTGAGGGCAGCAAAGAGAACCCGCTGGTCATACGTCTTGAATTCCTTTGCTATATTCGTCCACAGCTTGCGGAACATCTCCTTATATTCTGTCACATTCGCCCCACAGGTAAAGGCATCATGCTCCATCCATCCGCCATCCCAGTGTTCGTTGATGATGACACAGAGACCGGCATTGAGACCATAGTTTACGATTTCCTTGATTCGTTTCATCCAGACAGGATCTATGGTCATATTCTCCTTATCCGTAAGATGTCCAGCCACCCAGGATATAGGGATGCGAAGACTGTTGAATCCCTGCTGTTTCAAACTCCGGATATAGCTCTCAGTAGTCTTATCATTCTGCCATGAAGTTTCTGACTTCAGTCCTGCCAGATTGGTAAAGACATCATTCCAGTCGCACGCCTCCATCGTATTACCCAGGTTGACTCCTGGAGCCATATAGTGAGCCAGTTCGGTAGCCGTGAGTTTCATTTTCGAGATACGACCATCCACTGGTTTAACCTGTGCGCCAGCCCAAGCGAAATGAGCGGCAGCCCATATAATCATAACTATCTTCTTCATATATCAATCTAACGTATTATCGGGTTTTGAAGTTATCATGTTGCAAAGATAGCGAAAAAACTGTAGCGTGAATGTATATTTTTGATAAAAGGATAGGTATATTATGTTAGGATGTACGATATTTACACAAAAAAAGGACGCACATCAGAGAAAGATTCCCCTGATATGCGCCCACACCTACTTTATATCAAACCTAAAGACTTAATATCTCGTTTTTTATTTAGCAGGCCACTTTGCTGCAGCAACAGCAGCCTGGATACTCTCAAGCATATTAGTATTGCTAACACTTGCACCAGCACGGTTGAAGATAGTCATGCTAGGATAATTACTATTTGTATCCCAAGCCATTGGAACACAACCATTATTGATAGCACTAGTTACAACAGCCTTGTAATAGTCCTTAACTGATGCATCATGAACAGCATCCTTACCGATGGCCAGACGCTGGTTGGCACCAAACTCACCAATCAACACTGGATAACCCATGTCGAAGAAGTTGGTCTTCATCTTCTTCATCTGAGCCTCTACATAATCCTCATTGTATTTAGCATCAGCTGTACGACCAGCCTCAGAACCATTGGTGTTGTTCTTGCCCCAATAGAGGCAATACTTGCCCCAATCCTTGTCTTCACTCAGATCGGTAAAATTATATGGATCATAGAAGTGAACCTCTACCATCAGTCGGTCGGTAGCAGAATCCTTAATCTTAGACATGTAGTTGTTGGCTACGAATTTATCGATATCGGTATTAGGGCCCTGAACTATCAGAACTCGCTTGGCATTGTTGCCACCTGTGGCACGAACCGCCTCAATGAAAGTCTGCTCATACTCAGCAATACGGTTACTCATATCAGCCACACCAATGATATCACCTTCACCTGCTCCTACACCTGGCTCATTCATGCCGGCAAAGAGAAGATGCTCATCATATGTCTTGAAATTATCGGCAATCTGAGTCCATATTTTAGTGAGCTGAGCCTTGGTAGTCTTGATGTCTGCATTGGCTGTCATACCATTGTGCTCTATCCATCCACCATCCCAATGCTGGTTGATGATAACATAGAGACCATCCTTGATACAGTAATCAACCACTTCCTTTACTCGCTTCATCCAAGCAGGGTCGATGGTGCATTTTTCAGCATCAGTAATATGTCCCATCACCCAAGAACAAGGAATACGGACACTCTTGAAACCAGCAGCCTTCACTGCATCAATCAAAGCCTGAGTGGTCTTGGCATTCTGCCAGACTGTCTCTGTTTCGATACCGGCATTCTTCCAGAGATTCTTGCTGTCGCCACCTTCCAGGGTGTTACCGAGGTTCCAACCTGGATACATCAACTGAGCCACCTCCATGGCAGTCTTGTTCATATCAGCTGGTGGTACATCAGGAGTAACAACAGCCCCCTTCTTGGCACGGGTAATCGTAACATCCTTACGGCTATAGCCCTGGATGATGCGAACGGTAGCAGTAGTTACTTCATCTTCCTGAGAAGCGGCTACGGTTACATCGAAATTGTATGTGCCGGCAGCCTGATCCTTATAAGCAACAGAGCACCAGTCGGCACCTTCTATCACGGAAGCTGTAGGCTGAGCATCTGCCTGAACATTGATGGTCTGCACTCCGCCAGTACCGTCAAATGAAAGCTCTGGGTTGAGAACCTTGAAGCTAGGCTCATCGTAATCATCGTCTTCGTAAGAGCAAGCCGAGAAAGCCAATCCGCAGACTATGCCCAAGAGCAACAAATATAGATATTTGAATTTCTTCATTTTCTTTTCATTTTAGAGAGAACCCGATATGTTCTGAAAACTATCGGATTCTCTGTATTATTATTTATCAACCATTACCATTGTGGGACAGCGAAAAGACTGTGAACTGTAAACTTAGCGCGCATAGACTTATTAAAGCCCAGCTCTCGCATCAAATCACCATCCTTGACACCAAATGCACAATTATCCTTTGTAGCACCATAGCAATTAAACAATTCCAAACGATACTTAGGATTCTCATTGGCGTCAACCACCTTAGACTTATCGTAAGAAACAGCCTGACCGTCAAGATAGAACTCATCCAAAGTACTGTGTGTGCCTGGGAAGAAACCATAAAGGTCAGCAAACTCGATAAAGGTCATGATAGTACCACCTTCAAAGCCAGAACCTTCATAAGTCATATCGAACTGATTGTTCTCGAGAGAGTATTGACCCTTGTCACTCTTAACAACTTTCAAAGTAGAACCATCGTTATATCCCCACAACTGAGCCTCACCTTCACCCCAGCCACGAACGGCATTGAATGTAGGAGTGTAGACGCCAGTACCATCACTTGTTGTAGAAACTACAGTGAATGTTACCTCCAAGGTTTTGTTGAAGGCAAGAGCAGGTTCACCAGCATCACCAGGGCCTCCACTAGCTCGGAATGGGGAATTCTGAGCAGTACCAGAACCCCAGATATTGAACAACTCTATACGATAGTTGCCGTTATCTTCGATATCACCATAATGGAACTTGTTGGCATCAAACTTCAAATCCTGTCCATCAGCCTTGATAGCATCAATGCGAACCAATGCCTTAGGATATTTTGCAGCAAAGCCTTCCAAATCGAGGACGTAAACCTTACCATTGGTGCGGGCTTCTGTTGTTTCAAGTTTAACAGTATATTGACCAACAGCCTTTGAACCACCAGAAACGACTGTTGTTGCGCCATCCCAGTTGCCACCATCACCCCAAGCAGTCAACTTGGCAACATAGCCATTCTTGACATCAGAGGTTACATAGTTATAAATCATCAACTGACCATCACTAGAACGGATTACACCCAACTGAAGTGCCTCGTCAGAAAGAGACATCACCTTGATCTTGGTTTCATCAGTACGGGTGATACCACCGATATACTCTACAGCATTCAGAGGGTCAATGGTCATTGTGATTGTCTTATTCTTCTCATCAACGGTAAATGTACCTTCGGAATCCTTATAAGAACCATCAGCCTGAACCTGATGAACCTTTACCTTATCATTGCCATCTTTATCCTGATAGAATGTCATTGTACCATTACAATGGCTAGGATCAGTGATAGCCCATGACTTAATATTTGCATACTCTGCATCCCAACCGGTAGTTTCACCTACAACAGGCTGGTTATTGGTATAAGAAGCCCAACTTGCATCCTTGCCATAGAAGAATACAGGACCAACAAACTTGTAATGAGACTCATCTGGTTTCAAGTCAAACTCCCAAGTATTATACAACTTCTCCTTAACAAACTTCACGTTCTTAGCCACAGACACAGGGCGGATAGCCAATGCCTGATAAACAGGAGTGGTAGTACGGCGTGAAGAGTTCTGGTCGAAGTTGTATGCCATGGCAAAACGGTTGTCGGTGGCATTGATTGAACCAGAGAGATAGTAACCGTTCAAACCCTCGCCGGAAACATTGCCCTGAGTACGGGTACCGGCTGCAGGCAAGAAGATAGAGTTACCATTAGGACCGGTAAACTTGTAACCAGCTACATGATTCTCGGTATCCTCTACCCATTCTTTCTTACACTCTGTGAAGAGTTCCTCAAACTCATCGATGGTTGGCATGGTAACCCATGAACCATATACCTTGTTGGCAACATCGCGATCGGTCTTATAGATATCAGCTGAAGCATAATCTTCCAGATTGATAGATGTCTGGAAACCGGTCATATCACCAAATCCGAAGAGACCACCCAGCTGCTTCTCATCAGTAGCACCTACATTATACTTGGCCCACTTGGTAGAAAGGCCCAGGTCAACGAGGTCAGTATCAGGATTGAAATCAGCTGGAGCAGTAGTGAAGGTACGGTCTTCACCATATACAGTACCATTTCCGAGGTCGAGATAGGCAGTATAGTGGTAAGTTGTATTAGGCAACAGACCCTCTGCCTTGATTTCGTAATTGTCGTTGATGCCTGCAGCCACGATGCGAACACCGGCACGCACCTTCTCAGAACCCTCGGCACCAGAGATAACGATACCGCTGGTAGCCTCCTGAGGAGCCTTTTCTAACTTACCGGTCAGGATAACAGAGTTGGCTGTCAAATCCTTCGGTTCGCCGGTAATAGCCTTGGCATCGGTCATGATGGCACTCTGCACAGAACCCTTGTAGGTTACCCTACCCTGCAAGGTAACATAAGCCTGATAGTAAACCACATCACCTGGCATACCGGAAACCGTAGCTTGGAACTCATTGCTTCCTGAAGCAGCTACCTTCTCACTCAAGTTATCTTCGCTCTTACCATAGTAGAAGCCTAATGCATAGGCACTGGCATTCTGCTCTTCGAGTCCCTTTACCGTGCCATGGAATGTAGCGGATGTCACGGTCACATCAGCAGAACCTGTGGTCACCGACTCATCGGTGAGCAGCGGAGTATTGCTGATAGAATAATCATCATCGCTACAGCCTGTCATGAAGATACCCATGACGAAGGCTATAATTCCGTATAATATTTTATTCTTCATAAGTTTGCGCTATTAAAGTTATTGAATTGTGCAGGAAACTATCTCAATGTCGATGTTGTCGGTTGAGCCACCGTAGTCTCCAAAACCATCCAACTGAATTGACAGGTCGAGACATGTTGCCGTGAAGGTCTGTGTAGAACCGGTGGTATTGGTAAGTGAAACCGTAGTCTCACCGCCATTGGTATCTACTACAACAGCATCAGGAAGATCGTATGCACCTGGTTCCCATGTCTGCTTGATATTGTTATCAATCAAGGCACACTTAGGAGTCTTGCTCCATGTCACGCCACCCTTAATCTTAAAGGTAACGGTGATGGTCTGGTTCTTCTTCAGCTTCACAGACTTCACATCCTTGAAAAGTCCCACGCCTGTTTCACCATAATGATGGAAGCCGATGCGGAGGCAACCATTCTCAACCCAAATGATACCCTCGTTATGGATGATGGAATTGTCGATAGCTACCTTGGTAGGACCAACAGGACCGGTAGCAATCTTCTTGTAAGCCAACTTAGCTACGAGATAAGAGTTAACCAATCCATTCTCATCCTTTGTCTCAGGAATACCGATAGTAAGATACTGATCATCGGTAGAGTTGCCAAGGATATAGAACTTCTTGCCCTTCAATTCGATGGTGCGCTTATCGCCTGCCACAGCAAATACAGAGATTTCCTTATCGAAGGTCATGGTATTCTCGGTGATTTTCACCTTACCATCTACCTCACCACATTCATAATTGTAAGAGCCATCAGAAGCCTTACTGATAGTCAACTCGAAGTTATCGATTGCCTTGTCGCCAAGAGCAGGAGCCCATGTAGTATTGTACTTACCTCCGATTACGCTCTCCCACGCCTTCACATTAGGAGAACCATTCCACCACAAGAAATCATAAGGAGTCTCAGAATCCAAATTGAAAGTCATCTTGCTACCAACATACTTGTCACCATTGATATCAGCAGTGAACAAGTCGGTATGGATATTCTCGAAAGTTGGAAGAATTGGCTTCACTGTCTCAATCAGATTCTGGTCTGCCTTAGGAATGCAAGCACCCTTGGTAGCAATCACATCCTCTGAAACGAAGTTCCATACAAGATACCAGTTGCCCTCTGAATTGGTACGTTTTGTCACCAACTGAAGGAGGTATGGAGTCAACTCAACAATCTGAATGTCCTGAGTATAGTTGGAGCAAACTGCATCAAAACCTATATTATGCATCGCATAGCAGTCGTTGAAAGTGATGGTAGGCTTGGTCTTGTCGCCCAATCCCAGATTGAACTTGCCCACCATGTTGCTACCTGTGCTGGCACCCTTCTCACCCGACTCACCACGATACATGGTAGCCACACAACCATTCTTAGCATCCATGCTGAATGTCATGTAAGAATCCATGTAAGGATCAGTTTCTGGAATCAGCCAGCTCTGGAAGCCAGGATCCCAGTTTGGTTTCCAATTATCAGAACCGAAGAGGATATCCTTATAAACAGCATTTGCCTCTTCATCAGCAGTATATCCCTTACCGTCACCATCAGGATCGTAAGGAGAGCAATACATTACAGGACCCGTACAGCGACCGATGTTGTAATTGCCATCGCAAGGATACCATTTCTTGCTGACACCTGCAGCGAGCGTCTCGGCAGATGGGAAAGCCTCGCCCGTCTTGTAATTCTTATCTGCCAGGAGGAACCACTTGTCATCGTTCAAGAGAGAGAAGTCGTTCTTTGAAAGACTCAACTTATAAGGCTCGCCATAAACGATACCACCAGGAGTTTCCACACCAAAGGTTACCTCATAATCGCCGGCAAAAGGCAATTCTACATCCAAAGCCTGCTGGGACTTACGTCCCACAGGAGTTATCCAAAGCGGAGTGGCATCAGGAATCTTGGATTCCAGCTTCACGATGTTACCATCTATGGTAACCGTATAAGCCTTACCCTCCACCAAATCTTCTGGAGAGTATGTATTCTTGCCAAATCCGAAATCTTCTGGTGAGCAAGATGCCAACAAGAAGACTGCCATGGCAACAAGAAGCGTATATATAAGATTATGTATTTTCATATCTTCTTATTATTAAATGTTTATTATATTACCTACCCAACTTTACCATCCGGCATTCTGAGTAAGAACATTACCGGAAAGCGTAATCTGAGTATTAGGAATCTGCATCAGACCCTTCTTGCTGGTAAAGTTGTCAACAGCAAACTTGGTAGCTGCCTCCACTCCACCATTCTTTACCTTGGCACCATTCTGAGCCTTGGCAATTTCCTGTGCTGCATAAGAACCATCCTTGCCGTAACGCATCAAATCCCAGAAGTGAACACCTTCGAAAGCCAACTCGATGGCGCGCTCCTTGCGAATATTCTCAATACTGTAGTCTTCTGGTTCAAGACCCACACGGGCACGTACCTTGTTCAGACCATCGGCAGTGCCATTCAGCTCAGAGTGCATCAAGAGCACATCAGCATAACGCATGATGGTATAATCCTGATAGTAAGTGATGTTCTGATGCTGCTCACCCAACTGGAAGCCCACTTCCTGTCGAGTACCATCGGCAAAACACATTGGAGCATACTTGCGGGTATAATAACCCGTATACTCATAAGAGTCAGACTCATCTGCTGTAAAACCGGCATCCTTGCAGCTCCAGACACAGGCATTGAAACGAGGATCGTTTCTAAACTGCTCTACGAAATAAGGAGTAACCGGGCAAGCTCCCCAACCACTGGCGATGCATATATCAGTAGCACAACGGTTGCGAGGACCCAAATATACCGAGAAGGTATTACCATCACCATTGCCATTGTAATCGTGGGTAGAGTTCAGCTTCAGGTTCAAGACAATCTCCTTAGAGAGACTACCCTGTCCTGCCTTCCAGGTCTTTCCGTCATACCACTTGCCGGCATAGGTTGTTTCCCAGGCATAGTTACCCGTTGAAGAAGCATCCTTGGTACAGGAAGGCATCCAGAAATCGGCATAGTTCTTCTCCAACTCATAGCCACCGTTTTCTACCACATCATTGATGGCAGCAGTAGCCTCAGCCTTGGAACATGCAGGATGCTCCTCGCCGTAATAACCCGTATAATAAAGGTATGCGCGAGCCAGCAAAGCCTCAGCAGCATACTTGGTGATGCGGCCATCATTGGAATCACGGTCCTTCAAAGGATAAGCATCGGCAGGAATATTGGCTGCGGCATACTTCAAGTCATCGAAGATAGCCTGATATACTTCCTTCACCGGAGTACGCGGTATGTTTGCCTCAGAAGGTTCGAGCAACAAAGGCACATCACCAAACAAACGGACCAAATCGAAATAGAGGATGCCACGAAGGGCACGAGCCTCGCCCATGATACGGCCTTCTGCCTTGGTATCACCATTCCACTTGATGGTAGCATCAGCCTGAATCAGCTGATTGCAACGGTAGATAGCCTGATAATAATTCTTCCAATCCGTATTATAGAGATCTGTATATGATGGAGCAACTGTCAAATCAAACTGGTCGATGGCATTATAGTTCTTGGCATCAGAAAGACCCAAGCCTGCGAAAGCCTGCTCGGAGGCAAACTCAGCCGTCAGGTACATGCCGACACCTTCATCGCTCAATGTACGCTGCCATCCATCGTAGCAGCCTACAAGATCCATGTCTGCTGCAGCCGGTGTGCTGTAAGCAGTCTCGGAATTCATCTTTGTCTTAGATGAAGTGTCCAGGAAGTCATCGCATGACGTCAAAGCCATGGAAGAGAGAATCAGGGCACTCATCAATATATGTTTCTTATTCATATTACTTTCTGTTTAAGAGTTAGAATGCAAGATTTAAACCAACGATGAAAGTACGAGGATGTGGATAGTAACCCATATCAACTCCTGATACCCAAGAATCGCTGCTGTTACCATCAGTACCGTTGAATGAACCGATTTCCGGATCCATACCATCATACTTGGTCAAAGTAAAGAGATTCTGCACCTGGAAATAGAGGCGCATCTTAGAGAGTCCCTTCCAAGAGATGAGCTTCTTGAAATCGTAGCCCATGGTAAGGTTCTGCAAGCGGATGTAGTCACCATCCTGCAAATAGAGGTCTGAGAACAACCAGTTACCAACATCTCCGTAGGTAACACGAGGAATCTCATTGCTTGTACCCTCACCTGTCCAGCGCTTCAAGATTCTGCGACTGTAGTTAGCCTGAGATGAGCTAGGATCACGGTAAGACTGTGCAATCTGGAAACCGGCTGCACCTGTGAAGTTAGCACTCAGGTCAAAGCCCTTCCATGCCAGGCTGAAATTGAAACCGAAAGTATACTTAGGAAGACCATTACCCAAGTCAACCTTATCGCTGGCATTGATAACGCCATCATGATTCACATCAACATACTTTACATCACCAGGCTTTACATCTGCCTGATAAATACCGTTACCTGCAGCTATCCAATCGTTGATTTCCTTCTGGTTCTGGAAGAGTCCAGCTGTCTTGTAACCCCAGAAGTAACCGATGGCGTGACCATTCTCTGCACGATAGAACTCCTCGGCATTCTGATAAATCTGATTATCTTTACCATGGATGATACCATCAAGGGTCGGGATATTACCTACTTCATTATGGTTGTAGGCAAAGTTGGCACCTACACTGTAAGTAAAGTCTCTTCCGATGTTGTCATTCCATGAAAGTCCTACTTCGATACCCTTGTTCTTTACATCACCACCATTGATAACCGGACCACCAGTACCGGCAGTAGCCCGGATAGGAGCCTGAACCAACCAATCCTTAGTGCTCTTGATATAGCCATCAAGAGTCAAGGAAAGACGCTGACGGAGGAAACGGGCATCCAAACCAACGTTATACTGCTCTGAAGTCTCCCACTTCACCTTCTCATTAGCCAAACGCTCTGTATAAGCACCCATCACCCAAGCATCGGTACCACCAGTAGCACCAAAGTTGTAGTTGGTATTGGATGTTGTAACAGGAGCCAGATACTGATAGCAGTTGATATTAGCATTACCAACCTGCCCCCAAGAGAGACGGAGTTTCAAGAAATCCAACCAGGAAGCAGCTGACTTCATGAAATCTTCCTCAGTCAAAGTCCAACCGGCAGAAACAGATGGGAAATAACCCCAACGATGTCCCTTGGCAAACTTAGAAGAACCATCGGCACGCATGGTAGCATTCACCATGTAGCGATCTTTCCAAGACCAACCCAAACGGGCAAAGAAAGACTGACCACGGGTAGCATCGTAAGGACCACCACTAACCTTACGGTCAGCATGTCCCTTCTCAGTATTCTCTACATAGGCATGCTCCCAGTCATCAAAGCCTGCAGTCAGGTTCACACCATAACTACCTGTTGATTCACCATCATACTTAGTAGTCTCACTACCCAACAAAGCACTGATATGGTGCTCCTTGATATTGAAATCGTAGGTCAGGGTATTGGTCCAAACCAGAGAAGTACCATTGCCATTGCTCTGGTTCACCTTGGTGATACCATTACCACTCTGCGGAGTAAACTTATAAATAGGAGTAAATGAACGATAGTTAGAGCCACCATAGTTCAAACCGAATACGGTCTTGAACTTCAGGTTCTTGATAGGTTCAATCTGTACATAAACATTCGCATCAACCGAAGTACTCTTACTCTGGTTGTAGCGATTCATCATCATAGTACCATAAGGGTTACCATCATTCTTGTTCCAGTCAGAATCAACGGTAGAATAATAGTTACCGTCTGCGTCATAAACAGGAACCAGAGGAGAAGTTGAGAATGCACTGCGGAGGTTGTTGTTATAGATATTGCCGGTACCCATGCCACGGCTATCCTTATAAACAAAACCTACGTGCTCACCAATAGTTACCAATCCATTCCACATCTTATGTTCAGAATTGACACGAAGGTTATACCTTTTATAATAAGAAACGTCAGAACCGCCAATAAGACCGTCCTGTCCGGTATAACCACCAGAAATAGAATAAGTAGAAGTCTTACTACCACCGGTAAAAGCCAGACTATGGCTAGTGGTCAAGGCACCATTGTCTACAGCCTGGTCAATCCAGTCTGTATTATAAACATTACCATTTGCATCCCGGATAGCACTGAGAGAAGTCCAGTCGATAGGCGACATATTATTTGAATTCAGCAAAGCCTCATCCATAATCTGCATATACTGGTTGGAATTGAGCATTTCAAACTTGCGCCCCAGAGTCTGCCAACCTACATATCCATCGTATGTAATCTTGGAAGAACCTTCCTTACCGCTCTTGGTTGTAACGAGGACTACACCATTGGCAGCCTGCGCACCATAGATAGCAGCAGAAGCAGCATCCTTCAATACATCGATACTCTCGATGTCGGCTGGGTTCAAGGTTGTGATATCACCACCCACACCATCAATCAAGTAAAGAGGCTGAGAGTTTCCTACGGTACCCAAACCACGAATGGTAACACTCATGGCTGCACCTGGCTGACCAGAAGTAGAAACGATGTTAACACCAGGTGTCTGTCCCTGCATGGCAGAAAGAGGGTTGGTGGTGTTAAGCTTGGCGATGTCGTCACCCTTCAACTGAATGGTAGCACCCGTCACCAGCTTTTTCTTCTGAACACCGTAACCTACTACGACAACTTCATCAAGTGACTGCTTGTCTTCATTTAAGGTTACGTTGATTGTCGAACCTGTAACTTTAATCTTTTGGGTGATAAAGCCCAGATACGAAACTTCGAGTGTTTGTCCATTCTTTGCTTCAATGGTAAAGTTACCATCCAGGTCTGTAACGGCACCCGTCTTTGTACCCTGCACCATGACACTTGCACCAATCAATGGTTCATTGTCACTGCCAGAGATGACAGTACCCTTAACCGTCTGAGCATTGAGGACACCCGCTCCGATTCCTAACATTGCCTGGAACACCAACATGATGGCTACCAGAGCAACTTTGCAGAGCATGTGGCTCTGCGAGAATTTCTGAGATGTTTTTCTCATAATTACTTTAGGTTTAAATTAATAATTGTTGCTTCTAGGTGTAATATAGGACCTATGTAACATAGGTCGAATATTGCCTTTATATAAATAAGGTATAAGCCTCGGTTATGAGGATTGCCTCGATTTATCGTTGTTTACATTTACTTTTCGGGGGCAAAGATAGATAAAAAACAGACACAATGGGGTATGTTTTGGTTAATCAATTACGTATAAAATGTTGCGCAACCTACATTTTTTAACGAAAAAGCACCAAAATGTAGCATAAAATACATTTCGGTGCAAAAATTGCTTAATTAATATGATATTTTATCAATCCCGGCATCGGGGCTTTCAAAATCTGCGAAATCTTGAGATGAAACTCATCCTCCATCACATTTCTCAAAGGTGATTCAAAGTAATGGGCTATGCTTCCAACAAAACCAAGCATCGGGATTTCTTCTTCCAAGGATGAATGCCATGCCTTCATGCCTGGCTCCAACTGGCTTATATCCTCGGTGCTCGCCTTGACATATTTAATATAAGGTGTGAGATTCTTTGCGTAGAACTGATTGAAACTCTCCAGTATCATGCGATAGAGAGCCATCGCTTCGTTCAGTTCGTCAGTCCCGTTCTCATGTTTCTCACCTTCTGCTATCTGTTCTGAGATAAAAGGACAGATGGAAGCCAGAAAGCGATTGGCAAGCGGCTGTCTGTACACCTTATTAATAATAGTAGGATAATCCAATCCCGACCAGGCAAGATATTTATTCTTTAGTGATACAGGCAAAGTGCCCTTGAAGATACCATTGAGGAAAAGTTTGCCGATTACTGCCCCACTACCCTCATCGCCCAGGATATATCCCAACGGAGGAGTGTTCATCACAATCTTCTCTCCATCGTAAAGACAACTGTTGGCACCGGTACCCAAAATACAGGCGATACCCGGTTTCTTGCCAAACAGGGCACGGGCTGCTCCCAGCATATCACCTTCTGCCTCAACCTTGGCTTCGGGAAAAGACTGCTGCAAGAGTGATTTCATGCGAGACTTCATCGCCTCGGTTACTCCACTGCCATAAAAGAAAACCTCCTGAGGCTGCTCTGACAGAACAAGTTCCTTACACAACACATCCAATATCTCGGCATCACTCTGATGAATCGGACTGATGCCCTGCGTCTTACAGGTAACCATCACGTTACCCTGTTCATCAACCAGAGCCCAATCGGTCTTGGTACTGCCACTATCTGCTATGAGTATCTTCATATTCTTATCTGATTAATTAACGTATCCTTTGACGTTGCAAATGTAATCAATTTATATGAAAAATGCAAAAGATAACCCTAAAAATCGAACGTAAAGGTGCTAATATATCAAAAAAGGCGATTTTCTCTTTGCTTTTTCACGAATTATTAATAACTTTGCAGTCAAATTTACTAAATATGAAGAAGAGACTATACATCATAATTGTGCTGATGATGGCATTCGTGCTGCCAAGCAACGCTGTGCTCAAGGAAGCCAACCTGGACACAACGCTCTATATGCTGCGCACAGAATTGACCAACTATCACATAGACTTGGAGAAACAGAACCAAGCTGCCAAGGCTCAACAGTTGGCTGTGATTCAGGAACTCATCAGTATTGTGAAACAGGCTGACCAGAACTCCATCATGCTCTATTCGCAGCGCAATGGGTATATTTTCGACATGACGTATGCCTGTCATGAGGCTACAGAGCAGTTTAAGAAGTTTAAGTCGAAGGCTGTTCCTTTCCGCCAGATGATCAAGAAGAACAATGTTGAGGTGGCGCGTTTCGATTCGCTCATCAACTATCTCTACGGCATGAACACCATGTTTCTCAGCGAAGAAGCACAGGTGAACCGAAACGTTGACCTGACTCTGGCTGTCAATATCCGCCGCCAGCTGGTAGAGAAACAGAAACAGTTGCAAGCCTATGTGCAGGCTTACGACCGAACCGACCGTAAGTTACAGGCACTCAACGACTATGCCAACCGAAGATACGAAGATATCCAGAACAGCATCTTCAATAATGGAGGCGACAACTATCTGCGCATACTTCGTAACTTCAGCATGAACTATAAGGAGGCAAAGACGTCTGTAACCGAGAAATACAAGCCCGTACCGGGCATGATGTCACAATGGGATGTACGTATCATCTTCATCCTCTTCGGTATCATCATCTTCTGGGGTCTCATCTCCATCTTCCTCAATCTCTTTACCATCCGCATCGTGATTACCCAACTCATGAAGCATGGTATGTTCGAGAACAGAAAGGAAAGTTTTATGGCAAAACGACCATGCCTTATCATGGCGATGACGGTAGTAACCTTCGCATTCATCCTGGGTATCGTAAGAATGGCGGTTACCCAGAACTTCGTGATTATGGCAAGCCAGCTGCTGGTAGAATATTCCTGGCTGGTTGGCGTCATCCTGGTATCTATCCTGCTACGTGTAGACAACGATAAGATCAAGAATACCTTCCGTATCTATTCGCCATTGATGCTGGTAGGTTTCATCGTTATCGTGTTCCGTATCATCCTGATACCAAACGACCTGGTAAACCTCATCTTTCCACCAGTCCTTCTGCTCTGCGCTCTCTGGCAGTGGAATGTCATTGGCAGAAAGCACAACCAGGTATTGCGCACCGACAAGACATACGCATTCATATCGCTTGCCGTATTCGGAGTAAGTACCATTTTTGCCTGGACAGGTTTCACACTGCTTGCCGTCCAGCTTATCATCTGGTGGACCATGCAGCTTACCTGCGTGCTTACCATCACCTGTTGCGAGGGATGGCTCAGCGTATATGCCAAGCGTAAGAAGTTGGCAGACAAGGCGATTACCGACAAATGGCTGTATCGCTTTATCTATAAGGTATTGCTCCCTATTTCAGGCGTGCTCTCGTTCATCATCTCTATCTATTGGGCTGCAGATGTATTCAACATGAGTGATACGACTTGGGAGATATTCAACAAGGATTACATCAAGACCAGCAACTTCACAGCATCGCTTTTCAGCATTTCAGTGGTAGCTTGCCTGTACTTCCTGTTCAACTACATCAACATTACTTCTGTAGATTTCATGCGTCATCACTTCGAGAAGGCAGACCCGGCGTCGGCTGCTTCAAAGATTGTGATGTTCAAGAACGTGATGCAGGTGATTATCTGGGGTATCTGGCTGATGATAGCCCTGAACGTGTTCCAGGTAGGAAAATCATGGCTGCTTGCTATCTTTGCCGGCTTATCAACTGGTCTGGGTTTTGCATCAAAGGATATTCTCGAAAACATCTACTACGGCATCTCTCTGATGATGGGCCGTGTGAAGGTGGGTGATTATATCATCTGTGACGGCACCCGTGGTAAGGTGAGCAGTATCAGTTATACCTCTACGATGCTGGAGGCTACCGACGGTTCGGTCATAGCCTTCCAGAACTCGCAGCTCTTCTCGAAGAACTACAAGAACATGACCAAGAATCATGGTTATGAGCTGGATATTCTGGAGGTAGGTATTGCTTATGGCAGCAATGTGAAGGAAGTGAAACAGATTCTGATTGATGCCCTCATGAAACTGGACTGTATCTATCAGGACAAAGGCGTGAAGGTGTTACTGAAGAGTTTCGATGACAGCTGCATCACACTCAGAATCGTAGTATGGGTGAACGTGCTTACCCAAGCCATCGATGATGCCACCATCATGGAGTGCATCTACGATACGCTCAACGATCACAACATCGAGATTCCGTTCCCACAGCGTGAAATTACAATCAAACAAGTTAATAATTAACAGGTTACAGTTTACAGTTAATAGCAGGTTAGCCCCCTATTAACTATAAACTATCAACTATAAACTATAAAAAAATATGGCAACATTCATAGCAGGTCCTTGCGTCATCGAGTCGATGGAACTATTGGAAACAGTAGCTCAGGAACTCGTCCGCATCAACGAAAAGTTAGGAACCCAAATCATATTCAAGGCTTCATTCGACAAAGCCAACCGCACCAGCATCCACTCTTTCCGTGGTCCAGGACTGGAGAAAGGACTCCAGATGCTGGGAGATATCAGAGAAAAATACAACCTTCAGGTTACAACAGATATTCATGAGAGTTATCAGGCTTCAGCAGCAGGTGAAGTATGTGATATCCTCCAGATTCCAGCCTTCCTCTGCCGTCAGACCGACCTTCTGGTTTCTGCGGCCAAGACAGGCAAAATCGTCAACATCAAGAAGGCACAGTTCCTGAGCGGTAGAGATATGAAATATCCTGTAGAAAAAGCATTGGACAGCGGTGCCAAGGAAGTTTGGCTCACAGAACGCGGCAACTGCTTCGGCTACAATAATCTCGTGGTAGATTTCAGAAACATCCCTGACATGAAGGAGATTGTGCCAAATGTCATCATGGATTGTACCCATAGCGTTCAGCGCCCGAGTGCAGGTGACGGCAAGACCGTAGGCGACCGCAAATTCGTTCCAGCAATGGCAAAGGCGGCTAAAGCTTTCGGAGCTACCGGCTACTTCTTTGAAGTACATCCAGACCCAGACCAGGGCAAGAGCGATGCAGCCAATATGCTGGAATTAAACAAGTTGGAATCACTTATAGAAGAACTCCTGTAAGTGAAGAACGAAGAAACAACGTTCGGCGTCCGAAGGGAAAGCCAATTCAAATGATTTAGAAATGACCGATAAAAATAACAATATAGATGATAAGATTGTTCGCGGTTATGGCGAACAGGCTCTTAGAGACGAGGCGCAGGCCATCCTCGACCAGATACCTTATCTGGACGACAACTTTGAGAAAGCTGTAGACATGATGTATCATTGCCAAGGCAAGATTATCGTTACAGGTGTGGGCAAGAGTGGACACGTAGGTGCCAAGATTGCCGCTACACTTGCCTCTACAGGCACACCAGCCTTCTACATCAATCCACTGGATGTCTATCACGGCGACTTAGGTGTGATGACCGACAAGGATGTGGTTCTGGCACTGAGTAACAGCGGTCAGACCGATGAACTGCTTCGTTTCATCCCGATGGTACTCCACATGAATATTCCTATCATTTCCATCACCGGAAATCCAGATTCCCTGCTGGCAAAATACTCCAATCATCATATCACCGTAAAGGTAAAGAAGGAGGCTTGTCCGCTGAACCTCGCCCCTACCAGCAGTACTACTGCAGCATTGGCTATGGGTGATGCACTGGCTATCGCCCTGATGCAGGTACGCCACTTCAAGCCTCGTGACTTTGCCCAGTTCCATCCAGGCGGAGAATTAGGCAAACGACTGCTGACCACAGCAGAAGATGTGATGCGCAGCGATGATATGCCTATCATTCCTAAGGATATGCACCTGGGCGAGGCTATCATCCACGTAAGCAAGGGCAAACTGGGATTGGGTATCTCATTGGATGAAGACAACCGCGTCATCGGTCTGATTACCGATGGTGATATCCGACGCGCCATGGAGAAATGGCAGGCAGAATTCTTCAACAAGACTGTAAGCGACATCATGACCACCACTCCGAAAATGGTGACTCCGAAGACGAAGATTTCGGAGATTCAGCGCATCATGCACAAGTATAAGGTACATACGGTACTGGTTGTAGACAAGGATAATCATCTGAAAGGTATCGTAGACCACTATGCCTGCATGGTATAATTTTTTAGGCACGGATTACACAGATTACACGGATTTATAGATAACACGGTTATAGATAAGATGAGATATTTTTTATTAATAGCGACATTATGGCTGTCTTGTTCGCTGTGCAGCGCACAGACTAGCGATTCATTGATCGTTAATCAGCTTCGTGGGAAAGGTGTCAGCTTTTCTCACGATAATTCAGTAACCCTACTGATGAACGGTCAGGAAAAGTTTGATGATATGTTCCAGGCAATCCGACAGGCTAAACATAGTGTTCATCTGGAATATTTCAACTTCCGCAACGACAGTATCGCCTCCCTCCTCTTCGACCTGCTTGCACAAAAAGTAAAAGAGGGTGTAAAGGTGAGAGCCTTGTATGACGGTTTCGGAAATTCTTCCAACAACAAGCCTCTGCGAAAGAGACATCTCAAGAAAATCCGTGCCAACGGCATAGAGATTTATGAATATAAGCCCCTTAAGTTCCCATGGGTACATGCAATCTTCAACCGTGATCACCGTAAAATCGTTGTCATCGACGGGCAGATAGCCTATACGGGCGGTATGAACGTTGCCGACTATTATATAAAAGGTACGAAGGTTGTAGGAGAATGGCACGATATGCACTGCCGCATCGACGGAAGCGAGGTGAATACCCTGCAGAAGATATTCCTCAAAATGTGGAATAAGGTGAGCGGACAGAATGTGCACGGCACTGAGTTCTGGAGATACAAGAAGAAGGATTATCTGGTAGAGAATCTCAAGCCAGACACAACAGCTACTGCCTACAAAAAGATGGTAGGCATCATCAACCGCGAGCCTCATGTAACAAAGGATATCATCCGATATTTCTATGTGAATGCCATCAATGATGCACAGGACAGCATCAAGATTATCAGCCCCTACTTCACCTTGAGTCATAAACTCAAAAAGGCATTGAAGAATGCTGTGAAAAGAGGAGTAAAGGTAGAAATCATGCTCTCTACCAAGAGCGACATTCCGCTGACTCCTGACTGCGGTTTCTATAATGCCCACAAACTGATGAAGGCAGGATGCAATGTTTGGATGTACACACGGGGCTTCCACCATACCAAGATTATCATGGTAGACGGCAAGTTCTGTACCGTGGGCAGTGCCAATCTCAATGCCCGAAGCCTGCGCTGGGACTATGAAGAGAATGCAGTGATTGTGGATTCTTGCACTACCCAACAACTGGTACAGCTTTTTGATGGAGAAAAGAAAGACAGTTTCTTACTCAATGAGAAGAACTGGAGAGAGTGGCGTACGGGCTGGCAAAGATTCAAAGGATGGTTTGCGGCAAAGGTACTCACTCCATTCTTGTAAAAACAAGATATAAGTATAACCCAACTTTCACTAGCAGAAATAAAATAAACAGAGATGAATGAAGAAATGATGAAAGCCATGGCTGGCAAACAGATGCCGGAAATGGCAATAGTAGAGAGCAATACACTCGCCGCAATGGGACTCAGACAACTGCTTGAGTCGGTGATGCCCATGATGAAAATCTCGACCTTCGGTTCGTTCCGTCAGTACGAGGCAAACAATCCAGACCACTTTGTTCATAGCTTTGTATCTATGCACATTATATTGGAACACCGTTACTTCTTCACACAGGGCAACAGGAACCGCCACGTCATCGTTCTGACACCCAGCAACGATCCCAATTCGCAACTTGCAGAATTTCATTGTCTCTGCGTCAATATACCAGAAGGATACCTGATAAAAGAGCTTCTCAACCTGCAGCATTCCGGTCATCCTCATGGCGAACATATCCCTGCCATGCCCCCTGTCACTCAGGAAAAGATACTGTCTGATAGAGAAATAGAGGTATTATCTCTGGTAGCACAAGGGAAAATCAACAAAGAGATAGCCGACCAACTCTGTATCGGACTGACTACTGTGATTACCCATCGCAAGAATATACAGGAAAAACTGGGATTAAAAAGTGTGTCTTCACTCACCATTTATGCTGTGATGCATGGTTTTGTTGACATCAATATGATCTAGCCTTCACCATAAATAGTGATGCTGAATCATCACATACCTAAATATAATGATAGCGCCTTCCCCTCATGTGAGAGGAAGGCGCTATCATTTTAGGAAAAATAACATTATTTAAACTGATATTCCACAGATAAACTACAGCTTTACAGTAGAAATATCAACCAGATTGTTCACGATGGCATAAATTGTAAGACCTGCAGGAGAGTGAATCTGAAGCTTTCGGGCGATGTTTCTGCGATGCGTAATGACCGTATTGATAGAGATAAACAGGTGTTCAGCAATCTCCTTGTTGGTCATTCCCTGAACCAAAGCAACAATCACATCTTTCTCACGGTCGCTCAACTGTTCGTCACTCATCGGAGTCTGATTAATCATGCTCGAAATCTTGGCACTCACATCGTTCTGCTTCAGTTTACGCTCTGCATTTCTTACAGCAGGAATAAAGATTTCTTCCTCTACCTCAGAGTGATGGGTGAGCCATTCCTCATTATTATATATATCATAAAGAGTGGCACTGAGCTGGTTGTTATGCAGTCCATCCGAAGGCAGATACTTGATGATGATACTCTTCAACTCCTTCAACTTTATGTCCACCTGAGCATGATGCTTCGAGAAGGTCTCTATATCGAAGTTCGCACTGGCATTACCATCTATAAGTGCCTGAACATAAGGGAATACCATCTTTTCCTCATACTTCATGTGATTGGTGATGCTATGGGCATAGTCATCATAAAGCTTGAGGATAAGGCGTGCCAGATTATCCTTTTCATCCAGCGCTTCAACCAGTTCCTTACGGATAAACGGCAACTGGAAATCTATGTAATAAGCATGCGATGCCTTGAGATAATGCAAGAGGGTTGGCAGCGACAGGCGGTCGGCATTGTCATACTCCTTGTAACCATTAATCGTCAAGTTAACCACGGACAGGAAAGTATAGGTATCCACCTTCTGTTCTTCGCAAACTTCGCACACAGTTTTATCACCAAAGCCCAGGTTGATACCGAAGCTGCCGAGGCTCTGTAAAATGTTATAATTGTCTCTAATGATGCTGATCATCTTGTCATCAGCCTCATACATCTTCTGATTTTTCATCTTCTTTTATCCTTAAATGAAAACATCCTTGTATCAAGAACATTCATAATGTTTCTATTTCGGCTGCAAATATACAAAAAAGTTTTGAAACTCGCAATACCTAGAAATGGGGATGCCGCAGTTTACCGATTTTTAGGTATTGCAAGATATTTTAAAACTCCGTACCTTTGCACCCGAAATCGAGAAAGAGCGCGGTGATGATTGCCACTCCCGAACGGCAGAGCTGCGTAATTCCTTATCATGCCTCATGGCTTTAAGGAGATACTAGGCCTCTAAAGTGTCGAGACCGCAAGCAGACATCCGCGCTCTTTTCTTTATATAATGTAAGGATAATACGAAAATAATAATTCTAAAATAATAAAGATGAACAGTTTAAGAATTGGATTGATGTCCGCTGCCCTCGTTGCCGGCTTGGCAACGGCAAGTGCACAAACTGTGGCTGCTGACAGCGTGATGCAGCACGTGAATGGCAAGCGCCTCAGCGTGGGTGGTTATGGCGAGGTTGCCATGAGCCGCAACTTCTACAGCGACCACGTAAGCCGTTACAGTTTGGCTGACGAGCACAAGAATGACCCTAGCCATGGTCGTTTCGATATTCCTCATGCAGTAATTTACCTGGGTTACGACTTCGGAAAGGGTTGGACTATGGGTACCGAGATTGAGTTTGAGCATGGTGGCGTAGGAATGGCCTATGAGAAAGAAGACGAAGAAGGTGGCGAATGGGAACAGGAAGTTGAGAAAGGCGGTGAGGTCGAACTCGAACAGTTCTGGATTCAGAAGTCATTCGGTCGTTGGGCTAACATCAAGGCTGGTCACATTGTAGTGCCTGTAGGTTTGAACAACGCTTACCATGAGCCATTGAATTTCTTCACTGTTTATCGTCCTGAAGGAGAGAATACAGTTCTTCCAAGCACCTGGCATCAGACAGGTGTCAGTTTCTGGGGTAAGACAAAGGGCTGGAGATATGAATTGCAATTCCTGGCAGGATTGAACTCAGACAACTTTACCAATACAGGTTGGATCAAGAAGGGTCCAGGTACTCCTACCGAGGGAGAGATTGCAACCAAATATGGTACAGCACTCCGTATCGACAACTATTGCATCAAGGGCTTGCGCATCGGCTTGAGTGGATACTATGGTCATGCCATAGGCAACTCTTATCCAAACAACAAGGATGGAGCTGAATCTAAGTACAAAGGTGTGGTAGCTATCGGAGCCATCGACTTCACATACAATGATTATAACTGGATTGTACGCGGCCAGGCAGACTACGGCTACCTGAGTGATGCAAAACAGCTGAAGTACTTCACCAACCGTCTGAATGGTCTCTCTCCATTCCATCACTCAGCATTCGTCAGCAAGAATGCCTTTGCATACGGAATCGAGGCCGGCTACAATGTATTCTCACAAATAGAGAAACTCCGTCAGGATAACCAGAAGCTGTATCTCTTTGGCCGTTATGAGCACTATAATCCATACGCTTCCAAGACCAAGAATACATCATACGATTACACCAATGTAAAGCGTATGGCAGTTGGTATCAACTACTATCCAGTAAAACAGATTGTAGTAAAGGCAGAATATTCACATCGCTTCCTGAAGAGCCAGTACAACAATGAGCCAGCCATCAACATCGGTGTGGCTTACGAAGGATGGTTCCTCTAAAGATTCTTACAGAAGAACTTAATATAAAGTGATTGAAACAAACATATCAATAACAAAATACTTATATTAAAAATGAAAAAGGTTTTTAAAAGTGCAGTAATGCTCATGGCAGCCTTTATGTTGCCATTAGGTTTCACATCATGCAGCAGCGATGATGATCCAGTAGAGAACAGCGACTTTACAAACAAGGCATATGGCCAGGATGCTATGGATGCCTGCGATGAACTTTGCAATGCCCTCCGTGCAGCTTACAGCAAAGTAAACAACGCAAATTTGAGTGCAGATCAGGAAACATACCTGAAGAATGTATGTGCTAATGCAGTAGACAATACCATCCAGCCAACATACAAGTCACTGGCTGACGCTGTAGAGAAGTTGCACACTGCTCTTCCTAAGAGTGTAGATACCAACAACCTGACTCAGGAGAACATCAACAATGCCTGCGATGCTTTCAAGGAAGCACGTGCATTGTGGGAGAAGAGCGAGGCTTTCCTCGGTGGTGCAGCATCAGACTTCGATATTGACCCACACATCGACTCATGGCCATTGAACCGTACACTCCTCCACAGCTACTTTGCTACAGGTAAGTTTAGTGATGCTGCGCTTGAGGATGCTTCTATCCTTGGTTTCCACGCACTTGAGTTTATCCTCTTCCGTGATGGACAGCCACGTAAGGTTGCTGAGTTCAAGGGTAACGATACATACAATGGCTTTACAGATGTAAAGGGTTCTGAGGAGCTGAAGTATGCAGAGGCTGTTATCGAGGACTTGGTTAACCACGTATATGAGTTGGAGGTTGCATGGTCTGAGAATCCTAACAAATCTCGCCTCGCAGCAGTAAAGGCAGCAGATCTTGAGTACCTGACAGAAAAGGGGCAGTCATACGCTGCCAACATGAAGAATGCAGGTAAAACTTCTGTTAGTAAGTTCCCTTCTTTGAAGGCAGCCGTTCAGCAGCTTCTCTCTATGGAGGAAGGTTCAGCTTGGGGTATCTCTAACGAGGTAGGTACAGCCAAGATTGCCAACCCATTCCAGAACGGTGATATCAGCTACGTAGAGTCTCCATATAGCTACAACTCTATCACCGACTTCCAGAACAACATCCGTTCTATCGAGAACTTGTGGTATGGTGGCACTAATGGTACAAGCTCTAATGCTAAGTATAGCTTCCATCAGTTCTTCAAGGACAACGCATCTGCAGAAGGTCAGCGTGTTGAGACTGCCATCGCTAACGCTATCAGCAAAATCGGTGGTATGCCTTACCCATTCGTTAAGTATGTAAGTACCGTTTGGGGCAAGAAATTTGATGAAGTAAACCCAGAGTAATCTTGTGGTAAACTAACATACAGGAAGCATCTCACCATACTCTTTTTGGTGAGATGCTATTCTGCGCTAAACGAGAATATAAAACATTATAAAACAGAGTAACATTATGATTTATCAAAGAATTAGCAAAATGTTATTACTCGGCTTGCTTGTTTTGCCTTTGGCATCATGCTCCGATGATAACAATGTGGTAAACAATGACAATTTAAATGGTGATTCTCAGTTTGGTAAGGCTAACGATGTTTTTGAGGCTTCAGAATGGTATCCAGGCGGCGAGCTTGGAACAGACGAAGGTATGAGCTATTCAGCCGAAACACCAGCTACTACCAACCAGGGACTGTCAAACAGTTTCAACAAAGGTGAAGATTTCTTCGAGCACCTTTACACCATCACAGATGCTCCACGTAAGGGTCTTGGCCCAGCTTGGGTTCGCAGCAGCTGTCTCCACTGCCATCCTAACTATGGTCATGGTAAATTCCAGAACCAGTATCAGGCAGACCAGTTTGGTAACGGCTACCTGCTCGTGGTTTATCACCCTACAGCAGGTACTACAGCTGACGGAAAGCCTTATAAGGCAGACAGCTACATAACTGAGGTTCCAGGTATGCCACAGACCAAGGCTATGACTCCATTCTCTGCTCCTATCGACGAGAAGCAGATTAACATCAAGTGGAATGAGGTTACAACCATGCCTAGCGGTTTGGCAATGAAGTTCCCTAAGGATGGCGAGCCTTTTGCTTTGCAGTATCCAGAGGTTACCATCCCTCAGTCTGCATTCAATACCAATCCTAAGCCAAACAACTATGAAGTACGTTTGGAATCAACCATCGGTATCTATGGTACAGGCTTGCTTGATGCCATCGACGAGGATGATATGAAGAAGGTTTATCAGAATGAGGCGAAACACGTAGAGTTGAACCCTGCCATGTGGGACAAGACTGCTAACGATTGGGCTTCAAGTGCCTGGTACAAGTTGGCAGATGGAACCAAGAAGGTGAAGAAGTTTACCTATGCCCTGACCCGTGCTTCCCTGCAGGATGGTCCAGGTGCCAATGCCATCTGGAACATTACCAACGTAACACGTTCCGACCGTCATTATCTCTATACTACTCCAGCTTGGGCAAAGTATCAGAGTGAAGATCCAGAAGTAATCAGCTATATCAAGAAGCATGGTGCTGACGAGTCTTCTGTACTCCACCCATACTATGCAGATGGAACAGAGGAAAGTATCAAGAAGAGAGTAAACGAAATCTTGAGCTGCAGCAGTGCACCTAAAGATGGCGTAGAAAATGCCTTTGAAAAGTACCTTCTCAAGGGAGCGCCTTACAATGGCGAGGAAGAGATGAGCGATAAGGATTACTATGACTTCATGGTTTGGCATCGCGGTCTGGCTGTTCCTGCTGCCCGTAACCTCGACAATGCACAGGTTCAGAAAGGTAAGAAGCTCTTCACTCAGTGGGGATGCGTTAATTGCCACAAGCCATCTTGGAAAACAGGTGCTGACAACTATTGGGTAGATAAATCTATCAAGGCTTATGCCAAGAGCATTGGTCAGGATCCTAACACCATGTTGCCAAAGTATCCAGGCCAGACTATTTATCCATACACCGACCTGGTACAGCACCGTCTGTTCATGGCTAACGACATCCGCACAGGATGGTGCCGCACTACTCCACTCTGGGGACGTGGTTTGTCTAGCATGCTGACTGGTCGCAGCGACCGTTTGCACGACTGCCGTGCCCGCAACGTAGTAGAGGCAATCATGTGGCACTGCTATAACCAGCACAGTGATGCATACAAATCAGCACTCAACTTCTATAATGCAACCAAGGAAGAGCGTGATGCTGTAGTAGCATTCATCAATGCTATCTAAGTCATTACAAGAAGAAACAATAATAAGAAAAGCTGCCAGGCAATGAAAAGCATTTGGCAGCTTTTTTTTATCTGAATCTAAAAATATACGGATTAACTCTTGCATGTTTCCGAATAATATCGTAATTTTGCAGCGGAAATTCTATCAAGGTTCCAACTAAGTATGGTTAAAAAGATTATATTCATTCTTTACATCCTTGTGCTCGTATGCATGGCTGCCGCCACCATCGTGGAGAAAAGCCAGGGCACGGATTATGCCCATGCCCACTACTATGGGGCATGGTGGTTCATTCTTATCTGGGCAGTACTCGCTGCCCTCGGTGCTTTCTACATCATCAAAAGAAAAGTGAAGTGCGCTTCTACATTGGCACTCCATCTCTCCTTCATCATCATCCTTGCCGGGGCATTGCTCACACATATATCGGCTAAACGGGGCATGATTCATCTGCGCATCGGTCAGCCTACAGATACTTATATGGCTCAGGATGAAGAGCAGGGTATGAAGGAAGAGAAACTCCCTTTCTCGCTCTGCCTGCAGAAGTTTGAAGCGAAGATGCACGATGGAACCAACGCTGCGGCTGACTATTCTTCAAAATTCACCGTAATAGACGGAGATGATAAGAGCGAAGGCGAAGTTTCGATGAACAACATCTATTCCCACCGGTCTTACCGTCTTTATCAGTCATCTTACGATGAAGACGGCAAGGGAAGCGTGCTCGCTATTAATGCCGATCCATACGGCATACCTGTCACCTATACTGGCTATGCGCTGCTCTTCATCTCCCTAGTGTGGATGCTCTTCGACCCTAAGGGCGGTTATCGCAAACTACTGAAGAGTCCTTTGCTCAAGAAGGGAGCCTTGATGATAGCACTCATCCTCAGTATGGGCAATATACAGACACTGCATGCAGAATCTGCAACAGGCAATCTCCAAAATGCTGTATTGCCAAAGGAAACTGCAGAGAAGTTTGGCGAGCTTCATATTCTCTACAACGACCGCATCTGTCCGGTACAGACCTTTGCCCTCGATTTCTGCAAGAAGATATATGGAGCCAGAAGCTATCAGGGATTGACTGCAGAACAGGTACTCTCTGGTTGGGTATTCTATGGAAATACTTGGGCAAACGAGCCTTTCATCAAGATCAAAAGCGGAGAAATGAAAACAGCGATGAATCTGCCTGACTATGCTTCGCTCAATACTTTCTTCAATCGTGAGATGGGTGGCTATACCATCGGACAGTATGTTCAGGAATACTACAATGGTCAGCAGGACAAGTTCCATCAGCAAGCCGCCGATATCGATGGCAAGATACAAATCATCATGGAGTTGCGAGAAGGTATCTCATTGAAAGTTCTTCCTTACACCTTCACCAAGAATGTGAAGGCTACCAAGGATCATCCTTTCATCAAGGCGGGTACCACCACCTGGTTTTCACCGGTGGATAAGTTGCCACAGGCCGTGGAGCACCAGCATGCGCTCTATATTAGGAATGTATTCTCTCTGCTGAATGGTGATGTAAAGGCAGGCAATACGAGCCGTGTAAACGAGTTCTTCGTCAAGATGAAGAAATATCAGGAGGTTAGTAGCGGTAATTCGCTGCCAACAGCTACACAGTATAAGGCAGAACGCATCAATAATGCCTTTCCTTTTGCAACCATTCTCTTCATGGCAAACCTCACACTGGGCTTCATTGCCCTCTTCTACACCATCTATCGCATGACGAAGAAGAAAGAAATCAAGGCATTGAACATCGCTTTGCCTATCCTGCTTGGCGTATCCTTCCTTGCCTTAACCTTCGGATTGGCATTGAGATGGATTATCAGCGGCAACGTACCTATGTCTAACGGATATGAAAGTATGCTGACTGTAGCCTGGTTCGTGATGCTTATCAGCATTTTAATGCAGTTGCGCATCCGCATCGTCATGGTATTCGGCTTCCTGATTTCAGGATTCTTCCTTCTGGTAAGCCATATCAACCAGATGGATCCTGCCATCGGACAGATGATGCCGGTATTGAACAGTCCGTTACTCAGCATCCATGTCAGCATCATCATGATGAGCTATGCACTGCTATCCTTGACTTTCATCTGTGGCATCATGGGTATCTGCCTTCGCTCTCATGGCGAGGAGCTTCAGGCACTGAGCCGTCTCTTCCTCTACCCTGCCCTCACCACGATGGGATTCGGCATCTTCATCGGAGCCATCTGGGCTAACGTGAGCTGGGGTAATTACTGGAGTTGGGATAGCAAGGAGACGTGGGCGCTCATCACCTTTATGATTTATGCCGTAGTAGTGCATACGCAGAGTCTACCGGTCTTCCGCAAGCCGCTGGTATATCACATTTACATCACCCTGGCATTCATGAGCATTGCCATGACCTACTTCGGTGTGAACTATTTCCTCACGGGCATGCACTCGTATGCATAACCCATCAGAAGACAGAATATATTTAGTCTTAAGGCAAAATTTATTTTCCCTTAAGGCTAATTTTATTTTCCCTTAAGACTAAATATATGATGGTGTTGACATCAATCTAATCAAGAAGTATTCCGGACTAACCCAGAAACAGATAGAAAAAAATCCGTTCCCCCACACTCTTTTTATGTTTTTTTAATATCCTACGGTCACAATTGTTACCGTAGGATTATTTTTAAAGCCGTAATTTTGCAGCCGGAAACCAGGAATGGCAGATAGCCGCCTGGAAGAAAACATTAAAATAACTCATTAATTTATAGCAATATGGCAGAAAACAAAATGTTCTGTTTCCAGTGTCAGGAAACAGCTAAGGGTACAGGCTGTACCATCAAGGGTGTTTGCGGTAAGGAGGCTACAACTTCCAAGTGGCAGGATCTGCTGCTCAGCGTGGTTCGTGGCATAGGAACCATACAGCATAACATAGGCAAAGAGCCGGCACCAGAGGTAACCCGTTTCCTCACGGATGCACTCTTCACCACCATTACCAACGCCAACTTCAACGACCAGGATATCCTGCAAAAGGTAGATAAGGGCATCGTACTGAAGAAACAGCTGCTGCAAAAGGCAGCAAGCATGAATATCCACCTCCCTGCCTATCAGGAGGTAACCTGGGGTGGCGAGAAGACAGACTATGAGGCAGAGGGCGCCCGTGAATCCGTGCTCCGCCACGAGAATCAAGATATCCGCTCGCTCAAGGAACTCACCATGCTTGGTCTGAAGGGTATGGCAGCATACTACGAGCATGCAGCCCATCTGGGAGAAGAGAACAGCGAGATTATCAGCTTCATCTGCCGTGCTCTCGCCACCATCAGCAACCCTGATGCTGATATGAACACGCTGCTGGGCATGGTGCTCGAAACAGGAAAGTACGGCGTGGATGTGATGGCACTCCTCGACAAGGCCAACACCCAGGCATACGGTAATCCAGAACTCACCCGGGTGAACATCGGTACAGGCAACAATCCGGGCATCCTCATCTCAGGCCACGACCTGAAGGATATCGAAGATCTCCTCATCCAGACCGAAGGCACGGGCATCGATGTCTATACCCATGGCGAGATGCTTCCTGCCCACTACTATCCGCAGCTCAAGAAGTACAAGCATCTGGTGGGCAACTACGGCAATGCGTGGTGGAAACAGAAGGAGGAATTCGAGAGCTTCAACGGTCCTGTAGTCTTCACCACCAACTGCATCGTTCCGCCATCGCCATCGGCAGGCTACAGGAACCGCGTCTTCACCACCAACTCTACTGGTTTCCCTGGCTGGAAGCATATCCAGGCGGGCGCCGACGGCCACAAGGACTTCTCCGAGGTGATTGCACTTGCCAAGACCTGCCAGCCACCTAAGGAGATAGAGACAGGCGAGATCATCGGCGGTTTTGCGCATGCTCAGGTCTTTGCCCTAGCAGACAAGATAGTAGAGGCTGTGAAGAGCGGAGCCATCCGCAAGTTTGTGGTGATGAGTGGCTGCGATGGCAGAATGAAGAGCCGCAACTACTACGAGGAGTTTGCCAAGGCGCTGCCTCAGGATGTAGTGATACTCACCAGCGGCTGTGCCAAGTTCAAGTACAACAAGCTTAATCTGGGCGATATCAACGGCATTCCTCGTGTGCTGGATGCCGGTCAGTGCAACGACTCCTATTCCTGGGCGGTTGTGGCATTGAAGCTGAAGGAGATCTTTGGAGCCAACGACATCAATGACCTTCCTATCTTCTTCAATATTGCCTGGTACGAACAGAAGGCTGTCATCGTACTTCTTGCCCTGCTGCATCTGGGCGTAAAGAACATCCATCTGGGTCCTACGCTCCCAGCCTTCTGTTCACCAGCCGTACTGAAGGTTCTGGTAGATACCTTTGGCATTGCCGGAAACGGAACGGTAGAAGAGGACATCAAAAAATATATAGGATAAGAACAGCTGCTACTGAGTTAAGGGAGAATCTGTAAAACTCGGGGAAAAAATCAAAAGATAAGTTTTCATGTTTAAAAGGCACTTTGCAATAACACTCTCGATAGTGTTGCAAAGTGCCTTATTTTTTGAGCAAACAATAAATCGCAGGAAAATGCGTTATTGAATATAAAACTTAAATGTATGAAAGAATCAATATTCGTTACCTTGCAGAAATGCACGGTATTTGAGGGATATACTCCTGAGGAAATCAGAGAGGCGCTATCGATGGTAAGCTACCGGATGGTGGAGTTTGCTGCCAGGGAAACCTATGTGCTGGCAGGAATGCCCTGCAGATATGCCGACATCATCGTCGAGGGGGAGATGATAGCCCGCATGTCGGGATTGTCGGGCAAGCAGGCCCAAATAGAGCGGCTGGGAGAATCGATGCTGATAGCCCCTGCCTATATCTTCGCACATAATAACGAGATGCCCGTAAGCGTGGAGACAAGCAAGAAGACTACCCTCCTGCGCATGAGGCCTTCGGAACTGAAACTGCTGATAGATACCGACGAGCGCATACGCTGGAACTTCATCCAGCACCTGTCAAGGATAGATATCTTCCTTTCGCAGAAAATGCGCATGCTCTCCCTTTTCTCCATCAAGGAGAAGGTGGCGCAATACCTCATCAAGATAGCCACCGAACAGCAGAGCAGAACCATCCGACTGGATGTCAGCCGCCAGGAAATGGCGGATATCTTCGGTATCCAGAAGTTCTCGCTCCTCCGCTGCCTCTCCGAATTCGAGGAGAAGGGTGCCATCAGGATTGAGGGCAAGACCATCACCATACTCAACTCGGATGACATGAAATAAGAAGTAAGAATGAGAGGAAAGGAGAGAGAAATTGGCTAACGAAAGTAGTTTCATGCGCCCATGAAACTACTTTCGTTTTTTATTGCTTCTTCTACTATATTTTATACCATAAAAACGGAGCGCCAAAGACTGTAGCGCGCTTCAGGATTCAACCGCTCTAAATGCTGGAAGACGGCTTGCATATCCGCACGGCGGGTAGTCTCTTCGTAAGGGCACAACGCCTTCTGCTTAGTGAAATGCAACTCTTCTGCTACCTGCCGGATATCCGCCTCATGTACGAGACAGAGCGGGCGGATAATGGTAAGCGGATAATGTTTTAAAGGAAGACTGGGCAGCATGGTGGAATGAGAACCCTCAAAGGTGATGTTCATCAGCAGGGTAACGAGGATATCATCCATGTGATGTCCCAGAGCTATCTTATTGAACCCGTGGCTTACCGCGAACTCGAAGAGCGTCTTGCGGCGGTTCCAGGCACAGAGGAAGCAACGGGTCTTTCGGGGATCGGTGGATTCATCGAACGAACTATGAAGGATATGGAGCTTGATGCCATTCTCTGTACAGAAATCCTGCAGATAAGAGCGGTCGGTCTCGTAAGGAATGTTATCCATGATGATATGAGCCGCCTCCACTTCGATATGAGGTTTATAGATACGGGCACGCTGAGCCAGCAAACGGACCAATTCCAATGAATCCTTGCCTCCACTCAAGGCAATAAGAATACGGTCCCCATCCTCCAAAAGATGATAGTCAACACATCCTTTATTGAATCGCTTTAATACTTTCTGTTCTGCTTTCATCATATTCTAAAAGGGAAAAGAAAAGCCGCACCCTATAAACAGAGTACGGCTTTATCAAGATACATCTCTCTACCTTGCAGAAGAGAAACGACAATTTAAACTTCAAATATAATTCTATCTTACTTAGCGTAAGCTACACTACGGGTCTCACGAATCACAGTAATCTTAACCTGACCAGGATAAGTCATCTCATTCTGAATCTTGGTTGCAATTTCATCAGAAAGCTTGATGCTCTCTTCATCGTTCATCTTATCCGCACCAACGATGACACGGAGTTCACGACCTGCCTGGATAGCGTAAGTCTTGGTTACACCAGGATAACTCATGGCGATAGCTTCAAGATCGTTCAAACGCTTGATATAAGCCTC
The DNA here is from genome assembly GCF_009494835.1 of Segatella copri. Lineage (GTDB taxonomy): Bacteria > Bacteroidota > Bacteroidia > Bacteroidales > Bacteroidaceae > Prevotella > Prevotella copri_F. The sequence goes on from NZ_VZBE01000071.1 coordinate 183,558, forward strand.
TACAATCTCACGACGGGCACCAGGACGAGCACCAGAGATAGCATCACAAACCTGTACGATAGGAGCCAATAATGTATTCATCTCCATCTCATCATGGTGAGCACCGATGGCATTGCAGATATCAGGTTTTTCCTTATACTTCTCTGCAATCTTGGCACCATACAATGCGTGTGGCAATTCACTCTCCTCATCAGGCACCTTACCAATATCGTGCAAAAGACCGGCACGCTTAGCCTTCTTAGGATTCAATCCCAATTCAGAAGCCATAACCGCACAGAGGTTAGCGGTTTCACGGGCATGCTGCAAGAGGTTCTGACCATAAGAAGAACGGTACTTCATCTTACCGATGATACGAATCAACTCTGGGTGCAGACCATGGATACCGAGGTCGATAGCTGTACGCTTACCAGTCTCGATAATTTCATTATCCAACTGCTTCTTTACCTTGGCTACCACCTCCTCGATACGGGCTGGGTGGATACGTCCGTCAGCTACCAACTGGTGGAGAGCCAGACGGCAAACCTCACGACGAACAGGGTCGAATGCTGAGATAACGATTGCCTCAGGAGTATCATCCACTACGATTTCTACACCAGTTGCAGCTTCCAAAGCACGGATGTTACGGCCTTCACGACCGATAATACGTCCCTTCACCTCATCATTATCGATATGGAAAACGCTGACAGAGTTCTCAATGGCTGTTTCTGTAGCAACACGCTGGATTGTCTGAATCACAATCTTCTTAGCCTGCTGGTTAGCATTGAGTTTGGCATCATCCATAATTTCGTTCACATAGCTTGCAGCATCGAGTTTAGCCTGATCTTTCAAACTCTCAATCAATCTCTGCTTAGCCTCTTCAGCACTCAGACCAGAAAGTTCTTCCAGTTTAGCCTGCTCCTGTTTCTGCATCTTATCAAGTTCCTGCTGCTTGACAGACAAGAGTTTCTTCTCGTTGTCAACACGCTGCTGATACTGATCAATCTCCATCTTGCGTCGACCGAGGTCTTCCTGACGCTGATTGAGAGAAATCTCGCGCTGCTTCAACTTATTCTCATTCTGCTGGATGCGAGAATTGCGCTGCTGCACTTCTTTTTCGAGTTCCGCCTTCTTGTTGAGGAATTTCTCCTTCACTTCCAAAAGCTTCTTCTCTTTTACTACTTCTGCCTCTTTGTTGGCAGCTTCTATCATTTCATTATATTTTCCCTTAATGACATAACGGAAAATGAAATACCCAGCAGCACCGCCGATAACAAGCGCCACCAAGGCTGCTATAATAGTTACTATCATTATATTATATATATATGTTTATTAATATTCTTATTTCAAAGCGTCTTCAATCTCGGAGGTAAGCTTCTCAAGAATATCATCATAAGGTTTCGTATCATTCCGATCCGATTCCTTCTCATATCTCAATGCCACATCAATGAGCGCCATATACAGGATTTCCTTATCGCTCTTTCTGCCTTTGAAAATCTTGGTATATGAGTTTACAATATCATCTATCAGCTTAGCTGATTTACGATAATACTCCTCGTCTTCCCTAGGTATTCTTACCGAAAGATCTGTATCATAGACGTGTAATCGTATGAGTAATTTATCTTGTTCTTGTTCTGCCATCGTTCCGATTTTTACTTTTCACCCAATAGTGTGATACACTTATTGACATCTCTTATGAGCTTGGCGATGCGCTTCTGAGTAGCTTCCATATCATTGTCAGAAATCGTCATCATCTTCGCCATCTTCAAGCTGTCGTAATCACTCTGCGCTTGAGCCAACTTTTCCTCCAATGCCTTGATTTTGGCATCGCGCTCATCCACCATCGCATAGAGTTCAGCATTCTCCTGCTTGACCTCGTCAAACTTGAGAATCATCTGCCTTACTCTTGTGGCAAACGTATTAATTGTTTTCTCATTTGCACTCATGACTATTATTTTTGGCTACAAATTTAAGAGAATTATTTGAATAAAACAAATATTCTGCTATTTTTTTTCATTTTGGACGCAACATTTGTTACTTTCCCATCTTCTGCTTTGCCTTTTCTACGTCTTCATTTGATGGACGTGGCTCTTTTTTGGCAAGCATCAATACCTGGAAGGTAAAGTCTGTTACCCATTGCTGGCTGAATGCCAAGCGCTTGTTAAACTGGCGCAACTGAAGCACGGTTTTCAGCACACTGGCATCAGAGAAATCATTCTTAGTGAAGATATCTTCTACAGTTTTAGCAGTCAGCTTGTAAAGTGAATTCTTCATGAAGCTAGGCAAACGGAGCTTAAACTTCATCAAGTTGCCCATCAGCATCATCAGATCCTGAGTGAAGTTCTGGAACTGGATGAGATATACGTTTACATCCTGCAGTTTGTGGCAGTTCTTACGGATACTGGAATCTATCTCCTTGAAGAAGGCATCATCCGTATCATAGATATTCTTCATCATTTTCTTCACCTGTGCCTTTTCGCCAATACCCAGACGATTGTTGACCGTCGGAACATGCAGACTTGTCTTGAAGACACGCAAGTCTGGCAACATGGCCAAATTGGTGATACCTAACTGAGAAGCAAGTGCAGCCTGAAAGTATACACGGACCAAAGTCATGTAATCTTCCATTCCACCTACCTTTTTATCGTCGTCTTTACGACCGAATAGTTTAGCAAAAATTCCCATTCCTTTATTATTTTATTTTCTATATCTATTTAAATTGTTCTGCAAAAATACAATAAAATCAGTAAATACCCAAATCAAAGCGACGTTTTTTATATAAAAAGGTGCTTTTTTTATCAAAAAATGCATTTTTATGGCTTATGATTTCACTCATTCAACTTTTTTTAGTAACTTTGCCGCGTTTTAAGATAAGACTATTCAACTTTATTATATTAGAAATAGAGAAGATATGAAAGGAATCGTATTAGCGGGAGGTTCGGGTACAAGACTTTACCCTATTACCAAAGGTATCAGTAAGCAATTGATACCAATTTTTGATAAGCCAATGATATACTACCCTGTTTCCGTGCTAATGTTGGCAGGAATCAAGGAGATTTTGATTATATCTACCCCATTCGACTTGCCTGGTTTCAAACGTCTGTTAGGCGACGGCAGCGAATTGGGTGTACACTTCGAATATGCAGAACAGCCATCACCCGATGGTCTGGCTCAAGCCTTCATCATTGGCGAGAAGTTTATCGGTAATGATACAGCCTGTCTGGTTTTGGGTGACAACATTTTCTATGGAGCCGGTTTTACGGGTCTACTCAAGGAAAGCGTAAAAGCTGCAGAAGAAGGACTGGCAAGCGTATTTGGCTATTATGTAAACGATCCGGAAAGATATGGTGTGGCAGAGTTTGATGAAAACGGCAACTGCCTGAGCATAGAAGAAAAACCGGAAATGCCTAAGAGCAACTATGCGGTTGTAGGACTCTATTTCTACCCAAACAGCGTGGTGCAGGTGGCTAAGAACATCAAGCCTAGCGCAAGAGGTGAGTTGGAAATAACAACTGTAAACCAGCACTATCTGACAGAAAAGACTCTGAAAGTAAGAACCTTACAGCGCGGTTTCGCCTGGCTAGACACCGGTACCCACGATAGCCTTTCGGAAGCCAGTACCTTTATAGAAGTCATCGAAAAGAGACAAGGTCTGAAAGTGGCATGTCTGGAAGAAATCGCATTCAAACAAGGATGGATTGACAAAGAACAGTTGCTGAAACTTGCCCAACCGATGCTCAAAAACGGTTATGGACAGTATCTGAAAGAACTAGCGGCAAGCAGATAGCACAGATTCTATCATTTATCTTATACGAATATAAAAAGGTGTAAACACAATAGAATATAAAATAATGGAAGAAACAAAGAACTTTGATTTGGGACGTGATCAAGAGCAGGAAGAGAAGTCATCTATTGACTTCCAGCTGATTTATTCTACTCTTATCCTCAACTGGAAATGGTTCGTTCTATCACTCATTGTATGTTTGGGATTGGGATATCTCTACATACGCCATGCAAGACCGCAATACCAGGCAACCGCTAAGGTACTGATAAAGGATGACGACCAGAGAAAGAACAGAGGAATGGGTAACAGCATGATTCAAAATGCTGCAAACCTCGGTTTTATTTCAAACTCAAACGGTATAGACAATGAGATTGAAATTCTTTCGGCTCAAGACTTGGCTAACCAGGCTGTAGTAGACATGAAATGCTACGTGAACTATTACCATAAAGGAACCTTCAGGGATCAGTTAGTCTATAAAGAGCAGGAAGTCAGCGTTGACTTAGACCTGGCTCATCTCAAGAAGCTGAATGCTCCTATCAAGCTTCTTATAGAGAAAACTGGCAGCCAGTATCAGGTAACAGGTTCATACTACATACCTGTAGATGCCTTTTCCTATCAGAAGGATCCTGTAAAGATTGAAAAGACTTTAGCTGGTCTGCCAGCAAGCATCAATACACGTGTAGGAACCCTCCACTTCACTCAGAACGGCAAATACGCATTGAAAGACGGTGAGAGCCTGAAGGTGATTATCGTGTCACCAGAAATGGCGGCTAAGGGCTATACAAAAGCACTGACTGTCAGCCAGACTTCAAAGACTACAACCATAGCCGAACTGGTGATGAAAGATGAAGATCCTCAGCGCAGCATCGACTATCTGAGAACTCTGGTAAATGTTTATAACCGCCAGGCCAACGAAGACAAGAATGAAATTTCTTTCCGCACAGAACAGTTCATCAACCAGCGTCTGGAGAAGATTAACAACGAACTGGGCAATACAGAAGGCCAGCTCGAAAGCTACAAGAAGCGTAACAATGTTGTAGAGATGAAGCTCAACGCAACAGCTGCCATCGCTAACTCAGACACATACGCCCAGAAACTCCAGGAGGCTAACACACAGGTTGAACTTCTGAATGAGCTTGGCAAATACATGAACGAACCTGGCAATAGATATCAGCCTATCCCATCAAACGTAGGTCTGACTGATGAAAGTTCAACAGAGTTGATTAACGAATACAACAAGATAGCTCTGAACCGCAACCAGATGTTGCATTCTGCCAGTGAGAATTCTCCAACCGTTACACCATTATCAGCCCAGTTGGATGACCTTACAAAATCTATCAAGCGTGCCATGCGCCAGGCTAAGCTGGGTATGGAAATCCAGCGTAACAGCATAGCCAAACAAGCTGCCATGTATGCCAGCCAGATAGGTAACTCGCCAGAACAAGAGCGAGTTCTTACACAGATTGGTCGCCAGCAGGAAGTAAAATCAGGTCTTTACCTGATGCTTCTTCAGAAACGTGAGGAAAACTCCATTTCGCTAGCAGCAACGGCAGACAAGGGTAAGGTTATCGATGCTCCTTCATTGGAAGGAAAGGTTAGTCCTAAGAGTCCTATCATTATGCTGATAGCACTGGTACTGGGTATTGCAATCCCTGCCGGCATCCTCTTCCTGAGAGAATTCTTCAAGTACAAGATTGAGGGACATGAAGACGTGATGAAACTTACCCAGATACCTGTCATTGCCGATATTCCTGTAGCAAGCGACGCTGCCAAGAAGGAAGGAAAGGCTGACATTGTGGTTCACCAGAATGTAAACAACCTGATGGAGGAGATTTTCCGTGGTCTGCGTACCAACATTCAGTTTATGCTGAAGAAAGGTGAAAAGGTCATGATGTTTACCTCTTCTACGTCAGGTGAAGGTAAAACCTTCGTGGCTTCCAATATCGGTATCTCGCTCGCCTTGCTGGGCAAGAAGGTTATCATGGTAGGTTTGGATATCCGTAAGCCACGTCTGGCAGAGCTCTTCGAGATTGACAACCACCATAATGGTATCACCAATCTGATTATACACGACCATAACACATGGGATGATATACAGAAACAGATTCTCTCTTCGGGTGTCAACAGTAAACTCGACCTCCTTATGGCTGGCCCTGTTCCTCCTAACCCAGGAGAGTTAGTAACCAGAGCAAGCCTTGACGACATTATCAGTCAGTTGAAGGAACATTACGACTATGTTATCCTCGATACGGCTCCTGTAGGTCTTGTAAACGACAGTTTGCAGCTTGGACGTCTGGCTAATCTCTGTGTATACGTCTGCCGCGCAGATTATACTCCAAAGGCTAGTTTCGGCATGATCAATGGTTTGAAAGCCGAGAATAAATTGCCTAACATGTGCTTAGTACTCAATGGCGTCGACCTCTCTAAGAAGAAGCACAGTTTCTATTATGGTGTTGGTAAGTACGGCAAATATGGTAAATATGGCAACTATGGTTCTTATGGATCATACGGCAAGTATGGCAAATATGGAACTTACGGCCAGTATGGCAGCTATGGCAACTATAGCAACAGCCACTATGGCAATGCCAACGACAACAGTATTAAGAAGTAATCAAAAACATACATTCAACAAAAATAAGAGTCTTTCTATCCAGATAGGAAGACTCTTTTAGATTAATAAAAACATTAAGACTATATGGCAACAATTGCAGTAGATTTCGATGGTACAATCGTAACCCACGAGTACCCGAAGATTGGTACAGAGCTACCTTTCGCCACAGAAACATTAAAGATGTTGATTAGAGACCACCACAAGCTTATTCTATGGAGCGTACGCGAAGGAAAGCTCCTGGACGAGGCAGTAGAATGGTGTAGAGAAAGAGGAGTTGAATTCTGGGCTGTAAATAAGGATTATCCTGAAGAGAGTCTGGAGAACAATAACCACTTCTCACGCAAGCTCAAAGCCGACTGGTTTATCGATGACCGAGGTATTGGCGGTTTGCCAGACTGGGGGGAGATTTATCAGATTATCACCAACCATACAAGCTATCGCAGAGTACTGAAGCAGAAGTTCGGCGAGCAGCAGGAAGCCCCTAAGAAGAAGCATTGGTGGAGCCGCGGATAAAGTGTTTCTCCAAAAGGATATCCTAGTAAATACGATAAAAGATAACCTGATAGATAAAATAAAAGATATTCCAATAAATAAAAAAGGTGTATTGCTCATTGGCAATACACCTTTTTTATTTATTGGAATGAATTTACTAGTCTGAATTAGAAGAACAAGTAGCGGTTATCAACTACATGAGCGTTCAGATAAAGCTCATTCATGAAGTTACCTGCATACTGCATAGCCTTCTGACGGCACTTCTGCTCGTATGTCTTGTCATCGAACTTAACAGGACGGTTAGTCTTATTTACAACCTGGAAGAGATAAACACCAGCGTTACCCTTCACAGCATGAGCAGAGAAAGCACCCTTCTTAGTACCTGCAACAGCACCAGAGAGAGCAGGCTCGCTAGCGCCAGTAGCTGCGATGAATACAGGAGCAGCGAAAGTAATCTGGTTTACAGAAGAAACCTTACCACCCTTAGCCTTAGCAGCTGCGATGTTCTTAACACCGTTCAACTTAGCCTCTATCATCTCAGCCTTCTTATCCTTGAGCACCTCTGCCTTAACAGTCTCCTTGACAACTGCATCATTCAAATCACGATAACCGATATGATGAATCTTATCAAGAACCACAACCAACAGGTGGTTGTTATCACCACACTCATAGAGAGGTGAAATCTCACCTTCCTTGCTATCGAAGATCCACTTCAAAGCCTCGCGTGTAGAATGTATGTTTGCTACATAGTGAACAGAAGTTGTAATATCCTTCAAGTCCTGAACCTTGTAACCTTCCTTAGCTGCATTCTTCAAGAGATCCTCTGACTTAGGATTAGCACTTACGAAACTAGAGAACTTGTTGTAAGCTGTACGGTAAGTACCCTGAGAGAAGTCGATAGGCTTCTTGATAACGGCAGCAGTATACTTGCTAACCATTGCCTTGCGGTCAAGAACCTGAAGAACTACATATCCCTGACCCAACTGAAGCTGGTTCAAAGAGTTAACTGCTGCAGTATTCAATGTATTGATGAATGTCTTGTTGTCCTTATCCATAGACTGGGCATACTCATACTGCTTGGTAGTCATCCAAGCCTTGTCACCAGTCTGGCCATACTTCTTAGCGATAGCCTCGAAATCAGCACCACCGGCAATAGCGCCCTGAATAGAATCTGCCTTAGTCTTAGCCTCAGCTACTGAGTTAGCAGCAACCTGAATAACACGATACTGTACTGAATCAGGCAATTCCTGCTTAGCTACCAACTTAACGATGTTCAATGTATTGTCACCGGCATTAGCCTTAACAGCAGAAGTAGAACCTACAGCCATAGAATCAAGCTGAGCTGCGATATCACGTGGGAAAGCATCCTTTGAAACAGGAATACCAAGGTAAGCTACTGTAGAAGCAGACTTACGTACAACCTCTGTAGGATCTGCTGCAGCAGCCAACTGTGAGTGATAACCTGCAAATTCCTTGTTAAGAGCAGCACGGTCTGCATTTGAAGCCTGAACCTCGATATCAACGAACTTGATGTCACGGCTCTCAACAGGCTGCTTGAAGCGTGCCTTGATCTCATCATACTTAGCCTTCAGATCGCTTTCAGAAATCTTTACCTTATCATCCTGAATGTCAGAGTAAGGGAAAGCAGCCAACTGAATCTGGCTCTCTTCATTCTCCTCCTTGAAAGCCATCTTTGCCTCTACAGGGTTTGACAGGAAGCAACCGGCGAGAAGAGCCTGATACTTCTGAGCCAAAGTCTGCTGGCGGAGAGTCTTCTCGATGAATGACCAGTAGTTGTAAATCTTGGTATACTGATCCATCATCTGTGCGTTAGCAGATGGGTTAGCCTTCTGTGCCTTGTAGTCTGCCAAGAACTTCTGGAGAGAAGATGCGTCGAAACGACCTGTCTGCTGATTAACGAAAGGAGTCTGCTGAAGCATAGGGTTAGTACCTGTCTTCAGGATGTCCTGAAGCTCTTCATCGGTCACAGTAAGGCCCAACTTGCTAGCTTCCTTAGCGATAATCTGGTTCTGGATGTAGGTATTCCATACCATATCCTTCACCTGATTCATCTGCTCTTCAGGAAGATTTTCCTGACCCTGTTGCATTTTAATAACTTCTGAATACTCATCAACGAGCTTCTGGAAATCCTGCACGCTGATTTTTTCGCCCAAAACCTCACCAATCTGCTGGCGCTCATTATTCTTTGCAGAATCGCAAGAGCGGAAAGCTTCCTCGGCAATAAAGGCGAAAAGGCCGAAACTGATGATACAAACCAGTATCACGCCTCTTTTTCTAATTGTTCCTAATGCTGCCATTACGTTTTAATTATTATTATTATTTTTATTTTTTCCTAAGTTTAGATTGAACCACTTTTGATGCTAGTAGCCAATTGTCTGCAAAAATACAAAAATAATACGAGAAAAGGGAATTTTTTGCTATCTTTTTTGACTATTACCTCAAAAAAAGCAAAAAATTCCCTTTTCCTGCTCAGCTATTTGATGATGTGGAGTTTAACAAGCTCTATTTTACGCGATGTTGACTTGATAATCTTGAACTCAAAATTATCAAACTTAATCACCTCGTTGAGTTTAGGAAAGCTCTGATATTCATGCAATATCAAACCGCCTACAGTCATATATTCATCACTTTCCGGCAGTTCAAGACCAAACATATCGTTCACCTTGTCAATCTCCAGTCGTGCAGAAAGGAGATAGTCACCATCATCGGTTTTCTTAGCTACATATTTGGCTGAATCGTGCTCATCTTCTATATCTCCGAAGATTTCCTCCACGATATCTTCCAGACTCACCAAACCGCTAGTACCGCCAAACTCATCTACAACGATACCTAAAGACTTCTTCTGCTGCAAAAAAGTCTGCATCAGTTTCTGCGCCTGCATCGTTTCCGGCACAAAAGGAAGTGTACGGATATGATCCTGCCAACGTGAAGGATGGTGGAAGAGTTCGGAACTGTGAATATATCCCGCAATATGGTCTATATCCTCTTCATATACAATGATTTTCGAATTACCGCTCTCTATGAATTTCTGCTGCAGTTCTTCGAGAGAAGTATCCATTTCAACAGCCTGAATCTCAGTACGGGGCACCATACAGTCGCGTACTTTAGTATCGGAGAAATCAAGGGCATTCTGAAAAATCTTCACCTCGTCATTAATTTCATCTTCATTGGTAGCATTATCGATACTTGACTGCACAAGATAATCAAGGTCTACCTTAGAAAAGCCTTCATCTGTCCCCTCTGCATCCATCTTCATACCTATCAGACGCAGCAGGCACTTACTCAAAAAAGTACTGAACTTGCTGATAGGCCACAATACCACATAGCACAGATAAGCTATCGGACTGAAGATAGAAAGCAAGCGGTTCGGATTAGACTTGAAAAGCGTCTTTGGCAGAAACTCACCTGTAAAGAGTACTATCAGCGTAGACAGAATGGTATCTGCAGGCACCGTAAAGGCTGCATCAAAACCTGCGAAAATCGTATTGTCGAAAAGACGGGCTATCAGGATACCATAAACTACAAGGGCTATATTGTTGCCCACGAGCATGGTACTGACAAAGCCATTCGGATGATTATAAAACAAAGATAACAGTCGTTGCGTAAGGCCGTTTTTCTCCTTATCCATCTCCGCCAACATACGGTTGGAAGAGACGAAGGCAATCTCCATTCCACTGAAGAATGCTGAGAAGACCATCGTAATGAGAATGCCTACGACTAAACTCATATCCACCTGTTCATTCATTATATCTTTTTCTTTTTAATTAGTGCATGATAGGAATCGTAGTGGCTCTGACTGGTGTAGCCGGCTGACGGAAGTTATTCTTGACAGAATCAGGCTGGCTGCTCAACGTATCGGCACCACCACCTCCTGTCAGGTCTCCCTTTTCAAAGCTACCCTTCGAATTGCTCACATAATAGCGCGTCATCTTTTCATCACTCCAGAAATGAGAACCCTGTAGCGTTCTTTCAGGAGTAACAAGTTTACTGAATACGTTACTTGACAATTCGTGCTTATTCTGATCCCAGGTAAGTTGCTCACTATTGAAGCGCAAACCATCTTTGGTCAGAATGCTCACCCTACCATAAAGCTTCCATATCTTCTGCTGATCATAATAATAAGCTGTATCACACTGGATATAACTATTAATATGGAATTTCTCATCAAACTGCTCCAGCAAAAGTCCCTTATCAAAGATCCACAAAGATGGATTCTTGCTGGTATTCACCTCCCACCGTTCTGTTACGATGCGATATTTCATAACTCCCGAGTCGCTTACCAATGTATTTACACCATACGACGTCATCATCGCCACCGAGTCTTGCGGACGGATGGCGGGCGCAGTATGTTCTACCTGGTTCTGGCAACCAGCCAAAATCAGGAACATCAGGATACCGACAACATAAGAGCCTTTTATTCTATACATTATTATATAGAGATTCTATACATTATTATATATAAGCGGAAGATTAATCCATCTTCCACTTCTTAAACCAATCCTCGTTGAATGTGAATCCGATATTGATACGGAAAGAATTTTCCTTAATCAGATCCTTAGCCGAACTCTTCACCCACTGACCGCTGATATTCAGCATAGAGCGGTTGTTGTAAGAATTCATGATAGGAATACCGAAACCGGCACTTACAGAGATTTCCTTCGGACCATCAACACCATTCATCTTATAATAAGGTGTGGCGTAGCTGGCACCTACACGATACTGAACACGCTTGAAGAAAGCACGGCTGCGCTCTCCATAGCAATACTGGGCACCGAGATTGAACTTGCTTCTATCCTTGTAGATACCATTTTTCAAGGCGTAGTTGGTTCCATCGAAACTAGGATACCCCAAGCTACCCCACTTCTGCAGACTGTAATCAAAGCCTACCTTCCACTGGTTGTTATGATTCCACATCACACCCGCACCAATCATGGTAGGCAACTTGTAAGCCTTGCCGATAGAGTAAGCGGTGGTATCGGTAACACCGTTCTGGGTATCATTAGAAATGATTTTCATATCAGCAGAAGCTCCCAGACCATGTCCTGGCGAGAAGGTGACACCCACGGTAGCCCAATCTTTTTTTGAGAACTGATGGGTATACTGTACACCGAAATCAACCTTATAGCTGTTCACCTGCATAGAATAGTAACGGGTGAGGGTCTTGTAATAAGAATTGCTGTAGCTGTTTGCTACACTTCTGTCTATACTACCCCAGAGATATGAGAAGTTGGCACCTACGGCCAAGCCCTTGACCGGTTCCCAACCAGCGCCGATGTATGCCTGATGCAAACCACCATCGCCGGAATAAGTATTAGTATAGTAAGCTTCCTTGTCAGCATTCACCCATTCTGATGCAGAATAATTATAGCCAACATTGGTAAAAGGAATGATACCGAAGCTCATACCTACATGTGGCAGCAAGCGGAAGCCTGCAACAACATACTCAAAATTTGAGTTGTTGGCATTCTTCTTCACACCATTCTCTTCAAAATTTGTCACCTGACCAGAGATGCCGGCATCAAGGATGAAAGTCATAGAATCAATCGAAGCATAAGATGCAGGGTTGAGATAGTTTACCTGATTATGCTCATGAAAGCCAAGACCGACTCCATTCATACCGCGATTAAAACCAGAAGTCTGGTCTGACAAGATGCCAAGACCATACTGGCTGTATGGCGAATTAGTACCACTTTGGGCATTAACCATAAGGGCTGAACCCAACAATAGGGTTGCTAAAAAAAGCTTTCTCATTCTTTAATAATCATTCAAAATTATATTCAGAGTGCAAAAGTATTAAAAAAAATCTAGAAAAAAGAAGGATAATTGAAAATAATAAGGTATTTTTGCATCGTGAAACGTTTTAAGCATATTTTTAGTGCCATTTTAGCAGTAATTTTAATCAATTTAACTACTGAAGTGGCTGCACAGGATTTTTCAAGAGACAAGGACTCTGATATTTCTGTGCAGAACAGTCGTGTCAATGAAGAAGCTACTGCGTGGCTCGATTCTGTTGACATATCTCTCCTGACTTGCGGACCAGGTCAGGAGGTGTGGTCGTATTATGGACATACCGCTCTACGCATCCAGAACAAAGCTATGGGAACGGATGTTGCCGTCAACTGGGGTATGTTCAGTTTTAACCAAAGTTGCTTCGTACTCCGTTTTGTTTTCGGACTCACCGACTATCAGATTGGCATCTACCCTATGAGCGACTTCATTGCCGAATATGCACATGAAGGCAGATGGGTAAGACAGCAACGTCTCCGCCTCTCCCGTACAGAGAAACTGGGAATTCTGAGAAGCATCGACAAGAATGCACAGCCGGAGAACCGCGTATACCGCTACAATTTCTTCTATGATAATTGTACGACCCGGGCACGCGAGATGATTCTCTCCAACATTGGAAACCAGAGTACCAACTTTAAAGATATCCCTACCACTTCTACCTACAGGGAAGAGATTCACAAGCTCAACGGACAGCACCGCTGGGCAAGATTCGGTAATGACCTTCTTTTGGGCTGTCAGGCAGACCGCCCTATCACACAAAGAGAATGGGAATTCTTGCCAGACAATCTGAGCAAAGACTTTGCCACAGAAGGAAGAACCGACTTTATTGATGCATCTCAGACTGCAGACGGCAAGACCAATGCAACAAGTGCCAGCGGCTATATCACTCTGGTAGATGAAACATCCGATATTATCCCAGCCCAGGCACAAATAATAGACGATACTCCTGTTACACCACAAATGATAGCCATAGCTCTGGCAATCATCATCATAGGAACAACGGTAAGAGAATGTGTAAAAAAGAAAAACTACTGGTGGTTTGATGCCATCCTGCTTGTTCTGACAGGATTACCGGGACTGATTCTCTTTGCCATGATCTTCTCGCAGCATCCTACTGTACAGATAAATTTCCAGATTCTGATACTGAATCCGCTCAACCTCATCTTTGCCTGGAAGACTGTCAAGAGGATGAAAGCAGGTCGTCAGTATTGGTATTTCGAACTTCTGGGATGGCTTCTGCTCATTGCCCTGTTCATGCAGATATGGCAGAACTATGCTGAGGGTATGAGTATTTTGGCACTTTCTTTGCTAGCGAGATACTGCGTCAAGTCGACCATGATGGATTTAAGTCCAAACAATTACGGTTTGCAGAAGCATATCGTAAAGAAATTCAGAAAGAATAAATAGACATAAAAATATACGTAAGGAAACGATTGGCACAATATCGTTTTCCGTACAGAAGAAGATAAACAACAATGATGGTAAACAGATATATCACAGCCCTTTTGGTTGTCCTGGCGGCAACCGGCATGGAGGCGCAGACTTATCAGCAGGCGCTGAAGTTTGCGCTTACGGATATATCCTACGATGAATTCATCCAGCAACCGGAGGCGAAGGCATTGGAGGAGGACATTCTCTGCGTGCTCAAAGCCATCAAAGCGGCATCAGAAGATGAGAGCATCGCTACGCATCATCCTATCCTGTCGGCAACACTTGCCGCCAATTCTTCTGACATTCTGACAGGCATTCATTCACATATTTATTATGATTCCCCTACGGAGCATAGATACAAAGTTCCGTATGGGAGTATTGTTATTCGAGGTCCAGACTGCTGATTTTATGCTTTCAGTAAGCAAAACTCAGAAGATTTGCCATAAAAACAGGTAATAATTGGCAATTCCTTGCAGATTTACAGATATTTTTAGTAAATTTGCAAGCTAGTAATAAACAACAGGAGATTTTACTCCCAAACATCATCGAATAATAATAAAAAATAAATATACAATGAACTTTAACAAAATTCTCCAGTCATTGTTTGGCAACAAGTCAACTCGCGATATGAAGTTGATCCAGCCAATCGTAGAAAAGATCAAGGCAGAGTATCCTAAGATGCAGGCCTTAAGCAATGACGAACTTCGTGCAAAAACAAAAGAACTTCAGAAGTACGTACAGGAGTACGCCAAGGAAGAGAAGGCTAAGATTGCTGAACTCAAGGCTAAAATTGAAGACACTCCTATTGATGAGCGTGAAGGTATCTTCAACCAGATCGACAAGTTAGAGCAGGAAGCACTCGACAAGTATGAGGAAGCCCTCAACGAGGTTTTGCCTCAGGTTTTCGCTATCGTTAAGGATACTGCTCGCCGTTTCGCTGAGAACGAGGAAACAATAGTTACTGCTACCGACTTCGACCGCGAGCTGGCTTCTAATCCAGCTAACGACTTCGTTACCATCGATGGCGACAAGGCTATCTATCACAACCACTGGACAGCCGGCGGTAATGATATGAAGTGGGAAATGATTCACTACGATGTACAGCTCTTCGGTGGTGTTGTTCTCCATCAGGGTAAGATTGCCGAGATGGCTACCGGTGAGGGTAAGACCCTTGTAGGTACAACTCCTATCTTCCTGAACGCCCTCACAGGCAATGGTGTTCACGTCGTTACCGTGAACGACTATTTGGCTAAGCGTGACTCTGAGTGGATGGGACCTCTCTATATGTTCCACGGTCTCTCTGTAGATTGTATCGACAAGCACCGTCCTAATTCCGACGAGCGTCGCAAGGCATACCTGGCAGATATCACCTTTGGTACCAACAACGAGTTCGGTTTCGATTATCTTCGTGATAACATGGCTACCAACCCAGCCGATCTGGTACAGCGCCAGCACAACTACGCCATCGTCGATGAGGTCGACTCAGTATTGATTGATGATGCCCGTACCCCATTGATCATCTCTGGTCCTATTCCAAAGGGCGACGATCAGATGTTTGAGCAGTATCAGCCATTGGTTGAGAAACTTTATGAGGTACAGCGCAAGCAGGCTACAGAATTGCTCGCCGAGGCTAAGCAGAAGATTAACGAAGGTACAAAAGCTAAGAATCAGGAACTCCTTGATGAAGGCTTCCTCGCACTCTTCCGTTCTTACAAGGCATTGCCTAAGAACAAGCCATTGATCAAGTATCTTTCTGAGGAAGGTATCAAGGCTGGTCTGCTGAAGACCGAGGAGTACTACATGGCAAACAACAACCGTGAGATGCCTAAGGCTACTGAGCCATTGTACTTCGTAGTAGACGAGAAAATGAATTCTGCCGACCTGACCGATAAGGGAACCGACTGGTTGGCTAAGCAGGTAAACGACAAGGAACTCTTCGTATTGCCTGATATCACAACAGAAATGAGTGAACTCGAGGCACGTACAGACCTTACCGACCAGGAGCGTCTTGACAAGAAAGACGAGATGCTGGCTCACTATGGTGTACAGAGCGAACGTGTTCACACCTTGCAGCAGCTCCTGAAGGGTTACACCATGTTCAATAAGGACGACGAATATGTTGTCATGGACGGACAGGTGAAGATTGTGGATGAGCAGACAGGACGTATCATGGAAGGCCGTCGCTGGAGCGATGGTTTGCACCAGGCTATTGAAGCTAAGGAGCACGTAAAGGTAGAGGCTGCTACACAGACCTTTGCTACCATCACACTTCAGAACTACTTCCGTATGTACCACAAACTCGCAGGTATGACCGGTACAGCAAGTACAGAGTCAGGTGAGTTCTGGGATATCTACAAACTCGATGTTGTTGAGATTCCAACCAACCGCCCTATCCAGCGTAAGGACTTGGATGACCGTGTATACAAGACTGCCCGCGAGAAATATCGTGCAGTTATCGACGAAATCGAGGAAACACGTAATGCTGGCCGCCCAGTCTTGGTAGGTACAACATCTGTCGAGATTTCTGAGTTGTTGAGCAAGATGTTGAAGATGCGCAACATTCCTCATAATGTATTGAACGCTAAGCTGCACCAGCAGGAGGCTCAGATTGTAGCCGAGGCAGGTCGCTCAGTAAACGGTAAGGGTGCCGTAACCATTGCTACCAACATGGCAGGTCGTGGTACCGATATCAAGCTGACTCCAGAGGTAAAGGCTGCAGGTGGTCTTGCCATCATCGGTACAGAGCGTCATGAGAGCCGTCGTGTAGACCGTCAGCTCCGTGGTCGTGCCGGTCGTCAGGGTGACCCAGGTTCTTCAGTATTCTATGTATCATTGGAGGATAAGCTGATGCGTCTCTTCGCTTCAGAGCGTATCGCCAAGGTAATGGACCGTCTCGGTTTCGAGGATGGCGAACGTATCGAGAGCCCAATGATCAGCAAGAGTATCGAGCGTGCTCAGCGCAAGGTTGAGGAAAACAACTTCGGTATCCGTAAACACCTCTTGGAGTATGATGACGTGATGAACCGTCAGCGTACCGTTATCTACGAGAAGCGTCGCCACGCCCTCATGGGTGAGCGTATCGGTATGGATATTGCCAACATCATCTGGGACCGCGTATTGAACATCGTTAACAACAACGACTTCTTCGGTGCCAAGGAAGAGTTCCTGAAAGTTCTCGCTATGGAGATTCCATTCAACGAGGATGAGTATGAGAACGGCAGACGTGAGGATTTGGCAGAGCGTGCTTTCCAGGAGGCTATGGCTACATTCAAGCGTAAGACAGACCGCATCCAGGCTACAGCTATGCCTATCATCAAGCAGGTATACGAAAACCAGGGTGCTATATACGAGCGCATCATGGTGCCTATCACAGACGGCAAGCGCATGTACAATATTCCTTGCAACCTCAAGGAGGCATACGAGAGCGAGGCTAAGAACGTAGTGAAGGAGTTTGAGAAGAGCGTTGTTCTCCAGATTATCGATGACGACTGGAAGGAGAACCTCCGCAAGCTTGACGAACTGAAGCACTCTGTACAGAATGCAAGCTACGAGCAGAAGGATCCTCTCCTCATCTTTAAGTTGGAGAGTGCCAAGGTTTGGGATGCCATGATCAATGACATGTACGACCGTATTGCAAGTATCCTGATGCGTGGTCAGATTCCAGTAATGGAGCAAGAGCAGCCAGTTCAGGAGGCAGCTCCTGAGCAGCACACTCAGCAGAACTATGTTGAGAGCAAGGTAGATTTGGATGCAGAGCGTGAGGCACAGGAGGCAGCTGCTAACCAGGATACCCGAGAGGGCGCACAGGTAAACCGCACTCCTTACCGTGCAGAGCACATGCCACGTCCTAACGACCCATGTCCATGCGGAAGCGGCAAGAAGTTTAAGAACTGCCACGGCAGAAACCTGTAATCACAATAAATGATGATGCTCTTATATATATAATAAGGTATAAGAACATTCATCATCAGAAATAATGATAAGAATACCTAGATTTGATGATACTCTCATCATTTCTAGGTATTTTTATTTTAAAACTACATTATTGCTACCAAGTTGCAAAAAATTATTAGTATTTTTGCAGTCGAAAAGAAAAAAAGCTGACCATGAGGTTATGCCCCAAAGAAAAGAACAAGATTAAAACAAGGAAAGATATATGAAATTATCAGAACTTAAAACAGGTGAAAGCGCCGTTATCGTCAAGGTATCAGGACACGGTGGCTTCAGAAAGAGAGTCATCGAGATGGGATTCATCAAGGGCAAGAAGGTAGATGTGCTTCTGAACGCCCCACTCCAAGACCCTGTAAAATACAAGATCATGGGCTATGAAGTTTCTCTCCGCCACAGCGAAGCCGACCATATCGAGGTGGTTTCCATTGATGAAGCCAAGAACGATGCAAAGCTCAGCAAGGCGGAAGAAGAAGACCGCCAACAGGTAATTAACTCAAAAGCAGTAGATTCCAACGATAGCGACGAGCAGGCACTCGGCGACAAGATGCTCGTGGCTGAAAGAAAAGACTCTGCCAGCAACGAAGCCTTGGCTGAACAGGAAGCAGAAAGACTCCACCGCGTCATCAATGTGGCACTGGTAGGTAACCCAAACTGCGGTAAGACTTCCTTCTTCAACTTCGCATCGGGTGCTCACGAACGTGTGGGCAACTACAGCGGAGTAACCGTGGATGCCAAGGTGGGCGAAGCCGAATACAACGGCTATCACTTCAACCTGGTAGATTTGCCGGGCACCTATTCGCTTTCAGCCTATTCTCCAGAAGAACTCTATGTGCGCAAGCAGCTCATCGAGCATACGCCGGATATCGTCATCAACGTCATCGACACCAGCAACCTGGAGCGCAATCTCTATCTCACCACACAGTTGATAGACATGCACATCCGCATGGTCTGCGCCCTCAATATGTTTGATGAAACCGAGAAGCGTGGCGATAACATCGACTACGACAAACTGGGCGAACTCTTCGGTATCTCGATGATTCCTACCGTCTTCACCAATGGCCGAGGCGTGGACAAGCTCTTCGAGACCATCATTGAACTCTACGAAGGCAAGGAAGATTCCAGCGCTCACTATCGCCATATCCACATCAACCACGGACATGAAATAGAGCACGGCATCGAACATATCCAGAAATATCTGAAGGCAGATGACTCCATCCGCCAGCGTTACTCCACCCGATACCTCTCCATCAAGTTATTGGAGAATGATAAGCATGCCGAGGAATACGTCAGCCAACTGAAATCGGCAAAGGAAATCTTCGCAGCCCGTGATGAGGCTGCCAAACGTGTGAAGGAAGAGAGCCTGGAAGATAGCGAAACCGCCATCATGGATGCCAAATACGGTTTCATTCATGGCGCATTGCAGGAAGCAGGCTATGAACCGGGCAAGGCGAAGGATACCTATCAGGTAACCCACCTCATCGACAGCATCCTGACCAATAAATATGTAGGATTCCCTATCTTCATTCTCCTGCTGTTCATCATGTTCTCAGTCACCTTCGTACTGGGCGAGATTCCTAAGGGATGGATTGAGGACGGCGTGGCATGGTTGGGAGAATTCATCAGTACCACAATGCCGGATGGACCAGTGAAGGATATGCTGGTAGATGGTGTGATTGGTGGTGTTGGTGCGGTCATCGTATTCCTGCCACAGATATTGATTCTGTATTTTTTCATCTCTTATATGGAGGATTCGGGATATATGGCTCGTGCAGCCTTCATCATGGATAAGCTGATGCACAAGATGGGCCTGCATGGCAAATCATTCATTCCGCTGATTATGGGATTCGGATGTAACGTACCTGCCGTGATGGCAACAAGAACCATCGAGAGTCACCGTTCCCGTCTGATTACGATGCTGATTCTGCCATTGATGAGCTGTTCGGCTCGTCTGCCAATCTACATCATGGTCATCGGAACGTTCTTTGCCATCCAATACCGTTCACTCATCATGGTATCGCTCTATCTCATCGGCATCTTCCTAGCCGTGATATTGAGCCGTATCTTAGCCAGTTTCGTGGTGAAGGGCGAAGATACCCCATTCGTAATGGAGCTGCCTCCTTACCGCTTCCCTACCTGGAAGGCGATAGGCCGCCATACCTGGGAAAAGGGTAAGCAGTACTTGAAGAAGATGGGTGGTATCATCCTTGTGGCAAGTATCATCGTATGGGCTTTGGGTTATTTCCCTCATAATGAAGAACTTGATAACCAGGCTCAGCAGGAACAGAGCTATATCGGCAGAATCGGTAAGACCATCGTGCCTATCTTCACCCCACAGGGTTTCGACTGGAAACTGGATGTGGGCTTGGTATCCGGTGTAGGTGCCAAGGAGATTGTAGCCTCAACAATGGGCGTGCTCTACAGCAACAACGACAGTTTCTCTGACGATCAGGATTACAACGATAAAGACGGAAAATATGAGGTTTTGAAGAAGCAGATAACTTCTGATTTGAAGAAGACCTACGGTTACAGCGATGCCGAGGCAGCAGCGAAGGCAACGCTCACCGCCTACAGTTTCCTCCTCTTCGTATTGCTCTACTTCCCTTGCATCGCCACCATTGCCGCCATTAAGGGCGAGACGGGCAGTTGGAAATGGGCAGGCTTCGCCGCCGGCTACACCACGCTATTGGCATGGGTAGTATCAGCCCTGGTCTTCCAGATAGGAAGTTTGTTTATATAATCAAGGTGTCTGCTTTAAGAAAACAAACAAAGAGAGCGCACAACACCTGAACGACAGCCGCACAACAGCTGAGCGACGCTTGCACAACACCTGTTGTGCAAGCGCACATCAGCTGTTGTGCGGCTTACTATATAATATATCTAGAAGACTTATTCTATATATCTGAAAGACTTCAAGTAACTGTTCGGAAGACTTTAGTCATATACTAGAACGTTATCAGTCATATACCTGAACGACATCAATCATATCATTAGAAGACATCAACCGTATCCTTATTCAGGATAATCTCTTTCCTACCTTTGCGGCAACAAACGCTATCATCAGACCCAGGCAGGCGGCAATGCTGATGGCAATGCGGAGACCGGTAGCCTCAGCAAGCCATCCGATAACCGGAGGTCCTACCAGGAAACCGAAGAAGCTGATGCTCGAAACGATGGTAATAGCGATGCTCGCCTTGATGGTTCCCAATTTTCCGGCGATACTGTAACAGATAGGAACCGACGAAGAGATGCCGAAACCTACCAGCAGGAAACCCAAGGTGGCAGGAATGAGATAAGGCAAGGCAGCAGCCAGCCACAAACCGCCCAATATCAAACCACCACAAACCTTCAATACTCTGGCTGGGCCGTATTTCGTAACAAACCCATCAGCCATGAATCTACCCAACGTCATCGCACCCATACCAGCCACATAGCCCGCACGGATAAAAGCCTCATCGGGTTTTACTACTGATGAAAAATATACGCTACTCCAATCGTAAACGGTACCTTCACAGAACATGCCTGCAAATCCCATCAGTCCCAAAAGGAACAGAATCGGGTCGATGGTCTTGAAAGAGAACTTCGGAACATCCTCCTCTTCTGCTTTCGCCATGGCATCATTAATCAGAAAGCGGAAACCGACAGCAATGATGAGAATACTCAGAGCCAGGATAGTTCCAAAGTGGACATCTATCGGGAGCAAAGTGTTGGCAAAGATGGCACCGATGATACCACCGGAGAATCCACCCAGACTCCACAGACCATGAAACGACGACATGATGTTGCGCCCATACATCTTCTCTACCAGACATGCCTGCGTATTGGTGGCAATGTTCATCAGATTCGCCATCATTCCGAAAGCAATAAGACTCAAAATCAGATGAAAAACCGTAGTACTGCTACCGATGCAAAAAAGAACCAGGGCATAGAGCACCTCAGAGAGAACCAGCATCTTCTTGCTGCCAAATCTACTCACCAGGATACCCGAGAAAGCCATCATCAGAAGTTGGCCGATAGGAATGGCGAAAAGCACCGTTCCCAACTGGCCGTTGCTCAGATGCAACATCTGTTTTACATCCGGAATACGGCTTGCCCAACTGGCAAACACTACTCCCGGCACAAAATAATAAGCCGCAACCGCCACTCGCTTGCGCGCCAAATCACTCAAATTACTTAAATTACTCAAACTGACTGTCATCCTTAATAATATACCTATTATAAATACTCATTTCTATTAGCGGCTGCAAAATTACAAAAAAAAACAGAAAAAGACTGATATTTAAACAATAAATGTTGCCCCGTTTGAGATTTTTGCCGTACCTTTGCACTCAGAAAAAGAATTAAAAACAAACTAGCAATGAAGAAACAAACAATGATTACCCTGGCACTCGCCCTCACTCTGGCAATGCCAACCCTACCCGCCTTCGCCCAGAAGGCGATGAGCAAGAAAGAAATTGCCGAAAAAGAAAAGGCTTTCAGGAACCTTCAGCATCCCTGGAAGGGAAAGAAGGTGGCTTACTTCGGCGACTCCATCACCGACCCTAACATCAAGGCATCAAAAGTAAAATACTGGGGATTCCTGCAGGATTGGCTCGGCATCACCCCTTACGTTTATGGTGTGAGCGGCAGACAGTGGAACGATATTCCCCGTCAGGCAGACCAACTGCAGAAGGAACATGGTGATGATTTTGATGCCATCCTCATCTTTATGGGAACCAACGATTACAACAACGGTGTGCCTGTAGGCGAATGGTATACGGAGACTTTCGACAGCGTGAGAGTAGCCCGCCACAAGCCAAGCGAAATGGTACAGCGCCGCCACCGCCACTTCTGCATGGACAAGAATACATTAAAAGGTCGCATCAACATCGCCATGTCGAAGTTGAAGCAGATGTATCCTACCAAGCAAATCGTGGTGATGACTCCTGTGCATCGTGCTCTCTTTGCCAGTGGTGACAAGAACATCCAGCCAGATGAGATGTACGAGAATGCGCGTGGCATCTTCTTCGATGAATACGTGAAAGCTATCAAGGAAACAGGCAATGTCTGGGCAGTTCCGGTCATCGACCTCAACTCCCTTTCCGGTCTCTTCCCTCTTTACGATGCTGGTGCGCAGATGTTTAACAAGCCGGATACCGACCGTCTTCATCCTAATGATGCCGGCCACTCCCGCATGGCAAAGACCATTATGCAGCAGCTATCTGCATTGCCTTGCGTCTTCTAGAAATCCGTGGCAATAGGTGACAATAGGTGACAATAAGAATACGTCTTATTGCCACCCATTTCTTTCTGTGTATCAAATACTTACAATCTGCGTGGCAGATGTGGAAATAAAATAGAAAAACTTTTTCCTACATACGCGATGAAACATAACCATCAATATCGCTAAATGTCGTATCCAGAAACGTCAGGTCTTTCATTTGCAAGACATCAATCATACGATATTCCTTATACAACTGGCGAGAAAAACGAAGTTCAAAGGCCAAACGCAAATCATCTGTTGCATCAGCCCCTTCATCCTGCTTTGCCTCTTTACCCGTAATGGTTCTCATTCTTACAATCTCATACACATCACGAATCCCCTTACCCTTGATATACGGCACGAAATAATGAAGATCCTGCAATGCTATGGTTGACGGGAACTTGGCACCCGTATAATATAAGGTGGCAGATTGATTCAAAAAACTCTTTTCGTACCCACGCCGATGACTCGGACGAACCACACCAACCAACACCCGATTATCCACTTCCATTACAGTACCCTTCTGCGGAATCACATGCTGCACGGTATCCTTCGCCTTCGTTTCTATCAGTTCCCGGATAAAACCTTCAAGCAATTTTCTGTTTTCGCTATCGTTCGGACGAAGCGGAAAAGCACCTATGTTCACCTCCTTGATAGTCTGATAGAACTTTGAAACCTCCACCTTCGCCGGTTCACCATCACCAGGAAAAAGGATGTATCCACCAATCACTTCCTTCTTTAGCGGAGCCTCAACATAATCACGATAATAAATGGCATCACGATAACGATGCATCTGATTGATGGCATCATCCGGCGGCACATCTACTCCACTCGCATTCTTGTTGGCTATCCGATATTTCGCATCGAAGAGATAAGTCATCTTCATATCTTTCTGCAGATCATTCTTGGTAAGTTGCAACACTATATCTGGCTTCTGAGGAACCGTTGGCACTATCAGATTCTGCATTCCAATACTATCGTTGGTCTGCTCCGTACTTTTCGGATTATATACCAATTCGGCAAGTTCTACCCCATCTTTTCTAAAGAGAATACGAGAATGCTCTCCCTTACCCAACTCCCAGGTAAACAGACCATTCAGTTCCATTCGGTTGCGATGTTCCACATCATCCATATCCAGATTCAACTCCTTCTTTACTATGTGGCTCACCTCTATGAAACACCATATTTCATAAAGCGTGGCGATGTCCTTGGATTGCAACCGATAGATGCCTTCGTTTAGCGAATAAGCCTCACGGAGCAAATTCCAAATCCGATAAACCTGACTATATCCCGTAGCTTTCTGAAGAACCATGCTTTCCTGATTCAACCCCTTGAAACGCCCAACAGTTCGGAAGAAAGGATTTTTCCTTAATCGATTCAGGGAAACATAAGTTGCCTGAAGTTCTTGCTTAGTAGCATCAGAAACCTCCTTAACCTGCTCTATACGAGTTTTTAAGAGTTCATACTTACTCGTAATCTGCGATAAAGCAAATTTCAGGAATCGATTTTCCTGGGTATCATTCGACTCTATTTTTTCGGTGATACGATAAAGATGAGCGGGTTCTTTGCGATGCTCAGCTATTTCATTTTCAAGAGACATCGGAATCCGCCGCAACTTATCAGCCCGCAGATAAGTTTCCCTGCCATGCAAGCGATGACGTGGTCGGTCGATAATGTGCCGACAAGCCTCCAAGAACTTCTTTTGTTCACCAGCAAAGATACTCCACCATATAATCTCTGGTGTTTCTCCCTGTTTATCAGGAGCAAAGCTATGATAGGTCCGTTTTAGAAAATCAAGCGAGAGCATCCGATACTCTTGCTCAATATCCTCTACAATTTTCTTCCAATGAGAATGATAATCCAATTTGGTACTCAACACCTCGAAGGAGAATGAAAACTTTCTTTTGATGAGCTCAGAAGATACACCATCTGATTTCTTTCTCTTGACAATATAATCAAAACAGATTTCAGAACGTCCTATCTCATTGCCGAAATTCAGAAAGCCAGCCAACATACCATGACGGAAACTGAACCTATCGTTTTCATTCTGCAAGATGGAACCAAAATGTGCATCTACAATCTTGGCATCATTCTTTTCCTCAAACTCCACCCATATCGGATAGTCTGCATTATCAAAGAATATGGCAGGAGCAGAAGAATCTTTTAATATCACCTTAGAAGTGGATTGGTCATTCAAATACCGCTCCACCAGTTCAACACCATCCGACCAGGAATATGTGGAGGAAAGTTTGTCTTCCCCTACATTCCTCTTCGCTTTATCCCAAATAGCATCAAACTTGGTGCATTCTATGGTCATCACAAAGTCGTGATGCTTGATTCTTAAAAGTTCCATTACCGTTAACTCCAAAAACTAGTGTAACCTGAACTAAGTTTCTTTTCCATTTCATCCAACTTAGCCAGAGAAACAGAACTATCTCTCATGTTTTCCGGCAACATCTTCGAAACAACTTCCTTTAAAGAAGCGAGCAACTCCGCCTTTACCTTCTCCTCATCGCCTTCTATTCTAGATAGGATTTTCATAGAAGTAATTTCATCCAAAGCACGGGCCACGACTTCATTTTGCGTCATTTCCAAACCTTGACTATTTTTACGATAAGGCAAATTATTGACCACATAAAGCAAGAACTCGTTACGGGTTCGATAAGCTATCTTAAAAGGTGTACCTTCCAATACTGCATTGATTTCCTGTAAGTACTGTATCGCCTGGTTGCAAACCTCCTGGTTTTCCTTATACACGTCAACACCCTCCACCTTATCTCCTACCAAGTCTTCAAAGTTGAGTTTTCCTATCTGTTCGTGTCGGGAAGTTAAGCCACCATATAAATCCACCTCATTCATTTCGATGGTCATGGCTCTGTCGAGAACTTTTCGGGAGAAAGAAAAGGTTGTTTCGTCCATATTGACGGTTCCCACGATAATGAGGTTCTGGGGGATTGTTAATCGCTTTCCACCTTCTTCTTTCAAATATAGATTTCTTTCTTCGTCATTATCTACAAAGAGTTGATCTATCAAATTTTTATAAGCTTCAGTCTGTTCATAATCAACAATCGGATCTGTTACAACAACGCCATCTTCATCAACTTGCCTGCTTTCTATCACACTCAAGAACTCAGCAAAGTATTGTTCTACAGGAGCAAGATTCATCTCATCCAGACATAAGAAATAAGGATGCTTTGGGTCATGGATAGCCTTAACCATAAATCGGAGAAATGGGCCAACTACAAAACGTTCGCCATTAATTCGGCTTACATACCCAATAAGTTCAGATGAGTCATGCCAATTAGGTTTCACCTGTACCATCTCAAAATTCTTTGGCTTATGCTCCTTATATTCAGGAGAATCAACATCCCAACAAGCACGAGCCAATTCACGAACGATTCTACTCTTACCAGTACCTGAGATACCTGCCAAGAGAAGGAAAGGCTTCGACTTGATGGCTGTGATATAAGGGCGATAAGCCTGGCTAATTTCAGAACAGAATTTACCATATTCCTTTGATTGTTTGGTGCTAGAATAATATTCATCAATATTCTCTCTTAAAATCAATAAACATTTGATGCTATCCATTCCTGCATAAAGAGTCTGTAAAAAAGGAGCTCGCGATAATTCACCAGCACGAGCTGTTACTGAATATGGTTTGTCAAAAGAGATGGTATTATTAGAAATTCCAAGCAAAGCTTTATACACAGAAGAATTCAACACTTCTACATCAAAATCTAGATGCAGCGGTGTTGTATCAAACCATTCATTTATAATTTCACTACCCAAATGATAATCATCACTAAATCTAGATAGCAAATCAACATTTGAAGGTATTACTTCAAAACTCTCGTATTTATACAAAAAGGCAATTAAAGAATAAACATTAATTCTTTCTTTAAAGAACCTTTCGTTGACATACTCTATCCATTTATCTGAAAATTTAACGTATAGATTAGAACTGCCATAATTTCCATTATAATCAGAAAGATAAAATTGAGAGTCAAGCCAAAACGCTAAATCTCCATCTAGCATGCCATAAGTCGTATTGGAATGAATGGCATCAGACTTTATGGTTTTTAATATGCCAAGCAATCCCCAAAACTTGTTCTCAACTTTTCCTATTAAGGAATTGAACGCTTGTACAGCAGTTTCTTTTGATAAGTAATACATAAGCTTTAATTATTATATGCCATTATCATATTTTGTGCAATTTTTTCTATAACAGGAACACTTACAGAATTTCCAAGTTGTTTATAGGCCTGATTATCAGACACAGTAAACTTAAAATCGTCAGGAAAGCCCTGCAAACGTTTAGCCTCCAAAACAGATAGCTTCCGATCTATATCCCAAAGTTTTGGAGTTCTTCCTGCAATGATAGTTGGCGCATAAGTATCCAAACACGCATAGAAAGCTTCCTGAATTTGGGTCTTAGCGGCATCACCAACATGAAATCTCAAAGAACCATCAGGCTTTTGGAAAGAATAGACTCCATATTTTCCTTTTTTAGTATTAGGAGCATACTTGGAGTTATCATGTTGTACCCTCTCTTCTTCATGACAATGAGCAAAATGATATTGTATTCTATCATGTTCAAACTTGCTCAACTTTAACGCAGGAGTGTCATCATTTAAATCTACGATATCACGCAATGTAGGACTTATAGCCAAAGGCTGAGGAAATTCAAAATTCACTTTTTTATCAAAGCCAACACAATACCAACGCTCTCTTTTCTGAGGCAAACCAAAATCCAAAGAACTTAAAACCTTCCAATGCACATCATATCCCAATTTCTTAAGATTATCCAATATTACCTTGATAGTATTACCTCCATTGTGCGATAC
This sequence comes from Segatella copri, assembly GCF_009494835.1. Lineage (GTDB taxonomy): Bacteria > Bacteroidota > Bacteroidia > Bacteroidales > Bacteroidaceae > Prevotella > Prevotella copri_F. The sequence continues at coordinate 211,694 of NZ_VZBE01000071.1, forward strand.
AAGTCCCTTTACATTTTCTAAAAAAAACATCTTAGGTCTATGATAAGCCAAGATTCGACAGACATCAAAAAATAGCGTACCTCGTGTTTGATCTTCAAAACCCTTACACAAACCTGCATAACTAAAAGGCTGACATGGAAATCCAGCTGTCAGAATATCAAAAGAAGGAATATCTTTCGCTTCTATTTGCGTTATATCCCCAAATGGTTTTTCACCAAAATTATCAAAATATGTTTGCTGAGCAAACACATCTATATCAGAAGAGAAAACACATTTTGCCCCCAATCTTTCCAAAGCCAACCGGAAGCCACCAATGCCACAAAATAAATCAATAAATCTATACTTACTTGCCATTACTCATTTTCGTAAACACAACGAAACATACCAAAAGCGTAAATATGCAATAGAAGCCCCCACCTCATGCATAAAAAAACACACAAGATGGGCAGCCTATTTACTTAAATACACTTTTAGCAATACCAATAAAAAGCAGCAAATATTTTCTCCTGGAACAGATAAAACCAATAACCACCAGTAACTGATAATTGATTTATTTCTATTCCCAAAAAATGAAAATAAGATGTTCGACAATTCGTCTGTAACATCAGAATTGCCGCTATAGATGAGCGTTGAACTTCATTCAGAGAATGGGCTAACACACAATGCCCGAGAGATAGATACAAAAGAAGCGTGAGCTTCACTTATCATACTCTCAGGCATTTGGCGTGGCCCTCCCAACAGATAAGTTCAGCCCACGCTATAGCGCAGGCATTCACTTATTCTATTGTTGGGAAATACATCTGTTAATCGCCAAATTTCGAGAGTATTCCGAATATCGTAAACGCTTTGTATATTAATATGTTATATGTCTATAAAATTGTTCTTTCTGTTTCTTATTTTATTATTTAATTGTTATACATTCAGTTTATCGGTCGGTATGGGCGCAAGGCTCATCGTCCCGATTTGGTTGCAAAGATACAAAGAATATTTGAAACTTGCAACTCAAAGGCGCAAAATATCCTTAACGGAGAAGATTTTGCTGATTGCATCAAAGGAGAAGTATTGATCATCCATTATCATATAATCCTCCCTCTGCTTTTTGCTCATATTCTTTATCTCGGGAAACATCTTTACAGGAACTATCACCTCTCGACCATCGGTCAAGAAAACTGCCATTGCTCCACGTTTCACATTGAAATCTAACTTTTTGATTCCTAAAGTTGTATCTTTATATTTGCACATAATAGACCTCCCTTTATTTTATTGTTTTTATTCTAATTTTCTTGCCAGCAAAGACATCGTCAATCATTCTATTGAATTCATCCCAATGTTTATCTATAGCTTCAATAATCACAGCTTCTTCTGATGCCGACAGTTCAGACCAAGCTATCTCTATTTTCTTTTGTCCATTCTCTTCTATCCATATCTTAGCTACAGTATGTCCTCGATGAGAGTTCTTGCTTCCACGTTTTACCACATGGATATGCTTTCTGTTCTCATTTGCATCAGCAGGGAAAACAGAAAGAATGAAACACAATATCAATGCCAGTTTGCCCATCTTATATTTTTTATATTAAGCGATGGCAAAAATACAAAGAAATATCGAAATATACACATTTTTTTGGATAAATATTTGGTATATTGATAAAATAATCGTATTTTTGCCACAAAAGAAAGCAAAGATGCTGAAGGGTAGTAGATTCTATACCAAGGCTTTAGACGCTACAAGCATACCTACCATTGAGAGAGAAACAAAGATTATTGTGAAGAATGATGACAGCATACATTGCGGTCATCAATTGCAGCAAGAAGGATATAACCCTGTGGTGCTCAACCTTGCCAGCCGTCGCAACCCTGGCGGTGGTGTCCGTATATAGACAGAATTACAATCATCAAATAATCAATGAAATGAATGAAGCATATTCTGAAAACTTGTCATTGATTACTGAATATAACAATAAGAAATAAGAAATAAAAATATGAAACTTAACAAAATCCATCATGTAGCCGTGATTTGTTCCGACTATGAGAAATCCAAGCATTTTTATACAGATGTGCTCGGAATGAAGATCATGAGTGAAAACTACCGTAAGGAACGTGGCTCCTGGAAAGCAGACTGCTGGCTTGATGACAACTATATCATCGAGTTATTCTCCTTCCCTAACCCACCAGCACGTCCTTCCTATCCGGAAGCAGCCGGTCTGCGCCATCTTGCTTTTGAGGTAGATGATCTTTCGGATGCAATTGATGAACTTGACAGTAAAGGCATCGCGCATGAGCCTATACGCACGGATGAATATACAGGCAAGCGATTTGTATTCTTCAGTGACCCAGATGGTTTGCCGATTGAATTGTATGAAAAATAAAAATTCAAGGGCAAACCATGCTAGGTATGTAGGCATCCGGTATTTATATTAATCTCCTTTCTTACCAATTCAGTACCCAACTTGCATTGGAGTATTTTCCGATAGTCTCAGCATCCTTGAGAGCGTCAAGCTGACGGACATGCTTGTTTCTCTTGCTGATATCTATGGTTTTACCTTTCCTGTCATGGCTGTTGAATTCCAGGAGATTTACCGTAGATGCCGACTCATCTATGGGACCAAAGCCTTCCGAAGGCACACCATCAAGCGTACAGTTCAGCAGCACGCATTCCGCATCAGGATAATTTCTGCCCTTGTTGTCAGGAAGGCGGGCTATCACGGCATCCTTGCCCAATCCCTTGAAGGTACAGTCATTGAAGATGTTACCATGGTTCTCCCTGGTATTTCTAATCCACATGAAAGCACCATAGCTGGAAAGGGTACAGTGATTGAAATAGGATGGACCTCTACCCAGCACCGTGTCACCTCCTCCATCAATCACGCAGTTGAGCCAGTAGGCTGAACCATTCACCTGAAGAGCATCACCATCACCGATTACATGCACATTCTCAGCAAAGTTTCTTTCACCATTGAGCAGGAATCCCTCAGCCTGTCCCTTGCAATCCGTCTTGAAGGTGATATCCTTGAAAATCATGTCGGCACAGTTGTCTGCTGCCACTGCTGCACGGCGAGAAGGGAATGTTCCTTTCTGCTCATTGGTCTTGATATCAACCGGGTGAGGATTGAACACCTCGTTATTTGGGTAATGTACCACTACCCCATCCATGGATTCTCCCTGGATAGTTACAAATCGCTTATTGCGGAAATAAACCAACTCTTCATAATCTCCATTCTTCACGAAGACCTTTTTCCTGCTGGCTTCAGAAGGCAATGAGTCTGGTATCCAATCCATGGCACCTTGCAGAGTGGAGAAGTCTCCGCTACCATCAGCTGCCACAACGATATGGCTCAAATCTGCAGAAGGGGCGTTTTTCTTAGTCCTAAACGTCCATGACTTCTTGCCATTCCATCCCTCAATCGTACCCTTGCTAATCTTGATTTCATATTCATGTCCATATTCCAGCATATTGTTATGCAGATAAATGGTTGCTTTGTTCCCATGACAGATGACAGGATAGAAGTGGAAGGCATCAGAGAATCCACCAATGATGGTCTTCTGATACTTGCGCTTGTCTTCCTTGGCAGCACCTGATGGAGTTCCAGGACGGGTATTGCGATTGGTTACATTCTCCACCTTATATATATAGGGAACGGGAGTATAGACAGCATTTGGATTCTTGGGCTGTCCTTCGGTTGGTCCCGCCGGAATGCTCATGTCGATTCTATCAACCACCTTTCGAGTTGTCTTGTCCGTAACAGTGATTATGCCCTTGCTGCCAGTCTTTACAGTCTTGTCAAACACGATGACCAGATGTGTATCGATGTTGATGTCTTGGGCATTCTTCTGAGGATAAAAACTGACTGGAGTTTGTGCCATCAGGTTCATACAAGTGATGATACCTGTCATTGAAATAAAGATTCGTTTCATATCAATAGTCTTTAATGTTATTTTGGGTGCAATATTACGAAAAAATTTCGAAATAACGTATTTTTTTGATGGAAAAATGATTTTTATTTTTGGCTGCGTAAAAAGACAGCATCCTTGTGGCTGGTTGGTGCAATGCATCAGAAAAGCATTTCCCTACTTCCAGCAGTAATCAATGCCTCGTTTCTCACACTCTCCTCGCAGGGCGGCGAGGAAGTAGCTGCGTTCGCTGCCCCAACCACGAACCTTGCGCTCGTGATCTATGGTCTGCTTCAAGCGCTCATCGCTGTAAGCGGCAAAACGGGCAGCATACTCTGAAATTCTTGACTCGGCATAACCTGCATCAACAGTTGATGACTCGGCATTAGCTGCCTTAATTGTTGATGACTCGGCATTAGCTGCCATTACATTCTCATTGTTCTTTAAATCTGAATTTGGATTCATAAAGATAATTATTTTAAGTTGTTAAACACTTACACATTCTTTTACCACCGTGGTTATCTCTATGCGAAACTCGGTTGGTGTGCCACAACTGGGCAACTCGTAATGCTTGATTTCGGGTGCAAAAGTACATCATTATTCTGAAACCACCAAATTTTTTCGGGATTATTTTTCCTGTTTTTTTCCTTCTTCTAAAGAAGAAGATTTTTCGGGGTAGCAGATAGTAAGGAAGAGAAATCCTTTAATGGTTAAACTTTCCTATATTTGCATTATAATAGTATTATAATAATAAAATTATAATTACCTTTGTAAAATGACAATCAGAAAGATACAAACAATTGAAATATAAAAACAAAGAATGATATGATACAACAAGTAGAATTTTCATTGCGTCCGCTTCCTCGCGGCTTTCACCTCGTAACCAACGAGGTGATGAGGAACCTGCCAGCGCTGCCTAAGACAGGGATTCTAAATCTCTTCGTAAGACATACCAGTTGCGGATTGTCGCTGAACGAGAACTTCGACCCAGATGTGAGACATGACTTGAAGGGGATCTTCGAAAGACTGGTTCCGGATGGCGACCCAAGATACCTGCATCAGGATGAAGGACCGACGGATATGTCGGCTCATGCCAAATCGAGCATGGTGGGTGTATCGCTCACCATTCCCATTACCAACGGCAGATTAAACCTCGGAACATGGCAGGGAATTTACCTCTGCGAATTCAGAGAGGGAGGCGGAAGCCGACACCTCATCGCAACGATTATCGGGGAATAAAGATAAAAACGAGGATGTTCGCACATCCTCGTTTTTACGTTAACATAATCATTTATTCTATCGCGTCCAATTCCGCTTCATCCTCTTCCTTCTCCTCTTTCTTTCCGAAATTAGGATCAATCTTCAGGAAAGCAGTAACCAGGAAAGTGATGGCGCAACATGCCATCACGATGATGAAGAACATGCGGTAACCTACCATATCCTTCAGATATCCAGAAACCATGCCCGGCAGCATCAATCCGAGATAGGAGATGCCCGTACAGATGGAATAATGGGAGGTCTTGAACTTTCCCTGACTGTAGAACAGCATGTAGAGGGTAAGAACCGTGAAGCCCAGACCATAACCCAACTGCTCGACAAAAAGACAGCTGGAAACCACGATGAGGTTGCTGTTGAGCGAGTAACTCAGATAGATGTAAACCACATCAGGCAAGGTGATGGCGCAAACCAGAGGCCAGAGCCATTTCTTCATTCCATCCCTGCTCACCAGAATACCACCAAGAATTCCACCCAGCAGCAAACCTATCAATCCCACAGTACCGTTAGCAAAGCCATATTCCTGAGGTGACAGTCCCAGTCCACCCTGCGAATTAGGACGGAGGATGAAGGTCTTGGTCATGGTGTTCAGAAGCGCTTCAGGGAATCGGTAGAACAAGAGAAAGAGCATCACACAGACGGTTTCACCCAATCCGAACTTCACGAAGAAGGTGCGGAACATGTTCTTCAGTTCATGAGCCACTTCACCCACCGTTCTGTCGGTCTGCACATCATCCTTCGGGCGCGGCATGAAGCGGCTGTGGTAGAGCCACAAACCGATGAAGATACCTGCCAGTCCGTAAAAGATAAGCGCCCATGAGAAGCGAATCTGGTTGCGGAAGAGAACCTGAAGCACACCTGCCAGCATCACCAGAAAACCATTCACAAAGATGATGGCGAGGCGGTAGAAGGTATTTCGCAAGCCTACAAACTTAGTCTGCGTATGTTCATCCAGCTCAATCATGTAGAAACCATCTGCCGAAATGTCGTGGGTGGCACTACAGAAAGCGATGAGGAAGAAGAAGCACATCGTTGCCTGAAACCAGAAGGCTGTAGGCAGCGAGAAGGCGATGCCGGCAAGGGCAGCTCCGATGAGAGCCTGCATGGTGAGCACCCACCAGCGCTTAGTCTTCAGCAAATCTATGAACGGACTCCACAAGGGCTTGATGACCCAGGGAAGGGCGAGCCATCCGGTATAGAGACCCACCTCAGCATCGGTCAGCCCCAACTGCATGTACATCACCACAGAGAGGGCGGTTACGATGACGTTGGGGAGTCCTTCGGCAAAATAGAGGGTCGGAATCCATGCCCATGGACTCCGACTGTTTTTCTTTGTTACCATTTTACATCACTATTTATAAAGTTTCTTGATTTCAGCACCCTGATAGTAGTGCAGCAGGATGGCATCATAATGATAACCCTGCTCGCCCATCACGGCAGCACCAATCTGGCAGAGGCCTACTCCATGCCCCCAACCGGCTCCGATGAGTTCGAAACGCTGAGGCACTCCCTGTTCATCCTTATCATACTTATCCACCACGAAGGCTGAACTCAGCAGATGACTGTCGCTCAGCGTACGGCGGATTTCGAGTTCCTTACCGATGGTAAAGGTCTTCTCTGTTCCGATGATCTGGAGTTTGCTGATTCTTCCACTCTTTCCGCGCTCCACGGCCTTCATGTCTAGGATGGCACCCAGGTCCATCTTCAGTTTGTCGGCGATGAGCTGCTGCAACTTCTCCTGGCTGAGCGTTTCCTTCCAGCGGTAGAAATTGACGGTTTCCTGATCATAGTCGTTGAGCACTTCTGACAGGATTTTCTTGTCCTGCGTGTTGCAGAAAGCTGGCGGATTGAAGCGGATCCATTTCTCTGCCTCTTCCTCATTGGTCAGATTAGGCAGTGTATGTTCCACGCCCAGGGCAATGTCGCGAACCGCCGTGAGATAAGTCTTCGGCGTGTTCTCCCAGCAATACTGAAATTCCTCGGTTATTCCGCCGCAGCATTTCGAGAATCTTGCATCGCAGATTTCTTCGCCGTCCATCAGAATCTGTCCCTTGGTCTGGCGGATGGCTTCAGCTACATGGGGCGATGTTTCCTTGGTGATGCCCTGGTAGCGCTGGCAGTGGTCGTCGGCACATACATCAAAGAGGGTGTGGTCTTCGCGGTCGTACCAGCGGATGAGCGTATCTTCCTTCTTGGTGAAAGAGAAGAAGTTGTTGCCGCTCTCAGCCACCTCTCGGCGCTTCTTCATCTGTGCCAGGAGCCATGAACGGGAGATGACGGCGTGCGCCTTCAGAAGTTCGAGACTCGAAGTGGCACTCATCTCACTGCTGATGACGCTCTCCAAATATTTCTCTACAGGCAACTCATTGATTGCCACAATCTTATCTGATTCTACCACAAAGCGGAGCGTGCCCAGGAAGGTTTGGGTTTCCTTGCGCTCCCAGTGGAAGTTGACACCGATGGTTACGTCGCTCAGCGAAAACGAGGCGTCGGCACTCTGCGGATGGAAGGTGAGCTGGCTGTACTGGTTGCCGTTCCAGAGCACACCGCCCTCAGAGAATTCTACCACCTGTTCGCCCAGCACCTTTTCGCCCTTGGCAAGATAAGGTTTGTTGAGCGAGAAATGAATCTTCTGCGCACTCACGATGCCCACCGTTACGTCGGGCTGCTTACCTTTATTATATAAGGTGGAAGAGGCTTCGGCTGCATCCTCGGCATCCTTAGATGCTTTCAGTTTGGCGATGATGGCGTTCATCTTTTCTTCCGAAACGCCACATTCCTGCAGCAGCGAGAGGGCTTTCTCCTCGGTCAGCTTTCGGAAATCTTCCTCACGAGGGGTGATGATGAGTCCGCTCATATCCAGTGCTCCCGGCGAAACCACAAACTGGGCGTCGCCTTCGGCAAAATAGGCTTCCGGACGGTGCTTTTCTCTCGGAATGACCACGCTGATGAATTCCTCGCCCTTGCGCCAGGAGATGATGTTCATCATTGGTTCGGTTTCGTCGCCACGCTGAGGCATTGCCTTGTAGAGACGGCGGAAGAGGGCCTCATCGCTCTCAGCACTCTTCGAGATGATGACGAAGGCGGGAACGATGAAGTCGCGAACCACAGAGATTTTCTCCTCATCATTGAGAGAGATGATGTCGGTCAGGTTGCGGGAAAGACGCTGCCAGTTGGTCTGAAGAGGAAGGATGCCGTTGGTTCCTGCCTGGAAATGAAGATGGTCTGGAGCCGATGCACCACACTTCGGACCGTTGTAGAACACCATCAGGTCGCTGTGCAGACTGATGAAGCGGTGCATCTCGCCGTAATTCTTGTAGATGAGCTGAGGCTGATGCTTGCGTGCCGGAATGGTGAAGTGGACTGGCAGAATCGGGAACGGATTCACCAGAAGATGGAATTTCTCGTCTATCTGCTTCGACATCTGTTCCTTAGGACGGTTTTTGTCGCAAAGGAAACAAGGGCGCTCGCCCAGGGTTTTCTTATCTATCTTGGCGCCCGTACTTACGATGCGGGCTGGGTTCCACTGCAATTTCAGCTGGTCGGAGAACTGGCGGGTTTCTACATGCTTGAGGTCGCGGAAGCGGTGGCGCGCATCGGTCCAAACCTCCAGCTGACGGTTGAAGAAACGCGAGATGCTGCTGTCTTCCATAATGTCGGCCTTGCCCTGCAGCATGTGCTGGCGTGCCTTCAGTTCCATGGTGCGCAGGCGGTCCTTATACAGGTTGTTGGCGTTCACCTTCTCTACGCTGAGGGCTGCATCGCTGTTACCTCCCCAGCGGCGGCAGAGGTAGAGTTCGTCGTAGATTCTGCCGATGCGGTAACGGCGCGAAAATGCCAAGCCGAGCGCATAATCCTCACCATACGAGGTGTTAGGAAACTGGATCTGTCTGACCAGCGGAGTGAAGAAGGCGCGCGGAGCACCCAATCCGTTGATACGCAGCGCATTGTTGCATCCGTTTTCATCGGTCCACTCCTTGTGGTCTATCAGTCCCGGTGGCAGGGTGTTGAGGTCGAAGTCGCACATGCGGTACGAGCCGATAATCATGGCTGCCTTCTGCTTGTAGAAGGCATCTACTATCTTCTGAAGTGTCTTTGGTGAAGAATAGAGGTCATCGCTGTCAAGCTGTACAGCAAATTTTCCGCAGAAACTGCTGTTGATGGCTTCGTTCCAGCATCCGCCTATTCCCAGGTCGGTTCTCTCCGGCACAATCTGTATCAGGTTGTCGGCTTTAAGTTCATCCAGTATTTCGCCGGTGCGGTCGGTAGAATGGTTGTTTACCACGATGACGTTAAACTTGAAGTTAGCCTTCTGTCCCAGCGCACTCTTCACGGCATCAGCCACCGTCTTTTCGCGGTTGAAGACGGGGATGATGACAGATGCCTCGTATTCAAAATCCTGCTCACCGAAGTCGGGCTGGCGGTAGAAGGTGGTGTCTATCAGGGCGCCCACCTTGCCCAGATGCTGGGTGCATGCCTTTTCCATCTCAATCTGAACCTCGCGGTTGCGCGGGTTTACATAGTCAAACTGCTTCTCGCCGCTCTTACGGGTGTCGAGTTCGGCTTCTGAATAGAGGAATTCGTTGAGATGGAAGATTTCGCCCACACGGCTCAGATAGAGACGGAGGTCGTAGAGGGCGGCAAACTGATACTCTTCGCGGTCGGATTGGGCGATGTAGTCGGCCAGCGCCTGTGCCTTGATGCACCAGAGGCTTCCAAAGTCGAAGTCATCTCGCAAAGAACCTGACTGGTAGTCAATTACCGGATGTTTCTCCATTTTGCCTTCCACCATCTTGTAGTGGTCGGCGTAAACCATGACGGCATCCGTATCATCTGCCACTCTGAGGAATCGCTCCAGCGTGTTGTTTCCCCATCCTATGGTGGTGTGGCGGGTACAGATCATCACGTAGTCGGCATCTGTATTTTCAGCGATGCTGACAATGGTGTTACTGCTTTCCAGGCGGTCGGTGATGACAAACGTACATCCTTCGGGTACCTGATGATGAGCGGCAAAATCAGCACTCACCAAGAAGTGGATATGCTGTACAGTCTTGTACTCATGAAGCACCGACAAGGCATTCTGCGCATCGTCGATGTATTCGCAAGGCAAGAAAAGGTCTATTTTTTCTCTCATTTTCTTACGTTATTTTTGTTCACTTCAGCCCTTTTCGGGGGGCTAAATCTGTGTTTTTTATCTTTATTTTATCTTATTATATTAAAATATGTGGCAAAGATACTAATTTTTCGGCAAAAAACACTATCTTTGCAGTATGAATAATGAAAAAAAATATCTTTTGGGCCTTACACTTGCCGAATTGAAGCAGGTAGCAAAGGACTTAGGCATGCCCGCCTTCACCGGTGGGCAGATGGCGAAGTGGCTCTATGAGCAGCATGTGAAGAGCATTGATGAGATGACCAACATCTCTAAGGCGAACCGTGCCAAACTCGCTGCCGAATACGAAATAGGATGCTTCGGATATTCCGATGCGCAACATTCGGTGGATGGTACCATCAAGTACCTCTTCCCTACCCGGAGCGGCAAATTTGTCGAGACGGTTTACATCCCCGACAAAGACCGCGCCACGCTGTGCGTTTCTTCGCAGGTGGGATGCAAGATGAACTGCCTGTTCTGCCAGACCGGCAAGCAGGGGTTTGAGGGCAGCTTGCCTGCAGGCGACATTCTGAACCAGATTTACTCGCTGCCGGAGGTGGACAAGCTTACCAACATCGTGTTCATGGGTCAGGGCGAGCCGATGGATAATCTCGACAATGTGCTGCGCGCCACAGAGATTCTCACCGCCGACTACGGCTGGGCATGGAGCCCGAAGCGCATCACGGTAAGTTCGGTGGGCGTGAAGAACAAGCTGAAGCGGTTTCTGGAAGAGAGCGACTGCCATGTGGCCATCAGCATGCACGACCCTATCCCTTCTGAGCGCGCAGAACTGATGCCTGCCGAAAGGGGCATGGGCATTGAGCAGGTAGTAGAACTGCTGAGGAACTATGATTTCTCTCATCAACGCCGCCTGAGTTTCGAATACATCGTGTTTAAGGGCGTAAACGACAGTATGCAGCATGCCAAGGCCATCATCAAGCTGGTGAAGGGACTTGACTGCCGCTTCAACCTGATCCGTTTCCACCAAATTCCAGACATTCCTCTGCAAGGTGTGGATGATGAGAAGATGGAGCAGTTCCGTGATTATCTCACCCAGCATGGTGTCTTCACCACCATCCGTGCCAGCCGCGGCCAGGACATCTACGCCGCCTGCGGTCTGCTCAGCACCTCGAAGAAAATCGGAGAAATCCGTGAGCACGAGGATGAAGAGAAGATGAATAAGTAAGGAAAGGTGGGGGAAAAATGGTTAGAGAATCTTTAAAGATCCTACTTGCCGGCTGTCTTTTGTTCCTTTTTCTGGCAAGTTGCAGCCCGGGAGGAGGAAGAAACAGAAAACTGCCCAAGAGCACAGGACAGCCTTACGAGGTGGTGCTCGAGGGAGATACCGACAGCATCGTGACGAAGATACTGACGGAAGAGGTGCCTGCCCTGCCCCAACCCGAACCGCTCTGCCGGCTCATCCAGGTTAAGAAGGGCAAGATTCACGGCAGCTACCTGCTCGTAAGAACTCGCATCGTAGTGAACATCCCGGCAGCGGAATTCTCAGTCAGGCTGAGCCGCAACGAGAATGCTTCACCGCAGACCGTCATCCGCATCTCAGCCCGCTCGCTGCAGCAACTCAGAGAGAAACTCAACCCCGAGAAACTGCGCCAGCTCGTAGATGAGACTGAACTGGAGCACCTCGCCTCCATCATCTCCACCAACCCGAGCAAACAGAACCGCGAGATGCAGCAACTGGTAAAGAAGAACTTCGGCATCAGCATGATCATCCCTGCCGAAATGCAAGCAAGCAAGAAGGCCGGGAACTTCATCTGGATTTCAAACAACGCCAGTTCGGGCATGAAGAACCTCATCCTCATGAAAGTGAAGAGGGAAGAACGAAGAGGGAAAGCCAATTCTGATGCTTTTCCTGCTCAAGAGAAGCAGCAGATTGACAGCATGCTCCGCACAAACATGCCCGGCGAAACCGACAGCATGTACATGATAATCCCGGTCCTTTCAGAAAAAGGACTCTGGGAGATGAAGGGCGACGCCATGGGAGGCCCCTACGCGATGAGGCGCATCCGCCTGAGAAAAACGGGGGATGAAATCATCATCATCGGCTTCGTCTATGCGCCCGAAATGAAAAAGAAAATATTAATCAAGCAGCTAGAAGCTGCGATTTCTACTATAAAATAAAACGATAAATGGACAGCAAAAAGATTAGAGTGGCCATCACTCACGGAGATACCAACGGTATCGGATACGAACTCATTTTTAAGGCATTCAGTGAGCCAGAGATGTTGGAGTATTGTACCCCTATCATCTACGGTTCGCCTAAAGTGGCAGCTTATTACCGCAAGGCGATGAATCTGCCTGCCCAGTTCTCCATCATCCAGAAAGCAGAAGATGCTGAAGACGGAAGAATCAACCTCCTGCCAGCCGTAGACGAGGAGGTAAAGGTTGACATGGGCATGCCTACTCAGGAATCGGGTACGGCAGCCATCAAGGCACTTGACCGAGCCATGACCGACTACCGCGACGAGCTCTTCGACGTGCTCGTTACCGCACCGGTAAACAACCAGAACGCACAATTTGAGGGCTTCCAGTTCAAGGGTCACAAGGAATACATAGAAACTTGCCTGGGCGAAGGTGCCAAGGGCCTTTCCATCCTCTGCGGCGGCGACCTTCGCATCGCATCCGTAACCGGAAAAACTCCGCTCAAGGACGTGCCGGCAGCTATCACCCAGGAGCTCATCATCGAGAAGATGAAGCAGATGCACACATCACTGAAGCGAGACTTCATGATTACCAACCCGCGCATCGCCGTGCTCGCCCTGAATCCTAGCAACAATGGTGAGGAGAGCTGCGGACCAGAGGAAGCCAGCAGCATCATCCCAGCCATTGACCAGCTTGCCGAGCAGAAAATACAAGCTTTTGGTCCTTACCCTACTGACGAGTTCTTCGGCAACGGCCATTTCGTAGAGTTCGACGGCATCATGGCCATGTATCATGATCAGGCTACTACCCCGTTCCATTCTCTCTACACCGAGGATGGCGTACTCTTTACTGCCGGTCTGCCACTCGTGCACACCGCCGCCAACACCACTCCTAGCTACAGCATCACGGGCTGCAACGAAGCCGATGCAATCTCCTTCCGCCACGCCATCTACTTGGCGCTGGATGCCTTCTGCAACCGCGAAGACTATGATGAGGCCTACGAGAATCCACTGCCTAAACTCTACCACGAGAAGCGTGACGAGAGCGAGAAGGTAAGATTCTCCATCCCTAAGAAAAAGGGATAAGAGAAAGATTCCCTATTCCCGAGAAAAAGCGGAATAAAGAAAGATTCGGGAGGGCAGATGACGCAAAAAAGGCAAATCTGCCCTGTAATCAGACCTTCCGAACGTTAAAATTAAAAAAAAATGCAGATAATTCAGAAAAAATGAGTAATTTTGGCAGCTAAATGGATACTTCCGAACTACAAAAGATAAAACAACGCTACAATATCGTCGGTAACAGCGACGGATTGAACCATGCGCTCGACGTAGCCCTACAGGTAGCGCCGACCGATCTCTCCGTGCTCATCATCGGCGAGAGCGGTGTGGGTAAGGAAATCATTCCAAGGGTGATTCACGACAATTCGCCACGCCGCAGAGAGAAATATTTCGCCATCAACTGTGGAAGCATTCCGGAAGGAACCATTGACAGCGAACTCTTCGGACATGAGAAGGGTTCCTTCACTGGAGCCATAGGCGAAAGCGAAGGATACTTCGGTATTGCCAACAAGGGTACCATCTTCCTCGACGAGGTGGGCGAACTCCCGATACAGACGCAGGCAAGACTGCTACGCGTGCTCGAAACGGGAGAATACATCCGCGTGGGTGGAACTGAGATAAGGAAAACGGATGTCCGCATCGTGGCAGCCACCAACGTAAACATGCGCAAGGCTGTGAGCGAAGGCCGCTTTCGCGAGGACCTCTACTACCGCCTCAACACCATCCCGATACAGATGCCTGCATTGAGAGAGCGGGGCGACGACATCCTCCTGCTCTTCCGCCTCTTCGCCATGCAGATGGCCGAAAAATACCGTCTGCCTAAGATTTCACTCTCAGATGAGGCCAAGCAGATTATGCTGAAATACAAGTGGCCGGGAAATGTGAGACAGCTCAAGAACATTACCGAACAGATGTCAGTGCTGAGCCGAGAAAGAGAAATCGATGCACAGACCCTCACCCAGTTTATTCCGAGAGATGAGGAGTCTACACAGCTCGCCACCATACAGAAGGATGGCAAGGACGACCATAGCTACGCCAGCGAGCGCGAACTGCTATACAAGATTCTCTACGAACTGAGGGGCAACGTGAGCGACCTAAGACGAGAGATGAACAGCCTGCGCAAGCAACTCGATGAGGCACGCCAGTTGGGCGGTACAGGCGGATATGTTTCTCCGGTTCAGCCGAATACCCAGGTAGCTCCAGTATCATCCGTATCTCCGGTTTCATCGGTTTCTCCGGTTCCGTCCGTATCATCCGTTCCATCGGTTTCTCCGGTATCTTCCGTACCTCCGATTACCGATCTCGACGAGCTACAACACATCCGTCAGGAAATAGCAACAGGAGGCATGAGGGGCACTTACAAACCCGAAGCCGAGGATGCTGAGATTGAGGAGATCAAGGAAGAAAACGAGAATCTGAACCTCAGCGACCTTAGCAAGCAGATGATAGAAAAGGCACTGGAGAGAAACAACGGAAACCGCAAGAAAGCGGCAGAAGAACTGGGAATCTCCGACAGAACTCTGTACAGAAAGATTAACAAATATAAGTTATGAAGCATATACGCGCGTACCTATATATAATAGGAGTCACACTGATGGTGGCGGTCATGGCAGCATGCTCCGTGAGCTACAAGTTCAACGGTGCCAGCATCGACTACACCAAAACCAAGACCATACAGATAGCCGACTTCCCTATCAGAAGTTCGTATGTATGGGGTCCGATGGGTCCGATGTTCAACAACGAACTCAAGGATAAGTTTGCCAGCAACACCCAGCTCATACAGGTGTCACGCAACGGAGACCTGAAGATAGAGGGCGAAATCACCCAATATTCTCAGCGCAACAAGTCGGTTAGTTCTGAGGGATACTCAGCACAGACCGAGCTCAGTATCACCGTAAACGTACGTTTCACCAACACCAAGAACCATGCCGAGGACTTCGAAAAGCAGTTTACATCTGCCAAGACCTACGACACCACTCAGAGCCTAGCCTCGGTGCAGGAAGAACTGGTAACCCAGATTATCAAAGACCTGGTAGACCAGATATTCAACGCTACGGTAGCTAACTGGTAAAGTAAGTGAAGAACGAAAAGTGAAGAGTGAAGAATTCAACGGCTTTACTGCTCATAAAGTTCAAAACTCAATGTTCAAAGTTCAAAGTAAAATAAAGTAAAGTAAAAATATCGTGGAATTAAGCAGATTGATACAACACCCGGAGGAAATGAACCGAGAGACGCTCTACGACTTGCGCGCCCTCTTGGCCTTATATCCGTATTATCAGACGGCACGCCTGCTGATGTTGAAGAATCTGTACCTGCTCCACGACCCGAGTTTCGACGAAGAACTGCGCCGTGCAGCCATCTACATCACCGACCGTAAGATTATCTTCGAGATGGTAGAGGCAGCACACTATCAGATAAAAAACGCCCCTGAAGAGGCTGAATCCAACAAGCAGCAAGGCGTAAGAGGAATAGGAGCAGAAAAACACGGAGACCGTACTAGCGACCTCATCGACCACTTCCTGGGATCCATTCCTATGGAAGAAGATGAAAAAGAGAAGAAGGAGAAACGTAAGCCTACACCTGCTGACGCGGCTGTAGACTATGTGGCTTATCTCATGGAGACCGAAGACCAGCAGGAGCCAGAAGATACTTCGCGCACCATGAGTCTCATCGACGACTTTATGGAGGATGGCGGTTTCAAACTGCCTAAAATCCAGCAGGACGAAGATTACAAACCAGAATTTACTCCCGAACTTCAGACCGATTCCGGCAAGGATGGCGAAGAGGAAAACAGCGGTGTATTCACCGAAACCCTCGCCCGCATCTACATCAAGCAGGGCAAGTATCAGAGGGCTTACGAAATCATCAGCCGCCTGCATCAGCAGCATCCTGACAAGAACGGATATTATGTTGACCAGCTCAGATTCCTTGAGAAACTGATGCTGAACAGCAAGAAGAAATAAAGAAGAATAATAAATAAATAAAACTAGTTTTAAAAAATGGCTTACACATTATTAGTAGTATTAATCGTCCTGGTAGCTATCCTGATGATTTTCATCGTGCTCATCCAGGAATCAAAGGGAGGTGGACTTGCAAGTAACTTCTCTTCAACCAACTCAATCATGGGTGTTCGCAAGACCACTGACATTGTTGAGAAATTAACATGGGGCCTCGCTGCAGCCTTGGTTGTCATCAGCGTGGCATGTGCTTATGTAGCCCCTCAGGCAGCTGGCGAAAGCAGTGTTTTGGAGGGAGCCACTCAGGAGCAGACCGCTCTTCCTGCTATGCCAGGTGCTAGCAAGGATGCAGCAGCAGGTGCTCAGAAGGCTGTTCCTACAGCTGGTGCAGATGCCCAGAAGGCAGCTCCAGTTGTTCCAACAAGCCCTGCAAAATAAAAAATAAGAAAAAAGGTACGAAAAAATTTGGTAGAACCATTTTTTTTTCGTACCTTTGCACCCGCTTAACAAGAATATGGTGGACGTAGTTCAGTTGGTTAGAGCGTCAGATTGTGGTTCTGAATGTCGTGGGTTCGAGTCCCACCTTCCACCCAACTATTTTTGAAAAAGCAAAACATAACCAATATGGTGGACGTAGTTCAGTTGGTTAGAGCGTCAGATTGTGGTTCTGAATGTCGTGGGTTCGAGTCCCACCTTCCACCCAAGGTAAACCCTGCAAGATTCATTTTTTGCAGGGTTTCTTGTTATATATCCATATTGAGCGGAAATTCTTTTTTGTCATATAAACGAATTGCAATAGTACTTCTTTAAGTATATTATAGACTGAAAACATACAAAAAAGCCTGCTAAGGGAAGAAAATATCCCTCTAGCAGGCATTTCATATAAGGATGAATTGAAAACTTATCTGATTACTTTCACTTCACCATCCTTAGCAATCTTAACGATGCTGGAAGGCTGATGAGGTTTATGCTCCTGACGGCGGCTCCAGCAAACATAATCTACAGCATTGAGGATTTCCTCGGAGATGTCGCGATAATTCTGTGCAGCAGGCTCACCACTCACATTAGCACTTGTACTTACAATAGGCTTCTGAAAACGGTAACAGAGTTGTTTGGAGAAAGGCTCATAGGTAATACGCATCGCCAGACTTCCATCCTCTGCTACCAGATTATTAGCCACTCCACTCGCATCATCAAGAATAACCGTAGTAGGCTTTACAGGCATGGCTGCATCGATGAAATCCCATGCTACCTGTGGCACATTGCGGAAATAACGCGCCATGCGGTCAGCAGAATCTATCAGGCAGATAAGCGCCTTAGAATCGTCACGTTTCTTTATTTCATAAACTTTCTTTACCGCTTCAGGGTTGGTGGCGTCGCATCCTATGCCCCATACGGTATCTGTAGGATAGAGTATCACTCCACCCTTTCGCATGCACTCTATAGCACGCTTGATGTCTTCTTCTACAGTCATAATACTATAAAACTAAAAAATCAAAAATCTTTTGAATCTTAAAAATCGTCACTAACATCTTTCTTCAAACACTCATAATAAGCTATGTCCTTCATACCATTGAGAAAAGCAGAAGCATCCATGCGTTTCTTGCCACTGAGCTGCAACTCCTGAATAATGAGCCATTCGTCAAGGCAGGCTACTTGTAACGACTTCCCCTCAACGCGGAGCGATCCCACAGGCGCATCACCACGCTTCATACATGAAAGACGGGTAGAAAATATCTTAAGTACCTGAATTTTCTGTGTACTCTGCTTATGGGATGGATGAGTAGTAGGCTCAGGGAACCTCACGTAATCATCATCTCCCTTAGGATCGTCAAAGAATACTACAGTCTCCTTCTTCTTAATTTCAGTCCATGCACCAGGGTATGGAGAAAGACCGCGGATGAAATCATACACCTGTTTGGCAGGCTTGTGGAAGTCGATGCGGCAGGTATCCTTGAAGATTTTCGGAGCCGGCTTGAGTTCGGCACCCTGTCCTATCATTTCGCTCTGAGGAATGGAACCGATATTGCCATCGGCAGCGATGAGTGCATCAATGGTTTCCAGCGCCAATTCAGCACCAAGATGCATCAACCCGTCGTAAACATACTCCACATTTGCCGTCTCCGGAATAGAAAAACGTTTCTGCAGGATGATGCGACCGGTATCAATATCGTGGTCGAGGAAGAAGGTGGTAACACCCGTCTCCTTCTCGCCATTAATCACTGCCCAGTTGATAGGCGCCGCACCGCGATACTGCGGAAGGAGGGCTGCATGCACATTAAATGTACCATATTTCGGCATCGCCCAAACCACCTCAGGCAGCATGCGGAAAGCAACAACCACCTGCAAGTCAGCCTGATAAGAACGCAACTGCTCCACAAAGTCAGGGTCCTTCATCTTTACAGGCTGCAGCACCGGTAAACCATGCTCTACGGCATACTGCTTAACCTGCGAAGGTTGCAGCGTATCCTGATGTCTGCCCACCGGTTTATCAGGCTGCGTAACCACAGCCACCACGTTGTAACCGCCCTCTACCAGGCGCTTGAGGGATTCCACCGCAAACTCCGGTGTTCCCATGAAAACAATTCTCAAATCCTTCTTCTCCATAAAACACTAATATTTTAAAATAAAACCAGCAAAGCCATTGAATTCTTCACTCTTCGTTCTTCACTCTTCACTTAAAACTCCTACTCTGCCGACATATCCGCTACAATCTGCCTGTACATGGAATAGATTCTAGTACGGCTGATGTAACCCTTCAGTACGCCTGCCACATCAATCACTGGCAGCTGGGCGGCATCGGTTTTATCAAATTTCTGCATCACCTCGTCCATACTGTCATGTTCGGTAAGAACGGCAGAAGGCTGCATCATCAGCTGACGCACGGTGAAATGCTGATACAGTTCGGTACGGAAGATGATGTGGCGAATCTTCGTAATATCTATTACTCCCAACAGCACACCCGCCTGATCCAAAACAGGCAGAAAGTTGTTGTTACTGCGACTTATCTCACTCACCAGCTTGCTCATCGGCAGATCCGGACCTACCGGATGATAATCTTTCTCAATGACATCCTGCATGCCCAGCAGGGTGAGCGCAGCCTTGTCAATATGGTGGGTGAGCAGCTTGCCCTCTCTAGCCAGACGCAGGGCGTAGATGCTGTGACTCTCAAAGATGCTGATGGTGAGCAGCGAAGAGATGCACACTATCATCAGCGGCATGAAGAGCTGGTAGCCGCCCGTGAGTTCGGCGATGAGGAAGATGCCCGTAAGCGGTGCATGCATCACGCCCGTAATGAGGCCCGCCATACCCATCAGTGTAAAGTTCTGCTCAGGAACATAGACACCTACCTGATTCACATTCCAAAGGCGCGCAAAGAGGAAACCGGCAAAACCTCCGATAATGAGCGAAGGAGCAAAGGTACCACCGCATCCGCCACTACCATTGGTGGCCGAGGTGGCAAAAACCTTGGTAAAGGTTACCAAGGCGATGTAGAGGATGAGCAGCTGGTTGTGCCCGTAGAAGAGCGAACGGCTCATCACCTGCCCCCAGTCTTCCACATTCTGTCCCTTCAGCAGCACGTTGACAGCCGAATATCCCTCGCCATAGAGCGAAGGGAAGAGGAAGATGAGCGAACTCAGAATCAGTCCACCAAACAGCAGTTTTACGTATGGATAAGGCGAAAGCTTGGCAAAGAAGCCCTCGCATACCGACATGGTGCGCATGAAATAAAGGCTCACCAAACCGCAAAAGATGCCCAATAACAAGCAGGCAGGCACGCGGTCGAGCGCCCACGGATTGGTAAGCGTAAAATCGAAAAGGCTCTTGGAGCCCATCAGAATGTAGGTAAAGCAAGTAGCTGTTACACAACTGATAAGGATAGGCAGCAAGGAAGCCATGCTCAGGTCTACCATCAGCACCTCGAGCGTAAATACGAGTCCGGCAATGGGCGCCTTGAAGATGCCTGCAATGGCTGCAGAAGCACCGCAGCCCACCAGCAGAATCATGGTTTTCTTGTCCATGCGGAAGATTTGTCCCAGGTTTGAGCCGATGGCCGAACCCGTGAGCACAATAGGAGCCTCGGCTCCCACGGAACCACCGAAACCGATGGTGATACCTGATGCCACCACCGATGACCAGCAGTTGTGGGCCTTGAGCTTGGAATTTTTGGTAGAGATGGCGTAAAGCACACGGGTGATACCGTGGGAAATATTATCTCTGACCACATATTTAATAAAGAGCATGGTGAGGTAAATACCCACAATCGGGAAGAGCAGGAAGAGCAGGTTATAGGTGCCCTTGTTAAATCCCGAAGTGAGCAGCAACTGTATTTCGTGCACAATGCCGTGCAGGAAATATCCTGCCACCGACGCCAGAAGGCCGATGATAAAAGCCAGGATAAGGGTCATCTGGCGGTCAGAAATATGTTTTTTCTGCCAATCCACCATCTTACTGACCCATCCCTCTTTCTGCTCGTTGTAATCTAGAATTTCTTCATCCATCTTTTTTACATTGATTTAGAATTCCGATGTGAAATGGAACTTGATGTGTTCAAAATCCTGCTGCGCCATGCTCAACACGTAGCCCGAATCGGCAAGAAAGACATCACGCCCCTCAATATCCTTGGCCATGTACTGGTACTTGCGCTTCTTGAAGCTCTCGAGTTCCTTCTCGTCATCTGCCTCTATCCAGCAAGCCTTGTGAAGATGCACGGGCTCCCAGCGGCACTTGGCGTTGTACTCGTTCTCCAGGCGGTACTGGATAACCTCGAACTGCAGCTGCCCCACGGTGCCCACGATGCGGCGGCCGTTGAACTGGTTGACGAAGAGCTGCGCCACACCCTCGTTCATGAGCTGCTCCAATCCCTTCTGGAACTGCTTGCTCTTCATCGGGTCATCATTCTCTATGTACTTGAAAAGGAGTGGAGAGAAGCTTGGCAAACCGCGAAAATGCATCTTCTCTCCCTCCGTCAACGTATCTCCTATCTTGAAAATACCGTTGTCAGGCAAACCTACAATGTCACCAGGATAAGCCTCGTCAATGGTACTCTTGCGCTGTGCCATGAACTGGGTAGGCGAAGAGAAACGCACGTTCTTATCCAAGCGCACGTGGTAATAGGGCTGATTTCTCACAAACTTGCCCGAGCATATCTTACAGAAAGCGATGCAGGAGCGGTGGTTTGGATCAATATTGGCTGTAATCTTGAAGATGAAACCACTGAACTTAGGTTCTTCAGGCTTCACCAGTCGCTCCTCTGCCTGGGTGGGTCTAGGAGATGGAGCAATATGAACAAAACAGTCGAGGAGTTCCTGAACACCAAAATTGTTCAGTGCCGAACCGAAGAACACAGGTGCTACTTCGGCCGAACGATAGGTTTCTTCCTCAAACTTAGGGTAAACACCATCTACCAGTTCCAGTTCCTCACGCAGCTGTGCAGCCTCACGTTCACCAACCCGCTCGTCGAGTTCTGAACTTTGGATATCTACCTCTACCTTCTCGGTAACTCGCTGTTTGTTAGGGGTAAAGAGGTTCAGCTGATGCTCGTAGATATTGTAAACGCCCTTGAAACGGGCGCCCTGACCGATAGGCCAGCTCAGCGGGCGAACCTTGATTTTGAGCTCTTCTTCCAACTCGTCGAGCACATCAAACGGGTCGCGTCCCTCACGGTCCATCTTGTTGATGAAGATGATTACCGGGGTATTTCTCATGCGGCACACCTCCATGAGTTTGCGGGTCTGTGCCTCCACACCCTTGGCAGAGTCAACCACGATGATGGCTGAATCTACGGCTGTAAGTGTGCGGTAGGTATCCTCGCAGAAGTCCTGGTGACCTGGAGTATCCAGGATATTCACCTTATAAGGTTCTCCCTCCTGTCCGGCAGGGAGATAATCAAATTCCATTACAGATGTAGATACCGAGATACCACGCTGTTTCTCAATATCCATCCAGTCAGAAGTCGCAGTTTTGCGAATCTTGTTATTTTTTACGGCACCTGCCACCTGAATCTGTCCACCGAAAAGCAGAAACTTCTCGGTCAATGTTGTCTTACCAGCATCCGGGTGAGAGATAATGGCAAATGTTCTTCTTCTTTCTATTTCGTTCATCCTGTTGTAAATATATAATAATGTATATTCTTAAAAAGTAATCACTAATAACTAATCCCTACATGTCGTCATCATCAAACTTGAGTCCCTCGGTTCGGTCTTTGATGTAATAATCGCTGAGCAGACCTATGAAAACGGTAATCTCCTTGATGGCCCTTTCGGTTTCGGGCGTAATTTCCTTCTTCTGCAGGCGCAGCATCATCACACCATAGAGGGCATCGAGGCAGGTTTCAATCTCGTTGAGATCCTTGTCGCCCCGCTGGCGCAACTCTACGATGAAAGGCAGCACCTTGTAATATTCGGCATTATAGATAGGAAACTTGGTGCTCTGCAGCAGCATGCCGTGCAGATCAATGACGTCCTTTAGAATCACCTTATTAATATTAAGGTGTCCTCCCTCGCGCTTTCCCTCCTCGTTCATCATGCGAATCAGGTTGCCAAACCAGTCGAGTTCTTCCTCGCGCTGCTCGGGTGTAAAGTCGAACCGGTCTACATAATTTTTCTTGATGACAGGCAGCGAGCATCCGTAAGCTCGGATGATGTCCTCAATCTGCCACATATATAATAAGTATTCTGCGATACTTTTCTTTCTTAATTCTTGTGCTACAAACATTTTTTCTGTATAAGAAGAAACGAGCTTAAGCCCTATTAACTAAAAACTCTAAAGCGGCTAAAGCCCCTATAAACTATTAACTATAAACTCTTTAAAATTCCGGCAGATGATACAGATTGAAAATCGTGCCGAAGAGAGCGATGATTGAGAAGATGATGACCACGCTGCCTATTACCTTATTGATAATGACGATGCCGTTGGTATCAAACTTGTTTCTAATCTTATCGATAAGCCAGGTGAGGCCGAACCACCACATCAGGGCTCCGAAGACGATGCTGAGGTATCCCACTCCCATTTCTACGGGCATATCAGGCACCACGAAGGCAAACTGCGCGAAGGTGGCCATGAAGAGGAACACGATGAGCGGATTGGAGAGTGTTACGAGGAATGCCGTGATGCCGTTGTGCATCAGGGTACCCTGCTTGTTGCTCGACTTGTGCATGTTCTTCATCGGGTCGCTCTTGAAGCAGTAGATTCCGAACACGAGGAGCATCAGACTGCCGAAAATCTGAAGATAGAACTTGTTCTCGGAGTTGCTCACAAAATCCATCACAAAACTCATACCCAAGCCTGTGAATAAGGCATATACGATGTCGCTGCATGCTGCACCCACACCTGTTACAAACCCATACCAGCGACCCTTGTTGAGTGTACGCTGGATGCAAAGGATGCCTACTGGACCCATAGGGGCTGAGGCAAGAACACCGATGACAATTCCTTTGAATATGAAGTCAAGGATGTTTATCTCAATTGGAAATGCTAAATTCATCTTAGTATCGTTACAATTTCTAACAGTCGGCAAAGTTACAAAATTTTGGGCACAAAGCACAATTTTTTCGCCTAAAAGTTCATTTTATATCCGTTTTTTATATTTTCGGGCACGGATTACACGGATTACGCGGATGTTCTGCATGAATATAAACAGGATTTAGGGCAACAGAGAAACTTCGGACAGCAAATCATCTGGCAGAAAAAAAAAGAAAATTAAAATTTTTTATATTTAAAAATAAACGAGAATCAAAAGTTTTCAGTATCTTTGCCGAGAAATAAAATAATTCTAACTAATTTTAAATAATTAACATGACAGATAATACACTAAAACCGTACGTAATAGGCCTTGACCTCGGCGGTACAAATTCAGTTTTCGGCATCGTAGATGCTCGCGGAGAGATCAAAGCAACAACTGCCATCAAGACAGGCGGTTACGGAAAAGTTGAAGACTATGTGAAGGCAGCCGTAGAAGCCCTCCAGCCTATCATTGATACAGTAGGCGGCATTGACAAGATTAAGGCTATGGGTATCGGTGCGCCAAATGCAAACTATTATAATGGAACCATAGAGTTCGCTCCAAATCTTCCATGGGCACACGACGGAGTTGTACCACTGGCTGACATGTTCAGCAAAGCCCTCGGCGGCTTGCCTGTAGGTATGACCAATGATGCCAACGCCGCAGCGCTCGGTGAGATGACTTACGGTGTGGCAAGAGGTATGAAAAACTTCATCGACATTACACTCGGTACAGGCGTAGGTTCTGGTATCGTTATCAACGGACAGATGGTTTACGGCTGCGACGGATTCGCAGGCGAATTGGGTCACGTTACCATGGTACGTGGCAAAGAGGGCCGTACATGCGGATGCGGCCGTACAGGATGTCTCGAAGCTTACTGCTCTGCCACAGGTGTGGCTCGCACAGCTCGCGAGTTTCTCGAGAAGAGCGATGAGCCTTCATTGCTCCGCGAGATGAACCCTGAGGATATTACATCTTATGATGTGAGCGTTGCTGCAGGCAAGGGCGATAAGCTGGCTCAGCGCGTATACGAGTTTACCGGCAAGATGCTCGGTGAGGCTTGCGCTGATTTCGCAGTCTTCTCTTCACCAGAGGCTTTCGTCTTCTTCGGTGGTCTGACCAAGGCTGGCGACCTCATCATGAAGCCTATCCAGAAGGCTTATGATGAGCACGTGTTCCGCATCTTCAAGGGCAAGGCTAAGTTCCTTGTTTCTACCCTTGATGGCAGTTCTGCTGCCGTACTCGGTGCGAGTGCTGTGGCTTGGGATATGTAAAATTTTTAAAAGATTAAGAAGGTTATTAGTAGACCTTTCCTTCATTGGGAAGGTGCGATTTAAGTTAATACAAACTCGCGAAACTCGTGAGAGGATTGTAGCGAGGGTTAGATGTTAGTAAAAAGCCTGGCACTCGAGAGAGCGTCAGGCTTTGCTTTTTCTTATCATAAACAAAAACCTCAACAACCACCATGCGGTCATGGTGGTCATTAAGGTCATTGGTCATTAAGGTCATTAAGCTTTTTCCAACCAGTTTCTCACCATCTTCTTGCCGTCTGGCGTCAGCACGCTTTCCGGATGAAACTGGATACCATGAATATCATAGTTCTTATGCTTCAGACCCATGATGCAACCATCATCGCTTACTGCCGTAACATCCAGGCAGTCGGGGAATCCCGAGCGGTCTACCACCCAAGAGTGGTATCTGCCAATCTCTATGCGCTTGTCCAACCCGTCGAAAATAACATCGTTGCCAAACTGGGTGCAAGGGGTAGCTACTCCATGATACACCTCAGAAAGATTGGTAAGCTTGGCGCCAAACGCCTCGCCTATAGCCTGATGACCCAGGCATACGCCCAGCATCGGCTTGCGGCCTGCATACTTGCGGATAACATCCATCAGCAGTCCCGCCTCCGACGGAATGCCCGGACCCGGACTCAGAATGATCTTGTCGAAGCGCTCCAGCTCCGGCAACTGGAACTGGTCGTTGCGGAACACCGTAACGTCAGCTCCCAACTCCTTTACCAGATGGGCAAGATTATAGGTAAAGGAATCGTAATTATCTATGATTACTACTTTCATCTTTTGTTATTTATTATTGATTAGTGAGTACAATCAGCGAGAAATAATCACTAATAATTAATCACTATTACAACTCTTCAGCTATGTGAATCGCCTTGGTCAGCGCACCGAGTTTATTGTTACACTCCTCCAGCTCATACTCATCATTGCTCTTTGCCACTACTCCACTACCCGCCTGGAACCAGAGTTCGCCGTTTCGGCTAATGAAGGTACGTATCACGATGGCCTGATTCAGGTCGCCGTTCAGACCGATAAAACCGATACAGCCTCCGTAGGCACCGCGGTTGTGAGGCTCCAGCTCTGATATAATCTGCATCGCTCTCACCTTAGGCGCACCGCTCAGCGTGCCGGCAGGGAAGGTATCAATAAACTCCTTGATGTGGTCGGCATGCTCATCCAACTCTCCGCTCACACGGCTCACGAGATGGATAACATGACTGTAGAACTGCATGTCCTTGTAGAAATCTACTTTCACCCCATGACAGTTGCGGCTCAGATCATTGCGCGCCAGGTCTACCAGCATCACGTGCTCGGCATTCTCCTTCGGGTCGTTGCGCAGGAATTCGGCAGCCTTGCGGTCCTGCTCCATATCTCCTGTGCGTCGGGTGGTTCCGGCAATCGGGTCAATGAACGCCTTGTTGCCCACGATGCGGTTATGGGTTTCAGGCGAAGAACCGAAGATGCGGAAACCGCCGAAGTCGAAATAGAAGAGGTAAGGCGAAGGGTTGATGCTGCGTAACGCACGGTAGAGTTTGAAATCATCACCCTCATATTTCTGTACGAAGCGGCGACTCACCACAATCTGGAATACATCTCCGCGCAGGCAGTGCTGTATGCATCGGCGTATGTTTGCCTTGTGCTCCTCATCGGTGAGCGTAGAGGTGGTTTCGCCCACCGGGTGGAAATCATAAGGTTTCACATTTGCCTTGTTCACCGCCTTGAGCAGTTCGTCGAGCTCTGGAAGGGAAGAGTGAGGATCTTCACTTTCCTGGAGCGCAATGAGCTCCATGGTGTTGTTGAAATGGTCGAAGACGATGATGTCCTTATACATGATGTAATAGATGTCGGGCGCATCATTCTTCTCCATGGTGGTATCCTTGACAGGGATGTTCTCAAAATATCTCACCGCATTGAAGGTGGTGAATCCATAGAGTCCGCAGAACTCCTTGCTCTCGCCCTCTACATAGAAGGAAGAGATGAAGTCGTTGATACTCTTTGAGATGGCGAGTTTGCACTCCTCGCCCTGACCGGCACCGAAGGCAGGAAGCTGCTCTTTCTCTACTCTTCCGTCGGGATAGGTCTTGATGACCTCACCATGACTCACGGCGATGCTTGCCAGCGGATGCACACCGATGAAGGAGCGCGAATTCTCGGAGCCATGATAGTCGGAGCTCTCCATCAGAGCCGACTGCGGATAAATATCTCTCAGCCGCATGTAGACTCCCACCGGCGTATAGAGGTCGGCGAGAATCTTGCGGGTAACTGTCTTGTAACTAAACTTTGCCATTTTAAAAATTAAATCTTTGCTATTAGAAGTTTCCGTACTCTCCTGCCATTTCCTTATGGCTCAAATATGTTTCTACATCCTTGTCGCCACGGCCTGATACGGTGAGCACCACCACATCATCCTTCTTGAACTTCATCTTCTTCAGGGCTGCCACGGCGTGTGCACTCTCAATAGCCGGAATGATGCCCTCCATGCGGGTGAGCTCGTAACCGGCGTAGATGGCCTCATCGTCCTTAATGGCGAGCACATGGCTCCTGCCCGATGTGGCAAGGTCAGCGTGCATAGGGCCGATGCCCGGATAGTCGAGACCGGCACTGATGGTAAAGGCTTCCTCTATCTGTCCGTCCTCGGTCTGCATCACGAGGGTGCGTGCTCCGTGGATGATACCTTCTGTGCCGCAGTGCATGGTGGCAGCGGTATAATCGGTATCTATTCCGTGTCCGGCAGCCTCAGCCAGATATATCTTCACGCGGTCATCATCAATGTAGTGGTAGATGGTTCCGGCAGCATTGCTTCCGCCACCCACACAGGCGATGAGGTAATCAGGATAGTCGCGGCCTATCTTCTCCTCCAACTGCCATTTCAGTTCTTCAGAGATTACGCTCTGCATCTTGGCAACAATGTCTGGATAAGGGTGCGGACCCATGGTAGAACCTACGATATAGAAGGTATCCTGTGGGTGGCAGCACCAGTCGCGTATGGCCTCAGAGCAGGCATCGCTCAAGGTCATATTGCCGGTGCGCACAGGGTTCACCTTGGCTCCCAGCATCTTCATGCGCTCTACGTTGGTATGCTGGCGCTCTACATCGGTGGCACCCATGAAAATTTCGCACTTCATGTTCATCAGGGCGCATACCGTAGCTGTAGCCACACCATGCTGTCCGGCTCCGGTTTCGGCAATGATGCGGGTCTTGCCCATCTTCTTGGCCATGAGAATCTGACCGATGGTGTTATTAATTTTGTGTGCACCGGTATGGTTCAGGTCCTCGCGC
Organism: Segatella copri; assembly: GCF_009494835.1. Classification (GTDB taxonomy): domain Bacteria; phylum Bacteroidota; class Bacteroidia; order Bacteroidales; family Bacteroidaceae; genus Prevotella; species Prevotella copri_F. The sequence goes on from NZ_VZBE01000071.1 coordinate 240,262, forward strand.
TTCAGATAGAGCTGGCATCCGTACTTCTCGCTCATGCGCTTAGCATAATAAAGAGGTGAAGGGCGGCCCACATAATCTTTGAGCAGCGCACGGTATTCCTTCTTGAACTCCTCGCTCTCAATGATTGGCTTGTAAGCCTGCTGCAACTCGGTTACACATTTATATAATATCTCAGGAACATACGCTCCTCCGAATTTTCCAAAAAATCCTTTTTCGTCAACTTGATACATAATACTTAGTTTATAATTTATTATTTATAGTTTATAGAGCAAGCCTGCTATACGGCGAAGCCGCTGTTAACTATCAACTACTTTTCGAGGCACTCAAAAAGCCCATCTAAAGCCTTATCCGGATCGCCAGTTTCATTGAGCAGGGTTACAAACTTACTGCCGATGATGGCTCCCGCCGCATTATCCTGCGCACTGGTAAGGGTCTGCTTGTTGCTGATGCCGAAACCTATCATGCGTGGGTTGCGCAGATTCATGCCATTGATGTGGTTGAAATAAGCCAACTTGGCATCGCCGAAACTGCTCTGGGCGCCCGTGATGCTCGCCGAGCTGACCATGTAGATGAATCCATCGGTATGCTCATCGATGAAACGGATGCGCTCCTCGCTGGTTTCTGGGGTAATCATCATGATGACACGGATGTCATACTTGTCGGCTATGGGTTTTACCACCTTCAGATAATCATCAAAGGGAAGGTCTGGGATGATGGTACCGCTCACTCCGCTCTCTACGCAGCTCTTGAAGAAAGCCTCAATGCCGTAGTGCATGATTGGGTTCAGGTATCCCATCAGCACGAGTGGAAGCTGCACTTCATCCTTGATTTCCTTCAGCTCGGCGAAGAGTTTCTTCACCGTCATTCCGTTCTTCAGAGCCATGGTTCCGGCACTCTGGATAACAGGACCATCAGCCAACGGATCACTGAAAGGGATTCCTACCTCTATCATATCTATCCCCTTGCGCTCCATCGCCTTAATTACATCACCGGTACCTTCTAAAGTTGGGCATCCGGCGCAGAAATACAAGCTCAAAAGCTTGCGGTCTTTATTGTTTGCAAATAATGCATTTATCTTATTCATTTTTTTACTTTTTTATTTTTTTACCTTAAAAAGGAATTCCTTGAGTTTCTCTACATCCTTCAGTCCCGGTTCTATCTCAAACCTGGAGTTGAGATCGATTCCTACGCATCGGGGATGATGGAAAGACAGGATGCGGGAAGCATCTTCCGGACCGATGCCGCCACTCAACAGGAATGGAACATCGCCATCATATTCATCCAGTACCTGCCAGTCAAACTGCTGACCACTTCCGCCCACCGTCTTACATTTGGTGTCGAAAAGGAAGTAGTCAACAGCGCCTACATACTCCTTATATTTCTGAATGTCCCCAGCATTGGAAACACTAATGGCTTTGATTATTTTCATATTCCCCTTTGCTGCACGCAGCTGCTCACACAGTTCCCTGCTCTCGCTTCCATGCATCTGCACCGCATTCAGAGAGAATGAATGAATCTTATCCAACATATTGGAAATGGAATCATTCACGAAGACTCCCACTCGGCACACATTGCGGTCAGCATCAGAGCGAGCCAGCACATGACTGGCATACCGTGGAGACTTAGGATAAAAGATAAATCCCATCATATCAACGCCGAGTTGCGCAACCTGCTTTACATTATCAGGTTCACGCATTCCACAAACCTTTACTAACATTTTCTTTATTGTTTATTCTTCATTAAAGCTTTTGCCCTTACAGGGCGCCTTGCTGATTGCCTTTATACCCAGGGCGATGCCCTGGGCTAGGAGTTTCTGCCCTTTACCTTTCCCTTCGGCCGGTGACCGTTGGTTCAGGGCGTTAGGAGCAAACAATCCTATAATTTAAAAATAAATTCTGCAAGCGCCACGCCCGGGTCTGCCTGTTTCATGAACTGTTCGCCCATCAGGAAACCTCTGAAGCCGCCTTCTTCTCTCAACCGGAGAACCGTCTGCGGGTTGGAGATGCCACTCTCGCTCACCCTGCACACATCCTTCGGAAGTTTCTCTGCCAATCTGAAGCTGTTCTCCACATCCGTAAAGAAGGTTCCGAGATTTCGGTTGTTGATGCCGTACATATCCGGTTCCAGTTCAGCATACTCGAAGTCGCGCTCATTATGCATCTCGAGCAGTACCTCCATGCCCAGCTGGTGTGCCATGTTCATGAGTTGCTTACACTCCTCCTTGGTCAGGCAGGCCGCAATGAGCAGCACGGCAGAAGCTCCGCAGTATCTCGCCTGCAGCAGCTGGTATTCCTCTACTACGAAGTTCTTATATAAGATAGGTAGGGTAACGCCCACATGGCGCGCCTCCTGAATATACTCATCATATCCTCCGAAGTAATCAATGTCGGTGAGGATGCTGAGCGCCGAGGCTCCGTTCTGCTGGTAGGCGAGCGGGATGATGCTCGGCTTACCTTCCTGTTTGATCCAGCCCTTGGAAGGCGATTTGCGCTTGAATTCAGCGATGATTCCCGTCTCCGAGTTCATCAGCGACTCCTTCATGCTTCCGCCCGGCACCTTTCCCCCATCTTCCTGCATTTTCTGCTCGGTGAGGGTTATCATCTGCCGTGGCTGGATAAAGCGCTTGCGCTGCTCAATCTCGATTCTTTTATGAGCCACAATTTCCTCTAAAATATCAGCCATTTTTTTCGTTTTTTTATTTAAGATAAAGACTTGGGGAACCAGCGATTCCATCGCTGGGAACGGGGGTACAAAGGGGGACAAAGGGGTTAAGGCTCTTTTTACCTTTTTACCCTTTTACCTTTTTACTTTTAAAAGCCCTTTTTACCTTTAACTGTTGATCTCTACGAACTTCTTGAAGGTAGCGAGTGCCTTACCCGAGTCAATGCTCTCTCTTGCTATCTCCACACATTCCTCAATGCTCTTCTGACCCTTCTCCATCACCTGGATGCCGAAGGCTGCATTGGCGAGAACGATGTTCTTCTGGGCTGGGAGGGCACGGTTTTCAAGCACTGCATCAAAGATGTCCTTGGCCTCTTCCTCGGTTGCTCCGCCTCGCACCTCTTCCGGTTTGGCTATCTCGAAACCGAGATCCTGAGGCTTGAAGATCTTCTCATAGTTGTTGGTGGTTACCTTGAAGTCGCCGGTGAGTGAAATTTCATCATATCCGTCGATGCTGTTAACAATGCCGAAATCAATGCCTAGTTTCTGGTAAACCTGGTTATAAAGGCGCATCTGGTCGAGATTGGCTACACCCAGCAACTGGCACTTAGGCTGACTAGGATTAACAAGAGGACCTAACAGGTTGAACACGGTAGGAAACTGCAAAGCCTTGCGGATAGGACCTACAAACTTCATGGCCTTGGCGAAGAGCTGGGCATGAAGATAAACGATGCCTGCCTCGTTGATGCTGCGGTTCAGCTTGTCTATATCATCGGTAAACTGAACACCGTGGTTCTTGATGACGTTGCTGGCACCGCTCACCGAAGTAGCCGCATAGTTGCCGTGCTTTGCCACCTTGTAACCCGCACCCGCAATGACGAAGCAGGAAGTAGTAGAAATGTTAAAGGTGTTCTTGCGGTCGCCACCGGTTCCCACCACGTCAATGTAGCGGTCGCAATCCAGGATGGCTGGTACGCCTGTGGCAAGAATTCCGTCACGGAAACCGAGCAGTTCATCTACCGTTACGCCTCTCATCTGCAAACCGGTGAGCAGGGCTGTAATCTGTTCCTCAGGAAATTCACTCTTGGTGATTCCTACAATGATGTCTCGGGTTTCCTCACGGGAAAGTTCCTCGTGGTTCAACATTCTGTTCAAAATGTCCTTCATTTCCATAGTTAATATCTCCTATATTTTTTATTTTTATTTTTCGTTGTAAAAGAAAAGGGGCCTGTCGTAAGTTACGGCAGGCCCCTAGTATATTATGTTGTTCACATCCACATACGGCGTCTCGACTCACGACTTCTGGAATCTTGAGTTACGCCACCACCATGATGTAGATACGAATGTATTCATATTGCTTTTTCTTTTAATTGTTTGTTACTACCAAAAACGAGGCGTTTCTTTCTTTTTAACGAAAAGATTCTCCTTCGTTCTTCATTTCTACTGCAAAAGTACAGTTTTTCTTTTAAACTACAAACTTTTTGTCGAGAAATTTTAGGATTTAACACTATTTTATCATCCAGCGCCCCTTTTTCCCCACTTTCGTCTTACGTTTTCTCCACTATACCTTATTATATATAGGGAGAAAGAAAAAGAAAAAAAATCACCGGAATGTAATAAATTTCCCAATACGCCGTTATTTATTCAGAGAACAGGTTACGGAAAGAGGAAAACTCATCCTCAAGACATGCCCGTTCTAAAAACAAATAACAAGAAGTATTATTCTAATAAAAAGATTCACGCCTATGAAGCAAGTATTTACACCAAAGAAAATGAGACCTTCGGCTCAGACCATCTACTTCATCAAGCAGATAGCCTACTCCTATCATACCATGGTGCAAAATGGGAAGCTAAAGGTGTGCTATCCTAACTAAAAGAAGAAGAAAGATGAAAACAATGGTATCCCCTTCATTGCTCTCAGCCAACTTCATTGACCTGAAGAGTGATATAGAGATGATTAACAAGAGTGAGGCCGACTGGCTCCACCTCGATGTGATGGATGGTGTCTTCGTGCCCAACATCTCGTTCGGCTTCCCTGTGATAGAAGCCGTGAGCAAGGTGTGCACCAAGCCCCTCGACGTCCACTTTATGATACAGCACCCGGAAAATTACATTGAGCAGACTGCCAAACTCGGTGCCATGATGATGAACGTGCACTACGAGGCCTGCACCCATCTGCACCGCACCATCCAGCAGATTCATGCAGCAGGCATGAAGGCAGGAGTTACCCTCAACCCTTCTACCCCGGTATGTGTGCTGGAAGACATCATCTGCGATATAGACATGGTACTTTTGATGAGCGTTAACCCAGGCTTCGGCGGACAGAAATTCATCGAGAACACCATCAAGAAGATAGGCCGTCTGCGCCAGCTCATCAAAGAGAGCGGAAGCCAGGCACTCATCGAGGTAGATGGCGGCGTGCAGGCAGAAACTGCTCCAAGACTGGTAAAAGCCGGAGTAAACGTGCTGGTAAGCGGAAGTTATGTATTCAAGAGCACAGACCCTTATGCTACCATCCATGCCTTGAAAGAACTCCACTAATCAAAATTCAGATAGATATTGTGCTCCTTAGCCATCTTGCGGAGGTTAAGGAGCGCATAACGCATTCTTCCCAGACTCGTATTGATGCTCACATTGGTACACTCGGCTATATCCTTGAAAGACATCTGCTGATAAAAACGCATATAAACCACTTCGCGTTGTGGAGCCGGCAGAAAGTCTACCAGTTTCTTCACATCACGGAGCACCTGTTTGCGTACCATCTCCTGCTCAGCACAGTCTGCCTGAAAATCTTCGCCTCGCAGACAGGAAAGATCATTACCGTTCCCCTGTTCTACCATGCGGAACACACACTGACTGCGATAACCGTCGATGATGACATTATGCGCTATGCGCATTAACCACGAAATAAATTTGCCCGAACTGGAATACTGGCCAGCATGTAAACGACTGATTGCCTTCACGAATGTCTCCTGGAAGATATCATTCGCCAGATCCTCATCGTGAACCACGAAAAGGATATAAGAGAAAAGTTTCACCTCGTTGCGGGAAAGCAACAGGTCAAAGGCTCTGTTGTCGCCCCCGACATAAGCCAGGGCCAACTCTTCGTCTGTCATTTCATTGAGTTTACTCATTTTCTTAATCTTATTTTATTCATTAAGTAAATGTCTATCCAATAGGCTACCCAGTATTTATTGCGTTAATAATGTTAATTATCGTTGCAAAGGTAACATTTTATTTTCAAAACACCAAACTTTTTTCCAAAAATTCTGCCAAAACATTCAGAATAGCTAAAAATGAGCAATTTACGAGAGTCTCACCTCAATAGTGGTAATGATTTGGCAACGGTTCTAATTTCTGCAATCTGCACAAGATTGCTTGTCAAACAACTCTTCTTGATTTGCTTGCAAAAGTATAATAAAAATTTTGATTGGCAAAAATGCTGCTCGTTTTTTATGATTTATTTTCAGAACATATTTGGAATGTGATTAAAATTGTAACTTAGGACTGACTCGGAACAGTCCAATCTGTCTTTTTACCTACTTTAAGGTATTGCAAATATATACTAAAATTCGTACCTTTGCAGCCGATTTTGAATATTCAAACAGAGAATGAGGCTACGATATGCTTATGTGCCTGTACTTTTGCTCATGTCCTTTTCGGCAATGGCAAATGTATGGGCTTCGTCATTCCTTTCTCATAACGAAAGGGATTTTCGTCTTGCTGTGTCGGGTGATACGGTAAGGGGAAGTCGTACCTCTAAGCAGGATTCCATCTTCAAGACACTCAATCTCGACGAGGTGGTGGTGACCGCTGCCATCAAGGAGGTGGAGATGAAGGGCGATACCACGGTCATCAATGCCAATGCCTTCAAAACTCCCGAGGGGGCTTACCTCGAAGAACTCTTGAAGCGTGTGCCTGGCTTGGAATACGACAAGCAGGACAAGACGATAACCTACAACGGTCTTCCCATCCATGAAATCAATGTCAATGGCGAGAGTTTCTTTGGCGGCAACAGCACCCTCGCCCTCGAAAACCTGCCAGCCAAACTGGTGAGCAAAATCAAGGTATATGACAAGCGGAGCGAACTGGAGAAAATCACCAAGGTGCGCAAGGGAGGCGAGAACTATGTGCTGGACTTGCAGACCAAGCGAGAATTTAACGGCACGCTGATTACTTCGGCTGGCATCGGCAGGGGCAACAACGATAAGAAGGAGGCTGAGTTGATTTCCAATTTGTTCCGACAGACAGGCGACAATATTTCCGTGATAGCCCGAAGTGGCAACCGATATATGACTTCTCTCTGTCCCGACAACCGACAGGACAATGTGGCGATGAACTTTGCCAAGAAGTTCTCCAAGCGGTTCACCCTCTATGGCAACATGATGTACAACCATTATGCCAGTGGCAACGAGAGCACCCTGTATAGCGAGCAATACCTCGCCACAGGCAACCGTTACCAGAACTCGGCATCCACCAGCACCAATCGCAACACGATGGGCAATGGTTCGTTGGGCATGAGGTGGAGCTTGGATGACAAGACCTATTTTAATATAGGTGGAAACTTCAGCAAGTCGAAGAGCGACAACACCAGCGACAGCCAGCAATCCACCTCTTCAGAAGGCGATGAGCGTATCAACAGCATCACGAGAAACTCGGATTCGAAGAGCGACAGCCATTCGTTCTCCGTCAATGCCGACATCACCCGAGTGTTCAACGACAAGGGTACGAGCATCAGCCTCACGGGTAGTTACTCCGACAGCAAGAGTACCAACGAGTCACATTCCCTTTCAGAGACCACTTACTATCAGTTGGAGAGCAGTCTGGGTGGCGATTCCGTGCTTTATCGCAACCAATACCAGCACTCCCCCTCCACCAATCGTGCCTATTCCGTAGGCATCAACTTGACGCAACCCTTGGCTGAGAACTTGCGCCTGCAACTCGGTTATCGCTATTCTGCCACACGACAGATGAGCGACCGAAGTACTTACGAGAGCGAGGTGTATATGGATAGCCTAAGCAACCACACCCTGAGCAAGACCATTACCCACGACCTCAGCCTCTACCTCAATTATGATGGCAAGCAATGGGAGGCAAATGCAGGAGTGTTGATGCAGCCCGAGCGCAGGAGTCTTGACCAAAAGACCGGCTTGCTCCACGCCGACACGGTAAGGACGAGTGTGAACTGGAACCCACAGTTGAATGTGTCATGGCATCAAGGCAAGACTCGCTTCGAACTGAATTATGATGGCAGCAGCCGACAGCCCGACCTCGGTAGCTTGATGTCGCTCACCGATAATAGCGACCCGCTGCACATCACCCATGGCAATCCTTCGCTCAAAGCATCCTATAATCAGAATTTCCGATTGACAGGTAGGAACACTCGCCTCGGTCTTTCGGGCGATGTTAATTTCAGCAACACCTATAACAGTCAGACGCAAGCCGTCTTTTACAACCTTGCCACTGGTGGCACGGAGACTTATCCTGTGAATGTGAATGGCAACTGGAATATGCGTGCCAGTCTTCGTTATCAGAAGCGATGGAAGAAGCGGTTCAATCTCTCTGCTCGCACAGGAGCCAGCTTTGCCCAAAGTGTAGCTCTTGTGAATGAGGGAAAGAGCGAGGAGCCAGACCGCAGCGTCACCCACAATACGTCGTATAATGCCAACCTTCGCTTGGGTTATCAGCCGAAATGGGGAGGCTTCGACTTGCAGGGCGATTGGCGTTACCGCCATGCCACCAACCAGCTTCGTAGTACGTCCAACTATACCCGAAGTTACAACTTTTCGCTGAATACCTATGCAGAGCTTCCTCTTGGTTTCCTGGTCAAGAGCGATGCTGCATACTCTTTCCGTAACGGCACCAACATCAAAAAAGGCGAAGACGACCAAGTGGTTTGGAACTTGGGGGCATCTTGGCGATTCCTCAAAAAGAAGCAAGCCGAGCTTTCGCTCTATTGGTCAGATATTCTCAGCGACAAGAAAAACTATTATCGCAATGTTACGGCGACAGGATTGACGGAAAGCCGTACCTCACAAATTGGCAGCTACTTCATCATCAGTTTTAAGTATCGGCTGAATAAGCAACTGTGAAAAACATATTGAAAATCTTAGATATGTTATGATTTCTCAACAAGACAGATGAGAAACCCTATAAATCATAACAAATTACTATTGCAAATTTCATTATTTTTAGGTATTGCACATTATTTAATAAATATGTACCTTTGCAGCCACAAATTAAGGGTAATATTTTTGATTAATTGTAAATATTTAAAAGAATAATAAAACAATGAAGATTTTTAAGAATTTCATCGGTCTCGCTGCCCTGGCACTCTGCCTCGGCTTCGCTTCTTGCAGCAGTGACGACGATGCGCCTTCTTACAGCAATGTGGCTGTAAGCAACTCAGAGTTGATGACTATCCTCAAAGCTAAGGGATACCAGTTTGATGAGAATGGAAAAATGCTCCTTGACGACAAAGCCAACAGCACCACATCTCTCGATCTTTCTGGCACAAAGGTAGATACCTCCGCATTGAAAGAGCTTTCTGTTTTCCCTAATTTGAAAGAGTTGAACCTTAGCAACAATAGCTACGGTGAGACTTTCGATTTTTCTGTTCTTCCAGCTCAGATTACAGGCATCGACCTCACAAATAATAACATTTATAACTATGACAACCTTGTAAAGGTAACTGTAGAGGAAAATGGCGATGAGACAGTGGAGAACCTTCATAATATCACCAAACTTTATTTGCCAGAGGAAGCCAAATACAATATGGCTCAACTTGTGCGTTTCTATCGTCAAAACAAGCCTGCTATTGATGGAGGCACTATGGATATTAAGATGCAGAATGAAAATGGTGTATCTGAAAAGTACAATACTTTGAGAGAAATACCAGATGCAACACTTAGAGCATATCTTAATCAAGAGACAACTTTTTCAGGCTTATTTGATGGGGAGAAAATTGATTTGAGTAAAAGATTGAATAATGAACAAAAGATAAATAATATTTATATTACTTCTTATTTCTTTCAGCAAGCAAATTTGAACATTGATGAAATGTCAACTCTTGAAGGTTTGCAATATATTATAGATAATCCATATTGGGAAGGTACAAATTTGTATATTGCCCCTAATACAAATATGGTAATGCCAAAGATGACATTGGGAAATTCATTGACATTATTAAATCTTCAGAATCTAAACTTGGGAGAAGTCAATGTTACGAATGCAACTCAACTATACTATATAAAATTAATAGGTATAGAAGGTATGGAAACTCTTGACTTGTCTAAAAATACAATTTGGGGGCAACGAGGGATTGCCGCAGAGGAAGATGCAATGACTGGCAGTGTACTTACTGTAGCTGATTGCTCGGACTTGAAAAGTATAGTCTTCCCTAACACAGAACAGCTTCATGCTTCAACTTTAGATATAGAATATCTCCCGAAGATAGAAAAGTTGGATTTATCAAAGTTTGCAAAGATTGATGCTTTTGTCGTAGGAGATTTGCCTGATGAGTTTAATTTAGTCTATCCAAATCTAACACAGTTTCACTCTGTTATAGGAACATCTTCATTTGCTTGCTCAGTAAAGACATATGCCTTAAGTTCTACTGTTGACTTTATTAACAAATACAATAAGGATACAGATTCGCCAAAGCTAACAAGAGCAATAATGATGGCTACAAAGAAAAATAAAGCTGCACGTTGGAAAGTTCAATAATTAATATATTTAGTAACAATTTAAATTTTAACACAATGAAAAGATTTATTTTGATGCTTGCAGTAGTAATGCTTGCAGTATTGGGCGTAAATGCTCAGACAGAGAAAACTCTTAAGGGTAAGTTGACTAACGTTCAAATGAACAATAACAACTATGCCGATGTAGAAGGTGTCACATTCATCTTGACAGACAATGGTGATGGAACTGGCACCTTGGAGTCCGAAGAGCCTATTGGTCCTATTGGCAAAATGCCTGGTGCTATCAATGTTTATATGGCTGTAGCAATTGATAGTAAGGGTGGCTTGTCTGCCAAGGAAGACAGTAAGGCTGGTGTATTGGACCTTAACATTGGAGGTTCTGTTACTCTTTACACAACATCTTTGACTGGTGACACAACAACATTTGTATTGAAGACAAAAGCTCTTTCCGTGTTTGGCAAAGCTATTTTCAATGCCTCTGTAACATTTGTGGCTGAGTAAAATTTGAAACAAAAGAGGGTGCGTCATATAGTTTTATGCCACATCCTCTTTATCTTGTTTTCTTATGAGCTGGATAAAGAGTTTAACACTAATATTTTTAGCATCTTTTACAATGCTTGCTTCTTCATGTAGCAGTGATGATGATTTGAACAAAGAAGCACCTGCTGAAGAATATGTGACAAAAGCAAAAGATATACTCAGCGGCGATATTGTTCTTTCTACTAAGGCTACCATGAGTGGAGTTGACAAGACCCATTTAGCAAATGGATGTCCAACTAAATTCAACTTTACATGGAAAGAAGATGGAACTATGAGCCTCTCATTGGTAGATTTCACCGTAGGTTCAATGCCTTTTGCCGTGACATTCAAGTGCAGTACCAAATTTATGAACTTGAATTCATGGGATAAAGACGAAAGACCAGAAGCTGGTTGGATTAAGTTCCAAGGAAAGGATGGGAATGTGACCACAGACGGTGACGACCCTAAAGATTGTCAGTCAGGAAGTGGTGCTACAGTTGATGGCTACTTGAACGTGTTAACTAATCAGATTGAGTTCATCGTGAACTACAATATGATGAATGTTCGCACAGAAACGTTCCAGCAGACTATCGACAAAAATCGTATTAATAATTTCCAGCAGGAATTTGAACAATACGAAAAGGACTTAATACAATGGAAGAAAGATAATGGAGAAGGATAACTTTAATGTTGTTCATATATAATAAGGAAAGAGGGGTATGCCCAGACATATCTCTCTTTCTTTTTGCAAGTAAAAAATGATGGGAAGAGAAACAAGCCATAGCGAGGCTGAAATCGTGTAAGGAATTGAAAATAACAAAAGGAACAAGCCTTTTCAACATATAAGCATCAAGCTATATAGAATAAGAAGTATTGGACGAAAAAAGTAAAAACGTCATAAATGAAGACAATTAGAAAAGTAATGTTTATGGGGTTGCTCTTGCTACTTGCCCTGCCAATGGCAGCGCAGCGCAAGGTGAAGTTTACCATCGCAGAGAAGGCAACCGAGCAACCAATCATCGGCGCAGTCATCACCTACGCCGACAACGAGAAATTGAAATCGCCACAGCGTACCGTCACCAATATGGACGGTGAGGCTACTGTCGAGGTGCCGCAGAGTGGCAAGTGTTATTATCAAGTGGTATCCGTGGGCTATAACCCTCTGAAGGGAACCATCGGAAGCGGCAACTCCCTCAAGCTCTTCATGACAGAAGACGTGATGAAGGTGAACGAGGTGGTGGTTACGGGTTCCCGTACCGCCCGACCTATCAAGCTCTCGCCAGTGAGCACGCAGGTGCTCGGCGGTAAGGAACTGGTAGATGCAGGCTATGCCGACTTGACCAAGGCGCTGCAACAGGAGACACCGGGTATGAACATCCAGAAGGTGGGTTTCGGCAACGAAATCTCCATGCAGGGCTTGGATGCCCGCCACGTGCTCTTCCTGCAGGATGGCGAGCGATTGACGGGCGACATGGCGGGTAACCTCGACTATGAGCGTTTCAACCTCCATGCCATCGACCGCATCGAAATCGTGAAAGGTGCCAGCAGTACCCTCTACGGAAGCCGTGCATCGGGTGCCGTCATCAATCTTATCACCAAGAAAACCACCAAGCCTATCGACATTCAGGCTGGTGTACGCTGGGGACAGATGAACGAGCGCAACTACAAGAATCCATCCAAAAAGGATTTCCTGTATATGTTTGAGAAGAACGCTGACCGTCCGAACCTGCAGAGCTGGGTATCGGCAGGATTCAATGCTGGCAAGGTAACTTCGCAGACGGATGTGTGGTATTCTTCGAGCGATGCCTTCTACATGTATCAGGCGGAGAACGACAAGAAGGTCTATACCCAAGAGGCGAATCCTTGGCTCGACCACGACGTGACCATTACCAGCGTGGCTTCCCGTCCGCCAATGGGCATCGAGGGCACGGAGCATATCTCGGTATCGCAGAAGGTATTCTACGACCCTTTCAAGAACCTGGAGATTCTTGCCTACGGTAGTGCGTTCTATATGAATACCTACGACCTCATTCAGGATATGACCTTCAGTCAGGCGCGTGACTGGACGGCTGGAACCAAGATTAAGTACTCCTTCAAGGATTGGTTCAAGATTACCGCCTCCCTTCATGGTGACTTCTACGATCGCTTCAAGCGTCACGAGCGTATCGACGAGCGTACCAAAGTGTATAAGAGCCGTATCTTCCAGCCTCGCCTCTCCATCACCTCGCAGAAGTTCGAGGGCCACGACCTCATCCTCGGTATCGAGCACCTGAGCGATGACCTGACGAGCGACCGATTCAACGGCGATGCCTCCCACATCATGCGCACCCGTTCGCTAAAGGAAACGGAGGCTTTCCTGCAGGACGAGTGGACGATGAACGACCACTGGATGGTTTCGGCAGGTGTGAGAACCAACTTCAGCCGTGTCTTCGGACTGATGGCGATGCCTAAAATTGCCTTCAAGTGGAGTCCTTCGGATCACTGGGCATGGAGAGCCAACTATTCGATGGGCTACCGTTCGCCAAGCATCAAGGAGCTGTTCTTCAACTGGGACCACCTCGGCATGTTCATGATTAAGGGTAACCCGGACCTGAAGCCTGAGAAGAACAACTACGTGAGCCTGGGCACAGAGTACTCGAACGATAACTTCTTCATCTCGGGCAATGTGTATGGCAACTTCTTCCGCAAGAAGATAGAGGGCGTATGGCGCATCTACGACATGCAGTATAACTTTGAATACACCAACCTCGCCAAGCAGAACCTCATCGGACTGGAGACCATCATGCGCTGGCACTTCCTCAACCACTTCACGATGAATGCCACCTACAGCTACGTGAACGTGAGCAAGACAGATGGCATCCAGGTGAACACCACTTCGCCTCATGCTGCTACGGCGAGCCTCGACTATAAGTACAGCAAGAAGAACTACCGACTGGGCGCCACCTTCTCGGCAAGCTACATGGGTGAGAAGAAGTTTGATGTGCAGGACCGACTCTCTGTAAACGGTAAGAGCCACGATGCCTACTTCCGCTGCCAGTTGCCTCAGTATGTATTGTGCAACCTGTCGGTGATTCAGACCTTCTATAATAAGGTGAAGGTGACGGTGGGTGTGGATAACATCTTTAACTATGTGCCAAAGACCCTGGGTTCGGGCATCACCATGTTTAACGTGCCAGCCACGGCAGGAGCCAAGGCGCATGTGCAGGTGGAAGTGTTGGTAGATGAATTGGTAAAAGCATTTAGAAAGAAAAAATAATGAAGAAAGCATTACTATATATAATAGGTATGGCAGCCGCAATGACGAGCTGCGTATCTTATGAGGCTGAGGACTTCACTGGTCATACCTTGCCCCGAAAAACAGGTTATAGCACGGGTGTTACCAACGACTGGCTCTATTTTGACCTGAAGACGGGACATCGCTATAATGTGCTGAATCCTAACCAGAGTGTCATCGCCTTTATTGATGGCAAGCCGGTGAAGGAATACTTCGGTTGCGAGGGTGACACCACCGTATATTGGACGGAGGGCGTTCAGAAGAACGTGTTCCAGGACTATAAGCGCGATGCCGATGGTAATAAGGTGCTGGTGAATCCTAACAATCCGAAGCAGGGCTACGAGATGGTTGCCCGAAAGGCAAACAGTCTGCTGGTGATGGAGAACAAGGAAGATGACCCCAATACGATGGCTTATCCTGCTACGGAGTGGGATCTCGCCTTCAATGGTTATCAGCTCCGCACCAATAGTGGAACGAGCGGTCCAGGCAAGGGCGGTGCTGCCGACCTGGGCTATGGCGAATATGACAAGTGGACGAGCAAGGCGCAGGTGGATGCTTATCTGGCAGAACACAATATGACCTTCGCCGTGGATGATTCGGCAAGTGTCTATGTCACCATGTCGCAGAACGACTGGAACAAGTATTGCATCGCCAACAAACTGGATATGAACAAGAACCCTTGGTTCGACCCGAACAACGGACCTGCCAAACAGTTGGTAAGCGGCAATCCGGTGCTCGAAAAGGCAATGAGTTTCTCGGGTCCACCTCCAGTATATACTCCTTCTTTCCATACCTACGTAATCCGTTCGTGGGATGGCGAGAGATATTACAAGCTCCAGATTATCTCCTGGTATGATGCCAATGTGCAGATAGGTGATGAGGGAGGTAGAATCAGTTATTACTTAGATGAATTAAAGTAAACATTAAACATTATGAAACAATTGAATTGGTGGAAATCCATCGCATCGTTCCTCGTGGTACTCTTTACCATGCCGTTGGGACATGCGCTGATGATGATAATGGATAAGACGATGACTCCTGAAGCTGCGCATTACTCAGCCTTCTTCATGGGGTTGGCAGGTCTTATCATGGTAGTAATCGGGGTCTTCGTAAAGGGAGACACCAAACAGACTCTTTGGGGACTTTTCGGAGGTCTGCTTTTCTGGACCGGTTGGATAGAATTTCTGTTCCAGTACTATGCTACCCGCTGGGGTACACAGCCGGAGATGGAGAATGGCGAAGTTGTGACTCGCCCTGAATACCTCATCCTCCCTGCCACCTTCGGCATGTGGATGATGATGATGGTGCTCTACATCTTCTCAACCAAAAACGGATGTAACTTCATCAACTGGTGGCAGCGTTTTCTCTTCCGTTCCCGCAAGAACGAGATTGCCGCCCGTCCGATGACACATCATACAAGTATCGTCACCTTCATGGAACTGAACATGATTCTCTGGACTAGCTATCTCCTGTTGATGTTCTGCTACGACAAGAACTTCCTAGGCGACCATCATCCTGTAACTTCGGTTGTTGCCGCAGCTTGTCTGATAGGTAGTTTCTTCATCTTCCGAAAGCAGTTGCGTTTGAGCACATGGGGAGCCAATATCCGTATGGCTATCGCAACGGTTGTCGTGTTCTGGGTACCTGTGGAAGTGCTTGGTCGCCTTGACTTTTTCAAGGAAATTTGGATTGAGCCGGAGAAGTATACTACCCAGATGATTTGCATCCTCGTGGCATTCGTGGCATTGCTCGTCTATATCATGTTTGCAGCTCACAAGAAGAAAAGCCATGAGTAACAAGAAACTATATTGGTGGAAATCCATCGTGTCGATGGGCGTGATATTGGGAAGCATGCCCATGGTTCACTTGGTGGCACGAGTATTGAAGGATAACTACGACGGCACGCAACTGTTGGGTGCTGGCATGGCAGTGGGATTCGTGGGCTTGGTGATGGTAGTGGTCGGTGTTTTCGTCAATGGACAGACTCGCCAGACCTTGCTCGGACTCATTGGTGGTATGTTCTATTGGACAGGCTGGGTGGATTTTCTCTTCATGTATTATGCCCATCGTTGGGGAACACATGCCGAGATTGACCCCACAACGGGAGAGGTGTTGAGCCGACCTGAATATCTCTTGCTCCCTGCCACCTTTGGCTTGTGGGCAATGGTGATGTTGCTCTACATCTTCTGTTCCCGAAATGCCTGCAACTTCCTCAACTGGTGGCAGACGCTCTTCTTGGGGAAGAACAAGCGACTCATCGCCGCTCGCCCGATGACACGCCACACCAGCATTGTTACCTTCATGGAATTCAACACAATGCTCTGGACTTGCTATCTCCTGCTGATGAACCTCTACGATCCTCAATTGTTTGGTCGTGAGACTCCAGTCACCTTCGGTGTAGCCTTCGGTGCCTTGCTTTCCGCCCCATACGTATTTCGCAAGCAACTCCACTTGCAATCGTGGGGAGCAAACATCAGAATGGGTACGGCAACGGTCATCGTGTTCTGGATAGCGGTAGAGGCATTTAATCGCACGGGCATCATCGGGAAGCTCATTGCACATCCGAGCGAATATCCTTGGCATTGGGTGGTAATGGTGATAGAACTTTGTTTCTTGGCAGGAAAGATTGTCAAGGATGCGAGGGCGAAGAAAGAAAAGAAATAAGATAGATAATCAGATAAGGAAATCAATGAAGAAAGGAACTTGGAGAAAACAACATAAATGGCTTGGTATCGGCTTGAGCTTCTTCATGCTGATGTTCTGCGTGTCAGGCATCCTGCTCAATCATCGTTCACTCATCAAGGAGGTGAACGTGAGCAGGAAGTACCTGCCAAGTCGTTATGAGTTTCGGAATTGGAACGGTGGATTGCTACGAGGCACGCTTGACATTGGCAAGGATTTAATGGTAGATTCCATGAGGAATGTGGATTCTTGTCGCCAACTGTTGCTTTATGGCAATGGTGGCATCTGGCTTACCGACTCCAAAGCTTCCTATTTCAAGGATTTCAATGAGGGCTTGCCCGAAGGTGCCGACTATAGGCAAATCAAAAATGTCATAAGGCTTGATAATGGAAGGATATTTGCTGTCTCACCTTTCGGGCTTTATCGCTATGGAGTGCATAACAAATGGCATGAGGTGAATATGTCACTGGAGGATGAGGAGAAATTTACGGACATCGCTTCGCATGGCGACACCCTTGTAGTGCTCAGTCGTTCCTTTGTCTATACCTCGCTTCCTCCTTATAAGACTTTTAAGCGTATTCAACTTCATGCGCCAAAGGATTATGACGGCAAAGTAACTGTCTTTCGTACCGTTTGGCTACTCCATAGTGGAGAACTTTTCGGAATAACAGGAAAGATTGTGGTTGATGCCATAGCCATTATTCTTGTGGTTCTCTGTATTACGGGTATCGTCGTTTGGCTGAGACTGAAGCGAAAGGCATTACTGCAAACCTCGCTTCATCTGCATGACAGAATCGGGCGATATACTATCATACTTGCGCTCTTGATTGCACTGACGGGTTGGTGTCTCCGCCCTCCTGTGATGATAGCATTAGTGTTAAGCAAGATACCGTCTATCCCAGGCACAACACTCAGAAGCAAGAATCCTTGGAACGACAAGCTCCGCATAATTCGTTATGATGAGAGCTGCCATGATTGGCTATTATCCTCATCGGAAGGATTCTATTCATTGAACATCAAAAATGCTACAGTGAAAGTTATTACTTCTGTTCCACCTGTCAGCGTGATGGGATTGAATGTATTACAGAAAGATGCAAATGGTAGATGGCTTTGCGGTTCATTTAGCGGCTTGTTTGTTTGGGACAGAAGACAAGGAACTGCTACCGATTACTTTACGAACAAACCTGCACCGAATGAAGCAGGAGCACCATTCGGAAAGAAAGCTGTCGCAGGTATGAGCCAAGACTTTTCCACCCCTGTCGTAGCGGAATATTACGAGGGAACAAACTTTGCCCCTCAACCTTCGAGCATGAACCAACTTCCGATGTCGCTTTGGAATGTGGCATTAGAGGTGCATAGTGGCAGAATTTTCATTGGAACGATAGCCACATACATATTCATCTTTGTTATGGGCATTCTTGCGTTTTGGTGCTTGTGGTCGGGCTATAAAATTAGGTTAAAAAAGAAATAACATTGCACAAAATCCAATTCTCATTAAATGCGAAAACAAACTGATGGTGGCGAGGTAATATTTTTGCCACTATCAGTTTTTTATATAGTGTTCCACCTATTACAATGGTGCAAACACAAGAAACAACATCTTATTATTTCTTGATAAGCCTTTTGATTTCATTTGATTCGTTTGTCAACTTTCTTGCCAAGCTATCTTTGTATGCTGCTATCTCCACCATTTTATGATAACGAAAGATTGAATCTTCATAAACAGCAACACGACTTCTTACATCATCAATAACTTTCTCATCTCGGCAAACAGAGAAATGCTTTTCGATGTAGCGAATATTCTGGTCGTCAGATGGAAGAACCATTTTTAAGGCTCTATACTTCAAGTCTGCCTCCTCCCAATTTTTATGCTCTCGCCATTGGGTGAGATTACCCCAAATGGAGATAACAAGAAATAAAGCCAAGCCACCAATGAAAAGAAGAACATACTTTGAAGTAGGCTCGAAACGATGGGTGACAACATTCTTTTGAGGAATGCTACCCATTGCGTGAAGTTTGTCCTGCACAACTTTTGATGTAGTATTCAGCTCTTGTTTCATCTGATTAATGGTATCAAACAAGAGTTTGCACCGCTGTTCATCTTTGCTTGCTTCTTTCTTGGTAAGGTCGATATAGATACATATCGCCTCTCTTAATTTTGCCATTTTTCCAATAGTTTCCTCTTCTTTTGCAGATACAGAAAGGATGGCTTTTTCAAGTTTGCTTGTGTCAATACTTGCAGGGCTGAGAACTGTTTCCGCTCCTGCGTTCTTTGGTGAAGCAGAAAGTTCATCAACCTTTTGCTCCAATCTCTCAACTGTGCCGTAGATGGCTTCCAATAGTTCTTCTTTCATCTTTCTTTTGTTGTTTGAATGGTTTGTAACTTGCATCAAAGGCTAAAGCCTCTTCTGCGTTTTTTCTTTTTCTTCTTAGATGATTCGTCCTCTGGGAATGGCTCGAAGGTCTGTGCGTTGGCAGGAACAAAAAGTCCTATGGAAGAAATGCCGTTCCATGGGTCCTGACTGCTCTCCGATAGGGATGGCATCTGCTCATTCTTGTGACAGCCCTGCTCATATTGCTGAGCAGATTTGGCTCTTGCTGCTAAAAGGTTCTCCGTTCCCTCAAATCTCGCATTCAGTTTGCCAAAGCTATAGTCTCGGCTAATCTGCGTACCCTTGAAACTATATCCGTCCTTACAGAAACGGATGCCTTGAACCTTGGTTCGCTCCTTATCCTTATAGACAAACTCTAAGTGAATACCTCGTTTTGCAAGCTCGCTTTTGAACTTCTGCCAACTATCTGAGTTTTTCAAGGCATCTTTGACAGCATTGTGAATCTCATATTTGGTACGCTCCGCATTGTGTAATTTGCGAGTGTTAGTCTTGCTCTTGTCAGTTCCATAAGTCAATCCATACCTGGATTTTAGAGCTTTGGTCACTTGCTCATTACGCCTGTAATCATTCCTGTCTGACATGAGTTTGCCCTTATTTTTGATGCGGTTGTACACGATATGACAATGTGGATTGTCCGTATTGTGATGCCTTACGATGATGAATTGAGTATCGGTGATGCCCATCATCTGCATGTATTCAAGGGCTATCTTAGCCATGAACTCATCCGTCAAACGTGGCTTGTCCTCTGGTTTGAAGCTCAATGCAATGTGTCCCACAGGCTTCTTAATCCTTGGATTTAGCTGCCTCTGTAGCTCGAAACTTTGCGTTATCTCGGCATTCGTTCCGAGTAACACACCATCCGAGGCGATGATTTTCGCCTCGTCCTTGCCTGTAACATAACGGATGCAACCACCAAATGAGCTGCCCTTCTTTAGCTTGCCTATCATGTGGTATCCTCCTTTCTGCCTATTCCGCATGACTTCGAATTTGGACTTGCTTGGCGATACTCGCCAAGAATGGCTTTTAATCTTCTCAACAAGTCCATCACGTACACATGGGTCTCATGGAAACCTTTCTGATGCGACAGCTTGGTAAGTTGGTTGAGGTTGTTCGCCATGCCAATGAGATTCTTGGCGATGGCTACCGTCTCTGCATTGTGTCCGCCGACCACCTCGCCGTTCAAGGCGGACTCACGAATGTACTCCGCCAACTTGCGGTTAGCTTTTCTTGCCCTCAGTCTCAAAGCCTCATAGCTTGGCTTTGAGAACTTCACCGTGACAGACTTCGACAGCTTGCGAACCCTGCCTGTGGGCGGTCTTCCGCCCTTTCTCTTGTCTTGTTCCTGTATGTTTGTCATTCTATATACTGATTACAGTTGGTACACTCACTTTCTGCGACCGTTGGGAGCAAAATTCCTCCGCCCTCATGGTGGAGCGAGGCGTTTTGGGGTTCCCAAA
>NZ_VZBE01000041.1:0-18771 GCF_009494835.1 Segatella copri
CTAGCGTTCATCCTGAGCCAGGATCAAACTCTCCATTGTAAAATATCATTTTTACCTAGCCTTGCGGCTTGGTTTGTTTGTTGTCTGTACTTAGGACGAATATCCTTTTCGTTTATTGAAGCTTAGTAAACCTGACTTGTCAATTGCTTGACGGTTCGTTTCTTTTACCCAGTTTCTTTATACTCCCTATATAATAAGGTGTAATCCAAAACCGCTTCTTGTACTACTTGTCTGTTTATGTAAAATCTTTCAAAGAACTCTTTCTTCGCAAGTTAAGCTGCGCCTCAACAATTGAAATTAATTTCATTGTATTCGACTTGCACTAACTTTCTTTAGTTGCTAAGAGAAGTTGTATTTCTCAAAAGCGAGTGCAAAAGTACAAACATTTTCCGAAACCACCAAATATTTCCAAGAAAAAGTTTCGGAATTAACAGTATTTTAACACTTTCATCTTGTTTTGCACTTATTTTGATACCAAACACTTTATTATATACATACACGCGCTCATATCTGCGTGTGGGCACACAAGCATGCGCATATATATAACATAGTACCAGAAAACTATTCTGCCTCCAAATAGAGAACACGAGACGACCAGTCGTTCTTCTTACCCCAGTCTACTTCATGAACATACGGCATTTCCAAGCCATGTTCCATAAGATACTTACCAGAGTAAGATTTTCCCTCACAATCAAGAGGCTTGTTATCAATTACATCAAGTTCTTTTACCTTATACATCTTATTCTCATCCAGACCAGCCATCTTAACTCTTGGCAAATGAACATTATAGAAGTTTGCCAATTTCCACCAATAGAAGACAGCCTTGTCTTTTGCTTCACTAACATACATAATAGAAGACAAGCCCTGATTATCGTACGGAGAAACCAAACGATAAAGGTCGCCAAACTGAACAACAGGACGAATCTCCTTGTATTCAGAGATAGCCTTTCGGCAGAGAGCCTTCTCCTCATCCGTCATATTCTTTGGCTGGATTTCCATTCCAAGTCGTCCGCTCATAGCCACATCAATACGATACTTCAAAGAAGTAGTGCGGAATACGGTATGGTTTGGCACAGCAGAGATATGACTTGCCATGGCGATGGCCGGGAAGAAATAGCTGGTTCCATACTGCATATAAATACGCTGCATGGCATCCGTATTATCACTTACCCAAAACTCATCAAAACCACGGAGCATGCCCCAATTGGCACGGCCACCGCCACTTGCGCAACATTGAATCACCACATCCTTATACTTAGCACGAATACGGTCGATAACCTTCGCAAATCCCTGATGATAAGCGATGTAGAGATGGCTCTGATCGGCTACAGACAAGTATTGGCTGCCATGATTCATAATAGGCATATTGGCATCCCACTTAATGTAGGCTATATCTGGATATTTAGTAAGTAAATTGTCTACTACACCGAAAACAAAGTCTTGTACTTTTGGATTTGAGAGATCGAGCACCAGCTGGGTACCGCCACGGCCCAAAACGGCATCTCGCTTAGGGGCCTTGATTACCCAATCAGGATGTTTCTCATAGAGCATACTGGTAGTATTGGTCATTTCCGGTTCGATCCAGATACCAAACTTTACCTGGTTTTTCCTGGCATCGTTCAGCAAGCCTTCAATGCCATTAGGAAGTTTCTTGGTATCAACCACCCAGTCGCCGAGTGCACAGTTATCAGTAACACGAGGATATTTGGTTCCGAACCATCCATCATCCATTACGAAGAGTTCACCACCCATACTATGGATATCAGCCATCATCTGGTCCATTCCCTTCTGGTTGATGTCGAAATAAACACCTTCCCAAGAGTTGAGCAAGATATCACGCTCCTTATCTCCATGTGCTAAGATATATTTGCGTCCCCATTTATGGAAGTTTCTACTTGCACCGCTCAAGCCCTGTGTTGAATAGGTCAAAGCGAGTGCTGGAGTTTTGAAAGTCTCACCTTTTTTAAGATGATATTCAGAGTTCTGTTCGTTAATACCGGCAAAGAAATAATGATATTCGGTATCATCGGTAACCGTCTTCAGCTTATAGTTACCGCTATAAACCAAGGCTGCACCAATAACATTACCCGCATTTTCCTGTCCTTTACCATTGAGCGAGAACATGACTTCAGCATGATCGGTATGCGAATTGCGGGTACCATCATTGTTTCGGATTACAAATTCTCCTGGCTGCAGTTTTTCATGACTCAACTGTCCCTCAGCAGCCCAAGTACCGGAAAGATGACTCATCCAGACATCTCCGCGACGGATAGGAAGCATAGCCGATGCAAAGGTAGTCAGGGTAACAGTACCCTTTTCACCATTCAGAATCTCGGTCCATGCCTCAATCATATCAACATCATTGTATGCACGATACTTCAAATCTACCTTTATATTATATACAGGATCTTTCAGATGAACGGTCGTAACAGAAGCTTTCCCTTCGTTCTTCACATCACAGCCCGTAGCCACGAGTACAGTTGAAAGATTGCCATCACTATGACGCATGGCAAGCGCCGCTTCAGCCGGAGTATTCAGTCCGTAAGCCGGATAAGCATCCATACGGCCATCAGTAGCAACCTTCAGATTCTGCAAATCGTTAGGATTCAACTTAGTACCGAAATAGAGATACTGGGCAGGCTTTCCATTCTCAACATCGAGAATGAGCGACATACCCTTTGTATTTACAGATACTTTTTCTGCCATCGCCGGAAGTGCGACAGTCATCAATATAAGTGCAATTGATTTTAACTTCATATTACCTTTCTAAGTTATTAGTTGCGTTTATAGTTTCTATTTTGTGAGAGATGATTTCTCATTTTCACATCGCAAAATTATAAAAAAATCCAATACACTCCAATACTTTTTTGATTTATTTTTCGAAGAAAGCAGAAAAGGACAAACAATCAGCAAATAAAGCAAAGAAAACACTCCCGAAATCGAAAGAATTCCTAAAAGATAGTCCACTTTAAGAAATTCTTAGTATCTTTGCAATGTTATAGCTGATAACGATTTAGGTATAGTGGCTTGAATGCCCTATTTCTCAAAATCAGCAGAATGTGTAACGAAAAGATATATAGAGATATGAAACTAAAGATACATTTCAATCATAAAGAAGAACTTTGGAACTCATGGTCGCATGCAGGAGGTATCCTGATGGGCATTGTCATGGGAGCCATCTTCTTATATTGGTGTTTTACGATGAATAACGGATGGGCTACGGCGGGAGTTATCCTCTATCTGTTCGGTATGCTGATGTCTTACATCGCCTCAACGGTTTACCATGCAGTTTCTGCCTGGAGCAAATGGAAGGAGCGACTGCGCAAATGGGACCATGCCGCCATCTACTGGCATATTGCCGGTTCTTACTCGCCAATTACGCTCATTGCGATGCGAGACCAAGGATATTGGGGATGGAGCCTCTTTATCTTTATCTGGGCTTGCGCCATTGCCGGAACCATTATGAGTTTTGCCAGACTCAAGGATCACAGCAACCTGGAGACCATCTGCTTTGTAGGCATGGGATTGTCGGTACTGGTTGCCTTTAAACCTTTGATAGACTCCGTATCCACCGCCACAGTCTGGTGGATTATTGCCGAAGGTGTCTGCTACATTACGGGCGCCGTATTCTACAGTATCAACAAGAAGAAATACATGCATTCCGTGTTCCATTTCTTCGTTTTAGCTGGTAGTATCTGCCACATCATTGCAGTTTGGGACATTCTCATGAAATATATCTAAACGGCTTAATAAAAAGCATCAAGGCATCGGGAAGTTTTTGCTTTCCGATGCCTTTGTTTTTTTATAAAGTTCTATATTACAAGACATTCATTCATATCATACTCTTCTTATAATATAATAAGGTGGAATTGTTAACAATACGTTAAAGTATAAAAATAATTGCCCAAAAGTTTGGAACTTATCGCAGAAAAGCATACCTTTGCAGTGTTCTATTGAAGTAGTACACTAAAACATTAAAGATTATGATACAGATTAAAGACATTGATTTCAGATACCCAGGTAGCAAGCACCTTGTATTTAGAGATTTCTCTTTGGAACTCAAGGAGAACAATATTTATGGCTTGCTCGGCAAGAACGGTACAGGCAAGAGCACTCTGCTCTACCTCATCAGCGGATTGCTCCGCCAGCAACAAGGTACCATTCTCGTGGATGGCATTTCGGCACAAGATCGCAAAGCCGAGATGCTGAAGGACATCTTCATGGTGCCCGAAGAGTTTGAACTGCCCAACGTTTCCCTCGCCACCTACGTGAAGATGAACCAGGGATTCTATCCTAACTTCTCGCAGGAAGTGCTGGACCGTTGCCTCAAGGATTTTGATTTACCACTCTCTCTCAAGTTGAACGAACTCTCGATGGGACAGAAGAAGAAGGTATTCATGAGTTTTGCACTCGCCACGGGTACCCGCTTTCTTCTGATGGACGAGCCAACCAATGGTCTCGACATCCCATCGAAGAGCCAGTTCCGTAAGGTCATCGCCAACAATATGACGGAAGACCGCACCCTCATCATCTCTACTCATCAGGTGCACGATGTAGAGTCGTTGCTCGACCACATCATTATCATGAACCAGAGCCAGCTCCTGCTCGACGCATCGGTTTCGGACATCTGCGACCGATACAGCTTTACCTATCGCACCCCTGCCGAAATGGACGACACCGTGCTCTATGCCGAGCCTACGCTGCAAGGCAATGCCGTGCTAGCCAAGCGCAAGGAGGGAGAACCAGAGACCCAGATGAACTTGGAACTGCTCTTCAATGCAGTAATCAATGGGAAGATTTAGTAGAACATTTTAAAAGAAGAAAATTATGAACAATACAATCGATATCAAGAGACTGGGATTGTTGATGCGTTGGGATTTGCTGACCTTTAGGAAGGGCTATACATTTAGCACCCTGGCTTGCATCATCGCTTATTCGCTCTATAGTCTCGTAGGCATTAACAATCTTAAAGGTGTAGTCATGTATGACTTTGATAGCTCACTAGTTGGTACACAGAAGCATTATCTTTCCGAAGAGTCCGTTTTCTTTGGCCTCCTATGTTTCATCGTATTCTATGTGATGGCATCCTGCATCTTCAACAATCTGAGGACGAAGACTTACAGGGAGAATTTTCTGATGCTGCCAGCCAGCAACAAAGAAAAATACATGGCTCGCCTTCTGCTGATGGTATTCCTCAGCCTCATAGAACTATGCATCATTCTCTTTGCTACCGATGCCATCCAGCTGGCATTCTGCTACATCATCAATCCAGGATTTCATGTAAGCATCTCATGGCCAGTGCTCAAGTCCATATTCGGCAGCACCCTATTCACGCGCTGGGAAGAGCAAGATGCAATATTCTATAGTTTCTTCATCTTCGCCCACTCGTTCTGCACCCTGGGTGGCACGTTCTATCGCAAGATGGCACCGCTGTTCACATTTCTCACAGGACTTGTACTATTTATGGTGTTTGGATATGCGATTCAGTGGATGGCGCACGCCGGTCTTCTCGACTTTCTTAAGCCATACAATGATGGACACAACTATATATTCACCACTATGCTCTGCATCCTCTTCCTTGCCCTCTCAGCTTTCAACTACTGGGCATCTTACAAGATTTTCACCCGTATGCAGGTTACCTGCAACAAGTGGATCAACATCTAAGAATTAAAATTTGAAGATTATGAATTTCAGTAACGATAAAGCAATATACGTACAGATAGCCGAGCGACTGAGCGATGAGATTCTGGCGGGCAAGTACAAGGAAGACGAACGAATACCGAGCGTCAGGGAATACGCCGTACTGCTGGAGGTAAATGCCAACACAGCCGTGAAGGCATACGATCTGCTTGCCACCGATGAGATCATCTACAACAAGCGAGGCCTAGGCTACTTTGTTTCCGCGGGAGCCAAGAAGCAGATTAAGAAGACCCGCAAAAAGGAGTTTATGAAAGAAAGACTCCCGGAACTCGCCCGACAGATGCAGCTTCTCGACATCTCCATCGATGAAGTGAAGGAAGAGTTGGAGAAGAATCTCAAAAAGATAAAGATATGATGACACTATTCATCCTCAAATATATATTTATAGCTTCTGTCTTTGCCTTATATATAATAAGGTGTATGTAATAACGTTTTTAAAAAAGAGTTACGCTTGCAACTTTCTGAAAGTTGCAAGCGTCTAATGGTTTAAAATGATATCCATAAAACGAAAGTAATATGTCATTAATTCATCTAAAAGACGTCAACAAGACCTACCAGGGTGCTCAGCCACTCCATGTACTGAAGGGCATCGACCTCGACATCGAACGTGGCGAGTTCGTCAGCATCATGGGTGCCTCCGGCTCGGGAAAATCCACCTTATTGAATATACTGGGTATTCTCGACAACTACGATACGGGCGAATACCGACTCAACGATGTGCTCATCAAAGACCTCTCGGAAACCCGTGCTGCCGAATACCGCAACAAGATGATAGGCTTCATCTTCCAGTCATTCAACCTCATCTCGTTTAAGACAGCGGTGGAAAACGTAGAGCTTCCCCTCTTCTACCAGGGCGTGAGCCGCAAGAAGCGCCACGAACTGGCGATGGAATATCTCGAAAAACTGGGCTTGAAGCAATGGGCCAACCATTATCCTAACGAAATGTCGGGAGGACAGAAGCAGCGTGTAGCCATCGCCCGTGCCCTCATCACCAAACCGGAAATCATCCTTGCCGATGAGCCTACCGGAGCCCTCGACTCCAAAACGAGCGTGGAAGTGATGGACCTGCTGAAGGAACTGCACCAGAAGGAGGGAATGACCATTGTGGTGGTAACCCACGAAAGCGGTGTAGCCAACGAAACCGATAAGGTTATCCATATCAAGGACGGACTCATCGGAAGCATCGAAGACAACAGAGACCATCATCTCGTATCGAAAGACTACGTTAAATAAGAAGAGAATGAGAGAATTAATCAAAGAAATATGGAGCACGTCGAAGCGCAACAAGCTCCGCACTTCGCTTACGGGATTTGCCGTTGCCTGGGGAATCTTCATGCTGATATTCCTGCTGGGCGCCGGCAACGGACTGATTAATGCCCAGTTGCAGCAAAGCACCCGATTCCTTGCCAACTCCATGCGAGTATTCCCGCGCGAAACCTCCAAGGCTTACAAGGGACTGAAGGAAGGCAGAAGCATCACGCTCAACGACAAGGACATCCTCATCAGCAACAAGACCTACGGCCAGTACGTGGATGATGTGGGCGGAAGACTGGAACAATATAACCTGAACATCAACTATGGCGATAATTATGTGGCAAGCCAGTCATTAGTGGGTGTGGCTCCTACACATCCCAAAATCGACAAGACGGAGCTGATAGCCGGACGATTCATCAATGAAATCGATATGAAGGAGCAGCGCAAGAATGTGGTGCTGAGCCGAAGCCAGGCCAAGGAACTCTGCAAAGACTACCGTTCGCTGGTAGGCAAGAACGTAAAGATCAGCAACCTCAACTTCCAGGTGGTGGGAATCTACAAGGATGATGAATCGCGCAACAATACCGAAGCCTTCATCGCCTACTCCACCATAAAGACCATCTACGCCAAGGGCGATGATGCGGGAAGTCTGGAGTTTACCATCAAGAACCTGAAGACCAAGGAGGACAATAAGCAGTTTGAAAAGAACTACCGCGCCAGCATCAACAACAACCATCAGGCAGCACCTGATGACGAGCGAACCATCTGGCTCTGGAACCGATACATGGACAATATCCAGATGAACCAGGGAATCGCCATCATGCAGACGGCCCTATGGATTGTGGGTCTGTTCACCCTGCTGAGCGGAATCGTGGGCGTAAGCAACATCATGCTCATCACCGTGAAGGAGCGAACTCGAGAGTTTGGCGTAAGAAAAGCCATAGGAGCCAAACCTTGGTCGATACTGAAGCTCATCATCACCGAGAGCATCATCATCACCTCATTCTTCGGCTACATCGGAATGGTCTGCGGCGTGGCGGCAAACGAAATCATGGATGCAACCATCGGCCACACCACAGTAGATACCGGACTGTTTAAAGCCGCCATGTTTGTGAACCCTACGGTGGGCCTCGGCACCTGTATCGGCGCAACCATCACCATCGTCATCGCAGGCACCATCGCCGGACTCATCCCAGCCATCAAGGCTGCAAGAATCCGACCGATAGAGGCGCTGAGAGCGGAGTAATGCAAAATGTTGAATGCTAAGTGTTGAATGTTGAATTCATTCTTGCTTACACCTTATTATATATATTGAATAGGCTATGCGATTAGATTTAGATACATATAAAGAGATTCTCGACACCATCACGAGGAACAAGAGCCGCAGTCTGCTTACGGGCTTCGGCGTGTTCTGGGGCGTGTTTATGCTCATCGCCCTGATGGGTGGCGGACAGGGACTGAAGGAGATGCTGCAAAACAACTTCACAGGCTTTGCCACCAACACCGCTATCATCTGGGCGCAGAACACCACCAAACCCTACAAGGGATTCAACAAGGGGCGCTCCTGGCAGATGGAAGAGAAAGATCTGGACAGATTGCGCCACCAGATGCCCGAACTCGATGTCATTACCCCGCTGCTCTTCGGCGGCAACAAGTCGGTGGTGTTTGGAGACAAAAAATTCAGCGGCAGCACACAGGGCGTGAATCCCGATTACGCCCAGGTTTCTGCGCCACAGATGTTTTACGGCAGATACATCAACGAGATGGATGTGCGCCAGCAGCGCAAGGTTTGCGTCATCGGCAAACAGATTTACAAGAATCTCTTTCCTGGCGGCGGTGATCCGTGCGGCAAGAGCGTAAGAGTTGACTCTACCTATTATATGGTGATAGGCGTAGATTACCGTTCGGGCAACGGCATCAATTTCGGCGGTCGTGCCGATGAAACCATCACCCTGCCCCAATCGGTTTTGCGCAGCGCTTATAACCGGGGTAAGGCAGTAGACATCATAGCCACCACCGGCAAACCGGGCGTAGTAATGAGCAGCATTGCCCAGCGGATGAGAGAAACCGTAGCAAGAGCCCACAGCATCGACCCTACGGACGAAAAAGGCATTATGGTCTTCAATACCGAAGTTCTCTTCCAGATGCTCGACAACCTGTTCAAGGGCGTCAACTTCCTCATCTGGCTGGTAGGCATCGGCACCCTTCTTGCCGGCGCCATCGGAGTTTCCAATATCATGATGGTAACGGTAAAGGAGCGAACCACCGAGATAGGCATCCGCCGAGCCATCGGAGCCACGCCTAAGATGATTCTCTCGCAAATCATCTCCGAGAGTATTCTCCTCACCCTGGTAGCCGGCATGAGCGGCATCCTCTTCGGCGTTGCCATCCTGCAGATGCTGGAAGTAGGAAGTACCACGGATGGCATTCTTACCGCCCACTTCCAGGTAGATTTCTGGACGGCCATCTCTTCAGCCATCCTCATCTGCATCCTTGGCGGCCTAGCCGGACTCGCCCCTGCATGGCGAGCGATGAGCATCAAACCGGTAGATGCGATGAGAGACGAATAAAAGAAAAATAAGATATAAAAGATATGAAAAAGTATTCAAAGTTGATTGTTGCGGCGATTGTCGCCTTGATTTTCATCGGAACCTTCGTGTTCCTTTATGAGAAATCGCAGCCTAAGCCTGTGGAGTATACTGAGTTTACTCCTAAGATGGCTGATGTTTTGAAAACTACCGTCATCACGGGCAAGATTGAGCCTCGCAACGAGGTGAGCGTAAAGCCTCAGATTAGCGGTATCATCACCGAGATTTGCAAAGAAGCGGGTGATTATGTTCAGGCGGGCGAGGTTATCGCCAAGGTAAAGGTGATTCCGGATATGGGACAGCTCAGTTCGGCGCAGGCTCGTGTGCGCCTTGCCGAGATTAACCTGAAGCAGGCACAGGTAAACTATGGACGCGAGGAACAACTCTACAAGAAGCAATTGGTCAGCGCCGATGAGTTTGATAAGGTTAAACAGTCGTTACAACAGGCAAAGGAGGAGAAGGTTGCCGCCCTGGATGCGCTCGAAGTAGTTCGTGATGGTGTAAGCAAGAGCAATGCCAGCGCTTCTTCTACCCTCATCCGTTCTACCATCTCGGGCATTATCCTCGATATTCCGGTCAAGGTGGGTAACTCGGTGATTCTTGCCAACACTTTCAACGATGGTACTACCATCG
Organism: Segatella copri; assembly: GCF_009494835.1. Taxonomy (GTDB): domain Bacteria; phylum Bacteroidota; class Bacteroidia; order Bacteroidales; family Bacteroidaceae; genus Prevotella; species Prevotella copri_F. Next base: position 10,176 of record NZ_VZBE01000041.1, read on the forward strand.
CCAGTGTGGCTAACATGAACGACCTCATCTTCCGTGGCAATATAGATGAAACCGAAGTGGGAAGTCTCGTTACAGGAATGCCGATGAAGATTACCATCGGAGCCTTGCAGAACCTCAACTTCGAGGCTAACCTGGAGTATATCTCTCCTAAGGCTGTAGAAAACAATGGTGCCAACCAGTTTGAGGTAAAGGCAGCCATCCGTTCTACCAAGGGCGGCAAAATCCGTTCAGGCTACAGCGCCAATGCCGAGATTGTACTGGCAAAGGCTACCCATGTACTCACCGTTCCGGAGAGTGCCATCGAGTTTAGCGGCGATTCTACCTTTGTATATATCATAAAAGGTAGCGACAAGAAGAAAACTTATGAGCGCAAACAGGTAACTACCGGTTTGAGCGATGGAGTAAATATAGAAATCAAGAAGGGTCTGGGTCTCAAAGACAAGGTTCGCGGTCCTCAGGTAATAGCAGAAAATAAGGATGATGACGAATAGTCATCATCCTTATTCTTTTTTATAGGCATCAGATAACTTAGATGTTATCCTTTTCGATATCCTTGAAGTAACGATAAGTACCCACCTTCAGTTCATCGCAGGCAATCTCATCACAAACGATGATGCCATGCTGGTGCTGCTGCAGAGCGCTGATGGTCCAAGCCTGGGTAACAGGGCCTTCGATGGCAGCCTGCAGGGCGCGGGCCTTGTTATGACCGTTGCAGAGAATCATTACCTCTCGGGCAGCCATCACGGTACCCACACCTACGGTCAGAGCCAGACTAGGTACCTTCTCAGGATCATTATCGAAGAAACGGGAGTTGGCAATCTTGGTGTCTGTAGTGAGCGTCTTTACTCGAGTGCGGGAGGTAAGAGAAGAGAATGGCTCGTTGAAAGCGATATGGCCATCAGGACCGATACCACCGATAAAGAGGTCGATGCCACCCGCTTCTTCTATCATCTGCTCATAATGACGGCACTCCTCTTCCAGATTCTCGGCATTACCGTTCAGGATATGAATATTCTCCTTAGGGCAGTCGATATGATTGAAGAGATTGGTAGCCATGAAAGAGTGATAGCTCTCAGGATGAGATTCAGGCAAACCTACATATTCATCCATATTGAAGGTGATGACATGCTTGAACGAAACCTTGCCTTCTTTTACCGCCTTTACCAGGTTGGCATACATGCCCTGAGGTGAAGAACCGGTTGGCAAACCCAAAACAAAAGGACGTTCAGCAGTTGGTTGAAATCTGTTAATTGTTTCAATTACATGATCAGCTGCCCACTTTGACAGCTTCTCATAATCTTTTTCGATAATAACACGCATAATCTATTTCTTATTGTTTAGTTGTAAAATTCAGGAAACAAAAATAATAAAAATCTGTTTCATTACCGCTAAAAGATGGAAAAAATTATATTTTTTTACAGTTTGCGGTATCTACTTCTTCATAGCCCTCCTGCTCTACATATTCATCAAAACCGATGCTGATATCGGCGCCATTCTGCTCGAAGAGACGCAGTAATTTCTGCTGCATATCGGGTGCGATGAGGATGGCGCCGCGCTTCGCCTTGCAATAGGTGCTTTCGCTGATATAGGGCGAAAAGTGCCAGAAATGAGGCGTATTGGCAGAAGGTATCGTGCCGAACATGCGGCGGAATCCGCGTGCCATGCGTATAATCTTCTTCTGAAGCCGATAGGCGCAGCCCTGCTCGTTGCAGGCTATATGGTCCGGGTTCAGAATACTGAACACCTTCTCCGACTTACGCAACTTCTGATAACGCTCGAAACGAGCACAAAGGTGATGTACCGGGCACGCCTCCTTGAGACATACCGTATCAATGGAATGGATTGAAATATTGTTCATGTTCTTTATTTTTTAAGTTGGATAAATAATTTTTTCTTCGAAAGATTGAGAGGCTGTTATCGGCAAATAGCCAACTGGCGAACCACAGACAGCCAACTAGCCGCTATGAGAACAGTGGGCTGTTCTAGTCAGACAGCTATCAGAAAAGCCTGAGAAAGAATTTTAAGAGAGGAACTGCGAAAAACTCTTCACTCTTCACCTAACCCTCGGAAATGCCGATAAACAGAGGGGATTCGAGGGGTGAAGAGTTGTTTCTCACTCTTCACCCACTCTTCACCACTCTTCACCCATCTGCCGCTTAGCTATATTTTCAGATTCTTACAAGCAGATAGGCCTGACCCTTCTTGGTATGCTTCATCTTGCAACCCAGGAGTTTGAGCGACTGGCCGATGCGAATCTTGGTACTCAGATTACTGATCAGCATCGGAAATCTTTCGTGCAGAACCTCGAAAACATCCGAACAGATGAGCCATTCGCCCGTTTCATTATCTTCAGGAACACGGAAGCAGCTCTTCAGCATCGATTCAAAATCATCTACCTTGAAGAAAGGAAGATTGCACTTCTGAATGCGATCCACCTCGGCATTGGTAAACCAGTAAGGCGTCTTCTTATGACAAAGCTCATACATAACTTGTGCATAGAGCTGGTCATAAATGATGGGTGAACCGTTGTCGATATATTCACCTGCCGGAATGTGCAGACAGACGAATCGGCGGCTACCCGTAGGGTCGCAGAGCGGATGCTCATCATTGGTAGTTGCCAGGAAGGAAGCGTAACGCGGACGGTCATCCTGACACTTGCCGAAGATAGGGCGCCCGTTCACCTTCACCTTCGAAAGCATCTGCTTCAGCTTGCCCTGCTGCGATGGTCCCATATTCGCAAACTCATCTATGTTGACAAAGAGATTATGAGTGAGCGCCATCTCGGAGTCAAACTTATTGGCAAAGTTGATGTGGTCGAGGAAATACTGTCGCAGATGATCCGGCAGCAGGCGATAGGCAAAGGTACTCTTGCCGCAACCCTGCTTGCCGATAAGCACAGGAGTGGTTTCGTTGCCATGAAACATATCCATCTGCAACCAGTGGGCAACAGCTGAACGGAGCCAGGTGGCGCACCATCCCAACTGTTCACTTGTAAGCCCCGGAATCCTGCCAAAGAGTTCAGCCACATGGTTCTTACCATCCCATTCCGGCAGGTTCTCGAGATATTCCCTGATAGGATCAAACTCCGGAACCTCTTCAGAACGTACGAACTCCTCAATATCCTGTCGGGGCGACTTCTTTCCTCCCACACCCAACCGCTTGGCGTGACGGACGATGGAATTGAAAGCCTCCGGAGTCAGCACCTTCCAGGTTGAGTCAGAAGATTCCTCCTCTCCCCCACCGGTTTCCGGTTCCTCTTCTACGGGCTCCTCAGTTTCGTCCTCATTCTTTGAGAGAGTGAAATACTCGGTTTTACCACTTAGCACATTTCTACGGAAGAGATAATACTCATCGAGAAAACTCTCAACAAGAGAGAGTGCTGAAATTTCGTTTGTCATCTTATCTGATGACGATAAGGTTTTTAAATTTTCCATTATGTGTAAATTTTAAGATTAATAATAATCATCCTTTTTGCCCTTATATATAATAAGGTGAAGAGTGGTGAAGAGTGGGTGAAGAGTTGTCTCTATCTCTTCACCCCCCGAAACCCCTCTGTTTATGGGCATTTCCGGGCTTCAGGTGAAGAGTGAAGAGTTTCAGCTCATTCATGGTTCAGCATTTCGCCGCTCTTTCGTTTTCGATTGCAAAGTTAATACTTCCCTTCACCGATTCCAAATTTTCCCCGCCACCTTCCCGCTACTTTTCTGAAATCAGGGAAGAAACAAGGGGGCTACGGGGAAAAGTATGGGGAAAAAAGAGGAAAAACAGATGCATATCCTTGCATAATCCGAAAATAAATCTTACCTTTGTGGCGAAACTTATTTTCTTAAAACAGACTGACAATGAATGAAGATAAAGATGAAATAGAATTCAGCTACGAAGTCTTCGACCGACAGCTCGACAACTTCTGCCGAATGCTCAGCATTCTGGTAGATGCATGGGAAGATTACAGTCCGCAGGAACTTACCTTCGATATCCGTTCGCTCTGCACCAAAGCCACCCGGCTCTGCTATATGGCAGAGAAAGATATGGTGCTGCAGCACAACGACATAGCGAAGCAGCGAAAGGAGCAGAACGAAACCCACGAAGTAAGCATCAGCATCATCGTAATGCAGAAGTTTACACCCCTGATGGCGCATATCATGGAAGACATGAAAAAGGGAAAACAGATAGAAGGAAAACGGATGAAAGTGGCGCCGCTGGATATGACCCGCATCCTGCCGAAACTCAACGATTTTTTCGAAACCGATGAACTGGGCAAAGGAAGTACTATCGATGTAAACGAAGTAACCAAACTCCAGAAAGAACTGTTACGCCAGGTAAAACCCACTCATATCCCCGGTGTAAAACCTGTAGAGCGCCTCTGGAATCTCTTCCAGCTATACAGCATGGCATGTTATCTGATGCTCCACTTCCGCCAGCTGAGCCATTTCACCAACCTCGCCATGAGCGAAGAGCAGACCACCCGCCTCTTCGAAATGTCGCTACAGGAATATCAGGAAGAACCAAAGGGCATCAGCGACATAGACCGATACTTTACAACCCTGGAATATGATAACAACGGAAAGCAGCTCTCCGTCAGCCAATTGCTGGAAGTAAGAAAAACACTAAAAGACGAGGTACCGGAAAATCTGCGCCTCGACTTTATGAAATATATAAGAGACACCCAACTGCTGGGCGCCCAGCTTGCCCACGTCAATTTTACAGCACAAGAATATCTCAAACTGGTATCAGCCACCGTAAAATGGCACATCATCGAGCAGGAAATCTACGATTTGGAACATCCCGAAGGCATTCCGGAAACCCTTCCCAACGAGGTTTTCTACAAAGTAAAAGACGGCAAATACATCGACATGCAGAATCTGAAGGCTCAGATAGCCAATATGTTGAAATTTGTTACCCGCAAGAACCATTGGTTCTGCGTATGGTGTGTATTGAATCACAACTGCATGCTTCAGGACAACCAGAATTTCGAAGCCTTTGCCACCCAGATGATGACTCCCGAATGGTTTGGCGACATCGACGATTATCTCCATTTCTCGGGCGACAATCTCCGCGACTACCGCCGTTATTTCTCAGAGATAGATTATCCTCAATGGGAGGAAAAGAAGTTTAAGGAAATCAAGGACCTTTACAACATGACGAAATGGTCAGACAAGCTCCTCAGCAAGTTCCAGCATCTCTGCATCACGATGAATGGTGTATTTGATAAGAAAAGCCTCTGATTCCGGCTTGTTTTATGCATAAAAAACAGCTTTTAAATACCTGATTTACAAAATAATATTAAAAGTTCACAAGTTTGTGGTCCACAAACTTGTGAACTTTTATTTTTTTGCTTATCTTTGCATCCGTAATCAAGCAAAAAAACAATGGAAAAGGCATTCGTATATGGTATGTCGGTTGCCGGAAACAACTTCACCGACCGAATAGAAGAAACCAAGCGCATCAAGGCAGACTTTGAGCATGGCATCAACGTCATTCTCATCTCTCCCCGACGCATGGGCAAGACTTCGCTCGTCAAAAAGGTAATATCCGAAATTGATAATCCAGAGATAAAAGTGGTGTATATGGACATCTATGACTGCCGAAGCGAATATGATTTCTACAATCGCTTTGCAGAAACCATTATGAAATCTATGAGTAATAAGCTGGAACAAGTAGTAGAAAACATCAAGCAGTTCCTGGTAAGAGTTTCACCAAAAATCTCCTTTAGTCCAGATCCTACATCCGAATATTCATTATCTCTGGGAATTACACCAAAGGACTATTCCCCTGAAGAGATTCTGAATCTTCCGGAAAGAATCGCTCAGGAAAAGGGAATCCACATGGTGGTCTGCATCGACGAATTCCAGCAAATTGGAGAATTCCCTGATACTCTTACGGTTCAGAAGAAACTGCGTGGCGCCTGGCAGCATCATCAGAATGTATCATACTGTTTCTTTGGAAGCAAGAAGCATCTGATGGAAAACATTTTCCAAAACCGACGCATGCCTTTCTATATGTTTGGCGAGATGCTGCACTTGGATTGCATTCCTACTGAATATTGGGTACCTTTCATCTGCTCCCGATTCGAGAAATACGGAAAGAGCATATCTAAGGATTTTGCTACCAGGATATGCGATACCGTAAAGAATTATTCATCTTATGTACAACAGCTGGCATGGAACGTGATGGCAGAAACCGAGAAAGAAGTAAACGAAGAAACCTTACAAAGTGGCATCAGCGCCTTGCTGCAACAATGCCATGGACTCTTCGTACAGCAAACCGAGGGCTTAACCACCTATCAGCTCAATTTTCTGCGCCTCCTCTGCAGTGGCATCCACTCAGGTTTCACCGCCCAGGCTGTAACAGAAACCTATCCGCTGGGCAGTAAATCCAATATCGACCGCATCAAGAAAGCCCTCATCGACAAAGAGTTGATTACCATCGAAAAAGACGGCATCTTCATTGCCGACTGTGTGTTCGAGCTTTGGTTTAAGAAGGAAATGATGTAAATTGGACGATGAAGAACATCCGTCCCTCTTTGCTCCTATAATGATAGCCACGCTTTCGACCTGTGCGCAATTGGAGCGTGATAAAATCTCATTCCGATTGCAGTCAGGAAGGAAGCGGTTTATAGATAAAGGTGGAAAACTCGGGCGCAAGGTAGGCTCTGTAAAAACGGCAGAACAGATGAAAGCCGAATATAGGGAAGTTATTAGTTTGCTCCGCAAGGGGTATTCCGTTCGGGATGTGGCAAAGTTGAGTGGTTAAGGGGTAAATACCGTACAACGAGTGAAGCGATTAATAAAAGTGCAATCACCGCAATAATACTATTGATTTTACGTTCTTTTCAAAGAAAGGGGTTGTGTGATAGTAGTTTAAAGGCTAAAAGCACTACTTTTGAATGCTGTTAAATATGGTAATGTTCAAAGTCACAATTTGTGATTTTGGAAAAAATGAATATAAATATGACAGATAAAATGAAGAAAAGTATTTTTATATTGGGAGCAGTTGTGCTTATGACATCATGCTCTACAAAAAATCAGACTGAATACACAAAATACATTAGGGCAATAACCAAGGATGTACCATTTCCTGTGAATGGTTTACGCACTGTTGATGATAATATGTATGTATTTGAAGGAGTGAACAGCTGTGAGGTTCCTGATTATGAGATCAGCAAGGATGGATTGTTGACTGTAACCAGGACAACTTTGTGGAAGCTACCAAAGAATGATGTTGAAAACATTTGGCGAAATCTATATTTTAATAAAAGACAACACCGACTTGTTTGTGTTGACAGAATAAATAAGGCTGGTAAGACAATACTGGGAATAATGTATGTCATGCAGACAGAATCTAAGAAATGGCCAGAGAAAGGTGTTTATCATTGGGATGTAACTGATATGCATAATATGCAGTCTGTAGCTATATCTTTGGAGGATTTCAAGAACAAGAGCATCAGAGTGATGCAGACTGGTACTTTACCTGATGTGGAGGAAAGTCGGAAGTACAATAGTTTAATATCAAAAGCTGATTCATCCTACATGCAGCAGAATTATCAAGAAGCTGAACGATACTTCACCCATGCATTTGATTTTAAGAACTACGTTCGCGGCCAGCATCTCTATAATGCTGCATGTGTGGCATCACTGGCAGGTCATAAAGATGCTGCGTTCTGGTTTCTTGAGGAGAGAATGAAAGCTGAACCAGAATGGTATAGTCTGAACATAGAAACAGACAAAGATCTGCTCCCTATTCATGATGATGTGCGATGGAATGAAATCATTAATGCGATGCATGAGCGTCAGACAAGGAAAGAAGCCAACTACGATATTCCTCTCCGCAATCAACTGCTCGAAATAGCAAAAGATGACCAAGCCATTCGACAGGAATGGAGGATGACATCAAGACAGCAGCCACAAGACAAGGCAAAGATAGATTCCATTTTTTCCGTAATGGCTACGATTGACAGCGTCAACCAACAGAAGATTTTTAAAATCCTTGATTCACGTGGATTTGTTGGTAAGGACAAGGTTGGTGATGCATGTAGAGCTTATTGGCTTGTTGTTCAGCATTCATCGGTCGAGATGCAAAGGAAATATCTGCCATTGTTCCTAAAGGCTGCAGAGAGAGGCGATATTCCTCGTGAGAATGTGGCGATGATGGAAGACCGTATCTGCCTTTTCGAAGGTCGTCCACAGCGATATGGCACCCAATTGGAAGAAGACAAGGACGGCAAATGGCATCTTTACAAGCTGGAGAATCCTGAGAAAGTTGACGAATACAGGAAGTCTGTTGGTATGGGAACGTTATCAGACTATCTTAAAATGATGGGAATCAAATTATGATAGACAGAGACTTGACTGAACTTTATGGAGTGGAAACCAGGGTGTTAAATCAAGCTGTAAAGCGTAACATAGAGCGATTTCCCGATGATTTTCGTTTTGAATTGAGTAGAGAAGAATGTTTGAGGTCACAAATTGTGATCTCAAATGGAAGAGGTGGCAACCGCTATTCAACTTATGCTTTTACAGAGCAAGGCAAGGTGTGTTCTACGTTGTCAGAGTTAGTTAACGCCGAGGATTGCATAAAGGCTTTCCAAGGCATATGT
>NZ_VZBE01000050.1:0-15263 GCF_009494835.1 Segatella copri
ATGTACAGTCTGAATGGTGCTGAAAGTTGTAATTCAACATTCAACAATCAACATTACTTATACGTTTGCTTGTGTGCAAATACGTCATAACCCATTATCAGGTGGTTATTGCGGTGAGGTCCCACCTCTTCCCATTCCGAACAGAGAAGTTAAGCTCACTTGCGCCGATGGTACTGCAATGCAATGCGGGAGAGTAGGTAGCCGCCTCCTTTTAATTTCAGAAGCCTCGATTACGAAAGTAGTCGGGGCTTTTCTGTTTTTGCTTGATTTATATCAAACCTAAGTGTTACTAAGTGTTTAATTACGTAAAAATGCGCTGATAATCAGCCAATTACTTGCATAATTCGATTTTTTTTTGTATCTTTGCAAACGATAAGAATAAGGATACCAGTATCTTGTGCTTTTTGTTGTGTGAGAAGGTATCCATTAAGGTATCTAACGGGACTGAGGTGAGCAGCCTTTCTTTTTCTCACAAGTTGCCACCGCGAAATCTCTGATGTTGTATTTCAGCTTTTCAGGTTCCATAAATCAATTAATATGAAGAGAATAACAATGGTATTAGTCAGCATGTTAATGCTGACATTAGAAATTCATGCAGCGTCGGCTGCAACATCAGGAAATGTATCCTCTACCAGCGAGATGGACTGGACTCCAGTGATGGACGCTATCATTCAGGTAGAGAGTAAGGGTGATCCGAAAGCTAAGAGCGGTAACTCTGTAGGTGTGATGCAGATCACTCCAATTTTAGTAGCAGAATGTAACAATATTCTGAAGCGCAAAAAATCGAAGAAGCGCTACACTTTGGCTGATAGATATAATGTAGCTAAATCTAAAGAAATGTTTCTATTGATTCAGAGTGTCTACAATCCTCTTAATAGTATCGAGCGCGCAATCCGTTCATGGAATGGCGGTAATCATTACAGTAAGAAGCGTACTCAGAGATATTTCGAGAAGGTAATGAAACTTTTGAAAAAGTAATTCTTTTTCCATAAGGCCCGATTGTTCTGAAAAAGTGCAATCGGGCTTGCTTTTTACTCGTTTTCGCCTCTTTTATGTACGTTTTGTTGCTATTCTGTTTAATAACTGTTAAATATATGCAGATTTCTGACAATTTGTTTGGTGGAGTCGGAAAAAAGTCGTACCTTTGCACTCGCAATTCAGAAATGAGTTGATTATATCGCGGTGTGGAGCAGTTGGTAGCTCGCCAGGCTCATAACCTGGAGGTCGCATGTTCGAGTCCTGCCGCCGCAACAATGATCGGGTAAGAAGTTGGTCAACAACATCTTATCCGATTTTTTTGTGCCCTAATTTATTAATTTAACATTAAATATTTGTTTAATTCGAATTAAAGTGCTACTTTTGCACAATAATATTTTTATGTGCAATTAATAAAAAAGGAAGGGCTTCAATATGTCAGTATCCAAAACAAGACAAAAACTGGTAGATGTCGCACGACAACTCTTTGCCAAGAATGGTATAGCAAATACTACAATGAATGATATTGCTGTAGCTTCTGGTAAGGGAAGACGTACGCTTTATACTTATTTCAGTAGGAAGGAGGATGTCTATTACGCGGTGATAGAATCAGAGTTGGAGCGTCTTTCGGATAAGTTGGACGAGGTTGCTAATTGCAAGATGCGTCCACAGGATAAAATCATCGAGCTTATCTATACTCACCTCAGTATGATCAAGGAAACGGTTGTAAGAAACGGTAACCTCCGTGCTGAGTTTTTCCGAAACATCTGGATGGTTGAGAAGGCGAGAAAAAACTTCGATGAAGACGAAATAGAGATTCTCAGAAGAATTTATGCCGAAGGAAGAGAAGATGGTGAGTTTGATATTGATAACATCGATCTGGTGGCCGATATTACTCACTATTGTATCAAAGGTCTCGAGGTTCCATTTATCTATGGACGTTTGGGTCATGGCATGAATGTGGAGTCGAGCAAACCTCTGGTTGCCAAGGTGGTTTATGGTGCCTTGGGAAAGTCGGGCTTGAAACTCTAAATAAAAGATAGTAAATACGTAACTAATTGATAATTAATTAAATAAGAAAGAAATGGGATTATTAAGTGGTAAAACAGCCCTTGTAACAGGTGCTGCTCGCGGCATCGGTAAGGCTGTCGCTATGAAGTTCGCCTCTGAGGGCGCTAACATCGCATTTACAGACCTCGTACTCAACGACGATATGGCTGCCGGTTTGGAAGCTACTCGTAAGGAGATTGAGGCTCTTGGTGTAACCTGTCGTGCTTATGCTGGTAATGCAGCAGATTTCGAGGAGACACAGAAGACAGTTAAGCAGATTCATGAGGACTTCGGTTCTATCGATATCCTGGTTAACAATGCAGGTATCACCAAGGACGGTTTGATGCTCCGTATGAGCGAGGCTCAGTGGGATGCTGTTTTGAATGTAAACTTGAAGTCTGCCTTCAACTTCATTCATGCTTGCTCTCCAATCATGCTTCGTCAGCGTGGTGGTTCTATCATCAACATGGCTTCTGTAGTAGGTGTTCATGGTAATGCAGGTCAGTGCAACTATGCTGCTTCTAAGGCTGGTATGATTGCTTTGGCTAAGTCTATCGCTCAGGAGTTGGGTCCTAAGGGCGTACGTGCCAATGCGGTAGCTCCTGGTTTCATCGAGACAGCAATGACAGCACAGTTGCCTGAGGAAATCCGCAAGGACTGGATGAAGAAGATTCCATTGCGTCGTGGTGGTCAGACTGAGGATATCGCAAATGTTTGCCTCTTCCTCGCTTCCGACTTGTCTAGCTATGTTAGCGGTCAGGTTATTCAGATCGACGGTGGTATGAACATGTAATCTCTCGGCGATCGTTTTGTTGATAAAACATGCAGGTAGTTTACGAAGACAACCATATAATCATAGTCTCTAAGAGAAGTGGCGAAATCGTGCAGGGCGACAAGACCGGCGACGAACCTCTCTCGGAGACTGTGAAACAGTACATCAAGGAGAAGTATCACAAGCCGGGAAATGTATTTCTCGGTGTGGTGCATCGCCTTGACCGTCCTGTTTCGGGTTTGGTCGTATTTGCCAAGACTTCTAAGGCATTGAGCCGTCTGAACAATATGTTCCGGGATGGCGAAGTTCACAAAACCTATTGGGCAATTGTGAAGAACATGCCAAAGGACCCTGAGGCTACGCTCACCCATTGGATAGTAAGAAATGAAAAGCAGAATAAGAGCTATGCTTACGACCATGAGGTGAAAAACTCGAAGAAAGCGATATTGAAGTATAAGGTGATAGGTCATACAGACCATTATACACTTCTGGAGGTGAACTTGATGACGGGTCGTCATCATCAGATAAGATGCCAGCTTGCCAAGATGGGATGTCCTATCAAGGGAGATCTGAAATACGGTTCTCCACGTAGCAATGCAGATGGCAGTATTTCTCTCCTTTCACACAGAGTAGAATTTGTTCATCCTGTGTCTAAAGAAACAATAGTAGCAGAGGCTCCGCTGCCGGATGATAATCTTTGGCGGGCTATTGCACCCTAACTCAAAAATCCATGCTTATGAAGAGGTATGCGAAATGGGCAGGAATCACGGTGTTGACTCCATTGGTGCTCATCTTGTTGTTATCCATTCTGCTTTATCTGCCACCTGTTCAGAATTGGGCGGTAAAGCAAGTGGCTGCTTATGCCTCAGAGTCGACGGGTATGGATATTTCGGTAAAGCAAGTACGCCTCGTCTTCCCTCTGAAACTGGGAGTGGAAGGCGTAAAGGTACTTCAGCCAATCGACTCACTCAAGAATTCCCCAAACTTGGCTTTAAAAAATAAGAGAGATACCGTTGCCGACATCCAGAAGATGGTGGTAGACGTACAATTGTTGCCTCTTTTCGAAAGTCAAGTCATGGTGGATGAACTCAATTTCACCCAGATGAAGGTGAATACCACGAATTTTATTCACGAAGCCAGAATCAAGGGCAATGTAGGTAATCTGCGTCTGAAGGCTCATGGCATTGACCTCGGTAAGGAGAAGGTGAGGGTGAATCATGCCCTGTTGGCTGATGCCCGACTCTCGGTAGAACTGAGCGATACTGTGCCGCCGGATACTACGCCTAGTACCAATTTCTGGAAGGTGAATATCGAAAAACTGAAACTGAAGAACACTGATTTCGTATTACACATGCCTGGAGATACCCTCCAGGTGAATGCTTATTTTGGAGATGCGGTGGCGCAGACTACCTATCTCGACCTTTATAAAGGACTTTATCAGATAGGCCATCTTGACTGGAAGAAGGGCAAGATGAACTATGACCAGAACTATATCCGTCCGGTATCGGGCATGGACTTTAACCATATCGCCCTGTCGGCCATGACTTTGAAGGCAGACTCTTTCTATTATTGCGATTCGAAGATAGATGTCAAGATTCGTGAAGCTCAGTTTAAGGAGAAAAGTGGTTTGCAGGTAGACCAGCTCTATGGCAGATTCGTGATGGATTCCGTGAAACTGCAGTTGCCTGATATCTGTCTCCGTACCCCATACTCCCAATTGCAGGCAACGGTGGATATGGATATGAATGCCTTTGATGAGGTGAAACCTGGCAAGTTGATGGCACAGCTGAAGGGTACTTTGGGCCGTTCAGACCTGTTCCTCTTTGCAGGCGATGCCTTCCCTGGCGCCATGAAGAAGAAATGGCCTTTCTATCCGATGAAGATAGAAGGATCGTTCAAGGGAAATATGCAGCAGGCATCTTTCTCGGGCTTGAAACTGTCGCTGCCTACAGCCTTCGAACTGAGTGCTGATGGAAAATTGGGTAACCTGACGGATATGAATCGTCTGAAGGCAAATGTAGATCTGAACGCCCGTACCTATCATCTGGATTTCATTACCGCCATGCTTGACCCTTCTCTGATGCAGGAGATACGTGTGCCTAGCGGTATCGGAATCCGTGGTAACATTCAGGCAGACGGCTCCAGATATGCTACCCGACTCGCCATTACCGAAGGTCGTGGCAGGATGAAGGTAGATGCCAAGGTAGATGCGAAGACCCGGAAAGACGGCAGTATCGATATGAACCGTCTGGCTTATCAAGCTAAGATTCAGGCGCACAACATCCAGGCAAAGCATTTCCTGCCAAAACAGGATTTGCATTCTTTCACCGGCTCATTGCAGGCGAAGGGAGTGGGAACCGATTTCCTTTCTCCGCGTACCCGATTACAGGCTAAGGCACAGGTAAACCAGATTCAGTATGGCAAATACAAACTGGATCATGTATTGGCAGTGGCTCACGTTGCTAATGGTAAGGTGCATGCCGATATCGACAGCAAGAACCAGTATCTTACGGGACTCGTCAGCCTTGATGCACTTACGAATTCCAAGAAACTGGAGGCTACCCTGGTGGCAGATGTCCGCGATGTGAATCTTTATTCGTTAGAGGTAACGAAGGCACCGATGCGCCTGTCGCTCTGCGGTCACATGGATATCAGGTCCGACCTGAAGGACAGTCACGACATCATGGCTTCGATGAGTGATATTACGGTTCGTACGGCAGAAAAGAATTACCGTCCGGTGGGTGTTGACGCTGATGTCTTTACCCGCAGAGATACCACGCACGCAGTCATCGATTGCGGCGACTTCCATCTCAACATGGATGTACACGGAGGCTATAAGCAGTTGATGAGCCGTTTTGCCGGATTGCAGAAAGAATTGGCTCATCAGCTCAGGAACCATCATATCGACCAGGTGAAGATTCGCAGTCAGTTCCCTTTCGGTCATGTTTATCTTACCACAGGAAAGGACAATTTCATTTCCCGTTTCATCGCTTACTGCGGTTATGATTTCAAGACGGTGGATATGAAGATGACCATGTCGCCTGTAATAGGTGTCAATGGTTATCTCAACATTGATTCTCTGGTAGCGAGTGGCATGCAGTTGGATACGATCCGTGCCTTGGTGAAGACTGAGGGCGATACCATCCGCTATGCAGCACGTGTTCAGAACAACAGGCATAATCCTCAGTATGTGTTCCGGGCACAGGTAGAGGGCGAACTGCAGGAGAAGGGTTCCAATATCGATGCCCGCATCTATGATGCCAAAAACAGATTGGGTGTAGATGTGGGTCTGGAGGCGCTGTTGCTGGAAAACGGCGTGAAGATTTCGCTCATCGATACCCATCCTATCCTGGGTTACAAGAAGTTTACTGCCAACGATGACAACTATCTGATGTTGGGCAATGACGACCGGGTTTCTGCCAATCTGAGTCTGAAGGCAGCCAACGGCATGGGTATCCGCATATACAGCAATGATGAAAACGAAGAAGCGCTGCAGGATCTTACGGTGAGCATGAGCCAGTTTAACCTGGATAAAGTGCTCAGCGTGATTCCTTATATGCCGGATATCTCGGGTATTCTTGACGGCGACTTCCATATTATCCAGACCAAGGATGAATTCTCGGTTTCTTCTAATCTGAACATCGACAATATGGTTTACGAAAAGTGTCCGATGGGAGATGTCGGTACTGAATTCGTTTACATGCCAAAGAGCGACGGTTCTCATTATGTAGATGGTTTCCTCAATTATGAGGGTGAAGAAGTAGCTACCGTAAAGGGTACTTACAAGTCGGAAGGAAACGGTTATCTCGATGCCGAAGTGGGTATGGAGAAGTTGCCTCTGCATTTTGTCAACGGTTTTGTTCCTGACCAGATTATGGGTCTGAAGGGATATGGCGAAGGAAAACTGAGTTTGAAGGGAGCCTTGAGCCAGTTGGATGTAGAGGGCGAAGTATATCTGGATTCGGCTTACCTCGTCAGTGTGCCGTATGGCATCACGATGCGTTTTGCCAACGATCCTGTCCGTATCATAGACAGCAAGTTGCTCTTCGAAAACTTCATGATGTATGCCAACAATGAGAGTCCGCTCAATATCCAGGGCAGTCTCGACTTTACGAATATAGAGAAGATGATGCTCGATATCCGGATGAGAGCACAGAACTTCCTGCTGATTGATGCCAAGGAGAATGCCCGTTCCGAGGCTTTCGGCAAGGCGTATGTCAACTTCTATGGTGCGATGCGCGGACCGGTAAGCAATCTGAAGATGCAGGGTAAGCTGGATGTCCTCGGCAATACGGATATGACGTATGTGCTGAAAGAATCGGAACTGACTACTGATACGCAGCTCGATGAGCTGGTGAAGTTTACGAATTTCAAGAGTGGCAAGCCTGTCGTTGTCGAGCGTCCGGCACTGGAAGGATTGAACATGATGTTGGGCATGTCGATAGACGAGTCGGCTCATATCCTCTGTGCTTTGAATGCCGACCAGACCAACTACATCGACCTGATGGGCGGTGGTAATCTGACGATGACTTACAATTCGGTTGATGGCATCGGCATCACGGGCAAGTATACCCTGAACAATGGCAAGATGAAATATTCGCTGCCTATCATTCCGCTCAAGACGTTTGATATCCAGGACGGCAGCTACATAGAGTTTAACGGCGATCCGTTCAACCCGACCCTGAACATCACGGCAACAGAGAATGTCAGGACAACGGTAAACGAGGGACAGGGAACCGGCCGCTCGGTGGATTTCATTTGTGGCGTAAAACTCTCGCAGACATTGAATAAGCCAGGCATCCAGTTTATCGTTTCCTCACCAAACGATGCCACCTTGCAGGATGAACTGAACACGATGAGTATTGAAGAGCGGGGTAAGATAGCCATTACGATGCTGGCTTCGGGCATGTATCTTGCCAACGGAAATACCAATTCGTTCTCCATGAACAGTGCCTTGACCTCATTCCTCAACTCAGAGATCAATAATATTGCAGGTTCTGCGATGCGTTCTGTGGGTGTGGATGTCGGTATGTCGGTAGATAACTCCACCAATGCAGCAGGTGCCATGCACACCGATTACAACTTTAAGTTTGCCAAGCGGTTCTTCAACAACCGCTTGAGTTTCAGTGTGGGCGGCAAGGTTTCTACCGGTGCAGAAATGGAGAATGCAGCCAACAATGATGATGCATTCTTCAACAATATCGAATTGCAGTACCGTCTCAACGAAGGTGCGAGCCAGTATATCCGTGCCTTCTACAACAATAATACCTACGATTGGCTCGAAGGTTTGATAGGTGAGTACGGTGTCGGTTTCAAATGGCAGAGAAAGTTGCAGCATTTCAAGGATATCTTCCGTTTCAAGACCGATAAGCAGCAGATTCCTGCAGCCCCAATGGAGAAGAATCCTACGGTGAAGAAGCATACGAATGAGAAGAAGCATACGAATGAGAAGAAGGATACGATGGAGAAAGCCAAAACAAAGGACTTTGACCCATTGAAACTTAACGAAAAGTAATGAGCGATATGAAACAGCAGAACAGGTTATACCTTATTATATATGTGGCAGCATTGCTGATGTTGTCGGGGCAGCTCATAACGGGTTGCTCTTCAACCAGTGCGCTGAAAGAAGACGAGCAGCTGTTTACGGGTCTGGTACCTATCGAGTATAAGAACTACGAGAAGGGAGCCTATGCCGATTCTACCATCACCGAGATGGAGTATGCCCTGGCTTCGGCTCCGAACGGTGCCTTGTTCGGAAGCAGCTATTACCGCACGCCGTTCCCTGTGCGTCTGTGGATATGGAATGCTTTCTCTCAGTCGGATGGAGCACTGGCTAAGTGGATAACCAAGGTATTCGGTTCCAAACCTAAGCTGATGGCGAATGTGAATCCGCAGCTCCGTGCCCAGGTAGCCGAGCATCAGCTCGATAAATATGGCTATTTTAACGGTAAGGTGACTTATGATGTGCTGACACAGAGCAATCCGAAGAAGGCGAAGGTTGCCTATCAGGTAGACTTCGGTCATCTCTGGACGCTTGATTCGATGGCTTATCTCAACTTCCCAGCCAAGAGCAAGCAGCTGATAGATGCTTCCATGAACAAGGCGCTCATACGGAAGGGGAGTCCTTTCAATGTCGCCAACATGGAATCGGAACGTCAGCGTATCACTCGTCTGTTCCGCAACAGGGGCTATTATTTCTATCAGAACAGTTATGCTTCTTATCTTGCCGATACCGTGAATGTGCCCGGCAAGGTGCAGTTGCGGCTGATGATGGCAGACAGCGTGGACGATAGGGCTACCCGCCAGTGGTATATCGGAAAGATTCATGTTAATTTCAGAAAGCAGTATATGGAGGAGTTGAAGGATTCCTTTGTGCGCAGCTATCTGAGTTTCCATTATAATGGAAGAAAGATGCCGATACGTCCGGGCATCGTTTTGCAGAGTCTGCGCCTGCGTCCCCGTGAACTGTATCGGGTACGTACCGAGGAGCGTGCCAAGACCGGACTCCAGGAGATGGGACTCTTCAGCTATTCCAGCATCCAGTTCACTCCCCGTTCGGTGCAGACCCTAGACAGTCTGGGCAATGTAGTATATCGTGATACCTTGGATGCCAATATCGATCTGGTATTCGACAAGCCATACGATTTCTATGTCGAGGCAAATGCCCGCGGCAAAACGACCGGTAGAGTAGGACCGGAGTTGGTAGTGGGTCTTACCAAGCGCAATGCTTTTCATGGAGGCGAGAAACTTACTGTCAACCTGCATGGTTCGCATGAGTGGCAAACCGTCAGTCAGGCTGGTGGAGGTTCTACCCGCATCAATTCCTATGAATACGGATCGGATGTTTCCGTAGAGTTCCCTCGCATCATCACGCCTTGGAATATGTTCAGAACGATGGAGCAGAATGAGCGCAGATACCGTGCCGGGCATATGCCTACCAAATATCGGGGTGTGCCAACTACTACCATCAAGGCTTCGATGAATGTGCTGAACAGAGCCAGCTATTTCCGACGTCATGTGGCAGCGGGCGAGTTAACCTATGCGTGGTCTACCTCTTACCAGCATCAGCATTCTTTCAGTCCGCTGATTCTCTCTTATGAGTTTATGAACAGCCGCACAGCCGCTTTCGATAGCATCCTCGCCCTGCATCCTTATCTTCAGATATCGATGCGCGACCAGTTTGTGCCTAAGATGAGTTACACCTATACTTATCGCAGTCCGCGCCGTTACCGCCATCCTATCACATGGTCAACCACCATCAGTGAGGCAGCCAATATCCTTTCGCTCGGTTACATGGCGGCCGGAAAGGGATGGAATGAGAAAGACAAGAAGATGTTCAAGAATCCGTTTGCTCAGTTCCTGAAACTGGAGACAGATTTCGTGAAATATTGGCGTATCACCCAGGATGGTACGCTGGTGGGACATGTCAATGCCGGCATTATCTGGAGTTATGGCAATGCCGAGAATGCTCCTTATTATGAGCAGTTCTATATCGGTGGTGCCAACAGTGTACGAGCCTTTAATGTGCGGAGTATCGGACCGGGCAGATACCAGCCTACCAACAGCAAGTATTCGTATATCGACCAGACGGGCGACATCAAGTATCTGATGAATCTGGAATACCGTCAGAAGGTATGGGGCGATCTCTATGGAGCCCTTTTCCTGGATGCAGGTAATGTGTGGACCTTACGCAACCATGAGTACAGTCCGCTCGGCAAGTTTGATGTAGACAAGTTTTTCCGGCAGCTGGCGGTAGGCACCGGTGTCGGTGTGCGTTATGACATGGGTCTGTTTGTGATACGTGTCGACTGGGGTATCGGTCTGCATGTTCCTTACGATACCGGCAAGAATGGCATCTATAACATCCGTCGGTTCAAGGATGCCCAGAGTCTGCATTTCGCTGTGGGTTATCCTTTCTAGGTTTAGCCTGGGAGATGTGTCCGGAAATAAGTCTGATATGTGTTACAGATAGTGTATAAAAGAATAAAAATTGATATTAATCAAAAAAAAGTAGGAAAACTTGCGGTTAACTGCATTTTTTTTGTTACTTTTGCATCGTTATTTTATAAATAACTATATCAACTATTAATAAATAAAAGTATAGACAAAATGAAACCTACGTTATTGCTTCTGGCTGCCGGTATGGGTAGCCGTTATGGTGGTTTGAAACAGCTTGATGGTCTGGGTCCTAATGGTGAGACTATCATGGACTACAGCATCTATGATGCTATTCAGGCTGGTTTTGGAAAGATCGTATTCGTTATCCGCAAGGACTTCGAAGATCAGTTCCGTGAGAAGATTCTTTCAAAGTATGAGGGTCATATTCCTGCAGAACTTTGCTTCCAGGCATTGGATGATCTCCCAGAGGGATTCTCAGTTCCTGAAGGTCGTGAGAAACCATGGGGTACAAACCATGCTGTCCTGATGGCAAAGGATATCATCAAGGAGCCTTTCTGCGTAATCAACTGTGATGACTTCTATAACCGCGATTGCTTCATGGTAATCGGCAAGTTCCTCTCTGAACTTCCAGAGGGCAGCAAGAACCGTTATGCCATGGTTGGTTTCCGTGTGGGTAACACCTTGAGTGAGAATGGTACCGTAGCTCGCGGCATCTGCTCTAAGGATGCTGATGAGAACTTGACGACCTGTGTAGAGCGTACCGAGATCATGCGTATCGACGGTAAGGTATCTTACAAGGACGAGCAGGGCGAGTGGGTTGCTGTTGGCGACAATACTCCTGTTTCCATGAACGTTTGGGGCTTCACACCTGATTACTTCCAGCATAGTGAGGAGTACTTCAAGGAGTTCTTGAGTGATCCTAAGAATATGGAAAACAAGAAGGCTGAGTTCTTCATCCCATTGATGGTCAACAAGCTCATCAATGAGGGTACAGCTACCGTTAAGGTGCTCGATACTACCAGCAAGTGGTTTGGTGTAACTTATGCAGCCGACCGCCAGAGTGTTGTTGATAAGATCCAGCATCTTATCGATGAGGGTGTTTATCCAAACAAGCTCTTCTAATTTAATGTGATGGATATAAACATTAATATATTGACAGATCAGGAAGCCGCTATTCTCCGAGAGACGATAGCGGCTTCTCATCGTATTGTCGTCTGTGCACATAAGTCGCCAGACGGTGATGCCGTCGGCTCTTCTTTGGGATGGGCTGGTTATCTTCGCTCTTTGGGCAAGAAAGTTGACATTTGTGTGCCGGATATGATACCGGATTCTATTTCCTGGTTGCCTGGAGCTGCCGGTATCCTGCGATATGACAGACAGCCTGAACTGGTGCAGCGAGCTTTCGATGAAGCCGACCTGGTATGCTGTGTTGACTTTAGCAGTGAGGGACGTCTTGATGAGATGGACCATGTATTGTTGGGTTGCAAGACTCAGCGTGTCATCATCGACCACCATCTGGCTCCTAATCTTGAGGCTAAGCTGCTGGTTTCGCAGCCACATGCCAGCAGTGCCAGCGACCTGGTATTCCGTGTAGTCTGGCAGTTGGGAGGCTTCCCACAGATGGATCAGACTTGGGCTACCTGCATCTATTGCGGCATGATGACCGATACGGGCGGTTTCACCTATAATTCTACCCAGCCTTATATCTATTACATCATCTGCTTGCTGCTTACCAAGAACATCGACAAGGATAAGATATACCGCAATGTCTTCAATAATGCCCGCATTCCGGCAGTCCGGTTCCGTGGCTATCTGATGAATGAAAAGTTGCAGGTCGTAGAGGGACTTCATGCCAGTTTCTATACCGTGACCCGTAAAGAGTTGAAGAAGTATGACTTTATCAAGGGCGACCTGGAAGGATTGGTGAACGTGCCTCTTACTATCAAGGGTCACAAACTCTCCATTTCTCTTCGTGAAGATACAGATATAGACAATCGCATATTGGTAAGTCTCCGTTCGGTAGACGATTTCCCATGCAATAAGATGGCAGCCGAGTTCTTCAATGGTGGCGGTCATCGCAATGCTTCTGGCGGCAAATTGCTTTGCAGCATACAGGAGGCAGAGCAGATAGCACTGAAGGCTATCCTGGCATACGCCGATATGCTGAAGTAGCCGTTTTTTTCCTTAGAAATGACGAAAAAGACAGAAAACAACCCCGTTTTGAGGCAATAGGATGATAATAAGTGATAAATAATAATAAAATCAACCTATTCCTCTCGGTGTTGTCTTATCTTTTTTGTACCTTTGCCCAATAAATCAGATTTTAAAAAGAAGAATGAAGAAATTTTTGTTTGCAATGATTGCTTTCGCGGCTGTTTTATCGTTTGCCGCATGCAATGATAGTGAGACTTATAAGGACATGCGCGACAGAGAGCTCGATTCTATCAGCTCTTTCTTGCGTAAGGAAAATATTAACGTCATCTCTGAGGATGAGTTCAACAGACGTTGGAAAAATAATGAAAAACTGACGGATACAGCAAAGAACAACAACGAATGGGTACTTTTCAACAGTAACGGTATCTACATGCAGGTGATTGACCAGGGATGTGGCGACTATATCAAGAAAGGTACATCGGTAGATGTATTGGTCCGCTTTGATGAGTATAACCTTTCGTATGCTGCAGAAATGAGCGATAAGTGTCTCACGCTTTCAAACAAAGTTCCTGCTTATTCCTATTATATAGATAAGATAAGCGTTACCAATACTTCCGGTACATTTACCGGTTCTTTCGTTGATCCTAAAGCCAGTCTGATGGCCAATACATATAATTCATCCAATTATGGCAGTGTAAGTTCTACCGTGCCTAGCGGTTGGCTCATACCATTCACCTGGATTAAGATAGGCAGACCGAAGACTGATGATGAACGCATCGCTCATGTCCGCCTGCTCGTACCTCATTCTTACGGTACCACATCGGCATCGGGCAGTGTGCAGGCATGTGTCTACGACATGACCCTGCAGAAAGGAAGATAAACATAAAAAGAGATATATTTATGACACTGATTAAGTCAATTTCTGGTATCCGCGGTACTATCGGCGGTCCAGCGGGCGATACTTTGAATCCGCTCGATATCGTAAAGTTCACTTCAGCATACGCTACCTTCATTCGCCGTAGCGGTGCTTCTGAGAGTAATACCATCGTTGTAGGCCGTGATGCGCGCATCTCTGGCGAGATGGTAAAAAATGTGGTTTGTGGAACCCTCATGGGTATGGGCTACGATGTGCTGAACATCGGTCTGGCTACTACTCCTACCACCGAACTTGCTGTTACCATGAGTGGTGCCGCCGGCGGTATCATCATCACAGCTTCTCACAACCCACGCCAGTGGAATGCCCTCAAGCTCCTCAACGAGAAGGGTGAGTTCCTCACAGCAGCTAATGGTAACGAGGTGCTGGGTATCGCAGAGAAGGAAGACTTCGACTATGCGGATGTGGATCATCTCGGAAAATATACTGAAGACAATACATTCAACAAGCGCCATATCGACTCCGTACTTGCTTTGAAACTCGTAGATGTCGAAGCAATCAAGAATGCCCACTTCAAGGTTTGTGTAGATTCCATCAACTCAGTTGGTGGCGTTATACTTCCAGAGTTGCTCGATGCGCTCGGTGTAGCATATACTTTCCTCAATGGTGAGCCTACAGGCGACTTTGCTCATAATCCGGAGCCATTGGAGAAGAACCTCGGTGGTATCATGGATGAGTTGAAGAAGGGTGGCTACGATATGGGTATCGTTGTAGACCCTGATGTTGACCGTCTGGCTTTCATCTGCGAAGATGGCAAGATGTTTGGCGAAGAGTATACCCTGGTAAGTGTGGCAGATTACGTATTGGGCAAGACTCCAGGCAATACCGTCAGCAACCTTTCATCTACCCGTGCCCTCCGTGATGTTACCGAGAAGCATGGTGGCAAGTACACCGCAGCTGCTGTAGGCGAGGTGAATGTAACTACCAAGATGAAGGATGTTCACGCTGTTATCGGTGGTGAAGGCAATGGTGGAGTTATCTATCCAGAGAGCCATTACGGTCGTGATGCCCTCGTTGGTATCGCCCTCTTCCTGAGCAGTCTGGCTCACAAGGGCTGCAAGGTGAGCCAGCTCCGTGCCAGCTTCCCTAACTATTTCATCGCCAAGAACCGCATCGACCTGACTCCATCTACCGATGTAGATGCTATCCTCGTGAAGGTAAAGGAGATGTATGGTAAGGAGAAGGATGTCACCGTAACAGATATCGATGGCGTCAAGCTCGATTTCCCTGACAAGTGGGTTCACCTCCGCAAGAGTAATACCGAGCCTATCATCCGCGTATATAGCGAGGCTTCTACCATGGAGCAGGCTGATGAACTGGGCAAGAAGCTCATGCAGGTGGTTTACGATATGCAGTAAGATACTGAATATGAGATCATATAAAAAGAGATGAAGCAACGTAGATTTTGCTTCATCTCTTTTTTTTGGTATGCTCGGCATGAGCTTATTCTAATGGGTGCAAGTCCCTAACAAGCCCTAA
>NZ_VZBE01000080.1:0-14152 GCF_009494835.1 Segatella copri
TTATTTTAACACAAAAAAGCTCTCAAAAATTTGGTGATGTCTTAGGAATCATGAGCCGAGGAGCGGAAAAGAAAGTGGCAAAGAAACCGTCTTTTCCTTATCTGCGATGCTTGCAAAGAACAAAGGACAGCCCCCAATCAAAAGGACTGTCCTATTTTATAAAACCTTATTCTATGGAGTAAACAAGAGCAGATACTCCATTTTTCTTCTTCGCTCGATGGAAGGCACTATCTTTCCATTCCACCTTTTGAAGTCCACATAATCACGATAGATGTTTCTGTTGCCACTTCGCATCTTTGCATACATCCGGCTTTTCATCACCTTTCCACACCCCACATTGTAGGCAAGTGCAGCCAAGAGCAGCGAGTCACGACCGAAGCCACGGAACATGGCGCACAGCTTTCTGAGGTCAGAGCGCAGCAAGGCATCGGCTTGCCGTTCCGTCATTCTTGGAGAAAACTTCTCGCCAGGCAACAGCTTGTGCCCATATCCGACATAAGGATGGTGCTTCGGTCCATGCAGACCCTCGTACTTCTTGATGCAGGCGACAGCCAACTCAAAACGTGACACATGACGAACTCGCTTTATCGCCCCTTGCGTCTGGGCAGACAAGCTGCCCGACACAAGAAGCAAGGCTAACAATATCATCAACCTCATACGCTACCGAGTTTGTTGGCACTTCTCGCAAACTCTTCCTCGTCGTCTGTGTCGTTGAAACTGAACTCCATTTCGTATGACTTGCCGAAATTGTCCTCCACAACCACGGTCAGCGTCTGTGTCTCCGTACTTGCCGAGGTGTAGTAAAGACGGAACTTCTCGTTCTCCAACAGATAGCGGTCGTTAGGCTGGAACACCGTTCCGTTCTCCATTCTCAGCGAACCTTTTCCATCATGCTGAAAATAGCGAATGGTATAGATGGTGCCGTCAAACTTGCCCTCCGCCTTCAACTCGCAGCGGATTTCAACGGTCTGTCCACGCACAATGTCCTTTGGTACAGGCATCGTCTCCACCTTGAAAGGATACGACTGCTGAATGTCCAGCTCATCGCTGCACGATGAAAGGATTACCGACAAGGCACACACGAAAAGGAATGCCAACACGCTCACTGATTTCTTGATTTTATTGTTCTTCTTCATTGTCTTGATGTTTTTGAATGATTGTTACTTTATTGTCTTATGGCTCATCAGGTACTCGTTCAAGTCCTTGTAGCCAGTGTATAGATGCGAATGGTCAATGACCTTATCGCCATATCGCTTTTGCAGTTCGACACAGGCATTCTCGCCAGCTTCGTCATTGTCCAAGTGACAGTACACTTGTGCATAGCCATCCAAAAGATGATGCACCTTTTGCATATTAGCCACCGAATTGAGGACAATATGATCCTCACCACGACCTATGCCGAGAATTACGGCAGAGAGGAAATCCATAAAACCCTCGTACAGATGGCAGACGTTGCTGTTCCTGCCAATGAGAGTGATGTCCTTTGGCGACACGCAACCTTTGAAGAAGCGGTTGCGTATCTCGTAGCCATCGCTGTTGTTCTTGAAACCGACAGCAAAGAACTGTTTGCCATTGTATCGGTATTCCATCTGACAGCAGAAACGGCTCGCCACGTCAGCCGATATGCCACGCTCACGCAAGTACTGCCGAAGTGCAGGATGGCTCAAAGGCTTTTCCACAATATCACTAAAAGGATTGCCTTTCACCTTCACAGCCTTTTCCGCTATCCTTTGATAATGCGGAAACGATGTCGGGAAACTGCCACCAAGCGTTTCAGATATGAACTTGGCTTGTGCCACAAACTCATTGCTGTTGATGAACTCCCCTGCGAGGTTGAAGATGTCACCACCTCTGGCGACGCCATAATCATACCAGACATTCTTGTCCGTTGATACCCGAAGAGAAGGATTGCGGTCATTGCGGTATGGCGCATGATACCAAAGTCCCGAAGCCTTGTGCTTGACAGGCTCAATGCCGAGAACATAGAGAAAGTCCACGATAGGCACTTGTTTGATTTCATTGATGTCCATAGGCTCACTGTTTTAGTTGATGATGAACTTCATGCCGATGCCAAACTGCGTGCGGAAATGTCCAGTGCTGTTGCCCCAAACAAGCCTTTCCTTAACGGAAGCGGTCAAAGCTATTGTATCCGACAGGTATATTTCCGTTTCCAATGCCACGGCACCACCATAGATAAACGCTCCATTGTTCTGCAAGGTCGCTCCGTCAGACATGGTTCTCTTGCCCCAATTCACAGACTCATAGCCAGCCAATGCCGAACCACCGACATAGAACAGCAACGTCTTACTGTTGTCGGAAAGGAAGTTGTAGGAATAACCGAACTCGCCCGTCATTTGCACTATAGGAACAGAGGTGTTCCGGTAAGGTTGATTCACTTGCAGGTATTCCGCCCCATACGTCCACTTGTCCCCACCTTTGGTATAGCTCGAAAGTCCAAGTCCTGCGTAATAGCCAGCCTTGCAGGACTTCTTGCCGTTATACACTCCGTCAGCCATGCCGACCTTCACCTCAATGCCTTTCATCTGAGGAAGACATCTTTGGGCGAATGCCTGCCCTGCGGTGAGGGCAAGCATCGCCATGATTGCAATGTTTCTTCTTTTCATCCGTTACTTCACGCTAAGTTCGTTGATTGTCAAAGCTCGCACCAAGTCGCTGTTCTCCACGACAAACGACTGATGGCGACCGCCTTCCTTCTCGTTCATCTCCACGACAAGCTCCTTGTCGTCTGGAATGGTAAATTTCGGCAAGCAGAACACCGTCTGCTCCGTTTTCTTGCCAGCCACACGCACCACATAGTTGTAGGCACGGACAGGAAGAAGCACCTGCTCCTGAATGGCGGTTCTTTTTGCCACCTTCTTGTCAACAACCTTGAATGTGATATAGTCCACGTCAAACGGCACGTTGCTCTGGTTCTTGATTTCTGTGTGGAAATACAGCAAGTCGCTGTGTACATAGATGCCCTTCAAAAGATACTGGATCCCGAAACGCTTGCTGCCGATGTGCTTCACCTTGCGCTTGTTCTCCTTGTGGATGGACTTCATGATGAGGTGTACCAGCATGGGACTTTCCTTGCCCAACTCCTTGAGATAAATCTCCTGCGCATTGTTCGGGCGGTTCACCGCCTCACCGTCATGGATGAAGTCCGCCATCTCGAAATTGAGCATAAGCGGTTCCTTGGCATACTTCACATTGAATGTGTAGAATGAGCCATCCTCCGTGATGACGCTCATATTGGTCTCTTTCTTGAAATTCTTCACGGCTGCTTTTACACGGATAACATTCTCCGCACCGTCCGCCTTGCCAGCTATCAAATCCTCTGAACCCAAGTCAACGTACTTGACAGAGGCAGGAAAGAGAATATGAACCGTCTTGTCATAAGTCACTTCCAAACCATGAGGTGGAATCATGCGGTCGAAGGTCAGCTTCTTGGTCAAGCCGTGATAGAGGTTGCTGTTCTCTTCCTTCTGCGGATACACCTCCTTGGTCAAGGTCAGTTTCTCTTCCTGGTCGGAAGAAACATTGCTTACTTGCTCAGTCTTTACAGACTTCTGCGCTTTTTTCTTGCCTGTCTTCTGCGCTGATGCAGTGCAGGCTATGCCCAGCATAAGGGCGAACATGATTGTTGTCTTCTTCATTTTAGTTTGCTTTTAATTAAACTTTTGGATTAAGTGGTATAAATGTTGTTGCCTTTCGGCTAATCTTCCTCTTGGTAGAGCATGACCCTGTAGCCAGCCTTCAGGTGTATCTTGACGGTACGCATCTTCTTGGAGATATACTGCGACACGCCTTGTATGACACCTTTTCCCAAGTCGGAGGCAAGTTGTGCCCCGGCATTGGAGGAAATGTTGATGCTGCTGTTCAGTGAGCTTCCCATGTTGGCACCGACTTCCTTGGCTGCGTCAACCTCCATCGACTTCGGGATGAAGATGCCCTCCTGACCGTCATTGTCATAGACGGCAAGCTCTATCGGGATAATCATGCCGTTGTGCTCAATGGACTTCAAGGCTATGGAAAGCCTTTCGCCTTGCAATCGTGCCACTCCGACAATGACAGAATTTCGTGGTATCTCCCTATTGCCGACACGCATGGCTTCCAGCAGTCTCAACCTTACTGCCTGTCCGTCCGTTATGGTCTGGTTGCCGTGGATGCAGGCAGAAATCGTGTTTTTGTCGGAAACACCACCTCTTCCGATGGCGGTATTGAACCTTGCCGAAGCCTTTTCCGAGTAAGAGGCTACAAACTCCCCGTTACTCATGGGGCGGTTCAAGGACGAGACTACACGCCTTTGCACTTGCCTTACAGGGGAAACCTTGGCTTTCTTGCCCTTGGTGACAGCTTCCTTGTTTTCCTCTGTTGCAGTTTCTGCTGATGAAGGACTTGCCGCATTGGCATTTCCACCAGGCATGTACTTTGCCGCAAGTTGGTAGGACTTCTCCATAAGGGCGACTTGCTCGTCCATATTGGAACGCTTGTTTTCCTGCTGCATCATGCTTGCCTCCAGCTCGTCAAGACGTTTCCTCAACTCAGCATCTTCGCTGCTTCCCCCTTGCTGTGGCTGTTCATAGAAACCGCCCAAGGTCGTGTTCAAGGTTTGGTATGCCTCGGCAGACGAGCGGATGGCATCCGCCTCCTGTCTTTCCGCTTTTGTTGGCTGCTGCCCAGACTGCATCAGGTCAAAGTCCTTTTCTTGCCGTGTAGCAGTCGAATCAATGCCTGGCATGTACTCACCAAGAGTGTTCATTACTCTGCTTTTTTCCTTTTGCTTATTGGCAAGATCCTCCTTGGAGTATGCCTTGCGCTTGTCCGCCTCCACATCTGTCTTCTCCGCATCGGGCATTTCCATGTTGAATCCCTTGCTGCCTTTCTCACCCTCTGATGCAGACGGCTTGAAGATAAGCCATAGCACCAGACCGCAGACGAGGAACATGCACGGTATGGCAATCATCTTGTTGCGCTTGATACGCTGCTCCTCTGTCAAAGGCTTCTTTTCCTTTGGAGCCTTATCCGGCTCCACCTTGTCATTCTTCTCTTTCTCCATGTATCAATTCATTTTGGTTGGTCACTTGCTGCCCCTTGTCGGTAGGCAACTTTACACTCTCAATATGCTCAACCTCTATATTTGAGGTCTTGCCGTTTCCGAAGTTGATGATGGCTGAACCTATCATGTAAAGGCTACAGAGGGCAAACAAGCCGAACATGACGAGCACGACTTTCAGTCTCACCCTTGTCGGAAGGGAATCCAGCCTGTCACGCAGTCTTCCCTTCATACCATTCACCTTTTCTTGGATTGTCTTAATCGGATTTTCCATTCTTGCTATTTTTATCGTTCTACTGTACTGATGTCCCTGTTCTCCACAATGGTGAAACCTTCAATGGTAAAACCATTCGGGTTATCATCGGAGCGTGTGGCGTTCACCAACCTGCATACGGTGACAAGACTTCTCTCCGTCACATTGCTCTCTCGGAGTATCACCTGCCGTGCGTAGGTCTTGGCTTGATAAGGGTAGTTATCAAAGTTACAGACCACGCTGTCCACTTGCAGCGACTGGTTGATGTTTCCCGCAATAAGTCGGTTATAAAAACCTTTCTCCGCAAAGTCCTGGTAATAGTTGTATGCGCTCTTGTCAGCCAGCAGCAAGGCTCGTTTCACGTTGTGCTCGATAGCGCTCTTCTCCGGTGATAGCGTGAAGAACAGCTCATGAAAGCGTCTCACGTGTTCCCTTGCCTCGGCAGGTCTGTTCTGTGAGAGGTCTTGCGAGAGGGCGAGCATCAGCGACTTGCCTCCGTCAAGGACGTATATCTTCTCGCGCTGCTTCTCCGCAAATCGGAATGCGAACACCACCGAGCATATTGCAACAACAGCGCAACCGATGACGAGGACGATGCAGAACAGGCGTATCTGCCTGAACGAGGTCTCGATATTCTTCAATGACTTGAATTCCATTTTTCTTTTCGTTGTATTGTTCATGAATGACTATATTTTCTTAAATCCGCTCTTGATGAGCCTTCCGGCACGTCCTGCCACATTTCCAGCCGTTGCTCCTGCGATGCTTCCGCCTAGTGAGCCTGCCGTGTTCACATTCCGGTTGTAGTTGCCGATGCCGCCACCTGCCTGTATGATCCATCCCGCAACGGTCGGTATGGTGAAGTAACCGATGATTCCGATAATGAGGAAAACGATGTAAACACCGTTGCTTGCCTCAATGGAAAAGTTCGGGTCGTTCTGCAATGCCTCGATGTCGTTTTGCAGCATCAGCACCTGTATCTTTGCAAGTATGGTACTGAACAAGTCCGAAACGGGTAGCCAGAGATAAATCTGTATGTACCTGCAGAACCATTGCGTCAGCGTGGACTGGAATCCGTCCCATACCGATATTGCGAAACAAAGCGGTCCGAGGATGGACAGGACAATGAGGAAGAATGTCCTCAGCACGTCTATGACCAGTGCAGCGGCTTGGAACAGCAGCTCCAGCAGTTCACGGAAGAAATCACGGATGCTCTTTTTCATGCTGTACATGCCACGCTCCACATACATTCCTGCCATTGTCACCACGTCGCCGGGTGACCAGCCGAGTTCGTCAAGCTGCTTGTCAAACTCCTCGTTGCTTACAAGGTATGCAGTTTCCGGATTGCGTTTTATCGCCTCATACTCCAGTTTGTCTTTCTGCGCCCGGTATTCATTCATGTCGAAGGTCTGTGTCTCCAGCATGGAATGTGTACCTTGCACGATGGGACTCATCACGCTGTTGAGCGTTCCGAGCACGATGGTCGGGAAGAACATGATGGCAAGTCCGATGGCAAATGGACGGAGCAGCGGAAATACGTCTATCGGCTCTGCTCTTGACAGTGACTGCCAAACCCTCAGGGCGACATAGAACAGCGCCCCAAGTCCTGCAAGTCCCTTGGCGATGTCCGTCATGTCGGAACACAGCGGCATCATCTCGTCATACAGGGAACGCAGTATCTGGTGAAGATTCTCGAAATCCATAGGCTACCAGTATTTCTCGTTTGACTTGCCGTAGAGTCCCATGATGCGGTCAAGGTCGTTTTTCTTCTTGGCACGCAGATAACTCACGGAAATGTTCTTGTTGGTGTAGTAGCTCACGAGATTGCGGTAACGCTTCATCTTCGAGTAACAGCGTTCCACCACGTCCATTCGCTCCTTGTCCGTCATGGAAAGGGTCGTGATGTTCACCACGTTCTTCAGTTCTGTCAGCACATCGTTGCTTTCCTCCAGCAGTTTGGTGTAGCCGAAGCCGATGGCGGAGAGTTCCTCCACGGAAAAATTGTCATCGTGCATCATCTTCTGATAGTTGTTGATGTAGATGTCTGTGATGTCACCCACCATGAGGATGGTCTGCTGCACCTTGCGTGCGTCCTTGACGAGGTTGTTCACCGACTTCAGCGCATCGTAGTACTTCTTGCCCTGCTCGTAAATCTTCACGGTCTCCTTGAAGTTGTTGATCATGTTCTGAGCCGTCGAAGATGTGTGGACGATGTTGTTGGACGAGTTGATGATACTCTGCGCAATGTTGGTAGGATCTATGACAGACCACTGTGCGCTTGCCTTTCCTACCATCAGCAGGAACAGGCAGATTGTCATGATTACTTTTGTTCTCATTTTACTTTTGGATTAAGTGGATAATGAATTTACTTGTTCTCTTGTTTGTCCTCTGCAAGCTGCCGGATGGCGGCTTCCATGTCACCGCCGAGTTTCTCCGCCAATGCCCTCACCTCCAGTTTCTCACTTTCCTCAGTCGTATAGGCGAGATATTCCTGCGTGGACACCTCTGTGGCATATACTGCCGACTGTGTTCCGCCAAGTCCTATCCATACTTCCTTGTAGATACGTGACGGGTCGTTGGACTGGTTGATGGAGAGAATCTGCGACTTCTCCTTTTCCGTCAATCCGAGCAATGACTGTATCTGCTCGAACTTGTTCATGAACTTCCTCTGGTCAAGGAGTATCTTGCAGTCTGAGTTGTTGATGATACTGTCCTTCACGATAGCGGAGGATATGATGTCCTCAACTTCCTGTGTCACCACAACCGCCTCACCGAAGAATTTTCTGACCGTCTTATAGAGATACTTGATATAGGAAGCCATGTTTGCCGAAGCTATCGCTTTCCATGCTTCTTCTATCACTATCATCTTGCGGATGCCTTTCAGGCGGCGCATTTTGTTGATGAACAGCTCCATGATGATGATGGTCGTGACTGGGAACAGGATTGAATGGTCCTTGATGGAATCTATCTCGAAAACGATGAACCGCTTGTGCAGCAGGTCAAGTTCCTTGTCTGAGTTCAGCAGATAGTCGTATTCGCCACCCTTGTAGTAAGGTTCCAGCACGTTGAGGAATCCGTCTATATCAAAATCTTTCTCACGGACTTTCTTTTCTTCCAGCACCTTGCGGTATTCCGTTCCCACAAACTCATAGAAGGTATTGAAGCATGGAACGATGTCGCTTTCCTCTTTCAGTTTACCGATGTAGAGTGACACGGCATTCGACAATGCGACCTCTTCCGCTCGTGTGGCAGGCTCGTTGTCCTTCTTCCAAAGCGTTAGGAGCAATGTCTTGATGCTCTCTCGCTTCTCGATGTCAAAGACCTTATCCTCGGTGAAGAACGGATTGAATGAGATGGGACTCTCGTCCGTATAGGTATAGTAGATACCGTCCTTTCCGCCTGTCTTTCTGTTGATCATCTCGCAGAGTCCCTGGTAAGAGTTTCCCGTATCGACCAAGACCACATGCGTGCCTTGCTCATAATACTGTCTGACGAGATGATTCATGAAGAACGACTTGCCGCTTCCCGAAGGACCGAGCACGAACTTGTTGCGGTTGGTTGTCACGCCTTTTCTCATCGGCAGGTCAGAGATGTCTATGTGCAGCGGCTTGCCACTGATGCGGTCTGCCATCTTGATGCCGAACGGTGAGGGAGAATCCATATAGTTGGTTTCCTCCGTGAAGAGGCAGGTTGCCTGTTCGATGAAGGTATGGAAACTCTCCTCTGACGGGAAATCCCCCTCGTTGCCGGGTATCGCTGCCCAGAAGAGTGTCGGGCAGTCCACCGTGTTGTGGCGTGGCACACATTCCATGCTTGCCAACTGACTGCCCACATCATTGCGCAGGTGCTTCAACTCTTCCAAGTCCTCGCCCCATGCCAGGACATTGAAATGGGCACGGACAGACTGCAAGCCTTGTGAGTGAGCCTCGTTCAGATACTCGTCAATCCATTCCTTGTTGATGGCGTTCTGTCGGCTGTACCTTGACAGCGAGTGCATATTACGGGCAGTCTTCTCGAACTTCTGCAAGGTCTCGTCACTGTTGTCTATGAATACATACTGGTTATAGATATGGTTGCAGGACAACAGCAAGCCAACTGGAGCGGCAAAGGACAGTCGGCAGTCACTTCGGTCAGTTGACAATCGCTCAAAGCGGTTGTCCGTAGATACTTCCGTAGGAAGATCTTCCGTTTGCGACAAGGTATGAAGGCATAGGTGTTTGTTTCCGATACGCATACCACTTGCAGACAATTCCATATCCTCCAGACATTGCACGTTCTCCGTGGAGAGCGAGAGGTACTTGCCTACAAGTCCCGTTGTTCGTTCCGTGCCTGTGATTTCTTCATCCGTCAGTCTGCGTAAGGAGATATAGCCGGAGTCGTTGATGATTCTTGCGAACTGCTCCACGGCATCAAGGAATCTTGCTACCGTTTCCTTGTCCTTGATTTCCTTGGGAATGATATGCCCACGGCACAAGGTGGAAAAATTGCTCTGGTGTGCCATGCGCTCCTTGGAGGTCTTGGTAAGGAACAGGTAACACTGGTGATGCAGGTAAGGACGCTCATTGAAGTGTCGCTCATAGCTTCTTGACAGAAAGCTCATGTCGCTATTCTGCAAGTCCGGTTCGTAGTTCTCTTTCACGAACCAGTCCTGCTTGTGTACAATGCTGTAGTCGGGCAGCACCTTGATAGCCTTGCACCATGCGGCATGTACCGACTCATACTCCTGCGATGTTACCGTGAAGATTTCGGGGAGCGTCACCTCGTAGGCGACCGTGATGTCGCCATCCTTGGAGATGATGCAGTCTTGCTCCACGGCAAGCAGCGGAAACTTGCTCTCAAGGGTGCTTGATTTTCTGATATTTCTCATTCTTCTTTCTTTTTATGTTTGAACATTCGGTTTGTTTTCTTTCGGTTGAGGATATAGCGTGGATGGCTCTTGGAGGCAAGGAGCTTCATCAGTCCATGCTCACCGTACTTGTTGTTCAGATGGAATGTTCCCCATACAAGCAATGATCCGAGCGTGAGACCCAAGCCGATGCAGACCAATTGATCCGCACCTGCCATATAGAGGACGACCACAAGGAAGAAGACGGCAAGCAGTCCACCTGCGAAGATGAAGAGGTACTGTGCCTTCAGTCCCTTGAACTCAACCGAATGACCGATGCCCTTGTTGATTGGGTAGTCAGCCATAAGTCTTATACCTTATTATATTTACAGGAAGAATGAGCGGAGGATGGTTGCGCTCACGATGAGGAAGATGCAGGCTCCGAACCAGCTTGCGGCAGTCTTGCTCGTGTCGGGGTCGCCAGATGAGAACTTGCCATACACCTTGATGCCTCCGATGAGACCCACCACGGCACCGATGGCGTAGATGAGTTTCGTTCCTGGGTCGAAGTAGGAGGTCACCATACTTGTTGCTTCGTTGATACCTGCAAGTCCGTTGCCTTGCGCGAATGTCTGTGATACGGCTGCGACAATCATCGCAGCGAGAAGAATGATTCTGTTTTTCTTGTTCATAAATCGTTTTTTGTCTGTGCCTTGGGGATTGGATGGTCCCGGCTGGCGGTTGATACTTTTGTTTACTCATGCGGCATGATGCCGACTTGTGGATTCAGTGGCGAGCTGAGATTTTAGCCGTAGTCTTTCTTTTTCATTGGCGTGCTTTTATTATTGTTAGAGGCGATATGCCTTTATACCTTCTTCAAACGCAGCCTTGATTTCAGCTGCATGAATGGCAAAATGTTCGTTTACGATGTTCTCGATGAAACTTGCCATGGAAACCTGTCCTTTGCCTACGACACTGACAAACTTCATTACTCGCTCATGAGTTTCCTCGCTGATGCTTACCTGTCTGCCAAGTCTTGCAGTAAAGCCTGCATCCGTCATGAACTTGCCGATGTACCCGTTTCTGTTGTTGGTACTTGCCGACACTGTTACACTCACTGTGGACTGAACACTGATGTGTTCCTTTGTCTCTCTGTTCTTTCTTGCTCTTTTCATTATTTTCACTTTTAAATTGTTATACAAATTCGA
Source organism: Segatella copri (assembly GCF_009494835.1). Taxonomy (GTDB): domain Bacteria; phylum Bacteroidota; class Bacteroidia; order Bacteroidales; family Bacteroidaceae; genus Prevotella; species Prevotella copri_F. Next base: position 11,340 of record NZ_VZBE01000080.1, read on the forward strand.
GGATATTAGATTCCCCTATGTTGTCTGATGCCTTATTTTCCTTTCTTTGAGCTGGATTTCTGTACTATCTTATGCTCTTTTAGGTAAGAGGTAACGAAATCATGGATTTTCTTCTTGCACTCATCATGATTTCTCATGAAAATCTCATAAAACTCCTTGGCATCCATCGAAGGAATTTGTCTCTTACCATTGTTCCTTTTTTTGTCTGTCATAATTTTCACTTTTTATTGTTATACAAAATCTCTGATATTGAAATCTTTGAAGTCTTCAGGAACAACAAGTTTTTTCTTCTTGATTACTTTTGTTGCTTTTCCAGACATGGGCTTGTCTGAGGAAATGTTCGACATATGCAATTCCATCAACGCATCTATTCTGCGTTTGATAATCTTGGAACGCTCTGCTATCATGTTGAAAAGCTCATTGCCTTCCATTTCCGAAAACACCTTGCCTGCATGAGAACATTCTTCGTTTGTAACATTCGGCTTGCTTGCAGTTTCGACAGCCTTGTCTATCTCCTCAAAGCTATTGCCACTTGCTTGTTCAACAACTGGCTCTTCTTCCGACTCCTCGTACTTCACGCCAACATCCTCAATGCGTGTATTCGTGAAAACTTCGTCCAACTTGTCATCAGGGATGCGAGCGGACTTCATTGAAGATTTGTCTTCCTCAAATGTCACTTCACTTTCCTTTATCGCTTCACCCTCGTCCTCCGGCTTAGTTTGCACAGGTTCCTTTTGGGCTTTTTTCGATGAGACTGTATAAGTGTGTCTGACGATGAAATCATCAGCAGGAATAGGCGGACTTTCCTTAGGCTCAACCTTGGGCTTTTCTATTCTCAACTTGTTCCTAAGCCATATGTCGGCATCAAACACCAATACAGCTATACTCCATACAAAATACAGGAGCACAATTGTCAATAACATTATTTCCATATTACCACATGATTATATCCTTGTTATTTTTCTTATACACTTCTTTGATAACCTCCCCATACTTTTGGAAATGTTCCGTCAGCACATGGTCTATATAGCCCGACAAGGACATGTCCTCACGGTTAATGACAGACACGAGGCGCATGATGGTTTCATGATACTCCTTTCGGATGTATGTCATCTTACCAGAACGGGCAGGATTCTCAGACCTGCGAATATACCTTTCTTGATATTCATCCATGAGAGAAGAAGTACCCTTGGAAGGCATTGCTTCTTTTTGTTTACTTACCTCGCTCTTTAGTGCCTCCTTCTGTATAGGTTCTTCCGTTGATGCCCTGCTTGGTGGCATGTGTGGTCGGAATGAGTTTCTGAACTCTTCCGAGTCGATGGTTACTTTTAGATTCTTTGCCATACATATTACTTCTTTATGATTGATAAAATCTCGTCTGCCAACTTCTCGATGTTACTACCTTTTATCAGATGCTTGTCGGGAGGAAGAATTGTGGAACGAAAGACAGCCTTGTTGCCGACTTCGGCACATTCCTTTCTGAAACGCTTGCTGTCTGGGATGTATGTGTTCATCACCGACAGTCCAGCTCCGTCCATCACACGACTTGCTTTCTCATACAGATCGGTCTTCTCTCGTGCATCTACCATGTTCCATAGCATATACAGTTCCTTGATGTTGGTCTTTCCGATACTGATGAACGAATCGTTCAACTGACTGGCGAACATAATGGAACTTTTCAGCACCACATTGTCTGCCGTAATCGGGCAGAATATATAATCCATAGTGACGATGGTATTTATCACACCGAGGTTGTCAATGGTTCCTGCGAGGTCAAAAAAGATGAAGTCCGGTGGGGTATCCATTTCCAAGAATGGCTTTATTGCCTCCATAGCCTTTCCTGGGTGACTCTCTACGATTGGATAAGCAGACTTTCCTGTTCTTTTCAACTGCTCATAGGCTTGTCTCAACAGATACTCGTTACTCTCGATGCTCTGCATGTCACGTTCTCTCATGTCCTTGATGCTGAACTGTGGAAAATCGCAGTCAACCACAACGACATCGTAACCTCTGACATAATAAAGGAAACTTGCCATCAACACAGTTAGTGTTGTCTTGCCTGCCCCTCCCTTTTGGGTGGAGAAGGCGATGAATGTTGGTTCTTTCTTCATGTTTGTCTTTTTATGAGTTATACATCTTGTTTGTTATAATGCGGTATTGCATTTTTATTTGTGATACATCCTACATGCTATGGTGCAAATCTATGAGCCATGAGGCTTGCAAGTGATATTATATGTTATGCAACTTTCGTATCAGTTATACTGTTTTTATGCTTGCTATATGGCTTTTATATATGTCATGCTTCATAACTGTTCTATAGCCAGTCTGTATGTCATGCCACATTTGTGCATACTTATATTACATTTTACATATCAAGCATTTTGCATGTCAAACGTTTTATCATATTACATGTAATACGTTTTATATGATTGCATTGGAGCATACAAATATGCCACTTGTTTTGCATCATTCAAGACACGTATGTCTGTCATTCACGCTGCAAAGTAACAACGAAAAATCCGAAAAACAATGGTTTTCAAATCCTGTGGCAGCATGTTGCCGATAGTTGCAGTGGTTGTCTGGGGTGCATCTGTTCCAAGGGTGCTATTTTAGCCGTAATTTTGCACCCGAAAGGCAAAGCGATGGATAGCGCATCCATATCGTTCCGAGAAGAACAAGGCTTGATGTTCCGCAAAGGACTGGATTTCCCGAACAGCTTCCATTCGGGATGGGGACAGCTTCTTACAAAGGCTAACTCCAATCCACCCTAAGCGGATTTTTATGTCCTCAAAGACATAGCAAGGTATGTTTTG
>NZ_VZBE01000064.1:0-12458 GCF_009494835.1 Segatella copri
AGCTGGAGAACTGCACCAGGGAACTGGTCTCTCTTACCCGTGAGATTGTTGAACTGACCCGTAAGTTTGAAGAAAGATGGTCGCAAAGATAAGTTTTGGAAATTCATTGTATGGCGCACTGGCATCCAATGGTGAGAAGATTAACAAAGACGAGGGGAAGCTGTTGGCAACAAATAAAATCTTTGATAAATATGACAACAGGAGTAATATATGCTCGTGTCTCCAGTATTGGTGACAGACAGAACACCGAGAGACAGGTCAAAGACTTGTCTGAGTATGCAAAGTATAAGGGTTTCGAAGTTTGCAAGGTCTTTGAGGAACACATCTCTGGCGCAAAGAAGAATGATGAGCGTCCTGTGTTGTGTGAGGCAATGGAATACTGCAAAGCAAACCGCATTGGAATTCTACTTGTCAGCGAACTGTCAAGACTGGGACGCAATGCGTTTGAGGTTCTTGCCTCTGTTAAGGAACTCATTGACTGTGGTATTAACCTCTACATACAAAAGGAACAACTTACATTATAGGACGAAGAAGGACATCCGTCCCTCTTTGCCCCGATAATGGTAGCCACGCTTTCGACCTGTGCGCAATTGGAACGTGATAATATCTCATTCCGATTGCAGTCAGGACGGAAGCGGTATATAGAGAAAGGTGGGAAACTCTGACGCAAGATAAGCTCTGTAAAAACGGAAGAACAGATGAAAGCCGAATATAGGGAAGTAGTAAGTTTGCTCCACAAGGGGTATTCCATTAGAAATGTGGCGAAGTTGAGTGGTAAAGGGGTAAGTACCGTACAACGAGTGAAGCGATTAATAAAAGTACAATCATCGCAATAATACTATTGATTTTACGTTCTTTTCAAAAAAGGGGTTGTGCAATAGTGGCTTAAAGGCTAAAAGCACTACCTTTGTAGATAATATCAAAACAGAGTATAATGGAAGAAAACAATATAACAGTAGATAAAGCTGTCCAAACAATAAAAGGGGCAATTTTGCGAGCTCAAGCACAGGCAAGCCAATCTGGTAATGCCATACAGTTGTCTTTATATTATGGTATAGGGCGTTATGTGTCTATCAATTTACAACAAGCACATTGGGGCGCAAAAGCTCTTGATGCTATTAGTGAGAGATTGCTGCGTGAATTGCCAGGATTAAGAGGCTTTTCTTCAGGCAACTTGAAGAAAATGCGTATTTTCTATGAGGAATGGCAATGCCTTTCAATTGGTTCGCCATTGGCGAACCAATTACAACAGCTTGAAAATAAGATAGAAAAAGGTGTTGAAATAGGAGAAAAAACACTCCTTTATATTAACAGACCTATAGAGTCAGCAGACTTACGTATAGAGGATTTCGTGGGCATTAGTTTTACTCATCATATGGAAATTTTGCATAAAACTACCACTTTAGATGAGCGTATCTAGTACATACATCAAGTGAACTTGCATCATTGGAACAAGTACATATTACGGAAATACTTATCTGATGATCTATATCACCATCAAGGCAATATGCCTAACAATTTTCCGAAAGCGATACCAGACATCAAGCAATCAATGAAAACAATATCAATGTTTAAGGATGAATATTTGCTTGATTTCATCAATACTGAAAATTTGGGACTGGAGATAGAGGATATTGACGAACGTGTAGTTGAGCAAGAAATTGTAAGAAACATGCGCGATTTCATTCTTCAATTCGGAAAGGATTTTATCTTTATGGGTAACCAGTATCGTGTCGTACTTGAAGGAGAAGAAATGTTCATAGATCTTTTGTTCTTTAGTCGAGAACTTGCAGCAATGGTAGCCGTAGAACTAAAATACGGTAAGTTCAAGCCTTCATATTTGGGACAACTATGTACATATCTACAGGCATTAGACCTTACTGTAAAAAAGCCACACGAAAATCCTTCTATTGGTATTGTGTTATGCAAAGAAATGAACAAGGCTTTTGTTGACATTGTTGTAAGGAACTACGACAGCCCAATGGGAGTGGCAACATATAAAACCAAACAGGATATGCCAGAAGAATTACAGAAGGCTTTGCCTGATTTGGATAAAATGAAAGATTTATATTGCAAATCGTTGTAAATGTGTATTCACATTTTATAAAATACGTATTAAGGAGTAAGGCTATAATGTTCTTACTCCTTTTTCGTATCTGTCACAATGGATGTTAGGGGCTTTAGATGGCGATGCCGTACTTTTTATACTTCCATATACAGCAATAATAGTCTCTCAAATGTTAAAATCGGACAGTATTGACAGAAAATCCAAGTAAACCTTGCTCGTTTTGAAGAAAATTTGTTATTTTTGCAGTGGCTCTCGAATCTGTGCGTCAAATTGGGTTTACTCAATGTCGATACGCAGAGAGCCAACGCCGAGCTGAAAGCTGAGAAGTCCAAACAACTTTCTCGGTAATAAGCGGGCAATGGGTGGGAAGAGAGTCAAGACATATAGAAGGCGTTTATCTGACGCTGTGTTTGAGACGAGTCGAATCTTGCAAATTCATAATTGTTGTCTCGAATATGGTCAACGGTAGATGTCCCGGGTGTGATTATATCAATCCCGTGGAGACCTTGTAAGCATGGATTGTACCCTTTCGGATGCAATCAAATGTATTATATAGGTCTCTTAACGGTAATGATTTTCATATCGGCGTGGGCTCTAACGTTGTCTGTTCGACAACAATAGGCAATGCAAGAGCCTCGACTCGTGGAATGGACAACAGGACGATTCCACGCTTTTTTGTGTCTATTAGTTGCTAATTTAATGCAAGACATAGAAAACGATATGAACGCATTGCTTAATGCGCATACCCAACGAGGTCGAAGCAGATCTCCTCACGTTGGACTTACCTCCAATGTCCTCCCCGAAGCTCAACGCTCACATACAGGGGTGTCCTCGGAATATGTACAAAAGCCAAATTATCATTGGTTCGTACTGAGAGTGACCTATAATAGAACAGAAAAAGCATGTGGCATCATATCAACCTCTGGCGTACAGTCATATATGCCTATGCACTATGTCATAAAGAAAGAGATTGGGAAGAAGAAGCGAATATTGCAGCCTCTTCTTCCCAATCTCTTTTTTGTATATGCTACAAGAGAAGCTGTAAACTCCATTATCAAGAAAAAGGGTGATGAAACATCAATATTAAAATTCTATCTTGATAAGACAAAAGCATTGGAGGAAAATGGCAAACATCCTCCTCTCATCATTCCATTTACAGCAATGACAAACTTTATAAAAGCTACAAGCACAGATAGCGAACATGTACGAGTCGTGTCATCGGAACAATGTCATTATAAAAGTGGTGACATAGTTAAGGTAATAGATGGAGAGTTTAAAGGTGTTATAGGAAAAGTTGCCCGCATTGCAGGACAACAACGTGTTGTTGTGGAAATATCTGGTCTATGTTTGGTGGCAACTGCTTATATTCCAAATGGATTTTTAGAAACAATACAAAATCAATTATAAATTAAAAGAATTCCTACAATGAGAAAATTGTTCGTATGTACGTTTGTCATTCTTTGCCTTAGTGCAAACATGACAGCGCAGACTACCAAAGATGTTCGTAAGGAACGTCAAGAGATGCGTAAAGTATCCAAGAGTGAGCTAAACGAAAAGGCATCTAAAGCAGCAAGAAAAGATGCCAAGAAACTAACAAAAGAAGGCTGGATAACGGCCCCTGGTGCTTTGCCTTTAGAGAAACAATTAGACAAGTCTTACATGATGCAAATGGAGTATGATGATGATATGTACCCCAAGTATCTTATGGGAGAAGCGATGAGCATTGGCGAGAACTATGATGCCGCCAAAATGCAGGCTTTAGAATTAGCCAAGCAGAATCTAGCAGGTCAGATACAAACAGAAGTAACAGCATTGATTGAGAACTCAGTAGCCAACCAACAACTTGCAAATGAAGAGGCTTCTTCTTTGGCACAAAGTATTATGGGAGCCAAGAATCTCATCTCTCAAAGTATAGGACGTACCATAACGGTTATGGAATGCTATCGCATAAAGACGAACAAAAACAAAGAAGTGCTTGTTCGCATAGCCTACAATGGCGCAATGGCAAAAGCTGCAGCTAAACGAGCAGTACAAGACGAGTTAAAAAGCAAAAGCGAAGATATCCAAAAGAAACTTGATGAAATTTTGGGATGGTAAAAAGGCTGTTCTGTAGTTTTATATGTATGTTATTTTCCATCAGTAGTTATCCACAAAAAATTAAAACTGTTGATGGAGAATACACATACGTAGTACCTGAAAGTGTAGATTTGGAAAAAGCAAAAAATATTGCATTAGAACGTGTAAAAATACAGCTGATTGCTGATGAGTTTGGTACTGTCGTTTCTCAATCAAATTCAACTTTAGTAAAAAATGAAAATGGCAAATCCAATATCGATTTCATGTCAATTGGTGGAAGTGAGGTGAAAGGAGAATGGATAGAAACTATAGGAAATCCTATTTTCAAAACGGAAATTAATGGAGAACAACTTGTAGTAAAAGTTTGGATTAAAGGTAAAATCCGTGAAATCGTATCTTCACACATAGACTTTGATTTCCATATACTGCGCAATGGAACAGATGATAAGTTTGATGATGACACATTTTATGGTGGTGATGATTTATTCTTATCGTTTATGTCTCCTTTGTCAGGCTACATAGCAGTCTATTTGATAGACAACGATGGTAATGCCTTTTGTTTATTGCCTTATCAAAATCAAGAAGAAGGGAACGTTTATGTAAAAGCAAATGAAAGATATGTATTCTTTTCAGCCAAATGGGCTTCCCCAGACTTACGCCAATATGTAGACGAGTATACTATGACATGTACACATACACAAGAGTTAAATCAAATCTATATAATATTCTCATCAAACTCTTTTGTAAAAGCTTTGGATTCAAAGAAACAAGAGAATTTGCCACGAGAACTGCCAAATAAGGAATTTCAAAGGTGGTTGTCGCAAAAACGTGTAAAAGACCCAGCAATGGTTTTTAAAGCCAAAAACTTAACAATTATAAAAAAATGAAAAAGATATGTACCGTATTATTTTTGTGTCTTAGTATATTTACTTCCTATGCACAAAATGATGAACTATATGACCAAATTATAGATATGGTAGAAAAAGGTTCTATAAATGAAGCTATAAAACAAACGCTACCTATTGCGAAGAGTGGAGATAGAGCTTTCCAAAATCTATTAGGATATATATATGAAGAAAAAGGGGAATTCATAACGGCTGTTGAATGGTATAAGAAATCTGCTGCTCAAAAGAAAGCGGGTGCTCAGTTTAACATAGGTAGACTCTATGATAAGCGATATGGAAAGCATAGTGGAATTACTGCAAACGATGATACTGCAAAAAAATGGTATTGGCAGGCTGTAAACAACACCGATGATGCCAAAGCTAATGGTAGGAAATATGCCCTGTTTAATTTGTTCTTAATTCTTCGTGAAGAAGGTAAAATAGAAGAAGGCAAGAAATTGTTACACAGGGCTGTTGATGAAGAAATAGATTTAGAGAAAAGCCCATGTGCATTGGCCGAATATTATGACCATAAAGACATAATGGCTTTTAGGTTATATAGAATATCGGCAGAAAATGGCTATGCGAGAGCACAATTTGCGCTTGCCGAATACTTTGAAGAAGGCTTATTTGTAGATAAAGACTTAAAGGAAGCTACAAAATGGTATCAAAGGGCTGCCGACCAAGGAAATTGGTCAGCTCAGGATAGATTAGGAGAATGCTACGAACGTTTATATAGGAAAACACTTGATGAACGAGACTTGAAAAATGCACTTAAGTATTATTATAAAGCTCAACATGATAGACATATCATTCATCTTACGAATATTAAAAATGACGAAAATGGAAATCTAATGAGTGCAGAAGAAGACAATTATGCCGAACGATTCTATAAAGAAGGCGTTCTTAATGCAAAAATATATAAGAATGCATCTGAATGGGAAGATAACGTTATAGCAAAATTAGCATTAGATTCCGATGTTGATGTGGATATTCCACAAGGAGAAAGAAATACACGAAAAAGTACATATGTGTTGGTTGTTGCAAATGAAGATTACGAATATGAAGAATATGTTCCTTATGCATCAAATGATGGAAGTGTATTTTCCCAATATTGCAAAATGGCATTAGGTATCCCAGAGGACAATGTACACTTGATAAAAAATGCGGGACTAAATAAAATGAAATGGGAATTAGAATGGCTGAAACAGAATATAGATTCAAAGAATGCCAAAGAAATCATATTTTATTACAGTGGACATGGTATGCCATCGGAAGACCTTCAAACAACATATCTTTTGCCAACAGACGGATTTGCTAAAAATGCTAATTCAGGATTAAACTTAAAAGATATATACAGTACACTTTCAGCAAACAACATAGAATCTTATGTTATTTTAGATGCCTGTTTTAGTGGGACGAAAAAAAAAGGAGATATGTTGGTTTCATCAAGGGGTGTTGCCATAAAGGCGAAAGAAACGGAACCGTTAGGAAATACTATAACTATCTCAGCATGCCAAGGAGATGAAACCGCATCTGTTTACGAAGACCAAAAACATGGAATGTTCACATATTTTCTGTTAAAAGAATTACAGAAAGGACGTGGGCAAATTCAACTCGGAACATTCTTTGATAATGTTAAAAGCAATGTTATGAAAACATCCGTTTCTGTAAATAAAAAGATGCAAACTCCATCAATACTTTTTTCAAAGAGTATCACAAATTGGAAAAAACGCACGCTATAAATTTGATGTTTTTTTATTACTTATCATTTATAATAAGAGCGTATAAGTTATGAACTACATTTTGGCTATTGTAAAAAAGTTGTGTAGTAAGAGAACATTGCTGTTTGTATTCATATTGCTTATTTGCAATAGTATATTGGGACAACGATATATTTTTGTGTCAAAAACAGAACTTAAGCTGTTTGTTATTGAAAATAGTGACACAATTTTCAAATGCCCAATTGCCGTGGGAAAGAACTATGGAAATAAGACGAAAGCAGGTGATAAGAAAACCCCTGAGGGAACGTTTACAATTTGTTCTATTGAGAATTCTTCTTGTTGGAAGCATGACTTTAAAGATGGAAAGGGACTACGTAAAGGTGCGTATGGTCCTTACTTTTTCAGACTAAAAGTTCCAAAATTCAATAGCATTGGCATTCATGGTACATGTTTGCCAGAATCAATTGGGACAAGAAGTAGTGAAGGATGTATTCGTCTGAGAAATGAAGATATATTGATTCTGAAACAATTCGTTTACATAGGAATGAAGTGCATTATAGAAGAAGACAATCCAGATAACACTCTATAACGTAAAAATTTTTCACCACTCAATTGTCAACAACTTAACATTTAAAGATAATGAAAAAAGCCATTTGTATAATTGTATTATTAATGAATTTTATATTCAGTTACTCACAAGACTTTAACAAGATGTTGTTCCCATTATGCGACCAATCTTCAAAATTATGGGGATGTGTCGATATAAAAGGTAATACTGTTATACCTTTTAAATACAAAGATTTGTGGGGCAGAACTTTTTTCTCAAGCCAATTAGAAGATGGTAGTTGGTTTGAAAGAAGCGCATATATTGATGAAGAAGAACGCTTTCTGCCATATACCTTAGGATGGGGATGGGTTGCCGATGAGAATAAGAATACTATCTCTTATTATGGGAAGCAAATATTGAGCTATGAAATAAAAGACATTAGTAGCGACAAATATATTATTATAAAGCAAAATGGCAAGTTCGGAGCATTAGACAGTATAGGAAACAATGTGATACCTTGCGTCTACGATTACATCATTTTAAATCATGAAAACATGAAACTTTTTCACGATGAAGGCCTTGCAGATGTTTTAAAGAACAACAAAATGGGTTGTGTTGATAAAAATGGAAAGATTGTTATTCCATGCATATACGACAACAACATATTAAACCTCGGCAGATATGACGGAGTTATTCATGCGCAAAAAGATGATGAGAAAGTCATGTTGGATATGAAGGGACATGTCATATCAACAAAAACTCCAACAGAATGGGTTATATGTCCTGGTGCAGAAGAAAACGATAGTAGAGAATTAATATGTGTTGAAAAAAATGGAAAGCATGGATGCATTGACAAAAACGGCAAGCTTGTCATACCATTCATTTCCGACACTCATATTTTCTTCAACAACAATGGTAATTATGCAGCAATTTCTCAAGGGGGAAATCGTGAGAAAAATGATTTGGGTAAATTTGGTTATATTAATAGAAAGGGAGAAATTGTTATTCCTTGCAAATATTATTTAGCCTCTAAATTTTTAGGGGAATATGCTATTGTAGAGACTCCTGAAAATCCATCAAACAACTATGGATACAATTTAGAAATTATAGACGAAAAAGGAGATTCCAAATATAGAACTTACGTCGAAATATACGGCTACCATTATTTTGAAACCGATTTTTTAAACGAACAAAGTATATCTTATGATACATTTTCACTCTCTTCAAATGGATTCTTTTGTGAAAAAAGAAAAGATGGAGGATTTTTCTTTAAGTATGTAAAAGGTTATGGATCTGGATATGAAGATTTAGAGAATCAAGTATTTGATAAACTTTCAGATTTTGGCGAATTTAAGGAAGGATTGGCATTGGTCGAGAAAAATGGACTGAAATGGTTTGTTAATAAATATGGTAAAAATATTTTATATGACAAGTTTGATGACATTGGTACAATATCAATAGATGCTGTTGGAAACGTCCAAAAGACTCTCGTTTTGAATAAGAGATTCCTTATTTCCAAAAAAAATGATTTATATGGAATTGTGGACTTGGAAAGAGAAAAAGTAGTGACACAATGCATATACGAAACAGTTGGAAGATACATGGGTGAAGAGCTGGGTGATACTTATGGACAGAATCTTATTCATCATAACATGGTCAAGGTTAAAAGAAATGGTAAATATGGATATGTAAACCTTGATACTGGCGAAGAAGTTATACCATGCGAATACAATAGTACTACAGCCCGTTTCAAGAAATACCAATATCTCTACAACAACCAAAAATCAAACATTGACGAAAATATTCCGGTTTGCAAAACATCTAACAATAAATGCTATGCTGTTATTATCGCAAACGAGAAATACACAAGAGAACAGAATGTTCCATATGCGATGAATGACGGAAAAACATTCTCGGAATATTGCAAGAAGACTCTTGGAATTCCAACTGACAACATTCACTATGCAGAAAACGCAACTCTCAATGACATCAAATATCACTTGGCATGGCTTAAAAACCAAACCAAATTAAATGGTGACGACACCAAAGTTATATTCTACTATGCTGGACATGGAATACCAAACGAGTCTGACCGTACTTCTTATATACTCCCAATCGACGGTTTTTCTTTTGATACCAATACAGGATATAGTCTGAAGGACTTATATAATGAATTGGGCAATCTGCCGGCAAAAAACATCATAGCCTTTATAGATGCCTGTTTCAGTGGAGCACAAAGAAATGAGCAAGCTAACGCTGAAGCAAGAAGAGTTGCTATCAAGGCCAAGCCAGACACGCCTACTGGTAAACTTGTTGTATTCTCAGCAAGCCAAGGCGACGAATCCGCACTTCCATACGATAAGGAAAGACACGGTATGTTCACTTATTATCTTTTGAAAAAGCTGCAAGAAACATCTGGGAATACATCTTTAGGAGAATTAACCGACTATGTGAAGGCAGAGGTTTCCAAACAAGCTTTCAAGGATAAGAACAAGACACAAACTCCATCTGTATATAATTCGTCAGAACTGGAAGACTGGAGAAACATCACACTTAAATAAGATAAAGCGATGAAAAAGAACAAACTTTTGCCTATATTGTTTTGGGTGTTGTTGGCTTCAACAAACGGCTTTGCCCAAAACATTAATCCTCGCAAGACATACGATGATTTCAAAAAGCAGGCACTACAAAAATACAATGACTTCAGAACGCAAGCCAACGAACAATATGCCGTTTTCTTAAAGCAAGCTTGGGAGCAATACAATGCCTTGCCTGCCATTCCAAAACCCAAGGACGAGACTGTGCCACCTGTCACTATTCCCGAAGAAGATAAGAACAAGCCCATAGAGAGCAATCCTATCCCGATCAAGGAAGTTGTTGTACCACCAACACCAGATCCACAACCTACTCCTATCGCGCCCATCAAAGAGGACTCTCAACCACAAGAAAGGACGATTGACTTTATCTACTGTGGAACAAAATGCCAGATTCGCCTTAATAAGGACCTAAATCTGTCTCTCCAAGATTGTAGCAACGAACAGTTATCTAATGTCTGGACACAACTGTCAGCAGAGGGCGTACTCAACAACACCATAAGAGACTGTCTTGCAATAAGAGTTGGCAGGAACTTATGTGATTGGGCATACCTAAACTTATTATCTTCATTTTCAAAAGCTATATATGGAAATTCCAATGAAGCGACAATGCTTACTTCTTATATTTATGCCCAAAGTGGATATAAAATGAGATTAGGAAGAAATGAGCAACACATATATTTATTATATGCAAGTGAACATGGAATCTATGATATTGCATATTTTAATATTGATAATTTGAATTTTTATCCATTTGAATGTAACGAGAATCAACTTGAAATATGTGATGCATCATTTCCGCAAGAAAAACCTTTATCCTTGTATATTCCGCAAAATCAAAAATTTGAATATAAGGCAAGTGATTTGCGAACTTTGACATCTAAAAGATATCCAAATGTTCAAGTACAAGTTCAAGTTAACGAGAACCTAATAGATTTCTATAATACTTACCCAACATCGGAAGTAAATAATAACTTTATGACAAGGTGGGCAATGTATGCCAACACGCCATTGGATGAACATGTGAAAAAAGACCTTTATCCTGCACTAAAAGAAAAAATCAATGGCTTGAGTCAATTGGAAGCTGCTAACAAGTTACTGAATTGGGTTCAAACTGCATTTGTTTATGAATATGATGATAAAGTGTGGGGACACGACAGGGCCTTCTTTGCAGAAGAAACCTTATATTATCCTTATTGTGACTGTGAAGACAGATCTATACTATTCAGTCGTTTAATAAGGGACTTATTGGGATTGAAAACTATTTTAGTGTTTTACCCAGGACATTTGGCAAGTGCAGTATGCTTTACAGATAATGTTACCGGGGATTATATTTCTTTAAATGGAAAACATTATGTCATTACAGATCCTACTTATATTGGTGCACCAGTTGGAATGACAATGCCTGATATGGACAATACTCAGGCACACGTCATTCTGTTAGAATGACACAATTATAAAAGCAAATATAGCGGATGGAGTTGATTATACAACAACCATCCGCTTTTTCACTTGTCTATGCACGATGCAACTAAATATACAATCGAAATGACCGTATAAAGAAAACACGGCAGGAATATCCAAAGAAAAGCCTTTACCCAACCATTCGACAGCCACACACCTTCATTCCTTGACATCATATTAGACATATCATAGAAATGGCAAGTGAGAATATCCTTGTTCTCCTTTCGGTGGTCTTCAAGAAGTTTGGACTCATCGCCAATGAGTTTCTTTCTGTTATCTGTCAGTTTCTCAATGTCGGCATCATCAACCTTAGCCTTGAATTTTATATCTTTCACTTTGGCAATAAAGCTATCAATGGCTTTCGTAACCGCATCTGCTTTATCGGTGGCTTTATTCAAGTTGTCCTTTGCTTCCTGTAAAGAAGTTGTTGCCGTTTCAAGTTCTGATTTTGCTGAAGTCAAACTATTGCCAGCATCCTTGTAGGCTTGAAGCTGTTGGTCAAACTTATCTGAAGCCTTATCCGTTTCGATATTCTTGTCAATCGTGTTCTCGAAAGAACCGAAATCCATATCTGAGATTTTACTTTTACCTATTGGCATAGTTTCAATACTGTAAGCCATCGGCTAACCCCGTCTTGCATATTCTCAGAAAATCTTGTAGAAATCTTCAAAGTTCTACAAGATTTTCGGAGATATTCAAAGAAAATTAGAAGAAGTTACAAGAATTTCAGAGGGTGACTACAGAACTCCCTTCTCTCTTAGGCTCAATGGCAGGAAGTCAGCCAAGTCTTTTGAATAATCATTATCATACTCATGTATATGAGTCAAGAAGTAGGTTGTCCATTTTCGGAAGTCAACACCAGCCAGCTTGCAGCATCCCATCATAGTGTACATGATGGGCGCTTCCTCAGCCGCATCATGGTTTCCACAGAACATATAGTTCTTTCTGCCGATGGCTAGTGGCCGGACGCAGTTTTCAATCGGATTATCACAACTTTTGGATAATCCGATTCCTCATTCATCGAGTCCTATAGCCCACCTTTGGACGGGGAGCGATACCTCACCGACAAGGAACTCTCCGAGCATTTGAAGCTTAGTCGCC